>CAVXCT010000029.1:0-85213 GCA_963760355.1 uncultured Gammaproteobacteria bacterium | reverse complement strand
AAGCTTGGCTTTGTATGATTTAAGCTGTGATGCAGTGGGTAAAGTACCGTGAATAATCAAATGAGCTATTTCCTCGAACTCAGCTTGTTCAGCGAATTCAAGAATATCGTATCCACGATAATGTAAATCGTTACCTGTTTGACCTACCGCAAACTGCAGTATTACCTGCAGTTGTGCCAGAGAGTGCGACTGATTTTTTCGGCTTAAAACCTGCTTGAGTCGTCTCAGTCATTATTATTTTTCCTCACTTGCGAATAATTGATCCAGTTTTTGTTCGTATTCGTGATAGCCAAGGTAATCATAAAGTTCCATACGTGTTTGCATCGTGTCTACGACATCTTTCTGGTGACCATCTTCTTTAATGTGCTCGTAAACATTAAGTGCTGCTTTAACTCATCGCGCGGAAAGCACTCAATGGATAAAGCTGTAATTTAACACCAACTGACGCTAGTTCTTCAGATGAAAATAGGGGAGTTGATCCAAATTCTGTGATGTTAGCCAATACCGGTACATTAACAGCTTTCACAAATTCTTCGTATTGCTCAAGCGTATTAATTGCTTCCGGAAGATCATGTCCGCGCCTGCTTCAACACAAGCGGTAGCACGATCAATTGCAGACTGCATACCCTCTCAACGGCCAATGCATCCGTACGCGCCATGATAACGAAGTCAGAATCTGATTCTCAGCATCTACCGCTGACTTAACGCGGTCTACCATTTCATCCTGGCCCATAATGGCTTTATTAGGACGATGTCCACAACGCTTCTGCATTACCTGATCTTCAATATGTACCGCACCCGCACCCGCACGTATAAATTCACGGACACAGCGTGCAATATTAAAAGAGCCACCCCAACCGGTATCGATATCTACCAAAAGTGGTAACTCAGATGCGTCGGTAATACGGTAAGTATCTTCAAGCACATCTTTCATGGTAGTTATGCCAAGAAGATCAGGGATACCCATCGAGCAAGCTGCCACACCACCACCAGAGAGGTAGATCGCCTTATGACCAACTTTCTCGGCCATTATTGCCATATAGGCGTTTACTGCACCAACGACTTGAAGTGGACTGTTATTATCAACTGCTTGACGAAATTTCTTTCCCATACTCATGATGTTTATCCTTTATTATTTATTTGGTTGTTTACTGTAATGTCTTGTTCATTTTCTATTAGCTTGGAATTTTGTTAACAGATGTTAGTGTTTGATGTGTTTTTCATGAAGTGACTCATTTGTTAGTTCTTCATTCAATAATTGTTTTACTGTTTTCCATGCGCCGCTGATATGACGACGCATAAGCATTTCAGCTAGCTCTGCATCACGTGATGCAATCGCTTCAACAATTTGCTTATGTTCTGTTAATGCCTTAGTTGGTCTTTCTGGTGCCTGGCTGGTGCGATGACGACACATTCTTAATAATTGATATAGCTCACTACTCAATAAATCCATCAGCCATTGGTTATTGCTGGCTTGCGCAATGCGAAAATGAAAATCATAAGGCTACCTTCACGTTGTAGATAAAGTTTGCCATCTGATTTGTCAATATCGTTAGCATGTTTATCTAATAAGGCATTTAATGCTTCTATTTCTTCATCAGTTATTCTTTCTGCAGCGAGTCTTGCTGACATCCCTTCGAGTGCTTCGCGCACTATATAGATCTCTTCGATCATTTCAGGAGTAAGTGTGATAACCCGCATGCCTGCATGTGGAATTTTGATAAGTAGACGGATGCTTTCTAAGCGACGCAATGCTTCACGAAGCGGGCCACGGCTAATACCGTATTTCTTTGCTAATTCATCCTCAGTAATTTTTGCACCCTGAACTAGATCACCCGCAATGATTGCTTCTTTAAGCTCGTTATAAACCTGCTCGGAAAGCGTTTGGCGTTCAGAAAGTGTTGATGGCAGTAGCTGGGTCATTGTTAACAATATCTACCTTTAAGTGGTTCAAAGTGCCCTTAATTTAATAATTCATGATAAATTGTCAACAAACTAATTTTAATTTTAATTATTAGGATATTTACTAGTAAAACTATTTTTTATATAGACATAATGAAAAAGTGCCTAAAAAGTAGGGTGATAGTCTATTTTTAGTTTGATTAAATTACTATTGAGTTAATTTTGCGGTTGTTTTGGGGTAGGTTTTAGTCTTAATATTTTTTCTCTTAAGTGCTCTTATCTTATTCATTATAGTATCATTATCCCATTCGCGTTCACCCATCGCCTGATATACAACGTGACCATCAGCATCGACAATAAATGTTGTAGGTAAGCCCGTCATATTCCAGTTTTCTAATTGCCCCGATGTCTCATCGCGTAATATCGTAAAGTCAATTGGATACTCAAGTTTAAAAGATTCAATAGTCTCTATGTCTTCATTGATATTCACCCCGAGCAGGGCAATATCATCATCTTTGAACTTGGCCCAGGCACGATTAAAAGCAGGAAGTTCTTTTATACACGGTGGACACCAAGTCGCCCAAAAAGTAACTATTACTGGTTTACCCAGGTAATCTGACAGCTGATGATCTTTATCCTGCATATCAGGTAATACAAAATCAGGTGCTGGTGGTTTATGTTTCAATTCGATAAGATCAATATCTGGTTCGGCGATGGCAAACGTACAGAATAGAAGTATCATTGAAGCTATGCCGGCTTTGATCATGTCTAACATATTGTAGAATTCCGTTGTAACGAGTTTTAATTTAAAACGATTATTGATCAGTAAAGCGCATTTAACCGTTAAAAACAAATACACCCCACTACTTATAGAGGCTTTTTCAAAGTTAATGACATCCGGTGACTGATAATAATTATAAATTAGAGCAACTCAAAGTGCATCAGCAAGCTCTATCTAATTGCTCGCGTTGTGAGAGTATGATTCAACCAGTAATCACTGGCAATACTGTTCACTCGAATATCATGACGGTAGGTCAGGCGCCTGGAATTCATGAGGGTAGGATAGGTAAGCCCTTTGGCTGGACTGCAGGGAAAACACTGTTCAAATGGTTTGCATCGATTGGTGTTGAAGAAGATGCATTTCGCCAACAAGTTTATATGGCTGCGGTATGCCGGTGCTTTCCCGGAAAGAACCCTAAAGGCAGCGGAGATCGCGTCCCAGATAAAAAAGAAATTGCGACATGCAAAAACTGGCTGGATAAAGAGTATGAAATCTTAACGCCGAAACTCATTATTCCCATCGGCAAATTAGCCATTTCACAATACTTATCGCATAAAAAGCTCAGTGATGTGGTTGGTCAACAATTTGTAATAGACACACCATTATTGCAGGCAGACTGTATTCCATTACCTCATCCATCAGGTTTATCTACATGGTTTAATACTGATCCTGGTAAAAGTTTATTACAGGATGCTTTGGGTTTGATTGCAAACCACAAAGCCTGGAACGAAATTAAAGACTCTATTAAATAAAACTATCAGCCGAACATAGTGAGACAACAGCTTTGTTGTTTAAAGCTGAACAGTAGGGTGAGGTAAAACCGAGTAAAAGGTGGGGGGGGTCTTAGGCTTACCAAAAGCCAAGAAAGTCCATCGTGGATTCCGCAAGGAATCCACGATGTAAATGGGTTGATTCACAACTAAAAAATATTTAAACATCCAAAAATACTGGTTATCTAAGCTATACAATAGGGTAAGTTTTACTTACCCTAATAAGCGTTTTATCCGAGATAATAATATTTAATTACGATATATTTTAAGCTCCGACCTCACCAGAAAGCACGTAAGTATGAAGAAACTTCCTGCAAACACTATCGATCAGATAGTTACACGTTTAAACTTTTTGTACGGTGACGAGGTCGCTGAATGGTTCATTCCTGAATTACAGAAGCGAATTACGAAATATAAAAAATCGATTGATAAGCATCATTTTAAAAGCCATTGGGATGAGAAAGACGTCACCCTGATAAGCTATGGTGATTCTCTTCAAGCAAGTTCACAGCAAGAGAGTACCAGTCAAGGTACTCCAGAAGTAGCGTCGTTAAAAACACTCAAAGAATTCGCAGATAAACGCCTTCGCGATTATTTCAACATAATTCATTTATTGCCGATCTTTCCTTACACCTCTGACGATGGTTTTTCTGTCGCTGATTATCGTGTCATCCGTTCTGATTTAGGGACATGGGATGATGTTGATAATCTGGCTGAAAACTTCAATCTAATGTTTGATTTTGTGTTGAATCATTGTTCGCGTGTGAGTCTTTATTTCTCTGATTTTCGTGCCGACCGCGATCCTTATAAGGATTTCTTTATTTATGAAGATCCTGATAAGGACTGGTCTAAAGTGGTGCGCCCACGGAGTACGCCGTTATTGACTGATATTCCGACGCATACCGGAATTCGTCATGTCTGGAGTACTTTTAGTGCGGATCAGGTCGATCTGAATTACAAAAATCCTAATGTGCTGTTGGAAATGCTGGATATTCTGCTGTTTTATATCAGCCAGGGTTCGCGCATTACGCGTCTTGATGCGATTGCTTTTTTATGGAAAGAAGAGGGCACGTCGTGTTTGCATTTACCGCAAACGCACGAGGTGGTGAAATTGTTACGCGATGTGGTGGATGCGAGTCAGTCCCGGTGCGATTCTACTGACAGAAACGAATGTGCCGCATGAAGAAAATATCAGTTATTTTGGGCAGGGTGATGAAGCCCAGATGGTGTATCAGTTTAGTTTGCCACCGTTGTTACTGCACGCGATTCACACCAGTAATACTCACTATTTGTATGACTGGTTAAAACATCTGACGCCACCGCCAGAGGGTTGTACCTATTTTAACTTTACGGCATCGCATGATGGTATTGGTGTTCGACCGCTGGAGGGATTGGTTCCTGAAGACGAGTTAAAACAGTTGCTCGAAGATATGCGAGCGGGTGGTGCGTATATATCTACCCGAAAAAATACCGAAGGTAAGAATGTACCGTATGAAATCAATGTCACTTACTTTGATGCCTTTAGAAATCCTGGACATCAGTCTGCTCCATGGCAAGTAGCTAGATTCCTTCTGTCTCAGACTGTCGCTTTATCGATGCGTGGTATTCCGGGTATTTATATTCATTCCCTGCTGGGCACGCCTAATGACCATGAACACGTTGAAGTAACAGGTACGACCCGCTCGATCAATCGCCATCAGTGGAATATAGATGAACTGGAATGCATTGCTGGAAGTTCCTGAAAGCAGCACTTACCTGTTGATGAATGAATATTTGCGACGGATTAAAATTCGCCGTGAACAACCCGCTTTTCATCCTGATGCAACTCAGGATGTGCTTGATCTGGATGATAAAGTATTAGGCGTGGTGCGCGTTTCTCTAGATAGCAAACAAAAAATTGTGGCGCTTTATAATTTCAGTAAAGTGAGTCAGTTTGTGGATGATGCGAAAGTTCGTACTATTCTTGGTGAGCAAGCTCAATGGAAAAATATTCTGTATGACATTGAGCCAGAAAGAGAAGCCAATATGCTCGTTTTAAAGCCGTATGCCTGTCTCTGGTTATCTGTAACCGAATAATCGTTTACTGATTTTTGAAGTGTTAGAGATTTCTGAGCTTACGCGTTATCCCGTTCTACCGCTTCCATGAGTTGTTCAGGTAAGTCTGGTAGTGCGCTAAATACCCGTCGCCAATTAGGTATAAAAGGCACTTCCATAGGACTTTTCAGGTAGGCTTCTCCTGCCTCAATAATACTGCTGGCAAATAATTCAATCGCTTTTTCCTCAGCGTGAATATCCAGTGTTAAACCATTGATGTGGGCATCTGCATCATAGTTATCGAGTAAGTCCAATGCTTCTCGTAGATAGGTTGCTTTCACTGCTCGAAAGAAGGCTTTATTCATCGCAAAGCCTTCTGTACCTATTTTTCTAAACAGGGCTTTGGTGATTTCGTGACTCATGCGTGATAAGCCTTGAGTGTGATCTTCACCGCCCATTTCCTGATGTTTATGATCGTAATTATCTGCGATATCAACCTGACAAACTCGTCGTGGTGAGGTGTTACGATAGGCTTCTGAAAGTATCCCGATTTCCAGTCCCCAGTCGCTGGGAATACGCATCGAACTGAGCATATCATTGCTCATGGAGAACTCTCCTGAAAGTGGGTATCTGAAAGCATCCAGAAATTCAAGATAGTCAATATTACCCAATACTTTCTTAAGTGCTAATAATATCGGTTGCACAAACAGCCGGGTCACACGACCACTCAGTTGCCCGCTTGAATTCACTCGTGCGTAATAGCCTTTGCAAAATTCGAAATCCAGTGCAGGATTAGCGATGGGGTAAAACAGGCGAGCCGGGAATATCTCGGGTATAGGTAAGAATATCGCAATCGTGCAGGGCTATTGCTTTGCTGTTATTGGCGGCCAGGATATAACCCATGCAATACCAGACATTACGGCCTTTTCCCGGTTGATCGGGTGCTAGACTTTTGTTCTTCAGTATCTTGGCTATCTTTTTTAGTCGTGGCCCATCATTCCAGAGAATGCGTTTCTTTTGGGGCAAGCGTGAAAAGAACTCTCGTGCAAACTCGAATTGTTTTTCATCAGCCTGGTCCAGTCCAATGACGATTTCATTGATGTAATCGGCATGTTGTAGTTCATCGATAATGCCGGGTAGTGCTGGTCCTTTTAATTCTGAAAATAAAGAGGGCAAAATTATAGTCATCGGATTGCGTTTAGAGATATTTCTCAATTCGCTTTCAATTTTTTCGAGAGACGCTCCGGGTAAGCGGTGTAGCGTGGTAATTGGTCCGGTTTGTTTAAAATCTGACATGAAATCCTTTTTATTCTTGAGTTGATGATTTGGACAGAGGTCCATTTAAAAGATAAGTTATTGCTTCGTTCCAGCCCGCTGGGCCTTCTAAGGTCGTTTTGATAAGGTGATGTGGAATAGGGCTGTTAGCAGAATCTATGGTAAACGGTGTACCTTCTGGGTTCTTTACAATAATGGCAATATTGGCAGACGTGAGCATATCTTTATCATTGGCGCTATCACCCAATGCAATGATAAAAGGATTAGATCCACTGTCTTTTATATATTCTTTTTGTAGATAGTGCATGGCTTCGACTTTATCTGTTTTTCCCATTACATGCCAGAAACGCCCGCCTCGTTTTAATTCTAGGGAATTTTCCTGTAAGTGTTGTCGAAAATCATCAAGAAGGGCTTCGTCATCTTCCCATAACAACGGTTCGCTTCCTTGGCGTTGAGAAGCATTTTTAGCTGCTTCCAGGTTTAATCCTGTACGCTCAGCAATCTCATCTGCTTTCCAGTCATGAAATCCGCTAAATGAATATGAATATTCTTGTCGAATGTTATCGAGCACCTTACAAATCGTTGTGTAATTGGCGCCCAAGGTATGAGTATGATTTTCTTTAGGGTAATAAATGATACTGCCATTTTCAGCAATCTGAGGAGTATCCAGGTTTAAATCACTGGAAATCTGTGCAATTTCAGCAAGGGTTTTGCTGGAATTTAGAATAACCGGTATACCAAGCTGCTTTAGCTGACTTAATGCTGGTTCAGCGGCTAAAAAACTATAGGTATGATGGTCCAATAGGGTACCGTCGAGATCGGTGAATATCAGCCATTTTTTAGTGTCGGGAATCGTTGTTAAATGCATCAATTGGGCGATATTTTTATGTTTCTTTATAGAAAGCAATGCGTTTACCTTAACATTTATTTGGAAATTAGAACATTTAAAGAAATAAGTAAGGCTATTAATAGCTATTTTCAAGTACAGATTTAATACCAACTGTAACTGTTTATGCGATGGCGTTGGTGCTAATTTACTGGCTCAGTTGCAACACATATTCATCCTTAATTCACTTCATAATATTAAATTTCGCGTTGATCATTGTCATGAGTAAAACACATCAGCTTCTCGCCTTTATAGTTACCCTGATTTGGGGTACGAATTTTGTATTTATCAAATATGGTTTAGAAAAGCTACCTCCCTTTTAATTTGCCGCTATTCGATTTTTTCTAGTGGTGTTTCCACTGGTCTTTTTTTATGAAGAGACCTAAAGCTAATTGGGTGTTGATTGCTTCTTATGGATTGTCAATTGGTTTAGGTCAATTTGGTGTTCTGTTTTATGCAATGCAAAATGATATATCCCCGGGGCTTGCATCGTTAGTGGTACAAACACAGATATTCTTCAGCATAGTCTTTGCTATCTTTTTGTTTAAAGAATCTATCATGCCGGCTCAGTGGATTGCTTTGCTCATTAGCTTTTCCGGTATCGCTTTAATCGCCAGCAAGGTCGACGACAATACGACTATTCTAGGCTTGGTATTAGTGCTGATTGCCGCGATGAGTTGGGCAATGGGTAATATGGTTATTAAGAAGGCTGGTAAAGTAGATATTATCGCTTTTCTCGCTTACTCCTCATTATTTACTGTTCCGGTGCTAGTCCTGTTGTCGCTGTACTTTGAAGGTTGGGAGTTGATGAAAACCAGTATTCAAACCGCATCAATGACCAGTGTTTATGTGGTTCTTTGGCAAACGATAGGCAATACATTGATTGGTTATGGAATATGGAATTTTTTAATCAGTCGCTACAATGCTGCCGTTGTTACGCCTTGGGCGCTATTAGTACCTGTTTCTGGAATGATGGCTTCGTATTTAATGTTAGGTGAGCCTATGCCGCTGTGGAAAATCATGGCTGCCTTGTTGATTTTGACCGGACTTGCTTTGAATATTTACATATCTGTGAGAAAGCTTAGAAAAGCTAGGATAAACGGGATTACTTAATATCTGACGATTACTTAAACTATTAATAGTTAATGTTAGTTAATGTTAGTTAATGGAAGTAGATAATAGATAAAAAAGTGCCTGAAAGGTGGGGGGTGGCTTTTCTAGGCTCACTAAGAGCCAGAAAAGTCCATCGTAGATTTATAAGGAATCGTCGATTTACAATGCTCGATATTCGTCAAATAAACTTTCAACATCAAAGTGATTCGATTTAACGCTCACCAAGAGCCAGAAATGACAAGTCAAATAATTATTCGGCTAACGCTTCTCCCTAACGGGTCAGCTGAAGCTTTTGTCTCGCGCAGCTTGGCTGAGTTATTCGTTTTAGACAACAAAACGATAAGTTCACTAAAGTCCATCGTAGATTCCAAAAGGAATCGTCGATGTACAATGGTCGATATTCTACTCATATACTTTCAACATCAATGTTGATCGGATTTAAAAATAGAAAAACCTCATAAATGGTGAGGGGGATTTTCTAAAGAATTAAAAACTTTATGTTACAACACTGTAATTTACTTGAACTAGATAACTGCTTATCTATAAGAGATAATCGCCACCCTTTTAATCCTTAATCAAGACGACTTTTATTATGGCCAAGCTCGTAACTGAGACAGTGACAGATGTTCATCACTGGAATGATTCTTTATTCTCGTTTAAAACTACTCGAGAACACAATTTTCGTTTTCACAATGGTCACTTTGTGATGATTGGTTTAGAGGTTGATGGAAAACCGCTAACTCGCGCTTATAGTATCGCTAGCGCTAATTATGAAGATGAGTTGGAGTTTTTTAGTATCAAAGTCACTGACGGACCACTCACTTCACGACTACGTAATCTTAAAATTGGCGATGAGGTATTTGTTAGCACGAAGCCAACAGGAACCCTAATCGCGGATAATTTACTCCCCGGAAAACACCTGTATTTAATCAGCACAGGTACGGGTTTAGCGCCATTTATGAGTATTATCAAAGACCCAGATATTTATGAGCGTTACGACAAGGTTATTCTTACTCACGGAACACGAACGGTATCTGAACTTGCTTACGAGAATTACATCACCAACGAATTACCCAACAATGAATACTTTGGCGATTTAGTTAAGGAAAAACTGATTTACTATCCAACCGTGACTCGCGAGGACTTTCGCAATCAAGGAAGGCTTTCCTCGCTGATACAATCAGGCAAATTATTTGACGATATTGGTTTACCCAAAGCTAATTTAAACGATGATCGTTTTATGCTTTGTGGCAGTCCTGCGATGTTAAAAGAAATGTGTGGGATTTTAGATGAGATGGGTTTTGTAGAATTTAACAAAGGTAAATTAGGTCATTACGTGATTGAACGCGCCTTTGTCGAAAAATAATGGCGAAAAATAGAACTGAAAGAAAAGTTGAAAAATAAATTCAGACTCGAATAAGGTTTTTACTATCAATCCATACGGTAAATATTGCATTAAATTCAATAATGGCCAGCTTTAAAAATTAGATAATAAGATTGAATATTGGGAGGTTTAAGGCTGGAAATTGCAGATTTTGGGTATGATTATTTCAGAGATTAATTGTCAGAAAGTAAGACACCTATATAAGTTATCCAATAAATAGAAGATAAAACGATTTCTCTTTGAATAAACAAATTTGATCAGCCTTAATTTTTTAAAAATTAGAAGATGCAGTAAATTCGTAGACAAAAGACTAAGGTCAATATCATAAGATATACTCTTTGTTATAATCGAGGAAAGAGATTAATACATAATCGATATTTTTAGCGCTTTTATTAGACAGAGCCTAGATTCATATGCTTTTTAATATTTAAAAGTCTCACTGATGTAAATATTTAATTATAGCTAAGCTAGAGTTCACCAATGGCAATTAGTATCTTCGATTTATTCAAAATTGGTATAGGACCATCCAGTTCTCATACTGTAGGCCCTATGGTAGCGGCAAATACATTTCTTAAAGGGTTGCAAGAACTCGGGTGTTTAGGTGCAGTAGAAAACATTTCTGTTGATCTTTATGGATCTCTTGGTGCAACAGGCAAAGGTCATGGTAGTGGTAAAGCCGTTCTATTAGGTTTAATGGGTGAAAAGCCTGATAAAGTTGATGTTGCTAAAGTGCCTGAGATTTTTAATGAAATACTCGACATCCAAGAAAATTAAACTAGCGGGTACAGAAACGATTAATTTTGATTACGATGTAGATATCACTTTTCATAGAAAAAAATCTTTACCCTTTCATGCTAACGGATTGATGATTACTGCGTGCGATTCAAGTGATGATATTTTGCTTGAAAAGATTTATTACTCCGTTGGTGGTGGTTTCGTCGTTGATGATAGTGAGCGTGATCAGGCACAATCTCCCATAAAGCAAAACGATACTGTTTTACCTTATCCTTTTAGTACGGGTGATGAATTACTCGCTCTGTGTAGAAAAGAGAAGCTTTCTATCAGTGAGATAATGTTGCGCAATGAGTGTGTTTGGTTGCCTGAAGCTGAAGTTCGTCATAAATTATTAAAGATCTGGCAAGTCATGCAGGAATGCGTGGATTCTGGATGCAAAAACACAGGCATATTACCTGGTGGGCTAAAAGTTAAAAGGCGTGCCGCAGAACTGTGTCATTCTTTAGAAAACAAACTCACGAACGAACAATATAACCAAGGCAGTATGGATTGGGTTAACTTGTTCGCTTTAGCTGTGAATGAAGAAAATGCAGCAGGTGGACGTGTTGTTACTGCACCCACAAATGGTGCGGCAGGGATTATTCCGGCCCTTATCCATTATTACGTGCATTTTTGTCGCGCCTACAAACGAGATGGTGAAGATGGCATCGTACGTTTTTTATTAACGGCTGCTGCCATAGGTATCATTATAAAAGAAAATGCTTCAATCTCGGGTGCTGAAGTCGGCTGTCAGGGAGAAATCGGTTCTGCTTGCGCCATGGCTGCTGCAGGTTTGACTGAAGTACTAGGTGGTACGCCTGAGCAGATAGAAAACGCTGCTGAAATTGGTATCGAACATAATCTCGGTTTAACCTGTGATCCGATAGGTGGCTTGGTGCAAGTGCCATGTATCGAGCGAAATGCGATGGGTTCGGTGAAGGCTATCAACGCTTCCAGAATGGCATTGCGCGGAACTGGTGAGCATTTTGTCTCACTGGATAAGGCGGTTGCTACTATGCGTGAAACGGGTAAAGACATGCGATCAAAATATAAAGAAACATCGCGTGGTGGATTGGCAATTCAGGTCATTGAAGTGCCTGTTAATATTGTAGAGTGTTAATCAGAATAGTTTGTTTACCAAAAAGCCATAAAAGACTATAAGAGAGTATATATAAAGTCACCCCCCTACTTATAGCGGTTTTTTTGGGTCCCATCTAGAAAGGTCATTATCTTCAACATATTCCCATTTGGGTTGATTAAAGCCTCTACTGGTTTTTATAATCTGTAGATAGTCTTTCCTAAGGATATTTACAGCACCCATGCTGGTTAGATGTGAATTCTCAATTTGGCAATCAATCACAGAGTAACCCCAGTGTTGAATATGCCAGGCAAGTGCTACGAAAGCTATTTTAGATACATCTGGCTCTGTACTGAACATCGATTCACCACTGAATACGCCGCCTGTAGCTACGCCATAAAGACCGCCAACTAATTCTTCCCTGTCATTCCAGATTTCAACGCTGTGTGCGATGCCTTGTTCGAACAAACGAGTATAAGCATCATGCATTTCATTCGTTATCCAGGTGCCTCCCGAAAATAATCGAGGGGCTGCGCAACTTCTTACTACTGAAGAGAAATCGCTATCGAACCGAATCGAATACCCATTCTTTAAAATTCTCCGGATAGATTTTCTCAGGCTTTTACTGATGTATATAAGCTCGGGAAATAAAACTGCACGAGGGTTAGGGCACCACCAATAAATTGGTTCATCGGGATTAAACCAGGGAAAGATGCCAGATTTGTAAGCATTGATCAAGCGGGTAGGGGAGAGGTCTCCACCAAAAGCCAGTAAACCGTTGGGTTCTTCCCAAGCCATTTCCACAGGTGGAAATGGCTCATCACTGGCATGAGGATCAAGTAGAACTAAAGAAGAGGATGATTTTTCCGAAGCCATGCCTTATTTAATATTTTCCTTTTCCTGAATTAGCTTTCTGCTAGTTTGTCCATGAATTTCTCTGCATCCAGAGCTGCCATACACCCTGTACCTGCCGAAGTTATGGCTTGACGATAGACGTGGTCCATCACATCACCAGCAGCATAAACGCCTTCAATACTGGTTTGCGTGGCATTACCAGCAGTACCACTGTTGACAGTAATGTATCCACCCTGCATGTCGAGTTGCCCTTCAAAGATATCTGTATTTGGCTTATGTCCTATAGCAATAAATACGCCATGCACATCAAGGTCTTGTGTTTCTTCGGTTTTGACATTCTTGATGCGCATTCCGGTCACGCCTGAATCATCACCCAAAACCTCTTCTAAAACATTGTCCCACATCAAGGTTATGTTACCCTTTTCAGCTTTTTTCAGTATTTGATCGCGTAGAATTTTTTCTGATCGCAGCTCGTTACGGCGATGAACAAGTATAACTTCACTTGCGATATTAGATAAATATAATGCCTCTTCAACTGCTGTATTTCCACCTCCAATAACGGCAACTTTTTGGTTGCGGTAAAAGAAGCCATCGCAGGTAGCACAGGCAGAAACGCCGCGTCCTTTAAATTTCTCTTCAGATTCCAGGCCAAGATACATCGCAGATGCACCAGTACAGATGATGAGAGAATCACAGGTGTATCCGTTGCTGCCACCTTTTAACTTCAGCGGTCTTGAACTGAAATCAACAGAGGCGATGTAATCAATAATTAATTTAGTATCGAAGCGCTCAGCATGTTTTTTCATGCGCTCCATCAATTCAGGCCCTTGAACGCCATCATTATCACCTGGCCAGTTATCGACATCTGTCGTAGTCATTAATTGACCACCTTGCTCCATACCAGTAATGATGACAGGGTTAAGATTCGCGCGTGCTGCATAAACTGCCGCGCTATAACCTGCTGGGCCTGAACCGAGAATAATGAGGGGGTGGTGAATCGCTTCGCTCATGAGTGATGCTCCTGGAAAATTTTTTAAGTAATAGGTGGCTAGTTATTCGAATAATAAATAAGTGTCGCTATGCTATGTAATGTTAGCTTTAAGGTAAAGCAATACTTAAATATTCAAGGTTTCATTATTTCATGTATTAATTTGTGAACTAATTTCAATTTACTTGAAACTAAACACGTAATAAATTTGTGTAATAGAGCAAAATTCTTAAAGAGGTAGTTTCTACGCAGAAAGCTTCAATTTGGGTCTGATGTGTGGTAGTCTCAACACAACATATAAGGGCTTATATGTTAAGTAATTCAGGGTTTTATCGACTACTGTTTACGTATAATTACAAAATAAATGATAAAGTTATTACTTTAACAACGAAAAAGGAAATAAGGCTTGTTATCTTCAGGGTAACGTTAAATAAGCTTTCCTAAAGGAAATGGGGATTTTCAATTGGCCACTAAAAAAGCACCGTCTAAGCAAAGTACTAGGCGAAACACAAAAACATCTTCAAAGTCTAAAGCTACATCTGCTGCTGTAGAAAAAGTTGCATTAACTACAAAGAAAAAAGGCAGCTTGAAACAGACGAGTATATTTATTTTATCTGGGGTTACAGCCGTTATCTTACTGGCATTGTTCAGTTATCACCCTGCTGACCCTGGTTTGTTTCACCATGATAGCAATGCCGTGATACAGAATAAAGCAGGTTCAGCAGGCGCTTATCTGGCTGATGTTTTATTCGGATTCTTTGGTTACTTATCTTATCTGGTGCCAATAGCATTTTTGGTTTCGGCTTTCTTACTCTTTAGGTCATCCACTGAAAAGAATAATGGAATCAATCTAGGAATTTCTGTTTTTGGCGTATTCCTTGCATTAATCGCTGGTTGTGGCTTGGCTATTTTACTCTGGCCTGCAAGCAATCTGGCATACGGAGCAGGTGGATTATTGGGTCAGGGAATCGCTCGTTTATTTATGCGAACGCTAGGTGATATTGGCGCAACCATGATTTTATTTTCAGGTTTTATTGCTGGTGTTACCTTGTTTGCAGATATTCAATGGTTAAAACTTATTGATAAAATTGGCGATACTATCCTTAGTACTATCGCACTCTTTACCAGTAGTAGCCCTAATGAAGAATCTTATGAGACTGGCACAATCCCTATGTCTTTCGAAGCTAATAGTGAAGCTGAGCAACAATCAAACAATCATACTGGTCAATCAGCGAGTATTGCTGGAGCAATTGGCTCGGGACTATCTGGATTGTTCTTATGGAAAAAGATCATCAAAAGATAATGAGTCTGGCGTTGGTTTTAATCATCCTCGATTAGATCCATTGGATGATATGACAGATATTGAAGCTGAAAAACCAAAGAAAACTAAAAAGAAGCTTTTAGAGAAAGCATTAGGTAAATCCAAGAAACAAAGACAAGAACCTGTATTGGGTGTTCCTGACTATATGACAAACGAAGATAGTTATCTTGCACAAGATTTACCTGTAGCCGGACTGGATGATGTCATTACGGCTAAACAAGCTGCACCTGCTAAAAAGAAAACAGTGAATCAAGAAAAAACAAAACAAGAAAAAGCAGTTGTGCCGAAATCTATACCTGCTATTTCCTTGGATAAGGCTATTACGCTACCACCAATTAGTCTGTTAAACCCACCACCACAAGGGCAAGGTCATTTTTCAAAAGAACAAATTGAGATCCATGCTAGAAATATCGTCGAAACACTTGAGCACTTCGGCGTTCGAGGTGTACAGATTGATAGCTATTACCCGGGTCCAATCATCACTCGTTTTGAATTGTTATTACCTCCCGGAACCAAGGTAAGTAAAATAAGTGGTCTTGCTCAGGATATGGCACGCAGCATGTGTGTATCCAGTATACGTATCGTTGAAGTCATTAAAGGCAAAACGACGATAGGGTTAGAGGTTCCAAACGAAAAAAGAGATCTGGTCGCTATTAGCGAAATACTGGATTCAAAATTATTTAAAGAATCTAGATCACCTTTGACTGTGGTTTTAGGTAAAACCATTTCGGGTAAACCTGCTGTTGCTAATTTAGCTCGCATGCCTCACTTGCTTATTGCGGGTACCACGGGTTCTGGTAAGTCGGTTGGTGTAAACGCAATGCTAATAAGCTTGCTATATAAGTCGACTCCTGAAGAAGTTAGACTCATTATGATCGATCCCAAGATGCTTGAATTAAGCATCTACGAAGGTATCCCACATCTTTTAACGCCTGTTGTTACCGACATGAAAGATGCAGCTAATAGCTTGCGTTGGGCAGTAGGAGAGATGGAGCGTCGTTATGCTTTAATGTCTCACCTGAAGGTAAGAAATGTTGCTGGATATAATGGCAAGATTAAAGAAGCGATTGATAAGGGTGAACCTTTGACTGATCCTACTTTTGATCCAACCATGCATGTTGATGTACGCCCAAGCATATTAGAACCGCTTCCATCAATTGTTATCGTTATCGATGAATTCGCCGATATGATGATGGTGGTAGGTAAGAAAGTAGAAGAGTTGATTGCACGTTTGGCACAAAAAGCACGTGCTGCTGGTATTCATTTAATTCTTGCAACACAGCGTCCATCTGTAGATGTTATTACAGGTTTGATTAAAGCAAATATTCCAACACGAATTGCATTCCAGGTTTCGACGCGAATCGATTCTCGTACCATTCTGGATCAGGGTGGTGCTGAATCATTACTGGGTCATGGCGATATGTTGTATTTACCACCTGGCACTGGTTTGCCGCAGCGTGTTCATGGTGCATTCGTTGATGATAGTGAAGTTGAAGATGTTGTTGCTTATTGGAAGCTTCAAGGGGAACCTCAGTACCTGGAAGATGTCATACAGGAAACGGGATCACCAGATGCGATTCCGGGATTGGAACCATTAGCTGAATCAGAAACAGACGCACTTTATGATCAAGCTGTCGCTATTGTTACTGAGTCACGAAGGGCATCAATCTCTTATGTGCAACGACGACTGAAAGTAGGTTACAATCGCGCCGCATCGATGATCGAAGATATGGAAGCAGCAGGCGTAGTCAGTGCAGTTCAATCAAACGGAACGCGTGAAGTACTTGCTCCTGAGCCTCCCAAAGATTAGGCGATAAGCTAAGAATTGAGACTCTCTTTATGATTAAGACTTCATTATTAAACACTTCACGGCTAAATAAGAAAGTTATATTAACGTTTGCTGCAACTTTGTTGGCAGCATCAGCTACAATTACTACTGCGGCAAATGCTGCAACTAGCGATGCACGAGCACGTTTAAATAACTTTTTTACTGGTGTGTCTAGCTTGCAGGGTAGTTTTACTCAGCAGGTGTTTAGCAAAAAAGGCAAAGTGATTCAAAATTCAACCGGTCTAATTTCAATGAGTCGTCCCGGTAAGTTTCGTTGGGTATATAAAACCCCTGATCCACAAACAATCGTTGGTGATGGTAAAAATATCTGGGTATACGACGAAGACCTGGAACAAGTCACTATTAAACCTATGACTCAAGCTATGTCAAGTGCACCTATCGCAATTCTTACCCGTAAGCAAAATCCAGATGCACAATTTGTGGTGCAACCTATCAAAGGTTCTGGCGGTTTTGACTGGTTTAAACTTACACCAAGAAAGCAGAGTAAAGATTTTCGCTATATTGAAATCGGCTTAGACAAGAGTGGTGGCATGCGTCAAATGGTTATGCATGATCAGCTTGGGCAGAGAACAGTGGTACAACTGAATGCAAAAACTAATGTACCTATCAGCGGCAGTACTTTTTACTTCAAAATTCCACAAGGCGTGGATGTTATTGGCAAAGCCATTTAGCAGTTATATTTAAGAGTACTTTCTAAATTTTATAGTTTTACTTAAATACACTCCCTACCCAGAGAAAACACTCTATAAGTAGGGGGGTGTATTAATATCTGTATCTACTACTCATTTGACTGCTTTTTCACAACCATTTCACAATAAGTCAGTCATAATAAGAATATACTTAATAAATACTTAGGTACTTATCATGCATCAACAGCGCTATCTAATTACTGGCGGTTCGGGTTTTATTGGCACGCAACTGATAAAAAAATTATTGCTGGAAAATCACGACGTCACTGTTCTCACTCGAGATGAAGTCAAAACGGCTAAACACTTTACTAGTGTTATGGATGCTGTACATGAAAGTTTTCAGACTAAAGCAAAAATCAAAACTATCAGCTCTTTGGATAAAATCAATCCAGATCATTCTTTCGATGTGGTCATCAATCTTGCTGGCCAAGGTATCGCTGATAAACGCTGGAGTGACGAGGTAAAACAGCTACTAATCGATAGTCGTATCGAAACTACACAAGCTTTATATCAATATATAAAAGAAGCCTTGATAAAGCCCGATGTATTTATTAGTGGCTCTGCACTTGGATATTACGGCTTACGTGTAACTGATGAAGAAATTAATGAAAGCGGAGAAATTGATAGCAGTTTTTCTAGTCAGTTATGCCAGCTATGGGAAGCCGAAGCTAAATCTATTGAAGCATTGGGGATACGCACCTGCTATCTACGCACAGGCATTGTGCTTGGTAAAGGCGGTGGCGCATTAGCCAAAATGCTTCCACCCTTTAAAATGGCTTTAGGTGGACCCATAGGTAACGGTAAGCAATGGATGTCGTGGATTCACATGGACGATATTGTCGGCGTTATTAGATTTGCTATTGATCAGGATAGTATTAATGGTCCAATCAATGGCACCGCGCCAGAGCCTGTTACAAATAAAGTTTTCTCGAAAACTTTAGCAAAGGTTTTAAAACGGCCTGCTATTTTTCCTATGCCTGCCTTAGTGGTCAAACTATTGTTTGGTGAAATGGGAGAGGAATTGCTGTTATCAGGTCAAAGGGTTGTCCCGGAAAAAATCACTCAGGCTGGATATAAGTTTAAATATGCTAATCTGGAAAGTGCGCTACAAGACATAATTTAATAACATTTAGTGTTGTTTATTTATCCCTGCCTAGAAAAGTACCCGAAAGTAGGGGGGTGACGGAATCTATTATCATATTAATCATAGTGCTTATGATAAGTACGCTTTTTACCTGCTCGTTGAGTAATCACACCCTCAATCTGTTCCCATTTGATCTCAATAGTGTCATACAGATCATTTAATGGCTGCAGAAAGTATCTTTCATCTTTCACACGTAATTGGCGGAAGATATATTCACTTTTGTTATCAACTGCAAATACATAAGAACCATCGCGCGCTACATGACCTGGATCGATAATTAAAATACAGCCTGCAGCAAATTCAGGCTCCATGCTGTCATCGATGGTTCTTAAAGCAAAAGGTTCTGCAGCTGAACAACTGCCACCTTCGCTCATGTTTTGACGGAATGCTTCCTGTATATCAATTTTAACTTCGTTCATATTTGTTACTCATGTCTGTTATTCATGGGTTTATAAAAGAGCTGCTAAGCCTTATGCCTCGTGAACTCAGATTGTTCTTTTACGTGTCTTTCTGGTTCGTACCAGTGAAGCTTATCGTGTAATTTAACGACTTCGCCAATAATCGTCAATGTAGGGGCTCTTACACCAGAATCTATAACTAATTGCGGCAAGGTGTCGACTGTGCCTATGTGTACACGTTGATTCATCGTTGTGCCTTGTTCTACCAATGCAGCAGGCATATCGCCTGACATGCCGTGCGCTTGTAATTGCTCGCTGATAACTTTAATGCCCGTTAAGCCCATGTAAAAGACAATCGTGTGGTTTTGCTGGGTGAGTTGTTCCCAGTTTAGATTGATAGATCCGTCTTTAAGATGACCTGTGGCAAAGGTTACAGATTGCGCATAATCACGATGTGTTAATGGTATACCCGCATAAGCTGAACACCCCGAGGCTGCAGTAACCGCTGGAACTATCTGGAATGGAATATTATTTTCAGCGAGCTTTTCAATCTCTTCACCGCCACGACCAAAGATAAAAGGATCACCACCTTTGAGTCGTAAAACGCGTTTACCCTGTTTGGCTAGATCAACTAATAAGTCGTTAATTTTGTCTTGGGGAACGGCATGATTCTCTTTTTCTTTGCCAACATATAAACGTTTGGCATCTTTATTTGCCATGTCTAAAATGGGTTTAGAGACCAATCTGTCGTAAACCATCACATCGGCCTGTTGCATCAAGCGTAGTGCTTTAAAAGTCAGTAGATCTGGATCTCCCGGGCCTGCACCGACAAGATAAACTTCGCCATTCGCATGTGAACGTTTATTTTTGAGCGCTTCATCAAGCAGCTTTTTTGCGGATTCATCTTGTCCTGCATAAACTAGTTCAGCAAAAGCACCTTTTAATGCTGTTTCCCAGAACTCTTTTCGTTGTGATTGATCTGGGAAAGTATCTTTTACTCTCTCTCGATATTCCTCAGTGATCCCTGCCAGGCGACCACAGGATGTTGGAATCATCGTTTCTAATCTTTGGCGTAATAAACGTGCTAAAACAGGGGATGCACCACCCGTTGAGACGGCAATCGTTACGGGGTCGCGTGCAATGGTAGAAGGGAATAAGAAGCTCCCTAGTTTTGGGTTATCCGCGACATTAACGAGAATATTTGCTTCATTTGCCGCGTTCGCAATAGCTTCATTAACCTCTTTTCGATTAGTCGCTGCAACCACCAAAAATGCACGTATGATATCGGTAGACTGATATTCACGCTTGATCAAGTTGAGTTTTTTCTCATCAACCAATTGTTGCAGAGAATCTACAACCTGAGGTGAAATAACCGTTACAATTGCCCCCGAATTGAGTAAATTAGATGCCTTGCGACTTGCCACAGGACCTCCACCAATAACGAGGCAGATGCGGTCTTTGGTGTCGAGAAAGATAGGGAAGTGATTCATACGTTTATTTCTTTTTGTTTCGTTTAGGTCGTGATTGATATTTTACAATCCCTTTGACAATCTCACCATAAGGTAAGTCTTCGATGGAATCATAAGTTTGCATGGCGGTTTCCATGGTTTGATGAATGTTTTGTACAACTTGTTGTTCTGCTTCATTTGAAAATAAAGTTTGTAGGGCTAACATTCCACCAGCCTGCACTTGCAACTCTTTATTGTGAGGCATAGGGCCATCAACGGTAACTACTTTTAAGGTAAAGCGTGCATTGTTGCGCATTGAATTTAAAACTCGTGTACAACGATCTAATCCAGTTTTCGATTGACAGGCTACACACTCACGGGTTGCGACTACAAACTTACGTTTGAGCTGGCAATCACAGCGTCTGTTGGTGATTGCTTTCTCGAAAATACAACGATTCGGATTTAATTCGTTGTAAGTATTTCTAAATTCAGTTTCATCCATTTTTATTGACTCTTATTACCAATAAAGGTATTCATCTTTTACCCCAAGCCAGCGTTATGTTCGTACTCGAATGATCACATACATTTATATGCTCACATTCTCCGTGCGAGCACGCCTTGCCCTGCGACAAAATATAAACACTCTGAACAATATGAAAATACTTATAAATACTCATTACGTTTTATAACAAGACTAAATAATAAAAATATCTATTTTTCCCACTCTCTTACAACCGTATCTTCACGCTTTTCCTGGAGCAATTCTTCGGCTTGGAGCTGGTTCGCTGCGTGAATCATTTTTACACTGATAGCGCCGTTTAATGGAAGTTCTGCACGCATTGCGCGAGAAAAAGTTTTAGCTTCCTTGAAGGTTTCGAATTCCTGCTGGAAATCGAGGTTCTTTACTATAGGTGTTGGTTGAGTAATTTTAAAAACGTAGTAAGGCATTGTTGATTCCTGGCAATATTTGAACGTTGTTAATTGATAAGTCTATCAAAGTGTTCATTAATATGGGACATTACATAAGTATATCAACTTTTTCTAATAAAGGTGTGGTCAATGGTAATAGACGCTTACGCATGACTGTACCTACAGAATCATTACCGCTGAAGATCGGGATCAAGGTGTGTTCACCCATTTGTGCCAGCACCAACATAGCATCCAATAGCGGTAGATGCTCTGGATCTAAAGCATTAATTACAGCCTTGAGATTCTCATCAATTGGATTTTCACAAATTTCATCACTGTGTTGTATCGCGATTTCAATAGACCGCGTGCCACGACCATCTTTAATTAAGGTGTTTAATGGAAGATTAAAATAGTGATTGATTGCTATGAATAGTGAAATGACAACTTCTTGATCGACAGGTTTATTTAACGAGAGTTTTAATGTTTCTAACCAGACCTGGCCTTTACTATTGAGCAATTCAATAAGCGTTGTAGCGTAGACATTATTAGTTGAGATTAAAGTCTCAAGACTTTTAGAAATCGTATAAAAGTGCTTGCTAGGTTTTTTATCTAGTGGGATTTGCTTTGGATCTGTATGTAAAAAACCAACATAGAAGGGGTTTCTTCGTTTGGCTCTCGCCCAGAGGTTTTCCTTTTCTTCCTTGCTTAGAATCTCTCCCTGAAGACACAACCTAACCATACTGACGATGTTTAACTGGCGTTCTTCAAACGGTAAGAATTCCATCAGGTATTCAGCGAGCTCTTTACCTAACTCACCTTGCCATACTTCATCGTATTCCATCAAACGCATCGCTACTTCTGTTGATGGGTTTGCCCACCACGCCCGCGCGCCAATATCGTGTGACAGTGATTGTGCGTGAACTACCGCAACTACTGCTTCAGGCTCCCCCAGTAACAACATGTGTTCGAGTGTGTTATCAGTGTGACCCATGCGCGTCCAGCGTTTGATAAAAATAGGATAGCCGCCCGGAGAACCGGTAATTTTTAACGAGAGCAATTCTCTTACGGTGCGAAGGTACTGCTCATCTCGGGTATTCGGATTGAGCACGACTTTGGCTTCACCTTGATCGGTAAGCGCATGCACGGTCATGGTACTTTCGTTGATACGAATCGCTTTGAGATCTTGTGCTAACAGTACGTTAAGGCGGAGATTGTCTTCATTGGAGAGCTGCATATTAGTTTCGTAGCTCTTTGAAATTGTAATAACTAAGATTAATGTAACAATTCAGATGCAGAGTTCGAAAACTCTGCATCTTCAGCTTTTTTGTATTGGCTACAAAAAGTGCCTTAAAGTAGGGGGGTGACTTAATAAACAATGATTATTTGATCTAGTCAGTCTCTACTTCGGGTAACTTAACTTGAATGCTCAATTCACGTAATTGTTTGCGTGGCACATCGGCAGGAGCATCTGTCAGCATACAAGCAGCAGTTTGAGTTTTCGGAAATGCTATTACGTCACGTATAGATTCGGTGTTTGTCATAAGCATGACCAAACGATCCAGGCCAAATGCCAATCCACCCAATGGTGGGCAACCAAACGTCAGTGCTTTCAATAAGAAACCAAACTTGTCTTCTGCTTCTTGCTCAGAAATTCCCAGTATTTCGAAAACAGCTGTTTGCATCTCAGATTGGTGAATACGTATCGAGCCACCGCCAACCTCATAACCATTGATAACCATATCGTAAGCATCAGAAAGCGCTGCACCCGGGTTCTCACGTAACTCTTCAACACTACAAGTTGGAGCAGTAAACGGATGATGCAATGCCTGCCAGCGATTCTCGCGGTCGTCCCATTCGAACATTGGGAAGTCGATAATCCATAGCGCAGCCCAGTCACCTTGTAACAAGTCTAAGTCTTTGGCTAGTTCTTCACGCAAAGCGCCTAATGCATCGTTTACGATTTTAGCCTTATCCGCACCGAAGAAAACCAGGTCGCCATCTTCTGCGCCGGTTTTCTCCATAATGCTCATCGCTACTTCATCAGGTAAGAACTTCAGGATCGGAGAGTTCAAGCCTGCAACGCCATCAGCAAGTGTATTAACTTTAATGTAGGCTAAACCACGGGCGCCGTAACGCGATACAAACTTAGTGTAGTTGTCGATATCTTTACGCGAAAGATCAGCGCCCTTAGGTACGCGAAGTGCTGCAACACGACTACCTTCGTCATTCGCAGGGCCAGAGAAGACTTTGAAGTCTACGTCTTTCATTTGCTCGCTCACTTCAACAAGCTCAAGCGGGTTACGCATATCTGGCTTATCAGAACCATATTTATGCATCGCATCGGCATAGGTCATCTGCGGGAATTTATCACCAAGATCGACATCGCCAACTTCTTTGAAGAGTTTGCGGATCATGTTTTCCATGGTTCCCATTACGTCTTCACTTCTAACGAATGCCATTTCGATATCCACCTGAGTGAATTCTGGCTGGCGATCTGCGCGCAAATCTTCATCACGAAAACAACGTGCCATTTGGTAATAACGATCGATTCCGCCCATCATCAACATTTGCTTAAATAGCTGGGGAGATTGTGGCAGAGCGAAAAAGTTACCCGGATGCGTACGAGAGGGAACTATGTAGTCACGCGCGCCTTCTGGTGTAGCTTTGGTAAGAATAGGGGTTTCAACTTCAAGGAAATCGTTATCGTCAAGGTAACGACGCATATTAGAAGTCATTTTAGAACGAGTTTTCATGCGTTGCTGCATTTCATCACGGCGTAAATCAACGTAACGGTATTTTAGGCGTACATCTTCGTTAACCTCATCATCTAACTGGAATGGAGGCGTTTCAGAAGCGCTTAATGTCTCTAACTCAAGTGCAAATATTTCAATCTTGCCGCTGGTTAGATTGTCGTTGATCATTCCTTCTGGACGTGCACGAACAGTGCCACGAATACGTAAGATATGTTCATTACGAATCGTTTCAGCAGTGTTAAACATGTCTTGATCGTCAGGATCAAAAACAACCTGAACCAAACCTTCACTATCGCGTAGATCAACGAAAATAACCCCGCCGTGATCACGACGACGATTAACCCAGCCACATAAAGTGACTTCTTGATCCATTAGTGATTCATCAACCAATCCACAACGGTGTGTACGCATAGTAAAAAACCCAATTATTTACGTTAAAATTTGAAGCGGAATAGTAAGCTTTGTGGCCGATAGGTGCAAGTAATTGCTTGGATTTACAGACAGCTGATTAAGACTGTATTAATTGCATTGTTATTATAATGGTTGTTGATTTGTAGGGGATTTCATACTCATTTGCTAGGTTCGATACTGGTTATGCTCTGGTTTGCAGTGACTTTTATGGGTGAAAGCATTCTTAAACTGATTCCTTCATCTTATTCTGAAGATTTAGTTAGATATAAATGGTTAGTTTTGGGCCTGGGTATATTCCTATCAATCACTGGTTTTGTGAACAAGCTGAAACAAAAACGCGGCCGCAATAGAAACGATACTAGATGGCATAAAAATAATTCAAATATTATTCGTAAAGATTTTGAATCAGAACAAAAGCAAGAACAATTTCAAACGAGTTATGCTAAAAAGTTCGATAACAAAACCAATAAAAAGCTGTATAGACAAACAGCAGTGTTAAATGACTTAGCTAAAAAGATTGAATGGTCGCCCATTGCCGGAGGTGGAGCAAATTTTAAAACTAGTTATTTGCATCAATCTAATCAATCGCGTGTTGAAATTTTAAAATCAAATGGTGGAAAATTGTTTTCAGCTGTATTCATCGGAATGGGAGTGATAATACCCGCGATTATTATCTTCTCGATAATTAAAGAAGATGGATTCGATTGGCAGATACTTTTTCCATTTTTAATTGGTTCAATATTTACCGCGGTTGGTATAGTAATGTTGTTTTTCCCTAAACCACGTGTGTTTGATAAGCAGACTGGCTGGTTTTGGGCGGGAAGTAAACAGCTATCAAGTGAGCAAGAATTATCTTTATTGAAAAAGTCGACGCGTCTTAATGAAATTGCTGCGATTCAAATAATTCCAGAACGTTTGTCGGGTAAAAATTCTACTTATACTTCCTGGGAGATAAATCTTATTTCTCATGATGCGCAACGACTGAATGTTATGGATCACGGGAATAAACGGAGTATTCAACAGGATGCGCAAAAACTAAGCGAATTTTTGGGTGTGCCTGTTTGGGAAAATGTGTAAGCATATCAAAGAATTGTCAAAAACAAGGATGTATTTTCTAAGGGTTTTGAGTTATCAGGACAATAAAATAAACAATTAACGCAGTTGTTAAAAATGAGAATGGTTGAAATATTTTGTAGTTTAAAAGGGAACCCCTTATAGAAGAGCAGAGGGTGACCTTTTAAACTCTTTCTAAGAGGTTACTCCAGCCATGCAGGTATATTTGGTCTCCAGGTATTCATCAATTCCGTATTTGGAACCTTCTCGACCTAGACCAGATTCTTTAACACCACCAAAAGGCGCCACCTCGGTTGATATAAGCCCTGAGTTAACCCCAACCATACCGTATTCTAACGCTTCTGATACACGCCATGATCGTCCGATATCACGGGTATAAAAGTAAGCAGCTAGCCCAAACTCTGTATCGTTAGCCATTTGTATCGCTTCTTGTTCAGTTTTAAAGCTAAATAATGGGGCAACAGGACCAAAGGTTTCCTCGTAAGTTACTTTCATATTCGTAGTGACATTTGTAAGTAATGTTGGTTCGAAGAAAGTTTTGCCCAAGGCATGACGTTTACCACCAATCAACACCTTTGCACCTTTATCAACCGCATCGTTAATATGATCTTCTACTTTCTCTACTGCTGCCATATTGATCAAGGGGCCTTGATTAACGCCTTCAGCAAAACCGTCGCCTACTTTTAACGCGCCGACTTTTTCAGCAAGTTTAGTTGCGAATTCGTCATATACACTTTCATGCACCAGAGTACGATTTGTACATACACAGGTCTGACCACTATTGCGGTATTTAGACACCATTAAGCCTTCTACGGCTGCATCTAGATTGGCATCTTCAAAAACAATAAACGGTGCATTTCCACCAAGTTCAAGAGACATTTTCTTTAATGTGCTCGAGCACTGTTTCATCAATATTTTGCCAACCGCAGTAGAACCCGTAAATGTTACTTTTCTAACGATAGGATTAGTCGTCATTTCCTCACCAACTTCCTTACCTTGAGATGCCGTAACCACGCTGAAAATACCCGCAGGTATTCCTGCACGTTCAGCTAACTCGGCCAGTGCTAGTGCAGAAAAAGGCGTAGCTTCAGCAGGTTTTACGACCATCGGACATCCAGCGCCAAAAGCGGGTGCTGCTTTACGTGTAATCATTGCATTCGGAAAATTCCAGGGTGTGATTGCAGCACAAACACCAATAGGTTCTTTAGTAACGATAATTCGTTGATCATTATTCTTTGTAGGAATAGTGTCTCCATAAACACGTTTGCATTCTTCAGCGAACCACTTTATAAAAGACGCACCATAAACTACTTCGCCAGTGGCTTCTGCAACTGATTTACCTTGTTCTAGGGTCATAAGCGCAGCAAGGTCTTGCTGGTTTTCCATGATAAGATCAAACCATTTTTCTAGAATAGCGGATCTTTCAGCAGCAGTTTTAGCCTTCCACGCTGGCCATGCATCATTAGCTGCTTGAATCGCCCGTTTTGTCTCAACAGCGCCTAAGTCAGGCACAGTCCCAATGACTTCGTTAGTGGCCGGATTAGTTACGTCAAAAGTTTTACCATTATCGGCATCAATCCAGTTTCCGTTTACATAAGCTTGCTGGCGAAATAAGTTGTTATCGTTTAGTTTCATAGTGATCTCGTTGTATGTTTTGTGCTTAATGTTATGTACTTTTAAAGCGTACCTTAATTTATAAAGTTACAAGCGTAGTAGTGGTATTTATATTAGTCAAACGAATGTTTATTAACAATATGATTAATCATTTTTACAATCGGGAACCCATGGATATCCGCCAGATTAAAACCTTAGTTAATATTCTGGATATTTGTGGGTTTGCAGCTGCAAGAGATACGCTTGGTCTGACACAAACCAAAAAGATAAGAAAAAAATATCCAAAGTCCGCACGAAAAACAAAAACAACGTAATATACGCATCTATAAATTAGGGAAGAATCCTATGAGCCTAACCTAACGACTGGTTTGATCGAAAGAACATCTGATCCTAAGGTTCATCTAACTACTGCTTTATATAGCGCTTTGCAAGATAAAAGTTAACAAATACAAGGTTATATTTAATGGGTGTTGAATACATACAAAGCACGGAAATAAATGCTATTCGAGGAGTCAAACATGGTTTTTTCACTAAAAGTGGGGGGGTGTCATCTGGAATTTACGATTCACTGAATTGTGGTCCTGCATCCGCAGACTCATTAGATAATGTGATTGAAAACCGATGGCGAGCAATATCGGCACTGGAATTACAAGAATCACAATTGTTTGGCCTTAACCAGATTCACAGCACGAAAGTTCATACTATCGATAAAAAAAGCACGGATGATTATCACCCGGGTGATGGTTTAGTGACAAAAGACAAGGGAATGGCGCTTAGCGTCCTAGGTGCTGATTGTGCTCCGGTATTATTTGCAGATAAAGAAGCGGGTGTCATTGGCGCAGCGCATTCGGGCTGGAAAGGATCAGTTTCCGGAATTATAGAAAGTATGGTAGAGAGAATGTGTGCTATCGGCGCAAGCAGAGAGAATATTCACGCTTGTATAGGTCCAACAATTCATCAGCCTTCCTATGAAGTGCGAGAAGATTTTATCCGGCAACTTCAATTATTAAGTGATTTTCCAACAGAGCAATTCATCAAAATAGGGGAGAAAGAACAGCAGAATAAGTTTTACTTTGATTTACCTTCTTATTTGCTGGAACAATGTAAACGTAGTCGAATAAAAGGAGAAAATCTTGCTTTGGATACCTACAAACTGGAAGATTTATTTTTCAGCTTCCGCCGTAATACGCATCAAGGCTTAAAAGAATATGGTCGACAAATATCGGTAATTTGTCTAGTTTGATTTCTTTAAAATTCAAATTGTTCTTAAACCAATAGCTCGGTATTTTTACAGACTGTTCTTAAAGCAAAGTTAGACCGAATTCGTGCAACATTAGGTAAATGGGATAAATACTGTTTGTGAATACGTTCATAATCTTGTGTGTCTGCAGCAGTAATTTTCATCAAGTAATCAGAATCTCCTGACATTAAAAAGCACTCCATAATATCAGGGCAATTTTTCACCGCCTCTTCAAAGGCATTGAGTGAATCTATGCTTTGGCTCTTTAAGCTGATTTCAACAAATATATTCGTTGGTTTACCCACAGCTTCCTGATTGATCAACATAACATAGCCAGCGATGACTTTATCGTTTTCCAGGCGTTGAACGCGTCTTAAACAAGCTGAAGGTGAAAGGTTAATTTTTTCCGCCAAATCAGCATTCGTCATTCGACCATCGGATTGTAGAAATTTAAGAATTTTACGATCTGTTTTATCTAGCTCTAACATTAGAATAATATTTCGATAAATTTATAATACGTGCAATTATATTCTACTTAGACGAGTGTTATTGTCAATAAATCACAAGAAGATTCTGTGCGTACTCAACTAATATTTATCTGATAAAACGATAGTTTCGGACTAAAATCAAAATGTCGAGGCTCGCAATTAATAACACTTCAAACGAATTATTATGAGATTTTAGTTATGCATATCAAAACTCCTTACTTATTATTTCTTGGTGATGCCGCTGATCCACTTGCAGCAAAAGTAGCCCAAGGTGTATGTGATTGGCGTCCTGAAAATGCATTAGGGCAATTCAGAATGGAAGGCTGTAATGCTGATCTCGGTTTGATCGATATGAGTATTGATGAAGCCATTGAAGCGGGCGTTAAAACCCTGGTTATTGGTGTTGCCAATCGTGGTGGTGTGATTTCAGATTTATGGGTAGAAGTTTTACGTGAAGCCTTATCTAAAGGTTTAGATATTGCTGCAGGTTTACACAATAAGTTGAATGATATCCAGGAGCTGGTTAACGATGCTGAAAAATATGGTTGTACTTTATTCGATGTACGCCACCCAATAGCTACTTTTCCTGTGGCAGCTGGTGTAAAGCGTAGCGGAAAAAGGTTGTTACCTGTTGGCACTGATTGTTCTTGTGGCAAGATGTACACCGCTTTAGCGATTGAAAAAGAATTACGTCAACAAGGTGTTATTGCGGATTTTAGAGCGACCGGTCAAACCGGTATTTTAATCACTGGTGAAGGAGTATCTATCGATGCGGTTATAGCAGACTTTATTGCCGGTGCAGTTGAAACGTTGGCACCAGAAAATGATACAGATCATTGGGACATAATCGAAGGTCAGGGATCGTTATTCCATGCTTCTTACTCTGGGGTTACTATGGGTTTAATCCATGGCTCACAGCCAGATGCGTTGGTTTTATGCCATGAGCCCACACGTACACACATGCGTGGACTACCTACATTTAACTTGCCGGAGTTGGATGAGTGCATGGATGCCTGTTTGCGTGCCGCTAAACTTACCAATAAAGACGCAAAGTTCGTCGGCATCGCAGTAAATACTTCAAAACTTTCTGAAGATGAAGCGAATACATACCTTGCTGGGATTGAGAAAGAACATGGTTTAGTGGCAGTAGACCCGGTACGCCATGGCGTTTCCCGTATCGTTGAGCAGTTGCTTTAATGATTTCTTTATCTGCCAAATCTGAATCCTTTCCTATTGAAGGGAAGTTTACAATTTCACGTGGCAGTAAAACTCAAGTAAATGTTGTCATCGTAGAGTTAAACGATGGAAAACATAGTGGGCGTGGTGAGTGCGTGCCCTACGCCCGTTATGGTGAGACGGTAGATTCGGTCATCGATTTGATCATGTCATTAGAAAATGATGTGAAAAATGGTTTAGATCGAGAAAATATCCAAAGTAAATTGCCTTCAGGCGCAGCAAGAAATGCTTTGGATTGTGCTTATTGGGATTTGGAATCAAAACAGAAACATACTCGTGCCTGGAAGTTAGCCGGCATAACAGAAATTCAACATCTCACTACTGCATATACCCTCTCTTTGGATAATCCTGAGAAAATGCGAATATCAGCAGAAAGAAATGCTGATCGGCCATTATTAAAATTAAAATTGGGTGGTGATGGGGATATCCAGCGTGTTCAAGCAGTTCGTTTAGGCGCACCTAATTCTCGATTGATCGTTGATGCCAATGAAGGTTGGACGGTTGATTCTTATCAGAGGCTTGTACCAAAATTGCATGCATTGGGTGTAGAAATGATAGAGCAACCATTTCCCGCAGACGATGACGACATTCTTAAAACACTAGATCGTCCCATTGCATTATGTGCTGATGAATCCTGCCACGATCGTGAATCATTGAAAGACATTATTGGCAAGTACGACATGATCAATATCAAACTGGACAAAACCGGCGGGTTAACTGAAGCCTTTGCTTTGAGGGAAGCAGCAGAGGCCAATCGTTTGAGCATTATGGTTGGATGTATGTTAGCTACATCATTAGCGATGGCTCCGGCGATACTGGTTGCTCAAGATGCCGCTATTGTCGATCTAGATGGCCCATTATTATTAGCTAAAGATCGAGATAGCGCACTACATTATGAAAAAAGTGAATTGTTTCCACCTGAGCCAGAACTCTGGGGTTAAAAAATAAAAACGTGCAGGAAGAAAAAATATGAGCAGAATTGTTTATGTAAACGGTGAATACCTAAAAGAGGCAGACGCTAAAATATCGGTATTCGATAGAGGCTTTTTATTTGCTGATGGTGTTTATGAGGTTTCGTCTGTATTGCAAGGGAAGCTCATCGATAACGAAGGTCATATGGTCCGTTTGAAACGTTCCATGGATGAATTGCAAATGCAGCAACCAGCATCAGCGGAAGAAATTGAAACTATACAAAAAAACTTAATTGAGAAGAATGGTGTTAAAGAAGGTCTGGTTTATTTGCAAGTTACCCGGGGAGCTGCTGATAGAGATTTCATCTATCCTGAAAATACTAAACCCTCATTAGTAATGTTCACCCAGAAAAAGAATTTGATGGATAACCCACTGGCAAAAGCAGGTATCTCTGTAATCACTTCGCCAGACATTCGTTGGCAGCGGAGAGATATCAAAACAGTTTCTTTATTGGCCGCCAGTATGGCAAAAATGCAGGCAAAAGCTGCAGGGGCAGATGATACCTGGTTAGTGGAAGATGGCTATATTACAGAAGGTAGTTCTAATAATGCATATATTGTCACTCAAGAAGGGACGCTAGTCACCCGACATTTGGGCAATGAAATCCTTGCAGGAATAACACGTAAAGCAGCTCTCAGGCTCGCGGAAGAAGAAGGCATAAAAATAGAAGAAAGATCATTCAGTGTCGAAGAAGCCTTGGCAGCTGCAGAAGCCTTTGTGACTTCGGCTACGACATTTGTAACGCCTGTGGTAGCAATTGATGGCAAGAAAATCGGTGATGGAACACCAGGGCCAATAGCTAAAAAGCTACGTGAAATTTATATTGAAGAAGCCCTCAAAGCATAGAGAAAGCTATTTGTTTTACCTAAATTTTAATCGCGTAACCATTTAGCTATTCAACTTATTTCAACTAATCAACTTATTCAACAACAACTAGAATATAACCCAATTCTTGATATTGTCTGATTTGCGCCGGTCCTTGCGGTGAAGGCGTAATGTAATCAGGAAAATCTTCTGCTGTTACAACACGCCAGCTAGCGTGGGTTTCACAAATATGCACAGGCACATCAGCCGCGACTAATCGTTGTACACGTTTGTGAGATTGTTGCGATTCCTTTGCATTGTTTTTGGTTAATTTAAATTGCTCAGCGCCGTGAGATACCACTGCAATTTCGATTTTCGGAAACTTGGCTTGTAACTGCTTTTTATAAGCCTCGATTTTTTCCAGAGCATTGGGAAGGTAATTATTATTTTCACTGCCGATTAATTCGAACACCACACCATCAGGTACTTCCTTTTGAGTGAGTATTTTAGCAATTTTAATGCTGTCTTTATCTTTGTATTCTTTAGCAAAGCTATTAGTCGCTGAGAATGCCAGCATAGCTAACAATGAAAAGAATGATGTAGATAAGAATGTAAATCTAAGTTTTTGAATTATATGCACTTTAATTTCCTAAGATTTGTTGAGTTTAACTTATATATTTAGTTATGCTGTTTAATACGCATGATTACGTTAGATGGATGTATTTATCTATACCCTATAATCAGAAATACACTCCCACACTTTTATGGTGTTTTTGGTAATTGCCAGTTAATTGGATTTTCTCCAAACTCTTCTAAATAAGCATTAGTTTGAGAGAAGGGTTTACTCTCAAAGAAACCACGATAGGCTGACAACGGTGAGGGGTGAGCAGATTTTATTATGCGATGTTTTGATGTATCAATATGTACGCCTTTTTTCTGCGCATAAGCTCCCCAGAGTATAAACACCACGTGTTCTTTTTCTTCATTGATGGTTTGTATTATGACATCGGTAAATGTTTCCCAGCCTCTACCTTGATGTGCGTTAGCATTCCCTTGTTCGACCGTTAACACGGCATTGAGTAATAACACCCCTTGCTCTGCCCAACTTTGTAAAAAACCTGTATGGCTATTATCAATGCCAAGATCATTTTCTAACTCCTTATTTATATTCAATAAAGATTTAGGCAGTGGCATAACCTCAGGTAATACCGAAAAACAAAGCCCATGAGCGTTACCAGCAGTAGGATAGGGGTCTTGGCCCAGGATAACTACTTTGAGCTTATCAAACGGCATGCTGTTCATTGCATTAAACCAAAGCGAAGCGGGTGGCAGAATGTTCTTTCCCTGGGCTTTTTCAGCTTGTAAAAATTGTTTTAATTTTTGCATATACGGTTTTTCAAATTCCCCACCGATTTTATCTAACCAACTTTGATCAAGTTTTATATTGGTATTCATATTTATTTATTATTTAACAATGCAAGCGCTTGTTCGATATATCCCCAGGAACAGGTGTTTGGCATCACCATTTCAAAGTGACCAAGATCAGATATAATTTCTAAAGAGTCAGAGCCTTTTTGAAGCTGCAGCACAGTCTGCAAATAATTGAGGGGAACGATGGGATCAAGCTCACCGATTATGTGAATTTTAGGGAGGCTAGATATTGATAAATGATGAGGTGATCCATGTTTATATCGCTCTGGATATTCTTCAGGAGAACCACCCATGAGCTCTTCGCAGGCACCACGACATATATTCTGTTCTACTGCAATTTCAAGGTTAGGTATTCCCGCTAATGAAATTACCCCTGCTACCTTTAATGGATTGTGGATAGTTAGTTCACTTTTAATGGGTATTTGAGGTCTGGCGGCTAACCATAAAGCCAGATGACCACCTGCAGAATGTCCCATGGTAATGATCTTGGTTAAATTCAATCTGTATTGCTCAGAGATTTTGACAAGAAAATCTGTCCCCTTGGCAACATCAATAAAGGTTGTAGGCCAGCCACCACCATTTCCTATACGGCGGTATTCTAGATTCCATACGGCATAACCTAATGTGGTAAGAGTTTTACACAGCTCACCCAATGGCAGCAGGTTATGTTCAGACTGCCAGCAGCCGCCATGTAGTAATACTATGGCAGGTAACGGCTTGTTAGTTTTTTCAGGAAAGTGTAAATCCCCGAATTGCTCTGAGTCTGAACCATAGTTTAACCGTAAACCAGCTTTAACTGGTTCTAGAGCAGTATAGTCATTTACTGTTTTAAGTGACGGCATAAACTAAATAACGTCTATATTTACAGAACAATAAAAAAGAGGCTAATGCTTAAAGCTAAAAATCGAGTTTAACGTTTCTAAATTAAACGAAAAGCTCGCTAAAAGTAGGGGGGTGACTTTTTTAATACTTAGTTTCATTAAAGTAAAAACAATCTAAACAATTGCCAGGTTACCTTTTTCTTCAAGCCAGGCTTTTCTATCTGGTGCACGTTTTTTAGCTAATAGTAAATCCATAACTGCGCGAGTTTCAGTTGGGTTGTCCATGGTTAACTGAACTAACCTTCGTGTATCTGGATCCATACTGGTTTCACGAAGTTGTAATGGATTCATCTCACCCAAGCCTTTGAAACGCGTTACACTGATTTTGCCAGTCATTTTTTCCGCTTCGATTCGATCAAGTGTCGCATTGAGTTCTTCTTCATCGAGTGCGTATTCAACTTTTTTACCGATATCAATTCGATATAAAGGCGGCATTGCTATATACACATGACCCGCTGCAACCAGAGTAGAAAAATGTTGAACGAACAGCGCACAGATTAGGGTGGCGATATGTGCACCATCCGAGTCCGCATCGGCGAGAATACAGATTTTACCATAGCGTAATTCGCTTAAGTCCTGGCTGTCTGGCTCAACGCCTATCGCCACCGAAATATCGTGAATTTCGTTGGAGGCCAGTACTTGAGAAGAATCGACTTCCCATGTGTTTAGGATTTTACCACGCAGTGGCATAATCGCCTGAAATTCACGACTACGTGCCTGTTTAGCAGAACCACCCGCTGAATCACCCTCTACCAGGAAAATTTCAGTTTGATTAAGATCCTGTGAACTACAATCTGCGAGTTTGCCTGGTAGTGCCGGTCCTGTTGCGATCTTCTTGCGAACTACCTTTTTCGACGCTTTTGCTCGTTTTTGTGCATTATTGATAACGTGTTCGGCGATTAAGTCACCAATCTGTAGGGTTCTGATTCAGGTATAAACTAAACGCATCTTTAACTACACCAGAGACAAAGCTCGCAGCAGCACGTGAAGATAAGCGTTCTTTTGTTTGTCCAGAAAACTGTGGATCGAGCATTTTGAATGAAAGGATAAAACACAATTTGTCCCAGATGTCATCGGGTGCTAGTTTTAAGCCGCGCGGCAATAGATTTCTGAATTCGGCAAAATCTCGTAAGGCATCGGTTAGACCCGTTCTGAGGCCATTCGTATGTGTGCCGCCTTGTGATGTGGGAATCAAGTTCACATAGCTTTCCTGAACTAATTCGCCACCTTCAGGTAACCAGCAAATTGCCCAGTCTACGGCTTCACCTTCACTTTTGTATTCGCCCAGAAATGGCTCAACGGGTAGTCTCTCAAAACCTTCAATGGCTTCTAATAAGTAATCACGGATACCATCTTCATAATACCATTCTTCGGTTTCATTCTTTGCTTCTTCAGTAAAAGTAATATGCAAGCCGGGGCATAAAACCGCTTTGGCGCGAAGATTGTGTTTAAGACGTCTAACCGAAAATTTAACAGTGTCAAAATACTGTCCATTGGGCCAGAAATGTAGTGATGTTCCTGTGTTCTTTTTTCCTACGGTACCAATCACTTCAAGTTCGGTTTGTTTATGGCCGTTTTCGAAGACCATTTCATGTTCTTTGCCATCGCGCTTAATCCTAACTTCCAGAATAAGCGATAAGGCGTTTACCACAGAGATACCTACACCGTGTAAACCGCCTGAAAATTCATAGTTTTTGTCAGAGAACTTACCACCAGCGTGCAAGGTACTAAGGATAACTTCAACACCAGAAACTCCTTTTTCTGGGTGTAAATCAACCGGCATGCCACGCCCGTTATCAGTTACGGAAAGTGATCCATCGGCATGCAGAATGACCTGGATTTTATTCGCAAAACCAGCAAGGGCTTCATCGACACTATTATCAATCACTTCCTGTGCGAGGTGATTAGGACGAGTGGTTTCAGTATACATCCCCGGCCTTTTACGCACAGGGTCAAGCCCGCTTAAAACTTTGATTGAATCAGCGTTATAGTCATTACTCATGATTTATACATGCCCTGGTAGAAATCTCTTGGAGAGGTAAATTTTTATAATGATTTAGCCCTGTTGAAAAAAAGATAACTTTGATGAGAGAGTCTTTCTTTCGTCAACAGACAAACTACCTTTAATCTGTCTAAAGGTAAAGAACAAAAAGGCAACAGAGCTGTCTTAATGCGCGGTAGAATAGCATTTTGCTTATTCTGATTAACTGCAAGTAAAAATCCACGTTCTAAGAACGTGGTTTTGTCTTCGCCCTAGAAGGGCGTATTAAAACCAGTCTGCTAGACAAATGTGCGATGATTTACTAAACCTACACAACATTTCCTAATAGATTTGTTGTTTAACGATTAAGAAGTCTAGGATGAGCCTAAGCAGATTCTTAAGGCGAAAGCCTAAAGCCTAAAACCTCTTCCACGTCCTAAGGACGTGGTTCTTATGTGTAATAGATCTAAGACCAATGCCTATGATATTCTCAAACAAACCCTGGTCTAAAACAAAACTACAGATAACTGTGTTATTAACAATGTAAGTACACATTATTTAGGAGCAGCAATGCAAAAAAGCGTTTTAAAAAACATATTAATCAGTATTTTATTGGTTATATCTAGTACATCATTCTCAGTTTCTGCCAAAACAGTTGAAGGTAATGCCGATCTAGAACGTGAAAAGCGCATAGCCGTGGAAGTGGAAGATGCAATACTCGACGGAGAAGTCATCTTTCTTGAGGATAAAGCGAATCATGGTCATGAGTTTATGGCGATAGATATGGAAACAGAAGATGAAGCTGGAGAAAAAGGCGCTGTAATAATTTTACATGGTCGTGGTTTTCATCCGAATTGGGAAGATGCCATTTTTCCATTGCGCACACAACTACCAGCGAGTGGCTGGCGAACCTTGGCATTGCAAATGCCAGTGCTAGAAAAATCAGCCAAGTATTATGATTATGTACCTTTATTTCCACAAGCAGCACCAAGAATTGAAGCAGGTATTACATATCTAAAAGAACAGGACGTGAACAAAATTGTAATTCTTGCTCATAGTTGTGGTGCACATATGGCAATGGATTGGATACGTAATCAAAAACGTACACTTGATCAATCAGTTGTTGGTTATATTGGTGCAGGTATGGGTGCTACGGACTATAAACAGAAGATGGCAGAGCCTTTTCCGTTAGCTGAGATGAAAATTCCTGTGTTAGATATTTACGGTGATAAGGATTATCCCGCTGTGCTAAGAATGGCTGAAGATCGTTTAATGGCGATTAAGAAAGCAGGGAATGCCAAGTCAGCTCAAGTCATTGTGCCTGGCGCTGATCATTACTTTAAAGGCAAAGGTGATGAAGTCACTGCTGAAGTAGCAAAGTGGTTAAATAGTCTTTAAGACTTCTCGCGACTAATAAAACCGAGTTTACGTGAACTTGTTCACGTGGCGTTGTTTAATGTCACTTATTCTAACAATCTATTTTAATAAATAGACTTTGGAACCTGGGCTTGCTTGTTCAAAATAACTTGTTTTCATAACCACCTGTTTTCAAAAGCATCTGTTTTTAAAAACTATACAAAAAAGGATTAATCATGCCAGATAGTTCAGCAAAAAGTATCGCGTTTGATGTTTACGGAACACTCATTAATACGCATGGCGTTGTGACTAAACTTGAAGAGATTGTTGGTGGCATTGCTGGTATTAGTGCTCAGGCATTTTCTAATTCATGGCGTGAGAAACAACTGGAATATTCTTTTAGACGTGGTTTGATGCAGGAGTACCAAAACTTCGCAGTATGTACCGCACAGGCACTGGATTATACCTGCTTATTTTATGGACTAGATTTATCTGATGCCGATAAGCAGGCTTTGTTAGAAAGCTATAAAACCCTACCAGCATTTGATGATGTGATTGAAGGTTTAACGACCATGAAAAACTCTGGTCACAAGCTGTATGCATTTTCAAATGGAAGTGCAGAAGCGGTTGAAACTCTGTTAGTGGCTGCTGGTATAATAGACTTTTTCGACGACGTTGTGAGTGTTGATGATCTACAAACATTTAAACCAAATCCTGCGGTTTATCATCACTTTATAAAACAATCTGAATCTAGTGTTGATGATGCCTGGTTAGTCTCTAGTAACCCTTTTGACGTAATTGGTGCGGTGAATATAGGTATGAGTGCCGCATGGGTAAAACGTAGTAAACAAGCAATTTTTGATCCGTGGGGAATTGATCCCACTATCATTATCAGTAGTTTGATTGAGTTGGATGAACGATTAAGTACTTTAAATTAAGTAAGAAAAAAGTGCTAAGCCGAGGCGCAGCCGATACAACGTTGGAATGCAAAAACGACGGCCTGAAGGGTAATTTTTTCATTACATGAATAAAAACCTCATAAAAGTAGAGGGTGACTTATTCTTAAGCAAGAAGGGTTTTCATTGATGGATTCAGGTTAGTGATCCTTTTACTAATTAGTATTTTCCACTACTGAAATGAGTCTTAACTCTCTAGTCTTTTTATTACACATTAAAACCACGTCCTTAGGACGTGGACGAGGTTCAAGGCTATAGCCTTAAGAACCTACTCAGGTGCATCCTAGAGTTGTTATCGCCAAACAACATCTCTAGGAGAGAGCAAATGAGTAGATTCAGTAAATTATCGCACGTTATCTGGCATTGCCAATATCATATTGTTTGAGTGCCCAAATATCGTTATCGTGTTTTAAAAGGAAAAGTGGCATTTGAGGTCAATAAGAGCATTAGAGTTTATAGCGAGCGTTTAGGTTGTGAGTTAGTAGAATTGAATGTTCAGGAAGATCATGTCCATTTGTTAATAAAGGTTCCACCCAAGGTATCGATATCAACGTTAATGGGCACAGTAAAGGGTAAAACAGCTCTACAGATATTCCGACAGTTTTCGTATTTAAAAGAAAAACCCTATTGGGGTAATCACTTTTGGGCGAAAGGCTATTGTGTAGATACGGTAGGAGTCGATGCAGAGATGATTCGTTTATATGTGAAACATCAAGAGAAAGTGGAGAGAAACTTAGAACTTAAGTTTTAAAAAATAATGTCAATCGAAGTGCGATAACCGAGACTAGCCTTCTTAGAGGGCTAGTCTTAATACGCCCTTCTAGGGCGAACACAAAACCACGTTCTTAGAACGTGGATTTTTACTTAGCAATCAAGCTCTTTTCTGTTCAAGTATTCGTTTAAATAATCGCTTTTTAGCGGGGTTCATTTCATCGGCAGTTGATTGTCACTGATCTTAAATGCTTCTTTGTCCAGTTGTTCAAAGGAGATGTTTTCCTTTAAATAGCTTTCCGCCTGATCCAGTGATTTTAGCTTTTCATAAGGTGTCATCATTTTATCATAATCATACCTCTTCTTTTGTTTTCCCTTTTTATCCGTAACGATAGTTGGAAAATAACAGGGTCTGTGAAAATTAATAAAGGGAATCAAGTATTTTCGATTAAACCTATTGAGTTCATCAGCCCATCGTTGGGCAATGTGTGCATACCCGTATGTTTTACGAACGACTGAGGCATTCTTGCTCTCTGCCAACGCATTATCGTTGCTATGCCTTGAGCGTGATTTAGTCAGTTCAATATGGAGTTTGTTGAGTAGTTTGGCGACTTGATGATTTATATATTCTGAACCATTGTCAGCATGAAATCCTTTGATGTTAAAAGGAAAGGTTTTAAGGTTTTCTTTTAACAGGGGAATGAGTTGTTGTTCGTTAATTCTGCTGCACGAAAGTACCACTTGATACTGGGAAACCTCATCGACGGCATTGATATGGTAGACCCCTTTAACCCCGTCCTGATCGCCCTGGTGAACCGTATCAATGCGAATATAGCCGGGTTTCCCATTGGCGACGGGCTTACGTCTTTCACCAATGGCTACTTGCCGAACCTGTGTTTTCTTAAAGGTTCTACGTTGCCTCTGATACGTTTTGGAATCACGCAAGTTGTATAAATTAGAGACTGAAATCTTTGCCAGGTTTTCGTGGTTGCCCTGGGAAAACAAGGTAAAGGCACGCTCACATAACTTTTTAATAACAGCGCCACTGGGTGTCCCATAGCGCTCATCCATTAGAGCCAGCAGAGCAACATCTTCTGAGGTGTACTGGCGTTTGAAATCCGCTGGTTTAGAGGATCGCCTCACTTGTACGACGCCTGATATTCGGTATTGCCGGATCAAACGTGTTAGTTGTTGGCGGGAATATCCTGTGACTTGTAAAAGAAATCGAATAACGACGCCCTTTTGGGGTTTCTTTAATGCACCATAATGAAACTGTTTCAAGATGGAATGGATGAAACGATAGCGACTGGATTTATTGCCGGGATAGACTAAAGGCAACCGCTTGTGTTCCTTCCATGAAGGTTTGTAGATCCTGTGTATTTTTTAGATATCGTTGAGATTCATGATGGCTTTCATTCCTGCATCATGAACAGATAAGCCTGATTTGTCAGTTAAGACTCATTCCATATTGGAATGAAAGGGTTAGTTTAGACTCATTTCGTATTGGAGAAGGCTTAATTTTGATCAAGTTGGTACGAGATGGTAACATTGAACCAGTCGTCAGACGGTAGTTAGAATCGCTGATTTGTTAGTAAATATTAGATATACTGGCCTTTGACTAAGTCATTAAATAATAAAGATAATTACGGGGTATTCTATGGGTAAGTTGCTTCCTGTCGTTTTTTCTTCATTGCTGATGTTGAGCGGATGTGGTGGTGGATCAAATTCAGACAATACCAAATTTGAGGATAGTGATAGTGATACCATCGTAAATACTCTGGATAACTGCCCTTTAATAGCTAATACGAATCAACTTGATTCTGATAATAATGGCATCGGTGATGCTTGTGATAACCTTGATGGAACGGACTCGGATAATGACGGAGTTATAAATAGTGAAGACGAATTTCCCAATGACCCTTCCCGCGCAGCATCAGTAAATAGTGCTTTTCGTATACTAACCCAATCGACTTTTGGTGCAACAGAGGCGGAAATAGACAGAATAGTTGTGATGGGGGTCGATGCCTGGATAGAAGAGCAACTCACTATGTCATCGGCTTATGACAATTCTTCTGATAGTCATAAAACACATTTACAAAGAACAATAGAGATTACTCAAACAGTCGAACCTTCGATTCCCTGGGTACAGAATGGTTATACTTTTAATTCTGGTGAGAAAAAAAATATTCCTACTGGCCAGGTCAAGTATTACCAAATGTCAGCCTGGTGGGAAAATGTATTGGGACATCCGCAAAATCAGCGCCACGGCAGTGATCAGTTAAGACAACGAGTTGCCTATGCGTTAAGTCAGTTATTGGTTGTCTCGGGTAAGGATTCATCTCTACTTCAACGAGGTGATACTCTTGCCTACTATTATGATATTTTGGCTAAAAATGCTTTGGGTAATTATCGCACTCTGTTGGGAGAAGTTTCCCGTAGTCCAACCATGGGTGTTTATTTAACTTATCAAGGCAATCAAAAAGCTGACCTTACCAAATCAACACGACCAGATGAAAACTTTGCACGTGAACTGATACAGCTATTTACTATAGGTCTTGCAGAACTAAATTTGGATGGTTCTTCGAATCGTGATGCTAATGTTAATACTTACCCGGATACAGGTAATAACCAAGTACCAACCTATACCCAAGAAGATATTGTAGAGCTCGCCAAGGTTATGACGGGGTGGGATGTTAAAGGTAACAGTTTATTTGGTAATACAAGTATGTACTTGGTCGATTATGCTAAACCAATGGAGTTTCATCCTGAACACCATGAAGATGAAGTAGCAGAAGCTGGTGATGGCAATGTGACCGTTTTAGGCAAGACCTTTGCACTAGATTCAGGTATTGATGGAAGTGGTCTGGATACTGCATTGGATGTGATTTTCCAGCACCCGAATATTGGGCCTTTCGTGAGTAAAAACTTGATTATGAATTTAGTTACTTCAAATCCATCATCTGCCTATGTCGCAAGAGTAGCAAGAGTCTTCAATAATAATGGTCAAGGTGTGAAAGGCGATTTAAAAGCAGTGATCGGAGCCATACTCAATGATGCTGAAGCCAGAGAAATTGGTAACCAAAACAATAAATTTGGTAAAGTGAAAGAACCTATTCTGGTATTTACCCAATTGCTTCGTAGCTTTAATGTGGCGCCATTAGATGGTTGGAAAGGTAGAGTAGATAACGATAGAGGTGATGGCAGCAGTGCTACTGTAAATGGTGTTTATACCTATATATATCCAGAAGCAGATTTTGGACAAGCTCCACTACGATCAAGTTCAGTATTTAATTTTTACCAGCCGGATTATGTGCCAAGAAATGATTTCTTTGCACAGAATCGACTGGTATCACCCGAATCTCAAATACAAACTGATAGCAATATACTGACTGCGCACAATAAAATTGCCTATCATTTACAGCGCTATGAAAAGAACTGGATTAATAATGTAGGCAACCAAACGCTGGCCGAGTTTGCTCAAAATAAAGATATGTACAGCACCAACATGATTGTCAATTATGACCGTGAGTTCGCTTTATTTGAACAAGCATTAGATGGCGACAATAACGGTAATTATAGTAATATGAGAAGCATTCCTGATAGAGAAAAAGCAGTCGATGCGCTGCTTATACATCTGGATAAAGTAATGCTAGGAAACTCCATGGACTGCTAGCTATAGACAGAACACTTAAGAGACTTTCTATTAACTGCGAACATTTACAATAGTTCTAATACCGTAGTAGGTGCGCATTATTTGATTTCCGACGCGATACGTTTTATCGCCACATCTAGTGCCTACATAGTACAAAAATAGCGGTGCAAAAATAATAATTACAGTAATCGGGGTATTTCCATGAAGAATAGAATGAATCGTCGTAAATTTATGCAATACCTTGCAGCAGGTGGTGCATCTAGTACCTTAGGACCTGTGGGTCAGCTCGCGTTGATGAATCAGGCTGTTGCTGCAACCCCCGGTTTTTCTGAGTACAAGGCATTGATTTGTGTCTTTATGCTTGGTGGTAATGATGGTTTTAATATGCTGATACCAAGTGATGATGCTAGCCATGCTAATTATCAAGCTATTCGTGCTGCACTGGCAGTTCAAAAAAATGACCTGGGTTTATCTTCAATTAGTTCTGCTATGCACAATGGGACTATGGGTAGAGGTGGTGCTAATCCCTATAATGTAAATCAGACTCAAGAAAAAGCCTACACCAAAGGTTTTTATAATCTAAATTCCAAAGGAATTAATTTGGGCGTAAATGGCTTAATGCCAGAGTTCGCACAATTAGTAACGGATGATAAGTTATCTATCATAGCTAATTCGGGTAATATGGTTGCGCCAGTAACTAGAGATCAAATTAAGAATAATACGGCTAATCTACCCTTATTCTTATTTGCGCATAATCATCAACAAAGGGCTCTACAAACAGGTCAGGCAGATAATCTTGATGGTATTGGCTGGGCAGGAAAAATTGCAGATAATTGGGCAGGAGTAAATAATAATTCACCCCTCGGATTAAATATCTCTTACTCGGGCAATATCAGAATGCTGATGGGTGACAGTACTAGCCCTTTGGTGTTGAACCCAGGAACGCCCATTACATTCCATGATATGGTGGTTAATAATAAAACATCAGATGATGAGCGTAGAGCCTTGTTTAGAGAATTGATCGATATCGGTAAAAATAGAGATCCCTTTCAACAACTCAGTGCAGGTTTACTCGATCGCTCTATGAACAATATTGATTTTATCTCAGCAACCTGGAAAAGCAAAGATATCAGTTATAGCAGTAAAGGCCCATATGGAGAGAGACTTTTTGAAGTTCCTTCAGCAGGTACGTTGGGTTTCCAAGATGATGTCAACAAAGATTTCATCACACGCATGGAAACCGTAGCTAAAATGATCGAACTGGGCGCTAACGATTACTTTAATACGGGCAACTACAAGCGCCAGATATTTTTTGTCGGCTTAGATGGATATGATACCCACAAGAGGCAAGCAGGTGGGCACTCAAAATTATTGCGTGAACTCAGCCTTGGCTTATGGAAATTCCAGAAAGCTATGGAAGAATTAGGTCACGCAGACAAGGTAACTACATTCTCTATGTCTGATTTTGGTCGTACTTTGAGTATTAATGCAGGAGAGGGAACTGATCACGCTTGGGGTTCGCATCATTTCGTCATGGGAGGCGCTGGCGATCATGCATCAGGAAGTCTAAATGGAGGGAACATGATTGGTACATTACCCGACCTAAACCTAAATGGGCCTGACGATTACAGTGATAAGGGACGCATTATTCCCACTACTTCACAAGACCAAGTAAGTGCAAGTATTTGTAAATGGTTTGGTGTAAATGAAACTCAGATACGACAAATTTTCCCTAATTTATCAAATTTTGCGACGACCCCCGGTGATGTAAACAGTGCCTATTTGGCTGATTTATTTGTTAGCTAGTCGATATATCTAATTTAACCTTTAAATAGGTGAGTATACAATACTCATTTAGTACGAAGGAAAACACAAAGCTATGCATAAATTCCAAATATTATTTTTAATCAACAATAATGAGTTGTCATTCAAAAGTAGCGGGGTGTGCTTATTCTAATATTAGAAAAAATAGTTAGTGAATGGGTTCAGGATTGTGACTAAATCCTCTTATATTACTGGTTATCGAGTTCCCAAACACAAAGTAACCAAAGAATACGAAATCAAGAAAAGTCGTTTTATTTGCTGGATAGCGCCTGCTATTTCAAGAGAAGAAACGATCCAATTACTGAATCAAGCCAAAGTTGAATATCCCGATGTCGACATCATTGTTGGGCATATATTCTAGGCAATCCTGGAAATGCCACGAGTGCTGCGGCACATGATGATGGCGAACCCAGTGGTACTGCGGGTAAACCGATACTTAATGTATTGCAGCATAAACACATTGGCGATGTAGTTGCCGTGGTAATCCGCTATTTTGGTGGGATCAAGTTGGGAGCAGGTGGCCTGGTTAGGGCTTACGGTACAGCTACTCAACATGCTTCTGAGTTACTCACACTCGTAGAACAAATTCCTCATCAGGACGTTAATATCGAATGTGAGTATGCTGATGAGCCAGCTTTAAGGCGTTGGATTGAAAGTCAGGATGGTATTCTATTAGACAGTGAATATTCTAATAAGGCGTTATTAAAAGTGAGTCTACCCGTCGCCTGTATTGATGACTTACACACTTTAACTGCCGGTTGGAATGGTAGTAAGATTTATTCTAAAAGCGATTAGTTATTTTGCAAGGTGTTTTATTTGGATTAAGAAATCAATTTTACACGTTGTAATAAGGTCTGATCTTGTTGTTGAAGCCTTGGCGTAATACACTCCGCTTGATAAAATAACCTGAGAATTTGAATGAGTCGAATGCTCCGCTCGGGCGCTATCGTTAGCGCTATGACAATGATATCCCGTGTGCTTGGGCTAGCGCGTGATGCGATTATCTTTCATTTTTTCCCCGCAGGTAGCTCGCTTGACGCTTTCTTTGTGGCATTTCGTATTCCTAACCTATTACGTAGAATGGTTGCAGAAGGGGCGTTCTCACTGGCATTCATTCCTGTATTAGCAGAATACAAAGAAAGTAAAAGTCAGGAAGACTTACAGAAGTTACTCAATCATGTTGCTGGCACATTAAGTCTAATCCTGTTTGTTATTACCATTGTTGGAATGATTGCAGCACCCTTGTTAGCGATTCTTTTTGCGCCTGGTTTTTTATTCAGTGATGAGGCGAATCTCAAAGACAGTACCCAATCAGATTTAACTGCACATCTACTATTAATCACATTCCCTTATATCTTTTTTATCGCTTTATCGGCGTTTGTCAGTGCCATTTTAAATACTTTTCAGAAATTTGCGGTACCCGCATTCACCCCCGTACTTTTAAACGTTGCCCTAATTTCTTCGGTTATTTGGTGGGCGCCACATTTTGATCAGCCAGTTGAAGCTTTGGCCTGGGGTGTGATTATTGGTGGTATTTTACAGTTAGCTTTTCAATTACCCACCCTGATAAAGCTGGGCTTATTACCAAAACCCAGTTTTAAAAGAGGACACGAGGGCGTAAAACGCATTATGAAATTGATGATACCTGCTTTGCTGGGTTCATCCGTCGCACAAATCAATATTTTAATTAATACTGCGATTGCATCGATGCTAGCTGTGGGAAGTATCAGTTGGCTATACGCCTCTGACCGTTTTGTGGAATTACCATTAGCGATTATCGGCGTTGCGATTGGCATCGTGATTTTACCGAAGCTTTCAGGAGATCATATTAATGCTAAAGGTAAAGCATTTAGTGAGACACTGGATTGGGGTATTCGCCTAGGTTTATTGATCGCGTTACCCGCGATGCTTGGTTTGATGCTTCTGGCAAAACCCATTTTGGCGACGGTTTTAGCTAATGGTGTGAATGATTGGACGCTGGTTGAAATGGCGAGCATGAGTTTGATGACTTACTCATTTGGTCTGCCGGCATTTATTCTAGTGAAGGTTTTAGCACCGGGTTTTTATTCACGTCAAAATACCAAGACACCTGTAAAAATCGGTATCTTTGCGATGATAAGTAATATCGTGTTGAGCGCATTAATCGTCTACCCATGGTATCAATCAGGTATTTTAGGGCCACATGCCGGTTTAGCATTGGCTACCGCGCTTGCAGGTTATATTAATGCGGGCATGTTGTTTTATCAATTACGAAAGCAGTCAATCTATCAGCCACAACAAGCCTTTAAAAAAGTATGGGTCAAAGATTTCCTTCGAATAGCGGCTGGTTTAACCACAATGGCTGTGGTAGTGACTTATTTAAATCCTGCAGATAGTTGGTGGCAGGCTGAGGGTTTAGGTAGTAAAGCGCTTACTTTGTTAGGTTTGGTTGCAGCAGCAATGGTGAGTTATTTTGCAACTCTGTTTGTTCTTGGTGTGAGGAAACATAACTTTACTATGTAGTTAAAGCATTAGTGCTCTTAGCTCTATAAGCAGAGATATAAAAAATGAAAAAACTGTTGTCTGTTTTTGTAATGATCTGTTTATCGTTATTGTTCATTTGGGCAGCAATGAGCTGGTACTTTGGTGTACAAGCAAACAATGATTTTAGACAAAGTCTGGATTATCAAACGGAAAAACTGGGTGAAAAACCATTTCGTTTTGAGTTGCTTGAATATAAAAAACACTTTCTTGGTTCATCTGCATCTGTTCGTGTCAGCTCAGATATTCCCCTGTTGCATGATTGGTTGGGTGATTTTGAATTAAAGCTCAAATCACTTAATGGCCCTTTTTTTATTACTAAAAAGGGCGTTGATGTAGGAGTATCGCGCTGGTTTATTAGCATGGATTCAGAAAGCTTTTCTGCAGAATCAATGGAAAACCTCAGTCGAATTTTTCCAGAATCATTGCCAACAGCAGTTTTGATCGTTGGGTTTGATAAAGAATCCAGCTTTAATTCAACATTTCATACTGAGTGGTTAGATACTAAAGTTAACGCGATTTATAATTTGAATACTTTGTCTTATCGGGCAGAACTCGATTTTACACGACTAAACTATTCAGTATCAGGTCTTAAGCTATCTGCAGATGACGGTACAATTAGTTTTCAATATCCGAATAAAGCTTTATCAAGAAGTAATGACTTCAGTGAAAATTCGTTTAAAACCTCAGATAAAAAAGTATCAAGTCTTCCTGTTGCTTCTGCACAAACAACATATAAAACAGCATCAATTCAGATACCCCGGTTAACAATAGATCATCAAACTTTATCCCATCCTGTATTGGCTTCTTTAAAGGGGAATAGCCAAATAACTTTTGAAAACAGCATGATTGATACATCGATCATGCTTAATCTTGCTCAGCTGCAACAACCTTCTGATAAAGGAGTAGATGTATTGCCAATAGATAAATTAAAAATTACAGCACAAAGTTCAGGTATTCAACAATCCAGTTTCTTACAATTGATGGAAACAAAAGCCGAGTTGGATAACTTAATGATGCAAATGCAATGGGAATTGGAAGAGCATGGAGAATTGCCAGAGGGCCAGGATAAAATCTGGCAGTTACAAAACCAGATTAGCACCCTAAAAAAACATTATCCGTTCAAATTTTACCAAGCCGTTTTCTCCCCGGAACGTAAAGCAGATACCAGGAATATTACGTTTGATATACGCTCTTCCAATACTCAAGGACAATCTACGCTTAAAGGGTATTTGAAACCTTCCATTGAGTCTGGAGAATCGACTCGCTTCGTTGACATGTTAGAAGCTGAGGCTGAAGTAACACTAGATGAGCTACTTTATACTTTTATTTCTAAACGTTCAGCAATCCGCAACAAACAGTTTTCATTATTGTATAAACATAACAAGTTATTGATGCAGTAGTGGTTTCTGCACTATATTGCTATACTCTCCACTGCAATTTTCTACAGTTATTCAAACCAAAATAATAAAAACCCTCTAAAAGTAGGGGGGTGTATAAATAGCGTTCCTTAAATGGTTAAAATGACGAGTGAATTGAGTAATTATAAAGCTGGGCTATTTATTAGGGGATAAAAATGCGCTTTTTTCAGTATACTTTTTTAAAGTACACTATCGTTGTGTTAATGCTATTACTGGGTAAGTCGGTTTCTGCTGATGTGTGGAAAACCGGAAATAATTACTGGAATGATAATTGGGAATTAAAGTATCAGGATTGGGTTAGCAAACAATGGAAGCCTGATTTCTTTATGAGCAAACTCAGGCCACAATACGAGCGTATACCTCACGATTGTGCTGATGCCATTTATTTAATGCGTGCGGTTTTTGCTTATGAAAACAAACTACCTTTCAAGATTCACTATCTGAATAAGAAAAATAAATATATCAGTAATACCATGAAAAACTGGGATAAATTACCTGCAGATCAACGTTTTAGAGCTTTTGCGTTATTTATGAATGATCGTGTTGGTACGCGTAGTTTACCGCATGATTCATTCCCGATTGAATTGGCTCAGATCAAGGCAGGGGACTTATACGTTGAACCGGGCACACATTCCTATGCGATGACAGGTATTACCGATACAGGGGTGACTGCGATAATGAGCTCTACCACACCTGCATCTCCGAAAGCATATGATTCAGCTGTATTCATTTCCATTTTTTATCCCGCATGATGCGGTAGGTATGAGCGATGGATATCGTCGTTTTAAATGGCCACGTAATATCGAGAAACCTAGTCCACAACAGCCAGGTTATAGTAATGAGCAGTATCAAATTGCCCAGAAGGTGGGGCTTGAATATATACCTTTCACTGATGTTATATCAAAAAAATTACAACGAAGAGAAGAGCCTCTCGAAGAAAAAACAATGCGTTTGATGCATAGTTTATGTTCCTTTGCCAAAGAACGCGTAAATTATGTCAATGATGGTATTGCCTATATTCAACGACTTAAAGAGCAGGGCAAACGTAGCTGCATGACGGCATCGGAATATGACTATTATTCGACCCCGTCAAGAGATAAACGACTGTACCGTTTCTTTATTGAAATCCATAAAATTGCCTATGAAGGTGGTAAACTAGAAGAAGATAAGGTCAATGCTCAAGTATTAGCCCGTTCAATTTTTCACCCGGAACTCCCTGATGGTTTGTTGAAAGAACTCGATGAATTCTGTGGTTTGGCGATCTATCCAAATGATACGGTTAAACACATTAATCTTCGTCAACTTTGGGAAGCAATGGACGCGCGTAAAGTTTCATCCGACCCACATGCGCCTTTTGATAATAGATGGGGTTTATCTGATATTAACTTTGTGGGATCATGCCCGACTTTTTAACCTGTTCTTTACATATATAAAAGTACATCCCCCTACTTTTAAGCACTTTTTAATTAGATTTACTGTACAAATAAAAAAGCACTTAAAACTGGGGGGGTGTCATTTGGACTATCACAAATGGCTCGTAGACGCTCTAGAAAACAACGCTTACCTCAAGACCCAGTAGAAGCTGAAATCGAATCACTTAGTCATGAAGGCCGTGGGGTTGCGCATATTGACGGCAAAGCGGTGTTTATTAGCGGTGCCTTACCGGGTGAAAAAGTAACGTTCATTTACACCTCACAAAACCGTAGCCACGACGAGGGAAAGATTGAACAAGTCTTATCAGCTTCGCCTGATCGCGTGGAACCAAAATGCGAGCACTATGCTATTTGTGGTGGTTGTTCTCTACAGCATCTAAGCTCTGAAGCCCAAATCAAATACAAACAGCAATCCATGCTAGATGGCCTTAAACATCTTGGCAAAGTAGAGCCTGCTGAAGTCTTTGAGCCGATGACGGGTGATTCCTGGGGCTACCGTCGCAAAGCGCGATTGGGCGTAAAATTTGTCTATAAAAAAGATAAAGTACTGGTTGGCTTTCGCGAAAGACAGGGTGGTTTTTTAGCAGATATGGATAGCTGTGAAGTTTTGCATGAATCTGTCGGCGTCAAACTACAAGACTTCCAAAAGCTTATTTACCAGATGGAATCTCGAGTTTCAACGCCACAAATTGAAGTGGCGGTGGGCGATGAAGATACTGCATTGATTGTTCGTCATCTAAAACCGTTATCAGTGGAAGACACACAAGTATGGATTGGCTTTGCTCAACAGCATAATTACCAGCTTTATCTACAACCTAAAGGCCCAGACACGGTGCATCGAATATGGCCAGAAACGGGCGATGTAAATCTCTATTACGAACATAAAGCGTTTGATACGAAAGTAGAATTTGGTCCTCAAGACTTCTTTCAGGTTAATAGCAGCATTAACATACAAATGGTACCGCGTGCGGTTGAACTACTAAAATTGACAGGTTCAGAGCGCGTTTTAGATTTATTTTGTGGATTAGGCAACTTCACCCTACCTATCGCAAAACATGCAGCGCAGGTGACTGGTGTAGAAGGTGATTTGGTGATGGTAAAACGCGCCCGTGAAATGGCTATTGCCAATGGTGTTGAGAATACAGATTATTACGCCTGTAATTTGATGGGTACAGAATTAGAACTTAAGGGCGAGCCCTGGCTGAAAAAAGAATACGATTGTATTTTGCTCGATCCGCCACGTTCTGGGGCTAAAGAAATCATCGAACACTTTGGTAAATTAAAAGCCAAGCGGATAGTCTATGTCTCGTGCCATCCTGCTACTTTAGCACGTGATGCTGGCGAATTAGTGCATACACATGGTTATAAGCTTGTTGGAGCAGGGGTAATGGATATGTTCCCACAAACAGCGCATGTTGAGTCTATTGCTGTATTCGAGCGATAAAAAGTTATTGATCTAACCTGGATAGACTGAGCAATAATTTCTCAGTTAACCAGTAATAAACTCCCCTTATCTGAAAACAATACCAACTAATTCGTATTCTGCTAATCTTTGAAAAATGATCCAGACTCAAAGAGTACGTTATTGCCTCAAGCAGCAAAAGTTTAAAGAAGTTTCTTCGGATAAAGGTGTGGTCGAGTATTTCTTAATCGATGAATTTGGCAATGAACGAACTGTTTCGGCAATGGCTAAATTGAATTGGCGTAAGCAATTGAATACAGTAAAACCGATCCATCATCGAGAGTTACCTTTGGTACAGGCTTTGGCAAAAGCATCTATCAATGAAACCATAGAAGTAGACTTTACTGATTTTAATAAAAAATATAATCGTGGCTCTATTCGCAAACAAAAAATGTCAGTACCTAATGTAAAGGTCAGCCGTAAACATTATATTAGCGACATTAGTTCTGTAGTTGACAATAAAGGTCGAATAGTACAATTGGTCGCTGTTTCAATTGCTGCCTTTGCGGCATTTTTTATGCTGTTTCAAATAGCGTAACTCCTTTCATCCTGGAGTACTCTCCTAGCTCTCGGAAAACCACGTAAAAGTAGGGGGGTGATAAAATATACACACTTTAAAGTGTTCCACTACTTTTGATTGCTAGATAGGCGTTGATTAAATCGACAGTAAGCTTTTCCGGACTTACATCTATTGCCCTTATGCCATTGTTAACTAATTGCTCAAATGTATTTTTACGTTGTTGTAGATAATGATGTGCGGCAGAGTTATCTAGCGCATCGTTTAGGTCTTCAATCGGCTTTCCTAACATTTCCCCAATACTGGCTTCTCTAAGGCTAGCTAAAAGTACTAAATGTCGTTTTTTTAGAATATTGACTGCAGGTAGTAAATCTTCGCTATCCTCGTCACGGGTGTTAGTTAAGATAATCACCAGTGCTCGTTTTTTATGGCGGATTAACAAATCTGTTGCAGCTTTACCGTAATCAGGCGAAGAGGTACTTGGTTGAAGGTCGTAAACAGTATTTAGAATACTTTGAACAATATGTAGCCCTTTGCGCGGGCTAAACCAGCGCTGATCCTCGCCAGAAAACGTCATTAATCCAACTGCATCACCTTGGCGTAAAGCCACATAGGAAAGTAGTAATAAAGCGTTTAGCGTGTGGTCGAAATGCGAAAGATCATCATCTTTTGCCATCATTCGATGGCCACAATCAAGCATAAATATTATTTCCTGGTCTTTCTCATCCTGATATTCACGAGAGATCAGTTTCTGCATTCTTGATGTAGCTTTCCAGTCAATCTGACGCATAGCATCACCTTCACGGTATTCCCTAAGCTGATGGAAGTACTGCCCCTCACCGCGTCTTCTTTTTTTAATAATTCCCATCTGGCTTAAGTTATTGTCTGTGGCCAACAGTGCATAGTGAGAAATTGCTGCAAAATTTGGATAAACATTGGTTTCACTTTTTACAGGTAGGTATTGATTTATTCGCCAGAACTTAAAAACGGACTGCAATTTTATTTGTATTTTAGGAAAGGTTAATTTTCCTCTTTGGTTAGCGATGATTTTGTATTCTATTTCTGCGTTTTGTTGTGCTGGAATACTTAAATTAACGGGTAGTCCTTCAGCATGTACTTCATTGGGGAAGTGATCAAAAATATCCAGGTTTTGTGGTTTGTTGCTATGATTGTGGATAATTAAGCCAACGTGCCTACTAACACCTAATGGAATAGATCCTGGCAAACTGCGTTCAACTTCTATAATACTTTTAGGGTTTGAAATGACAGTACTGACAAGTAGATCAGCTAATAGAATAACGGCGATTACTATGGCTAAGACTTTCCAGATCATGGCCCATGCAGGAAAGAAACTTGCGATTAAACCAACTACAGCAAGTGTTGCTATCAAGTAGAAAGTTTGCCGGTCTGGAATAGGGAGTTTAGAAAGCATATTCGTTTATTTTCTAAGAGCTTTAAATGGCTCGGTTACTGTCTTGGTGCTTCGATTTTATCCAGAATACCTTGTAATATTTGATCCGTTGTGTAGCCTTCTAATTCCATTTCAGGAGCAAGTGCAACGCGGTGACGCAAAGCAGGTAAAGCAATGTCTTTAATATCATCGGGTGTAATATGGTCTCGAGCATTTAGCATCGCCTGAGCACGGGCAGCACTGATTAATGCAATACTTCCTCGTGGGCCAGCACCGATACTCAAGCCTTGCCAGTCACGAGTTGCTTGTACGATTCTTACAGCGTATTCGATAACACTTTTATCGACTTCGATGTCAGCAGCCAAGCTTTGCATTGCTTGAATCATTTCAGGAGTAGCTACTGCTGAAACATTTGAAATATTGAGTTGATTACCCGTTTGGTGATTGGTTACAGCAGCAACCATTAAACTTTCTTCATTATCTTTCGGGTAATCTATATAAATTTTAAATAAAAAACGATCAAGTTGGGCTTCAGGCAATGGGTAAGTACCTTCTTGTTCTAGCGGATTTTGTGTCGCTAGAGTCATAAAGGGTAAAGGGACAGGATGAGCTTCACCCTCAATGGTCACTTGTCGCTCCTGCATGACTTCTAATAATGCAGATTGGGTCTTAGCTGGTGCACGGTTGATTTCATCAGCAAGCAGCAGGTTGGTAAATACAGGACCTTTGCGAACGCTGAATGATTTATTATCGAGGTCATAAAGCGTATGTCCTGTTACATCCGCAGGCATTAAATCCGGTGTAAATTGAATTCTGTTGAATTGACCAGAAAAAGTAGCAGCTAATGCTCGAACCAATAAAGTTTTACCTAATCCGGGTACTCCTTCTATAAGTACGTTGCCACCAGCGATTAAAGCAATAAGCGTTTCATGTATCACTTGTTTTTGCCCAATGACAGCTTTGCCAATTTCTGTTTTCAGTTGTTGCGCTAAATCACTCGCTTGTTGTAGTGTCATATCAATCATACTGCTGCCTTTTATAGATTCGTGTTCATAATTGTTTATTTTGCAGTTCTTATCGTTTCGAGGATGCGTATTGTGTTTGTAAATGCATCTGCCTGCTCAATTAAAGGCGCATAAAGTGCACGGTGAATATCTACAGGATTGATCTTAAGGTTTTCACCCAGAAAACTTACTTGTTGTTGTTCGTTTAAATGATTCCAGTTTGGATGCAAACGAGTAAGTTTCTGAGTAACAGAACTACGAGTGCTATCTAGAAGCTGTTGTTTTTGATTGTGTTTCCAATAGAACGAACCACTGCTACTGATATGTTCTGTCAAACTACGACGATCTTCAGATAATTTCGGAATAGCAGGCCCAAATCTGCGAGTCGCAAGTAGCAACCAGGCTATGAATAGAAATAGTAACGATAGAATAAACATCCATGCGTTACGCCAGATGAGATCCCATAAAGGTGGCATTTTATCGCTATGAATTAACCAGACTTTTGCAGGCTGATTTATCGGTTTATTGATGCCATGAATTAAATACCAGAGTATTTCAGCATGATCTGCTTTTTCTATCTGTTTGTTCTCTATAAAGTCAAGTGAAGAGATTAAGGTAATTAAACCGCTTCCGACTTTTTGACGGATCATAAAATTGGAAGAACGAAACTTGATGGTTTCAGTGTTATTTTTGTAATAAGGATCGACAAGAATTGGGTGGAACCAACTGTTTTGCATTGCTAATGCTTTGGGCACATCTTTCAGGCGTATTGTAAATAAGTTATCTGTTGAGGTTTCCTCAGCTTTATTATATTGCTCTTCGATTTTATCAATTTGTTTTTTATCACTTTCGTTTAAATCTTCGTACTCAATTTTCTTACCGGTACTTAGCCCCATGTAATTTTGTAAAGGATCGGGGCTGTACATTTTATCAGTGAGCCTGGTATCTACCTTCAAACTTTGATAACCATCGAGTGTTCTTTCTACATCAGTACTTTTATTAGAACGATGAAATTTCCATTTATTAGTGGCCAATGCAATTACATGCCCACCTTTTTTTACCCAATTAATCAGTTGCTGAGTCTGGAAAAGAGAAAGAGTGGTACGTCTAGAATTTATTACTATCACAGTATCTGAGCTAGGATATCCGGTAAACCGTTGAACACTTGTCTTGGTTTCAGTTGGGATACCCATACGCTTTAGAAAAACCCGACTTGCGTATAGTGGATTCTTTCTTGCTTCACCAAACAAACCAGTATGGATAGTTTTTTCCTTTTTCTCATGGGTTTCTAAAAACACATAGATACCTCCAGCGAATAATAGCGCTATTAAAACGGTTATGGATATACCAAGTGTTTTATTCATCTTGGACACCACTTTTATTACTACCTAGATCTATAGCAAAATCACTAGCCCAGGTGTTAAACAATAATTCCATCTGTTTATCAGTGGGGTTACGATGCGCATATGCTATCAATTTCCAGTTATCCGTTAACTGAGTTAAGAATGCCTGCTTCCGCTCCGTTACTTTTTGTCTGGAATGTTTCAAGACATCGCCTTCTGTAAAACTGTCATTTAGTTCTACTTGTTCTTGATTGATGAGGCTAATTAATGCACCTCGATATAGTAAGCTCAATGATTCTCTGTGCTGATTATTGTTCCAAAGCTTGCGTGATTCACCGATGATGTCATCGGGTAAGGAGTCCGGTCTAACATCCATTCCGAACATTACTTCAGGTGCTTGATAGGCTTCCTTTTTTGTTTTTCTTTGAATATTGAATAAGTGTAACCAGCTATCACGAAAATAAAATAATAGAAATAGTGCTACAGCAATCAGTATCCATAAGGCAAACTCAATTATGAATCCCATCACTTTGGCAAAAGGCTCAAAGAAATCTGCAAAAGTGAATTTATTCAGACCACTTTTTTGCTTTTTGGCTTTCTCTTTTCTGACCCAGTAAGTAATCTTTTGTTTATCATTTAATTCTTTGGTCAACATCGTTTCTTTAATGACTTGTTTAGATGAGTCAGCTGGAAGTCTCACATCTGATAAATATTCAGTGGCTCGTGTAACAGGCGTTTTACTTCGACTATTTTGTTGATCAGCTATCGCAGGTGTTGTCGAAAGTAATAAAGATAGTGTGCAAACACAGAAAAGGGCGGGCAATGCATTTTTAGCCTGTGTTTCAAACCGTAATGCCAGTTTTTTAAAGTCCAATTCAATATCCCAAGCTTCAAGTTGGGTTCTTCTATTGATGTAAAGTGCAAAGCTTGCACCGATATAAAAGGGATGAATTAAGGTTACTGCAAAGATATAGAAAAAGTAATCTAGCAGATCTATCCATCGTTCATATTCAACCTTGTTTGAAAATAGACCAACAAAGAAATCATTGGCTGTTTTTTCTGGAAGGAAAAGCAGCAATAAGCCGAATAATGAAATGACAATAACTAGCTCTATGTGCACCATTACTATGGTTAGCCATACAGCATAGGTATGTACTATCTGGTGCAAAACTGATTGTCTCTCAGATCTGCGAGAACCACGTAATTGTTCTAGCTGCCATATGGGCAAATTAAACCCTCTGGAAAGAGATAAACGCCGGAAAGTTAGGCTTTGAAAGAAGCCGGTATTCCAGATAAGAGATGGTAATGCACTAAAGACTTCCCAGCTACTTAGCTCGTCATTAAATAACTTATGACTTAAAATATGCAAAACTAGTCTGTCATAGAGTGGTTTTAACCACCAAAAAATCAGGCTGGCTATCCATAGGTTATCTTTAGGAAAAATAAGATATAAAACGGAGGCTATTCCAAAAGTGAGAATAGCAAATGGTAGGTAAATTGATATCCACCATTTTTGCACCATCGAAAAGCCTAGATCAATGGATTCCCAGGGGGTTCTTAAACGTATATTGGCTGTAATTTCATTGAGATTCATTTTAGATATTTTGTTCGCCCAATGAAATAAAAGTACATTCCAATTACGGTCCAAAGAAATGCACCAGCAATGTATTTAATTATTACAGGCATCACGGTTGATGACCAAAATGCCTCCAGGAATGCTGCAATCAAGCTCATGACAACAACGCCATACATAATTAATACTGCAATTTTCCCATTGTCTACCAGTGCTCGTCCTCTAGACTTTCTACCAGGCCTTATTAATGCTTCTGCTAACTTAAACCCTGCAGCACCGGATAAAACCATGGCGTTGAGTTCGAAAGCTCCGTGGCCCACAACAAACCCCCAGAAACTATCAATATAACCGATATGGGTCATATGGCCGAAAGCAGCGCCTAGAAACACCCCGTTAAAGAGTAAGAAAAAGATAGCACCAATACCAAATAACAGCCCGCCAGCAAACATCTGAAAATCAATGCCAATATTGTGTTTGATATAGAAACCAAACATATATAAATCTGTATCAGATTCTCGTTCTCTACCATATCGTTGATTGCGTTCTGGCTCGTACATACTCTCAAGATCATCGACCATTCCAGAGTCCATTACACTATAGATGAGATCAGGGAAGTACTGGATAGCAATAATGATCGCGATAAATGGAATATAAAATAGTGCAGCAGAAAGACTAACGATACGCCATTCTTCTCTAACAAGACGTGGAAAAACAAAGGCAAAATATTTCATTATATTGCCTAAAAAATTTGTTCTGCTGCTATATAACTTGTGATGGCCACGAACTACTAACTTATTGAGTTTGTCGACCAGAACTGGGTTATACATTCGAGAATTTGCCAATGCAAAATGGTGGCAAATTTGCCGATAAATCTTGGGTAAGTCTATTTCCTCAGGAGCAATTACTTTATTTTTTCTCCTTCTCTTTTGCCAATATGTCAGTTCTTGATAATCTAACCAATTTTCAAGAGAGTCCCATAAGGCTTCATTTTTTTCGATAAATTGAGATTGTCTGACTGAACTCATCGGTTTTTAGCTCCCATGATCCAGTTTGCAATACCTAATAATCTAACAGTTGCGTGGTTGCTCTCAATTGTATTTTCTAATAACAATGGTGCAGCTATACGTGCAAGTTCTTCAGCTCGTTCAGCAGTTAAATAAGGAATACGTTGTTGAAACTGAATGAGAGCTTGTTGTTCTGATAAATTTAAAGCGATGGGGGGTGAGATTGCTTTGGTTTTATCTTCTTCGATTGTCGGATATTCGAGTGATTTATACAGGACAACAGTGCCTGCTACCAGATCTCCTAGACGCTGAAAACGTTTAGTTAGCAACATGCTGATAAAACCGAAACCATAAAGAAGTGGCAGAAAATCAACAAACCTCATAAGGTTTCTGATAATGGAAGCACCTGGACTGACAGGACTAGCGTCTTCCATCGTTACATATAGATCAAACATTTTTTTTCCTGGTGTTTGGCCTTTTTTGTAAAGCTCAAAATAGACTGGATAAAACCATTCAAGTATAAATGAGAGGATAAGCGCAATACCAATTCCAGTTTTACCAAAGAAGGCTAAAGCCGAAAAAAAAACGCCATTAATTACAAGTCTAATCAGGATATCAATAACCCAGGCAAGCATCCTTACAACAGGCCCAGCTGGTGAAAGTCTTAAGCCAATTCCTTCTGGTGTATTTACTTGATAAAGGGTGTCGAGCATCATTGAGTATTTCTATTTATTAAAATAAATTAATGCATTTATTGTATCCCGAACATATCAAGATTTATAAAGGAAATTCAAGGTTACAAGAAATTACAGGCAAAAAAAAAGCAGTTCAGGATGAACTGCTTTTAATTTGAATAATGAAAAAAGAATTATTTCTTTTCAATTCCACCATCCATTTCATCTTGCCATTTTTTCAGCTCATCCCATTTATCAGCTGCTGCAAGCTTTGCTTGTTTTGGCCAGGTATCAGGTTTCATAGCGCCAAATTTACCGTCAGCTTCATCAAGAATCGTTTGAATGGCAGGTACTTTTGCTTTTGCTAAATCAGTATAAGTTGCTAGGCCAGCTGCAGCTAGTGCTTCTGCAGCTTTAGGTCCGATACCTTCTATTTTAGTTAGGTCATCATTAGCTGTAGTTTTCTTTGGTGTTGCTTTTTTAGCTGCTGGCTTTTTCTCAGCTGCTTTTTCTGTAACTTCCTTTGTCGCTGGTTTAGCTTCAGCCTTGGTTTCAGCCTCTGAATCTTTTTCAGCGGTTTTAGCTTTTACATTCTTGGCAGGGGCACCTTTACCGTTTATGTTCTGAATTTGAACTTGAGTAAAGTTCTGGCGGTGACCAGTGCGTTTTTGATGATGCTTACGTCGTCGAAACTTAACGATTTCAATTTTCTTTGCACGACCATGTGCAACTACTTCAGCAACCACTTTTGCACTAGCAATTGTAGGGGTTCCAACAGTGACATTATCACCGTCTGCGATCATTAATACTTCTTCAAAATTAACTTTAGCCCCAACTTCTGCGTCTAAAGATTCTACTTTGAGGACATTTCCAGGCTCAACACGGTATTGTTTACCGCCTGTTTTGATTACTGCGTACATTTTATTATTCCTTCGATACGAGTGTTAAAAAATTAGCGAAAGTAGTTTAATTTGTACTTTTGCCAAGGCGCGGGATTACACGCGAAAGTACCTGTGTTGTCAAGGTTTCTAGGGAAATAACACAATATATTATTCAGTTATTTACTCTGCTTTTTGAGCTAAGATGATTAGATTAAAATTTAAGGACAAGATTGTGGGTAAATTATTTCAATTTAATAGCATCATTTTTGCACAAAAATACTTAGGATTTCTTACAGAAGAAAAACGTTTAGAGTGGTGGCCAGCATGGTGGATGATGCGAATTAAAGTCAAATCTTTAGAAAATAACTGGCGTAAAGTCAGGATTCTTTTGCCTTTGACGTGGATTTCAAAAAATAATGGAGGAAGTATGTTTGGCGGTTATCAAGCCTCACTGGCTGATCCCATCGCACCGTTGGCTTGTGCAAAAGTTTTTAGTGACTATCATGTTTGGACTAGAAAATTATGTGTGGATTTCCAACGACCTGGAGATACAGATTTAGAATTAAGGTTTGATTTTCCTGAAGAAAAAATAAAATTAATACGCAAAGAGTTAAAAGAAAGAGGACGTAGTAATCCAGTTTTTGAGTATGGTTTGTATCTTAGTAGCGGAGAAATATGTACTCATGTTGAGTGTGTAGTAGCGATAAGAGAGAGCGGCTATTTAAGAAAAAGAGTTAATAAATAAAAAGGTGGCAAAATGTAGGGGGTAAGCCAAAGATGGGCTTTTATATAACTGAAAATTATTACATTAAACTTAAGGTCACCCCCCTACTTTTAGGCGCTTTTTAAATAGATAAAACGGCTAAAAGTAGGGGGTTGACTTTAATATTTACACTTAGATAAATGATTTATTTTGGTGTTTATTGTGTCTGTGTTGCATTGTTTTCAGGGGCAAAAATAACATCATCAGTTGCTGTAGGGATTTTACTTTCTACGTCTGCTTTTTCCATAACAGAAGGCAAGACTGAATTCATATTTGGGGACTGGGTTTCAACTTTTTGAGATATTTGCTGTTGGCTTAATTGTTGGTTTTGGATGGCTTGTGGTGCAAAACGAGGAGCAGCCGGCATCATTGGAGCTCTTTGTTGAATCCCAGGAGCAAACCTATTGTTGTTATAGTTACTTCCTGAACCGAAGTTCCACGGACGTTGTTGGTTATTTCCGTTAAAATTAGGCATATTCCAGTTGGAACCATTGTTAAATCTATTTCCGTTATTATTACCCCAGCCCATATTGGGCATATTCCAGTTTGAGCCAGATCCGTAGCCGCTGTTATTCCCCCAATCCATATTAGGCATATTGAAGCCACTGCCACCCCGATTATTGCCAAAATTCATATCAGGCATATTGAAACCACTACCGCCCCGATTATTTCCCCAATCCATATTCGGCATATTGAAACCACTGCCGCCCCGATTATTACCCCAGTTCATGTCCGGCATATTCCAGCTAGATCCGCGATTATTATTCCAGTTGTAATTGGGAACATTCGGATTGTTAAAGTAAGCAGGTGGGTTTGAAGGATTATTTGGGTTTGCGAATATAGGCAGTGAAATACACGCAACTGTGATAACTGATAGTAGCTTTTTCATGGTGTTTTGTCCTTGGTTTGATTTGAGCACACTAATAAATTAGTCTACGAAGCTGGGAAATTTACAATGCGGATATTTAAATACTAGCATAAAAATAAAGGGCTGCTTGCGCAGCCCTTATAAAAATACTAAATCTAGTTTATTGTGCTGGTACTACCGGAACCTGAGGATATCCGTATCCACCGTAAGGATTACCGTATCCATAAGGTGCTTGATTATAACCACCGTAAGGATTGCCGTAATAGTTACCACCCCGGTTATAACCGCCGAAATTGCTTCCCCAGTTGTCGTCATCATCAAAAGAATCCATGAATTCTTCCATCCAGTACATTGGTGTCCATTCGGGCCAGTCACTCTCGTCCCAGTATGGTCCATTGGGTCCCATCTTCCACTCTCCATTATTGTTGCCGCCAAAAAAATCAGAGGCATAAGTTGATGTGGCTGCAAGAGGGGTAAATAGTAACGTTAAAATTAATAATAGCTTTTTCATGATATTCTCCTGATAATTTGTGTGTGTATGATGAGTATAATAAACATTTTTAAGTATATGTATATATTCTAATATAGATATATGAATTTGTGACATATATCAATTTTTAGAGCAATAAAATATGATGAGAAACCAAGAAGCTGAGTATGCCTGAACAACGAAATATACCGGTTATAACAATTGATGGGCCAGCTGGTTCGGGTAAGGGTACGATCTCCCGGCAAATTGCCAGTCAGCTTGGCTGGAATCTACTTGATAGTGGGGCTCTATATCGTCTTGTAGCTCTAGCTGCAAATAGAAAAGGTGTTGATTTAGGCGCTGATGAACAATTAAAAAAAATTGCAGAACAGCTAGGCGTTAGCTTTGTACCAGTTTCCGGTGGCTTGGTTGAAATCAAGCTTGAAAGCGATGATGTGACTCAGATTATTCGTTCAGAAGAATGCGGAAACGCAGCCTCGAAAGTTGCAGCCATTAATGTAGTCAGGGTCGCTTTATTAGAAAGACAACGAAGGTTTTTACAGGAGCCAGGATTGGTTGCAGATGGTAGAGATATGGGGACCGTTGTTTTTCCTGATGCCAGGATCAAAATATTCCTTACAGCAAGTGCTGAAATTCGTGCAGAACGACGCCTTAATCAGTTGAAACAACAAGGGATAAATGCTAGTCTGCACGGCTTGATTCGTGATATAGAAGAACGCGATGCTCGCGATACTAATCGTAAAGAAGCTCCGTTAGTTCCAGCAGAAGATGCGATTATCATTGATACCGGTTCCATGAGTATTGATGAAGTCGTAAAAACTGTGATGGAAGCTGTTAAAAAAGTCTACTAATTACTCGTCATATTTAGCTAAAATTTTAAAAAGAATAGCTGTCCTTAAAAGCCCGATGGGAAACAAGTTTCTGTCTTTAAGTATCGCTATTTAATGAACACCTTATGTCTGTTAATAATGATAGGCGGAGGTTTAATTTAACCGTTTAGTATGGGTTTACTAACGTATTTAATAGGTTTTTATACCATGAGTGAAAGTTTTGCGGAGTTATTTGAAGAAAGTCTAACGTATATCGAGATGACCCCGGGGTCTTTGATTACTGCGACTATTGTTGATGTAACTCCAGATTTTGTAACAGTCAGTGCAGGCCTTAAATCTGAAGGCGTGATTTCTGCTAGTGAATTTAAAAATGAAGCAGGCGAACTAACTGCTAAAGTTGGCGATGTTGTTGAAGTTGCACTAGAAAGTGTTGAAGATGGATTTGGTGAAACTAAATTATCTCGCGAGAAAGCCCGTCGTTTACGCGCTTGGGAAATTCTTGATGAAGCACTAACTAACGATGAAATTATTACAGGTGTGATTACAGGCAAGGTTAAAGGTGGATTCACCGTTGAGCTTGGCGATATTCGTGCCTTCCTTCCTGGTTCATTAGTTGATGTTCGTCCAGTACGTGATACTGCATACCTTGAAGGCAAAGAGCTAGAGTTCAAACTTATCAAACTTGACCAGAAGCGTAACAACGTTGTTGTTTCTCGTCGTGCAGTAGTTGAAGATGAGTACAGTGTTGAGCGTGAAGCACTTCTTGAAAGTATTGAAGAAGGCAAGCAAATCAAGGGTGTTGTCAAGAATCTTACTGATTATGGTGCGTTCATTGATCTTGGTGGAATTGACGGCTTACTACATATCACTGATATGGCTTGGAAGCGCGTTAAGCATCCATCAGAAGTTCTTGAAATCGGTTCTGAAATCGATGTGTTAGTTCTTAAGTTTGACAAAGAGAAGAGCCGCGTATCACTGGGTCTTAAGCAAATGGGTGATGATCCATGGCAAGATCTTGTACGTCGTTACCCTGTTAACACTGTGCTTACAGGCAAAGTTAGCAATCTTACAGACTATGGTTGTTTCGTTGAAATAGAAGATGGTGTTGAAGGTCTTGTACACGTATCTGAAATGGATTGGACTAACAAGAATGTTAACCCAGCTAAAGTTGTAACACTTGGCGACGAAGTTGAAGTAATGATTCTTGAGATTGATGCTGATCGTCGTCGTATTTCCTTAGGTATGAAGCAGTGTAAAGCTAATCCTTGGGATGAGTTTGCAAAAACTGCTACTAAAGGCGAGAAAGTTAAAGGTGTTATCAAGTCAATCACTGACTTCGGCATCTTCATTGGTCTTGACGGTGGAATCGATGGTTTGGTTCACTTGTCTGATATTTCCTGGAATGTACCTGGTGAAGAAGCAGTACGTGACTACAAGAAAGGCGATGAAGTTGAAGCGACTATTCTTGCTATTGATCCAGAGCGTGAGCGTATTTCTCTTGGTGTTAAGCAAATGGATCAGGATCCATTTTCACTATTTGTTGCGGCTAACGAAAAAGGTAGTATCGTAAAAGGCACTGTGACTGAAGTTACTCCTAAAATGGTTAAGATCGATCTTGGTGAAAGTATTGAAGGCGTTTTACGTGCTTCTGAAATTTCACGTGATCGTATCGAAGATGCCTCAACTGTAATGAGCGTTGGTGATGAAGTAGAAGCTAAATTCATGGGTGTTGATCGTAAGACTCGTGCAATTAATCTTTCTATCAAAGCTAAGGACTATGCTGAAGAAGCAGAAGTAATGAAAGAGTACAGCTCAGCTTCAGCTACAACAGGTACTTTAGGTGATATCTTTAAAGAGCAGTTAGATAAATAAACAGTCGTATGTAAGCTTATTTATCACAGGTTACAATAAAGCCGATTATGTTTACGCATATTCGGCTTTTTTTATGTTATTTCAGTTGCTTATTCAATTTTGTATACTATTATATAAAACATAATTAATAATAAAATTACATTTTCTGTCTAATAGAGGATCGTCTGAAATGCAGGGAGAGCATAAATGACCAAATCAGAAATAATCAATATTCTTTCGAGAAAACAAAGTCACTTAAGCAGTAAAGATATAGAGTTGTCCGTAAAAATATTATTAGACCAAATCAGCGATACCTTAACTAGCGGGGAAAGGATCGAAGTAAGAGGTTTTGGTAGTTTTTCATTACACCACAGAACGGCGAGAAAAGGGCGTAATCCAAAAACCGGGGAACAAGTTCAATTATCACCAAAGCATGTCCCGCACTTTAAGCCGGGTAAAGAGATGCGTGAGCGTGTTAATGAGAATAAAGATAAATACACTATTCAAGACTAAAATAATACGTTTAAGATTAATAAAACAAACTGGGTCGGTTGTATATAAATGGTAGAGATTCTCTTCTTGCTACTTCCACTTGCTTTTTATTCGGGCTGGCGAGCAGCTCGAAAGAGCTTGCAAAGTAATCAAAAAAAAAAGCACAACTCTCTGATAGTTTTGTAAAGGGCGTTAATTACCTTCTCAGTGAGGAGCCGGATAAAGCATTAGAAGTATTTCTAAATTATCCTGATATAGATGAATACACAGCTGAGACTTTTCAACTCTTAGGTAACTTATTTAGAGATAGAGGTGAAGTAGATCGAGCCTTGCGTGTACACCAAAATGTGATTGCGCGTTCTAACTTGAATGCCAAGCAAAAGCAAAAAGCAATGTATGCTTTGGGACAGGACTTTTTTGCAGCCGGAATGTTGGATAGAGCTGAAAGTGTGTTTCAGGAGTTGCTTGAAAGCAACGTTAAATGGATATCAAAGGCTGATATTTGCTTATCATTACGTACTATCTATGAACAAACTCAAGAGTGGCAAAAAGCAGTCGAGGCAACTGAATGTATTAAGAAAAACACAAAGAGGAGCGAAGTTTCAAGTAGTCTTATAAATAATGATAGTCTTATTTCACACTATTACTGTGAATTAGCGGACCAAGCGCTTGAAGAAGGAAACCTGCACGAAGTAGATGGGTATATTGCTAAGGCAAAGAAAGCTTATAAGTTATCTACTCGTTTAATGACATTGCAAGGTGATGTGGCACTTCATCAGAAGCATTACAAACAAGCGCAGAAGCACTTTATACAAGCAGTCCAAATAGATAGCCGCCTATTGAATATGCTAGTGGTTAAAATTGAGGAAACAGCTAATCAAACGGGTCAAATAGCCGCTGTCCAAGATACACTAATAAAACTTTTCAATAAAAATAGAGACATGTCATTTTTTGAAGTTATACTTTCTTTATCAACGAAATATAAGCTATCTACGGATGTTAAATCACTGATAGATGAAACACTCTCTAAAGATAAATTAAATATTGAATCGATCTACAAAGCTTCTGAGTATATTATTAATAGGGAAGGGGAGTTTGAAGCTGGTAAGGGGATGCAACTTGTAAATCAATCTTTAGCTAATTACCTGAAGGGGGTACCAGCATTTCGTTGTGAACACTGTGGGTATAAAATGCATGATTATTTATGGCGTTGCCCAGCGTGTCATCATTGGGATACTGTTGAACACGCCTAATATATAAGTGATTAAACTATTTAGATAATCGCCTAAAAAATGCCTATAAGTAGGGGGGTGACTTTATCTATAATTATAAGCAATGTATTTCACTACTTTGAGTATGCGTCATGTCTAGTAAGTTAATTATTGCCCTTGATTACCCTAATAAGGAGATAGCCCTTGAATTTATTAAACCTCTATCTCCAGATAACTGTAAGCTTAAAGTTGGCTTCGAACTATTTGTAGCTGCTGGTCCCGATTTTGTAAAACAATTAGTCGATAAAGGTTTTGATGTCTTTCTTGATTTAAAATTTCATGATATTCCTAACACGGTTGCTTCAGCCTGTAAAAGTGCCGATACATTAGGAGTATGGATGATGAATGTTCATGCTAGTGGTGGCGAAAAGATGATGCTTGCAGCTAAACAAGCGCTTAAAGAATGTCATTCAAGAGCTAAACTTATTGCAGTAACTGTTTTGACTTCAATGGATAGTGAGCAATTGGCTGGTATAAATATTGCAATATCTCCTGAAGAACAGGTTAAGCATCTAGCTCAGCTAACAAAGACTTCGACTCTGGATGGTATTGTTTGTTCAGCTAGAGAAGCTAAAATGCTAAGAGAAATATTAGGTCCTGAGTTTTTGTTAGTTACCCCGGGTATCAGACCTGCGGGTTCTGATCAAGGAGATCAACAACGTGTTATGACTCCTGTAGATGCCAATGCAAGTGGTGTAAGTTACATAGTTGTTGGTAGGCCGATTACTCAATCAGATATGCCTCTAGCAGTTATTGATCAAATTAACCTGGATATGCAATAGCATGTAATGTGTTAGCTTAACTCTCGATGTTGCACGATCACTGAATCTTTATAAATAGTTTCAAAGTGTCTGGCCAGTTTTTCAATTAAGTATACAGATCGATGATGACCACCCGTACAACCAATAGATATTGTTAAATAGGCTCTTTGACTGGAAATAATTACAGGTATCCACTTTTCGATAAATTTTTTAAGATCATTTTCCATTGAATTAACTAAGTCATGAGACGATAACCACTCGGAAACCTCTTTTTCTAATCCTGTGTGAGGGCGTAATTCTGGAACCCAGTATGGATTGGGTAAGCAGCGCACATCAAAAAGGTAGTCTGAATCTCTAGGGGTTCCATATTTAAACCCGAAAGACTGAAACATTAGCGATAATGACTGATGTTGTGTATCACAAATTCTAGAGATAATTTTAGAAGCTAATTCATAGATGTTGGTTTTACTAGTATCAATCTGAATATCGGCTATTTCTCTTATTGGAGCAATCAAGTCATATTCTTTAAGTATTGCTTCGCGTAGTGTAGTTTCTGAATTACTAAGCGGATGCTTTCTGCGAGTTTCATCATAACGTTTGATTAAGACTGACTTGCCTGCGTACAAATAAAGAACATCTGTCTTGAATCTGTTTTTAAGCTTAGCCACCATTTCAGGTAGCTTTCTCAAGTATTTTTTACCACTGCGTATATCAATGCCGATTGCAATTTTTTTGTGTTTTAAAAGACGTTCCGTTTCAAGCGCACTTTCCAACAATTCAAGTGGTAGATTATCAATGCAATAATAACCCTGATCTTCAAGTGTATGTAGTACCTGTGTTTTTCCTGCTCCAGACATTCCACTTGCAATAACTAAATGCATTATGTGTTCTCATAATTAAAAAATTTATCAAAATACTGTGCGACTAATTCTGCGTTTTCTGATTTTATCATTGAGTTTAGTTCATTATCTTTAAGTAGATTTCGATAATACACAGAAAGAATTTTAGAATATTCTTTGTGTTGTTTTTTAGGGACTAAGATAGCTAAAAAGAGTTTTATGTCTTTTTTATCAGCGCTATTTAAACTTAAACCTTTTTTTAACACCAAAAGAGCAGCTCTAGGATTTGTTATATCTAAGTTCGCTCTTGGAAGTGCTATGCCATTTCCAATATAGGTATCACCCAATTTTTCACGGGATACCAAAGCATCAAATATCTGGTGTTTGCTGACTTCTTTTTGACCTTTTTCAAGGAGTTCCGTTAATTGGTCGAATACACATTTCTTGCTTTCTATTTTTTTTTTGAAGGCAACTCTTTCAGGTACTAAGAGTGGAAGCCTCTGCTTGTCTGTCATGCACTTTCAATCTCTATCAGGTTTTACATTCCATTATAAGCAGATTAATTATAGATACTATAGAATATATTATAGTTATTATTATTCATTAGTGTATAACAGGTTTTGGATATGAAATTGGTTTTTTTGATAGGGAATGAAGTATTGTTCTTATGTGCCTCTTATAAGTGAATAAGAGGCACTTTATTAAACGAATTGAGCTTTAAGCTAATTGATCCATAACAATATTCCTATGGTTGCCTTCATTTCTATGATGGCTTCGAATCTTTTCTTTATGTTTAAGAATCTGACGGTCCAATTTGTCCGCGAGAGAATCAATGGCTGCATACATATCTTGCTCTTGAGCATCGGCATATATATGGTTACCACTTACGTTTATTGAGGCTTCTGCCTTTTTATGGTGCTTCTGAACTTCTAAAATGACATGAATGTCGAGCACTTGATCAAAATGACGAGTTAAGCGAGTTACTTTTTCCCTAATATAATTATTTAGTAATGGGGTTACGTCAATGTGATGACCAGTAATATCTAATTGCATGTTTTCACTCCTATCATTGAGGTTATTGCGATTCTTTAGTCTGAAAGCCCTTTCAGTAGATCGCAGTGTGAAGCTATTTGATACTTGTACTATATGTTTTCTCCTTATGCGAAAGCTTTGCGATTGTGAGAAGAAGGTATCGATTGTGCTTCACGATATTTTGCGACAGTACGTCGCGCTACATTGATCCCCTGCTCATTGAGCAAGTTAGTCAATTTATTGTCACTCAGCGGTTTCTTTGGATTCTCTTTAGCAATTAAGTTTTTGATCATTGCACGAATTGCGGTTGCTGAGCATTCTCCACCTGTATCAGTACTTACATGGCTGGAGAAAAAGAATTTAAATTCATATACACCTCTTGGAGTATGCATATATTTGCGTGTTGTTACGCGAGAAACGGTTGATTCATGGATACCTAATTGATCAGCAAGATCACTTAAGACCATGGGTTTCATGGCCTCTTCGCCATATTGAAGAAAAGGGAGCTGGTTTTCGATGATGGCATGAGCCACATTTAGAATGGTGCTGTTACGATTCTCTAGACTATTTATAAACCACTTAGCTTGTTGCAGGTTATCTTTTATATATTTGTTGGTTTCCTGACTGCTAATGGATTTTTGAGTAGGTTGTTTTAGCATATCTTCGTAATAACTATTTACTTTTAACTCCGTTTTAGTGCTACCGTTAAGTGAGATCTTCCACTTGCCATTTATTTTTTTTACATAAACATCAGGAACGATATAGTCTGTGGTAGATTCATTATAGAGTTTGCCAGGTTTTGGTTCTAATTTTCGAATTAAATGTACAAGATTTTTTAGAACGGTATCTGTAATTCTCAAAGAGCGTTTTATACCTGTATAATCTCTTTTTTCAAGCAAGTCCAGATTTTTTTCTAATAAGTACTTTGCTTTCTTGAACAAAGCGTGGTCAGCATAATCATGTTCTAGCTGTAATACCAGGCATTCACCCAGCGATCTTGCAGCGATACCAGCAGGGGAGAGGTGTTGTACATAGGTTAATACAGCTTCCACTTCATCGAATTCTACTAGTAGTACGTTTTCTAATGTTTGGTGTATTTGTTCAAGTGGCTCGGTCAGGTAACCATCATCATCTAAGTAATCGATGATTAATTTTGCGATTTCCTTATCCTGAAAACTTAAATTACTCATTTCTACTTGCCACATTAAATGTTCAGTGAGGCCTTGTCCGGATGAGTGCATGGTTTCAATAAAATCTGATGGGCTGTTAGAACTGGAGTTTTCAGAATTTGACGTTTTCCATTCGGGATCATAGATGTCATCCCAATCAGCATCAATCTTCATATCTTCAGGGATATGATCTTCACTTACTTCGCCTTTATCTCGTTCAGTATCTGATGACTCTTTTTCTTCTATCGAATCAGTATCTTCATTTCTTTCAAGCAAAGGATTGGTATCAAGTACTTCTTGGATTTCTTGCTCGAGTTCTGTCGAAGAGAGCTGCAAGAGCTTTATTGCTTGCTGCAATTGAGGGGTCATGGACAAAGACTGTCCAAGTTTGATGTTTAAACCCTGTTTAATCATTTTTTATTTCTAAATACTCTCTTTCACTTTGATTAAATTGTAACACGTGCAAGAATATTTTGATAAATAAATGATTAATGGTACGATTTTTGCATGACTATTATTGATTTGTTTGATATGTGAAAAACCTAATAAGCTATAACTTAAAATCTTCTCCTAAATATATTTCTCGAACCTTTTTATTATTCAAAATTGTTTCAGAAGATCCTTCCGCAATAATGTCACCATTTCCAAGTACATATGCACGATCACATATACCCAGGGTTTCCCTAACATTATGATCGGTTATTAAAACGCCTATTCCTCTTGCTTTAAGATGTGAAATTATTTTTTGTATTTCAATCACTGAAACAGGGTCAACTCCTGCAAAAGGCTCATCTAACAGAATAAAAGAAGGTTCTGTAGCTAAAGCTCTGGCAATTTCTACACGCCTCCGTTCTCCGCCTGAAAGGCTAATACCCAAGCTATCACGTATATGGGTAATTTGAAATTCTTCTAAGAGATTTTCAAGTTTATCTCGGCGTTGTATCTTATTCAGATCATTTCTTGTTTCTAGAATGGCAAATATATTATCTGCCACACTGAGTTTTCTAAAAATACTCGCTTCTTGAGCAAGATAACCAATCCCATGGCGAGCTCTTAGGTGCATGGTGAGTTTGGTTAGATCAATTGGTTCTGGTTTTGCTGTAGATGTTGATTGAACAACTACACTACCTTGGTCAATGGCCACTAATCCAACGACCATATAGAAACATGTTGTTTTTCCTGCTCCATTTGGTCCAAGTAAACCAACAACCTCAGCGCTGTTTATTTCAAGAGAGATGCCTTTTAATATGACTCGCTTACCATAACTCTTATGTAAGTTCTTTGCGATTAGAGCACTCAATGGTTTACCTGTTCTAAATTGAAGTAACTAATAAAGTAACTAAAACTAACTATTTTGTTTTGTTTGTAGGGTAGAAAATAGCTCTGACTCGACTTTTACCCGGTGTTTTTTTATCACCCGCTTTTAATTCACCATTACGCATTGAGTACTCGATATGATTACTGGTGAATATATCGCTATCTTGAGAAATACTTGCATTGCCATCTAGCACAATTCGCTTTTCTTTTACTTGATATACAACTTTATTCGCACTGCCTTTGGCCAATTTACCATCATCCATTTTTTGTTGAAAACTTACAGGAGAACCATTCGCTATTATGTTACTGATCTCATTATTTGGGGCGTTTATTTCTATTTTTGCCGCTCTTATATCAAGCGTTCCTTGTACAATTGTTACATTACCTTCATAGACAGCCAACCCTTTAGATTTATTAAATAAAACGCTATCCGCGTTTATATGGACAGGCTTTTCTATATCATCTTTAAGTGCATGGGAAGGAGTGACAATAATTGTTGAAATAACTATGCAAACAACAAAAAAACCAACAGAATGTTTGCTTTTATTTGGAAGGGATAAATATGACTTGCACATTTTTATGAATCCTTAATTCTTCTTCATCGAGTTTGGTATTAAAGCCAATTCCTTTGAGAATACCGTTAACAGAAGTTAAGGTAATTTCTTCTTTTGAAGATAGCTCTCTTAACAAAGGATTATAAGTCAAATTTCGAGTTAACAATTCAAAACTTTTAGTAACTTCGCTGCTATCTTTAATTGCTACTACTTCACCAACAAGATTAATAAGCCCATCTTTTTTAGATTGTTCTGCTTTTTTAGCTTTTAAGGTTATTAATTCTTCATCTATATCTTTAGCTTTTAGTATCGAGGAGAAAATTTGACTAGCTCCCGTTGATTGTTGGTGAACTAGGTGTTCACCTTTAATCAGGTAATGCATATTTCCATTTGGGTAGGTATTTAAAACGGTAAAATCACTTAAGTAATAGTCGATGAGTTTCTCTTTTTTTGAAATCGAAAACCCTTTGTATGAAAGCCAGGTAGAATTTAACCAGGTAAACGCTAAAGCGATTACCGTAGCAATAAATAGAAATAGTAAACCGCTACGATTCATTTAAATGTTCTTATAAGCATGTTTAACCGTGAATATAACTATGAAGGATATCATCCAGCTTACCATGTGCTTCTAATATAAGTTCACAAGCTTCACGTCCAGCACCACGACCACCATTTTGTTTGCAGATAAAATCTGCATTTTCTTTAACAAACCAATGTGCATCAGCAACAGCAATAGATAGTCCAACCTGACTCATTATTGGAAGGTCAATGACATCATCCCCAACAAATGCAATATTCTCTTTATCCAGTTTAGTTTTATCGAGTAATTCATAGAAAGCAGGGACTTTATCTCTATGTCCTTGATAAATAAATTCTGGGGGTATTTTTAAATTATTAGCCCTATGCATTACTAGCTCAGATTGTCTGCCAGTAATAATCGCAACATTTACCCCATTTTCCAGAAGTAGTCTTATGCCGTGCCCATCTTTTGAATCAAATGCTTTGTATTCTTGACCTAGGTTATCGAAAAACAGGCTACCATCCGTTAATACACCATCAACATCAAAAATAACGAGCTTAATCAATTTTGCTTTTTTTGTTACTCCATTTTCTAATAACTCGCTCATTTATACGATTCCTGCTTTAAGTAAGTCATGCATATGTATGATTCCTTTAATTTTATTATTGTCATCAGTAACTGGAAGAATAGTGATTTGTTTATCTTGCATAAGGTTTAAAACATTTACAGCGAGTTCATCACTGTGTGTCGTAATGCAGCCTTTGTGAGCAATCTCACCAATGCTAATTTTTAGTAAATCGATACCTTCTTCAAATGCCCTGCGCAAATCGCCATCGGTAAAAATGCCTAATAGCGTATTGTGATTGTCACTCACTAAGGTTGCACCTAGCTTTTTACTGGTCATTTCTAAAATAGCATTGTTCAATGAAGTTTCAGGTAAACAGATAGGAGTCGCATCACCATTTTGCATAATATCTCTGACATGAACCAAAAGGCGTTTTCCCAAGCGGCCTCCAGGATGAGATCTGGCAAAGTCATCAGGGGTAAACCCTCTGGCTTCGAGCAAAGCCACGGCCAAGGCATCACCCATCACTAAAGTTACTGTGGTACTTGAGGTGGGGGCCAAACCCATTGGGCAAGCTTCTTTTTCTACTGCAATGTCTAAATGGTAATCTGAAATTTCTGACAAAGGCGAATACATATCACCAGACATCCCAACAACCACAGCTCCTAAGCGTTTAACAACAGTTGCAAGAGTCAGTACTTCTTCAGTTGTTCCTGAGTTTGAAATAGCGATGACGACATCTTCTGCAGTGATCATACCTAGATCACCATGCAATGCTTCACCGGGATGTACAAAGAAAGCTGGTGTACCAGTGCTGGCAAGGGTAGCAGCTATCTTATTACTGATATGCCCTGATTTACCCATTCCTGACACGATTACACGACCCTTACAAGCTAAGATAGCTTCACAGGTTTTTACAAAATTATCATCAAGACGCAGAATTAATGCTTCTACCGCTTCTATCTCTGCTGAAATAACGGCTTTTGCTAGTCCTATAAAATCGTGTTTATTCGTGGTACTTGTCATGAAATATGTAGATCCGAGTTAAAACCTTTTGAAGACGTGTTAGTAGAATTCAATGTTAATTTAATCTAATAAATTCTAAGAATGCTATTGAATAGTCTGAAAGTAAAGTAAGGCTTCATATGCAATAAAAGCTAAAAATAAAATTAAGCCATTAGCTTTGGTAATTTTGAAACGGGCATTTTTAAAAAAACCGTAACTAAAAATTAATAAGACAACAGTTATCCCTAACATCACCCAGATGTCTCTACCTAATACCCCAGCAGGTATTTCAAGTGGTTGAATCAGTGCGGGAATAGGTAATACAGCAAGCGTATTAAATAGGTTTGAACCTACTATATTTCCCACAGCAAGGTCGGTTTCCCCTTTGCGCGCACTACTTAATGTAGCTGCTAGTTCAGGTAGGCTGGTACCAATAGCAACAATAGTAAGCCCGATTACTAAATCACTAATTCCCATCAAACTAGCAATACTTGATGCGCCCCATACTAATAATTTAGAGCTAACCAGAAGAAGCAATAAGCCGACTATAGTCCAGAATATAGCTTGTTTAAAAGGCATATCTTCTGGTATTTCTTCGATAGTTTCATCAACTAGCGGATCATGCGTATACCTGTCTTTTCTTGCAACAGAAATCATCCAGTAAAGGATTCCGGCCAAAGCGCACAACAAAATCACGCTATCCATTCGAGAGAAATAGTTATCTAACATCAGTAGCCAGGCAAGAATTGCAGAAACCAAAACCAGTGGAATTTCTTTCTTAAGCAGGCGGGAATGAACGGGTAGCACAAAGAACATCGCAGTAACACCAAGTACTAGCGTGATATTGGTGATATTAGAACCAATAGCGTTACCAATACCCATGCCAGGGTTGCCTTGTAAAGCAGCAGCAGCAGACACCAGCATTTCTGGTGCTGAAGTTCCAAGCCCAATAATTAACATGCCAACAATAAGCGGAGAAATCCCCATTGTTCTGGCAATATTAGAGGCGCCATCGATAAAACGATCAGCGCTCCATATCAATAGAAACAGCCCAAAGATTATGGCAGCAACAAAGGTAAGCATAGAGTTATTTGTTATTATAAAAAACAGGGGATTATACAGACTTTATTCTAACTCAGATAATACAGATAGTAATTTAACAGATTAGTTTTATTTTAAAAAAGGACTTAAAGTAGATGAAATGGTCTTCTCCTCATTGCTGTCCCGTTAAGGAATAAATAAACAGGCCTGAAAGCCAACTTGTTTTGTTACAATGAATTCACCACAAACCATTGAAAAACAATCAGGAAAATCAGGCCATGGCACATTGTAATACGATCTTCTCACAACTACTAAAACTTGTTCCGAGACATGAATTCGAGACGCTGGCAAAACAGCATCATTCCGGTCGTGCTTTTCGAACAGCATCGCGCTGGTCGCAATTTGTGACGCTGATGATGGCACAATTATCGGGACGAAATAGCTTGCGTGATATTGTTGAAAATATCTCTGCCCAAGCGCATCGTCTTTATCATCTGGGGTGTATGAAAATCTCTCGTTCCAATCTATCCCGCATTAATGAAGACAAACCGTATACTTTGTACGAAGCGCTTTTTGGAAAATTACTGAGCCGTTGCCAAGGTATAGCACCAGGGCATAATTTCAGTTTCAAAATCCCCTGTATTCACTGGATGCTTCAACGATTGACCTTTGCCTGTCGGTCTTTCCCTGGGCAGACTTTCGAACCACTAAAGGTGCCGTAAAGCTACATGTTGGACTCAATCATGAGGGGTATCTACCTGAGTTTGTTACAATTACAGAAGGTAAGGATCATGATATTACGGTGGGCCATGCACTCAACTTCCCCAAGGGCAGTATTGTGGCTGTTGATAAAGGCTATAACGACTATGCCTGGTATAACCAGCTGACAACAAAGGGAATATATTTTGTTACCCGTCTCAAGAAGAATGCGAAATATCGTGTTGTAAAGCGCCATCCTGTCTTGAAAAACAAGGGGCTCACCAGTGATCAGACGATCGAATTTACCGGCGCAGTAACCGCAAAAAAGTGTCCCGTACAGCTGCGCCGCATTGGCTATCGAGACCCGGTCACAGGTAAGCATTATGTATTTATGACCAATAATTTCAAGCTTTGTGCCAAAACCATTGCAGATATTTACAAGGCTAGGTGGCAGGTTGAATTATTCTTTAAATGGATCAAACAGAACCTGAAAATCAAATCATTTATTGGTACCAGCAAGAATGCTGTCATGACACAGATCTGGATTGCGTTGTGTGTTTATCTGCTTCTGGCCTTTATAAAGTTCCAATCGAAGCTGAAGAAAAGTATGCAACAGATGCTGAGACTATTGCAGCTTAATTTATTTGAAAAACGCGATCTGATGGCATTGCTACGGGGTGACCCGCCACACGACAGGCCGGTCAATATTAATCAATTGGGGTTGCTGTGAAAGTTAACGGGACAGCAGTGTCTCCTCCTCTTTAATGCGGCATTAAAGTGCCATAATTAAGAAGTAGACATTCAATTAACAGAAAAGGAGACCACCCATGAATATTAAAACTATAGGACTAGATATAGCAAAAAATATTTTTCACCTTATAGGTTTAGACCCGCATGGTAATCAAGTTCTCAAGAAGAAACTAAGACGCGGGCAGGTTCTTAGTAATTTCAGTAACCTAAAGCCTTGTACCATTGCCATGGAGGGATGTGCGAGTTCCTATTATTGGCTGCGTGAGCTAACAAAGTTAGGACACACGGTAAAGCTTTTACCCGCACAGCATGTAAAACCACACGTTAGGGGAAACAAGAATGACTACAACGATGCTCTGGCGATAGCCGAGGCCAGTCTTGTCCGCGGGATTCGGGAAGTCAGGCCCAAGACAATCGATCAACAATGTATGCAGGCATTACATAGATTACGAGAAAACACGGCTGGAGATCGAACCGCATTAATCAATCAGCTGCGCGGAATACTGGCAGAGTTTGGCATTATCTTTCCCGGAAGAAAGGCTAAAATCAAACAAGGATTGTATAGCGTACTGGAAGATGCGGAGAATGACCTGAGTTACACCTTAAGAGAGGCGCTGGCGGATAAACACAGCCAGTTTAAACAACTGGATGAGGAGGTCGCTAAACTCGATCGGCTGATCAAACAAGCGGGTAGCGAACATAAGGAAGTGCCTCTGTTACAGAGCATTCCCGGGTATGGCAACATAGCACCGGAGGGAAAACCGTGTTACTGGGTATTAGCAAGCGAGGGGATAGTTACCTTCGAAAAATGCTCATCAATGGCGCCCGCTCGGTAGTGAAGCATGCGCATAAGAAAGATGATGGGTTGAGTGTCTGGGTAACGCAATTGGTCAAGCGTCGAGGTAAAAACATAGCCACCGTCGCATTAACCAATAAACTGGCTAGGATAGGCTGGGCGGTCATCGTCAGCGAAAAGCCCTATGAAAAAAATTATGGAATGAAAGTTGATTAATTATAAGGAATGAAAGTTAAGAGCAGTAAGAAGTAAGAAGTAAGAAGTAAGAAGTAAGAAGTAAGAAGTAAGAAGTAAGAAGTAAGAAGTAAGAAGTAAGAAGTAAGAAGTAGCTCGTCCGATTTTGCGAAAGATCTGAAACAAGATGACAAATAGGTAAGACCAACAGTTTGAGAACCTGCACCCCCCTAAGGATATTAAAATCTGTAACGTAGTTTAGGACAAACTGTGCACACTTCATCAAGGCTCGGGAGAAAACTCCCAAACAGAAGCCGAATATAAGGAAGCAAATCTATCCCTGTCAAAAGTGTTCAAAATATTTTGCAAATATGAAGGAGACCATATAAGGGGGGTGGCGAATCGCACTTACTTGTATTAGCTCCGACTACATCTGACACTTCAGCTTGACCTGAAGAGAGTTACCCGTTTTGATAAAGGTGTCGAATCTTTAAATCAAAACACAAAAAGGTAACTCTCTATGATTCATACTAACAATTCAATTATCAAACACAAAGTCGGTTTGTTAAATCTTGCCGAAGAACTTGGCAACGTATCCAAAGCTTGTAAGGTCATGGGTGTATCACGAGATACATTCTATCGTTATCAAGAACTTGTAGAAACCGGAGGTATTGATTCACTTATTGATAAATCACGCCGAAAAGCGAATGTTAAAAACAGAGTCGATGAAGCCACCGAACAAGCGGTTATCGCTTCTGCGATTGAACAACCCGCCTTTGGCCAACACCGCACCAGTAATGAATTACGTAAGACCGGTATTTTTGTTTCAGGGAGTGGTGTTCGCTCAATTTGGGTACGTCATAACCTGGAAAACTTCAAAAAACGCCTGAAAGCACTTGAAGAAATAGTGGCTAAGGACGGTATCATTCTGAGTGATGCTCAAGTGGCGGCACTTGAAAAGAAAAAACACGATGATGAGGCATGTGGCGAGATTGAAACCGCCCACCCTGGCTACCTTGGCTCGCAAGATACGTTCTATGTCGGTAACTTAAAAGGTGTGGGTCGTATCTACCAACAAACCTTCTTTGATACTTATAGTAAAATCGCATTTGCGAAGCTATACACAACTAAAACACCGATTACAGCTGCTGATGTACTCAACGATAGGGTTCTGCCATTCTTCGTCTCACAAGAGCTGCCTATGTTACGTATTCTGACGGATAGAGGAACAGAGTATTGTGGTCGTGTTGATCACCATGATTATCAATTGTACCTTGCCATCAATGACATTGATCATACGAAAACTAAAGCGATGTCACCGCAAACAAACGGTATTTGTGAACGCTTTCATAAAACCATTCTGAATGAGTTTTATCAGGTGACTTTTAGGAAAAAACTCTACTCGTCAATGGAAGATTTACAAAAAGATCTAGACGTATGGATCGAAGAATATAACAATGAACGAACTCATCAAGGTAAAATGTGCTGTGGCCGAACGCCAATGGAAACATTGCTTGATGGTAAAAAGATTTGGGTGGAAAAGAATTTGACTCAAATCTAACCTAACAGACACTCGTAAAAAACGGGTAACTGTCAGATCAAGTCTGAGCTACTACAACTTACTTAAGCTTTTTCGGATGACCATTTTCCCTTACATCGGCTCTAGCTAAGGCTCTGGGTTTCATCAACATTGGATAGGCTTTAGGTCTTCGTTTTACGCTCTTGGTTCTACTCTTGCTGAACGTTTACCTACTTGTTGCTATGCGATTAACGCTAATAATAATACACAGATATCTGCATTATGTGCTGACAAGCTGGCTTGCTGACTCCAAGCCAGCCAGAGTTGCAAAGTATGTTTGAAGCTTATTTTCCTTGTTAATATACAGGCGAGTAAAGCGGCTTGCGCCATGAGTAAGCGAATTAGCTTATAAGCTAAAAAACTAGCCCAGATCTCTTTTTCAATCATTTCAGGTGACTTACAGCTGAGTATCTTCATCCCCATGGTTGTTTTGATGTTCCTAAAATCAACCTCAATCTCCCAACGTCTTTTGTAGAGTGTTTTTATCTCATTTTTAGGTGTCTGCCTAGGACAGAGTAAGGTGGTAATCAACAGTTTACCGCCGACCTTCAGTTCTCTAATTTTCAATGTATCAGGCGCGCTGTCATATTGTTCTTGGGTCATCCAGCTGGGTTTAACAACGGGCTTGGTGAGCTGGATAATATGGTCTCGTGTTCCTAGCTTCTTGCCTTTGCGAAAGTCGGTGACCCGCTTTCTTGCCCCCATTTGCTCGAAGAGTGCCTCGACACCGTTGTTGATCAATGAGCTCAAGAGAAAATAAGTGCCGTAAAAAGCATCTCCTAATACCACATCACCCGTATCAAACGTATCCAGTAGGTTTCGAAGCAACCCTTGTTCACTCGACCCTTTTCCGCTGTATTTTCCTATGGATGCATTGAGCATAGCGCCACTTGATAAACAAATGACACCCACTAGACGACACAGAGGAAACCCAAGTCCGGGCGTTTGAACCTCTTGTTGTGGGTACGCTGTTTGATTTTCTTCGGTATCAGGCATAGAAACGGTCGTACCATCAATGAGACGGACACGCCTACCGTGCCATAACCACTGTTCTGGAACCTGACTATCCATGAGTTCACTCGTACACTGAATCAGGGTGGTGATCATTTTTAAAGGGAGGCGCTGCCTAGCACGGCAATAAGCCCCTGTACCTGTACTAACAAGAGGTAAGTCTCCTAAAGTTCGGCTAATCACCGCATCATTAACGGCTTTTTGACAAGATCGATCTTCATTTAGCGTTTGCGCTAAAAACATGGAAAGCGTTTCAGTTGTTGGGTAGAGACGCTCTCGATGCTCTGGCAGTTGAGCTTCGAGTGACTCTAATAGCTCTGGACTGGTTAGTTGATTAAAAAAGCTTAGCGCATCACTATTGTGAGCATATTGTTGAATATTTTGTTGCTGTAGTTTGGCTGGTTTGCTATTAATGAACATGGGCGAGGTCTCTGAGAGTGCTATTTGTTTGCTACAATCAGCTTATCAGAGGCATCGTCTTTTTTAAATTATTTCAATGTCTTGTGGCTTAAGTAAGTGCCATTCGTGTCGCCACTATTAAAGTATGAATTTCTACAAGGGATCGTTTCACTATTCACTTACCTAGCATGCCACCAGGTATAGTGAATAAGCCAACAACGATACCGAGTGAAACAAGTTCGGCGTTTAGTAAATCACCAACACCAAAAACGATATTTTTGGAGATATTCAAGGTTAACCCCAATGCAGCCACTATGCCAACAAGCCCTTGTCCTACAATACCCGCACCAAGTATAAATGGTCCCAATATCATGCCACCACCAAATACGGTATCGGAGATAACACCATAGACACTGCCTACTATTGTTAAACCACGATAGCCGACATTGTAATTTCTTTTTTTAAAAACGCGCCTCAATGGTATGGAAAGTAATAAGAAGCATCCCATAATAATTGCAATAACTTTTACCGGAAGGTAAAGGTAAATCACTGCGCCCAAAACAATGCAGGAAGGCCAGTAATCATAATTGCGCGGTAAGCTGCCCAATCAATGGACCAAGTACATCGACAACAATAATGCACCGGCAAACCCTGCGACGGAGTGAAACAGTGCTGTTGAGAATGCCGCCAAAGCTACTAGAGTAAGTGTAAACCAGTCAAGCTGGCCAAGAAGAGAGGTGTTTAATTCCATATGCTATGAATCTAATGAAGAGTAAGGGTTATCAAAATCGCATGCTTAAGCTTTGCATTTTTATTTCTTCGCTTTTAGCAAAAAGACAGGAAAATCCCGATAGGATTTCTGTATCACACTAGTATCTACAGTTTTCACTCATACTACCTCACCACCATTGATTTGCAGGAGTTGTCCATTAATAAAACTGGCCTCGTCGCTAGTTAAAAAACCAATAGTTGATGCAATATCATCAGGTACACCAAATCGGCCACTGGGATTGGTTTTTTTCAGAGCATCGTATTTACTTACATAGCTTGCGTTATCTACTTCTCCAACGATAGTCCCGGGTGAAATAATGTTTGCAGTTACACCCTGCGGCCCAAACTCTTTGGCCAGTGATTTGGTCAACCCCCATGCAGCATGTTTGGAAACAGTCACTGCCGATTTTCCTGGAGAGCCTTGCTGCGCATTCATTCCAGTAAAGGAAATAATACGGCCCCATTTTTTTCTAACATACCAGGGAGACAAGCTCGACTTAAACAGAAGCCAGACTTAAAGTTAGTGTTCATGACTCTTTCCCAGTCATCTTCACTATCTTCAAGGAAGTTAAAATTTGGTCGAATCGCAGCGTTGTTAACCAACACATCGATAGTATCAAAAGCATCAAACGTTTTTTGTATGATTGACTTAATCTGATCACGATCTCCTATATCACCCATAATTACAATAGCTTTTCCTCCCATGGTGTTGATTTCATTTGCTACAGATTGACAGGCTTTTAAATCAGACGATCCATTAATTGCAACGTTGAATCCGCGACCAGCAAGTTTCAAGGCTATAGCACGCCCGATATTACGACCTGCTCCAGTAATAAAAGCACTTCGTGTAGTTTGTGTTTGCTGCATGGCGAACTCTCTTATTTAACCTAAATTTCTGAAACGGGAGTACCAACAAGGTAGTAATGAAAACACGCACTTCGGGTAGTTGTCATTTCACTACAACATTGTCTATGAAGTACGTCCTTGTACTTCACCTCTTCGAGGCAATTTCGTTGATGCGACTTCGCCTTACCCTACGGGTCATCTTTCTGTGAAAGATGTTGTTTCGCTATGCTCAGCTCACTCAACTGTTCTAATTCACTCCAGATGAATTAGTCGGCTGTGCCCCAGCTTAGCACTTTTTCATTCACCCATAAAAAATGCAAACCAAAGCCTGCATTTCTTTTCTCTTTAAAGTCATGTTAATTGTATATGTTCGAGGTATTAAAATTTAATGCTCCCCCTTAGTCCTCAACAATCCAGCCAATCGATTCCCCTGCTTTTGGGGCCCGCCTTTTGGGAATAATTTATGCATATAGTGATTACAGCCTCTATCGCATCCCCAGAGTTTTCTGAAATGCTTAATCATGTCTCTTACTGATGCTTGATGACCATGATCTGCAAACCAGTTCCGGATAAAACGGATTATTTCCCAGTGCTCTGAGTTTAATTCCAGACCTTCCTGAGCGGCGAGCTGACGAACAAATTCTTCACTCCATTCGCCAGGGTTGACCATATAGCCTTCGCCGTCGGTGAGTATTTCACTTCCGTTGACTATTATCTGGCGGGTACTCATATTGTGGTAGGCATTGCTGCCGGAGAGCGCATCGGAGGCGGCACCTTCTGAATTATTGCCGCTTTCTGTGAGGTTCCATAGCTCGATATTTATCTCGCCATCGAGCCGTCCCTGATAGCGTTCGACACCTGCGACGATAATCTTGCCACTGCTGACAGGTATATCAAAACAAACTTTTCCGGTTCTGTCAGTTGGCGTTGGTCCTAGCACCTGTTTATCATCGAGTATTATTTCTACGGGTGTACGTTTTAACGGTACTCCACTGAATTTCATTGTTACATTTATACAAATCATAATGTTCTAGCCTTCTAAATTGAGATCTTTGTACGAGAGTATGGCGAGATCGTAATGAGTCACCATTCCGACGACATATTTCGATTCATCGCAGACTACGAGTAGTTTTTTAAGTTGAGAAACATTCATTTATATTCACTATATAAGTATTAGGTTATATAAAACAAACAATTAATATCGAAGGTTAATATCGAATATATCGATATTAAAAGGTATCTAAGCGCAGAATCGCATTGCTTTCAAATTTAAGCTTATCAATAATGACTGCACATGAAATTTAATAAAGAAGAACTCTACCAATCGTATTACTGGTGACGAAGATGCGCGTGTCTGTAAAGACATACCAGACGACGCTTGTAATGATCAACCGCATAATTTCTTCGCTTATCTATGGTCCAACCTGTTAGGAAAAATTGCAGATGAAATCACCAGCGCCAAACTGGTGATTCCGTGGTTATTTGGATTATTGGGTGTACCCGCCGCATTCACTGGTTTTGTTGTGCCGATTCGTGAAGCCGGTGTGTTGCTGCCTCAACTAGCGGTAGCAGCCGCTGTGCGTAATCTAAGGATTCGCAAATATGTCTGGGTTGTAGGTGCGGTGCTTTCAGCATTGAGTTTATTGGGTATGGCATGGGTTGCAGTGAGTCTGGAAGGCAAAGACGCTGGCTGGATTTTCATGCTGATGCTGGTAATTTTTAGTTTGTCCCGCGGAATCTGTTCAGTCTCTGCAAAAGATGTGCTTGGCAAAACCGTTTCCAAGAGCCGCCGTGGCGCTTTAATGGGCTGGAGCGCGAGCTTGTCGGGTATCGCCATTTTGATGGTGGGCATCTGGATGAGTAGCTTTGATCTTGGAGACTCAAGATCTTAATGTGTTTGCCGGATTATTCATCCCTGGCGCAGTCCTTTGGTTGATTGCGGCAGAAATATGCGCGCATAGAAGAACAACCGGGAGCCACAGAAGGTGGCGGCAATGCCCTGGAAGTCGCTTTGCAACAATTACACTTAATCGTTGATGATGCAGAATTCCGTCGTTATGTACTCGCCCGCAGCTTGCTGTTGTCGGTAGCACTGACGCCGCCTTTCTGGTCGCACAACAAAATACCAAGGCCGGACTCATGGGTCTTGGCGCACTGATCATAGCTAATGGCATTGCATCGAGCATTTCAGCACCAATCTGTGTGGGGTTATATGAGCGATTCATCCAGCAAACGCGTGATGGCTATCGCCGCAATAGGTGCCGGGGTATTAGCGCTTTTCACTTGCTCCGCAATCTGGCTCGAATGGAATTTGGTGGTGAATGAAATCGGCTTTGCCATGATCTTTTTATTGCTCAATATTATGCATGGCGGTGTTCGTTTGGGTCGTAAAGTCTATTTGATGGACATGGCAACGAAGAACCGCGCCGCCTATGTCGCCGTATCTAACACCATCATTGGCGTAATGATGTTAGCTGGCGGTCTTATCGGACTTGTCGGTGATAAATTTGGTGCGGTTGTAACGCTATTATTGCTGGGGCTGTTGTCTTTGTTAGCCGCCTTTTACATTTTGACACTAAAAGATGTTAGTGATCC
>CAVXCT010000028.1:0-51969 GCA_963760355.1 uncultured Gammaproteobacteria bacterium | reverse complement strand
CTGGCTTACCGGGTAAAACCTGGGAGCAGGGATCTCCTGTGGTTTTGTAAAGTTTTGATGAGTCAACTTTCCAAAGAACAGAAGCAGCACATAATGTTGGTTTGACTTCCAGCGTGGCTATTTAAGTATTTGCTGGGGAAGTATTAAAAGCTGTATTAGTCTTTCTTTGTGGTGATGCAAAGCTGCCCTCGGGAGCTATAGAGGTATGGCAAGACGATGGTTTAAGCGGCATGGCGCTAGTTTTTGGTTATTACGGTGAACTTGAAATATTTGAATGGTTGTCAAAGCATAACAAATTTCTACGCGGTAAAGGACTAACGGGTTTGGTCTGGGGAAAAGCTGAAACGCTAATTGCCGATATGAATAATTCTAGTTTTTTCTGCGTGCCAAGGCAGCAGAAGATTTTGGTATAACCACTAGCATCACTATTCCTGCAAACTCCAATAAAAATATCGATGATATTGGTTCAGTCGTAATTTTTCTTTCTTCCAAATCTACGCCTATAACAAAACCCTTCGAATTCTGGAAGATAGATCAAGCAAAAGAGTGCTTGTTATTCGATTCCGGGGTCGTGCAGTATAAACAAACGATTGAGGAAGCAAACCGGGAACGCCGCATTAAAAAAGGTGAGGGTGTTATTGGTAAAACCTGGCAGGATGGAGTGCTCATAGAAACAACTGACTTGTCCTCTGGCTCTTTATCTAATGGTCTTTGTCTTTTTGCAACTTCTCAAAAATATGATTCTGTCTTATCCATTCCGATTTTTTATCAGGATGAACTAAGGTCTGTTGTAGCTTTTTATAAATAAGTAAGACCATTGAACGAGAGGTATGACGGATAAAAATGGCGTAGATATCCCATATTTCTCCTAAAATGCGTTCAATAGCCTTGCTATTACCCTTAGTTTTTCGATTTTAAACTGGAAGCGAAGAAGTATATCGACAATACTCAGAAATGACACGGGTCTGTTAACACCGTTACTGTTTATTTGTTTCATGATCCATATCAACTATTACAATGATTAAAAAATCAATCTCACAAAAAAGTAGAGTATATTAGCGTTTTTGAATATAATCCCGCCACTAATTAATACTGGATGTAAGTTGGAGAGATCATGGCAAGCCAAGCACCTAAGATGGATAATGTATCTAAGTTAATGCTTCTACTTAGTTTACTAGCGATTTTATTGGTGGTTTATGTGTTAGTTACAAGCTTAATAAACACTTATCAAAGAAATTCGCTCAAAGGTGAAGTTGATAATACCCAGTTGGTTCTTAATGCTCAAAATAATATCAAGCCGATCGGGGTAGTCGCTGAAGCTGGTGCTGTAGTTGCAAATGCAGCAGGCCGTCCACCCAAAGAGATTTATGATGCTGTTTGTGCTGCATGTCATGCAACAGGTGTTCTGGAAGCGCCAAAGTTGGGTGATAAAGCTGCCTGGGAAGCACGTGCTGGTGATGGTATTGCTGGTTTACTGAAATCTGCTATTGCAGGAAAAGGCTCTATGCCAGCTAAAGGTGGTGACCCATCAATTACAGATACTGAGCTAGAAGCGGTTATTCTTTATTTAACTAAAGAATCGGGTCTTGATCTCGGTGGAGCGGAAACACCTGCTGCAGCTGATGCAAAAGAAACAGCGTCTAAAGCAGAAGAAAATAAAGAAACTGCCAAAGAAGAGACAACTACTGCAGCACCAGTAGCAGCTTTAGCTGACAACAGCGCTGAAGGTAAAAAAGTATACGATACAGCTTGTTTTGCTTGTCATGCTTCAGGTGTAGCTAATTCACCAATAGTGGGTGATAAAGCTTCTTGGGCACCACGAATCGCTCAGGGCATAGATGTTTTGTATCAAACAGCCATAGCTGGAAAAGGCGCAATGCCACCTAAAGGCGGCAATATGTCACTTGATGATTCAGCGATTAAAGCAGCAGTTGATTACATGGTTAGCCAATCAAAGTAATTCATCATCAACAAGAATCAATAAAAAGGGTGCCTAACAGGTGCCTTTTTTGTGTCTATAAGAAATAAAAAACTAACTGTTGAAATTAGCTTATTTAACCCAATCATTTTAAGATTAGCTAAAAAGAGACATCTGCATACCCTTATACAGGTTTATCAAGCATAAAAGTCATCCAGAAAACCTCATAAAAGTAGGGGGGTGGCATTAGTTTCATTAAAATTTTAAAACCAATTAATCTGGACTATAAATGGATCAATATCGAGGTACAACCATACTATCCGTGCGTCGCGACGGTAAAGTAGTAATTGGCGGAGATGGTCAAGTCTCATTGGGTAATACCATTATGAAGGGCAATGCGCGTAAGGTTCGTCGACTTTATAACGATAAAGTCATCGCAGGCTTTGCCGGCGGAACAGCAGATGCGTTTACCTTGTTTGAGAAGTTCGAAGCGAAATTACACGAACACAATGGAAACCTAACTCGCGCTGCAATCGAGCTCGCTAAAGACTGGCGTACCGATAGAGGCATGCGCCAGCTAGAAGCTTTGTTAGCAGTAGCAGATAAAGAAACATCACTGATAATTACCGGGAATGGAGATGTCATCGATCCAGAAGATAACTTGATTGCGATAGGTTCAGGTGGACCTTTCGCACAATCAGCTGCGCGTGCGTTATTAGATAATACGGAATTATCAGCGCGCGAAATTGTTGAGAAGGGCTTGGGTATTGCGGGTGATATTTGTATATATACCAACCAGAACCGCACAATCGAGGAATTATAATTTAGAGGATTCATCTTTCGCTCCCACTCGGCGTTACCACCGTGCTCGAATGGCCACGTATTAAACATGCGCTCACATTCTTCCTTCGGTCGTGCCTTGATCTGAAACGAAATCTAAACACTCTAAAATATAATTCAAGTATTTAGAATTAAAAAACCCTCTATAAGTAGGGGGGTGTGTTTTTAAATACACAAATTAACAGTAGTTGTGAAACAGTAGAAGTTAAAAGTCGAGAAAAACTATGTCAATGACACCGAGAGAAATTGTTCAAGAATTAGATAAGCATGTTGTAGGGCAGGATGATGCCAAACGTGCAGTTGCGATTGCCTTACGTAATCGCTGGCGCAGACAGCAGCTTGATGCGGATTTGCGTCAGGAAGTTACGCCGAAAAATATTCTGATGATCGGCCCAACGGGTGTTGGTAAAACTGAAATTGCGCGTAGATTGGCGAAGTTGGCGAATGCACCTTTTATCAAGGTTGAAGCCACTAAATTTACTGAAGTGGGTTATGTCGGTAAAGAAGTCGATTCTATTATTCGTGACCTTGCCGATGTGGCTATTAAAGTGACACGTGAGCAAGAGGTTGAGAAGGTCAAGAATCGTGCGGAAGATGCGGCGGAAGACCGTGTACTAGATATTCTTATCCCACAGCCAAAGGCTGAAGAAGATGCCAACTGGTTTGGTATGGACAGTGAAGGTAATGAAACAGCAAAGAAGCCAGTAGAAGATAGTGCTACTCGACAGAAATTCCGTAAGAAATTGCGCGAAGGTGATCTCGACGATAAAGAAATTGAGATTGAAGTCTCTGCTAGTCCATTAGGTGTTGAAATCATGACACCACCGGGAATGGAAGATATGGCTAGTCAGCTTCAAGGTTTGTTCCAAAATATGGGTAATACTAAAACCAAGAAGCGTAAACTAAAGATTAAAGATGCACTGAAAGAGCTAGCTGAAGAAGAAGCGCACAAGATGGTTAATACCGAAGACTTAAAGCTAAAAGCCCTCGAAAATGTCGAACAAAATGGCATTGTATTCCTCGATGAGATCGACAAAGTGATTCAAAAAGGTGAAATGGGTGGTGCGGGAGTATCTCGTGAAGGTGTACAGCGCGATTTATTGCCACTTATTGAAGGCAGCACAGTAACGACCAAGCACGGTATAATCAAAACAGACCATATTTTATTTATTGCATCGGGTGCTTTCCACATGGCTAAGCCTTCTGATTTAATTCCAGAGCTACAAGGTCGCTTACCGATTAGAGTGGAACTTGGTGCGCTTACAGCAGATGACTTCAGGCGTATTTTAACTGAACCTGACGCATCACTAACTGAGCAATACCAGGGCCTTCTACAAACTGAAGGGGTCAAAGTTGAATTTACCGATGACGGTATTCAGAGAATTGCAGAAATAGCCTTTCAGGTTAATGCGCAAACAGAGAATATCGGAGCTAGACGCTTGCATACCGTCGTAGAGAGATTGCTCGAAGAGGTTCTATTTTGTGCGCCAGATTGCACTGAGGCAGTTACAGTTGATGCCAAAATGGTCGATGATGTCCTCGGTGAATTAATTGAAGATGAAGATTTGAGCCGATACATTCTATAAGCAATTTATTAGATAAGTATAAGCAACTCCTAATAAACGGTATAGGAATAGTGTTGATTTTATCTAATCGATGTCGATTAGGATAAACTAGCCAACACTAAAATAAAGACGAGACATACAATGACGCCAACGAATATAGCACTGCACCAGAAATCACGCGTTCTGGAACTCACATGGCCTGATGATGTGGTACACAACCTTCCTTGTGAATACTTGCGTGTTTACTCTCCATCAGCAGAAGTGCGCGGACATGGCCCTGGGCAGGAAACGTTGCAGCTCGGTAAAGAGAACGTCAATATCAAAGAAATCGAGCCGATTGGGCACTATGCGGTAAAGCTTGTATTCGACGATAATCACGATAGTGGTTTATACGATTGGGGTTTATTGCGTGAGCTTGGTGATAATTACGAACAGTACTGGGCTGATTATCTTGCGCGATGCGATGAAGCGAAATATATACGTAAAGAGCCAGGACAAATCATTTAATCACTTCTGTAAAATATGCCTTTTACTCACCTGCTACGTTGTCTTGCGACTTCCGCTACTCAGGTACAATTTGTACACTCCGTTGCGGCCTCTCATTCGCCTTGCCTGTGAGTAAAAGGCATACCATATAAAAGCAATTACACTAATATGACATTCATCGATAAATTAAAATTCAATGACGACGGCTTAATCCCCGCAGTTGCTCAGCAATACGACAGTAATGAAGTGTTGATGATGGCGTGGATGAATAAGGCTTCGATTGAAGAATCATTAGAAACAGGTCGAGTTTGCTATTGGTCACGTTCACGTCAGGCATTCTGGCGTAAAGGTGAAAGTTCTGGGCAAGTGCAAATGCTCAAAGAGTTTCGAGTAGATTGCGATGGTGATACCTTGTTATTGCTCGTCGATCAAACAGGTCCAGCGTGTCACACCGGTAGAAGAACTTGCTTCTATCAAGTAGTACAAGACGGTGAATTAAAAATTGATTCTGATCCATTAATCGATCCTAAAGATTTGTACAATAAGTAAGTAACTGTTTACAGGCTTTATCCTATGTTTGAGATTAAGGCTTTTACGCACGGAAAATGTGATCTTTTGAGTACGAAAATAACGCAGGGCTGGAGCAAAAGATGAAGACTCTAGGTAGTGACGTATGAAGTGGCTGCTGCTCAAACTTATTCGAGGTTACCAGCTATTTCTGAGCCCGGTACTGGGTAGCAGTTGTCGCTTTGAACCCACCTGTTCCTGTTATACCCATCAAGCGATTGATAAACATGGTGCTATAAAAGGGACATGGCTCGGGTTAAAACGCATCGGCAAATGCCACCCCTGGAATGAGGGCGGCTACGATCCTGTTCCTGATAAGAAACAATCAGTTCAAAAGTCACCTCCCCACTTATAATGAGATTGCCATTTTGTTTTTTTAAAATGGGCGACTCATTTATGCCAGAGTATAGAACTAGCTCATCTGCAAGACGAAACTAGAACTTAGCGTGTATTTGAGGGGTTTTCCTAATGCGCTGCCTTAACGGCAGTTAATTTTCTCTTTTCTCAAATATCTCTTCAGCGAATTGCGCAAATTTACCGCGGACTGATCTTTCCAGTTCGATGGCGTACATGGAAATTTCTTCATGTTTATTCGTTGTCTGCTTTAGCAAAGTAGTTAAGCCGTTATTAAAGCGATTTAAATAGATATTATCAATCTGACGGTTTGAACCAATAATGATTGCCTTACAACTTTGATCAAGTCGTGATAATACCAGTTGAGTCGTATTATTCGAGCTGTTCTGCCACTCATCGAGGATGACGATGGCATTGCTCAAGGTTCGTCCACGAGCTTCACCTGGCCAGAGTTTTTCAATATTGTATTTGTTTACAAAATATTCGACTTTGGTTTCGAGCGCTTCTTGTTGAAGCACATTTTCCCGGCGCTTCAATTGGGTTTTCGCAATAAATTCCAGGGTGTCATATAAGGCCATGTTATAGACACGAAACTTTTCGTCATTGCCAGAAAGAAAGCCAACCTCAGCACCTTTATCAACACTTTCGATCGAATTTCTAACGTAAACAATTTTTTCATAATGACCCAAGTCGATCAGGCGCATCGCGGCGGCAAAGGCGAGTAAGGTTTTACCACTGCCTGCTTTAGCATCAACAACAGTGATGTCGAAATAATCGCAGAGCATTGCCTTAAGGAGAAACATTTGTTTCATATTCATGGGTTTTATACTAAGCCCGTTGAAGTCTTCTTTTTCATTGACGATATCTATTTTTCCGCCTTTATTTACAATCCCGTATTGGCGGTTTCCATCTTTGGATGAAAACTCATAATTAAAGTTATCGTTCTGGTAGTTTTCATCGTAATCGGTTATGTCACTATTCTGCATACCATTGAATAAACTTGAATCTACTTCTATCGATTTGAAAAAGTGGAATGGGGGTAAGTCTGATCTATCTTCATACAGTGTCTGGACTTTTATGCCACTGAACAATCCAAACATTCGTGCATAAATATCCAGTGAAAGGAATACTATCTTATGTCCCTTGTAGTAGCTTTGCGCTGCTTCAGCGACTTCAACTATACGCTTATCATTGGATTCTGAGATGTGTGCAGAATCCAGATCTGTTACATAGTGTTTTTTAGAGAAAAGGTGAATGGAGGCGGAGTGGTTGAAGCGTAATTTAACTACCCTACAATCTTTTTTCTGATCTATTTTATCGACTTTACAGGCTGCAAGCATGCGTGCGAAGCTTCGTGCCTGATAGCTCAATTCTCCTGAGCCTTTTTTAAATTCTTCTAATTCCATTAATACTGTTTCTGGTATTACTACAATATTATTATTGTCTTGTGAAAGTTGTTTGATGCCCTGTGGATTATGCAAAATGATATTGGTGTCAATTACATAGATCTTATCTGCCATAGATTAACGCTCCTGAAATGATTGTTATTAGTAAAAAAGAGAGAGAAATAATCGTTCTGCTAACAAGTATAGCTAGAACCCACGAAAGTGTGGAAGTGATATTTAGATTATTTATAATGTTATTGATAACTCGCATTGATTCATTGCCAATCAAGCGTTATCTTCATGCCATGACTAAATCAAGCGACACTAATAGTAGAAAATATCCTGAAATGATAGCCGCGGTAGATCTCGGCTCAAACAGTTTTCATTTAATCGTGGCGCGGGTTGATGAGCATGGTAGTTTTTCCATGGTCGATCAGATGAAAGAAATGGTGCGTTTGCGCGGCGGGCTCGACGAAAATAACAATATGGATGAGGCTGTAGCCCAGAATGCACTTGAGTGTCTGCAACGCTTTGGGGATCGGATTCGGCACTTAAAGTCTTCTGATGTCAAGGCTGCAGGTACCAATACTTTACGCACCATGAATAACTCTTCAGAGTTTCTGCGAAAAGCAAATGAAGCGTTAGGGCATCGAATTGATATTATTCCGGGTCGTGAGGAAGCCAGACTTGTTTATCTTGGTGTATCGCATACTTTATCTGATGACGCAGGCAAACAGTTGGTTGTTGATATTGGTGGTGGTAGTACAGAGTTTATTGTTGGTGAAAAGTTTGAGCCTGTGCGACTCGAGAGTTTGAATTTTGGTTCGGTGAGTGTCACCAAACGTTTCTTCCCTGATGGTGATTTGAGTCCGTCTAATTGGAAAACTGCGAATACTAATTTACGTCTAGAAATTATGCCGATCCAGCGCGAGTATTCGCAGAAGAACTGGAAACGAGCGATTGGCTCATCTGGAACAATCAAGGCAACACTTTCCATTATTCAAAAACTTGGACTCGATCCTTTTGCCATTAAACTAGATGCCTTGTATGCAATTCGCGATAAGTTGATTGCTATTGGGGAAATTGATGAGATTAATCTTCCGGGTTTGAATCTGAATCGTGCGCCTGTTTATGCGGGTGGACTCGCGGTAATCATTGCGGTATTCGAAGCACTCAATATTGAGGAAATGACTGTCTCTGATGGAGCGCTGCGCGAGGGTTTGCTTTACGATATGTTGGGCCGTATAAATCATGAGGATGTTCGCGACCGCTCAGTTAAAGACTTGATGAGTCGTTTTAATATAGATGTAGAGCATGCAGAGAAGGTAAAGAAAACTGCCTTGCATTGTTTTTCTCAAGTCAACAAGGATTGGGGTTTGAGCAAGAAGCGCAGACATACGCTTGCCTGGGCCGCTGATTTACACGAGTTGGGCATGAGTATTACCCATGATAAACACCATCTCCAAGGAGCGCATATTCTTGATCATGCTGATATTCCCGGGTTTAACCAGCGACGTCAGCATTGGTTGGCTGTACTTGTACAAACACACCGTAAGAAGATTGACACCGCGGTTTTCGATGCGTTGCTGGAAGATGATCGGCAAACGATTGTGTATCTGTGCGTTCTGTTACGTCTCTCGGTTTTATTGCATCGCTCACGGCAAGGCGAAGATATTCTGCCGAAAGTGATTGGTGAAAAAAACGGTATCCATATTACCTGTGCTAAAGCGATTAAAGATCAGGCATTATTAGAAGCTGATTTAATTCAAGAGAAGGTCTGGTTAGAGAAACTAGGATTCAATTTGTACTTTTAGAGATCACTATTCCGTTTAAAATGCACTTTGATCGATAACTTGACCAGTTCGTCTACTAAAAATACCATTTCATTGATTTTTGCTGAATAATCAACCTCAAGTTGTCTAAACAGTAATACAGGCAAAACATTAGGGGCAATTTCATGAAAAAAATCGCAATCATTATCGCAGACCTTGATTTAGGTGGTGGACAGCGAGTGGCAATCAATCTTGCGAATGCATTGGCGAAAGACAATGAGGTAAGTATTGTTATTTTTCAGGATGACGATATTCATTATGATGCCCCGGGAAAACTCATACATTTGGACTGTCCACAAAAAACCAGTGTTATTGGAAAAGCCTTTAATGTTCTAAAACGGGCTTATCGTTTGCGCAAGCTGATTAAAAAAGAAAAATTTGATCATGTTTATGGCTTTATGGAAACCGCCAACTTCCCAACTGCGTTGGTATTTAACGATGCAGCACTTTCCGTGCACTGCAACCCTCGCGAGCTTAGCTTTTTTGAATCAACTTTAGTCAAGCTGACCTATCCAAGAGTAAAAAATATAATCGCAGTTTCTGAAGATGTTGCTTCAATTCTTAAAAGTGATTATTCACTGAATAATGTTTCGAGAATCTATAACCCTGTCGATGTTGAAGACATAGCAGCTCAAATAGATAAGCCCTATGAACACCCTAGACCATATATAGTGGCATTGGGAAGATTTCACGAAGTAAAGCGTTATGACATGTTGATCAATGCTTACGCCAACAGCAAAATGCAGCAAGACTGTGACTTAATTATTGTCGGTGATGGCGAGCTTCGTACTGATCTGGAAAAACAGGTAAATATGTTACAAATACACCAAAAAGTACATTTTGTTGGTACCCAGAGTAATCCTTTCCCTTATCTAGCGGGCGCCAAATTTTTAGCGTTAAGCAGCCGTACAGAAGCTTTTCCTATGGTGTTAATAGAGGCATTAGCGCTGAAGACTCCAGTGGTTGCTACTGATTGTCCGACGGGCCCAAGAGAAATTGTTCGCCATGGAGAGAATGGCTTACTGGTAGAAAATGAAAATACCGAAGCATTTACTCAAGCACTTGATGACTTATTCTATAACGAACTAATGTTGCGTAAATTCAGAAACAACGCGATTGACTCGATTCAGCACCTATCTGGTGGTGTCATTGCCAAAGAGTGGTTAGCGCTTTAACCTGAGTTTTTATATAAGTTTATTTCAAACTTTTTCTGGTTTGATGGTTGTGCTACATTTATATTAAAAAAAATGGAGCATCTAATGAGAATAAAATTACACCCCCCCACTTTTACGCTATTTTTAGCAATGCTGTTGTTGAATACAGCATTATTCGCAAGTGATCTTGAAAAAGAAAAACGTTGGGCTGAACAAATTAGTGATTCGTTACTTGATGGCGAGGCGATCGAACTCAATGATGGGACGAGTGACTTTCTGGCACTTTATGCACGTGCCAATGAGCCTAAAGAAATTGCAGTCATAGTGATACACGGCATTGGGATTCACCCTGATTGGCCAACAGTAATTCAACCATTGCGCGTCCTATTAGCAGGAAAGGGCTGGAATACCTTGTCGTTACAAATGCCAATACTTGCCAATGATGCAGATAGTAAAGACTACGAGCCTTTAATGAAAGAGGTTCCTGCCAGAATAGATTCGGGTATTCGACATCTGGCTAAAGAGGGTGCAAAGAGTATTGTGATCGTTGCGCATAGCATGGGTGCCCGAATGGCAAATTACTATTTAGCGCATAAAAAAGTTTATATAGAAGCACAAACAGAAACTCCGATTATTGCTTATGTGGGTATTGGAATGAATACTCATAATGAACAATTTATAAAAAAGATCAAAATACCAATACTCGATTTATATGGCGAAAATGATTTAGAAGGTGTTCTAAAGTCGGCGGAATCCAGGAATAAGGCTGGGTCACATAATAAATCCTATCAGCAGCAAAAAGTCGCCGGCGCGAACCACTTTTTCGAAGGTCAAGATGATGACTTGGTGGATGCGGTAGTTGCAGCTTTACAAAAGTTTTAAAATGTAACTATTAAACTGACAGAAACTAAAAAGCCGACCATGTGGTCGGCTTTTTAGTTTCTAAATGTGTTGTTTATGATTTATTAAATATATAAACAAATATCAGAATCACCAGCAAATTCGAAGAAAGTTGCCGCACCCACATAATCCAGGCCTTCCATAAAGTCTTTTTCAGCATCAAAACCGAATAGCTCTACCGTCATCTGACAGGCTAAGAATCTAACTTCAGCTTCCTGACAAAGCTCGCGTAATTCAGAGATTGTTGCAACGCCATTGTTAGCAATGGTTTTCTTCATTAGTGTAGTTGCAATTGCTTCGTAGCCAGGTAGGTTAGACTGAATAATGTTTGGAATATTCCAGTTGATTCCCTGGAACCATTTTGGTCCGACAGGCATTTTCATTGGCATACCGGGATTTCCAAGAGGACTTACTTGTAAATCACTAACGTCTTTCTTTAAAAGTTGTAAGCCATAAAAAGTACAGAAAACTTCTACTTCATAACCTAAAGCAGCAGCTGTAGATGCCAGAATAAAAGGAGGATATGCCCAATCCAACGTGCCTTTTGTGGCGATAATTGCTAGTTTTTTCTGCTCCATTTTTCTACCTCTTAGATTGTCTGTTTGTATTAGTAATCGACGAACTATAACAGAAAACAATAATATACTGAAATACTATTATACACTGTTTGCATAGAATGTATTTATTACGATGCCGGTCGATATTCATAAATATAACGGACAAATATCATCACTAGTTGCATAATCTATCAGCAATGAATTTCTAACAGGTATTTTAAGAAAAATGAGAGTTTCGCGTTTTTATCAGGCAGGTGAGATGCAAGTAGGTGACGAGATAGTACTCACTCAAGCCAATCATCGACATGCCGTGCAAGTGTTACGTTTAAAAGTAGGTGATATTCTAATTCTTTTTAATGGTAAATCTGGTGAGTACTCAGCAAAAGTAAGCGCTATAGATAAACGAAACTCACAAGTCGTTATAGAAGCTTACGATCCGGTAGATCGAGAATCATCACTAGCACTCACTTTGATATTGGCAAATATTAAACCGGATAAAATGGATTACGCGATCCAGAAAGCAGTAGAGCTGGGCGTCACGACTATTCAGCCAGTGTATACAAAGCGTAGTGTGGTTAAATTGAAAAGTAACCGTCTCGAAAAAAAGATACTGCATTGGCAAGGGGTGTTGATAGCTGCCTGTGAGCAATCAGGCAGAACAGCAATTCCCGTGATTAGAAAACCTTGTGATTTCGAAGATATTTTTTCTAACTATGCAGGTACGACACATATTGCAATGTTGCCTGGTTCTAGTAATAAAATTCATCTGTTAAAGCTAGATAATGAGAATAGTGCTGTTTCTTTAATTATTGGTCCAGAGGGCGGATTTAGTGATGATGAAGAACAGTTTATGATTTCGAAAAATGTTCACTCGGTTAATTTTGGTAAAAGAATACTGAGGGCAGAAACTGCGGTTGTAGCAGGAATCACTGCATGTCAGATGGCTTGGGGTGATTTGTAATAATAATGTGATGTTATAATTCACACCTCCCTACTTATAAGGGGTTTTTAAACCTTACTGTGTGAGTTCTGTGAGTCCTTGTCGCTCTAAGCCGTTTTATATACTCGTAATCTTATCTTTGATAATAGGCACGCCATTGACAAAGGATATATTGGTTAAAGGCGTTACTGGAATTTTATCTCCAGGTAATAAGATGCCGACCAGATTTAATGGATCAGCCGAAGAGATTGTAATCGATTGCTCGGGTTTGTCTTTTTTATGTGATTTTCGCAGTACGTTGATGGCTTCGGGTAAGGCAAATTGTTCACCGCTTACCCCATTAACAAAGCGTCCACCACGAATTTCTCCGCGCGCTTCCATGCGCCAGTAAACGCGTAATAAATCTCGCCATTGCGGCAGGTTATTTTCACGTTCTAGCACTTTGCGAAAAATGACACCGTAGCGGTGTAGTAAAGTCCATGCAATAAATTCTATTTCGTCCTGATTTAATGAAGATTGGCTTACTTCAGAGCTGTTCACATCTCGAATTAAACTCCAGCGTCCAGCATTATCAAACGGCGAAACTTTGGCAGTACTTCGTCCTCGTCTAGCATGAAATTTAGGTCGTTTGGCTGATGGTGTAATCAGAGCACGTAAGCCCACATAGGCATCTGATGTTACCAGCCCCCAGTTGACTAATTCGCCCAAGGCATCTTCGACTTGCGTGCGTAGAATCCCGGTGTGTTGCACAATGTCAAAAAAGAATAAAGCACCTTGATTAGTTAAGGTTTCGACTACTTTTTCTGCATAAGGACTCAGTTTGTATTTCTCAGGTTTTCCTGCGAGCTGTTTCCATTGTGCAATATGACTTCGTTGAAGTAAGGCAATCGGTGTATTGCTGACGGGTGATTTTTTTCGAGTTAGTTTTTTACTTGAACAAGCCACGTTTAAGCGTAACCAGTTAATCCTGCCGGAAATACACAGGCTGTCTAGCATATCGATGCTGAAGTTCTTGATGCGCGCTGGTAGAACGCCTTCTTGCCATGCTGCAGCGGATAGTGAAATGCCTTCAAGCTGTTCGAGTACATGTGCAACCGATTCGGCTCCTTCACCTCTATCCACCAAACCCTGCCACTCAAACAGGAATGACATATAGTTTGCTAGTGAAACTGGTTCTATTTCTCTACGCAGGCGAGTGATGGTGTAGCGATGTATTCGCGCGAGTAATCTTCTTTCGCACCATTCAACTGCGCTATTTTGCCGCGTAAAGTGACCTTGAATGACGAAACCTTGTTGTTCTAATGCGAGTAAAACATGGTTGGTTTTGCTCGCATCGATGCCTAGTGGTTGTCCTAATTGCTCTGCGGTAACAGGACCAATGCCTTCTAAACGGCTGCGTATTATCTCTAATAATGGGTTGTCAGTAGAAAAAGTGCTCAAAAGTGGGGGGGTGTCTTTATTACTATCTAAACTCACTATTTCTCGATTAGACTCGGGAATTACCTCAAGAAATTCGTGTAAGCGTTCAGCGGCTACCCATAGCGTATCCTCATTCTTATCGAGGTGTTTTATTTTAATCTTAAACGCACGATGATCTTTGGCCAACTCATCAAATAGGTGTTGCCAACCACAATCGCTAATCACATCGACGGCGCTATTCGATAAGACTCTGCCTTGTTCACTTTCCAGAATAAAACCAAGCACCATAAGCGCATCGTGTAATTCATCGGCGGTACGTACAATCGGCCAGGCTTCTTCTCGCACTTTATCAATGGCCGCACTATCAAGCTTTCTTAAAGACGCCGCATCTTCGGTGCTCATAAATGGTTGGGATTTAATCGCCATAGTACGGCGTTCTTCTGCTTCACCATCGTCGAGGAAGGCATAGGGTTTTGCGGTTATCACTTCTTGTGAGAGTGGAGAAGGTGAAGTCAAATCACAGCAAGTGATATTGATTTTGCCTGTTTCGATTTTTTCTAGAACGTCAATTAGGCCATCGATATCCATGGTCTCGTTCAAGCAATCTTTGATGGTTTGTTCAACTAAAGGGTGATCAGGAATTTCGCGTTCGCCAGCGATATTCTCTAAACAGGCGATTTGATCAGGAAACACCACCGCCATTAAATCTTCTGCATCAGATCGCTGAAAGTAGGGGGGTGACCTTCGACCAAAACGGTTGCGCAAAACGGCCAGCGATATAGTCGCATTCCAGCGCCAGCGAGTTGGAAAAACGGGTGCATCCAGCATTGCCTGGATCAACACTTCGCGAACTGTTTTCGAATTCAAGTAGCGTGCGACTTCTTCCATTGGGAAGCTATGGGTAGAGGACAATGACAGCACAATACTGTCTTCCAGCGCTGCGGCTTGTAATTCGAAGTTAAACTTGCGACAAAAGCGTTTTCGTAAAGCCAGTCCCCAAGCTTTATTGATGCGCGAGCCAAAAGTGGAATGAATCACAAAATGCATATCACCCACTTCATCAAAAAAACGTTCGAATAGCACATTGTTTTGTGTCGGCAATAAGCCCAACGCGGCTTTGGCAGAAGCCAGATAAGCAACCAATTGTTCGGCGGCACTTTGTGATAAATGGTAGTCGGCCCGTAAAAACGCGATGGCGCATGCTTCGCTTTCATCGAGTAATTCATCGACAGTTTCACGTAACGCAGAAACAGTACCTGATAATTCATTGGTACGACCCAAAGCATCGCCCACCCAAAAAGGTATGTTGGGTGGCTGGCCATTGGCGTCTTCGACAAATACCTTGCCAATTTCTGATTTTAAAATTCGATAGGAACGATTACCTAGCTGGAAAATATCGCCAGGTAAGCTCTCAAAGGCAAAATCTTCACCTACGCTACCAATTCGATAAGCTTCAGGTTGCAGCACCACATCGCAATCAAATTGATCGGGAATCGCGCCACCATTGGTGAGCGAAATAATACGGGCACTTTTACGTGGTCGTACGCGGCGATTAATCGCATCGTAATGTAAATAGGCTGCGCGTCGTCCTCGTCGAGTAGAAAATCCATCTGCCAGCATTTTGATGATGTCATCGAAAGTTTTTTCAGTAAGCTCAGCATATGGCAAGGCTTTGCTAAAGGTTTGATAGAGTTCATCGACATTCCACTCACGCGCACTGACTTCAGCAACGATTTGTTGGGAGAGCACATCTAAAGGTTGCCTAGGGATGATTACCCGATCGAGTTCATCCTGGTTGGCTGCATATAATAACGCCGTGGTTTCTACAAGTTCATCACGACTTAGCGGAAATATTCGTCCCTTTGGTGTCGCTCCAATGGCATGGCCTGAACGTCCCACGCGTTGTAAAAAAGCAGCTATTGACCTAGGTGAACCTAGCTGTACGACTAGATCAATATCACCTATATCAATACCTAATTCTAGTGAGGCTGTGGCGACCAGGCATTTTAAGTTTCCAGCTTTGAGGCGTTGTTCTGCCTCTAGGCGTTTCTCTTTCGCCATGCTGCCATGATGCGCCATAACGTTATCTTCACCAATCCTCTCAGCCATATTCTTGGCGACACGTTCGGCTAAACGTCGGGTATTAACAAAAATCAAAACGGATTTATGGGTATTACAAAAATATTCGAGACGTGCGTAAATCTCTTCCCAAATCTCATTCGACATCACTGCGCTCAAAGGTGAGCCAGGCATTTCAATGGCAAGATCACGTTCACGAGAATGTCCTGTGTCAATAATCGCACACTCCTCGTCGCGATCGCCGACTAGAAACTTAGCCATGGTTTCGATGGGTTTTTGTGTGGCTGATAAACCGATACGTTGTAGATGAGATAGCGGGTTAAATTCTTTAGTCAGCGCTTCCAGCCTTTCCAATGAGAGTGTTAGATGCGAGCCGCGCTTGCTGCCCGCGATCGCGTGAATTTCGTCGATAATTACCGTTTCAACGGTGCTTAACATTTTTCTGCCGGATTCAGAAGTGAGCAGGATGTAGATGGATTCTGGTGTGGTCACAAGAATGTGCGGCGGTGTGCGGATTGCTTTGGCACGCTCAGATTGTGGAGTGTCGCCGGTTCTCACCCAGGCACGCGCATCAACATCGTGTAAGCCTAATTCCAATAGTGCATCACGGGTGCCTTGTAGAGGTTGTTGCAGGTTTATCTGGATGTCATTGGATAATGCTTTTAGTGGTGAGATGTAAAGCACGCGTGTTTCATCTTCTAAACCACGCTCAAGACCTTCTTTTATTAGTCGATCTATTGCTGATAAAAAAGCCGCAAGCGTTTTACCTGAACCTGTAGGGGCTGCTAGTAAAGTATGTTTCCCTTTGTTTATGGCAGACCACGACTGCTCCTGAACATCAGTCGCTGCTTTAAAATTTGAATTGAACCAGCGCTGAATCGCAGGGTGAAAACTAGAAAAAGGCATCACTCGATAATACGCTTTTTGTTCGCTTTTCTCCAGTATGTAATTGTTGAATTATTTTAGCTGATGCTGAGCTTACGATGTTTTGAAAAAAGGGCTTAAAAGTAGGGGGGTGTATTGTAGAATGATCTAATGAGTGAGACGCGTCGCAAATGGCTTTATCAGATATTAGAAAATAACCGTAATGGAACGCTTGCAAACATAATTAATAATAGTTTGATTATACTGATTCTGTTGAATGTGATCAGCATTGTTGCAGCTTCTGAACCCGGTATTAAGGAAAAATATGCTGCGTTTTTTTATCTAATTGATGTGTTTACTTTGGTAGTTTTTACGATTGAATATTTAATTCGTGTTTGGGTATCAATCGAAGGAGAGTCTAGCGAAGACCGCCAGCCAATTATGACTCGCCTGCGTTATATGGTAACTCCAATGGCATTGGTGGATTTACTGGCAATATTGCCTTCTTATTTACTCTTTTTAGGACATGATCTTCTTATATTAAGAGCCTTGCGTTTGATCAGAGTGTTTAAATTGACACGTTATTCTCGCTCAATGGATCTTTTGTCGACTGTTTTAAGACAAGAAGCTGAAACAATTATGTCGGCGATGTTTGTCTTGATTATTCTTATCGTAATTTCAGCTACGGGCATTTACATCGTTGAAGGTGATATTCAGCCAAAAGAGTTTGGTAGTATTCCAAGAGCGCTATGGTGGGCAACGGTTACTTTGACCACTGTTGGTTACGGAGATGTAGTGCCTATTACAGGATTAGGACGAGCGCTTGGTGTTGTTATTGTAATTACTGGCATTGGAATGGCTGCTCTACCGGCAGGTATACTCGCCTCCGGTTTTACCTCAGAAATTAGTCGCAGAAGAGAGCGCTTTAAAGCAGCACTTATGGTCTGGGTGGAAGATGGTACGTTTAGTAAACATGAGAATTCTGAATTTATTGATTTGAGGATGAAGCTCGGGATATCAAGAACAGACGCTGCTTTAATGTTACGTGAAGCTCGAGCAGAAAATAAACGCAATAAAGTTAAAACAGGAATGACGCGGTTAAAGGTTTGTCCCAAATGTGGGTATGATCTAAAGACACATAGTAGAGAAATCGGGAACTAGTTAAATGAAAAGAGCAGAACAATTACAGGATTTATCCAGAGAGCATCATCAATCATTGGTGATGGCTAAACGGATTGCCGAGGTTGCCGAATCTGGAGATGATGCTGCCATCTCGGAAGCGATCGAAACAGTAAAAAATTACTATGAAAGCGAGCTCGAAGTACATTTTCAGCACGAAGAGCGAACCATCTTTGCTCCGATTTTCAAACAGTATCGAGAGCATATTGGAATTGCGACACAGTTATTAAAAGAACATGGTGCAATAAGAATGCTGATGCCAAAGCTTCATCTAGCAAGCGCCAGAGAAGACTTGGCCGAATTTGCAACCATGTTAAAAAATCACACACGTATGGAAGAGCGTGAATTATTCCCGTTGATAGAGTCCTTGTTTAGTGAAGCACAGCTTGATGCAGTATTGAACTTTGTGCCGTTAGATTGAAAATCCACCATTAGTAAAAAATCAAAAAAGCACCTAAAAGCTTGGGGGTGTGTTATTTATTAATTTCTCTGACTTTTTCTCAATAGTGCTGGTTAGCAAATTTATCGCTGATTTTAAAGCCCATTTAATTGTTTGCCATTATTCTTATGATTTATATCAACAATAAACTTATTATTTAGTAGTTTTAAGTGAATAATCGTTTTATTATTTTTTATTGCCTCATTATGTACTATATATAAAGAGGTTTTTAATTAAATTAAGGAGATGGTTTACATGTTTAAAATAAATAAAATAGTAGCTACTGTCTGTATGGCGGGATCCATGTTGGGTTTTACAACGGCTAATGCAGAAGAAGAACTTATTGGTTCAAATGAGTACCGTGTGTCCTGTGCTTCATGTCATGGAATAGGGGGCAAGGGAGATGGTAATATGGCCCAGTTTCTTACACCCAAACCTTCAGATTTAACCATGCTGGCGAAGAATACGGGGGATGGAGCTTATCCTTTCCTTAAAGTCTTTCAGGTAGTTGATGGTCGATCTGCAGTGTCTGGGCACGGTGATCGGGCAATGCCAGTCTGGGGTGACCGTTTTAGTCTTGAGGCTGCTAATAAATACGGTCCTTACGGTGGTGAAGCCGCTACACGTGCCCGTGTTCTGGAACTGGTTTATTACCTCCAGTCCATACAGGCAAAGTAGCGAATTACTCAACTATTTATTGTTAAATTTATTGTTAACTAAAGTAATTACAAAACTTTAAATTACACCCTCCAAATTAAGTCTTTTATCTTTTATGCAGCTGAAAGTGAATTGATGTTGAAAGAAGTAATCTCTTTACTGAACACTAATTTACTGAAAATCGCCTAAAAGGTGGGGGGTGTGTTTAAAAGCCTGATCGAATAACTGATCAGGCTTTTTTCATGTAAGAAGCACGAAGCACGATTCGAGTTCCGTTAATACGTCCTTCGATTTGCTCGATGTCATCTGTGAGAGATATATTCTTAACTAAAGTGCCACGCTTTGCGGTGAAGTTAGCGCCTTGAATCACTAAATCTTTGACAAGTGTGACAGAGTCGCCGTTAGTTAGCTTTGTTCCGTTAACATCAAGTGTAGGCTCTTCATTATTAGCTCCTGCTCCAGCACCTGTCATTGCCCACCTCTTTACATCATCTTCCAGATACATGATGTCTAAAAGATCTTGAGGCCAGCCTTCGCTTTTAAGTGTGTTTAGAACTCTCCAGGCCATTACCTGAACTGCAGGAACCTGGCTCCACATGCTGTCATTCAAGCAACGCCAATGGTTGGCATCCATATTCGTTGGATTTGCGATTTGAGACTGACACGTTTCACATATCAGAATGGAGTTATCTACTGTTGGGCTACTCTCTGGTGGTACCAAGAAAGCACTTAAGCCATTTTCTGCTGAGCAGAGCTCACATTTATTGTCACTTCGGCTTTTTAAGGATTGTTCTAGGCTCATTTCTCAAGTACTCGGCTTTGTTAGGCAAAAGTTAAGCAAGGTTAACAATGTTTAGATAATGCCAAAAAGCGGGATTGTGCCACACCCAGAGAAACAGGTGATTAGGATTTTGGACGCCAAATAATGGCTTCCAGTGCCCAGCCTTGTAATACATCAGCTGGAGGTATTATCCCTGTTACGGGATTATCCCATTGGCCGTTAAAGACATATAAAATATTGGGCGTTTTAGGTGCATAACAGAGGACTTTTCCACTCATGTCAGAAAACCCTGCCTGACACTGTTCGTTTTGGCCGTAGGTATATATCTTGTTGTAAAACGTTCCTAGATGATGACCAAGGCTATTTTGTATAATGTTGTCCTCAATAATGACGGAGAAAATATTCTTATGTGCTGCATCTGGGATAATATTTAAAATTGTTTTTACACCCTCTGAAATGCGTATAGCAGGGAAAGGATTGCCTTCTAAATAGTTAACCTCTTCAACAACGCTATAATCACTAAAAGCCAGGGTCATTTGGTGCATATTGAATGATGTAGTCGCATTGATGGGGCCGATACCATCAGCAGATAAAATAATTGTTTTATCTTCTTGTTGGGTTTCTGAAGTGTTTACTTTCGGATCATCATTGTCACAGGCTGTTAAACTTATAGATAGAAAAAAAGTTAAAGTAATGATTAATAAAGAATTAATTATTTTTTTTGGGATTGTATGTTCCATGATATTTTTTATCCATATTATAGTAGCCTAACTATTCACATTCTCTCATAAAGCTATTAAGAGAACAATAAAGCGCCTATATACAAGATGCTGACTGGTTCTGATTATGGTGTATTCAGCCTATTTCATTCAGACTATTTTAAAAGAGAACCATTAAAATTTTAATTTAATTTATAACTTTCCATAAATGCTATTTTATTTACGTTTAAAATTTAGCGCTAAATGATAAAAGAAATAAATTTGGAAAAAGCTTTATTAGTACATCAACTTTTGCTAATATTCGCGCGCTTGACATTTTACCCCCAATTGAAAATGTCATAATGGAGAACAAATTAAAATGAACATCAGAACATTATTTAGCGTTCATGGATTAACGCTAACTATTTTATTCAGCCTGATATTTACAATGTCAACAAATGCAAGTCCGCGAAATAAACACAGTATTCTTAAAAAAGAAAACGTATCTGAAGGGGCTAAACAGCTACAATCTATTGTCCAGCTACAAGAAATTGCAAAGCTACAAGAAACAGCACAACTACAAAAAGCTTTTCAAGCTTTTTTAGCGAAGTACGAAAAAAAGTCTAGTAAAGCCAAAACAAGTTCACCGGACAAGATAGGAAAAGCGAAACTCGTTAAAGCGTCTTTTGAGGCCAAGAATAATGAGCCTTATGACAATAGCTTACGTGTTACCGCAACGGCATATACATCTCATGCCGCTCAAACAGATAGCACACCAAATATCGCTGCCTGGGGAGATAGACTACGACCTGGCATGAAAGTTATTGCCGTATCTCGAGACCTATTAAAGGTGCATGGATTAAAACATAAACAAAAAGTCAGAATAAAAGGTCTTGAAGGTGAGTATGTTGTGCTGGATAAAATGAACAAGCGCTGGCGCAAGAAAATCGATATTTATATGGGAATGAATAAGCGAAAAGCATTCAAGTGGGGGCGTCGAAAAGTTGAAATACTTTGGAACCAAATCTAATTGATACCATCTAAGTGTTAGAATATCCCCTTTGGCCTGCATACAAGCAGGCTTTTTTTATATTTTTTGAAATAGAAACTAATTCGAGTAATTCCAGCTTTCTTTAGTTTGCTATCTTATCTCAGCTAAAATTTAACTTGTCTAATGAAATAGGTTGTTGGCTATTATTAGTAATATGTTTAAACCAAGAATAGCTACTAATGGAGATAAATCCATCATTCCTATGAGAGGCACAACTTTACGAATTGGCCTTAAAATTGGATTTGTCAGGCTGTTGACTAATGGAGTTAATGGGTTGCCTTGAGTATTACCCACCCAACTCGTTATTGCCTGAATAATCAAGGCGATAATGTAAATCCAGATAATGGTTTTGATCAATTCCCCTACGGCAAAGAACAGCGTTTCGGGAAACATGATAGCGCCTCTTGTGATTAACAACAGCAAACTCAACTTCACCCAAGTCAGCGCATAAGCCACAACTACTGCTGAAGTATCAATACTGCCAAACGAAGGGATAAAACGTCTGAGTGGCACCAGCACAGGATTTGTGATTTTTACCAAAAACTGTGAGAAAGGATTGTGAAAACTAGCGCGAGTAAAGCCCAGCAATAAGCGAATCACAACTGCAGCAATATAGAGAGTAAATACGGCTTCTATTAAAAAAATAGCGATTTGTGAGGCTATTGATAGCCCTAACACTGTTAGTCCTAACACTGATAATTTCTCCAGTTATGTTTTCTGATAATACAAAAAAGCTCTAAAAGTAGGGGGGTGGTTTTAATCTTATATTTTACTCAATTCTTTAGAACGAATTGCTGCAGCAACCAGTGCTTCTTCAAAGATACTGGGTAACCCGCCATCTACAAGTTTATTTAAGGCCGCTTCTGTGGTTCCACCTTTAGAGGTTACTCTTTGACGCAAAACTGAAGCATCATCGCTGCTTTCCAGGGCTAGTTTAGCCGCTCCAAAGGCTGTTTGTAACACCAGTAAGCGGGCATCTTCAGCGCTTAATCCCATTTTTTGCGCCGCATCCTGCATCGCTTCCATTACCAAAAAAAAGTAAGCGGGACCACTACCCGATACAGCGGTAACTGTATCCATCAAGTCTTCATTTTCTAACCAAAGCGTACTGCCAACTGCCCGCATAATACTTTCGGCGAGATTGCATTGTTCCTCTGATACTTGTTCATTTGCATAAAGCCCCGTCATCCCGGATTGAACCAGAGAAGGCGTATTTGGCATGCAACGAACGACTGCAGGAGAATGTCCTCCCAGCCATTTCTCAAGATTGCCTAAGCTAATGCCCGCGGCAATGGATATCACTAATGGATTTTGGGTTTGAATTTTTTCTTGTAAAAGTTCGCATACCATTTGCATGATCTGTGGTTTAACTGCCAAGACTACTACATCAGCTCCCTCGATGGCTTCTGCGTTATTAACGTATGAGTTGATTGCAGCCCAGTTTTCTGTAATGTCTGCAAGTTGTGATTCATTAGGATCTGAAATACGTATATTATGCGTGCTACCATCTTGAAGTAATCCAGCTATCAGGCTGCGGGCCATATTTCCTGCGCCGATAAATGTTATCGTTTTTCCCATTTTTAAAGTGATCCTTTTGTGAGTTAATTTTAGTTATCGCGTTGGCCAAAAATGGCAGTGCCAATTCTAACCATGGTCGAGCCGCCAGCGATAGCTGCTTCGATGTCATTACTCATTCCCATCGAGAGTGTATCGAGATCTATCTCTTGCTCAAGGTTGAGAGTATCTTTAATAGCGCTAACTTTAGCAAAAACCTCAAGCTGTTTCTCAAAGTTCTCTTCTGGTGCGGGAATGATCATTAAGCCTCTGAGTTTTAAATTTGGTAGTTTGATTATTTCCTTCGCTAAATCCATTACTCCGGTTTCAGTAGTACCAGATTTGCTATTTTCACCACTGATATTCAGTTGTATACAGACTGATAAGGGAGCTAGATTTTCAGGCCGTTGATCATTGAGTCTTTGGGCTATTTTAAGTCTGTCTATGGTATGAACCCAATCCGCAATTTCAGCTATTTTCCGAGTCTTGTTGGATTGTAGCGGACCAATGAAATGCCACTCTATATTCAAGTCTGATAATTGTTGATACTTATCCCAGAGTTCTTGTACATAATTTTCCCCAAATGCTCTTTGGCCATATTCATAAGCCTCTCGAATCTTATTGCTATCATGCTTTTTGCTTACAGCAAGCAATTTCACAGAGTTCTCAGCACGTTTATATTGCAAAGAAAACTTTTTCAGTTTTGCACCGATTATCTGGAGATTGTCACTTATCTGGGTCATATATGTTAAATTTGTGGCGTAAATGTCAGTAGTATTAGTTTTGGCTCTGGGGGTTTTGTTTATAAATCTTGCCTTAAATAATATTCTAACTAACTTCTAACTAACAGTGGCAAGAAAGTTTAAGAAATACTGGCTCCAATAATTAATAACAATAAGAAAGTAGTCATTTATGGATATTACACAGTTACTTGCCTTCACGGTAAAAAATAAAGCATCTGATTTACATATTTCAGCAGGGGAACCTCCGATTATTCGTGTTGACGGTGATATGCGTCGAGTCAATATGCCTGAGCTAGAGCACAAAGAAGTGCATAGTATGGTGTACGACATCATGAATGATAAGCAACGTAAAGCCTACGAAGAAAACTGGGAAACTGACTTTTCGTTTGAAATTCCAGGGGTTGCCCGTTTTCGTGTAAACGCATTTAACCAGAATCGTGGTGCAGCTGCGGTATTTCGTACCATCCCAAGCAAAGTTTTAACTCTTGAAGACCTGGATGCGCCAGCAATTTTCAAGAAAATTTCAGATAAGCCTAGAGGTTTGGTATTGGTAACAGGTCCTACAGGTTCTGGTAAGTCTACAACTTTGGCGGCTATGATTGATTATAAAAATGATACTGATCATGGACACATTCTAACGATCGAGGATCCGATAGAATTTGTGCATGTGAGTAAAAAGAGTTTGGTAAATCAACGAGAAGTTCATCGCGATACACTTAGTTTTGATGCATCACTTCGTTCAGCACTTCGTGAAGATCCAGATACGATCCTGGTTGGTGAGATGCGTGACCTTGAAACGATTCGTTTAGCACTAACAGCGGCAGAGACTGGCCACTTGGTGTTTGGAACACTACATACAACCAGTGCTCCTAAAACTATCGACCGTATTGTTGATGTATTTCCTGCAGCAGAGAAAGATATGGTCAGGTCGATGATTTCTTCATCATTGCAAGCAGTAATCTCACAAACTTTATTAAAGCGTGTACAAGGTGGCCGTGTAGCAGCTCATGAAATTATGATAGGAACTAATGCAATTCGTAGCATGATCAAAGAGAATAAGCTCGCACAAATGCGTTCAGCACTGCAAACAGGTGCTGCAGATGGTATGCAGACGCTAGATCAGAGTTTACAGAAGTTAATGACACTTGGTCATATCTCTCGTGATTCAGCTATGAAGAAAGCAGATAACCCTAAAGCGATGATGCAAAGAGGTTAAAGCAAATAGCATGGTAAATATAAGCACTCGCGACCGAATAATAACAAAATATAAAGTGAAGAATAAAAATGGATAAAGAAAGCGCAATAAGTTATGTCCACCAGTTGTTAGACTCAACATTGGATAAGAACGCATCTGACTTGTTTATTACTTCGATGGCGGCACCATCAATTAAGGTTGATGGTAAAATGAAGCCTTTGTCAAATCAGAAACTGAATGCTGAACAGGCAGGTTTTCTCGTTCGCTCCATTTTTAACGATCGACAACTTAAAGAATTCGAAGAACACATGGAGTGTAATTTTGCGATCAGCTTACCGGGTAAAGCACGTTTTCGTGTAAATACGTTCACCCAGCGTGGCTCACCAGGCATGGTTTTACGTCATATCCCAGATTATATTCCTACGTTTAAAGAGTTAGTGTTGCCACCTGTTTTAAAAGATATTGCAATGACAAAACGTGGTTTGGTCATTATGGTTGGTGCAACCGGTTCTGGTAAATCAACCAGCCTAGCTTCAATGATCGATTACCGAAATAAAAATTCCATGGGGCATATAGTAACGATCGAAGACCCGATTGAATTTACCCATGATCATCATCAGTGTTTAATAACACAGCGTGAAGTAGGTGTTGATACAGATAGCTATGAAATAGCGATGAAAAACACATTACGTCAGGCTCCTGACGTTATCTTGCTAGGTGAGGTTCGCGATAGAGAAACCATGGAGTATGCTATTGCCTATGCAGAAACGGGACATTTATGTTTAACCACCCTACATGCGAATAGTACTAACCAGGCACTAGATAGAATAATAAACTTCTTCCCAGAAGAAAGACGTGATCAGTTGTTAATGGATTTATCGCTAAACTTGAAAGGTGTAGTTTCTCAACGTTTGGTAAGAAAAATTGAAGATAATGGCCGTTTACCCGCTGTAGAAGTCATGTTGAATACGCCCAGGATGGCTGACTTGATATACAAAGGTGATATACCTGCAATTAAAGAATTGATTTCTAAATCTAACCAATTGGGTATGTGTACCTTCGACCAAGCACTATTCCGCTTGATAGATGCGAATATGATTTCAGTTAAAGAAGGTTTGCGCAATGCTGACTCAGTAAATGATTTACGCTTGCAATTGAAGTTGAACAGTCGTCAAGCTAAGAAGGGTGACTTCTTTAAAGGTACTGAGACGCTTGCAATTGAAACAATTGACGAGTACATACCGAAGCTTTAGACGAGTACATACTGAAACTCTAGTCGTTTTATAATAAAACTAACATATAGACTGATCTTTCAAGGCTGAAATAATAATGAAAATAATTCCATATCTAGAGCTGATGGTAAAAAGAGAGGCTTCTGACCTGTATCTAACAACAGGTGCTTTTGCTTCAATTAAGGTGTTGGGTAGCCATGAAAGCATATCTAAAAATAAGCTGATGCCTGGTGTTATTGCAGCATTTGCTAAAGAGTTATTGTCAGATAAAGAATGGGCTGTTTTTCATCGCACCAAAGAAATGAATAAGGGTGTCTCGGTTAGAGATCTTGGTCGTTTCAGGGTCAATGTTTACTTTCAGCGCGGCGAAGTTTCGATGGTGATTCGTTACGTAAAATCAGATATTTTAGCTCCGGAAGCATTGGGTTTACCTGAAGTATTAAAAGACCTAGTGATGAAAAAAGAAGGTTTATTCTTATTCGTAGGTTCTACGGGTGCGGGTAAGTCAACATCGATGGCATCTCTTATCCAGTATCGTAATCAACGTGTGTCTGGACATATCTTAACAATTGAAGACCCTATCGAATTCACATACCGACACGATAAGTCAATCATTGGACAACGTGAAGTAGGCTTTGATACGCACTCCTATGAAAACGCAATGCGCGAAGCAATGCGTGAGGCACCTGATGTTATCATGGTTGGTGAAATTCGCAGTACTGCGACTGTAGAAGCGGCAATGGGTTTTGCAGATACAGGACATCTTGTAATAAGTACCCTGCATGCCACAAACACGATACAGGCATTGGAACGATTAATTTATTTACTACCAGCAGAACAAAAAGATCGCGTATTAATGGATCTCTCTTTAAACTTGAGTGCAATCATCGCACAACGTTTGATCCCAAGCCTGGATGGTCGTTATGCGCTGGCAACAGAAGTATTAGTTAATTCACCATTCTCAGCTGAAGTTATCCGAAAAGGCCATATGCAAGATTTAAAAGAAATTATTGATAAAGGTGGGGCAGATGGCATGCACACGTTTGATCAATCGCTAGCTGAGTTGTTTAAAAAGGGTAAAATTTCTCGTGAAAACGCACTTGAACATGCAAGTTCTAAGAACAACCTTGAGTGGATGTTAAGCTTTGATGGTAACGCTGAAGAGCAATCAGAACACTCTATTAAAAGCAAGCCAGAGTTGTCAGGCGTATTACCAGAGCTTGAGTGATACCAGTTTAGTTAGTCCTTTCTTCAATCAGAAACAAAGCTAATCAATACCTTCCGTTATTTTAAGAAACTTTTATTTCGAAATAAAGGTTTACTGATCTATAGTAATGGCTCTTTGAATTTTTTATATACAAAGTATTAGGAGCCTTAGTTGAATATTACAGACTTGCTTTTTGATAACAAAAATACAGATGCAATCTCTGAGTTTGCCAATAATTTTGGCGTAAATGAATCTCAGTCTAAAGATGCTATTTCTTCTTTAGCTAATTCACTTTCCCGTGGCCTAGGTGCAAATGCGCAAGAAGTTAGAGGTCTCGATAGTTTGATGGAGGCTCTAGAGAAAGGGAATCATTCCCGTTATCTTGATGACCCTTCTTTGTTAGGCAAGAAAGAGACGACTCAAGATGGCAATGACATACTTGGCCATATTTTTGGTAATAAAGATGTGAGTCGTCATGTAGCAAAACGTTCATCTAAAGAGACTGGTCTAGGCAGTAGTTTATTGAAAAAGATGCTACCTGTTGTAGCGACTATGGTAATGGCTGCTTTAGGCAAAAAGATGCTAGGTGGTAGTAAACAATTAGCCCCACCTAGACAAGAATCTACAGGTTTCTTAACTAAAATACTCGATGCAGATAAAGATGGATCGATGATCGATGATGTTTTAGGTATGGCTTTTAAAGCTTTTATGTCACGTTAAAAAACAGCCTGAAAGTAGGGGGGTGGCTTTTCTAGGCTCACCAAGAGCCAGAAATGCCTGGTCAAATAATTGAATTATCCGTTTTAGACAACAAAACGGTAAGTTCACTAAAGTCCATCGTAGATTCCGTAAGGAATCGTCGATGCACAATGGTAAAACATGTTCAGTGCTAGAAAAAACTGAAGCACATCCCTCTACTATTTAGCTGTTTTTTGTTGGTAATAGCTCTTCGATATTAAAAATCAAACACAACAGCATCAATAATTATTTAAAGAAAGCTATTAACTATGTCATTAACGAACTGCCAGCCTTTTTCTGTAGGCTTATAGTTTTCTCTATTTTTCTCAATCAATCCTTTTGAGGTTAGTTCTTTTAGTTTTGATTCAACCTCAGAAAATGAAAGCAGGGTCCTTGCTTCAAATAGACCTTCATTGAAACCATCTTTTAAGCGAGCTACATTCAACATAAACTCAAAGACTAAATCATCAGGAGCTAGTTTTTTTTCACTCGATCGAGGTACTTTGTTGAGCGCTTGATCCATATATTTTTCTGGGTGGCGAAATTTAGTATGGCGCGTAATGTTACCATCGGGCATGCTAAGTTTCCCATGTGCACCCGCACCAATTCCTAAATAATCACCGAATTTCCAATAGTTAAGGTTATGCTTACATTGTTTGTTTTCTTTGGCATAAGCAGACACTTCGTATTGATAATAACCGGCATCCGCTAGCAGCTTTTGGCCTTGTTGTTGCATCTCCCATAGTATTTCATCGTTGGGAGTAACTGGTGGGGAATGATGAAATAATGTATTTTCTTCGATAGTTAACTGATACCAGGATATGTGATTTGGATCAGCCTCTATAGCCTGCTGCAGGTCAGATATTGCCTCCTCTGTAGTTTGATCAGGTAGTCCATACATAATATCCAGATTGAAATTATCGAACCCCGCTTGTTTTGCAATCTTGGTAGCTCGTTGTGCTTCATCTGCACCGTGAATTCTACCCAGGGCTTTCAGGTGTTTATCGTTAAAGCTCTGGACGCCAATGGATAGACGATTGATACCTGCTTCCTGGTAAGCACTAAAACGGTCTTGTTCGAATGTTCCGGGATTCGCTTCCATCGTGATTTCTGTATTAGGACGAATGGTGAGACGCTCTCTTAATCCTGAGAGTAATCGATCCATTGCTTTAGCTGAATACAGGCTTGGTGTGCCTCCACCTATAAATACAGATTCGATAGATCTACCCCATATTAGTGGTAATTCTGATTCAAGATCGCTTATAAGTGCGGGGGTGTACTTGTCTTCTGGAATTTCTCCTTTAGCTTGGTGTGAATTGAAATCACAGTAAGGACATTTCTTTATGCACCAGGGTATATGCAAATAGAGACTTAGTGGAATGGGTGTCATTTAGGATTTGAGTTTACTTTCTATGTTGCTCAGAGCAACAAAGTCTTTCACGCTTAAACTCTCGGCTCGTAAAGACGGATCAATTCCGGCAGCTTCTATTTGATCGGCAGTTAACACTTTCTTTAAATTGTTGCGGAGCGTTTTACGCCTCATTGAAAATGCTTGGGCAACTAACCGAGAAAAATAATCTTCGTCATTGGCCTGATAAGGTAGTTTATCCCACGGCGTTAATTTCAAAATAGCAGAATCTACTTTAGGAGGAGGGGAAAAAGATTCTGGACCAACAAAAAATAAATACTCACAATTGCAAAAGTATTGGACCATAACGGAAAGACGGCCAAAGGTTTTTGAACCTGGTGCTGCTGTAATCCGATTCACTACTTCGTTTTGCAACATAAAATGCATATCAGAGATTTGATGTCTGTATTCGAGCAAGTGAAAGATTAATGGAGTTGAAATATTATAGGGCAGGTTTCCTACTATTCTTAATTTTGTATGATTTTTAGTTTCGTCTTTTAATAAAATTCCAAAATCAAATTTTAATGCATCGACTCCGTGAATTTTAAGCTTGGGATTTTTTTTTTGCTGTAGCCGGGTGATCACATCTCTATCAATTTCAACCACATCGAGTGAATTGACTTTTTCAAGAAGAGGAAAAGTTAAAGCGCCTAAACCAGGGCCTATTTCAGCGATTTTTTCATCAGGTTTAGGGTTTATTTCATAAATCAGCTTTTCGATAACAGAATGATCATTTAGAAAATGCTGTCCGAAGCGTTTTTTGGTTTTATAGTCCTGCATGATTTTACTCCGGAAATAAATAAGCCCCCAAAAAGGGGGCCTGATTATAACCTGTTGTCTGTTAGTTTACTTTTTCTTTGTACAGGTCTAGTTACTAATTTTTAACTCGACACGACGATTCACAGCTCGTCCCGTTTCAGTTTTATTATCAGCGACAGGTTCTTTTTCACCATAGCCATTTGCAGCTAGTCTGTTAGCATCTACACCTTGCTTAATCAATTCGATCATAACCGAGTTGGCTCTGCGCTCAGATAGTCTTTTATTAATATACGCTAGCCCCTGATTATCGGTGTAGCCGGCAATTTCGATGTTAAGCTTTGGGTTCTGCTTGATAGTTAAAGCAGCTGCGTTAATTATAGGTAGTGAACTTGCTGTTAGTTTTGTAGAACCGCTAGCAAAATTGACACCTTTAAGCGTAATATTCTCAGTTTCTTTGCAGCCAAAATCATTCACCTTTGATCCTGCTTCTGATGCTGGGCAAAGATCATTTGCATCCGCTACACCGTCTTTATCAGCATCGGCATTTGCTGCTTCAAGTTTTGAGCTTAAATCATCATCTTCAGAGCTCAAATCCTTATAAACACTCTTAAGTTCATCAAGTTCGCTTGTAGTTACCATTAGGGCGGTTATTTTACTTGCTTGTTCAGATGTGGTGTTTTCTAGAGTAGCGATTTTTTCCGACATGGCTTCTCTTGCGTCTTCAGACTTCTCAAGTTTTCCTTGTATGTTTTCTAAGGCAATTTTACAGGCATTAGCGGACTCTTGTACTGAAGAAAGGTTATCTACTTTTAGTTTAAACGCTGAATTTTCATCATTTTTGGCTTTATATGCACTTTTAAGGGAATTTAGTTCTACAACTGATTGTCTTAAAGAGGCCAATTTCTTAGATTGAGAACCAATGCTTTCAATAGCTGTTGATAATTTAGCCTGAAGGGTATTGTTGGAATTGTCTAAATCAGATAGGCGTTTCTTGAGTTTTGCATTTTCATCATTGCGTTCTTTATAAGAGCTCTGCAAAGCAGTTAATTGTTTCGCACTTTGACTCAGTGCAGTGATTTTTTTATTTTGTGCATTTGAGTTATTGTTTGCTACATCGAGCTGGCTATTTAAGTTAATGTTGGAATCTTCTGCTGCTTTAAGTTTCTTTTTTAGACCTTCGATAATTTCACTATCTTGAGATGCTTTCAAAGTGACCGCCGTTTGATTTGAATCGAATAGAAATTGAATATTTGACTTTTCTTTTTCCAGTGCTGCAAGCTGTTGTTTAAGCGAAACATTCTCATTTTCTCTCTTTTGATAAGCACTTTTCAATGCTGTTAATTCAGCGGTTGATTTTTCTAGAATATTGAGTCTTTTTGAGGAGTTAGCAGATTCATTTTGAGTCTGTGTTAACTGTGCTTTTAAGATTCTATTTTCATTAGCAAGTTTTGAGAGGTTTTCTTTGAGTAGTGCGTTTTCGTCATTTCTTTCTTTGTAAGTGCTTTTTAATGCTGTTAATTCAGCGGTTGATTTTCCTAGAATATTGAGTCTTCTTGAAGTATTAGCAGACTCACTTTGTGCCTGTGTTAATTGAGAGTTCAAAGTTTTGTTTTCATCAACAATTTTAGCGAGGCTTTTATTGAGCTGTTCGTTTTCATTACTTTGCTCTTTGTAGGCACTTTTTAATGCGCTAAGCTCAATCTCTGATTGACCAAGTGTAGTTAATTTTTTTGCTTGGTTGCCTGCTTCTTTTTCTATGGTCGAAAGCTGTGCTTGTAATGTTTTATATTCATTGTTGAGTTTTTCTAGTTGTTGTTGTAAATCTGCAGTTTCATCATTTCGTTCTTTATAAGTACTCCTTAAAGCAAGTAACTCTTTATCACTTTGTTTTAGTGACGTTATCATTTTTGCTTGTGACCCTAAAGTAGCCTTGGTTGATGAAAGCTGGGTTTTTAAATTGGTATTTACAAGTTCTAGTTCAATCAATTCCTTTGTTAGTTTTTTTATTTTTGATTTCTTTTTAGAATCAATAACTTCTATTTCAGCTTTAGCCGTTTTTAAGTCAGAAACTTCAACTTGAAGTTGTGAAACTTTTTCTTTCAGATCTGTATTTTCTTTGGTTCCATTACTGATGATATTTTGACTATCAGATATTTGGTTTTGGGTCTCTTTAAGAGCCTGACTCAATTCTGCTATTTTTTGCTTAGATGCAGATGAAGCTAAGTCATATTTTTTTTGTAAAGCATGGAGTTTCTCATCACTTTCGCAACTTGTTTGTGCTTGAGCAACCGGAATTTGTGGCTGAATAAGTGGCGCGGTATTAAAATATTGACTTGGAGGAGGTAATAAACCGAGATGCTCATTTTGAGTAGGATAAGGTATTACTGTTGGCATTGGTATTGCCTGAGGAAAACCCATATTGCCCATAGGGTAGTTTGCTGGAGGCATATTGATTGGATAAACAGGAACAGGTACACAATCTCCCCACCCTATAAGTGCTGGATTATTCCCCCATATGGGAGCTGGCATTTCAAAACTTGGTGGAAAAATTTCAGCATTGCTTTGCTGTACTGTAAAAGTTAGAAAGCTACCTACTAACAATGTTTTGATAACTGCGTGCATTAAAATGCCTCCAAAATATATGTAATTATCCTTTTCCACCAAGAGCAAAATCTCGGCGAGCCGCGGCGATTGTAATTGTGAAACCAGCTATAACATCAATAAATGACATTATGGTTAAAAACAAGAATGTTGAGTCTCCTTTGTCACCTATAGACCACGGAAAAACTATCCAGGAAACCAGAAAAGCGACGAACACAATGGTAGATAAGGTGTGATCCACTATTGAAATGCTAGATGTACGAGTAGCTTTAAATATTTCAATATAAAGCGTGATCAATCCTGCCAGTGTAACTACATCACTCCAGGTGGGCTTCCAAACATTTCCTGAAGGTAGACCAACATGGAATAAGACATGATTTAATCGATCAGGGAAATACCCTATTTGGTGTAGACCCCAGAATGCTATTAGTAATAATGCGAATAGCGGAAAAAATTTAAAAATAAACATGCTAGCACCCTTCCTATAAAGGATTGTAATTTCAAGAGTGAAATTGTTCACAATCAAATATATACGAGAACTAAAACGGAGTCTCTTGTTTCTTAAAACTAGGTGTTTTGAGTATATCCAAAGTTCAGATTGGTTACTTGAATTAGGTTAATAATTGAGCTGAAATTATGTTCCACCAAAAGTACTGGCATCAGTTTACTGATGAAAGGTATTAATCGACTATTTGTTCTGATAGGTGGAATTCTCTCACTTTGCAAGTTAATAGATAATTCACATATGCTAAATACGTATTGGACGTAAGCGGTAGATAGCCATCGACCTAATGTATGCAGCGATGATTATTTACACCTATTAAATTTTGTATAGAGAGAAAAGCAATGAAAAATATAACGACAACATACAAATGGGCATATTTACCGTTTGTTTTTAGTTCAGCAGCTATCTTGGCGACTCAAGCTATAGCTGGGCCGATAGCTGGCAGCCAGCAGTATCAGGATGCTAAGCAGGTAAATAGAGCTAGCCATGAGTACGTAGGTGGTAGAACACAGGTTGGTGTTGGTGTTACAGACGATGGTGATACTGATGTTGAATTTAACCAGGTGCTTTCAGAAAGTGATAATCACAGCACAGGTGTAGGCTTGTGGGCTGGGTATGATCTTCAAGGTGACGATACAGGTATGCTTGGTCGTGGTGCTCAAATTAACCACAATTGGGTATCTCGAGATGCATCAGGCCGTGCTAAAAGAGTTAACAAAGTATTTGCAGCTTATGACCGTAACGAGTCTGATCATGACAAAGCAACAGTAGGTTATGGCCAGGAAAATCAACATTTATTCTGGGAAGGTCATGTAAGTAAAGGTCTTTCTGGAAGAGAAGACACTAGAATCATAAACGGTCAGCAAGTATCAGATCGTGCTTATGACTGGGGCGCTGGTGGTAGTGTTGGTAAGTTCTTACCAAATGAAAACATGCGTGTGCGTGCAGGTCTTGATCATGAGTGGAGTGATGAAGTTGGAGTAGGCGAGAAAGATGCTCGTAACACAACACTATCTGCTGGTATCGAAAAATTCTTCTATGGAACAGGTCATAGCCTGTCTCTAGATGTTGCTGGCTCTAAGCAATCTGGTGGTTACCGAGATGGTGGCACAGATGATACTGATGTTACAGGTAGACTTGGTTATCGTTATGATTTCGGTGGTGCTAGTATTTATCAGCCAGACCAACGCTACCGTAGAGTTCGTGTAGAAGTTCCTGGTAAATCAGTACCTACATATAAGACTGTACCAGTCTATGCTAAGAAAACTATCCGTACTCCTTATAAGCAGCTAGTTAAGAGCACGATGGAGCTTGAAGGCCAAACATTCTTCAAACTTAACAGTGCAAAACTAATTCCTTCAGCTAAGACCCGTTTGAAGCAAATCGCTGCAGAAATTCGTAAGAATGGCTACAAAGGAGCAATTCGTATCACGGGTAACACCTGTGGATTAGGTGATCCAGTCTACGATCAGCGTTTATCTGAGCAACGTGCAAAAGCAGTTAGAAAATACCTTATCAAGAATGGATTTAATCCAGATCATTTAGTAGCACGTGGACTGGGTAAAGGTCACCCTAAATATCCTAGAACACCTGATCAGGATTTCAAGAACCGCCGAGTCGATATCGAATATGTATCAGAGCAGAAAACATATAAAACAGGTTATAAGACAGAGCAAAAGACTGTTCAGACAGGTACTCGTAAAGTTCCATTGGCAGGTGCACCGGGTGCTCCTCGCGTAATCTGGAAAACTGAGGCGATACCAACGTCTCCAGCATGGATTAAGCGTGCGCTACATAACAATATTAAGCATGATCGAAATGTTAATACCTATCAGACAACAGAAGGAAGCACTCCCGGTCCAGTTAACAATGGCCCAGTAGCTGTAGACGATTCTGCAAATGTTTCTTGTAGTGGCCCAGTTACGATCAATGTTTTAGGTAACGATAGTGATCCTGATAACGATGCATTGTCTGTAATTGGATTCACACAGCCAGCTAACGGTACTGTTACACAAGTCTCTAATGGAGTGTTCGAATATACTCCAAATGGTGAAGCTTGTGGTTTAGATGATCAGTTCACATACACTATTTCTGATGGAAATGGTGGCACCGATACCGCGACTGTAACTGTATCGGTTGGAGATCCTAAAAATACTGCTCCTGATGCTGTAGATGACTCAGCATCAGCAGTTTGTAGTGCAATTGACATAGATGTTCTTGGCAATGACTCTGACCCAGATGGCGACATGCTTAGCATTATGAGCGTAAGTGGAGCTAGTCTTGGCACTGCTATAGCTACTGGTGGGATGGTCGTTTACACGCCTAACCATGATACTTGTGGTAAGGGTGGTTCGGATACATTTACCTATACTATCTCCGATGGAAATGGTAACACTGATACCGCTACAGTAATCGTTGAACTTCAAGGTGTAAAAGGTGGTGGACATACAAACGCAGAACCTGATGATGTAACGACTAATAAAGGTGAGAGTGTAGTTATTTACCCTCTACGTAATGATGCTGGTAATGGTCTTAGGATTATTGCAGTTGATACACCTAAGCATGGTAAAGTAACATTCACAAATAGAACGGTAACTTACACTCCAGATGCAGGATATACTGGAATGGATAGCTTCTGGTACGACATCGTTGATGAGAATGGTTATAACGACGCTGCATTAATCGTAGTTGATGTTATCAAAGGATGTGCAGATAAAATTAAGTGTCACTAAAAGAGTTAGTTAGTAGGATGTAAATCGGTCAAGGATGATCGGAAAAAGCCACAGTTTTTTACTGTGGCTTTTTTATGCTTATAGAAATAACTAAAACATAGCTGGAATTTTATTAAGGATATTGGAGTGGAAATTTTTAGCTATGATAAGCTTCCTCAAATTATCATTCTCCTAAAGTCATGCCAAAGAATACAACAAACAATAAGCCTTCTAAAACTCCCAAGAAAAGGCGTTGGCTACGAATTTTACTCGAAATACTGTTAATAATAGCGATAGTTATCGGAATACGTACCTGGCAGCAAAAAGATTTGGTCAGTGGTGTCGCGCCAAGCTTTCAAAGTGTTATGCTAAATGGAAAAACAGTTAACCTCGAAGACTATACTGGCAAACCGTTATTACTTCATTTCTGGGCAAGTTGGTGTCCTTTTTGTAAATTTGAAGAAAGTAGTTTAACCGAGATTCAAAAGGATTGGCCTGTATTGAGTGTAGCTTACCAGTCTGGAGATAAAGATGAAGTGGTTAAGCACATGCAGGAAAGAGGGATAGAGAGTTGGCCAACGATAATTGATGCAGATAGTCGATTAGCTGAGCTATTTGGGGTTAAAGGTGTACCAACGAGCTATATTATAGATGGTAATGGGAATATACGATTTACAGAAGTTGGCTTAACCAGTGGCTGGGGCCTAAGAGCAAGAATGTGGTGGGCAGATAAGTTTAAAGAAAAGAATACTAACGAATAAAAAAGTGCCCATAAGTAAGGGGGTGTGGATATTCAAATAAAAACTTATTTCTTTGCAGGTTGAGGTCTAGAGAATACCCAATTGTCATCAGTTGATTCTTTTTGATTAAATTTATAACCTTCTGCACCAAAGTCTTTGATATCTTCAATGTGTTCAATGCGATTTCTTAAAATGAAATCTGCCATCATGCCGCGGGCTTTTTTTGCGAAAATAGCAATTACCCGAGTTTTTCCATCTTTGGTTTCTTTGAAATTAACGGAGAGAATTCTGCCATCTAGAACTTTAGGTTTTACTGATTTGAAATACTCATTTGAAGCCAGATTAACCAGTACTTTTTCAGACTGTCTTTCTAGGCTCTCATTTAATTGCTGGGTTATTTTATCGCCCCAGAATTGATAGAGGTTATCTCCACGAGGATTCTTTAATCTGGTTTTCATCTCAAGACGATAAGGCTGGATCAAGTCCATAGGGCGAAGTGCGCCATATAGACCAGATAGGATTCTTAGATGATTTTGTGCATAAGATAAATCTTCGTCGTTATATTTATCTTTTTGAATACCGGAATAGACATCGCCTTTAAAGGCAAAAAGTGCTGCCTTGGCATTTTGTGTATTGAAGTCTCTTTTCCAGTCTTTAAATCGCTGAACGTTCAAATTTGATATATTTTCGCTCACATCCATGAGTTCACGAACATCTTCAGAGTTCAGCTTTTTAGCCTCATTAATAAGAAGTTGCGATTCTTTAAGTTGATCAGGTATCGTGTAAATATCTGATGGTGTCGGAGTTTCAAAGTCCTGTCCTTTGGAAGGAGAAAGAGTAATTATCATATAAAATTATTCGGCCATCAATTTTTCATACTTGAGCATTAATTCTTCTTCGGTTTCTTCGTTATCAGGGTCTTTAGGAATACAGTCCACTGGACAAACCTCTACACATTGTGGTTCATCATAATGACCCACACACTCGGTGCATTTATCTTTGTCTATTTCATAGATCTCTTCACCCATATAAATCGCTTCATTTGGGCATTCTGGTTCACATACATCACAATTGATGCATTCATCAGTAATTAATAATGACATCTGAAATCCTTATTTCTTTGCTAGTCTGAATAGTTGATACGATTTTAACAGTAGATAATATTAAAAAGACAGTAACCTTTATCAATATATGCTTATATATGGTTGATAAAGTGAATTACAAATTGTTAGGTGAAGGTTTTTAAGCTTTTAATGCCTTATTTACAAGTGGGTGAACGAAGTTCGAAACATCACCCCCAAGTGAAGCAACCTCTTTAACTAGAGATGATGAAATAAATGAGTATTCGTCGGCAGGCATCAGAAAAATAGATTCTATATCAGGAGCTAGGTTTCTATTCATGCTTGCAAGCTGAAATTCATATTCGAAATCAGATATAGCTCTTAAGCCTCTAATTAGTATTCTTGCATTTTCTTTTTTGGCAAAATCGACGAGTAATGACTGAAAGCCTTTTACTCTAACATTGGTACAATCTGCCAATACCTTTTCAGCCATGTCTATACGTTGTTCTAGTGTAAATCTAGGGTTCTTTTTAGTGCTAGATGCTATGGCGAGGATTACTTCGTCGAACATCTCAGCCGCCCTTTGTATTAGATCAATATGACCATTAGTAATAGGATCGAAAGTCCCTGGATAAATAGCTATTTTCTTGTCGGTATCAGTCATATAAATCTCAAGTTTATTATAATAGATTTTGTTACAGGGTCATTACAGCATCGGCTTCTATCTCTACACCTTTAGGTAGTGCTGAAATTTGTAAAGCAGCACGGGCTGGATAAGGTTGAGACATAAACTCTGCCATTACTTCATTAACGGTTGCAAAATTATCAAGATTCGTTAAGAAAATATTAATTTTAACAATGTCGTTAATCGTACCACCAGCTGCTTCAGTAATGGCAGCTAAGTTTTTGAATACTTGTCGAGCATTTTCGGCAAAATCACCTGCAACAACTTCCATAGTTTCTGGGACCAGGGGTATTTGCCCTGAAATATAAACCGTATTATCAACTTTGACTGCTTGAGAATAAGTGCCTATAGCTTGTGGCGCATTTTTTGTTGATATTATTTCTTTGCTCATTTTAAGTTCCTAAAAGTAAATTAGTTGGTTTTATCGAAAACTCTAGTAACGTCAAGTACATGATGCTGGTTATTGATAGCTTCTGCAATTTGTCTCAGGTGGGTTGCGTCGTTAACTTGTATCAAAAAATACATATCTTTTATATCACGATCACCGGTGATGTTAATGTCTTCTATGTTGACCCGCATTTTTTCTAAAAGATCAGTGATGTGAGATAGTACGCCAACCCGATTTCTAACTTGTACGTTTAAAGCAGCAAGAAAATGTGACTCTTGGCTTGTATCATCAACCCAGGAGATACTAAAAATGTCTTTTCTATTAAAGCGAGAACTTCGAGCTAAAGCTGGGCAGTTTGCCCGGTGTACTTCAAGGCCGCTTTGCTCATCGAGTCGTGCAACAATCATATCATTGGGAATAGGATGGCAGCAGGCTTGTAAGTGTACTGCTAGTCCCTCAGTACCTTTGATAAGCAGGAGTTGATCTACATTTTCTTCGCTTAATGGAATCAATGAATCATCGTTGAGCAAGCGTCTAGCGACTAGTTTTGCTGACTGGTTCCCTTTTGCAATACTAGTAAACAATGCATCTTTATTCTTAAGATCAAGAGCTTTTAGAGTTAAATCAAAATTCTCTTTAGGTATAGACTGTAGGGTGTGGTTATATGGCTGTAATGCTTTATTGAGAATCTGTTTTCCTAAAGATAAAAATTCATGTGATTTTCGTTTATTTATCCAGCCACGGATAGACGACCGAGCCTTAGCAGTTATAACGTAGTTTAGCCATGATGAATGCGGTGTGGCTTCTTCATCTGTCAGGATTAAAACAGTTGCCCCATTAGGTAAAGCAGTGTTTAGCCTTGCAGGCTCACCATCGATAACTGCCGAAACACATTTATTCCCTACTTCAGTATGAATTGAGTATGCAAAGTCGATTGGTGTGGCACCTTTAGGTAACACTTTAACCTCTCCTCTGGGAGTAGACACATAGATTTCACTTAAGAATAAATCAGCCTTCATATCCTCCAAAAATTCAGCAGCAGTTCCTGTAACTTTTTGGATTTCTTCTACCTGTTGCAACCATCGATTTAGGTACAACTGAGATTTTTCTGATGACTTCAATAGTTCTGGATAACGTTTAGTAGCAATGATCCCATACTGCGCTATTTGATACATTTCATGGCTTTGTATTTGAACAAAAATCAACTGTCGTTGAGGCGTCAAAAGTGCTGTTTGCAATGCTTGAAAACCGTAGCCTTTGGGAGTCGCGATAAAATCGTTAAACGCACCTAATTTAGGATGAAATAGCTGGTGAAGAACGCCTAATGCCAAATAGGATTCATTAGCAGAATTGACTAATAGCCTAACTTCTAAAGCTTCTTTGCTTTGTATTATGCGTTTTCTGCCTTTACTTTTTTCGATGCGTTTGTAGACTTTGTAAGGGTTTTTATTCCAGCGAAAAACCTTTGCTTTTATATTGTTGTCGAATAGGGCTCGTGAGATTTTTGAGATAATTGCCTGGTGTTTTTCTTCGTTCTCAGAATTAATTTTTTCTAAAGCTTGTTTTATAACCTTTGCCCTCCATGGGTGTAAATGCATAAAGGCATTTACCTGTAACTCTTTGCGCATGATATTCATACCCATGCGTCGGGCTAATGGTACATGTATATCTAACGTTTCCCTCGCTATACGCCGACGTGATTCCGGACTTCTGACACCTAAAGTTTTAACATTATGCAGGCGGTCTGCAAGTTTGATCAACACCACACGGTAATCCTGAGTCATGGCAGCCATCATTTTCTGAAAACTTGCTGCATGTGCTTCCTGTCTAGATGTAAATTCTCCACCAGAAAGTTTAGTGACGCCATCCACCAACTCAGCAACCACTTTTCCAAACTTATCCGTTATGTCTTTCTTTGAAAAATCGGTGTCTTCGATGACATCATGCAAAAGCGCAGCACACACAGTGTCTGCATCCATATGGAATTCAGCAAGTGTGTGTGCAACTTCCAAAGGATGAAAAATATAGAACTCGCCAGACTTTCTAACAACACCGTCATGAGCTTCAGCGGCTAGCAGAAAAGCATCATAGACTTTACTTATGTCCTCAGGGCTCATGTAGCGCGAAACCACCCCGGTGAGGTCAGTCGCGTTAATCAAAGATCGTTTAGCTTCCTTGGACATGGGATGTTCTTTTACTCAGCTTTTATGATAAAACCAAGCTTCCGGGAAGCTGAATAAAAAACCTATTAACCTATACTGATTTCTACAGGTTCTTGTGATTGATCCTGGTCTAATGTCATTTCATCTGGAGCTTCTAATTCATTAGCACTTTCTAGACTGATATTTTCTGCAATTTCACGTAAAGCAATAACAACTGGTTTATCATTGTCTTCTTCCACTAGTGGCTGAGCACCATCAGAAATATCTCTTGCGCGCTTAGCGGCTTTTAATACTAACTCGTAATTTGTATCCACGAATTCTAAACAATCTTCTACTGTAACACGAGCCATGACTATACCTTTAAAATTTGATTTAAATATCACCTCGAGTATAAACGGCAATCTATAAAAAGATAAGGGTTAGTTAGCGTTTATCCGACTAATAGAGGACTAATAGACAACTAATTTTATGTTATTCTGCTTTTTTTGTATTCTGAGACTAAAAAGTGGCAAAAGTGAAGAGCGACAAAACATTTTTTCATGGAAAATCTGAAAGTACAGGTGTCCTGTTAATTAACCTTGGTACACCTCAAGAACCTACAAAATCATCTGTTAGACGTTTTCTAAAGCAGTTTTTGTCTGATGGTCGGGTTATTGAAATACCAAAGTTGGTTTGGCTACCCATCTTATATGCTTTTATTCTGCCAAGACGACCGGAAGCAAGCGCTAGAAATTATAAAAAGGTCTGGATGGATGAAGGTTCTCCATTAATGCATTACAGCTTGCGTCAGCAAAAATTATTGCAAAAAGAAATGGAATCTCGATTTAATGGTCCAGTGCATATCGAATTAGCGATGCGTTATGGTGACCCCGATATTGAAGCTGGTATTGATAAGTTACAAGAAAAAGGCGTAAGACGAGTGCTTGTATTGCCTTTATATCCACAGTATTCAGCCACTACGACCGCTACAAGTTTTGATGAGATTTTTAGAGTGTTTAGCGCTAGACGCTGGATACCAGAACTTCGTTTTGTTGCTCAATACCATGATCATCTTTCCTACATTAATGCATTGGCGGATAGCGTTAAGGAATTCTGGAAAACCAATCAAAGAAGTGAAGTTTTATTGATGTCTTTTCATGGTTTGCCCAAAAGGAATCTGGATTTAGGTGATCCTTATTTTTGTCATTGCCATAAAACAGGGCGTTTATTGGCAGAAAAGTTAGGATTGAAAAGTAATCAGTGGAAGTTAACGTTTCAGTCTCGATTTGGTAAGGCAGAATGGCTCAAGCCTTATACTGACAAAACCTTGAGTGAATTACCCGCTGCAGGTGTGAAATCAGTTGATGTAGTGTGCCCGGGCTTTCCTGCAGATTGTATTGAAACACTGGAAGAAATTAATATGGAAAATCGTGGTTACTTTATTGAAGCGGGTGGGCAGGAGTATCATTACATTCCAGCATTAAATGATAATCCAGAGCATATTAAGGCCTTAGCGGATATTATCCAGCAACACACACAAGGCTGGGTTGAAACTGATAGTCATTGGCAGGCCTCAACTGCCGAAAAGCAGAGTGAAATTACAAAGAAGCAAGCTCTAGACCATGGGGCAAAAATATGAGTAATGTAGTCACTGCGAATCAACAAAATATTGGGCTAATCTTGATCGGTGATGAGTTACTCAATGGTTCGCGTCAAGATAAGCATATGTCACACATGCTGCAAATATTACAACCCAGAGGGATGTCGTTAAACTGGGTAAGAATGATTGGAGATGCACGTGAGGAAATTGTTGTTAATCTAATGCAGACGGCGGCACTGGATGATCTGGTTTTTAGCTTCGGTGGAATCGGTGCTACACCAGATGATCAAACGCGAGCCGCCGCTGCAGAGGCTTTTGGTCAAAAGTATATTCGTCATCCAGATGCAAAAGCCTTAATCGAAGAAAAATTTGGTGAAAGTGCCTACCCCAATCGCATTTTAATGGCTGATTTACCAGAAAAAGCCACGATGATTCCAAATCCCATTAATCAAGTGCCGGGCTTCAAAGTTGAGCACCACCATTTTGTGCCAGGTTTTCCTGATATGGCATGGCCGATGGTCGAATGGGTGATTGATACTTATTACTCTCACTTAAAAAATAACACGCCAAATGTTGAATGGCGCTGGGATATCCTAGGAACGCCAGAAAGTGTTTTATTGCCCATGATGAATGAGTTACTGGAACAATTTGAAGAGGTTAAGCTATCAAGTTTACCGAGTACTGTTAAAAGAGGTGATTTGATTGATTTCGGATTGAAAGGTCCTGAAAAAGCAGTGGCTAGAGCTGCTCAATGGCTAGAGTATCAATTGCAAGATATGGCCATTGAATACAAATTTAGAGACTAATTAGTTTTATTCGTTGTACTTAATGGCCAGAATTGAATTGCAAAGAATCACCACTATGCAAAGGGTTGACCTTAGTCTTAAAAACAATAAAACAAAAAGGCCTCTAAAGTGGGGGGGTGCCATTTTATTAAATAAAAACACCGAATTTTCAGGTGAGTGGGTATGAGTAAGCAATGCGGTATTAAATTCACAGCTTCGCTATTACACCCTAAATTTATATTCACCTGGATTGGTTTGGGTGTTTTTTATTTTCTGTCTCTTATGCCAGTTTCCGTTCGACATGCGCTTGGGCGTAAAATTGGAAATTTTTTCTATAAGAATCCTTGGCGACGAAATACCGTAGATTCGAATCTTAAAATTGCTTTTCCTGAATTGAACCCAGAAGAATTTCAAGGCTTGGCACAAAAAAATATGCAATGGTATGGGTGTGCGTTAATTGATTATAGTTTCCTCTTTTTTGCCAGTCGCAACCGCTTGGTTAAGATGATTGAAATTCAAGGCGAAGAATATATCGAACAAGCCATGCTTAATAAGCAAAACGTCATAGTGTTACTTGCACACAGTATGATGCTAGAGTTTGCGCCAGTAGCATTGGGCAGTAAATATGATTTTTTCGGTTCCTACAAAACATCGAAAAACCCAGTCATGGACTGGATTATTGCAAAAAGTCGTTGTCGTCATGCGAGTTTGGTAATTTCAAGAGATGAAGGTTTGAGGAAATTAGTAAGGTCGATATCTCCTGAAAGATTAATGGTGTTTCTACCAGACGAAGATTTGGGTTTGGAGAACTCAGTCTTTGTTCCTTTTTTTAATCGACAAAAATCAACCTTAACTACGACGGCACGTTTAGCTAAAATGGGAAAGGCTGTCGCAATTCCAGCATTTGCTTACTATGATAATGATAAAAGAAAATATATTGCCAAAATATCTAAGCCACTAGAGAATTACCCTTCCGCAGATGCTGCTACAGATGCAGAAAATATGAATCAAGCGCTTGAAGATCTAATAAAACAACATCCAGAGCAGTATATGTGGAATATGAAGTGGTATAAAACACGTCCAGAGGGCGAAGCAGCAGTGTATTAAATGGCAATTTTATTTCCCGTTCTATTTCCTATTTTCGTATTAATCCTGGTTGGGTATCTGTACGCTAAATTCCGTCACGTTGATATGGAATTCGCCAATCGTACCAATATGGAAATTTTCATTCCTGCATTATTGATAGAGGCATTATCACGTAAAAGTTTTAATCTGATAGATTATCAGCTACTCGCAATTGCTGGTATTTTAGTCGTGCTACTTTCAGGGGTTTTGGCTTGGGGTTTTGCTAAGGCCTTCAAATTATCTGTGCCTATGTTTGTACCTTCCATGATGTTTAATAACTGTGGAAATATGGGGCTGCCATTAGCCGTTTTAGCTTTTGGTGAGGAGGCATTAAGTGCTGCAGTTGTTTTATTCCTGGCATCCAATCTACTGCATTTTACGCTGGGTACTTATATTGTAGGCGGTAAAATATCGTGGTGGAATTTACTCAAGATGCCCGTGAATATAGCCACAATTATCGGTTTGGTGATCAGTTTTACCCATTGGCAAATGCCCGAAGTGATTCATATTCCTATACAAATGCTGTCACAAGTTGCGATTCCTTTAATGCTTGTTTCATTGGGTGTACGCATGACTACAGTTGATTTAAGCGCGTGGCGTTTAGGTGTGATTGGGGCAATTTTGTGTCCATTATTTAGTATATTGGTGGCCTTTGTCTTATTGCTATTTATGCCGATAGAGCCTTCACAACGTATTCAACTACTGATATTTGCAACTTTACCTCCTGCGGTTTTAAATTATATGTTTGCCGAAAAATATAATCAGCAACCTACTGAAGTCGCTTCAATGGTTGTCGTAGGTAATGCTTTGTCATTATTCACCTTGGCACTGATGCTGCTGTACCTGGATCAAAGCTAATTAGATCAAAGTTAATCAGCTCGCCTTATTGCGAATATGCAGAGTAAGATTGATAATCAACTATTTAAAGATTACTAAGTAGATATCATGAGCAAGTTCTGGAGCAAACGTACACACGAACTCAGCCCCTATAAAGCGGGAGAGCAACCACAGGATCAGCAGTATATAAAACTCAATACTAATGAGAATCCTTATCCACCTTCTCCATTGGCAATTGATGCAATGCGCACCGCTTCTGGGGAGGCAATGCGCTTATATCCCGATCCAAATTCATATGAGTTGAAGAAAGCCATAGCTGAATACTATGCTGTTTGGACAGATCAGGTATTTGTTGGCAATAGTTCTGATGAAGTTTTGGCGCATGCTTTTGTTGCCTTACTCAAGCACTCAAAGCCCTTGTTATTTCCTGATATCAGTTACAGTTTTTACCCATCGTATTGCAAGTTATTTTGTATAGATTACAAGCAGGTTGCGCTCGCGGATGATTTTACGATTGATCTCAATGATTACAGTGAAGAAACTGCAGATCAGGTGGGGGCGATTATTTTCCCCAATCCAAATGCGCCCACTGGAATCGCTTTAACGTTAAATGAAATTGAAACAATACTCAAAGCAAACCCTGACTCACCTGTAGTGATTGATGAAGCTTATGTTGATTTTGGTGCACGAACAGCGATTGCTTTAGTCAATGATTATCCCAATTTATTGGTGACCCAAACATTTTCTAAGTCACGTTCGCTAGCAGGATTACGTGTAGGGTTTGCCATTGGATCAGTTGAAATGATTGAAGCACTAGAGCGGGTAAAGAACTCCTTTAATGCTTACCCGCTTGATAGAGCAGCCATTGCAGGTGCTACTGCTTCAATTAAAGATAGAACTCACTTTCAGGAGTGTTGCTCTAAAATCATAAAAACTCGAGAAAGAGTATCCACTAAATTATCAGATCTGGGTTTTACAGTATTGCCGTCTAAAGCAAATTTCTTATTTGCCAAACCAGTGGAAAATGCTGAAAAACTCTATCGCGATTTAAAAGAGAATGGGATTCTAGTGCGTTATTTTAATGCGCCGCGTATTGATGGGTTTTTAAGAATAACTATCGGCACAGATGAAGAAATGGATATCTTTTTGGGAAAGCTTAAGGGCTTACTTTAATTAATCACGTTTAAAAAGTGCCCAGTTCTGCATAAATTATATTTACGTTTTTAAAAAACAAAAAGTAATATTATTCAAAGTTGGTGGGTGATCTTTTCTAATTTTGAATGCCCCATTTGCTTAGCCTAGTCGCTTAGGATTCCCGGGTATTCATTATTTAGACCGTAGAAGATATCTTCTAATTTTCGATACAGTACAAACTGTCGCAATTCATATTCGATTTCTTCAATAACATAAGTACTTTTACTTTCCATAAGGAAATCGAGGTCTTCACCAGTTGAATAAAAAGTGTCTGTAAGTGCATAAGTAACTGGTGCAGATGTACAAAGACACAACACAAGACTAAGTTTTATTATTAATTTTTTCATTTCAAGCCCGAAATTTTTGTTAATTTATTCTTAGTATTATTATTCTCATAATATTAATTCATATTTTCTTTTTTGTGAAGTGCTGAATCGCATTGTAATAGGCTTTATAGGTGTTTTTCTTTATTAGCATAAATAGGCATATTTAATTAACCCGAATATTTCACGAAGTAAAAATCCACGTTCTAAGAACGTGGTTTTGTGTTCGCCCTAGAAGGGCGTATTAAGACTAGCCCTCTAAGAAGGCTAGTCTCGGTTATCGCACTTCGATTGACATTATTTTTTAAAACTTAAGTTCTAAGTTTCTCTCCACTTTCTCTTGATGTTTCACATATAAACGAATCATCTCTGCATCGACTCCTACCGTATCTACACAATAGCCTTTCGCCCAAAAGTGATTACCCCAATAGGGTTTTTCTTTTAAATACGAAAACTGTCGGAATATCTGTAGAGCTGTTTTACCCTTTACTGTGCCCATTAACGTTGATATAGATACCTTGGGTGGAACCTTTATTAACAAATGGACATGATCTTCCTGAACATTCAATTCTACTAACTCACAACCTAAACGCTCGCTATAAACTCTAATGCTCTTATTGACCTCAAATGCCACTTTTCCTTTCAAAACACGATAACGATATTTGGGCACCCAAACAATATGATATTGGCAATGCCAGATAACGTGCGATAATTTACTGAATCTACTCATTTGCTCTCTCCTAGAGATGTTGTTTGGCGATAACAACTCTAGAATGCACCTGAGTAGGTTCTTAAGGCTATAGCCTTGAACCTCGTCCACGTCCTAAGGACGTGGTTTTAATGTGTAATAAAAAAGGCAAACCCCTATAGTTTGATATAATTCAGTTGCTTACATTGAATTTCAAAGGATTTTGCCATGACAAACTGTACACTGGGTCCTATTGAGTTTCCAGCAGTAAAACGTCGTGTGATTGAAGCTAATTTTATGGCAGGGCTTATCAGCTCCAATGGGGGTGTGATGATGCTACGCGAGGCAGACCAGCGATTGGGGTTGCTGAGTGCAGCCAGTAGCTGCATCCACGATACGCGTGACCCGGATGCCAATACCCATTCTCAGGAAAGCCAGTTAAAACAGCGTGTCTTCAGTATTGCATTAGGCGAAGAGGATCTTAATGACCACACACAGAACTGCGCCAGGATATAGCGCTGCAAACAGCCGTAGGCTGTGACCAGCCGCTCTCCAGAGCATCCACCCTGTTCCGCTTTGAACAACGTTTCAACCGCCAGGCTGCGGTTGATATGCACAGGGTAATCATTAACCAGTTCATCGCCTCCTACAACAAGCCACCGAAAAAACTCATACTGGACTTTGATGCCACCGATGACCAGGTGCATGGCAATCAGGAGGGACGTTTCTACCATGGGTATTATCACAATTATTGTTTTCTCCCGCTCTATGTTTTCTGTGGTCAGAAACTGCTGGTTAGCCCGAATAATTCACGGGTAGCATAATAACCCAATAAATCTTGTATCAATCAGGCAGGTACAGAATATTGCCCTGTTTTGCTCATTTATTGACCACTTCTCGAGTGTTTAGGCGCACCTCCCCCTTACCCCATTATTTTTCAACGTGCCGGGAGCAGCACTCAACGGGGTTTATTCAATGAGATAATGTGCCACTTTGATAAAAATGGCTTTGTGAGGATAGCTTTCTGAAAGCATCAGACGAACCCGTCGTGTATTCCTCAGAATAACGACACCGATTTTCAGCAATTTACTGCGGATGCTTTGCATGCACAGTGCGGAGAATTTTGTTCCTTGTAAAGCGCCTTCGCGGATATGTTGTAGCAGGATGTAAGCCAGCGCGGATAGCAGTACCCTTAACTGGTTGCTCCACCACGCATGTGCACTGGTACGGTCTGCAAACAGGCCCAGCTGTTGTTCCTTGATATGGTTTTCCATCTCTCCCCTGGCACAATAGAGTGTGTCATAAAGCAGCCGGGAATCCGCTTTCAGGCTGGTCGTGACAAAGCGGGTATTGCTGCCCCTTTGGGTATGCTCGGCCTTGATGATGATACGCCGCTTATGTGTCCAGCTTTTTGCGGCGTAGCTGAAGTCATCGAACAGGCGGGCTTTTTCTTGATGCACCTGATAGTCCTGTTCAGCCTGATGGATAAGTGTCTTCCCCTGTTTGAGCAACCGCTGGTTTCCGCCAATACCCACAATGTAATCCACAGCGTGGTGTTCACACCAGTTCAGCATCTTCCAGCGGCAGAAACCGCTATCGGCACGAAAGATAATACTGACCTCTGGCCACGCCTGGCGCAAACGCCTGACCAGCAGCGCAAGGATGGCCCAGGCATGGGCGGCACCATCCTGGTTGGCTTTGCGTAGGTAGCTGACCAGCTGTTTCTGACCACAGAAAACATAGAGCGGGAGAAAACAATAGTTGTGATAATACCCATGGTAGAAACGTCCCTCCTGATTGCCATGCACCTGGTCATCGGTGGCATCAAAGTCCAGTATGAGTTTTTTCGGTGGCTTGTTGTAGGAGGCGATGAACTGGTTAATGATTACCCTGTGCATATCAACCGCAGCCTGGCGGTTTAAACGTTGTTCAAAGCGAAACAGGGTGGATGCACTGGAGAGCGGCTGGTCACAGCCTACGGCTGTTTGCAGCACTATATCCTGGCGCAGCTCTGTGTGGTCATTAAGATCCTCTTCGCCCAATGCAATACTGAAGACACGCTGTTTCAACTGGCTTTCCTGAGAATGGGTAATGGCATCCGGGTCGCGCGTATCGTGGATGCAGCTACTGGCTGCACTCAGCAACCCCAATCGCTGGTCTGCCTCGCGTACCAACAAAACACCCCCATTGGAGCTGATATGCCCTTCCGTAAAATTAGCTTCAATCACACGACGTTTTACTGCTGGAAACTCAATAGGACCCGGTGTACAGTTTGTCATGGCAAAATCCTTTGAGATTCAATGTAAGCAACTGAATTATATCAAACTATAGGGTTTTGCCTTTTTTATTCGTGAAATATTTGGGTTAGTTAGTGGAGAGTCCTATGAGGAGGATTATGCTGTTTAATTGAAATAAAATTAAGCAGTAACCGTGTAGGAGAAGAAAGAAGTAGCTCGCCCGATTTTGCGAAAGATAAGAGACACAGATGAAACAATAGGTAAGACCTACAGCTTGAGAACCTGAACCCCCTTATGGATCTCAGAATCCGTAAAGTAGAATAGGACAAGCTGTGCAGACTTCACCAAGGCTCGGGAGAAAACTCCCAAACAGAAGCCGGATATTAAGGAAGCAAATCTATTCCTGTCAAACGTGTTAAATATATTTTGCAAAAATGGAGGAGACCATATAAGGGGGGGCAAATTAGATTTATATTTAAGGGTATTTACGAATCCTTACCAAATAAATCCCGGGTTACCACCTTTTCGACGATATCCTGAATATCATCGGAGAGTCGATTCGCCACAATCACATCTGAAATTTGTTTAAATTCATTAAGATTAGTCATTACTCTGGAATTAAAAAATTCATTTTCTTCTAATTCTGGTTCATAAATAACGACTTCTATTCCTTCTGCTTTGATTCGTTTCATTATCCCCTGGATAGAAGATGCTCTGAAATTATCCGAACCGCTTTTCATTATTAAGCGATAAATGCCAACAACTTTAGGTTTTCTTTGTAAAACTAAGCCTGGCAATAAAGTCTTTACGGGTGGTATTGGATTCTACAATTGCATTTATCAGGTTGCTCGGCACATCTTTATAATTAGCGCGCAGTTGTTTGGTGTCTTTGGGTAAACAATAACCACCGTAGCCGAAAGACGGGTTGTTGTAGTGGTCACCAATACGTGGATCGAGCCCGACGCCTTCGATGATCTGGCGGGTATCCAGCCCGTGAAACTGGGCGTAGGTATCCAGCTCATTAAAATAGGCAACGCGCATTGCCAGGTAAGTATTGGAAAACAGCTTGATCGCTTCCGCTTCGGTAGAATCGGTAAAAAGTAGGGGGGTGTCTTTTTTTATCGCACCTTCCAGCAGTAGCTTGGCAAATTGCTCTGCCCGCGCTGATTTTTCTCCGACGATAATACGTGAGGGATAAAGATTATCGTGAAGCGCTTTGCCTTCCCTTAGAAATTCGGGTGAAAAAATTATGTTATCGCAACCGAACTCTTCCTTTATACGTTGGGTAAAACCAACCGGCACGGTTGATTTGATAACCATTACTGCTTGCGGGTTAATCGCCATCACATCTTTAATCACTGATTCTACTGACTGGGTATTAAAGTAATTAGTTTCAGTGTCGTAATCGGTAGGTGTAGCGATAATGACAAAATCAGCGTTTTCATAAGCTAGCTGCTTATCCAGGGTGGCACTGATGTGCAGCGATATTTTGGCCAGAAAATCTTCAATTTCCTTATCGGCAATGGGGGATATGCCCTTATTGATTTGTGCAACCTTGTTCGCATCAATATCCAGCGCAATCACATCATTATGTTGCGCCAGTAAAATGCCATTAGAAAGCCCTACGTAACCAGTGCCGGCGATTGCGATTCTAAATATATCTCGTTTCATTTATTATTTAGTTACTCACTAAGTACTTTTTCAATCGGCATTTTAAACGCAACACGCAACTATGGATAGGGTTAATTGTTGCGAAAAGAACCAGTCAATCACATAATAGATCTCTTAATAGTGCTTTTATTATAGAGACTTCTGCACGAAACAGTATTTTCCAATACTAAAATGAA
>CAVXCT010000027.1:0-106931 GCA_963760355.1 uncultured Gammaproteobacteria bacterium | reverse complement strand
CGTCCGCCGAAAACCCAAGGTTTCCTGCGCAACGCTAATCGGCGCAGGGTTAGTCGGATCCTAAGGCGAGGCCGAGAGGCGTAGTCGATGGAAAACAGGTTAATATTCCTGTACCGCTATTAAGTGCGATGGGGTGACGGAGAAGGCTAGACCAGAACACAGTTGGTTTTGTGTATCTAAGCGTTTAGGTGTAGGACTTAGGCAAATCCGGGTCCTTTTAACACTGAAGCGCGAATGCGACGATCTTACGAGATTGGAGTGGTCGATGCCATGCTTCCAGGAAAACCCTCTAAGCTTCAGCTTAATAGTGTCCGTACCCCAAACCAACACAGGTGGGTGGGATGAGAATTCTAAGGCGCTTGAGAGAACTCTGGTGAAGGAACTAGGCAAAATGGTACCGTAACTTCGGGAGAAGGTACGCCCCCTGCGGTTCACGCTGCGGGGGGCCACAGAAACTAGGTGGCTGCGACTGTTTAACAAAAACACAGCACTCTGCAAACTCGAAAGAGGACGTATAGGGTGTGACGCCTGCCCGGTGCCGGAAGGTTAATTGATGGGGTTATCTTCGGAGAAGCTCTTGATCGAAGCCCCGGTAAACAGCGGCCGTAACTATAACGGTCCTAAGGTAGCGAAATTCCTTGTCGGGTAAGTTCCGACCTGCACGAATGGCGTAACGACGGCCACACTGTCTCCACCAGAGGCTCAGTGAAATTGAAATCGCGGTTAAGATGCCGTGTACCCGTGGCTAGACGGAAAGACCCCGTGCACCTTTACTACAGCTTTGCACTGAACATTGGACCTACCTGTGTAGGATAGGTGGGAGACTTTGAAACCTGGTCGCTAGATCAGGTGGAGTCACCCTTGAAATACCACCCTGGTAGTTTTGATGTTCTAACCCAGGTCCCTTATCGGGATCGGGGACAGTGTATGGTGGGTAGTTTGACTGGGGCGGTCTCCTCCTAAAGAGTAACGGAGGAGCGCGACGGTTCGCTAATCCCGGTCGGAAATCGGGAGGTTTGTGCAAAGGCAAAAGCGAGCTTGACTGCGAGACTGACACGTCGAGCAGGTACGAAAGTAGGTCTTAGTGATCCGGTGGTTCTGAATGGAAGGGCCATCGCTCAACGGATAAAAGGTACGCCGGGGATAACAGGCTGATACCGCCCAAGAGTTCATATCGACGGCGGTGTTTGGCACCTCGATGTCGGCTCATCACATCCTGGGGCTGAAGCAGGTCCCAAGGGTATGGCTGTTCGCCATTTAAAGTGGTACGCGAGCTGGGTTCAGAACGTCGTGAGACAGTTCGGTCCCTATCTGCCATGGGCGTTAGAATCTTGAGGGAAGCTTCTCCTAGTACGAGAGGACCGGAGTGGACGAACCTCTGGTGTACCTGTTGTCACGCCAGTGGCATAGCAGGGTAGCTAAGTTCGGACGGGATAAACGCTGAAAGCATCTAAGCGTGAAGCCCCTCCCAAGATGAGGATTCTCTGGGGACTAGATCCCCCTGAAGGGCCGTTGAAGACTACGACGTTGATAGGCTCCATGTGGAAGTACAGTAATGTATGTAGCTAAGGAGTACTAATTGCCCGTGAGGCTTGATTCTATAACCTTAAATGGTTTGTGAACCAAGGCTGTTACACACGTAACAACAAATGAGAAAACCTGGACTTTGATAAAATACCAAACAAAGTGCTTTGCCTAATACCTTGTTAGTGAAAATACATCTTCATTAGCAAATGTTGGAATCAACACAGTTGATTGCCCAACAACCCGGTTTCTTGGTGACAATAGAGACATGGAACCACCTGAATCCATCTCGAACTCAGAAGTGAAACGTGTCATCGCCGATGATAGTGTGGGGTTTCCCCATGTGAAAGTAGGTCATCACCAAGTTATTAACAATAAAAACCCGTAGAGCCTTAGCTTTACGGGTTTTTTTTTGTTCACTGACTTTTGTTATCTATTTATACTACACAGGCACGTGTGACTAACGCCTTGCCACAGGCGGCTTTTGGAGATTGAGCGCAACGAAAGACCCGCAGGGTCAGAAGCACCGCTTCTGATCAAATCGGTCATCACCAGTTTATCGACCAAAGGTTTTCAGGATCGATCAAAGATTTATGGCAAGAACTTAGATATAGGCATATACAAGGAGTCTTCAGTACATATCTAATTTTAAAAAGTGCCTAAAAGATAATTGGACTCCTCTCACCTTATTAAACACAAGGTGAGATAGAATTATTATTTTCCCAAAAAATATTCAAAGGAGTCCGAATGAAGAACATTACCACCGTTGGCGTTGATCTTGCAAAAGAAGTTATCCAGGTTTGTGTCGTTACAAGAGGCAAAGTGATCTCAAATACAGAGATGACACCGCAAGAATTTAGGTGTTTTCTTGCAAAGATGAAGGCCTGCATCATCGTTTTTGAAGCCTGTGCAACCTCTAATTACTGGAAGCAAGTATCTGTATCGCAAGGTCATGATGCCCGTCTTATCTCAGCCAAATTAGTCTCACAGATAAGACAAAACCAGAAGACAGATAAGAACGATGCTTTAGCGATAGTTCAAGCGAGTCAATTAACAGGCGTACGATTCATCCAGGGAAAACAATTTTCACAACAAGAGCTTCAATCGATCAGTAGAATGAGAGAATTGGCGATTAAACAGAAGGTCGCAACAAGCAACCAGATAGGCGCTTTATTATTAGAGTTCAATATTCGGGTATCAAATAGACACGGTGGAATAAATGGTGTTGTTAAAGCGACATTAGAAGATGCAGAAAACGATTTTTCACCTGAGTTTAGGGAAGCGTTGTACGAGACATGGCAAGGCTATTTAGCCTTAGTCACCCGAATTGCAAAATACGATGAACATCTGAATGTTAGTGTAGAGAATACACCGGCCTGTAAAAAGCTAATGGCTTTAGAAGGAGTTTCTACAATCAATGCGGTTAACCTTTACATCTCGCTGGCTTGTGCAGAAGACAGAGTCTTTAGCTCATCGAAAGATGCCTCTGCCAGTCTCGGGCTAACCCCCATTCAATATTCCTCAGGAGGTCAGGTTAAACTCGGAGGAATTGGCAGGCGGGTAAAAAACGCGTTAGTCAGAAGCAATCTCGTTAGCGGAGCGATGGCTGTCGTTAGACAAGTAAGCCAGCGAGAACCCCGAACAGCCAAAGAGAAATGGCTGAAAGCACTGATAGAGCGTCGAGGAAATAAATGCGCGGCAGTGGCTTTGGCCAACAAAACCGTGCGCACAGCGTTTGCGATGTTGCGAGACGGAACCGAGTACCACGCTCAGGCATTAAACGCCTGAGTGACTTATCAATAATACAATGCGTAAATAGTAAGATGACAAATCTGCAATTTGAGTCAGTACCCCCTAAAGAGCATTAAGCTCGCCTAAAAGATGTGACCAAATTGTTCGCGTAACTATCCATGAGCCAGAGTTAGCTACTCTACAAGAGCTCGCACATAAGTAGGCGTGATTTTCTAATATTTGTATTGTACTGTTGACAGAGAGGAGTCCACATAAGTACGGGGGTGGCTTAATTATTATTTAATAATGCAATATATATTAGAGTATGCTAATATAATGATTAAGTAGTTTAACTAAAATATTATTTGGGTATAAATATGAAACGTAATAATTTTTCATTATTGATAACATCTGCATTACTTATAGTTTCCGGTGGAGTATATGCAGATAATCGTCTGGTATTTCCACCAGCTGATGATTCTAAAATATATCAGTATCCACCAGCTAACTTTGGTTCCGCACCTTCAAACCCAGTGACTCCATATCCTTCTATGAATACAGTGCCTGGATACACTCGCACTCCACAATTTACAGGTAACAGACCATTCCAAAACAACGGTTATCAAAATCGTATGCCTCAACAAAATGGTATGACAAATCGTATGCCAATGAACAATATGAATCCTTACCAGACCAATAATGGCTCCCCATTCGGTAATAATATGCCCCTTGGTAACAATGCAGGTAATAATTTTAATCCTTTCTCTGGCGGTAATATGCCCTTTGGTAACAATGCAGGTAATAACTTAAATCCTTTCTCTGGTGGTAATATGCCTTTTGGTAATAATTCAGGGAATAACTTCAACCCATTTTCTAGCAATAATATGCCTTTTGGGAACAACTCAGGTAATAACTTTAATCCTTTTTCCGGAGGTAATATGCCATTCGGCAATAATTCAGGAAACCCTATGAGTAATATGTTTGGAAATAACAACAATAATTCAATGCCATTTTTTGGTAATACTCGTGATAAAAACCGTAAAAAGGCATGGGGTGATAAGAGAAATATCTGGCCAGATTTTTATACTGACTTCACTGATGATGCCTGGGATAGTGTGTCCAGTGGACCTCGTGATCTAGGTAGAATGCCTGGCGGCTGGCGTTTTCCACATATAAGTACCCCTGATCCAGTAACAGTTTCAGATGCGATAACTAATCAATTTCCACCGATGGCAGAAGAAAGTGGGAATATGTTAGATCCGTCTGATTGGGGTGTTTTTGACGATAAATAAAGAAGTAGCGGCTACACGTAAATGAACGATGCTATAACTTGGTTTTATTGTTTATTCAGCTAGCATTTATATAAATGATGTAGAATAGGCCCAAGATATTCAAGGAAGAATTTATCAAGGGGGATTCAAATGAGCATCGTAAGAATGCTAGCAGGTCTTAGTATTTGTTTTGCAGTAGTCAATATGACTTCATGCAGCAATACAAAAAAAGAAACAAAGCCTGCAATTAAAGCAAAACCAGTAAAACACCACGTCAGTTCTGATAATAAACAAAAACCAGATTATGCAAGCCAGCCAACTCTGTGGGAAAAACAAGGTTTATTACAACCAAAAAAATCACAAGTTGCAAAAGCCAAACCAATAAACAAGCCAGTTACGCCTAAAGTCACAAGAAATGTATCTAATAGGGCTACTAATAAAAGAGTGGTTTATGAGAAAAGACGACCACCTGTTAGACAAAAGGTCGCTAAAAAACCTGTTTCTCGAGGTTATCGGGCCCCATATCATCGGGCACCTGTAAAAAATATACGATATGCATCTCTATCTGGTGATTATGTTAACAATAGGCAAACTCACGCTTTTATTAATAAAATGGTAAGTAAGCATGGTTTTGATCGTGGCTACTTAAATTATCTTTTCACTAATACTGACTCAACACCATTCCTTAAGCGTATGGCTTATAAAGATGCTTATGGGTCAAGAAAATCTGGAAAAAAACCACGTTCCGGTCGCTGGAACAGATACCGTGGAAATTTCTTGACTGAAAAAACGATTAGTAAAGGTGTGCAGTTCTGGCGTGAAAATAGAGTAGCTTTACAGCAAGCCGAGCAAATGTATGGTGTTCCACAGGAATATATTTTAGGTATTATCGGTGTCGAAACACGTTATGGTGGAAACGTCGGTAAAAATAGAGCGATTGACGCACTAGCTGCTATGGGATTTGATAATGCGCGACGCGGTCATTACTTCCAGAGTGAATTAGAAAGTTATTTATTAATGACTAGAAAGGAGCGATTAGATCCTCTAAAGCCAATGGCCTCATACGCTGGAGCATTAGGTCTATGCCAATTCATGCCAAGCAATATAAAGCGTTATGCTGTTGATCACGACAGAAATGGAAATGTAAACCTCTGGACCCCTAGAGATGCGATAGGAAGTGTGGCAAATTACTTTAAGAAGCATGGTTGGAGGACAGGTGGCACAGTTGCGGTTCGTGCTTCTTCTAAAAACAGCAGTTACAAATCTTTAAGAACTGGCTTTAAATCGAGTCATAGCTTAAAAAGGCTTAAAAGTAGGGGGGTGTTTGCTGACTACCTTGGCAATATCTCTGGTAAAGCCAGCCTAATTAAATTGAATACATACAGTGGCGACGAGCTATGGCTTGGTGGTCACAATTTCTATGTTATTACGCGTTATAATCACAGTAGTCATTATGCGATGGCGGTACATCAGTTGGCTAAAGCGATCGATGCACGTATTGGTGGAAAGAGTGTTATTAGACAAGCATCTATTGATTCAGACCTTGATTCATACAAAACTTTGCTTGATTAGGATTTCCTAATAATGCTTGATTAGAGCTAGTATAAACCTATAATGCACAGTCTTCTTTATTTAGAAGACTGTGCTTTTTTTTGCCCGTCTTTTTTATACTTGAATACACTATCTTCTACACAATTAAACTAGGTAAATCGTTTTGATTTCAGCTTCTAATGTCACTATGCAGTTTGGCGAAAAGCCACTGTTCGAAAATGTATCTGTCAAATTTGGCAACGGCAATCGATATGGTTTGATTGGTGCGAATGGCTGTGGAAAGTCCACATTCATGAAAATCTTGAGTGGTCAATTAACACCCACTGCCGGAAATGTCACAATCGACCAGGATGTTCGTTATTCTGTACTTGGGCAGGATCAATTTGCATTTGAAGAGTTTAGTGTGCTTGATACGGTTATCATGGGTGACAAGAAGCTCTGGGAAATTAAAGAAGAGCGTGACCGTATTTATTCCTTAGCAGAAATGAGTGAAGAAGACGGCATCAAGGTAGCTGACTTAGAAATTGAATTTGGCGAGATGGATGGCTATACCGCTGAAGCTCGTGCCGGTGAATTATTACTCGGACTGGAAATATCCGAAGATCAGCATTGGGGGTCCATGAGCGCTATTGCACCGGGTTGGAAGCTTCGTGTTTTACTTGCTCAAGCGTTATTTGCTGATCCTGATTTATTATTGCTCGACGAGCCAACAAACAACCTCGATATCAATACAATTCGCTGGTTGGAAAAGCTGCTTAACAATCGTAAAAGTACCATGGTCATCATTTCTCATGACCGTCACTTTTTAAATAGTGTTTGTACCAATATGGCTGACCTGGATTATGGAGAATTGCGCATGTTCCCGGGTAACTATGATGAGTACATGACTGCAGCAACGCAGGCTCGTGAACAATTACAAAATGAAAACGCCAAGAAAAAAGCCAAGATCGCAGAATTACAGCAATTCGTGAGTCGTTTCTCGGCAAATGCTTCGAAAGCAAAGCAGGCAACATCACGTCAGAAGCAACTCGATAAAATTGAATTAGCCCATATCAAACCATCTAGTCGTGTTAACCCTTACATTATTTTTGAGCAGGAAAAGAAATTATATAAGAATATACTGGAAGTGAAGGGACTTAGTAAAAGCTACGATCAACCACTTTTCCGCGATATAGATTTGATGGTTGAAGTAGGCGAGCGTATTGCGATTATCGGACCAAACGGCATTGGTAAATCAACACTATTAAGGTGTTTATCCGGTGATATACAGCCCGATAGTGGTATGGTGAAATGGTCAGAAAATGCGACACTAGGCGTTTACGCGCAGGACCATGCCTACGAGTTTGAAAATGGCGAATCTCTGTATGACTGGATGAACCAATGGCGCAGCGAAGAGGATGATGAGCAATCAGTACGTTCTGTATTAGGGCGTTTATTGTTCTCAAAAGCGCAAAGTGAAAAATCAGTAAAAGTTATATCGGGTGGTGAGCAAGGTCGCATGATCTTCGGCAAGCTGATGATGAAGAAAGATAATGTGCTTCTGATGGATGAGCCAACCAATCACCTGGATATGGAATCTATCGAGTCCTTAAACCTGGCGTTAGAAAATTATCCTGGAACACTATTCTTCGTCAGTCATGACCGTGAATTCGTTAACTCGTTAGCTACACGTATTATTGAAATGACACCGACAGGCATTAATCAATACACAGGTACTTATGACGAATATCTTGCTAGTCAGAGTCTCGAAGACTAAATAAGGTGGTTAGACCACTATGATCGGCATAATGGCTGCAATGCATGAGGAACTCAAACGCATTGTAACCATGCTGGATGATGTTAAAGAAGAAAAAGTAGGCCAAAAGACAGTTTATCTTGGCCTGCTCAATCAAAAGTGTGTTGTTGTGGTTTTCTCCGGTTGGGGCAAGGTAGCATCAGCCTCAACGACAACCATGCTTGTCGAAAGATACCAAATTACAAGACTGGTTTTTACCGGTGTTGCTGGAGCAATTCCGCAACATCTCGAGATCGGTGATATCGTCATAGGCAGTACCTTTGTCCAGCACGATATGGATTGTGCAGGAGTGCTGGGTATTCAACGCTTTGAGATACCACTGCTATCACTCACAGAGATTCCGGCATTTTCTAAAGAGCTAACATTAGCAAAGCATGCTGCCGAGAAATACCTTACTGAAGATTTAATTTGTGATGTTGAGGTCGGCGAGTTAGCTAATTTGGGAATCACCAAGCCAACAATAAACACAGGCCTAATTGCCAGTGGTGATCAATTCATTAATTCAATAGAAAAGCAACAAGAGCTATTAAATGCATTACCTAATCTTCTGGCAGTAGAAATGGAAGGTGCAGCAGTTGCACAAGTAGCCCATGAGTACTCATTACCTTTCACAGTGATTAGGATAATATCTGATAAAGCAAACCACGATTCGATGGTAGATTTTCCGCGCTTTATTGAAAAAGTTGCTTCACACTTTACAGCAGGTATTGTGAATCGTTTGATTGTTTAACAGATACTAGTGAAAAAGTGCTTAAAAGTAGGGGGGTGTGAATTCAAGTCGTAAGTGCAATTCGACTTCTTCTGAAGAATACCTCATTAGGTGTCCTTCCATTATGGTTTTAAACAATTAAGATGAGCCGATAACTTATATAATTAGAGTGATGAGCTCTATTTTTCACTAGGCGGGTAGCAGATGTTTCTAAAAACGATAAGAATTTTCACTTATACCCTACTTTTTTTAGTTATGGCTGAATCTGTTTTCTCCGCCAGTGTGATAAAAGAAACTAAAACGCCTGAAAAAATCAATCCCTCCGAGTCTCTGCTCAACGCAAAAATCGAATACTATAGACAGCTATTTCCCGAGATCATGTTTATGATCCTCAAGGGCGGTAATGAAACTCAGGATGATATGATGGTTCTTGATCTAATGCTTGGAGATCATCCCAAAAGTCTGGATTATGAGCACCCTCCGACGGCTCGTGATGACCTAATGTATGTCAGCATAGAACGCATTCGCATGATGTTGCAAGCATATGCACCATCGTCTTCACTGTTCAAGGTTACCAATCCTCCCGGCGGGCAGGAGCACGTTTGCGTACTCACTATTAACCCTAACGAAGTGGCGTCTAATTCAATGCAGGCAACTGAAAGCCTTTTAGCTATCCACCAGAAGTTTATACGGAAAATTCCTCAAAACATGCAATTATCACCCAGTGATTACATTGCATTTGTGATTGATCACGAAGTTTATCATTGCCTTAAATCCATGTACGTCGGACCACAATTGATGTCAAACAAGGAATTCTGGGCGGAATATAATCACTTTAGTAATGAGCAAGGCGCGGATGCCTATGCCATGGGAATGCATATTAAAAAGCGGGGCGAGGTATCCCCTTTTGCCAAGAATATCCTGAGGGTCCGTGGTATGGCACTCTATAGTGCCGATCCAAATCACTTAACCTGCAGGGCACTATCAAAGGTCTTGAAAATCCCAAGCAATAAAATTTCTAAAATGAGTTCCAATCAAATCTTCGACCTCGCAAATACTATCAAAGTACAACTAACGAGTCGTTATGATGAATATGTCCAGTTTCTGGCTTCTGCCGTTCAAGCAATGAAAGAAATTGGTGTAGGTGAACTGATATCAGAAGAATTACAAATCAGAATCAAAGGGATTCAAGCGGATCCAATAAAGGTCAAGGAACTTGTGGCAAATAGCCGCCGAGACTTTGCTGAGTTGTGTCAGGATGAGTTTGAATTGTAATCAGAGTGTAATAAGCAACATTACTCATTTAATTTAAAGGACATCCTATCTTTTTTATACTACTCAAGCGTGAGCAGAAGGGCTAATGACTCCGATATAAATCAAATATAACAATAATGCGCCAAATATAATGCGATAGACCCCGAATCCTACAAAGGTAAATCTCTCCAGAAAGCGGATAAATAATTTCATCGTCAAGTAAGCAACGATGAATGAAACAATAAAGCCTACGGCTAATGTCATCAAGTTAGAATCACTGAAGTCTTTATAGTTTTTCAATAATTCATAGCCACTTGTTGCTGCCATTACTGGCAACGCGAGTAAGAATGAAAACTCTGCGCTCGCCTTACGACTCAGGCCTACTAACAACGCCCCAACGATAGTAGAACCCGCACGACTGGTACCTGGAACCAGAGCAAATACCTGGGCAACACCAATCCAGGCTGCCTGCTGATAAGTGATGTCTTCAACATCTAATGTCTGAGCTACGGCATTTTTCTGAAAGTATTCAATAACCAAAAATATGATGCCGCCGACAATAAACATAACCGCAACAACTTGTACTGAAAACAGCATTTTGATTTGATCTTTAAAAATAAAACCAATAATGGCCAGCGGTAAAAATGCGATGAGTAACTTCACCCATAAATCAAAATGTTTGGGGTGAAATTTATCTTTGTAATTGGCAATAACCGCAAGAATTGCAGATAGCTGAATAATTATCTGGAAGGCGGTGTTTTCTTCGGTCTGTGGTAATCCCATTAACTCGGAACCCACGATTAAATGCCCTGTGGAAGAAATGGGCAAAAATTCGGTAATGCCTTCGATGATGCCTAGGATAACGGCATGAATGATTTCCATCTGGGTCATCCGCTCTATTTATATTTAACAAAGGCTGGAATTGTACACGAAACCAAGCAGAAACTATCAATCATCTTGTCGCTTAAACTTAAGTCTAATAAACTGGAGTTCGTAATAGTATTGTTGAATTTTTTGAAAGCTGTGTCTAAAGCTAAATGGTTTTCTATTTATGTGAAAAGACTAAAGTAATAGTGGTCGTTAGGTATTGAATTAAACTATGTTTAAATTGTCTGATTTCGCTGCGAAGTAAAATAATTTATCAGAGGAGTCTTGGAATGCTCAAAGCTAAAGCAACATTGTTTCTCATTGTATTTGTGGTTGTTTTCACTGTTAATCCAATTATGGCGGAAAAATACACCATTGATGTAGTTGGTGGACATGCATCAATTAATTTTAAAATTAAGCACCTAGGTTACAGTTGGTTAACAGGACGCTTTGATAAATTCGCAGGTAGTTTTGATTATGATGAGAAAAATCCTGAAAATTCAAAAGCCAGTTTAACCGTTAAAACCAGAAGCCTGAATACTGCACATGCTCTGCGTGATGGTCATTTACGCGGAAGTAAATATTTAAATGTTAAAAAATACCCCGAAGCTAAATTTAGAACGATTAGCTATAAACCTATAAATAAAACTTCAGGTGTTTTAACAGGTAACCTCAGCCTTCATGGAGTAACTAGGCAAGTCTCCATGACAATCAAGGAAGTCGGTGCAGGTAATGACCCATGGGGTGGTTATCGTCGTGGTTATGAAACAACCTTTAAGATTAAACTAAGAGACTACGGTATAAATCATAAACTAGGAAAGGCTTCAGAAGTGCTTGAACTAAATATATTCCTTGAAGGCATTAAGAACGAGTCTGATAACTATAGTTTAGATAAAAATTTCAAAAATTAATCACCTATAGCCAAACAAGATTTGAACATATCTTAAGCTAGCGAACCATGAAAAGTAGCTTACCAAGATAATTTTAAAATTTTGAGTCTCTTATTGATGATGAATGCTTGATTAGAAATTTTCGGCAAAGTAAGCACACAATATTTCCATAAACTCTCGCATGGTCAGATGTGCTTTGATGTATTCTGTGGAGTATGACTCGCGAGCAACTAGCCAATATTTGGAGAAGCAACCAGTAATGATTTACCTTCAGGAATATCGGTGTATTTCTCGAAATTTTTGATAAATAGCGAGGCTAACTCTTTGGCTTTAGTATTCCATTCTTCAGCATCTGCATACGTATCACGTGGGTCAAGAATTCCTGTACTCACGTTGTCCAGTTGTACGGGTACTTTCAAATCAAAGAAAGGAATCGATTTGGTTTCTTGTTCATCTATGCTTCCATCTAAAATTGCATTGATAATTGCACGAGTATCTTTGATTGAAATACGTTTACCTGTTCCATTCCAGCCTGTGTTTACCATATAAGCAGTCGCGCCTGATTGCTCCATACGCTTTACTAATGTAGACGCATATTTGCTTGGGTGCAAAGACAAGAATGCCGCACCAAAACAGGCAGAAAAAGTTGGAGTAGGATCTGAAATACCGCGCTCAGTACCTGCTAGTTTCGCTGTGAAACCTGACAAGAAGTGGTACTGAGTTTGCTCTGGCGTCAATATAGACACGGGAGGTAGTACCCCGAATGCGTCCGCAGATAAAAAGATCACTTTGGTTGCAGCATTGCCTTTTGAGTGAGGTTTTACGATGTTTTTTATATGATAGATTGGGTATGAAACGCGAGTGTTTTCCGTTTTAGAGCCATCATGAAAATCAATGGTATTATCATCGTGTGTTACCACGTTTTCGAGTAATGCGTCGCGTCGAATTGCTTTAAAAATTTCAGGTTCTTGTTCTGGATCGAGGCTAATTGTTTTAGCGTAACAACCACCTTCAAAATTAAAGATACCATCATCATCCCAGCCGTGTTCGTCATCACCAATTAAAGCACGTTCCGGATCTGTAGAAAGTGTGGTTTTTCCTGTGCCTGATAAACCAAAGAAAATCGCAGAATTGCCGTCTTTACCAATATTTGCAGAACAATGCATGGATGCTATGTCTTTCAGTGGAAGAAGGTAATTCATGATGGAGAATAAGCCTTTCTTCATTTCGCCGCCGTACCAGGTACCACCAATTAATTGAATGTTCTTGGTTAGGTTGAAAGCAACGAAGTTTTCAGAATTTAGTCCTTGTTCTTGCCAATTAGGATTGGTAACACTCGCGCCATTCATTACGGTGAAGTCAGGTTCAAAAGTCTCAAGCTCTTCATCAGTGGGACGGATAAACATATTCTTTACAAAGTGCGCCTGCCAGGCAACCATGGTGATGAAGCGTACGCTTAACCGGGAGCTTTCATTTGCTCCGCAGTATGCATCAACAACAAATAATCGTTTATTGGATAGCTCATCTACCACTAGTTTTTCAAAATGCTCCCACAACTCAGGTGTTATAGGTTTATTGTCGTTTTTGCCTTGATCAGACCACCAGAAAGTATCTCTGGTTACATCATCGCGAACGATGTATTTATCTTTAGGAGAACGGCCGGTAAATATACCTGTGTCAACAGCGACAGCACCTGTATTTGTAACCACTCCTTTTTCATAACCGACTAAATCAGAACGCGTTTCTTCGTTAAACAGTATTTCATATGAAGGATTGTAGATAATTTCAGATGGTTCTTTTATACCGTAGTTACTTAGATCGATTGATTTCATTCTGATAAGGTTTCCTTAAGTTTTGATACTAAGTTGCAGTTTGCTGATACTTTATTTGGCTGGGGTTGGAGATTTTATGTTAATAATTGATTCTGTCAACAAGAATTGAAGAACTAAACACTGATTATGTCTATGGTGGATAATTGGCGTCCCGAGGAGGATTCGAACCCCCGGCCTGCCTCTTAGGAGTGATTAATGTTTCATTTTTAATTCATCTTCTTGTCAGCATCTAAACCAAAAAACTGATAAATCATCATTGTTAATCAGTGGGTCTATACTTAAGTTTATGTTCGTTTTTGCAAGTTAGGATATGTGTGGCTGTCAAATCAATCACTGGGGACTTGCACTTTTACAAATTTAAAGCGGGACAATGTGCTGCACACCTTCAAAATATTTAAATTTTTTAAACTAATCTATCACCGAGATTGTGGAGAAATTAGAAGCTGTGTTAGAAGAATTTCGAAGTGTGGAGGTTCTGTCAGTGTCAGTCTAAAAAATTACAATTAGGGTGATTATAGGCGACAGAAATTTTAGTTGAATCTTAATTCATCCCTTTATTTCTGATTTATTAAAAAAAGCAGTGATTCCAGTTGTATCTTGGGGCTATTATCTAGGATCTATATTTTCTCTCTCTCTTTTTTTATAAAACTAAAACTACGCTTTTTTCGAAGTGTTCTTGTTTATATTTCGAATTTTATTTAATTTATTTCTGTCTTATATTTTACTCATTATTAAATGAATAGTTTTTTATTTGGGAGAAAAATATGAATAACAAAGTCGCCACAATCGCACCCAAAAAGCTCCATGATATTTTGGATAGTGGCAAAAACATTACCCTTATCGACGTGCGCAACATGGCTGAATATGGCTCTGGACATATTGCAGGAGCCAAACATATTCCACTTGACGAGTTGAGTGCAGATACCCTTGCAGAACATGAAATTCATGCTGATGCAAGCAATGAGCAACCTATTTACCTTACCTGTCACGCGGGTCTAAGAGCCCAACAGGCTGCTGATCTCCTGATTGATGCTGGTTATCGCAATTTAACCTTACTTGAAGGTGGTATGCTGGGTTGGCAAAATGAGGGGTTACCAACAAATCGATGTGGTAATGTCATTTCACTGGAACGTCAGGTCCAAATCACGATCGGGGTGTTGCTGGTGCTGAAAGTTATCTTCGGCTTCACCGTACATGAACTGTTTCTTGGCTGCCATTCCTTTTATCGGAGCAGGGCTGATCTTTGCCGGCATTACCAACTGGTGCGGAATGGCACGTCTAATCGCTTTATTGCCCTGGAATCAAAAACGTAACTGTCGTGAACAGGCAATGGTATAAATCTTCGGTTTAATAATTTAGGAAAATTAATCATGATATTTCGTCAATTATTTGATCATCAATCTTCATACTTTTACTTACCTGCTGGCCGAGCGAAGCGGTGGTGAGGCACTGATCATCGACCCGGTACTTGAAAATACAGAATCAGTACGTTCGCTTAATCGATGAACTTGATCTCAAACTGGTTTTGGCTGTAGATAGTCACATCCATGCTGATCATGTTACTGCGCTCGGATCATTACGTCAGCGTACCGATTGTGTAACTGCAATGGGTGATATGACCAAAGCAGAGTGTGTTGAAGTGAAGTTCATCGAGGGTGAAAAGCTATGCGTAGATAACCTGCATCTGGATATTCTTTATACACCCGGGCATACGAATGATTCGTACAGTTTTTTTATGGGGGATCGAGTGTTTACCGGTGACACACTGCTTATTAGGGGCACTGGTCGAACGGACTTTCAAAATGGTGATCCGGCGGCACAGTACGACAGCCTGTTTGAAAAGTTATTAAAGTTGCCAGATGAAACCCTCGTCTATCCGGCGCATGATTATAACGGCATGACAGTAAGCTCTATCGGTGAAGAAAAATACCATAACCCTCGATTGCAGGTTGCAGACAAACAAGCCTATATCAATTTGATGAACGGTCTGGTACTTGATGATCCAAAAATGATGGATGTTGCTGTCCCAAATAATCTTCAATGCGGCTTGAAATCAGTGGCCTGAGATAAATCTTTTGTATGGTTTTTCCTTGGGGGTTAAAACCATGGCAATGGGTACAATTGTAGTTTTTACAGCAACCATCTCCGGATGTTTTTGAAACCCTAAATTATGGCGTTTGTCATCGTATTACTTACAAATACAGTTTCTTCAATATGTTTCCAACCTTGTTACTCCCGCTAATCAATTAACACGACAAAACTCTTTTCTATAATATTTATTGTCTCAATTGGTAATAACAAAAATAATTATTGGTCCCTAAGTCTATGAAAATAAGTTTTCCCGCGCTGCTTCAGTGATTGCTGTAACCGCTGGATTTCTAATACGTCTTTCTGGAGATATTAAATAGAAATTTTCCTGAATTTCATCGGTATGACCTATTACTCGAACACCATACTTTTCCAGCACATCCTCCTCCATGGTTTGCGGTGAAGTAAATACGCCAGTACCTCTTTCACCGAATGCCTTCATCAAGGCTCGATCTTCAAATTCAGCGACAACTTGCGGTTTAATTTGTTGTTGCTCAAACCAGTTTTCCAGTTTGTTACGCAGGCTGGTATTTTTACTAGGCATTAAAAATGGAAAATCATGAAGGTTTTTTGGAAAGTCTTTTTCCAGCTTCTTTGCATGTTTCGGTGTTGCAAAAAAAGTGATGCCTGAGCCACCGAGTGAATGATTATAAGCACGGATATTCAAGGATGGACTGATAGGGCTGTCAGATAAAACAGCATCCAATTTATGTACTGACATGTCAGCAAGTAAATCCACCAACGGCGCTTCGTGACAAATCAGATTCGTGGACTCACTCATATCAAGGGCAGGTGCCAGTACGCGATAGGCTAATAGTTTAGGAACAATCATAGCCACACCAACTTTAATTGTAACTTTAACCCCAACTGTTTGGCCATCCAGTACATCTTGCAACTCTAGACCAAGCTGAAACATTTCATCGGCATAAGAAAAAACCATGCGTCCTGTTTCAGTCAATACTAGGTTACGACCTTGACGGCTAAAGAGTTTTTCACCCATATTTTCTTCCAGGTCACGTAACTGTCCACTAATCGTCTGAGGTGTCAGGTGTAATTCTTCTGATGCTTTAGTGATAGAGCCATAACTAGCTACTGCCCAAAAATAACGCAGGTGCTTGAGGTTTATTTTTAAATTTTGCATTGATTGTATGGTTTCCTTTAAACTGGTTATCAAAGTTCCACTGGGGACTGAAAGCCTTCGGGTTTGACTGCAAGCACTGAACAATTTGTTGTTTGAAATACCTCTTCTGCTGTATTTCCAATTAAAAGACCTGGGATACCGATCCGACCAACCGTTCGCATGACAATGATGTCAGATTTTTTTGTTTGGCTATATGATTGATTGATTGATTGACTGCTGCTAGACCTTTTACCACATGGACATTTTTGTCATCTGTATTGATGTCATATGGATGCAACAATCCCTCTAATTTTTTTATTGTCTTATTCTCTTCAGATTTGAGCAAAATTTGCAATTCCGCTGCTGATAGTCTGGAACGTCCACTGCTTAACATGGATTCACCGGCTAGTTGCCAAGCATGTATTATATCAAGTTGAGCATTTTCACGTTCACTTAAAGAGGTGGCTAACTGCATTATGAGCTTGTCACAACCATCTTTAAGAGAAGAATCTGCATCAACTGCAGCTAGTATGCGTTTGAAACTTGCGGTTGAACTGGGACGATCGATGAGTACTGGGCAGGGACACTTTCTTAGAAGATGAAGATCTAAACTTCCAAAAATTTTATCAGTAATACCTGCGGGTGGATGGGCCATTTTAATTAGAAGATCGTAACCACCTCTTTGAACGAATTTTATGACTTCCAAAAAAGGTAGCCCAATTAAAACTTTGGTATCAATTGGATTTTCAAGATTTTCAATGAGCTTAGACAGCTTTAATAAAGCTTCATTACGGTGCTTTTTGAGTAAATCGTTCAATTCAAAACCAAATTTAGTCATGACCTCATCCGGTGTTTCAACAGTTTCAATTGCATCTACTAAAGTTAAACGTGCATTGTTAGATTCAGCTAACTTAGCCGCTTTTTTTAATGCTTGATTTAAGTCATCCTGCCCATCGGCAAAAAATAAAATATTCTTAAAATGTTTCATGGATTTGCTCCTTTGCAATAGTTTATTAAGTTATCAGTATGCTGAGCATGAGTAATGCCAATACCGCAAACCATAGTAATCCCGGCATACTCAGAGATAGGTCGCTCGAAGTCTTAGCTATAGTGGGTTTCAGTCCCTTAAATTGTCTGTAAAACATGGCTACCATTTTTTATCTGAACAGGATTCAACAAACGCACATGTCTAAAAAGATGGTAAATATCACCGGGTTGCAGAATTGCTGCCTGCGTTGTTGGTCTTGACCAGTTTTTGTAGATATATATAAACAAAGCAACTGCTAAACCTGCGATAAGCAAACTTTTCTGATCAAATTGAATTGTGTTTGGCATAAAGGGGCCAAACACAGCGATTGGCAACAGCAGCCACCATGCAAGATTTGGCATTCCTTCAGTAGAGACTCGTCCGCCTGAATATAAGTGGTTTGCTGCTGGCTTTCTAAGGATCCTCACAAAATGCAGCATCATCAAGGCAGTGGCAAATCCAGATAGAAGTAATAGCAGACTAAGATCGCCATTAGTCGCTAAATCCAATGCAGACTTTGCACCAGAGCCTCCAGTGAACGGAAGACCAATCAGACTTAATGATAAAAGCACCAATCCATAAAAAATCCAGGGATTCCCTTGTTGCGTGCGGTAATTATGAAGGCCAATGAACAGGGATGATTTAACCAAAAGATGGTGCATTGCAAATAGTACAAGTGCGCCAATGACAAGTTTTGACTGCTCAGGGTGAGCCAGTGAATATCCAAATACACTAGTCACTAGCCCCATTTTTGCGATGCTTGAGTAGGCCAGGATGGCGCGGGCACGATATTGCATTAATGCCAGGCTAGAACCAAGCAGTACTCCAAAAATACCTACCCAGATTAATACCTCCCCCCAGGTTTGCAGGTTATCAGCACCTGCTGGTAAAAAACGTATCCAGCCCAGCAATCCAGCTTTCATCATCGGTCCACTGAGTATCGCTACACTAATCAAAGGCGCAGCGGTATAGGTGAGTGGTAACCATGGGTGTAAACCGGGTAGGGCAAGCTTGATTCCAAAACCAAGGAGTAAAAGCGCCACCGCAAGGTCGGGTATCGCCTGATTCTGTAGATCGACAAATAACATTGATCCACTGCTGTTAAAGAGTAACAACATGGCAATAAACAAAGACAGCTCGCCTACCAGGGTAAAGCTCAAGTAAACTCTCGCTGCCCGGCGCGCAGCTTGTGAAGGCTTTAGAATCAGACCATAAGCAGATAGCCCCATCATCGCAAAACCGAGATAAAAACTAATCATATCGGCTGCGACGATCAACAGCAGATTACCTGCCAACGCGAGCAAAAATAATCTTCGATATATGACATCGTTTTAACGGACCTTCGCGTTCAAAGATCACATATAGACTGGCAACCAACCAGATCAATGCACTAAATATCAGGAAAGTTTTGCTAATTGCATCAAGTTGCCAATGGAGGCCAGTTAATACCCATGACAAATGCACACTTGTATTGACTGGAATCACCAGGGCTGACACAAGCGCAAACACAGGAGCCGCTACCAGGGCAACACAAAAGCGGTTCGCAAGGGGTATCAAAATGGCCAGTAATAAAGGCAATACAGGAACTGTGATAAGTAAATAATCCATCACCATCTCTAGTACTCCCTTTCTGCTATTAAGGCAGCCCAATCAAGCGGGCTGAATGGCGCCGCGGCGAATAAACCAAAAATTAGCGCAAACGCTGCGGTAATAACCGGTGGCCACATTAATGCGCCGGGCATTTCCCAGCGACCTGAATGAGATGATTCTGCAGGCCATTTTTGAGGCGCTGGCTTGAACCAGGCACGATATAGGATTGGTAAAAAGTAAGCTGCGTTTAACAGGCTACTGGCGACCAGTACAGGAATGACCCAGAAACCAGCGTTACCTTCTAAAGCACCCAGACCGAGATACCATTTGCTGACAAACCCCGCGATCGGTGGTATGCCAATCATTCCCAGGGCCGCAATTGAAAATGCCAGTGTCGTAGCTGGCATACGTTTGCCAACACCGTCCATCTGGCTAACATGATGAACGCCCAGGTTTTCAGCATAATTTCCGGCGGCGAAGAACAGTGTGATTTTCATCACACCTTGATGCACCAGATGCACAATGCCACCGATAGTTGCCAAGGGACCTAATATCGCTGTACCTAAGGCAATATAAGAGACCTGGCTAATGGTTGAATAGGCTAAACGACGTTTTAAATGATCCTGCGAGAGGGCTTTCACTGAACCATAGATAATGGTGAAGGCCGCAATGGCTCCAAGGAACGGAAGTAGCCCTAATAAGTCTGCATACTCGACACCAAAAACATCATAGACCACGCGGACAATGCCAAAAGCACCTGCCTTCACCACTGCTACCGCATGTAACAGTGCGCTCACTGGTGCCGGGGCTACCATGGCCTGTGGCAACCATCCATGCAGTGGGAACAGTGCTGCTTTGACTCCCAGGCCAATGATCATCAACAGGAATATCCAGCGTAATGCCCAAGGGTCAAGGGATAACTGCTCTAAGACACCGCCTTCCTGGAAATCGATTGGTCCCGCGATAGTGTGTAACCAGATCACCCCTATCAGTAACAGTACACCGCCGCCTAGCGTATAGGTCAGATAAATGCGAGCACCTCGCACCGCCTCCGGTGTGCCTTTGTGAGCCACCAATGGGTATGTTGCAAGTGTTAATAACTCGTAGAAAATGACAAAGGTAAACAGATTTCCGGCCAATGCTAGCCCTACTGTAGCCGTAACACATAAGCTGAAAAATCCAAAAAAACGGCTGCGATGTGGCGAATGCTCAAGGTAACCGATCGCATAGATTGTAGTAACCAGCCATAGAATTGTTGAGAGTGTTACAAACAGGACTGACAATGCATCCGCATGCAAAACCAGATCTAGGCCAGGAGCAATTTCCCAGCGCATCTCTTTTACCTTTTCGTGAAAAACTCCCCAAATCAAAATTGCCACAAAACCAAGCTTGGCAAAGGCACCAGCCATGTTAAGTGTGGTCCGCAAAATATGGTTGTCTTCTTTTACCAGAAAAATCACCAGTCCGGGCAGGAGTGAACTTAGAAGTATCAGCAGTGTTATGTGGCTAAAAATATCCATATTATTTCCCCAAAAAAACACTGTTCTGATTGATAAAATCCCACAATCCGGCTGAACCAAGACCCAATACCAGAGTGGCTATTATCGCTAATAAAAATGCAGGTAGCTCTTCACGACCCCAGTTCATCAAACGTCCGATACTTTCACCTGGGCCAAAGGCGTGGCCTAAAATTCGAAACACATAAGCAGTCGCCAGGACAGAACCAATCGCTATTACAGGCAGCCACCACCATTGACCTGTTTCTAGACTGCTGGAAATTAATTGCCACTTACCAATAAAGCTGCCACTTGGTGGTAAACCAATCAGTGCGACACCTGATAGGGCGATAACGAATATCGTCAGGGGTAATGCTCTGGCGGTTCCGCCCAGATCAGCAATACGGTCATGTCCGCAATATTGTTGTATTACACCGGCGCTTAAGAAAAATGCACTCTTGGCAAAGCCATGCGTGATTGCCATCAGTAATAAACCAGTAAATGCGGCATCCTTCGCTGGCCCCTGGGGCAGATAAACTATGAGAGGTAGGAAAATAAACAAGTAGCCGATTTGAGCCACGGTTGAATAGGCTGCCATCAGTTTTAAACGTTGTGCCTGTAAGGCTTGCCATGATCCCCATAAAACCGCAAGGGCTCCGAGTATGCCAAGGAATATTGCAGAGCTTGTTGTTAGTGCAAGATCAAAAACATCAACCCACAACCTTATTAAAATATACACGGCAACCTTTACTACAAGGGCCGACAGTGCTGCGCTCACTGGTGCTGGTGCACTGGCGTGGGCTCGCAGGTAACCAGAAATGCAGCGGAAAAAGTGCAGACTTGATCAATAGGCCCGCTGTCATTAGCACAAATGCTACCCTGCTGAGAGGGTCTCCCTGAATTTTGTTTGAGAGAGCCGCCAAGTCTAGAGTGCCGTGTCCGGTATAGATCAGAGCTACACCCGCCAGAAATACCAGCGACCCAAGCAGTCCGATACTCAGGTAACGGATGGCTGCCTGCAGTGCCGCCCGATTGTCACTCAGCGCTGTTAATCCAATCGCTGAGAGTCCCAATAGTTCCAGGGTGACATAGAGATTAAATAAATCACCTGACAATAATCAAAGCATTTAGTGCGACTACAAGCATCAGCCAGAGTGGCCAGAAGCGTGCCTGTTTTACAGAATCAACAAAATAAGCGCTGGCATAAAAACTGGCTGCAGTGACTACCAGATTGCTCATCACTAATAGAATTGATGACAGCGCATCTGCGCGCAAGGCAATACCAAGCCCAGATTGCCAGCTTCCCAGTTGGTGTTGCAAGGGGCCAGATTCGTGAATTTGGGCTACTAGAATGATACTTGCTGCGAGTGCTAACAGATTGCTGCTGATAGCGATCAAGCTGGCATAGCGTAACCAAGCCAGACTAATTAAACTGCCGAGAAGCGGGATCAAAATTACCCAGACAATGGCGTCATTCATCATCGCTAAGATCCTTTAACCTTCTGCCTAAGGCCAGAGCCATTGCTGTTGCACTCACCGCCACAACAATACCGGTAAGCACTAGTGCGTGTGGAATAGAATCTGCAGCCTGTAAAGTACCGCGGTAACTAATAGCAATAAATATTAGAAATACTCCGGCACCACAAACATTGAGTGCCAACAGTCTTGTTATTAGCATTTGATGAAGCAGCGTCGCGCGTAAGCCAATTGCAAATAAGCCGATACCACCTAAAGAAAATAGTAATTGCTGACTAATCATGTGTGTTCATCTCCGATAACTTGGCATTATTTGAATTACTGTTTGATTCCCAACCATCGGGTCTGCCTCCCATATAGGCGAGGCTAAGAGCAGTCGCAATGGATACGGTGGCTGCTGCCTCGATTACCAATATCAGTACACCCGCAGTATTTGGGTTAAATGCAAGGAAATCATCGTTCAGGAACATCATCCCTATACCTACAATGACAAAGGTAAAAATGCCTGCCACCAGTAAAATCCTAAGCAGATAAAGTTTGAACCCTTGATGTAGTGATGGATTGGTCATGTGGAGTAGAATGATGGCTGCAGCAAGCATGGCACCAGCCTGAAAAGCACCTCCTGGCGCATCAGCGCCTACCCATAGAAGGTATCCCGCAGTCACAACAAGCAGTGGAACTAGCCAGCGTGTCATGCTTTGTAGAAGGGGGCTATCGCTTGCAACAACCTGACGTTTTTTATTGAGCATTAGAATGGATAGAACAGCCGTCAAAACTACTGCCAATTCAAGCAGGGTATCGTAAGCCCTGAAATTTAATAATACTGCCGTGACAGGATTGCTAACTCCGCTGTCAGGAACGTTTGACGTAACTAGCTCGGATAAGCGCACGCCATCACTCATTTTTAAGGCGTGCCAAATAGCCCATATCATGATTATGCTCAACGCCAAAGTCATTCCGTTGATGAGCCATTTAACTGAAACAGAGTGCTGGTTTTGAGTAGATGTTGCAGGGTAATCTTTAATGGCACTCAATAACAAAGCACCGGATATTCCAGCGCCGATCACCGCTTCAGCAAGTGCTAAATCGGGAGCATTTAAGCGTGCCCAGATGATTGCCAGCAGTAATCCCAGCGCAATAAATAAGGTAATTGCGCGTACTACATTTTGTGCTGCACAGGTTAACCAAGCTAATACCAGTAGTAATATGACCAGAGTGATATCAAAAAAAGTCCACAATATTTCATTCATCGTGATTTTTCTCTCTGAGTGCATGCCTGGCTATCAGGTGTGATGAGACTGTACTGGCAGCCATAACTAATAACCAGATCAAGAATACTTTAATGCTATTGAGAGGATTGGGCTCGAGGATCATCACCCCCAGTGCAACCAATGCCAGGCCAACATTGTCTGCTTTTGCCAAGGCGTGCAGTCGTGAAAATATATCGGGTAACCTCAATAGGCCAATACTGCCAGAGAGGAAGAACAACAAGCCTGCAAAAATTGAAAGAACAGCCAAGATTTCAATCATGAGATTCCTCGCTTTGTGTTAGTGCGACGCTACCAACAACTGCCAACAATGCCAGCACCAGAGCGACATCATAAAGAGCGGTTACTTGCAACAAAATTGCCAGAATGAAAAGTATCGCTACGCCACCTGTGCCAAGGAGTAAAATGGCACTAAAGCGATCTTCTGTAGTGGGTCCCATCCATACACGCACTAGACCTAAGAGAAGGCTTAGCATCAACAGGTTTAATGCAATCAGCAAGACAAGCATCAATAGTGAATTTAATGGTTCAGTAGGCATTAAAAGGCTTCTCCAAATATTTTACCTATGGTTCTTTCTAGTTTTTTTATACCTTGTGTAGTATCTGTGCTCTGATCTAGAGTATGTATAAGCAATTGATTTTTCTCCTGGTTTGAACATAATGTCCCAGGTAATAAACTAATACTGCTTATGAAGAGCTGTTGCGCCTGTGGTAACTCTAGTTGCATTGAATAATCATAAAAAACAGGATTAATTTGCAACTTTTTCCCTAGTACCCGACGACTGACATCCACACCACCTCGAAGTGATTCAACGATGAAAAAGTAGAAAAACTGAACTAGGCCAACCACGTTTATAAATGGACTTTTTTTGGAATCTTTAGTCAGCGCTTTTGGCTGTAATCGTATTGCAAGCGCAATAAACGGTATACCAATAACCCAGGAGGCGAGGTTTCCGGCTGTCAACAATAGCCAGATTACAACTAAAATGAATATCGACTTTATAAGGATCAACAAGTTTCTCATAGCGTCACTTAGTAAAAAAACACGTTGGGTGAGACAACATAAATCTATGTGTTGATACAAACCTATCAGTCATATTTTGTAATCTGTCTCTAGTGGCTAAAGCGTTAAAAAATATTATTGCGTTGTTTTTCATCTTCGGTTTTATTTTCCGCATGTTTGGATTAATCAGTTTTTTTCGAACTATTCGTAATTAGATAATAGTTAAATTATTAATTCCGTAAAATTCGAATTTATACGATAAATACTTCGAAAAATACGAAGTATAGAGTTTTGGCTCTATGATCTAAGTTGATGAAAAGTAGTTTTCAGGTATGCGGGTATAGAAGTAAGGTAAGGTTTTCATTAAATAGAACTGTAAAAACCGGAGAACTTAGAGAGGATTAAATTAGTGGAGTTATTATTGTAGAAATAAAAAAGCACGGGTTAATTAGAACCCGTGCAATAAGGTGAACGAGGGGTAAAACTGATTTAAGCTGCGTTTGTATAGGCCTCTTGTGCTTGCCACTCAATTTGTTGCAGCAATTCTTTGGGGAGAGAGAGTGCCATGCCTAATTCATCCAGATGTTTACGCTCAGAGGGCTCATCTATGTCTAATACCAGACACGAAGCCAGGTAAATTTCTGCTTTTAATTCCACACTATCAACACCATTAACCAACTCATGGATAGGAATCTCTTTTTGCAAACTATCAAAGACTATGCCTTTTTCTTCAGCAGATAAATCCATTCTTTCAACAGCCTCAAATATACGTTGTTGTTCCTGAGCATCAATATGCCCATCTGCTTTGGCTGCTGCAATCATCGCTTTCACAATCACAGTTTGTTCAACATCGTTGTGACTATTTCTAGAATAATCCTCTATGCTTAACTGATCATTCCTGTCATGTATTCCGTCTTGAGGGTTCTCATTAACTGTTTGCGTCGAAGTCGTATTGTTAGATTGCCAGTTTTGAAAGCCTTTAAGTGCTAGCCCACCCAGCATTGCTGCACCGCCGTATTTAGCCGCTTTGCCTGCATATTTACGTGCAGATTTGTTACCCATGAGTAAAGCCATGACACCACCTGCTGCTGCACCGCTAGCCAGTCCACCGGGTATGCTACTAGCCATATTAGAAACCTTATCTGTCAATTCTTGTGCTTCAGTATTTTGCCCTTGCTTCTGATTGACAGCGTTTGAGGTCCCAAGAAACTGATTTAATAAATTATTTAAACTCATGATAATTGTTCTCCTGTTTTGATTGAGGCGAATGCGTATAATCATTCGCAATTTATTTCGATTACTAGTGTTACTGGTGTAAATATATCTTGATTTATCATGTTGTAAAATTCGAATTTGTTATTTTTCACTTCGAAATTTACGTAGTATTGGATAAATTATATAAACTTTATTCGAGGTAATATTTATTCAGATAATGCTGCCGTTTTTTCTGGAATTGTAGGTGGCGGACTAATCTATCTAATGTGCGCTGCGTAGCATTTTGTATATTCATTTGTATATCATTAAATTCAATAAGTGACCCATTGTTTAAATTTACATTGAGACACACACTGAATTGATCTCCTTCTGAACCTCCAAATCTCTCTATACTTATACTAATTTTTGAGACCTGATCATCAAAATTACTCAAGTAATACTTGAGTATCTGTTTGACATTTGTTCTATTGGTGTAGTCGCAGCTTATTTCCAGTTCCATGATATTTTCCAAGAGCGCCAATTAGTATCAGAATTGAATTGTTGTAACCGTTACTTGTTTTCAACTTCTATAATTTTAAGTTGACTTCACATTAGTATGCAGAATTTGAGTTAGCTAAAAAGAAGAAATTGCACTATTAATTGATCGAATTTTTCGATGTAATTTTTTTTTGTTGTATCTAGAAGGGCTCAAAAAAGTCTATTTTTTTGTGCTTTGGGGGAATATCAGCGATCATGAAAAGAATGAGGGCCTAAAGCTAAGGAGTTCTTTCACCAGCAAACTTGGCCTGTCGCTAAATCATGTTGCTCCACAAAAGTTCTGATGAGGATAAGTGACTTATATTTATGGCCGTTATACTCGAAGAACCTTGGGTAACTAGACAGTTCTTATTCTTGAAAACTGGTCAAAAAATAAGAAATTATTATTTAACAACTTAGTTTTAACTCGTAATGTCTAAGTGGCATTTGTCGAATGTATAAAAATTTCAAGGTACTGAATATAAACTATTAGATGGCGTCCCGAGGAGGATTCGAACCCCCGGCCTGCCCCTTAGGAGGGGGCTGCTCTATCCGACTGAGCTATCGGGACATCTTAGGTTATATTATATGTTTTTATGAAGTTTGGCTGCTTACGCTGCAGGATTGTATCGGACTTTTAGCTGTGTTTCAGAATATTTGTTTATCATTGGATGAATATTGATGAATAAGAACCTATAATCCAAGTCCTATGGCTTCAACCGAAAACAAACTTGAGAATAATGAAATACTTATAAAAGAGTTTCGTCTGGGAATGGCAGACTTTAGTGCGGCGATGAAGTCGCGAGAAGAGCTGTCTTTGCGAATTGCAAGACGCACTACTCAGCTTATTCGTTTTACATTAGTAGGTTTGGTTGTACTAGGTTTAGCGATGTTTGTATTGATCTGGACGCTTACCAGTAATATGAGAGACATTACCAGTCATATGTCAAATATATCGGGTGATATGAAGTCGATGAGGTCTGATTTTCATCAGGTAGCGGCAGATGTTTCATCCATTCGAGATGACTTCTCTGGTGTAAGAGAGGACATGAACTTGCTGAATAACTCCGTCACTTTTATGCAACAGGATATTTCAAAGCTTGATCAAAGCGTTAGCAGTATGAGTTCCAATATCACTACTGTACGCAAAATCCTGGCGCAAATGGATAAAAGCATTCACAGGATAGATGTGAATATCACTGGCATGCGGCAAGACGTTAATACCATGACGATTGGTGTTGGCAGGATGTCAGACAATATGAGTTTTATGACCCAGGATATCGATACCATGGCTACTCCGATGCGTGTATTTCCATTTACAGGGCGCTGAGCTAACCTATAGTATATGTTGTTAATACAGAAAAACCCTCAGCCGAGGCTTAGTCGAGACAACGAAGGAGCACTGCGATGCCGACCCGAAGGGCGAAAAAAATGTGTCAAAAGTAGGGGGGTGATTCGACAGGCTCATCAGAACTGCACTTTTTTTATTGGCTAGTCTTTTAATAGCTTTTTCAACTGATAAAGTTTATCCAAAGCTTGTTTCGGTGTTAAATCATCTGGGTCGATATCGATAAGGGTGTTTTTTATCTCTGCAGCTGACTCATCTTCGATAGCAAAATAATCATCGTCTATTGGATCTTCATCAGCGAAACCTAGATTCAAAGACAGGGTTTGTCCTTGTTGCGGCTTTTGTCTTGCATCTTGTTCAAGCTGATGCAGTTTTTTTCGTGCTTGCGCTATCACTCCTTTAGGTACACCAGCGAGCTGAGCTACCTGCAGTCCATAACTTTGATTTGCTGGGCCATCTTTTACACTGTGTAAAAATACAATTTTATCGCCATGCTCAACGGCATTAATGTGTACATTGGCGATTGTACTTATTATTTCTGGCAATGCGGTGAGTTCAAAATAGTGTGTGGCAAATAATGTGAATGCCTGTTTCTGTTTAGCCAGAAATTCAGCAAAGGACCAAGCCAGTGACAAACCATCGAAAGTGCTGGTGCCACGTCCAATTTCATCCATCAGTACCAGTGAGTTAGCCGTTGCGTTATTCAGGATATTAGCCGCTTCGGTCATCTCTACCATAAATGTAGAACGGCCCGTGCTTAAATCATCGTGCGCTCCGATCCGGGTAAATATTCTATCTATAGGGCCAATCATTGCAGATTCAGCGGGTACATAACTACCAATATGCGCCATCAAAACGATTAAGGTGATTTGGCGCATATACGTTGATTTACCGCCCATATTGGGCCCGGTAATCATCAACATGCGACGCTGATCATCCATGTTTAAGTCATTGGGTACAAATGGGTCATCCAGCGTGATTTCAACCACTGGGTGGCGACCAGCAACGATATTGATTCCTGGGGCTTCGTTGAGTTCGGGTTTTGCATAGTTTAATAGTACTGCGCGCTCGGCAAAGTTACTGAGAACATCGACTTCGGCAATATTTTGAGCAGTCTCTCGAAGCGATAAGGTGTAAATAGCCAGATCTTTAAGTAGCGTTTCATAGAGTGCTTTTTCCCGTGATAGCGAACGCTCTCTAGCGGATAGTACCTTGTCTTCAAATTCCTTTAATTCAGGAAGAATAAATCGTTCTGCCATTTTCAGCGTTTGGCGGCGGATATATTCTGGTGGAATTTCATCAGTGTGTGAACGCGGAATTTCAATATAAAATCCATGCACGCGGTTGTAGGCTACCTTTAAACTAGCAATGCCGGTTCTGGCTTTTTCACGCGTTTCTAGATCTAATAAGTACTGGTCTGAGTTTTTACTCAGGTTACGCAGATCATCGAGTTCTTCATCAAATCCCTCAGCAATCACGCCACCATCACGAATTAAAACAGGAGGGTTTTCTATGATGGCAGAATCGAGAAGCGAAACTAATTGTTGGTGATCATCAATGCCTGTTCTAAGCGCTTCAATGAGAGGATTGTCTAACTGTTTTAGTATACTGTTTAATTCGGGGACAACTTTCAGTGAGTCTCTTAAAGTCGATAAATCTCGAGGTCTTGCTGTAGCCAATGCAATTCGGGATATAATGCGTTCTATATCACCAATCTGGCGCAATACGCCATGCAGATTTTCATAATGGTACTGCTGTATAAAACTATCGATAGCCTGATGGCGGTTTCTCAATACACTTTGATCACGCAGTGGTTTATTTAGCCAGCGGCTTAATAAGCGCCCACCCATACTGGTGGCCGTTTTATCCAACACCGAAATCAAAGTATTTTTATGGTCGCCCATAAGGCTATGTTCAAGCTCTAGATTACGTCGACTAGCGGCATCTAAAATAATACCATCATCGCTGCTTTCAACTTGTAAGCTGTTAATGTGTGGGAGTGCTGTACGTTGAGTCTCATTAACATATTGGAGTAATACACCAGCTGCAGTAATCGCAATGGGCATATCATCGCAGCCAAAACCAGATAAATCTTTAGTGCCGAGTTGCTTTTGTATCAGGTTTCTAGCGTTTTCCTCGTCAAAGTGCCAGGGTGCTCTTTTGGTAATTGAGTATTGATCTGAAAGTCTAATTTCGGTGTCTTCATTGATTAAAATTTCAGCCGGATGTAATCGTTCTACTTCGTTGTGTAAGGCTTCGGCACTATCAACATGCTGAACGATAAACCGGCCATTGCTCAAATCAATACAGGCTAAACCAAAGCTATTGTTGCGCTGAGTTTTTAGTTCTGAAATGGCAAGCAATAAATTATCTCTGCGCTCTTCCAGTAAAAAGTCATCGGTGACAGTTCCCGGAGTGAGAATACGTACAACCTTTCTTTCTACCGGGCCTTTGGATTTGGCAGGGTCGCCGATCTGCTCGCAAATACCTACCGAAATACCCTGTTTTAATAGACGCGGTAAATATTGTTCAGCAGCATGGTAAGGAATACCAGCCATGGGGATTGGTTCACCATCTGACTTTCCGCGAGCCGTAAGTGTAATGTTTAACAGTTGCGCTGCTTTTTTGGCATCATCAAAAAATAACTCATAAAAATCACCCATGCGATAAAACAACAGTAAATCCGGGTTTTCAGCTTTGATGCGCAAAAATTGCTGTATCATTGGGGTGTGTTTCTGCGTACTTTTCGGTGCAGACTGGGTGGGGGTTTGAGTCATCCAGCTAATTTAACAAATCAATGTATGGGTGTCACAACAATCTGTCACAATTAACCTGCAAACTCTCTCTTAGAAAATAAGCGTGGTTGAAACTATTTCTGAAGGTATTGCCTAAATTGTGTCTAATGGGATAGCTTATGTTAGAATCCACTCGGGTTTATTATAAATATTTATGGGGATAAATATGTTTAAGAATATTAGGTTAATAACGTTAACCACAGTTTCTCTATTAGGGCTAACTGCCTGTGGTGGCGGTGGAGGAAGTTCTTCTTCTGTTGTAAAAAAGAATGGCGTTTTTAAAGATAGCAATGTAACTGGCTTGTCCTACGTTTCGGGAGGGCAAACGGGTGTAACTGATGCCGTGGGTGGCTTTTTTTATGAAGAAGGTGGGGATGTTGCTTTCTCAATAGGTAAAGTAGAGCTTGGTTCTGGAGCAGGTAAAGCTGTAATGACACCTGTCGATCTTGTTACTGATGGCACCTTGGCATCAGCCGAAGTTATCAACAAAGTACGTTTCCTGATGATGCTAGATAAAGACAATACACCAGGTAATGGCATCGTAATCTCTCAAAAAGTTCAAGCCAAAGCAGAAAGCTGGGAAGCTGTGGATTTTGCAGCTGTTGGTTTTCCTACGCAAAATGTGAATAACATCGTAACTTCCGCTTCTGTTGGGGATGGGGTAGAGCATGAACTACCAGATGCTTTGGCTGCAGCAACACACTTAAAAACGACCTTACTGTGTGCCAATGCTGGTGCATATGTAGGTTCTTATACTGGTACGGAGTCCGGTACAGTGGCACTTGTTGTTAACCCTGTAACTGGTGAGGTAAATGGCTCTTCATATAACCCCGATAACCAGGTATCTGTAGAGATTAAGAATACAACGGCTTTGGATTATGACATGGGTTTGGAGTTTGTTAGTGGTGAAGATTCAGCGAAAACTTTTGCAGGGAAACTTGATTCTACAGAATCGCTATCAGGTACTTGGGAAAATAGTGCAGATGCAACACAAAAAGGCTCATTCTCAGGAAATCGCCTAGGTGGTGCGGGTAACGCAGTTTATCGTTACACGGCTACTTTTATTGGTGGTGATAAAGGCGTATACACTTTCGATGTAAATCAGGGAAATAATGTTACTGGTATAAGCTATAGTGTCAGCACCAAAAAAGAAACTACATTAAGTGGAAATATCGTAAACAATAAATTAACAGCAAACTCTGTCGCTGGTGATGAAATTACAGGGTTTATCGATGAGGATAGTCTAGCCTTCACATCAGGAGCCTGGATAAATGGCCAGCAGCAAACGACAGGTAGTTTTAGCGGTGCTGGTTGTCGTTTGAACTAAACTAGTCAAATCAATAGAAACATAAACTGAAGATAAAAAAAGGGGGATGTATTGTTAAATACACCCCCCTACTTATAAGCCGTTTTTTAAAAAGTAATATTACTTGTTACTTCCTAAAATTAGCCTAAATATTTACTTCTTTTGTAAAGCGTCACGGATCTCAGTAAGTAGGTCTTCTTGAGATGGACCAGCTTCTGGCTCCGGTTCTTTGTTGCGTGTAGCAACTTTAATTATAATAAATACAACGGCCATAATGATCAGGAAGTCGATAAAACTTTGAATGAATGCGCCGTACTTGAGCATGATTGGGTCGAGACCTTTGTCACCACCACCTGTTTCAGCTAGTTTCATACCCAGATCAGAGAAGTTTACCCCACCTAATGCTACTCCTATTGGAGGCATAATTACGTCGCTTACTAGCGATGAAATTAGCTTGCCTGATGCCACACCGATAATAATACCAGTAGCCATATCTATTAAATTACCAGTAAGTGCAAATTCTTTAAATTCTTTGAGCATTCCCATGTATATCTTCCTTAATTAATTAATTAATTGATAATAATAAAAAAATTGATTGTGTAATAAAATCGTACGGTTAGTGAATCCCACACAGAATTGGTTCGAAAATCTTAATAAATATATTTAAATAAACTTATTTTTATTGTTCATTAAAAACCCCGAGATAGACTCGGGGTTGAATGCGGTTACAACTTGAGATCATAAGATTCCAAGCAGTGTCATCCTCCAAGAAAACACTACTGCAACCATTCTCCTCGGGTGGTATTTGTGGAGAGCGAACAGTTTACAATAAAAATCACTATTGGGGAATTTAAATTTAGCTATTGAAGAATGAGGGATCATCTGGGTTTTCTATTAAAATCAACAAGATGAAACTTGTAGTCAACACTTTGTGCTTTATTGTTTAATTACCTTTTTAGGTAAATACTTAAGAATTTCTAGCAAAATTAATCCATCTTTACCGTTTAAAGAGTGATTATCAGTGCTCAATGCAATACCAGAACGGTTTTTTAATGCCCAGATATTATTCATATCCTGACTAAAAGGGGGAACGATGAAATCGAATTTACCTGGTTTGGTGATCACGTCGTTTTTGCGAATAATAGAGGCATAGTGAATGTCTGGATGGTACTGATGATTCATCCAGTAAATAAAGTTATACGATGATTCTTCTTTAAGGTCGGAAAATAAACCGCGTGAATCTTGTAATTCATCCACGCCTGCCATGCTTGCCATCATCCCAATGGGTGAATTACCGGCTATGTGAGCAACATTAGCCGTGGGTGTACCTAAATGCGGTGAGGCAATCGTTACCAGTGCATTTACTGCTTGCTGACGTTGTGGGTCTAGTACGTAAAGTCTCGCGACTAAACCACCTGCTGAATGTCCGACTAAAGTTATAGGTTCTAAGCGGTAAGTATACAAATGAGAAAGATATTGCATTAAATAGCCTTCCTGTATTTGTAAGTTAGCTTTGGATGGTAAATTAACGGCATAGAATACATCGCCTTGTGCCATCAAGCCTCGGGGTATAAGCATGCCCTGTGGACCGAATCCATAGCTTCCACCATCTTTCCACCCAGCTCCCAATAAAGGCTGAGTGAATCCGGCATTCCTCCATGACATATCATCTGCCATAAATCCATGAACTAATACAATGGTTCTTGCCTGTAAGGCGCCAAAAGGCAGCATCGAAAATAGAATTAATACTAATGAAATAATGAATCGTTTCATGTGCACTCCCATCGGTTTATAAATCAGCTAACGATAGATTAATGAATCAAAGCCTTGCCATGATGCATTCCTGCAAATTAAGCCTTAAGTATGATAGTTTCTCGTCTTAAAGATTGTAATATACCAATGGGAGTGGACTCGATTTCATGACAATTAAATGTATCGCTTTTGACTTAGATAATACCTTGTGGGAAGTCAATCCTGTGATCGCAAAAGCAGAGCAGGGCTTCTACGAATGGTTGAAATCGTACTACCCAAAAATCACGCAAAAATACAATGGAGAAGCTTTGGTTGAACATCGTATGGGCTATATGAAGAGTAGACCAGAAAGTCATCATAATTTAACCGATTTACGAAAAAACTGGATGAAAACTCTGGCTGATGAAGTGGGTTATGATCACAGCTATGTTGACCCGGGGTTTGATGTGTTTTGGACGGCACGTAATGAAGTCATTTTTTATGATGGGGCATTGGAAATGCTAGAGAAGCTTTCTAAAAACTATTCTTTAGGTGTCATCACCAATGGAAATGCTGATGTACATAAAATTGGTGTTGGTCATTTATTCGACTTTTCATTGTCCTCAGAAAAGGCTGGAGTATCAAAGCCGCATAAAGATATTTTTCATCAAGCAATGGAACTGTCGGATCATGATTTTCATCAAACCGTGTATGTCGGCGATGATCCAGAGCGAGATATTATCGGAGCACAACAAGTTGGTATGAAAGCCATCTGGTATAACCCAACCCTGATGCCGTGGCCGGGCGGTCAGACACCTTCAGCAGTGTTCCAGTATCATCATCAATTAGAAGACAAAATCATAAATTTATGAGATTATGTGTTCCGTTAAGTTTTTATAATAAAAATTATTTAAAAAAGCCCTCAAAGTAGGGGGGTGTACTTCCAGTTCTATATTGACATAACAAGGGGTTTGGGGTTAATGCAACATAGTCAGTTAAGTGATACCAGTGCACGAAATCGAGAAGAATGGATAAACCGGTTATCCATCAATGACAGCGAGGAGGATCAACAACTTCTGATTGAAGCGATTGATCTGATACTTAGTGTCGCAGAGTTTGATCGAGATAAGCATATGCCTCTGAGTCTTGATGTTGCAGATATCTTACGCAACCTACAAGTTGATCAAGTTACTCTGATTGCCGCAGTCCTGAGTGACATACGTTTAAGCGATACTTACTCTGTCGAAGAAATTGCTGAAAAATTTAGTAGTACTATCGCATTGTTGGTTAAAAATATGCGCTGGTTACATAATTTCAAACCCCAAAGCGAAAATGAAACCGTCATTCCTGAGCAAGCTGAACGTCTCAGGCGAATGCTTTTGGCTATGGTTGATGATGTGCGCGCAGTCCTTATTTATCTAGGCTGGCGTTTACAGTATTTACGATTACTGGCGGACGCTGAACTTTACGACAAACGTGAAGTTGCTCAAGAAACGATGGACATCTTTGCACCGTTGGCAAATCGTCTGGGTGTCAGTCAGCTTAAATGGGAAATGGAAGACCTGGCTTTCCGTTATCTCGAACCGATCGCCTATAAGAAAATTGCTAAATCATTAGATTCCAAACGGCTAGAGCGCGAAGCTTATCTTGAAGCGTTTATCTTTAATTTGCGTCAGCTATTAGAAGATATGGATATCGAAGCTGAAGTCTACGGCCGTCCTAAACACATCTACAGCATCTGGAAGAAAATGCAGCGTAAGGAGCTTTCTATTGATCAGCTCTACGATTTACGTGCTGTTAGAGTCATAGTAAGCGATGTTAAAGCCTGTTATACCGCACTAGGAGTGGTTCATGAAAAATGGAAGCACGTTCCTGCAGAGCTAGATGATTATATTGCAAATAAAAAACCTAATGGCTATCAATCATTACATACGGTCGTAATTGGTCCGAATGGAAGATACGTTGAAATTCAGATTCGCACACTAGACATGCACGTTTTCGCCGAATTGGGGGTTGCTGCGCATTGGCGATATAAAGAAGGTGGAGCTCAGGATGCGGCAATGGAAAGAGTGGTTGGTTCGTTAAGACGATTGTTAGATAGCGATGATGACGATGCTGAATTACTCGAAGATTTTAGGGCAGAGATATTCCCTGATCGGGTATTCGTGCTGACACCACAAGGCGACATTGTAGAATTATCAAAAGGCTCAACACCGCTAGATTTCGCTTACGCTATTCATACAAGCGTCGGACATCGGTGCAATGGTGCGAAAGTAAATGGCGTGATAGTTACATTGGATCATAAGCTGAACAATGGCGATCAAGTAGAAATAATCACTAAAAAAGTCGAGCAGCCCAGCAGAAAATGGCTGAATCCGACTTTGGGATATGTCGGCTCACCCAGTTCTCGCACTAAAATTAGACATTGGTTTAGACAGCAAGATCACGGAAAAAACTTGCAAGATGGAAAGGATGTTATTGAGCAGGAAAAACATCGTTTAAATCTTAAGAAGATAGATCTTGAGCCATTGATGAAGCGATTCGGTCAGCAGTCAAAAAAAGAGTTTCTGATTGCCTTAGGTCGTGGAGATATAAGTGTTGCCCAGTTAACAGATTCTTTGGAAGTACCCAAAAAAGAAGAAGTTAAATTTCGTAAAGTTAATGTTAAAAATGAACACAATGATCGCGGCATTCAGATTCAGGGTGTTAGTAACCTTCTGGTAGAAATAGCTAACTGCTGCAAACCAGTGCCTGGTGATAATATTATTGGCTATATCACTGTCGGTCGAGGCATCACTATACATCGAGCGGACTGTCCCAATATTGATGAAGATAATCTCGGTCCAGATAAATCATTACGATTAGCCGAAGCTAGCTGGGGTACCGAAACAACAGCCTATACCGTTGATATTCAAGTGACCGGTTTTAATAAACCTGGTTTGATTAGTGACGTTGCACAAGTTTTAGCCAAAGAACAAATTAATGTCGTGAATATGAACACAAAACGAGGCAATACAGAACTGATCTCATTACTAAATATTTCTATTCAGATAGAAAATACAGGGCAGCTATTTGATGTTCTGGAAAAAATTGCCCAACTGCAGAATGTAATAGATGCCAAGCGCCAGAAATAGATCTAGTTTAATCTTTATTGTTTTTTAATTTGATAGAGTTCAAGCAAGTCAGGATGAGAACATTATTGTTCTCTTTATTGATAATACACCCCCCCACTTTTAGCATAAAATCATCTTTATCCTGAAATATTACGCTGATGCGTTTTCTATAATATTTCTGTTGGTTTTAATCAGTTTCGGTGCGAGAATGCGCCCCTTTTTTTCTTAACGGTTTGCTTCCTACTGAAAGCTTGATCCTATGATTAACAATATTTTAAAAACCACATGGCCTTTGTTTTTGGGTTTGGCATTTTTGATGCTGGGAAACGGCCTGCAGGGAACGCTTGTCAGTTGGCGTGCCAATTTCGAAGGGTTTAGTTCCAGCACAACGGGTTGGATCATGACAGCCTACTACTTAGGTTTTTTAGCTGGGTCTTTACTCACCAATAAACTAATTCGACAAGTAGGTCATATTAGAGTTTTTGCTGCTCTTGCGTCTTTAGCTTCAACAGCGGTATTAGTGCAAATTCTGTTAATCGATCCTATTGCCTGGATAATTATGCGGCTTATAACCGGGTTTAGTTTTGCTGGCGTTTATGTGGTTGTAGAAAGCTGGTTAAACGCGCGAGCTGATAATGACAGTCGTGGAAGAATTCTATCGTTATATATGATTGTCTCTTACGGCGGTTTAGCAGGAGGACAATTATTATTTAAGGTTGCCGACCCAACTACCTTCAATTTGTTTTTGCTCTCTTCGATTTTGTTATCTGTAGCGTTAATACCGCTATTGGTTACTCGGGTAACGGCTCCTTTAGAAGAAGAAAGTGAAAGTATGAGTATTTCAGAGTTGTTTAAAACTGCTCATACGGGTGTGGTGAGTATTACACTAACTTCAATAGTTTCAGGTGTGGTTCTCGGTATGGGAGCAGTGTATGCAGCTAATGCAGGTATGAGTATTTCTCAAACGGCAATCTTTATGAGTGTGTTCATTGCTATGGGGGCGGTTGCTCAATGGCCAGTGGGCTGGATCTCAGATAACTTTGATCGACGTCTAGTGATCGTTATTTTGTGCACGCTTTCAGTCACATTAATTGCAATGCTTTATAAAATCAATCCTCAATCAACTGCATTTATTGTGTTGTTTGGCTTGTTTGGTGCTACTGCACTGCCTGTATATTCACTAAGTATCGCGCATACCAATGACCGCTTAAGGCCAGAACAGATGACTAGCGCAAGTAGTACCATGGTGCTTTTTTCTGGTATTGGTGCGGCTGCAGGCCCAATAACAGTGGGTTATTTATTACACGCCTTTGGTAATATGTGGTTTCTCCTGTATCTAGGTGCGATACACGTGTTATTAGGCTTGCTTGTTCTATATTTCATAATTCAAAGAAAGGCGGTGCCGGACGATCAGCAGGTGGATTATCAGCTTATGGCTTCAAGGATTACCCCTGTTGGTTTAGAGGCTGTTGCGATAGAAGCCGAAGAGTCTTTAAAGCACCATGATGATGAAGATGATATAAATCACAGAGTCGGTGAAAAAGGAGTGTAAAAACATTGCTAATTTACTGATGTGCAGAAAGACAAAAGGATGCCAATAGGCATCCTTTTTATTACTAGTTGAATGAAACTTTATGGCTTGATTCTAGCAACACCAGAATCAATAGCAGCTTGTGAAATAGCTGCGGGTAATATATCAGGTAGGCGAGGGTCTAAAGGCGTAGGAATAATGTACTCAGGACCAAACTCCATAGATTCTTTGTTGTAAGCTTTAAGCACAGAATCAGGCACTGGTTCTTTGGCAATAGAGGCTAGTGCTTTAACTGCTGCCATTTTCATCTCGGTGTTGATATGAGTTGCGCGTACATCTAGAGCGCCACGGAAGATGAAAGGGAAACCTAAAACATTGTTGATCTGATTAGGGTAGTCACTTCGCCCTGTTGCCATAATAATATCAGGACGTGCTTCGCGAGCAACAGCAGGATCAATTTCAGGATCTGGGTTTGATAATGCAAATACAATCGGGTGATCAGCCATCGCTTTTAGAGCTTCAACACTCAGTAGATTAGGGCCAGAAAGGCCAATAAATACATCAGCGCCAGTACAAGCATCTAGCAAGGTTCTGTCATCAGTATCCAAAGCCCACTCTTGCTTGTATTTATTCAAGTCATCACGACCAGAATGGATAACACCGCCACGATCAAGCATATAGAGTTTGTTTTTATCAGCACCAAGTGACGTTAGAACTTCCATAGAAGCAATCCCTGCTGCGCCTGCACCTAAACAAACAATTCTGGCATCTTCCAGCTTCTTCCCTTTAAGCTCCAAAGCATTAAGCAGACCCGCAGCGATGATGATTGCAGTGCCGTGTTGGTCATCATGAAATACCGGTATATCTAGTTTTTCTTCCAGGATACGTTCAATCTCAAAGCACTCAGGTGCTTTTATGTCTTCTAAATTAATGCCGCCAAAAGTAGGTGCGATATTTTCAACGGTCTTGATGAAATCTTCAGGTGAGTCAGCATTTACTTCAATATCAAAAACATCGATATCTGCGAAGCGTTTAAATAACACGCCTTTGCCTTCCATTACCGGCTTACCAGCAAGAGCTCCAACATTACCTAATCCCAACACCGCTGTACCATCCGTTATGACTCCAACAAGGTTTCCTTTTGCGGTGTATTTGTATGCATTTTCAGGGTCTCTCTCAATCTCTTTAACTGGTTCAGCAACACCCGGTGTGTAAGCAAGTGATAAGTCTTTCTGGGTTTCAGTAGGCTTGGTAATCTCGATCGCTATTTTGCCCGGCTTTGGGTTTAAGTGATATTCAAGAGCTTCTTTTTTCAGTGTTTCATTCGACATTCATCGTTCCTTTATTCTATTTCTAAGTATCGTGTTGTTAAGCTTAGACTATTTCTAGTTTGAGTGGTAAAAATAGTAGCTATCAGTTACTGAATGACTTTTACTAAACGTCCTTGAATTGGTTCTCCTTTGGGGAACATGCCATTTATAAGACGTAAACGTTGTTCATCCACTTTACTCTTTTGCGCAAGAGTAGCATAGGTCAAACCTGGTGAAGTTGCACGGCCTACGACGATTCTTCCGTTACTATTTTTATCAATTCGGAATGATAAGCCATCTATCTGTTTTAAATATCTATCATGGCCAGCATCTCTGGTGGTTGGTGTTTTGAATTGATTGGCTTGCCTGATGACTTCCTTCAGGCGCGTGTCATTATCGGGGTGCGAAGAAAAAACACCGTGATAGGCTTGGGTTTTACGACCTTCTTTTTGAGCCTGGTACTTGTCAAACTCTTCCTGTGCCTTTAATACGCTGACCACTTCAATCATGTTCTCAGGGTCGTATCCAACACGAGCTAAATATTCTGCACCTAACTTATCTGCTTGTAGTTCGTGATCTCTGCCGTAACCACTTAAAAGTGCTTGTCCTAATTGACCAAACCCCTGACCTGCAGTTGTTCCAGCTTTGTCGGCTAAAACGCTTTGCAGGATGGCACCAACTGCGCCAGCACTTTGCTGTTTTACGCCGTGTTTTGCTGTTACGTGACCTATTTCATGTCCCAAAACTCCAGCTAGCTCGCCTTCAGAATTGAGATAAGCCATAAGGCCTGTAGTCACATAAATATACCCACCCGGAAGGGCAAATGCATTTACGGTAGGATCATCTAATACGGTAAATGTATAGCTGATATCGCTTCTATGACTATGTCGTGCGAGCTGTTGCCCGATACCATTCACATAAGACTGTAATTGAGAATTATTATAGCGCTTCTTCTCCTTCATAATGCTCTTGTGACCTTGGGCACCCATTGCCAATTCCTGGTCCTGATTAATCAAGGTAAAGTCTTTTTTGCCAGAAACAGGGTTGATAGAACAACCCGTAATCGCTGTTATCAATGAGACAGCGATTATCCCGTTGATAGTCGTTTTGATGTTCATTATTTTAAGCTCCATTTAATCATTGATTCAATTTGCTTCCTTGCAAAAATTTGAAGTTGTGATGAGTGATTAAGTTGAATGATTCGTTTATTTTTTTTGTTTTTCAGCATACCTGAAATAATTATACTTTTGCCGGCTAATTTATCAAAATTCACAGATTCAAAGTAGCGTAGATTTTTGTTTTTTATAGTTACTTGTATCGGTTTTTTATGATGGCTTTCAAGGATTAAAACAAGAGAGTTTTTATATATTTTGTGATTTTTAACGACACCGTTTAGACGAATATAGCCTTTAGTTTTTGGGCTGATTGAGTCAGTTGTGTAAAGCCGATTCCTCTTTAATTTCCAGATATTCAGCGACTTTTGTTGAGCCGTCTTTTCTACGTTTTTATAGCACTCAGCAAATTCCACATTAGGCGGTATGGCGAGTGTTTTTGCGTAACCTTGTTGAAGCAGCCAACTGGATATATTGGTTCCATCATTTAAGAAAATATGGGCGAGAACTCGTGAATATTTATCTTTCTTTTCCCCTCCATAGAGAAGCTTGATCTTGTAATTATTCTGTTTGAGTTTTTCTCTCAAAGCTTCCCTGGCTTTAGCGCCATAAGCTTGACCTTTCTGTTTATGATGAAGAGTCTCTGGGGTATCTATACCAATTATTCTGATTTTACGTTTGTCGGTAAGCAACACAGTATCACCATCGTATACCCACTTTACTTTTGCGTTTTCTAATGGGTTGTTTTTGGGGGAAGGGCAATTTTCTCTTGCAAAGATGGGGAGTGTTGAAAATATAAGTGTGATTATAACAGGTACAAAAAAGGCACCCATACTAGGTGCCTTTTCTGAAGAATGTTTAAAAAGCATTAACGAATGTAAGTTCGCAACAATGCGGATAAATACTCGTTATTTTCTGCCGTAACGGTTGTTAAACTTATCAATCGCACCAGCAGTAGATTTAGTATTTTGCTTACCTGTGTAGAAAGGGTGAGATGCGCTAGAGATATCCACTTTAATTAGCGGGTATTCGTTACCATCCTCCCATTTAGCAGTCTCTTTTGAAGACAAAGTTGAGCGTGTAAGAATTTTAAAGTCGCTCGCAAGGTCCTGAAAAATTACTTGATTGTAGTCTGGGTGTATATCGGCCTTCATTAGAAGATCCTCTTAAAATCGTGTTCAAAAATCGAAGAGCGAGAATTCTAACAGAAGCCCCTGGTGCTTTGCAAGCAGAGGTTCCCCCTATACGCACTAAAAGTGGAGGATGTTTTATTTTTTTGTAAGTCAATGAAAGCAATAAGCAATGTTCCAATGCACCCGTAGGGATTGCTTGATCGATTGAAAAAGTAATTGCCCTATTGTCATCATACGTAAAAATATCTGGGTAAATTTCTTTGAACGTTTCTACTAGCTTCGTGCTGCATATAAAGTAAACCGCAAAATTATTTGGGCTAGATGCTTTCCAGCCTAACCTTATTGTAGAACTGTATTTGGATCTATAGGCTGGCTCACCCCATTTGAGTGTTTCTTCAATTTTGCCGACGTCATCATTGCGTTTGGCGATATCGAATATTATCTGGCGAATCTGTAAAAGTCTCTCTTGAGCAGCCTCAGGGTATAACTCGTAGGTCTATTGCACGTCTTTATGCCTGATGTAACCTATGTTAGTCATTTAGTTTTAATGTTGATTTGTATTTAAATTCTACTCTTATAATATAGCTTTAGCACCCCCCTGCTTATGGACGTTTTTTTGTATTAAACGCATTATTGACGGCGCTGATATGGAGTAGTGACAAATCCATAAATATATGAATTAATAGGCTATTAAATATGTAAAGTAAAGTGCAAGGTATAAAAAAATGGGAGAAGAGAATGTCTAAAATTGGGATGGTAATACTAGCTGCAATTACCTTATTTCTTATTTTTGGCGTTGGTGTTTATAACCGCATCGTAGGTGGTGATGAGGGAGTTAAAGCTTCCTGGTCTGAGGTCGTTAACCAATACCAGCGTAGAGCAGACTTAATTCCTAATCTTGTTAGCACGGTAAAAGGTTTTGCAGCACAGGAAAAAGACGTATTAACTAATGTTGTAGAAGCGCGTGCGAAAGCAACATCTGTACAAGTCACTCCGGAAACTTTAAATAATCCAGCGGTATTTAGCCAATTCTCTAAAGCGCAAGATCAATTGAGTGGAGCCTTAAGTCGTTTGCTGGTTACCGTTGAACGCTACCCTGATTTAAAGTCAGATAAAAACTTTCTTGAATTACAAACTCAGTTAGAAGGTACCGAGAACCGTATTACAGTAGCGCGTAAACGCTATATTGATTCTGTCAGAGACTATAATTTAACGGTGAGAAAATTTCCTGGGAACATGATTGCAGGTATCTTAGGCTATCCAATCAAGCCTAACTTTACGGTTGAAAATGAAGATGCGATCGCAACACCACCAAAGGTTGATTTTAATCCCGCGCCTGCGACTAACATTGCGCCAGCTACAAATTAAAGCTATCTATTAAAAATACTAAGATGCATAAAGGATTTTCATTTTCGGACTTATTTCTGAGTTTGTTTATCGTTATTGGGACTGTTATTGGGTTAACGTTTTCGAGTAATGCGATAGCGGATTTAGTTAAAGTCCCTGACTTAAAAGGCCGGGTGACTGATTTAACGAGTACTTTGTCTTCGGGTGAGAAGGCAGCGCTTGAATCTACTCTGGAAAACTTAGAAAAAGACAAAGGCAGCCAATTGGCTATCTTAATCGTAAATACTAGCGCTCCAGAAGCCATTGAAGATTATTCCATGAGAGTTGTCGAAAAATGGAAGTTAGGTCGTAAAGACGTAGATGATGGCGTATTGCTGTTAATCGCGATGCAAGATAGAAAAATGCGGATTGAAGTTGGTTATGGACTCGAAGGTGCAATTCCAGATATCGCAGCAGGACGTATTATCAATGAGTACATAACTCCGGCTTTTCGAAGTGGAAACTATTTCTCTGGCGTGTCTGAAGGTACTAACAAAATAATCGGCCTGATAAATGGTGAGGAGTTACCACCAGCAAGTTCATCCCAAGGTAGCAAGGAAGATTCAATGGGTTCCATTCTATTTTTGTTGATCTTTGTCAGCATATTCATTTCAAGAGGGCTTACGGTAATGTTAGGTAGCCTGATTGCTACCTCAATTATTGCTATAAGTGGGGGGGTGATAATCTGGTTTCTAACCCAGAATGTATTTTTCACCTTGTTTGCAGTCGTTTTTCTGGCAATTTTTAGTTCTGCATTTGGTAGTTCCAGAAGTAGTAGTTATAGCGATGGTGGTGGTCATGGTGGAGGTTTTGGTGGTGGCGGTGGCTTCAGTGGAGGAGGCGGTGGGTTTGGCGGAGGCGGTGCGTCCGGTCGATGGTAATTATGGATTTAAAGAGAACAATCAAGCATCTGTTTTATCCCGGCTGGTGGTTGCGTCGAGACTTTCCACCATCTGAGATGGCTAGAATAGAAGATGCAATCAAACAATCTGAAACAAAGCATAGTGGAGAAATTCGTTTTGCTATTGAAAGTTCATTACCTTTCAAAGCACTTTGGTATGATGAGTCGATGTATGAGCGTGCTATTGAAGTGTTCTCTTTATTGAGAGTTTGGGATACGAAAGACAATAATGGTGTTCTAATCTACTTATTGTTAGCCGACCATAAAGTTGAAATTACCGCCGATAGAAATATCAACAGAGTAGTTGGTGAACAACAATGGCAACGCATTTGTGGATTAATGCAGGCAGAGTTTCGTGTTGGCAATTTTGGTAATGGCGTGGTTATAGGAATTAATCAGATTGGCGCTTTATTGGAGCAGCATTTCTCAATCTCGGAGGCTGATAAAAACGAACTATCCAATAAACCAGTGATACTTTAAAAAAACGCCTTAAAGTAGGGGGGTGTATTTTATTGATTAATACATTGCCTAGGTTTTCTTTTTACGCGCTCTAGGGTGTGCCTTATCATAAACTTTGGCTAAGTGCTGAAAGTCTAAATGGGTATAAATCTGGGTAGTACCAATATCCGCATGCCCCAGCAATTCCTGCACTGCTCTCAAATCTCCCGATGATTCAAGAATATGACTGGCAAAAGAATGCCTGAGTTTGTGTGGATTTAGATGTTGTTCCAGTCCTTGTTTTTTACGCCAGTAATTAAGTCGCTGTTGAATTGAACGCTGACTAATTCTTGTGCCTCTATTGCTCACGAAAAGCGCTGGTTCATCTGATTTTGACAAAGTGTCTCGCTTGCCTAACCACATTTGTATCGCTTCACTCGCCTTTCTCCCAATGGGTAAAATTCGAGTTTTATTACCTTTGCCTAAAGCTCGGAGTGAATTCTCGTTGAGGTCAATGCTGTCCAAATCAAGATTAGTTAGTTCAGAGAGTCTTAGGCCAGAGGAATAAAAGAGCTCCATAATGGCTTTGTCCCGAATTGCCAAAATACTATCTGGTGGAATATCCAAAAGCTGGCTTAGCGAATCAACATCTAAAGTGTCCGGTAGCGTTCTCGCCGTTTTCGGCGCGCGTATATCAATTGCTGGATTATTGTTGAGTTTATGATTTCTAATTAGAAATTGATAGAAACTGCGTAAAGATGAGAGTTTTCTTTGTAGTGTTTTACCACCGATTCCTTTTCGATGAAGGCCTGCTATCCAATTGCGCACATGAAGACTATCCGCGTTGACAATGTCGTCGCAGTCATTTTTCTTCAGCCACAAAACGAATTGTTTCAGGTCTCTTTCGTACGCTCCGAGAGTATGCGGGGAATATTGTTTTTGGTATTTTAAGTGTTCTGCAAATTGTTTTGTGGCATTTGACACTATCTATGGACACCCTCAGGTTTTCTAGTTGGGTAGGTGATATGTAATGCTGGTAGAAATTAACTCACCTAAATGGCTGATAAATACGGTTCCCATACCTGGATGGAAGCGACCTTCGTCTTCACTACCAAGAGCTAGAATACCGATGTTTTCAGCACCAAATAAAGGAACAAGCGCTACCGAATTAACTTTGTCAGCCTGCTTTTCAAATAAGAACTCTTGCTGTTCCTCTTTTAAGTGACCGCAAATGGGTTTTTTTGATTTGAATAGATTGTCAAAGCCCTTTAGGTTTTCATTGCCTGTTGAAATAAAGTGCATGGTATCATCGCCACCAATAATCTTTAAGGTAACAAAATCTGCATTAAAGTCTTCGCGAAGCACATCCTGACAGGTGCCAATAACATCATCGATTCCGTCGGCACGCATCAATTCAAGGGTGAAACGTTGCAAGCGGGTAACAATCTGCTCATTGCCACGAGCTGTTCTGATAAGTCCATTGAGCTGCTCTTCAAGGTCTCGACTTTTTTCACGAAGGATTGCGACTTGGCGCTCAATTAATGAAGCAGCACCCGCCCCGTGAGGTACTTGAATCGTTGACAGCAAATCGGAGTGGCGCTGAAAGAAGTCAGGGTGTGAAGCTAAATATTTTGCAATCACGGACTCATCCATCATTGCATCGGTCATTATTGTGTCAGTGCTGTTTTCATCGTTGTCTTTTACAGATTTGGATGTTTTGCCTGTACTCATTAATGAAGCTCCTTATTGGTATCTTAATTTGATTTTGATAAGTTGTAATTCAGAAAAAATGCACCAGCTCTTAAAGTGTAATCATTCCTTTGAACACTGTTGTCGTTGATCCGCTCATCATAACTGGATTTGTTCCTCCTGCCCAGCTAATTGATAAACTGCCACCAAGCAATTTCACATCAACTTTATTACTCAAAACCCCCTGTACTATGCCCGCTACCACTGCTGCACACGCGCCAGTACCACACGCCTGAGTCTCTCCTACACCTCGTTCGTAAACGCGAAGTTTGATATTCTGCGGGTCGATTATCTGCATAAAACCAACGTTAACAGAATTGGGAAAATAGCTACTTTGCTGGATTGCTTCACCCAATTCTTCAATAACTGCAGTATCAATATTGTCGACAATAATAATAGCGTGTGGGTTGCCCATAGATACCGCGCCAATCTCAAAATTCTGCTGATTGATTTCTATGGAATATTTTTTTTGTTGAGCATTTTCTGTGTCTGCAATGAATGGTATTTGTGCAGGTTCGAGTATGGGTGCGCCCATATCTACAGTGACATTGCCATTATCTTCTATGCGTAAAATTAACCGGCCATTTTTTGTAATGACTGAGATTTCATTTTTATCAGTTAAACCTTCATTACGAACAAAATGCGCAAAACAGCGTGCGCCATTGCCGCATTGCTCAACCTCACTACCATCCGAATTAAATATCCGATAGCGGAAATCTAAACCTTCAATATCGGACTTCTCAACCAGTAATAATTGATCACAGCCAATTCCTAATTGCCGGTCTGCAATGAAACGGACTTGCTCCGGATTTAAGTTGATAGCCTGGTCAATGCCATTGATAACAACAAAGTCATTACCGAGGCCATGCATTTTAGTAAAGTTTATATTCATCTACATATGTGTCTAATTGTCTTGAATAAACGTAATTAATTCCTATATTACAATTATGGTGTCACGTTTGACATACAAAGTTGATGCAGAAATAGAAATTTAATGATAGAGTACGCGAGCATATCAGCTTTCACTAATATAGATAGGAGAAAATCATGAGCGATTTCAACGAAGAATTAGATGCACGCGGACTTAACTGCCCTTTACCAATTTTACGTGCAAAAAAAGCGATCAATGGCTTAGAGAACGGCCAAACGCTAAAAATCATTGCAACTGACCCTGGTTCGGTTAAAGATTTCGAAGCGTTTTGTAAGCAGACGGGTAACGAGTTAATATCTACTGCTGAAGATGGTAGTGAGTTCACTTTCTTTATCAAGAAAGCTGGCTAATCAAATACTAATTTATTTCCCGCTAGAAATGACTTAGTAGAAAAGCACCTTCGGGTGCTTTTTTTATATCTTCAGATTACACTGTAATGTTTTAGGATTACACTATCTTAATGAAAAACAATGCAAAATTAATACAGGCTTTTTTAAAAGAAAAAAAACAGCAACATTTATATCGTAAGCCACGCATTAGTGAAACAGCACAGCATCCATTGATGCAGATTGATGGCAAAAAGTATTTAACCTTTTGTAGTAATGACTATTTGGGCTTGGCGAATCATCCTGATTTGATACGTGCTTTTCAGCATGCCACCGAAAAATATGGGGTAGGAAGTGGTGCGGCGCATTTAATCAATGGACATTCTATAGAGCATCAAAAATTAGAAGAAGAATTAGCTGAATTTACCGGACGCGATCGAGCATTATTATTTTCAACAGGTTATATGGCAAATCTTGGAACGGTAAACGCGCTTCTGGATCGTGGAGATTATTTATTTGCCGATCGATTAAATCATGCCTCATTGGTGGATGCAGGTTTGCTCTCAAAAGCTAAAATGAAACGGTATGCGCATGGAGATGTGGAAGCACTCGAAAAGCTCTATAAAAACTTATCAAGCACTCAAAAAGCAGACAACTTCAGCAATAGCATGATATTGACTGATGGCGTTTTCAGTATGGATGGTGACGAAGCTCCGCTGCAAGAACTCGCAAAAGTAGCAAAAAAAAATCAGGCATGGTTAATGGTGGATGATGCACATGGCTTTGGTGTCTTGGGTGAAAACGGTGCTGGTCAGCTAGAACAAGATAACCTCTCCCAGGATGATGTGCCTATTTTAATGGCTACGTTAGGTAAAGCAGTAGGAACAGCAGGTGCATTTGTGGCTGGCAGTGAAGATTTGATAGAGTATCTTACACAAACTGCACGCACCTTTATTTATACAACCGCAATGCCACCGAGTATCGCCGCTGCAACACGCACCAGTTTGAAACTAATTGCAGAAGAAACTTGGCGACGTGAAAAACTCGCCGATTTAATTCGGCGATTTAAACAAGGTGCTGCGCAGTTAGGCATTCAATTAATGCCGTCAAATACAGCGATACAGCCTATTTTACTAGGCAGCACAGAACGGTCATTAAAACTAAGCAAGACTTTATCCGATCAGGGTATACTCGTTTCAGCCATTAGGCCGCCTACAGTGCCTGAAGGACAATCTAGATTAAGGGTGACATTTTCTGCAAATCACACAGACAAAAATGTAGAACAACTTTTAAACACATTATCAGATGCTTTTAAATGATAATCACAGGGATTTAAATCAATGATCGCAACTAGTTTTTCTATGACTAGAATACTTTCTAACAATATCAAGATATTTCAGGGCTTATCTATAATGCTCTGCCTTTTCTTTTTTGCAATTCCTGTTTCTGCGGAAAGTCATACAAAAACGAATGAAAATGAAGAGAAAAAATTAGAGACTCCTGTATTAAGCAAACAAGCGGAAGAACAGAAGTTGACGCAGCAAACACTTACTACGATGCTTGATTTTGTCGAGTTACAGGAGCGCTTAAGAAAAGATTTGGGTGTTTTACAAAGCGAATTGAAAGGCTCTAAATCTGAAACTGAAACCGCAGAATTAAAAGCAGAAATAAAAACTATCGAAGAAAAGTTGAAAGATACAAGGGGCAATATTGAAAACATTGCTGCCGATACAGATTTGGGCATCCTAAAGTCCGTTGAACAAAAGCCTTTTGACTTACAAAAAGAAATCATGGCATTACTGGAACCCGCACTTAAGGAGATGAAATATGCAACCAATGCTGTCCGAAAAAAGTCTGAATTACGTGAAAAAATAGACTATTTCAACAAAAGAGAGCCTGTTGTTAAAGAAGCGTTAGCCAATGTTGCAGCTTTAAATAAATCAAATAATAATCCCAAAATAGCCAAAACACTAGAAAGTATGAATGAAGACTGGTCTAAGCAGTTAGTGTTCATTCAGAGTGAGCTTAAAGCTAAACAATTACAGCTGGTAAAGCTTGAGTCGGAAGAAACAACCTTCTTAGATCAGTCAGAGAGCTTCTTTAAAAACTTTTTCCAGCGCCGTGGCTGGGTCTTGATTCAAGCATTCTTATCCATAATTGGCATACTCATACTGTCCCGTTTGATACATGCTGTTTTAGTTAAAACAGTCAAAGGGTATCGTGCTCAATATCGTAGTGTGCAACTGCGTTTGATTGATTTAATGCACCGCATGGGTACATTGTTGTTTGTGATAATCGCACCAATGGTTGTTTTCTACATAGCCGAAGATTGGGTGTTATTTAGTTTGGGTGTGCTATTCCTGATCGCGTTTTCATGGAAATTGGGTCAGGCAATCCCAAAGTATTGGTCACAACTAGAATTATTTTTAAATGTTGGACCGGTACGTGAAGGTGAAAGGCTTTTATTGCATGAAATACCCTGGCGAGTAAAAAACATTAATATGTATTCGGTTCTGGAAAATCCTGTGGCTGATTTAACTTTACGCCTGGATATCAATGATCTGATAGATTTACATTCACGGCAAATAGTACCTGGCGAGCCCTGGTTTCCCTGTAAAAAAGGTGATTGGGTTATTCTAAAAGATGGTTTGCGGGGAAAAGTCATCGGGATTTCATTAGAGTTGGTACAGCTCATTCAACGTGGTGGTGCGGTATCTACCTATCAGATGGATACATTTTTATCTTTGTCACCATTAAATATGTCGAATAGTTTTCGTGTCAAAGAAACCTTTGGCATTAGTTACAATCATCAAAAAGAAAGTACCACCGAGATAGTTCAAAAATTGAAATTCATCATTAATAAACGAGCTGTAGATGAAGGCTACGAAGAAAGTATACAAAGCATTAATGTCGAATTTGAATCAGCCGCGGAATCATCTTTAAATTTGGTGGTTATAGCCGACTTCAAAGGGGAAGTTGCTGATATATCTAATCGTCTGCGTCGTTCAATACAGCGCTGGTGCGTCGATGCCGCGACTGAGCATGAATGGGAAATTCCGTTTCCACAACTCACAATTCATAAAGAAAAGATTTTGGAAGCCTAGAATAGTTTTATCGATAATAATTCACACCCCCCTACTTATAGGCACTTTTTTATGAAATATAAAGACCTTCGTGATTTTATTGCACAACTTGAATCTCAAGGAGAGTTGAAAAGAATCACGGCCGAGATTGATCCGAATCTCGAAATGACAGAAATATGTGATCGCACATTGCGCGCTGGCGGTCCTGCTTTATTATTCGAAAACCCCAAAGGATTTGATACGCCAGTTTTAGCTAATCTATTTGGAACCCCAGAACGTGTTGCGATGGGCATGGGTGAGAGTTCTGTAACAGCATTACGTGAAGTTGGAAAGCTATTGGCAAGTTTAAAAGAACCGTCTCCACCCAAGGGAATCAAAGACGCACTTAGCTCTATTCCTAAATACAAAAAAGTATTGGATATGGCACCCAAAAAGGTGAAGAAAGCTGCCTGTCAATCTAATGTGATAGAAGGTGATGATATTGATTTATCAAAAATTCCGATACAAACATGTTGGCCGGGAGATGTTGCACCGCTAATAACCTGGGGATTGGTGATCACCAAAGGCCCGAATAAATCACGTCAAAATCTGGGTATTTATCGACAACAGGTGATCGGTAAAAATCGAGTTATCATGCGCTGGTTATCACATCGTGGTGGCGCTTTGGACTTTCGAGACTGGCTAGAGAAGCACCCGGGAGAACCATTTCCAATCAGTGTCGCTCTAGGGGCTGACCCGGCAACGATTTTAGGAGCGGTGACACCAGTTCCTGATACGCTTTCAGAATATGCATTTGCGGGCTTACTCAGAGGTTCTCGTACAGAAGTAACTCAATGTATAGGTTCTGATTTGCAAGTGCCAGCATCGGCAGAATTCGTTTTAGAAGGTTATTTATATCCTGATGATATGGCTGATGAAGGTCCTTATGGCGATCATACTGGCTACTATAACGAAGTAGAGCGCTTCCCTGTATTTACAATAGAACGTATTACCCATCGAGACAATCCGATCTACCACAGTACTTATACAGGCAGACCTCCAGATGAGCCAGCTATGCTAGGCGTTGCGTTAAATGAAGTATTTGTCCCGATATTACAAAAGCAATTCCCGGAAATAATTGATTTTTATTTACCCCCCGAAGGTTGTTCTTACCGGATGGCAGTGGTGAGCATGAAAAAACAATATCCAGGTCATGCGAAGCGCGTGATGATGGGAGTCTGGTCATTCTTAAGACAGTTTATGTACACCAAGTTTGTGATAGTTGTTGATGACGATATCAATACACGCAGCTGGGAAGATGTTATCTGGGCAATGACTACAAGAATGGATCCGGTACGAGATACTACGACTATTGAAAACACACCGATTGATTATCTGGATTTTGCCTCACCCGTCTCTGGTCTGGGTTCTAAAATGGGTTTCGATGCGACCAATAAGTGGTCTGGGGAAACCAGTCGTGAGTGGGGGGAGCCGATAGTTATGGATAAAAAAGTAAAAGAGAAAATAGATCAAATCTGGAATGATTTGGGAATAGATCCATGAAATTTCATTTTTTCCCTTACATAGGTCCCTTAAGCTTCCCTTAAGGCTGAATATGTAATACTCTGTTTTAAGCTTGGAATTCGCTAGTAATAATTAATTAAGAATAATTAACAGTAACAAGCTAACTAAGAATAATAATTATTCGAATGAATTATTGTCGGTAAAATAATATTAGGGTGTGAATATGAAATTTGAGAAATTATTTCTCATTTTGCTTGGGATTGTTTTTACTATTGTTTTGTCTACTCCTGCACGTGCGGCGGAAAAGCTTAGCTCGATGGAAGCTGTATGGGATGCAATAGGCGAATCTTCAAGTGTAAAATCAGTGACAAAAGCACCGTTTAATAAACCAGGAGCCCAAAAGAACGCTGCTCCAGGAAAGCAGATTACTGATGCAGATAGTACTCTTGTGAAAAATGCTGATGCAAAGTTAGCACGCCAGCGCGCTGCCTGGAGAGCTAAGTGGGAAGCACAACAGCTCGCTAAAAAGCGAAAAAATGCAGCAGTTGCAAAAGCACCCACTTTATCAAACAGAGTTGCAGTAAAACCTGTCTGGAAAAAAGCGCCTGCTGCACCAACAAGAGTTCCGGTTAGGCAAGTAGCAAAAAAACAGCCACCAAAGCCCTTAACCAGAGAGCAATATCAATGGCGCTGGAAGCAGCAGCAATTAAAGAAACAACAGCTGGCTCGTGATAAAGCTCCTGCAACGAACCAAATACCAAAATTTACCAATGCCGATATAAAAACGGTATTAAATAGAAAAGCACCATTAACTTCTAATCGAACTGCTTTTCGTCAAAATAAACAACCTGCTGCGATAAAGTCTTTGCCATTTGCAGTGAAGAACAAACTCCATGCGGCGAAACTAAGCGCGAATGGCATGAGTGCCTATGTGCAAGATGTAAATTCACCTAAGCCATTACTTGGCCATCAAGCAACGACTTCTAGAGTGCCTGCATCTGTAATGAAGCTAATTACTTCCTATGCTGCTTTGGGAACTTTAGGTCCAAAATATAGATGGCCTTTGGATGTTTACACTCAAGGTAAAGTTCATGGTGGAACGCTAAATGGTGATCTAATTATCAAGGGTTACGGCTCGCCTGAATTCAATCAAGCTGAACTGCGTAAAGTACTTCACGGTATTCGCAACAAAGGCATTAGAAATGTTTCTGGTCGCGTAGTATTTGATAACAGTTATTTTAATGTGCCAAATCAGGCTTCGTTTGATGGCAAATCTCAATCAGCCTATAACGCGCAACCAGATGCATTGTTGTACAACGAACGCTTAAGTAGCTTTAAAGTTCGAGCAACGCGAAAGCGCGTACATGTAACTACCTCAACTCCCACGCATAATATGAAAATTGTGAACCGTATGCGCACAACTAAGAGAGGCTGTAGGCCGCGCATCAAAGTATCTAAACGAGGCGCGCAAACAGTCGTAACATTTAGTGGTCGATTCTCAAGACGTTGTGGTACCAGAAGTTATCACCGGGTAATTAGTCGCCCGGCTGAAATGATTTACGGCGCAATGCAAGCAATGTGGAAGCGTGATGTAGGAGGTAAATTAAATACACGTTTTGCAATGGGCAGAGCGCCAGTAAATGCTAAGCCACTGCTAAGAACTTACTCAAGAACATTAGCAGAAATCTTACCGACTATTGATAAAGACAGTAATAATGTAATGGCACGACAAGTGATGTTAACCATCGGTGCCAAAGCAACAGGACAGGGGACTCAACGAAGTGGTGCGAATGCTATCGGTACATGGCTAGCTTCCAGAGGTTTGAACTTTCCTGAATTACGTATTGAAAATGGTTCTGGCTTAAGCCGTAACGCACGTATCAGTGCTCGACATGTGGGTGATTTACTAGTTGATGCGTATCGCAGTCCGTTTAGAAATATATTGATGCAATCACTGGCTGTTGCTGGAGTTGATGGCACGATGAAAAGGCGCCTCAAAAGAACTAATGTAAAGGGCCGAGGCTTTTTTAAAACAGGTACTTTACGTGATGTGCGCAGTATCGCTGGATATGTCAAAGCAGCAGACGGAAAAACCTATGTGATGGCAATTCTGCATAATGATCCACGCGCCAAGGGTCGAGCATTAGCGGCTCATGATAAATTAATCGAGTGGGTTTACTCTGGCGGTCGTGGTCAACAAGTGGCGATGCGCTAGGTTCTAAATAAATTCTAAATAGATACAAAAAAACGCCTAAAAGTAGGGGGGTGACTTTATTAGAGCCACCCCCCTACTTTTATGTGGTTTTTTATTCATAAAACGAAAACCACACCCTTAAGTCCGTCTTCACTGCGTGCCAACGTTGTCTTCGTTACGCTTCGGCTAGGCGTTTTTTATTAAAAGCTTGTTTAATCTTTAAACTTACCTTTGCTGAGTCTGTCAGCTTCCATTGTTTCTATTTCTCTTGCTGCTGACACAACAATCTTTGGGTCGGGAGAATAATCTAAGTCTGAATTGGAGCGCTTATAAGGTACACTGTTTAAAATTACTTTCAAGGTATTCAAGCGCGCCGCATTTTTGTCATTAGAACGTACAATAACCCAGGGAGCCGCTGAAGTATGAGAGCGTTTTAGCATTTGGTATTTAGCATTGGTGAATTCATCCCAATGCTCCTGGGCTTGAATATCAACTTCGGATAGTTTCCATTGTCTTAACGGATCGGTTTTCCTGCGTTCAAAACGTTTTGCTTGTTCATCTTTAGTAACACTAAAATATAGCTTTACTAGAATTGTGCCCTGACGCACCAAATCTTTTTCGAAGCCCACTACACCTTTCATAAAGCTTTTATGTTCTTCTGGTGTACAAAAACCTAATACTGGTTCTACCATTGCGCGGTTGTACCAGCTGCGATCAAATATAACCAATTCACCTCCATGAGGGAATTGCTCGACATAACGCTGAAAATACCATTGTGATCGCTGTTCTGTGGTGGGTTTTCCTAAGGCTACAATACGATAATGTTTTTCGTTCATATAACGTGCAACACGTCGGATGGTACCGCCTTTTCCTGAAGCATCGCGACCTTCAAATAAGATAATCATGCGCTTATTGTTATCTTCAAGGTATTGTTGCAAAACAATTAATTCAGCCTGAAAAGGCTTAAGTGATTTTTCTATTTTGTGTTTTGTATATGATTTTTTCTGATCTTTTGTTAGTTTTTTAATCTCTTGTTTAAGGTCTAAAATTTGCTGCTCTAGAGAACTCTTAGCGTCAATGTCCTCAGTTTCTAGTTTATCAGCAATTACTGGGTCTGGTTTGGTGTTAAGGTCGACTATTTTTTCATTGCTAGAGTCTTTTTTTACAGCCATTATGTTCTCCTGATTATTACTTTCCTAAAGTTTATGGGGTCGTTTTTTAAGTACCCTGAATATTCATCATGACGAATATCACGTATATGCACCAAATTAAGTTTTTAACGATCGTGTTTGTCTTAATCATCGTCCTATTTAATCCTTTAAACGCTAAAAGCTCATCTAAACCAGTGCTTATGTTAGCGAATGTTTACCACCAAGGTATTGACTTAGATCAGTATTGGGTTAGTGAAAAATATGACGGTGTACGCGCGTTGTGGAATGGGGAGAAGTTACTCTCTCGTGGAGGAAATATCTATCATGCACCAGCATGGTTTATTCGCGATTTTCCAAAACAGAAACTAGATGGTGAGCTTTGGATAGATCGGCAACAATTTGAATTATTGGTAAGTACCGTAAGGGATCACAAGCCAGACGATAACGCCTGGCAAAAAGTAAAATTCATGGTTTTTGATATGCCAGAATTATCAATGAATTTTGATTCACGGTTGCTACAGATTAACAAAGTGGTTAAAAAAGCCAATATAGGATGGTTGCAAGCAGTTAGACAATGGAAGGTTTCTAGTCACAAAAAGCTTATGCAAGAGTTGGCTGTGATTACAAATGCTGGAGCAGAAGGCTTAATGCTACATCGTGGTTCTTCATTTTATAAAGGCAAACGAAGTGGTGACTTATTAAAAGTAAAGCCTTATGAAGATGCAGAGGCGATTGTTATAAGCCATATTCGAGGAAAAGGTAAATACATAAACCAAATGGGTGCCTTGCTTGTTGAAACATTACCAATGTCAAACTCAAGAGAAAAAATTCGTTTTAAGCTCGGTACTGGTTTTAGTGATGAGGAGCGGCTTAATCCACCTCAGATAGGTGATATCGTAACTTTTCAATATAGAGGAAAAACAAAAAATGGCGTTCCTCGTTTTGCTTCATTTCTAAGAATTAGAAATGTAGAAAATAATAAAGTGTTTACAAAATAAGAATATTAGGATAATCTAATATACCTAATTTAATCAACTCTTTTAAACAAATTCCGGGAAGGTAAGAAATGAAAGCTCAATTATTTTTAGCAACTGCTTTAGTTCTTTTGTCCGCCACTACATCTGCTGAATGGTTTGATGGTTTTAACAACGGTAACGTAAATACTAATACTTATGGCAATGCATCAGGTAATACTGCGGGTGATGGCAAGATAGATGGACGAACAGCTGCAAAAACAAATGGCTGGGGTACAGGTAAAGGAAATGCTGATGGTGAAGTAGATTTTGCTATCAACTTCAAAGCGAAAGGTAAAACTGATTTAAAAACTCAAGGAAATCTTGAGGGACAAGGTACAGCTAAAGGCAATGCAGATGGTCGTGGAAACTTAGACGGAACCACTACCGCAAATACAAACGGCAATACAACTGCAAACACTGGCTCTAATGGAAGTGCTTATAATATGCCTTGGAACAATAATAACGGTAACAGTTTCTCGATGCCTTGGAATAACAACAATGGTTACAGAGATAATAATTTTAGCATGCCCTGGAATAACAACAGTAATAGTTTCACAATGCCATGGACCGATAATAACGGTAACGGTATTAACATGCCGTGGAATAACAATAATGGCAGTGGATTTAGAATGCCCTGGAATAACAACAGTAATGGGTTCAGAATGCCATGGAACAGCAATTCTAATTATTATTATCCTTCTCAGGCAAGAGGATATAAATTTGCTCCAGTACCTGGTGTTGTCCCAACTAGATAAGGTGTATTAGTGGGATAAATTATGAAGGGAGCATCCAAAAAAAACAGCCGCTTAAGCGGCTGTTTTTTATTTAATAATTATTTAAAAAATTATGCAATCCTCATTCAGGTACATTTGTAGTAGAATTTTCATTTCGCACAGGTGTTTTTCTGAATAAATTTGCTAGTCGATAAGAGAGCTTTTTTTCTTTTTCCATCTGTAAGACTTTTTCGTAAGCTACTTGGTTAATCGTCTTATTTGTTTCGCGATCGTACACTTTGTTAAAGTGATCGAATTCAATATCGACAACTTTTTTGTGACGTTCGCTGAAAAGATTTTCAACTAAAGGGAGCTGACGTTTGCTCTCTGAATTGATTCCCTGAGGCTGTCCGTTTTTGTCCAGAAAGGTCGTGCCTGTAACTGTACGACAGTCACCATTTTCGTCAATTAAATAAAAAGTCATTTTGCCAGTAGAATCAGAACATACTTCTTCCTCTATCTTTTCGATCATGAATGTTTTTAACATGTTTAACTCTAAGTTTACGCTACGAATTTTTATTATTAGGCTTGTAGTGTTGATTGTAGATACTTACTAGATATATACAAATTTTACTGACGAAAGGTGATTTATATAAAGTCTTTATTAATAATGAAGTTGTTAAAAAATCCTCTGAGAGGCGCATACTGGCTTACTCAGAGCATTACTCTACCTCGCTTAAAAGATGCAAATCACATCAAAAAATTAGGCATAAAGTGCTGGAGCGCCTAATTTTTCATGTATCTGGTTACAAGACTGATGAGAGATATTCAAGCCTTTCGCTAATTCATCCGGGAAGTGGGCTTCATGATTAGAATCTAAATCAATGGCCAGCAGAGCCATAAAATAGACTTGCTCCTCCATGCCTCGTGGAACACTTCTGATCAAGCCTTGGGTATCCAATGGAGCTTCAAGTTCCTGACGAACAAAGTCTGCTTCTTCTTGAGATACATCGCCAAGGTGTTCAGTGATCTTTCGTTTCTCTTCATCATCCAGTTCGCCATCTGATTTGGCCGCACTAATCATTGCACCTAGCATGACTTCAGCCTGGCTATCTTGGTTGGCACTCGCAGCAGTGTCATTGCCTTGTAAAGCGTTATTTAATAAATCACCTAGTCCACCTGCACCGCCAGTATTTGATTTTTTAACACTTCCTGTAAGTCCACCAAGTAAACCACCTAGACCACCACCGCTGCTACTTCCACCCCCACCAAGCATCATGCCAACACCTTTAGCTACAATTACACCCATAGCAACTTTTCCTAATGTGCCGATTAAACTCATTTGATGATCTCCGTTGTAATTTGTGGTTAGTACCAAAACACTACCTTCAATTAGCTAGTAGTAGTGAGATTCAAATTGGATTGATATTTTTTGATTTAATATGTTTACTCCGATTGAAAAGTGCCTCGAAGTAGGGGGGTGACTTTACTTAAAATATAGATTGGAGTTATAACAAATCAAAACTGTATCTGTACTGTCATTTGCTACAGGGGTAAGATTTCTTAAAGATTTCACAAATGTTTACATTTAGGTTAAACCTATAAAAGGCAGATTCACTTCATGAAAAAAATAGACATCCAATCAGATCTCAAAGCACAAGGTTTTTGCTTGTTGCAAGGTTTGAATATCACAGATTCTCAATGGAGTGATTTGCTCAAGAAGCATAAAGGAGATTTAAACAGTTTTCATCAAAGCTGGGATGATTTGGCAGAAGATAACTTCTTAAGTGATGGTGGGCACTATCGTTTCCGACGTTATTCCGTTTTTAACTGGTATGACAGTGGTAAGTTAGAGTTATTGCCTCACGAACCTCATTATCAAAGTACCTATCGTAATAATATGAATGGTGGTATCTACCGTGATTTTGAACCGTTCAAAAGAACTACCGCAAAAAGTCCTGTGTTAGAAAAGCTAATTCAATCAGTGGCAGAAGAAATTAGTCTCAATCATGAAAAACAATGGCGTGTTCAGGCTCATCAGTTTCGTATCGTAGCGAGCGCAGATGAAGCAGGGAACCCCACTCCAGAAGGTATTCATCGCGATGGTGCAGATTTTATTCTGATTATGGTTCTTGAAAGAAAAAACATCACTGGTGGTGTTAATCATATTTACGATGAAGATCAACGTTTAGTTTTTGGAAGTGTTCTTACCGAGCAGGGTGACGCCGTATTAATTGATGATCGAATGGTGTGGCACGGTGTAAGTGAAGTTTACCCTTTTGATGACAGCAAGCCTGCATATCGCGATGTTCTTGTACTAACTTTCCATAACCAGGTCAAAAGCTAAACCTTGTGTGGTCATTTTTTTATTCATTCCCATTCTCATTTAACTGCTTATAAGCATAAGTTTATAAAGAAAAAATTAAAATTTTAAGTTAGACTGAAATACGAGTCACATAGCTAGAGTTTGGGCATGGTTATATTCTATTTATAGGGTCTCTATACACTTTAATCGTAAAACTTAAAGGAGAAATCAACAATGTTCGGACTATTTGACAAGTTAAAAGAGATGTTTTCAGGTGCTGCTGAAAAAACCATAGATGCAGCTTCTGATGCTGCAAATTCAGCTATTGATGCCGCAGCAGATGCTGCCGGTAGTGTTACCGATGTGGCCAAGGACGCTGTATCAAATGCAGTTGATGCTGCCAGCGATGTTGCTTCTAATGCTGCTGATATTGCGAGCGATGCTGCAAGTTCTGCTACAGATGCAGTTAGCAATGTAACCAGTGCTGCAACAGATGCAGTTTCTAATGTTACTGATGCTGTCGAAGATATGGCTAGTTCTGCTGTAGATGCTGCAACGGACGCAGCGAGTGGTTCAGTTGATGCAGCAACCAATGCTGCTTCTAATGCTATGGATGCTGCAGGAAATATCGCAAGCACTGCAACAGATATTGCAAGTGATGCCGTCAATAGTGCAAAAAATGCCGCAAGTTCTGCTACAGATGCAGTTAGCAATGTAACCAGTGCAGCGACAGATGCAGTTTCTAATGTTACTGATGCTGTTGAAGATATGGCTAGTTCTGCTGTAGATGCAGCAACGGGCGCAGCCAGTGGAGCAGTTGACGCAGCATCCAATGCTGCTTCTGATGCTATGGATGCTGCAGGAAATATTGCAAGTGATGCGGTAAGTGATGCCACAGATGCTTTGAGTAATGCTGCTGATGCAGCAGGAGATGTCGCATCAAGTGTCACTGATACCGTTACGGAAACGGTTTCAAGTGCGACTAATGCAGCAGGTGATATGGCTTCAGCAGTAACAGATTCTGTAACAGATGCGGGTAAAGCTGCTTTAGATTCTGCAGTTGATATGGCAAGTTCTGTTTCTGATACGGCTGGTGACATAGCAGAAAATGTTGCAGAAGCTGGAAAGTCGGCTATGGATTCAGCAACAGACATTCCTAAAGATGCGCTAGATGGATTAAAAGATGGCGATGAAGATGCTTAAGCATTTCTAATAATTGATTTAAAAACAGCTTAAAAGTAGGGGAGTGATAATTTTTTCACTCTTTTTTTGAATTTTTTTAGTCTTTATGAATCTATATGATGAGATCTGGCGTATACAGGGGTAAGTTAAATGATCTACTTATCATTTTATTATCAGATAAGGCGAGCTTGGATTACCCCGAATAATCTTTTGTTAGATTCAAATAACTTTAAACAACTTTAAACAATAACTTATCACTAGAGGATCATTAAAATGACACAAGTAAAGAAATTATCAGGCGTAGCATTGGCATCAGCGACAGCAGCACTTATTTTAGGTGGTGTAAATATAGCATCTGCAGCTTCTCACAGTGCACCAGCAACAGCAGACGTAAAGTGTTCTGGAATTAACTCATGTAAGGGAACCAGCGCATGCGCGACAGCAACTTCTGCCTGTGCAGGTCAAAATAGTTGTAAAGGTCAAGGTTGGATAAAAGCTTCTGCTGAAGAATGTGCAGAAAAAGGTGGTACAGTTGTTGGAGGTTAATCCGAAACTAACAACTTTATAATAATAAAAGCCCTGTTAGGTATTATGCTTATCAGGGCTTTTTAGTGTTTGGATTTTACTAAATTATGGTGTTTTTTTATAGTATTAGATACTTAACGGTCCTGTAGAAAGTAATCTATGCCAGCTTGTGCTACTTCCATATCTTGCTGGGGAGTACCAGAACTTGCACCTATTCCGCCAACAAATTCTCCATCAATAACTACAGGTATTCCTCCTCCGACTGAGCTTATACGCCCACCACACTCTGTATCAATACCAAATGCAAGATTCCCCGGGATATTTGCAGCATTGTATTCATGCGTTGCTTTTCTTGCGGCTCCTGCCGTGAAAGCCTTATCCTGTGCGATGCTGATACTGTGTGTTTTTCCACCATTCATACGTTCGAACGCAATTAAATTTCCTGATTCATCAGTAACTGCTATACACATCGGAATGCCAATTTGATTAGCTTTTTCGCGAGCGCCTTTGATGAGTAGGTAAGCGTCATCAATATCAAGTCTTGTAATTGTGAGCATTGTTCTTCTCCTGGTTGAGTTATATCTAAAATTAATTTATTTTTTATATGCTGCTTTTATTACTAAGTGTGGTCAGGATTTATAAAATACAACCCCTACTGATAAATGACAAATCGTTTTTATTTTAAAAAAACGATATTGGAATTTATGCTTTGCGAGACCTTTTTTTATTATGATTCAGGCTTAAATGCAGGTAATGAAGTCATAAATGGCTTATGCCTTTTGTGGTATGGCTCATATTTAATGAATAAATTAATATGGCGCTATTAAGCGAACAACCCGATAGCGTTGGTTAGCTATCCTTGCCAAGGATAATATATGTCAGCTGAGCATCCTATAGTAGCGATCACTAGCCCGTCTGGGTCAGGTAGCTCCTCTGTGACGAAAGCCTTTGAGCATATATTCTGGCGTGAGCGAGTCAAGGCCGTTTACATTCAAGGGAATGCGTTTCATCGCTTTGATCGCGAAAAAATGCAAAAGGAAATTATTCAGGCAAGAGAGCAGGGTAAAGTCCTCAGTCACTATAGTCCTGAAGGAAACCACCTTGATAAACTCGAATCATTATTCTTTCAATATGCAGCTGTCGGTACTGGACTAGCTAGATTCTATTTACACACCCAGCGTTTTGCGGATAGCTTTGGTCAAAAATCGGGTACTTTTACAAAATGGAAAGATTTACCAAAAAAAAGTGATCTATTGCTATATCGCGGACTGCATGGTGCGGCAATTTGGGGTGATATAGATATTTCACAGTACCCAGATTTAAATATTGGAATAGTACCTAACGTAAACCTTGAGTGGATACGTAAAATGAAACGTGACTACACCTTACGTGATTATTCTTCGGAACAGGTGCAGGACATCATTATTTCTCGGATGAGAGATTATGCCGAACATATTACTCCGCAGTTTTCCCGAACAGATATAAACTTTCAGATGATTCCAGTGGTAGATACATCCGATCCTTTTGCTGCCCGAGATGAGCCTGATGAAGATGAGTGTTATCTTGTGATTCATTTCCAGAAAATTCAAAACCCGAACTTTTCGTGCCTATTAAGCCGTATTCCAGATGCAAAAATGTCTGGGAATAAAACACTGTTAGTACCTGGTGGACAAATGATCCATGCGCTGGAAGTGATTTTGATGCCGATGATTCACGAATTGGTAAAGGAAAGCCGCAAAATTCGTGGCATTGCAAAGTTACCGAAGAAAAAGAAAAGTGGTTTACTAGGTCTTATGGATGGTGCTTTTTTACAGTAAAGCCACCCCCCAACTTTTAGGCAGTTTTTCTTAAGCTATCAATATCAAACTTCACCCTTACTCATTGCCTTAATTCGGTTGATTAAATCTTGGGGTACTTCAATACCTCCTTCTTCGTATTTCACTCTTAATTCATGTCGGCATGCTCCAGGAATACGCACATCATTATCATGCGTCATTTCAGTGAACTTGGTTTCGAGGTGTTCAATATAATTTGAAGAAAAGAACTCAGGGTTAAAAGTGATGATGGTTTGACCAACAGGTAGCTGCGCTCCTTTGAGATTCAATGTAAGCAACGGAATTATATCAAACTATACGGCTTTGCCTTTTTAATGTGTGAAATATTCGGGTTAACTGGTCGTTAGTGAAGCTAACTTATGACATTAGTTCTGCAATATCAGGATCAGAATCGGCTAATTTCTGGGTGATACCTGTTACCATAGGAGCATTGGCAAAATCGGATTTAGCAGGTTTTTCGTAATCTTTTTTCTGTGCGCACGTATGTACTTCTGCAATATAAAGTCCAACATTCACTTTAACCATATTGTACTTACCCAATATAGCTGCAGGTCCCCAATAGTAGACAAACAAGGGTTTTTTCGCTTCATAAGCTTCAGCAATTGGTGTAGCTAGTGTTTCACTGGAACCATGGTTAAAAACTTTCATTCCATGTTTTTCAAATTCGAAAGCAACCTTGTAGTTATCAGTAGCAATTCTACAGCCCCAACCTTCAGGGCAATTATGGAAACGGCCACCTACTGCAGCAGGATTTGCAAGTACACCTTCCATTTTGGTCAGTTCAGGGTTGGACTTGGCTAGATATTCTGGAATCCATCAACCTTCAACACCGCCATCTTTAAAGACATTGGCAACGGTCTTAACCTTGCCTTCTTTTTCAATTCTTGCGTAAGCAGGTGATGAGGTGTACCACATTTCGGTAGCTATATCGGGTTTACCTGTTTCTGCTAGTAAAGTTGCAGCAGTAACGCTAGCGGTGGGGACTTTCTGAACTTTGCAACCGTAGCCTTGTTCCATTAAAAACCTGGAAACTTCTGTAATGAAGGCTGAAGAGGCCCAGTTCATTTCGGTTATTGAGACTTTTCCGCAGGCAGCTTTTGCTGGGTTAGATAGTGCTAACAGGCAAACTACTGTGCCTAAGACGCTTAGTAACTTTTTTGTCATTTTTCCTCCGGTATAAATACTAAATCCCCTACTTTGTAGCACTTTTTGTATTGAAAAAGTGCTACAAAGTAGGGGAGTGTCCTATGGTTTAAGTTTGTGCTATTTTTATGAAAAATCATTGATTAGAATCAAGCTAGTCATCCAAAATACAATAGTTATCATCCGTTTACTGTTATACTAGGCGACGCTGTCGAGTTTTAGGAGAAACCATGCAGGCAAAAAGATTCGCTGATCTTTGGATAGGGATATTCTTTTTAGTATCCTCAGTATCCATCGTTATCATTATGGCTATGTTTATTTTTGTCTGGCAACCTATCTGGACTGCCGGCTTTAAGGACTTTCATACCATTAGTGCGGCAATATCCAAACTTAATGAAACCGCCAAACCATCGTCTGAAATCGCTCCTTTAATGCTTGATGAAATGGCAAAAATGAACAATTCTCTGAGTCATATAGAAAAAACCATACTCACCATCGATAACATGAATGTAACGATGAAAGGCATAGGTGCTTCGATGAAAACCATTGAAAACATTAACCCCAATATAGTCAGTATGAATTATACGATGGCGCAAATGAACCAGACAATGTTAGCCCAAATGAGGCAAATGAACTACGAAGTGGATCAAATGGGTGACAAGCTGTCGCCATTTGGAATGATGCCGTTTAATTGGTAGAGACCTTTGGATAAAAGTATGGCGAGAGGAAAATGAGCGTTATTTTCCTGATTTTTCTTAAAAATAAGGGTAATAACGCGGCTAGCGACCGCTTTTTTAGCGGAAATCCGGGATGTTTAAGCCAATTTCATTTGTCATTTCTTTCGTGCAAAGGTTTCTGTTAGTTTAAAAAAATTAAGTATCAATCATTTGCAGGATGTTGGCGCGCATTTGTTTAGGTAATAACAGCCGTATTCGTTTATCTGCCTTATGAAAAACTTCATTGTATTGCAGTTTCTCGGTATCAAATTCACGCAAGTAATCGATGTGGATAAGAGTTTCAATAAAATTTGAAATCAAGTGTTTATCTGAATAATCTGGCGAATTGATTTCGTAAATCATCGCTACTCGCTGCGACATCAAAATACATTCATCTACTAATTTTTGTTTACTTATGGTTGTTGATTCTTGTTGTTTAGCGTTTCGTGAAAGTAGAGCAAGTGCGAGGTAATAGACTTCTAGAACAGGCGAAATGACTTTCGCAAGCAGGGTTAGATGCGTAAATGCTTTGGTATCGGATGAGGGGCGTGAATAGGTTTTATTGTCTTTATTCTCTATTAATAAACCTAACATACTGAGTTGGCCCAGCATTGTTGTTATTGCACCTTCAAGTTGAGTTTTATCCCAGACTAAAAATAATTCTTTCTGCATAAAAGGGTAAGCAAGAGATACCAGGCTGATAATTTCATCTGTTGTCATCGAACGCACATTAAAAAAGCAGCAACTGATTATTGAAGGTAGTGCTAATAAGTGCAAAATATTATTGCGATAGTAGGTCATTGAAATCGCTTGTTTGCCGTTCAAATAAATAAAGTCGCCAAGCTCATGAGGTCGCCTTTTCACCATTTTAAGTGATTCTGCATGCTTGATTTGTTCACTTCCAGAGCGTGGAGTGATGATTATTTGTTCTGAATAGCCGAGAGAATTAATGAGTGTTTTATACGTTTCTAGTTGATGCGCCAGTTCCTTTTCATCCATGCTTTGATTTGAAGCGGTGAGCAATACACTGGCAATCAGATTAATTGAGTTAACGGTCGCAGCCTGGTTTATTCGGGTCATTATTTTGTCAGATAGAACGGCGACTATATCTCTAGTCCAGGTAGGGCGAGAGTCATCATCATAGCTAGCAGATGCCCAATCAGGCTGTTGATGATCAAGTATGTTATTTAAAAAGACTGGCTTGCCAAAATTGGTGGAAACTTTGCCGTACTCACCGCGAATTTTGAGTATCGATTTCACCGAGTTAATAAAAGTTTCACTCTTTTTATCCTCCCCAGATAATTCAGCTTGATAGGCTTTGCTTTCAAGCAGTTTCTCATAACCGATATAAACGGGAATAAATGCCACTGGTCTTTTTCGGTATTTTAAGTAACCACGCACAGTCATGGATAACATTCCGGGTTTTGCCTGTAATAAACGACCTGTGCGGCTTCTGCCTCCTTCGACGAAGTATTCAATCGCAATACCTTTGGCGATAAGTTCAGCCAGATACTCAAACATTACCGTTGAATAGAGTTCATTACCTTTAAAACTGCGCCTGATAAAGAAAGCACCTCCGCCACGCAATATTGAACCTATCACGGGCATATTAAGATTTTTACCCGCAGCGATATAGGGAATTGCCAAACCTTCAAAATAAATCACATATGATAATAATAGGTAATCAATATGACTGCGGTGACAGGGTACATAGACCAGTTCATGGCTCAGGGCGAGACTTTTAAGGTATTCACTATTGTTAACTTCGATGCCAGAATAAAAACGATTCCAGAATGAAGATAGCGCGCGTTGCATTACCTGAATGGTCACGTTGGTACAGTTAGCTACAATTTCATTGAGGTAACGCCTTGCCTGAAACGCGGCTTGATATTCGCTGATATTATCTTCAACACTTCTTTTACTGATAGCTGTCTGCACAGCAGGTTTTAAGATTAGGTCACGCACCAAAGTGCGTTTATGAGATATATCTGGCCCGAGTGTTGCGCTACGAATCTGTTTTAAGCGATTTGATAATGTCTGTTGCAAGGTATCAATAATTTGATCATCTGTTCGTTTGCTGGCTTCTGCACTACGATAACTGATGATTTCTGAGTACTGGATTAAGGTGTTGCGTCCATGAAATAAAACTCTGAAAAAGGTACGCGTTCTCCCTGCCAATCCCCAGGAATCTGAAAATAAAACCTGTAACCAGTGTTTTTGTGTGGCAACTGGCCTGCCCCAGAAAATCTGTACGGGAATAAATTGAATTTCCTGTTGTGGGTAATCGTGCAGGTTTTCAATGATTCCCCGTAACATTCGCGAGCGTTTGGGTTGTTGTTGCAGCCACGCTTTAAAAGGTTCCCTTGGTGCAATGGTGTAAACGGAATGCCAGGCATTTAATTCGGGAATAGCTATGTGTGTTAACGGAGCTTGTATCCCCAGACGATTACATTGCTCTTCCAGCACCAGGAGATTTGTCCAGGAGCGTGTTTCTAACACATAGATTATGGGTAAATCAGGGTTAATATCCAGCTGTTCAATTTTTTTCGGAATGATCTCGGTTTTTAACCATAGATAAAGAATTTTTCGGCCGATGTAATTGAAAGTGGTTCTCATACTCATAACAGATAGTATAGAAAAAACTGGATGCGAATGTATCTATTAATGTTTCTCTGTAAGTGAACAGTTTTAATTCACCTCATTCTGTCAATTTCATTCTTTCCATTAGATAACATAGGCAATCCTGACGAATTATGTTTTCATCTAGCGTTAACATCGCAGGCATCATTGGCTTGCTTAGTACGATTTGATTATTTTTATTGGTAAAATAGTGGTCGCTGACCACTTGTTCATGATCGTCCCATGCTTCTAGACAAGCTTTATCAGCATTTAGTATCTGCCCAAAAACGGTTTCCTCTGTTAATTCAGAAAAGTTCAGACTATCAAGCCTGGTATCAAACAATATATCTGCTGACTTTTCGGTAAAACTGAAGCTGCAGGTTTTAGGAACAGTAACCCTGGCTACTGTCTGGAAAATATCAATATCATTAAGATTCAAATGAGTTGTAGTCAAGTCTTCCAGATGCAACACGGTATCAAGAAAATCTGTGGCATGTTCAATGCCATGGGGTAGATGGGGTTGACCACACTCAAGTGTGACAGCAGGGCACATGTTAGCCATTGCCATTGATTGAACACCTTTGGGAGTTTCAAAAAACACGACAGTGCGAGAGAACAGAGCTGCTAAATACAAAAATTTATTTTCGAGTGAATTAATACAACCATAGTGGGGGTTTTTCCCAGTGTTATTATGAACATCAATGCTGGCAAAAGGCTCCTGTTTTGCCACTTCATCCACGACATCTTGCATTAAACGGGTTTCATCACATTCAGGGTGTTCAGTACCTGGCCAAACTCGATTGTAATCTGGTTGGCCTTGTAGTCTTCTGACACCTTCTTTGCTGGCAGCTATATTGCCAAAAAAGATACTTAATGACCTTGGCAATTCTTTACCCTGATATTTTTTTAAAAGCTTTTGTACAGCTAAAAAACCGGTATCCTCATTAGCATGTAATAGAACCGATATAAAAAGCGGTCTTAGCTGTTTGCCTTGTAAATTCATAAGAGTCGGTTGGTTGAAAATCTGTTGAATCTCCTTGGAACTGGCAAGTTCTAATAGCCCATCAGGGATTTCATTAATGATATTTAATTTAAGCATTGATTATTAATCGTTTGTTATTCAGTTGTGTGACCAGGTATGAACAGGTTTTCCAAGATGTTGAAGATGAAGGTAATCTGCTGTCATTTTTGTGAAATCGCCATTGTGCAGATTCAAATGATCAATTTGCCATACAGCACCAGTTTGTCCAGTAGTTGTTCGCTCTTTGATTATATCAAGATAATGGGTGATTGAATCTTGTTTGATTGCTAGTTTTTGCAAGCCTTGTTCAGCCAAAGGTATCAGCTTTTTAATAATCAATTGTTGCAAAGTTTCACCAGAATAAGCTTTACCCTCCCAGTTTATTTGTCCTTGCAAGCCATATTGAGCAGTTTGATAGAAATTGTTTTTAGCTGTTTCAAAAGGCATTTTTTCCTGGCTTGATATATATTCCATGATGCTTTGCGTGAGACCGTAGAAAAATGCTGCATTAGCCATCATGTCTGAGACAGTTGGTCCTGCGGGAAGAATACGATGTTCTATCCGGATATGTGGAGTCCCATCAGGGTCAAAACCAATCAAAGGTCTGTTCCAGCGCCAGATTACTCCATTGTGTAAGCTTAGATGTTTAAAATCCTTAGCTTCACTATTGAAAATCATCGGCAAAAAAATTGAAAAATCTTTCAGGTTTTCATCAAAACACTCGCAAATTGATGATTCTGCATAACTAGAACCAAAACTTACCCGTTGCCTACCTCCTGTTTCTATAGCTTGTTCGAATAAAGGGATTCGGGTTTCATGCCATAGTTTTTTTCCAAATAACACAGGAGAATTTCCAGCAATAGCCATAATTGGTGCAGATGAAATAATTGAAGCATTGTAATAATGATGTGCCTGTTTCCACGGCACCTGTAGATGTATCTGAAAAGAAGTTGTTGCTGCCTCGATCATCACTGAGTGTTTGGTTAGATGACAATGATCTTCACCTTCAATATCCAGCACCAAAGGTTTGTTATTACGGGCAGCAACTACGATTTCATTAAGTGCTTCATAACGTTTCATTGATGACATGTTTTCAAGACAAAAGTCATCCGCAACCGCTGTGGGAAGAATTCCTATAAGGATGATGTTCGCTCCTAGTTTTTCAGTGACTATGTCGACTTCTTTTAAAACAGAACGGACTTCACTTTCAAACGCTTTTAAGGCAGTACCTTTTAACGGTAAAGGGGTGTTGTTTAATTCGATATTGAACTTGGCGAGCTCGGGAGTTGCTAATGGATTATCGAATGATTTAAAGAAAGCATTGTTAATAGGGGATGGCCGTAAAGATTTATCTATCAGCCAGGCTTCTATTTCAAAACCTCCCATAGGTTCACGTGAAGAAAACTCTCCTGCTTCAAACTTACTCTTGAACAATCTGGTTTCTTCAATCAGTAATTCTTTAAAGCACTTGCTTTCTTCACTAGTAAAATGTGCATGTGATACTTCCTGTCCCATAATTTCATTTCTCCTTAAACCATGTCTCCGGATAAATACAAATACGTTTGAAAAGAATTACCTTTTAACTACCCAGTATCGCTAAGTTTAGGTTGTAGGGGTAATAAAATGGAATTTATTGGTAGAAAAAGTGGCGTTTGTTTGATCTAGTACAAGTTATTTGTGCTAAGTTTAGTTGTTAACCTTTAAATTTTTGGAAATTATCATGGCTAGCAAGCTATCTAGACTGAGTCTTCAAGCAAGCCCCGTTTTAATGGCGCTAATAGCCATAGTGGTCACTTTTTTCTATTCTAACTAACTTGAAGCAGATTCAGAGTTACCAATAGCAACGGTTTATAAAAGCTCAACATGTGGTTGCTGTGGTAAGTGGATAAGTCATCTTGAGTCTAACGGTTTTAAAGTAATCGCCGAAAACCGGAATGACCTTAGTTTTATTAAACAGCAACTTGGTATACAACCACAATATCAATCCTGCCATACAGCTAAAATTGGTAAATACATTGTAGAGGGTCATGTGCCGGCGGCTGATATAAAACGCTTATTTGCTGTAAAGCCAGATATTAAAGGACTAGCGGTGCCGGGAATGCCCTTGGGATCACCTGGCATGGAAGCAGATAGAGTTGAGCAATATGATGTGATTGCTATCAAAGAAAGTGGTGAAGCCACAATTTTTAGTCGTTATTGACTATCAAGCTTTGGTATTTTCGAAGCTTTCATGATCTTGGATTCAATAATTGCATGCAGCTTTTCTGATAGTGTGTGCATTGTATCTGTGATTCCCAAGCCGACACATTGCGTAACTTCGAGTCCTTCGTAGCCGCAAGGATTAATGTATTGAAAAGGGGTTAAGTCCATATCTACGTTTAGGCTTAATCCGTGTGTGGTACGGCCTTTAGATACACGCAATCCTAAGGCTGCAATTTTCTTTTTGTCTACATAAACCCCTGGCGCTTTTGCATCACTGTAAGCGGTGATTTCATAATCGGCCAACAACTCGACGATACAATTTTCAATCAAGGTGACTAGTTGACGAATTCCAATACCTCTCCGATGTAAATCAAGCAGCAGGTAAATCACAATCTGCCCAGGGCCGTGGTAGGTTACCTGGCCGCCGCGGTCAACCTTTATAATTGGAATTGAAGTCTCTCGAAGAATGTGATGTTCTTTGCCATTTCGACCCAAGGTATAAATGGGGGGGTGCTCAACAATCCAGATTTCATCAGCGGTATCTGGTTTGCGAGACTGGGTGAAGTCTTTCATCGACTCCCAAACACTCTTGTAATCAGTTAAGCCTAATTGTTTAGTGATTATACTGTTGTCTACAATGCCCAAACTACCAGCTCATGATTGGTAAGGTCTTGATACAGAGCATCTAGCTGTAGCTTATTCTTGGCGTGAATATTTAATGTCAAACTCACATATTTACCGGTTTTACTTGTATTCTGTTTAGTAAGGCTAGAGTCGTATTCAGTATCATGAGTTTTTACAATTTTTTCAACTGCCGTGTGGAACTCTGGTATTGCAGCACCCATGACTTTAACAGGAAATTCACAAGGGAATTCAATTAGGGTTTCTTCGTCTTGCACGGACATTTCTACTACTCGAAATTAGATTGCATTTGCTGCTATTTAAAAGCATTTTTAGTTAAATAATTTTTTTACACTATCTGTAACTTTAGACCAAAAACCACCAGCGTCAACTGCATCAAGTGCTAATAGAGGAACTTGATGAACAATGATATTACCGTCCTTGATGATAGCAGTCCCAACAACATCGCCACGTTTAATGGGAGCATCTAGAGATCCGTCTAATTCCATCAAACCTTTTAATTGATTGTAGTGGCCTTTTTCAACGGTTACATAAAAGTCCTCAATAATGCCGGCAGGTACGGTGCTCTTATTGCCTTTCCAGACGCGAGCGTCAGCAAGCACAGAGCCTTTATCATAGAGCTTGTGTGTTTCAAATAATCTGAAACCAAATTCAAGCAATTCCTGGCTATAATCGGCGCGGGATTTTTCATCCTCAGCACCCAAGATAACAGAGATAAGACGCATATCGTTGCGGGCTGCTGAGGCAACTAAGCAGTATCCAGCTGATTCTGTATGACCCGTTTTAACTCCATCTACGGTGGGATCGCGCCATAATAATTTATTGCGGTTGTATTGCTTGATACCGTTGTAGCTGTATTCTTTTAATGAATGAAGCTTGTAATGTTCGGGAAATTCCTGAATTACATTACGTGTTAATGTAACGATATCTCTGGCAGTCGTGTAGTGGTTTTGACCTGGCCAACCTGTAGAGTTAGTAAAGTTTGTCGAATTCAATCCCATCTCTGTAGCTGTTTGATTCATTTTTTCAACAAATGATGCTTCATTTCCTGAAATGTGTTCTGCCAAAGCGACAGCTGCATCATTGCCTGATTGAACAACTAGCCCTTTAATCATTCGGTTAAGAGGCACTTTTTTGCCAGCCTCAACGAACATTCTAGAACCTTCCATTTTCCATGCTTTTTCACTGATAAGAACATTGTCTTTTAGCGAAATACTGCCTTTATCTAATTCTTTATAGATAACATAGGCAGTCATCAGCTTAGTGATACTAGCCGGCTCGATGCGTTTGTCTGGATTTTTTTCTGCTAATTGAACGCCACTGTGGAAGTCAACGAGTAAATAGCTTTGAGCATTTATATCAGGTGCGCCCGTAGCCGCCCACCCTTGTTGACTAAAAAAGATAAACAAGCAGAAAATAATAGATAAAATTCGTTTCATCATACGTTTTTATGGATTCCAAATGGCAAACCTGCAACTACCCTAAATGAGTAATTACCAAAGTCACTAATTATAACCGAGCTATAACCAAGGTTGCTTAGCTTTTTATTACTTTGAATTGAGATAAGCCAGTACTGGTTAAATTATCTTTAGCCTTATCTATATCTTCTTGATTGGTATATGGGCCAAGGCGAACCATATGCAGCTTATTGCCAGTTTTGGTCACTCGAGATTCCATTGTTGCACCTTTTAAACCAATCGACGAAATACGAGCAAATGTATCAAGTGCCTCTCCTTGATCGGCGTAAGTGCCAACTACGATGTAATAATTCTTGCTTGGCTTATATACCGCTTTGCTAGTTGTCGCACTTCTTTGAACAGGTGTTTGTGCCTGTTGAGGAGCAGCTTTGGTATTAACTGTGCCAGGTTGGCGTAAGCTCGGTGGAATCACTAATGTATCATCGGTCCCTGCGGTGCTTTTATTACTGCCGAAAGTTGTCATGTTTCTAGCAGATTTTCCTACTTTACTAAGAACACTACACCCGGAAAGACCTGCAAAAGTAGTGATAAGTACTATGCTGGTCCCGATTTTAATTTTACGGTTTATCATTATCGTCCCCTTTTTGGATAATGGTTTATCGTTTGTCTAAATTGTCTCGTTTAATTTGCCAGGTTCGATTTTCTACGTTTTATTTCCCATGCTAATTGAAATATTGCCATAGCGTATTTAGGGCTATGGTTATACCTTGTTATTACGTAAAAATTATCGCCCGTAATCCAGTATTCATAACCCTCTAGCCCTTGTAACTGAAGAAGTGACACCCGGTTGGAACTAAAATTCCCAAGTGGTTGTACCCCATTTTGTTGCAATATTTGCAAGGTATGTTCTGGTTTATTTGCTTTTGTATTGACAATATTAGCATATAAATTGCCTAAAATTCGAGCAGGTACTGCAACATTCCCATTTGACTCCCAGCCGTGGCGTTTAAAATAGTGTGCAACACTGCCAATCGCGTCTTCAGGATGCCATAAATCTTTGTGTCCATCCTGATTAAAATCAACAGCATAATTTCGGTAACTGCTGGAAATAAATTGACCAAGACCCATTGCACCAGCGTAAGAGCCGCTTAGTATATTCGGATTACGTATGCCTTCTTCACGAATCAGCTCTAGGTAGTGTTCAAGTTCACTGGTGTAGAATTTTTTACGTTTGGGATAATCCATTGCCAGTGTTGTGAGGCTTCTCAATACTTTGTGTTTCCCCGTGTTACGACCGTAAAAGGTTTCTACTCCTATGATTGCAACAATGTATTCGGGGTCAACACCAAACTGAGCGCTAGCGGCAGAGATGGTTTTTTTGTGGCGCTTCCAAAAATTTACGCCTGAATTGATACGATCCTCGGTAATAAAAATTGGGCGGTATTTATGCCAGGGTTTACCTTCAGCAGGAGAATTTACTAGATCAAGAATACGTTGATCGCGCTTAACACTGGAAAAAGTCTGATGTAAATAATTGCGGTCAAAGCCTTTTTGCACCATACGTTCTATTAGCTGCTGCATCGCAGGATAACTTGTGTAATTAGCTGTGCCCGTAAATTCTGCCGCAAAGTAGGGGGGTGTTAATATTGTTAGAAGTATTAATGTTGTGAGAACCAACAAGGATAATTTGAACAAGTATGACGTTTTTTTGCTTTTAAGCCTTTTTATATGATTATTTTTATACATTCTAGTAATAATCACGTTTTCGTTTTCTTAGACCCATGAGGAGTCCAAATGCTGCCATCAGAGTAACTAGAGAGGTTCCTCCATAACTAATTAAAGGTAATGGCACACCAACCACAGGAAGAATTCCACTGACCATACCGGTATTTACCAGCAAATAAATAAAAAAAGTTAGGCTTAGGCTGCCGCCAAGTAAGCGGGCAAAGGTATCATGTCCCTTCATGGCCAGATATAGCCCCCGCCAAATAATGAATAAATACAAAATGAATAGGATTAGGTTGCCCAATAATCCAAATTCTTCACCAAATACAGCAAAAATAAAATCGGTATGGCGCTCAGGTAAAAAGTCTAAACGTGACTGATCGCCATTCAACCAACCTTTACCATAAAATCCACCAGAGCCAATGGCGATTGTGGATTGGTAAATGTGATATCCAGAGCCCAGTCGATCTGCACTGGGGTCAAGTAGTGTTAATACTCGCTGTCTCTGATAATCGTGCATACCAAAATAAAATACCATAGGTGCGGCAATAACGATTGCAACTAATGATGCACCAAGCCATTTCCACGAAAGTCCAGCAAAATAGATCACAAAAAAGCCAGCACTGCCAACCAATAATGCTGTACCCAAATCAGGTTGTTTAACAATCAATATCATCGGTATTGCCACTAGTAAAGTCGCAATAAAAATTTCTTTAAATCGGGGGGGTAAACTTTTCTTTGATAGATAGCTGGCTACCATCATTGGTACTGCCAGTTTCATAATTTCCGAAGGCTGAAACCTTAATCCACCGACTTCCAGCCATCTTTGAGCGCCTTTACCCATTGACCCCTGGATTAAAACCAGTACCAGAACTATAATCCCAAAAATATAAATCCAGAAAGACCAACGTTTGAGTAAGTCACTGGACAATTGTGTGGCGACTAACATAACGATAGTCGCTAGAATTAAGTGAATCGTATGATTGTTCATCATCCGGACATTTTCACCGGAGGCACTAAACAAAATAATACTGCCAAGAGCGATTAGTAATGCGATAGATATTAACAAAACTAGATCAATAGAAGAGAACCAACGTAGAAGATATCCACCAAACCCAGAACCGCTTTTTGTATTCATACTATGTTCTCGGTGTCGTTGTTAGAGGGCTGTTGATTAGAATTTCCCTTTTAAGTTTTCTCCGGAGTTCTTCTTTCTTTTTTAGTTTGTTTATATTCATCAAAGAAGGAGATTCATCCGAGTCCTTAGCTTTGTTCAATTCATTGATCTCTTCTTTTTGTTTCGGGGTTAGTAAATAGGTGTCTAATAACTGGCGCGCAATTGGTGCTGCGACTTTACTTCCACCCCCCGCATTTTCTGCTATAACCGCCAAAGCAATACGGGGATTTTTAACCGGTGCAAATGCCACAAATAAAGCATGGTCGTGTAATTTCTTCTCTAGTTTGGCTGCATCGTACTCCTTATTTTGAGCAATACCAAATACCTGGGCGGTACCTGTTTTACCCGCAAATTGGTATTTAGCCCCAGCTCCTGACCTTCTCGCTGTTCCATGTTCCCCATGAACAACGTTAACCATAGCGCGGATTATATCATCCCAATATCTAAGCTTTGTGACACCTATTGAAGGTAATTGTTCAGGGGTGACGATTTTGGGGGGTAAGTTTCTCGATACGCGAGTTGCTCTAAGGACGTGAGGTTTGAATTTGCGTCCGTGATTTGCAATGGTGGCAGTAGCAAATGCCAGTTGTAATGGTGTCGCAGTAAAATAACCCTGCCCGATGCCGGTATTAACAGTATCGCCAGGATACCAAAACTTATCGTAACGTTTTCTCTTCCATTCCGCGGACGGCATTAATGCAGCTCCTTCGTGGGGCAAATCAATTCCCAACCTGCTACCAAAGCCGAATCGTTTCATCGCGTCGGAATAGCGTTTGATACCCATACGAAATGCGAGATCGTAAAAATATACATCACAAGATTGGTAGATAGCGCGATTCAGACTGATGTTCCCATGTCCGACTTTTTTCCAGCATCTAAATCTATGCCTATTCCCGGGAATTTGATAAAAGCCTCTAGCGTAAATTGAACTGGTTGGAGTGACTACACCAGCACTTAATCCTACTAGTGCGGCCATCGGTTTAATAGTAGATCCTGGAGGATAAGAGCCTTGCAGTGCTCTATTGTATAGAGGGCGGTCAATGTTGTCCCTTAATGCATTATAATTGGCATAGCTTATGCCATTCACAAAAAGGTTAGGGTCGAATGCTGGCATACTAGCCATCGCAAGTATTTCACCATTTCTAGGGTCGATAGCAACAGCTGCTCCATTGTGTTCTGCCAATAACTCTTCTGCTTTTAGTTGTAATTCGAGATCGATACTAAGAAATAAATCTTCTCCTGTTATTGGTGCTTTCTCATCTAGTTTAAGCTGAGGTTTCCCATGGGCATCGACTTCTATTAACTCCCAGCCAGCCTTGCCATGTAACCTGTCTTCGTACTGTTTCTCGATGCCTAGTTTGCCAATATGGGTCGTGCCTTTGTAATTCTTCTTGTCTAATTTTTCTAGGTCTTTTTTATCTATTCGGCCGACGTAACCAATCAAATGACCTGCAGTCGATCCAAGAGGGTAATTTCGTTGCATACGGACACTAACGTGAAAGCCTTGAAAACGAAATCGATTGGCTGAAAAGATGGCGGTTTCTTTTTCGGTTAGGTTTTTTCGTAAAACGACAGGTTGGAAGCGAGAATTAACTCGAAGTTTTTGTTTAAATTTGTTTATCTCTTGTGGGGTAATGGGAAGTAATTGCATTAAGCGTTTTAACTTCCTGTCCATATCTTTTACATCATCTTCTGCGGCTTCGAGTACATACTCTATGTGATTATCAGCCAGTAAAACGCCATTACGGTCATAAATAAGGCCCCTAACTGGGGGGGTGGGTATTCGTTTTTGGTAATTTTCTTTAGATAGGACTGTGTAATGATCGTGGTTTTTGACTTGTAAGAAGATAAGTCTGGCGAACACCAAAGCTAGTGCGAGAAAAACCAGAATTGCGGCGACAATAGCTCGTGAGCGAAATAAACGATACTCTACGCGTTCGCTTTTGACTGTTACACGCTTTTCCATTAAGTCTCTTTAAACCCGATAGCACAACTTGTTTACAACTTTATGTGGATTAATAAATTAAAACACACCCCCCGGCTTTTATGAGGTTTTTGATTATGCAATGATAACGAAAAACCCGATAGCAAACGATGAACCATGTTAATGATTCATCGAGCGTTATTGCTACGCATGCTTTTTAGTGTATTTATACTCGCGTGAAAGTATTTTATACAAAAAAGCCAGGTATTGTAATGGAATTAACCTTTATCGTTGAACATCTTGATGCTGTCCAGGATAGCTTGTTTTGCTGCTGCAGCATCATTCCATCCGTCAAGCTTAACCCACTTATCCTTGTCCATAACCTTGTAATACTCAAAGAAATGTTCGATTTGCTCAAGCAATAGTGGAGGAAGATCAGTGTAGCTTTGTATGTAATCAGAAGCAGAGTGTAAGCCGTGAGCAGGTACAGCAAGGACTTTAGAGTCTTTGCCTGCTTCATCAGTCATTTCAAGAACTCCGACTGGGCGTGCTGCGATCACACAATTATGAATTAGTGGCGTTGGAGTCACTACAAGAACATCCATTGCGTCACCATCTTCAGCTAAAGTGTGTGGAATGAAACCATAGTTCGCTGGATAAAAGATGGGTGCCTGCATGAAACGGTCAACAAATAGAGCGCCACTTTCTTTTTCAATTTCGTATTTTACAGGAGAAGATTCAGCTGGGATTTCAATAATTACATTAACTTCTTCAGGGTGGTTGTTTCCTATATCTATATTATCAATAATCATAGAGGTGTTCCGTTTCAGGTTTAAATAACGGCGCATTATAGCGGGCTGAAAGAGTTTGACAAACAGTATAGGAATTAAAATGAACCTATATTATGATTCTCAATAATTTAAAAACCTAAAGATGGATTTATGAGCTCACTCAGCGACCAATTATTGAAAGCAGGCCTTGTTACTGAAGAACAGGTAAAAAAAGCAGAAGAAAAACCAAAGGTGAAAAAAAAGTTTGACGGGAATAAGAATAATCTTAAGAAAAAAAATAAGCCTAAGTCATACCAAAAACCAAAGAGAGAAGCCTCTGATTTAGAAAAGTTTTATAAACAACGTTCGACACTTGAAATAAATGAAAAGCAAGAAGCGCTTAGAAAGAAAAAAGAAGCCGATAAAATAAAAAAAGAAACAAACGACAGAATCAATAAACTTATTACAGTAAACCTTAAGAATGATGAAACGGCAGATATTCGCTATAACTTCGTCGTTGGTACAACGATAAAGTATTTATTTGTGACTGCGAAACAACAACAAGAATTGGCTTGTGGCAGTCTTGCCATTACTTTTTTAGGTGGGAAGCGCAGTCTTATTCCTATTGACACTGCAAAAGAAATCACAGCATTAAACCCAAACAAGATTGTGATAATTGCTTCTGAGGATGATTCTGAGAGTAAAACAGAGGACTAAAAATCTACTGGCACGTAGAGTGCTTTCCTCTTTTTTGCGGGGAAGTATTTTCCAATACTGAAATGAGTCTTAACTCTCCAGTCTTTTTTTAGCAATCAAGCTCTTTTCTGTTCAAGTATTTGTTTAAATAATCGCTTTTTAGCGAGGTTCATTTCATCGGCTAGTTGATTGTCACTGATCTTAAATGCTTCTTTGTCCAGTTGCTCAAAGGAGATATTTTCCTTTAAATAGCTTTCCGCCTGATCCAGTGATTTTAGCTTTTCATAAGGTGTCATCATTTTATCATAATCATACCTCTTCTTTTATTTTCCCTTTTTATCCGTAACGATAGTTGGAAAATAACAGGGTCTGTGAAAATTAATAAAGGGAATCAAGTATTTTCGATTAAACCTATTGAGCTCATCAGCCCATCGTTGGGCAATGTGTGCATACCCGTATGTTTTACGAACGACTGAGGCATTCTTGCTCTCTGCCAACGCATTATCGTTGCTATGCCTTGAGCGTGATTTAGTCAGTTCAATATGGAGTTTGTTGAGTAGTTTGGCGACTTGATGATTTATATATTCTGAACCATTGTCAGCATGAAATCCTTTGATGTTAAAAGGAAAGGTTTTAAGGTTTTCTTTTAACAGGGGAATGAGTTGTTGTTCGTTAATTCTGCTGCACGAAAGTACCACTTGATACTGGGTAACCTCATCGACGGCATTGATATGGTAGACCCCTTTAACCCCGTCCTGATCGCCCTGGTGAACCGTATCAATGCGTATATAGCCGGGTTTTCCATTGGCGACGGGCTTACGTCTTTCACCAATGGCTACTTGCCGAACCTGTGTTTTCTTAAAGGTTCTACGTTGCCTCTGATACGTTTTGGAATCACGCAAGTTGTATAAATGAGAGACTGAAATCTTTGCCAGGTTTTCGTGGTTGTCCTGGGAAAACAAGGTAAAGGCACGCTCACATAACTTTTTAATAACAGCGCCACTGGGTGTCCCATAGCGCTCATCCATTTGAGCCAGCAGAGCAACATCTTCTGAGGTGTACTGGCGTTTGAAACCCGCTGGTTTAGAGGATCGCCTCACTTGTACGACGCCTGATATTCGGTATTGCCGGATCAAACGTGTTAGTTGTTGGCGGGAATATCCTGTGACTTGTAAAAGAAATCGAATAACGACGCCCTTTTGGGGTTTCTTTAATGCACCATAATGAAACTGTTTCAAGATGGAATGGATGAAACGATAGCGACTGGATTTATTGCCGGGTAGACTAAAGGCAACCGCTTGTGTTCCTTCCATGAAGGTTTGTAGATCCTGTGTATTTTTTAGATCGTTGAGATTCATGATGGCTTTCATTCCTGCATCATGAACAGATAGGCCCGATTTGTCAGTTAAGACTCATTCCATATTGGAATGAAAGGGTTAGTTTAGACTCATTTCGTATTGGAGAAGGCTGGGGATCGCAATTTAAAAGCTTTTATGCTATGATTTATAAACGGTTCTAAACCGTGGGGCAAGTTGTTTAAATAAATAAAATAATAATAGAAATACTTATGTCTTCTTCAATTAAAATTTTTGGCAAAGATCCTCTGCTTTTTACGATACCGGCTTCTTTATTATTACATGCTGGATTATACGCAATGGGTTTCAGGCCTCCTGAGTTTCCGGAATCTCCACCATCACCTACATTCGATGTAACTATGGTTATGCCACAGAATGTAGATGCGCCGGATAAAGCTGATTTCATGGCAAACAGTAACCAACAAGGCAGTGGCAGTGAAGATGAGAAAAGCCGCTTAAAAAGTCCTCTGGCTGCACAAGTGGAAAACCTTGAAAATGGTGATGAGATTGTAACTTCAGAAAAAAGCGTAGCAGAAGTAACCCCAAAACCAGAGCCTCAGATATTAACTACAAAGGGTGAAACCAATAAATTTATTCAAAAGCTTCCTGAAGAGCAGCCACAAGAAGAGCCTGTAAAAACAGTTGTTGATAACTCAGAGCAGACGCAGGAAATTGCTAAACTGATGGCGGAAATGAGTCAACAGGAAGAACGTTTTGCCAAGCGTCCACGTATCCACTTTATTGATTCGTTAAGTGCTAAGGGTACAGTTGAAGCAGAATATATTTATAACTGGTCTAAGAAACTAGAGCGTATTGGTAATATCAATTTCCCACAAAAAGCGTTGGATTTAAGTTTGAGTGGCACATTAATTTTAAATACAACGCTTGATCGCGCAGGTCAAGTGGTTGAAATTCAAATATCGGTATCATCTGGATCGAAAATTCTTGATAATGCTGCACTGAAAATTGTGAAATTAGCTGCACCTTATGAACCGTTGCCAAGAAAAATTCGTAAAAAATATGATCGATTAAATATCACCAGAACCATTGTTTTTCATAAGAAAGGTGGTAGCAAAGGCGTATTCTCATCAAATTAAATCAGGTATCATGAATACATGGATGATATTGAGACCACGGAACAGCTTATAAGTAAGAATAACAATGACAGCTTTCTACAAAGTCAGTTATTAATTGCCATGCCTGGTTTAGGCGATCCCTATTTTGAACATTCAGTTACCCTGATTTGCCAGCATAATAAAGAAGGTTGTTTTGGACTGACAATTAATAGGCCTATCGAAATAACACTTGATGAGCTGTTCGGTCAACTGGATATTTCTTCAGAAAATTTTCCTGATAAAAAAATGCTTGCACTTCGTGGTGGGCCTGTACAAATCGAACAAGGTTATGTAATCCACGATTCTGAGCGTAAATGGGAAAATACTTTAGAAATCTGTGATGACCTATCGGTAACTGCTTCTAGAGATATTCTTGAGGATATCGCAAAAGGTGATGGCCCTGAAAACTATATACTAACGCTAGGGTGCGCCAGTTGGGCTCCGGGACAGATGGAAGCTGAAATAAAAGAAAATTCCTGGCTAAATTGCCCTGTAGATAAAAAGATTATATTTAATATGCCTTATGCCGACCGTTGGCAGGGAGCGGCTGATACATTGGGTTTCGATGTCAATCTCATTAGTGATGTTGCAGGCCATGATTAAGGGCTATCAGTATTGTCTGTAGTTATCGCTTTTGATTTTGGGTTAAAGAGAACAGGTGTTGCTGTCGGTAACACATTGACGGGTTCCGCTACGCCGGAAAGCACATTAGCTAGCAAAGATGATCGTCCTGATTGGGATGGGATAACAGCTTTAATTCAAGAGTGGAAACCAACACAACTGGTGGTTGGGATTCCCATTGAGTTAGATGACAATGAAAATCCAATAAAAAAACGAATTGAACGTTTTTGCAATCAGCTACAGGGTCGCTATAATCTCAAGGTTGATCAAGAAAATGAGCAATTTACCTCGATTGAAGCAGCCGCAAGATTAAAACAACTCAGACAAAGTGGTAGAAAGAAAAAAGTCACCAAAGATGAGGTTGATAAAATTGCTGCAGCAATTATTTTAGAAAACTGGATGCAAAAAAACGCTTACAGATAAAATGTCAGTAAAACCACAATTATAGATTATGAAAGTTAATGAAATATAATGATAGATAAAGACCAGAATACATACAACGTTGACGAATTGTTAACTAAAATGTCACAAGAATTAAGCGACAGCGTTATCAAAAATAGCCCAGAAGCGCCGGTAATGATTGGTATTCACACAGCAGGTGTATGGGTTGCAGAAAAACTTCATGAGTTACTTCAGATTGAACAACCTCTGGGTAAATTGAACATTAGTTTTTACCGTGATGATTTCAGTAGAATAGGCTTACACCCCCAGATCAAGCCCTCAAAATTGCCTTTCAGTTTGGAAAATAAACATATCATCCTGGTGGATGATGTACTATACACAGGACGAACAATACGAGCTGCAATGAATGAACTCTTCGACTTTGGTCGACCAGCTAGCATTACTTTGGCAGTGTTAATTGATAGAGGTCACCGCGAATTACCTATCGAAGCTCAGGTAGTAGGTTTCAAACAAGAAATGACCCCAGAAAGTTATTTCAAATTAAGCAGAAGTGATGATAAATTGGAGTTAAACGTTATAAACCGTGAGAGCAACTAGCTCATTTTGATTATGAGCTAACTAGTCTAACAAAAACCAAAGAGAATAGAAATATCATTACCCCCGGCCCATTACCATCATCAATGCAGTTAACGCCAGGTGGCAAACTTAAACATTTTCTCACTGTTGAAGGACTTCCTCCTTTATTGCTAGAAGAAATTCTGGATCGTGCAGAACAATTCGTATCATTACCCGGTAAAAAACAAGTTCAAGCTCCTTTGTTAAGGGGTAAAACAGTGATGAATCTGTTTTTTGAAAATTCAACTCGCACCAGAACGACTTTCGAACTAGCAGCAAAAAGACTTTCTGCTGATTTACTCAATTTAGATATAAGAAATTCTGCCACTGCAAAGGGCGAGAGCTTGCTTGATACCATTCGCAACCTTGAAGCAATGAACTGTGACATGTTCGTGGTAAGGCATCAAAGTAGTAGTGCAGCGCACTTTATCGCAAGGTACTGCGCGCCTCATATCGGGGTGATTAATGCCGGTGATGGCAGGCATGCACACCCAACTCAAGCAATGCTCGATATGCTGACTATTCGCCAACACAAAAGCGATTTTACTCCGCTAAAAGTAGCCATCGTTGGCGATATCAAACACTCAAGGGTTGCTCGTTCACAGATTCATGCGCTAACAACCCTATGTGCCGGTGAGATCAGGGTTATTGCACCTAAAACGTTAATGCCGGAAGGTATTGAACAAATGGGTGTTAATAATTATACCAATCTCGAAAAAGGCCTGAAAGATGTTGATGTGGTAATCATGTTGCGGCTACAGCATGAACGAATGAATACCGCTTTGCTACCATCGGTTAGAGAATTCTATGCGCGCTATGGACTCACAGAAGAGCGTTTGAAACTCGCTAAACCGGATGCCATTGTAATGCATCCCGGGCCTGTTAATCGCGGAGTAGAAATAGATTCTCGCGTTGCAGATGGTCCTCAATCGGTAATACTTCAACAAGTAACAAATGGGGTTGCTGTACGTATGGCAGTAATGTCGATGGTGCTAGGATCACGTGCTGAAAGTGGGGGGGTGTAATAATGAGTAAATCCACACTTATCAAAAACGGCAGAATAATAGACCCGGCAAATGGTATCGATGAGATTGCTGATCTAGCCATCTATAAAGGCAAAATCGACAGTATTGGCAGTGAAATAAATGCTAAATTTAAAGCTGATCATATTATCGATGCAAAAGGCCAGTGGGTGTTGCCAGGTATCGTTGATCTCAGTGCTTATCTAAGAGAGCCGGGCCAGGAAAATAAAACCCGAATTGCTTTTGAAACGTATAGCGCAGTCAGTGCAGGAATAACTCGAATTTGCTGTATGCCAGAAACCAATTCACCGATTGATAGTGGCGCTACTGTAAAGTTAATCAAGAGTAAGGCGAAACAAGCAGGTTTTGCCCGTGTAAGCGTTATCGGTTCCTTAACACAAGGCTTAAAAGGCGAGCAACTCAGTCATATGGGAAGCCTGAAGTATGTAGGGTGTGTAGGTTTAAGTCAGGGGCACCAGCCGATTAGAAACCTATCAACGCTAAGAAAAGCGATGGAATACGCGGCTACTTTTGAATTACCTCTATTTTTACATCCGATTGAACATTCTTTGATGATGAATGGAGGCATGCACGAAGGCGCGCTTTCTACGCGATTAGGTATCCATCCAATTCCTGTCGCTGCAGAAACAGTTGGTATGGCGCAAATTCTAATACTAGTCAAACAAACAAATTGTCCCGTTCACTTTTGCCGGTTATCAAGTGCAGATAGCATTGAAATGTTGACCAAGGCAAAGCAAGATGGTTTGCCTGTGACAGCCGATGTGGCGGCTCACCAGCTGTTCCTGACTGAAATGGACGTCGCTGACTACAATCCATTATGTCACACCATACCTCCACTAAGATCAGAGCGAGATCGTGATGCTTTGTGTGCAGCAGTGTCAACAGGCGTAATTGATGCGATTTGCTCAGACCATCAACCACATGAGATAGATGCTAAATTAGCGCCTTTTGAGGAGACTGACCCGGGTATATCGGCATTTGAGACATTGTTGCCATTGGTTATGCGTCTTGTAGAAGAGAAAGTTTTAACACTTTCTCAAGCAATATCTTATATAACCAATAGCCCAGCAAAACTAGCTGGTATTAAAGCAGGTTCTTTAGAAGTCGGAGAAAAAGCCGACCTCAGTCTATTTGATCCTGATCACTTCTGGCAACTTGACCCTAGTGAGTTTATCAGTGAAGGCAAGAATACACCTTTCACGGGTTGGGGTTTTAATGGCAAAACTACACGTACCTTAGTTAAGGGTAAAACTGTCTACTCTCTATGATTACTCGATTTCTTAAAAAGGCTATTCCTGGTCTTTTTTATATTGAACTCGACAGTTTTAAATGGCAGTCCGCTAAAGTCAGATGAAACGGTTGTGTTCTTTCCAGCTTCTGCAAATTTAAACAAAGACTTACAATGGGAAATTCCAATACATCAGTGTGTTTTTGAAAAAGAAAACCATTCGATTATGCGGATACTCACTAAGAAACTATTAACTGAGGTGGCTGAGACTTTAGATATTCCTGAAGAGCAAGCAAACTCAGAACTTTTTAAGAAAAGAGCTATGTGGTTTCTAGTTGATAATGAGCGAAACCAGAAGCTTGTTATTGTTATTGAAGGCCTGGCTGATAGACAAGAAAATATCCAGTAAATTGTCAAGCGTGGTAAATGGGGACGATCAGTTAAATTAGCTTTGACTTGACTCAGATCCCAATAACATCAGGTGAATGTGCACATAGAGTGCATACGCTCTACGGTGTCTATTCATAGAATAAGCATGTCGTTCTGCTTTGCTCGCCCCTGCCCTGCGAATATGATTTGCTACGTGCTGCTGCGTTTCCGCTAAATAAGCACTTTCACAGGCTTTATCATCGCAAGCAGATGCATTAAAAGAAGTTGTGAATAGTACGAGAGCCGAAAAAATAAGCGCATATTTTTTAAACATATATTTAACCTAAGTAACTTTTGGTTAAATATAAGCATGCATTAAATCTATAGATAGCAAAGGCGGATTTGAGGCCTATATAATCAGACTACAGTTAAAAACCCGATACTTAACGGTAAGATAATGCGGATTAGCGATAATACGGATTAATCACTAAAAGGTTTTTTTCAGCATAATAAGAATTACACCCCCCCTATTTTTATGCTTTTTTTATTGGTTTAATTAACGGGAAGTTTGGCGCGTAGTTGGTCTCTATCAAACCACCAATCACCTGCAACGATTGCATCAATTACCTGCGCTAATTTAGGCAGGAAAAGATTAGGGTCATTTAATTCAAGCTTATCCATCCAGAAATTTAACTGGCCTTGGTCGGTCACATTGCTGTGTCTTTCGGCGACTTTGGCAAGCATATTGGTGGTTAAGAACATCACACTATCGCGCTTTTCACCTTCGAGTCGAAGATCTGCAATATAATGTGCGGTTGCTGCCGCGACAGCCGCACCGTCTGATTTATCCGGAGTATCATCGACGAGGTTTTTCATCATCACAATGCTTAATTCAGGGTCGATAGGGTAGGTGACTGACAGCCACATCGCATGGCCTAGAGCAATCACTGCACCAGGTAGATCTGTGCGGTAGAGTGTATCGAGTGCGTTTACAGCATCTTCAAATTGATCATGTTTCATGTAGATCAAAAATGATTCTTTAGCCAATCCCCAAGCTGCTTCTGGCATACCATTACCTCCAGAATCCAGCATGATTTCGGCAATTTCATACTGTAGATTTGCTCGATTTAATGGATCACAATCAGGTTTTAATTGGGCTAGTTGTGATTGTTTCTGATCGAGCTGCTGCTTAAGAAAGTCGCGAGATTCAGAGGCTTCAGTAAATTCTAAGCCAGAAGTTTGAGATTTAGTTTTATCAGTCATGATTGTGTAAAGCCAGGAAATTCAAAGAATATTAGCAAATAATTATAAACTTTGTTTTGCTTAAGGGAATATATATAAGGAAATATAGAGTTTGGAGAAAACAGCGAGCGACAGTTTCGAAAATTTAGGGTTGGGCTAAAAGTAAAGGCTGGTTGTGAGCTTCCCCTTCTGTGTGTAAAACCAATTCAAATTTATAAGGGGATTTAATTTTGATGGTATCAAATGACATAAATAGTTTTTCATCATTTGACCCTTTAATTACAGCAACCAGGCTTGCTTGATTATTAGCTTCGGCTAAATCGTGAACCCATAATTGATAGTATTGATTATCCTTAATTCTAGGTAAATTGATAAACTCTACGACGCCTTGTTGTAAAGCAGCGCTCCAGACTAGGCTTCCTTCAACATTTTTCATTAGTGGATTGAGTGTTCTGAGCCAGTTAGTATTAACTACATTAGGTTGTAACAGCAGCAGCTCTTTTCTTGATTGAAGCTGAGATAGTTCCGCTAAAACTTCCGGATTATTATGTTGCATACGCTTATAGGTACTGACAACTATCTGGCTCATGGCAAAAATTAGCGCAGCCGTAAGCAACACCACTAACCACAAGGGTAAACTGCTATTATTTAAAGTTTTAATCTTGGTGTTCAACTAAAATTCCTGCTTAACCCTTTTGGGTTTGACTCTTTTAACTAAAAAGTGAATGGCAATAGTTAACATCAATCGAAAACACATTTAATAAATACTGATATTCTTCTACTACAGATCCATTTATCAAACATTTATAAACCAATATTTTAATAGTAGACCAAAATACCTATGTCTTCGTCTTCTCAAACTCATATTCTAGGAAAAGATGCTGCACTAGAAGATTCCATTGCATCAATGCAAACAAAACTCGAGGCTATTGGATTTCATATTGTTGAGCAATCCTGGTTAAACCCAATTGCCAATGTCTGGTCAGTCCATATTCGCGACCGGGATTGTTCTTTGTTTTTTAGCAACGGTAAAGGTGCTTCAAAAAAAGCAGCTTTGACAAGTGCATTAGGAGCATTCTTTGAACGACTCTCGACTCATTACTTCTGGGCTGATTACTATCTTGGGGATGAAATTGCTAATAGCAAATTTGTCCACTACAAACAGGAAAAATGGTTCGAAACAAATAGTAATGGTTCGTGGCCAGATGGGGTGTTGAATGAAGAGCTTCAAGACTACTACAACCCTAATGGTGAGTTAGATGCGAATCAGCTAATTGATGCTAACTCGAGCAATCGGGGAAGAGGTATTTGTTGCTTGCCTTATATGTGTCAACAAACCCAGGAATCGGTTTACTTCCCGGTGAATGTTATCGAAAATCTCTATGTCAGTAATGGCATGTCAGCGGGTAACACGCCAGAAGAGGCTAAAGTACAGGCGCTTTCTGAAATATTCGAACGCTATGTAAAATTCAAGATTATTGCCGAAGTAATTACCCTTCCCAAAGTTCCCGATAATGTGTTGGCCCGTTATCCAGAAATACAAGCCGGTATCAAAGAAATGGAGGATGCGGGTTATCCTTTGATAGTCCAAGATGCTTCTCTGGGTGGCAAATACCCAGTGATGGCTGTAACCCTGCTTAATCCTGGGGATCAAGGCGTATATGCCAGTTTTGGTGCTCATCCGAAATTTGAGGTGGCGCTTGAGCGTTCTTTAACCAAGCTATTGCAAGGCCGAGGTTTAGATGCACTAGATGGTTTTGCCGAAGCGGGTTTCGATCAGGATGAAATAGCAAGCCCACAGAATCTTGAAACACACTTCATCGACTCAAGCGGGATTATTAGTTGGAAATTTTTGCAGAATAAGCCTGACTACGAATTCACTGATTGGGGTAATCGTCAAGTTAACCAAGATACGCAAAGTAGTACCGCAGATGAGTTTACAGAACTTTGCAATAGTATTCACAAAGAAGGCAATCAGATCTATATATCTGACCATCAAGAATTGGGCATTTGTTGTTGTAGGATTTTAGTTCCTGGGATGTCTGAGATTTATCCTGCGGAGGACTTGGTTTGGGATAACAATAATGCAGGTATCGACCTTCGTAATGACATCCTGAAACAGGATAAAACACCAGCAGAGTGTGAAGCTCTGATCGAAAAAATTGAAGACCTGAACTTCGACGATCAATATCCGGTAGCGGCTTTGATAGGTTTGGCTGCTGATAAGGAGAGTATTTTTGCCGATTTGTGTCTGGCTGAATTAATCACTTTACTTGCACTAAAAATACAGGATAACGAACGTATTCAGGAAGGCTGTGAATGGTTACTGCATTTTAAACAGATTGACCCAGGACGCTTAAAAACCTACCAATGCATTAACACCTTATTACAGCTAGACGGCATGGTTAATTACGCAGATTCATTAGCCAAACTTTACGCTAAAGATGTTTTGAATGATGCACTGGCGTTAATCGACGGAGAAGATGTTTTTCCATTGCGAAGTGATTGGGAAATGCACGATTTATTGATCGATGGTTATCGTAAGGTACATCAAGATCACTCTTAAAAACAAGCTGAAAGCAGGTTGGTGACATTTGTTATTTAAAGCACCCCAGTCATCTTGACCATTGTATATCGAGGATTACAGACTGAATCTATGATGGATTTTAGTGAGCTTTTCGTTTAGCTTTCTAAAACGAATAACTCAGCCGAGTGCAACGAGACAATAGCTTTAGCTGACCCAGAGGGTGAGGCGAAGCCGAATAATTATTTGACTTGTCATTTCTGGCTCCTGGTGAGCGTCATAACTTAACTGATCGATATTAAAAAAACATTTTGCGTGAATCGAACTTTGTACATCGACGATTCCTTATGGAATCTACGATGGACTTTTCTGGCTCTTAGTGAGCTTAGAAAAGCCACTTTAGGGCTTTTTTTGTGATCACATATTACGAACACCTCAATCAGAAAGGGTGATTATCCAACATAACTAGTTATTGCTAGAGTTAGTTCTGAGCACTTAATAAAATCATTTAGTGAATAAAAGGGAGATGAAAGTGAGCAACTTGGAATTGGTTATAGGTAATAAAAACTATTCCACATGGTCTTTGCGCCCATGGTTTTTTTTAAAAAATCTTGATATAGAATTCAAAGAAAAAATGGTATTCCTGTTTGAGGATGATACCAACGACATATTGAACCCTTATTTTTCCAACGACAAAGTCCCTGTGCTGGTTGATGGAGACCTTCAAGTGTGGGATACCTTGGCGATCATCGAATACGTGGTCGACAAATTCCCGGAAAAGCCAGGTTGGCCAGCCGATATAAGAGCCAGGGCGATTGCCAGATCTGCAGCAGCAGAAATGCATTCGAGTTTTATGGCGCTGAGAAATGCATTGCCGATGAATATCAGAAAGCATTTTCCTGATTACCCGATAGATGATGAAGTCAAAGCTGATATGCAACGTATTTTTGCTTTATGGGGTTACTGTAAGCAGAACGCTGCAATAGAAGGCCCTTGGTTAATGGGCGAATTTAGTGGCGTCGATGCTATGTTTGCGCCAGTGGTTATGCGATTGATTGGTTACGATGTGAAACTTACAGGATTCGCTGCTGAATATGCTGACCATGTGTTGAATAATCAGTATATGCAAGCCTGGATTGCAGCTGGAAAGCAAGAAACGCAGATCATAAAGTTTGATGAAATTTAAAAAGTGGCTGAAAGTGGGGGGGTGTCCTATACTTCATTGGGTTAACCAATAAAAATTAAACCATGTCGTCACCGCACCTCCCACCTTTAACTGCTTTAAGAACTTTTGAAGCAGTTGCGCGTCTGAAAAGCTTTACTAAAGCCGCTAATGAACTGTATGTGACGAGGGCCGCTGTCAGCCACCAAATAAAAAACCTCGAAGAATATTTGGGCTTTCAACTAATAAAACGCCAAACTCGCTCTATATCTTTAACGCCAGCGGCTGAGGCAGCATTGCCAAAACTTCGAGAAGGATTCAATAATCTTTCCGATGCAGTGCATTTGATGAGTTCTCATCAATCTAATGAAAATATTAATGTATGGATGGCTCCTTCTTTCGCAACAAAATGGCTGGTACCTCGTTTACATAGTTTTTCATTAAAATACCCAGAAATTGATATGCAGATTAGCGGGAATATAGGGTTGGTTGATACTTCAGAGAATAGCGATGTATCCATGGAAGAAATGTTTAGATCAAATGATGTAGATGTAGTGGTACGTTTTGGTTCGGGTGATTACCCTGGTTGTATTGTGCATAAATTATTTTCTGTAAATGCGATTCCGCTTTGTAGTCCTGACTTATTGAATGACCCCGACAAACCCCTAAAAACTCCACAAGACCTTAAGTTCCACACTCTGCTGCATGATAATACCGATTATAAAGGGCGACCTGAGTGGAAAAAATGGTTAAAAACTGCTGGGGTTACCGATGTAAAGGTAGACCGCGGCTTACGCTTCAACCATATTTCAATGGCGATGGATGCCGCAATCGATGGGCAAGGCGTACTGCTGGGGATAGAAGCACTGGCCAGAAACGACATTGCTGCTGGCAGGCTTTGTCAGCCCTTTGATTTAAGTACTCCTCTGAAGCGATCCTATTATGTCATTCAACCGGAATCAGTCGATTCTAATCAACATGCAGTTGATGCGTTTATCGAGTGGATACTCGAAGAAGCTAAAGCTGAACCTGCAAGAGAAGCGAACTGAAACAAGCTGGAGTAGGGGCTGGTTAGAAAAACTAACCGGCAAGTTTATTTTAACTCACTTGTGAAGAAAACTCTAAATCACTAGTATTCACATATCGAAGGGCAAACTAGTTTGCTCAAAGATTAAACTGATTGTGAAGTATATAGAAAAATCTTCATTATGTGACTCAATCAGTAAACCAATCATTAATTATGTTGATAACTTAAAAGGCAACTTAATAAAACCGACTCCTCCTTGGGCCGTGAGACATTGTGTTGTTTCGCGGCTTTTTTTTGCCTGGCTTTTTTCCATAATGTCGTTACTTTTAATCGAATTAGATTATTTACCTTTATCAATTATTATCTAAAGAAATTACACATTTGCTGACAGATCATTTCACTACAAAGGCAAGGGTTAGAAAAACTAACCAATTCGTTGATTTTAAGTCGCTTGTGAAGAATATCCTAAAACTCTAGTATTCAACTGTCGAAAGGCAAAATGCTTTTCATATTAAAAAAATCAATGAATCAATATTTATAGAGGTATAAAAAATGAATTTCAAGAATGTAATAAAGAAAATAAATGAAGCATTCCTGTTTTCTGGATATGCTCGTACAGCACAAGAATTAAACTTGCTTTCTGATAGACAACTAGATGATTTAGGAATCTCTAGAGCCTTGTTAAGTCGTGGAGCTAACGGATACCCATGGCGCGTAGAGGAAGCTCAGACTGCTATTCCTGATAATGTTTCGAATTTTAAAGCAACTAAAGGTGCTGAATCAGCATCAGTAGACCACACACCTGTTAGGCCGAAAACACCAAAAGCGGCATAATAAATAACGACTCCTCCTTGAGCCGCGGGGCATTGTTTTGCTTCGCGGTTTTTTTTGCCTAAAAAGTGATATCAAAGATCTTTCTCGATTTCTAATCACAATAGGCGTTTATTGATGCTCGGGTATTTGGCCCAACAATTCCATCTGCAGATAGTCCTTTTATAATCTGATAGCTTATAACTGCGAGTTTTGTATTTGACCCAAAAATACCATCTGCAGTTCCTGCTCCCAAGCCTAATTCATTTAGAAATCTCTGCAATTCTTCCACCTGAAACACGCCGTTTACACCATCGCGTTTATTGATCCTCAGGTACTGAGAGATCGTATCATTGGTAAAATGTCTTAAAGGGCAAGGCGCACCAGGAGGAGTGACAATAGGCGGCGTAGGTCCAGGAATGGGGATTGTCCCCGTATAATCACTTTGCATTGCAGATAGATAGGGTAGTGCTTGCAACCTCCGACCAACAACATCAGCGACTATCGTATCAAATGTGACTTTCTTTTGAGAGCCACTGGTTAGTTCTACCGAATGCACAAACAAAGTCGCTGAAAGATTGGCGGCATTCCGCTGTTGGATAAAATTGTAAGCGGCATTGACTGAATTGATATTCATAACTGGCGTATTTAATGGATTATCCATTTGTGCGGCCGACCATGCACTTGTGATGCCTCTTGCATAAGTAATTCCTGGGTAACTAATCCCATTTTCTGGTCCTGCATTACTGCCGTGATAGGAGAGTATCTCGGGGTTCGATCCCGTAATATCAGCAATCACGTCTTTTACTTTATCCAGATTGTTGTTTTGATTTGCCTGGCTGTTTCCACGGGTCAGAGAATGTGCCCCCAGTGACACAAGATTATGATCAAGATCGTAAACATTCTGCGCCATCCTTCTCTCTGCCGGGCAAAGATTATTTGGATCAGTGCATTGGATAAAAATGGTAACGGGAATTTGTTTACTCACTAAATACTTCACCACATCGAAGGTACTGTAAATACCCGGCCCGCCTTCGTGTAAATGATCAATGGTGAAAACCACTTTATCCAGAAAGGGGGGATTAGCAGAATGAAGATATTGCTGAGTAACAAAAGAAGGATTATAAGTTGGCATGCTTCCTCGCTTTAGGTATCTAATAGGTTTACATGCAAAGTTTAGAGCAAATAATGGAAATTATTTGTGATAAAAGTCACAACCCTATTTATGCGAGGTTTTTTTATTCATTTGTGATGAAAACCATGCTATTCACATCTTTGTCTTTATACTCCAACGAAATCTCGTTAAAGCCCGGGCTTGACTGAGCAGGAGTGCTCAAAGATGGTTGATGGAATTGTAATTGTTGATGTCGTTGGCATACCCCCAACTTTCGCTTTTTATTAAAAAAACTGCTGAAAGCCAGGGGTGACTTAACTAATTATTACGTCATGATTTTTTACGTCACAATCTTCCATTCGCATTTTTCACCAGCACGTAATGGCACCAGATTTTCTTCACCCATAACTAGTGAGTCAGGTACTTCCCAGCTTTCTTGTTTCAGCTCGATAGTTCCTGAATTTCTTGGCAACCCATAAAAGTCAGGGCCATAGAAACTGGCAAATGCTTCCAGTTTATCCAGCGCGTTAGCTTTATCAAAGACTTCTGTATAAAGCTCCATCGCATGTAAAGCGGTATACATACCCGCACAACCGCAGGCATTTTCTTTGGCTGATTGCGTGTGTGGCGCGCTGTCTGTGCCGAGGAAAAACTTAGGATTGCCGCTAGTAGCCGCTTTTACCAATGACTGGCGATGTTCTTCGCGTTTTAAAATAGGTAGGCAATAATGGTGCGGGCGAATACCGCCTTTGAAAATATCATTACGATTCATTAACAAGTGATGCGCAGTAATTGTTGCACCGATATTAGCGGGTGCATTACTCACAAATTCAACTGCATTGCTGGTGGTGATGTGTTCCAGTACGACTTTGAGTTTTGGGAATTTCTCAAGCAATGGTTTTAAAATGGTTTCGATAAATACCTGCTCTCGATCAAACACATCAATCGCAGGATCAGTAACTTCGCCGTGTACCAGTAATAAAATGCCAGCTTCCTGCATCGCTTCCAGGGCAGGGTAGATGTTTTTAATGTCGCTAACACCTTTGTCGGAATTGGTAGTCGCGCCTGCGGGATAAAGTTTAAGCGCGTGAATAAAACCGCTTTCTTTAGCTTCGCGAATCGTTTCGGCAGTTGTGTTATCGGTAAGATACAGCGTCATCAAAGGCTCAAAATCCGAATCTGGTACTGCCACGAGAATTTCTTCACGATAGGCCTTTGCATGCGCCACTGTAGTTACAGGGTCTGCCAGATTTGGCATGATAATAGCGCGCTTGAATTGTCTGGCAGTATCAGGAACAACACTCTTTAGTGCTGCGCCTTCTCGAACGTGTAGGTGCCAATCGTCTGGTCTTGTAATGATCATTTGCAAACCGCCATCGTAACGAAAGTTCTTTTATACATTTTCTGACTTATTCCTATCTGGATTGATTGCTTGATTCTAATTTAAGCGAAGCTTGAATAGAAGAGTATTTACTACACCCCCCACCTTTTAGGCCCTTTTCTGGAAAAAGTGCCTAAAAGGTGGGGGGTGTGCTTTGATTAATCTAATTATTTATACAGAGATGCTACCCAGAGCTATTTGCCTTGTGCTTTCCCCACACGTCGAGGATCAGCGCCTCCTTCCAGGCCTTCTTTGGTGCGCACGATTCCATGTAAGCCCGAGTTCAAATCGCGCACAGTAACTTTATGGCCGATTGCTTCAAGCTCTTCTTTTAGGTCAGCAGCATCGGTGTCTTGTTCCAGATCGGTACCTCCATTACGGTTTACAAAATGTGGCAGGCTAATCGCTTGCTGGATATCAAGATTCCATTCAAGTACGCCCAGCATGGTTTTCGCCACATAATTAATAATGCGGCTGCCGCCAGGTGAGCCAATGACCATTACTAGCTGATTGTCTTTATCAAACACCATAAAGGGCGACATCGAACTGCGTGGGCGTTTGCCCGGCTGAACCCGATTGGCTATTTTATTGCCATCTTCCTCGTTGCTGAATGAGAAATCAGTAAGCTGGTTATTTAGCAGAAAGCCGCGAACCATAACCGTTGAGCCAAATGCCATTTCAATACTGGATGTCATCGAGAAGCCATTGCCTTCCTTATCGATAATACTGAAGTGTGTGGTGCTTGGTTGTTCGGGCGATCTGGATTGCTTCCAGTTAGCATCGGCATTGGGTGGCGTTCCTGCTTTGGCCTCGCCCATATCGCTGTCACCAATCAGTTTGGCGCGCTCTTTTAAATAGCCTGTATCTATCAAGCCTTCTACGGGTACATTAACGAAGTCAGCATCTGCCATGTATTTGCCGCGGTCCGCATAGGCGAGCTTTGCGGCTTGTGCAAATAAATGCGCTGTTTCAGCTGAAAGTGGCTGGTATTGTGCGAGATTTTTGTCTTCAAGTAGTTTTAATATCTGGATTACTGTCATGCCGCCAGAAGTTGGTGGACCCATGCCACAGACTTTGTATGCTTTATAATCGGCGCAAACCGGGGGTCGTTCAATCGCTTCGTAACTTGTCATATCGTCGATAGTCATTAAACCGGGATTATCAACGGCTGCGTTAACGGCAATCACAATATCCATTGCAATCTGGCCTTTGTAAAAGCCCTTCGCTCCCAGTAACGCGATGCGTCTAAGTGTCATTGCAAACTCAGGGTTCTTCTTGATTGTTCCCGCTTGTAGTGGCTTGCCACCAGGGAAGAAATAACGCCATGTTTCTTCATAACGACCGAGTGCAGGGTTGGTTTTATTCAGAATCGATTGGCCTAATTTTGGCGAAATCTCGAAGCCATCTTCAGCAAGTTTAATGGCATCTTCAAATAAATCAGCCCACGGTAGTTTACCGTGTTGTTTATGCACTTTTTCCAGCATCGCGACAACACCTGGAACGCCAACGGCTCTGCCACCAGCGAGTGCTTCCCACCAGTTCATATTCTTGCCGTTTTCCTGAAATAGTTTTTCAGTGGCTAACATCGGTGCTTTTTCACGTCCATCGTAACTGGAAAGTTTTTTATTCGTATTGTCCCAATACAGCGAGAATGCACCACCACCAATACCGCTGGATTCTGGCTCAACCAGATTTAATACCAGTTGTACGGTAATTGCCGCATCTATAGCACTGCCGCCTTTTTCTAGAATACGCAAACCCGCTTCAGTGGCATAAGGATTAGCCGACGACACCATATATTCATTAGCTTTTGCGAGTACTTGGGGGATTCGGCCATTGCCAAATTCTGGGTAGCGCGCTTCTTTTGCAGAGAGGCTACTCGTTAGAAGAGAAAAACTAATGAGTGTAAATAACAATATTCGTGTTTTTTTCATGTCAGTCTTGGTAATAATTATTAGAGCTTTAAGCTTAGCTCAAGAAGATAGTAATTTTCCTTAAGCTGCGAATAATTTATTAAATCTTTGTAGTTAAATACATCCCTTGCGCCAGCTTTGTACATCGACGATTCCTTACGGAATCTACGACGGACTTTCTTGGCTTCTGGTGAGCCTAAGAAAGCCACCCCCCTAGTTATAGGCACTTTTTTCCCTATAATGAAGACATGATCGATAGACTAAAACAATACATGATTGAACCTGCATTTCTCACCGGTGTAGTAATCATCGCTTACCTTGTCGATTTTATTATTCCGATTGATTTCAATCGCTTCGGTATTCATCCGCGCTCTTTGGTTGGGTTGTTCAGTATTCCATTTGCGCCTTTTTTACACGGTGGGTTTGCTCATTTATTTAGCAATTTTGTGCCGTTATTTGTATTAGGTGTGTTGTTAAGAAGTTTTGGGCGTTCTCTTTTTATTAGCTCAACGATTGCTATGATATTGCTCAGCGGTTTATTAACTTGGTTACTAAGTTCCAGCATTGTGGTAGGTGCTTCAGGTTTGGTGTTCGCGTACTGGACTTATTTGATTACAACGGCAATCCGTCAGAAAACCACTCGAACCATTGTTATCGCAGGTATAACGCTCATCTTTTATGGAGGACTTATCCTTGGTTTAGCCAGTTTTCGTGAAGGCATTAGCTGGGCAGGGCATTTTAGTGGTTCAGTTGCTGGCATCGTCGTGGCAATATTGCTGCCTGCTGACACCCAGCCAAAATAGGTCTTACTTTTTAGTGTGATTATTCCTATTAGGATTACTCGGTGTATGGTTGTGATTGTCGTGCCTGTTATGATGATGGTGACGACGATGGTTGTTCATCCATAACTGACGCTCAGGTATCCTTTCTCTCAACTGTTCTAAATCAAGATAGATATCTCGACCCACTTCATAGCCGCTATAAAATGGTTGTTGTAAGCCAGGGGCAGTGCAGATACGTCTCGGAATATCGCCACTTCTACCTAACCTAACGCCATTCTCAAAAGTACAAAACACTCTTGAACCCGCATTATGTCCAGCAATATACGCATTTTTATTAGGCACCAACCCCGCTTTAGCACACGCTTTGGTGTGTCCAGTAAGCCAGATGCCTCAACCTTTCAAGGCATCGCTAAAACCTTTATCCCGCCAGTTGGTACCTTGGCAGTCTTTGACATTCATAGTCGCACACGCGCTGAGTAAGCTTGCAATGAGAACTATGGCAATCTGTTTCATAATAATTCCTTAATCCTGGTATCTGTAAAATCTAAGCATCTGTAGTATTTATCGAGATAGCCAGCCGATGAGGTTAACCAATATAGTCAGAACCAGCGAGCCAATTAACATAGCTTTCCACGGGAAAAAAACTTTTACTCTTGGTTCATTATCGTCTTTATGCTTTTCAATGCTGCGTCGTGCATTCTCTTCGATCTTTTTTTGTAAATTATCAGATGCATTAGGAAATAGCAGTGGAAGCACATTCAGAAATACCGTGAGCACAATGGAGCCAAAGATAGAATAGAGTATAAAGTCATTCATGGAAGACCTCTCATATACAATTAGTTGATTATTCAGCGATTAAGTTCAAGGCACAAATGTTACCGCTTATCTTAATAGTTCGTACCCAGATAAATATATAGTTCAAATTAATCCAAATTCTTGACTCAGAAGTTAAAAAGTATTACCTTAGAGATATGCATAAGAAATATTATGTACTCCACAAGAAATACTAATATTTAAAATCAAAGACTCTGAGGAGGGTTAATCTATGATGTTTACCGATGTAACAATGGATGAAATGTTTCCAAGAGCTGTACCAGTGATGAAGCCGCCATTGCCAGTTCTCAAAACTGAGCAAGTTTATGCCAGCATAAATCAAAAAGCAGATGCATTAGGGCTGAGCCTTAATGAGAAACAGTGGGAAGTAATCAATTTTGTCATGGACTTCTACGAAATTTGTGATGATTGCAAAAATGCCAGAAAGCTAGCTGATATCATGCAGGAAGAATATGCAGTGCAGGGTGGTCGCAAGTATCTATATCAATTATTTCCTAAAGGCCCAATAAACACTATCCATGATTTGGTTGATTTACCAAACCTTAGAAATGAGACCGATAAAAGCTTTGGAACGCGCTGGTAGTAAAATAATAAATTAGCTCATAAGGCGCCTAGTAAAGCTCTACCATGAAAAATGCAATCATTGCTTTGCTTATATTACTAAGCAGCAATCTGTTTGCTACATCTGGTCATTACAGTTTTGTTTACATTCCAATCGGCGATCCACAGGAGGCTGGGGAGATAAAACTGCATAAGGTAATCTTCTACACCTGGTATGCCGAACCTGATTTTTCCCTGTCTGCGGTTACTCTCCCATATATGGTTAACACCCCACACAGCAATACACAATCCGGTAATCAATATCAAAATATGAATATAAATCTTGCCAATATCGATGGGTTGAACATTGATTTATCCAAACTATATGCAAAAAAATGTGTAGTAAATATTGATACGGCAAAGGTGAAAATTCAAACTGCAGGCAGAAATGATCCTGAAAACGGTTCGGTAGTACAGGAGCACCTGGATAATGTAATAAAGGCTGTAATTAAAGCGACTCTGCTTAACCTTGAATTAAACAATCTGAAGTGTGAAGTTGCAGTAATTAAATAGTATAGCCCTGCAACACATCCAGGTAATTCAAGCGCTCGAATGCAATTGGGTTAATCGCCTTGCCGCGGCTAATGCTGCCTTTTAATTGCTCAATAGATTCATATTCATTTTGTTCCAGCCATTGCGTCATCTCATCGAGGACTTTAGTAATCACCTCTGGCCCTTGTTTGAGTAGTACCGAACATAAATGGGTAATATCAGCTCCCACCAATAACAGTTTAAGTGCGTTTTCTGCAGTGTATACGCCGCCAGTTGCGGCCAGAGAGAGTTTAGTATTACCCGAAAGCATCGCAATCCAGTGCATGCGCAATAAGGATTCATAAGGGCTTGAAAGACTCAGTTTGGGATCGATTTTCAGCGTTTCCAGATTGATGTCAGGCTGGTAAAAGCGGTTGAATAATGAAACACCGTCAGCGCCAGCGACTTCCAGTTGCTTGATAAAATGACCGGGAGAACTGAATTGTGAGCCGAGTTTGCAGGTCACCGGAATCGTAATCTGTTTTTTTACAGCTTGCAGGATATCAATATAGCGCGCTTCGACTTGTTGTCCTGATTCATCCAGATCAACCGGGATATAGTAAATATTTAATTCTAATGCATCAGCACCAGCCTGTTCAATATCTTTAGCGTGTTCAATCCAGCCGCCATTGCTAATACCATTGAGGCTGGCAATCACCGGTATATCCAACGCGGATTTTAAATCTTGTAGTTGTTCAAGGTAAAGATCCAGGCAATTTTTATATACATCCGGTATCGGCAGATAGCTGTCAGCTTCGGCATGTCCCAGTGATTGACCCTGCATCAGAAAATCGATGTTTATATCTTCGTCAATAATCTCTTCTTCGAATAGTGAATTCATCACTAGTGCTGATGCACCGGCATCTTCGAGCTGTTTTGCGGTATCCGTTTTTCGACTCAATGGCGAGGAAGATGGTACCAATGGATTTTTTAAAGGCAGTCCAAGATAAGTGGTTCGTAAGTCCATTATTTTTCCTCCGTAATTTTTGTCATTTCTTCGCTAACGTCCTCTATCTCCAAACCTGCCAGTTGTTTTAACAGATGATAGCGCTCCAGTACCGCCTTCTGCTCAATATCCAACAAGCGTTTGGCATTTTGTGGATGGGTCCGCCAGAGCACGCTGAAACGGTTTTCGGTTTTATAGTAATCAGCCAGTGAGATAGACGGCTCTTTGGAATCCAGTTGCAATGGATTTTTTCCCTGTTCCTCAAGTCTTGGATCAAAGCGATACAAAGGCCAATAGCCACTTTTGACTGCTAACTCCTGTTGTTGCAGGTTATTGGTGAGGTCAATACCGTGCGAGATACAGGGACTGTAGGCGATTATCAGCGATGGGCCATCCCAGGATTCCGCTTCCTGAAATGCTCTTAGCGTATGCACATCTTTGCCGCCAAATGCAACGCTGGCTACATATACATGTTCATAGGCCATGGCGATCATACCGAGGTCTTTTTTACCCACAGATTTACCGCTGGCAGCGAATTTTGCCACGGCGCCACGTGGGGTCGCCTTGGATTTTTGTCCGCCGGTATTCGAATAGACTTCGGTATCCAGCACCAGCATATTGACGTTGCGCCCCGAAGCCAGTACGTGGTCCACACCGCCAAAACCAATGTCATAAGCCCAGCCATCACCACCTATAATCCAGACACTTTTCTTCGCTAGATAATCAATAACGGGTAGCAGGTTCTTGGCTGCCCCAGAATTCATGCTTGGCAATTTTTGTTTGATGTCTTCGATGCGTTCGCGTTGCTCAAAGATTCCAGGCTCGTTGCTTTGGTCAGCATCCAGTAAAGTCTGAACCCGTTCGTCACCAAAGTCATCGCGCATCGAATCGAGAAGTGTTTTGGCATAGTTTTGATGCTGGTCGATAGCCAGGCGGAAACCCAGGCCGAATTCGGCATTATCTTCGAATAGCGAGTTGGACCAGGCCGGGCCGCGTCCTTCCGGATTGGTGGTATAAGGTGTTGCCGGAAGGTTGCCACCATAAATCGACGAACAACCCGTCGCATTGGCAATCAGCATGCGGTCACCAAATAATTGTGTCGCCAGCCGGATATAGGGAGTTTCACCACAACCCAGGCAGGCACTTGAGAACTCAAATAACGGTTGCGACATCATCGCGCCTTTCATCTTGGCCCACTGGATTTTGCCGCGGTCATATTCGGGTAGTCTCTCGAAAAACTTCCAGTTCTCTCTTTCCTGTTCGCGCAGTGGTGCTTGCGGCATCATATCCAGTGCCTTGTGGCTTACATTGCTCTTATCACGTGCGGGACAGATTTCTACACATAGATTACAGCCGGTGCAATCCTCGGGGGCGACCTGATAACTGACATGCAGGTCTTCAAATTCCTTACCCTTGATTTTGATATGTTTGAATGTAGGTGGCGCATCTTTAGTCAACTCAGCGGGAAAAACCTTGCTGCGAATAGCAGAGTGTGGACACACAAATGGACACTTGCCACAGAAGATACACAGCTCTTCGTCCCACACGGGAATTTGTAAGGCTATATTACGTTTTTCCCAGGCAGCGGTTCCTGTTGGATAAGTGCCATCATTGGGTAACTGGCTAACCCTTAGCTCATCGCCCCTGTTGGCGATAATGGTGCCGGTAATATCTCTGATAAACTTCGGTGCAATCGATGGAATAGGGGGTTTGAGTTCCAGCTCACTACTGACTGACTCGGGTATTTCAACTTCGTAGAGCTTATCCAGAGTTGCATCGATTGCAGCAAAGTTGAGTTGTACGATTTTACGTCCCTTCTGCCCATAAGTTTTTTCCACTTCCTGTTTGATATTGGTAATCGCTTCATCGCGGGCTAAGATACCCGAAATCGCGAAAAAACAGGTCTGCATGATGGTGTTGATACGCCGACCCATGCCGCAATCTGTGGCTACCTTATACGCATCGATAATGAACAGTTTAATGTTTTTATCGATAATCTGTTGCTGCATGGAGTGCGGCAAGGTATCCCACACTTCGTTTTGGCTGGCTGCAGTATTTAGCAGGAATACGGAATCTTGTGCTGCCTTATCCAGCATCGGGTAGCGTTCCAGGAATACCGTCTGGTGACAGCCGATAAATTGTGCCGAATCGTCATCGATCAAATAGGAGGAACGAATGGGTGTATCACTAAACCGCAGGTGTGAAACAGTCACTGCACCCGCTTTTTTGGAGTCGTAGACAAAATAACCCTGGACATATTGGTCGCTTTCTTCGCCCATAATCTTCAGGGTATTTTTATTAGCACTCACAGTGCCATCGGAACCCAGACCATAGAACAGGTATTGTTTCATGCTCTGCATGGCTGCGCTGCGAATTGACGCATCCCACTCTAGTGAGGTGTGGGTCAAATCATCATGGATACCAATAGTGAAGTGGTTTTTGGGTTGATCTAGTTTGAGATTATCAAAAATCGCACAGATCATACCGGGGGTAAATTCTTTGGAAGAAAGACCATAGCGTCCACCAACTACTTTTGGTATGCAACCTTCAGCTAGTTGTGTAAAGTGACTGCCACCCTCTGCGATAAATTCTGCCAGACCACTCAACACGTCTTTATAGAAAGGTTCGCCAGCTGCTCCGGGTTCCTTGCAGCGATCCAGTACTGCTATCTTCTTTACACTTGCGGGTAATGACTTGAGCAAATGTTTGATTGAAAATGGTCGGTATAAACGTGCGCGAATCACGCCCACTTTTTCTCCTTGTGTTAACAAATGCTCGACAGTTTCTTCCACCGCTTCGGCACCAGACCCCATCAGAATAACCACGCACTCAGCTTCCCTAGAACCAAAATAATCGAACAGTTTGTAACGTCGTCCTGTTAGTTCACTAAACTGATCCATCTTTTGTTGCACAATCTCGGGCAATTCATTGTAGAAGGGATTAACTGTTTCCCGTGCCTGAAAATAGACATCCGGGTTTTGTGATGTTCCCCTAATAATGGGTTTGTCAGGTGTTAAGGCGCGTGCACGATGTGCAGCTACCTGTTCATCATTGATCATGGCGCGGATCACATCATTTTCAACCACATCGATCTTGCTAACTTCGTGCGAAGTGCGAAAACCATCAAAAAAATGCACAAATGGCAGCCGGCCTTCCAGCGTAGCTGCCTGGGCAATCAGGGACATATCCATGGCTTCTTGTACCGACGCAGAAGCCAGCATCGCGTAGCCGGTACCTCGAACCGCCATCACATCGCTATGGTCTCCAAAGATGGATAACGCCTGTGCTGCAATCGAACGCGCGGCAACGTGCAAAACCATCGGTGAGAGCTCACCGGCGATCTTGTACATATTGGGAATCATCAGCAGTAGTCCCTGCGACGCAGTAAATGTGGTGGTCAAGGCACCTGACTGTAAGGCTCCATGCACCGTACCGGCGGCTCCAGCCTCGCTTTGCATTTCAATGATTTCTGGAATAGTGCCCCACAGATTATTTTGCTGGCGCGCCGACCACTCATCCGCTAGTTCACCCATGGGCGAGGCAGGCGTGATCGGATAAATCGCAATCACTTCATTGGTTTTGTGCGCAATGTATGCTGCTGCTTCATTGCCGTCGATGGTAAGCTTTCTGGACATGGAACCACTCCTGCTACACTCACTTAACTATACTTATTTTATAAGCTAGATATGATCAGCGTGATATGAGGCAGGTCAAGAAAAGGATAAAAAACAAAAAAGTGCCAAAAAGATGGAGGGTGTCTTTTTAATTGCAAACAAGCCAAAGCAAGGTTTGATTATGTCGATTAGATTTAAGCATAGGAAAAACTGTTCGTAATTTTCACAAAGTGAGTCGCAATAGTTATTCTATTGCGATTAATTGCGAGGAAGTTTCGCGCAGTTTTTAACCAGCCTAAAATAATAGGATTTAGTTAAATCTTATTTAATGCCTGTTCCAGGTCAGCAATTAAATCTTGAACGTCTTCAATCCCAGTAGAATACCTAACCAGACCTTCGGGGATTCCTGCAATGGCGCGTTCTTCGGCGGTGCATTCAACATGGCTGGTGGTAACGGGTGGGCCAACCACGGTTTCTACACAACCGAGATTTGCTGCCATGTGTGCGTAATGCAGTTTCGGCAGGAAGGTTTTGATTACTTCTAAGCCTCCCTTAACCGAAAAACTCAATATGCCGCCGTAGCCTTTCATTTGTGCTGTGGCGACATCGTGGTGCGGATGGGTTTCGAGTCCGGGGTAGTTAACCTGTTCGACTGCCGGGTGGTTTTGTAACCAGTGTGCGATAGTCATGGCGCTCTGGTTCTGGCGCTCAACACGCAAGCTCAGTGTTTTCATACCTCGGATAAAGCTATAAGCATCCATCGGCGAGAGCGTTGCACCGTTGATTTCACGGTAGTGGTAAACCATTTTAATCAGGTCTTTATTACCGCAAGCGACGCCACCCAAAGCATCCGCATGGCCACCCAGGTATTTTGAGGCAGAGTGCAATACTAAATCAGCACCGAGTAACAAAGGATTCTGATTGATTGGTGTAGCAAACGTATTATCCACCACCACCAAAGCCCCGACCTTTTTTGCTGCAGCAGCAAGTCGTTTGATGTCGATGATTTTTACTGTTGGATTGGTGGGTGATTCCAGATAGAGCATGGTGCAGCCTTTAGCCACTTCTGCTTCAATCTCTTCGTATTCGATAGTGTCGCAAAGTGTTACATCGATATTCAGTGGCGGTAAGAACTCGGTGAACAATTTATTGGTTCCGCCATAGCTATCCTTGATCGAAATAACATGGTCGCCGGGGCGTAAAAAGGTGCCGAAGATATTACTGATCGCCGCCATACCGCTGGAAAAACTCGTCGCCGCTTCTGCGCTTTCGAGCTCTTTGACTTTGTCTTCAAAAGCTCTAACGGTTGGGTTGGTATTGCGCGAATAAATATGCCCGGGCTCTTCTTCTAAAGCCACTTTGTGCCAGGTATCGATATCTTTATAAGCAAAAGAAACGCTGTGAACAACAGGGACTTGAGTGGAACGCTCGTAGAGTTCGTGTTCCTGTTCGCCACCCCAGATGCTGAGAGTTGATTGGCCGGGAGTGTGTTTGGTTTTGTCAGTCATAAAAAGCTCCTTAATTTGCTAAGTTGAGAAAAAGACGTATATAAATACGAGTTAATTTCAAGGCAGCGCTTCAAGAGCCTTTATCTTGATGGATTGATGATACTGGGTGAGGTTATGGTCGTAAAGTGAAAAAGTGCCCAAAAGTAGGTGAGTGGCTTTTTTAGGCTCACCAAGAGCCAAAAAAGTCCATCGTAGATTCTGTAAGGAATCGTCGATGTACAGTGTTAGCGCTTGCGATGTAATTTACTACTAGAACTTAGTTGATTGTTTCGTAGCGGAGCTACTAGTTGCTTTTCTATCAACAGCTGTATAGACCCACAACATAGGTAATAACTAAACCATGACATAGGTAACACTTGTAATCTTGTATTACTAAATACTCGAAGAGGTGAAGTACAAGGTTGTACTTCATAGACAACGTCGGCGCGAAACAATGACGACCCGGAGTTCGAGTAAAACGAGTCAAATTAGAGGGGTGTAGTTTTGAAGCTATAACGTTTTACATAAGCGGCGCTGTTTAACGGCTTCCAATTGAATGAAACGAATGGCTTGAAGTTGTTTGTTATGTGGCGGTCGCATGTGGCATGCCTACTATTTTTGAATAGGCATTGCATCAAGGGGAGCCACAAATCCTAAATATAACACGCAGTCATCGCCTTTATGGCAATAAGCAGAATGAGGGAGTAGAGCAGGACCGAAAGCGTACTCGCCAGTTTTGATGGTAGCCTTTTCATGATTATCATAAGTCACATCAAGTGTTCCAGACACTAATACCATTCTTTCTTGTGAAGTATGATTATGATAAGGAATATCAAAGTCACCTGGTACTTTAAAGAAAATATCAAGGTTATTTTTCGCTGGATCACCTTGTAGAATAGCTATTTCACATCCTTTAGGAATAAAAGCTGGACATGCTCCCCACTGAAGTGAACTGTCTTTGTGTGAAATAACTAATGCCTTATCTTCCGCATATACATTAGAAGATGCCAGTAATAGTAAGAATACAAAATTTGATATTATCTTCATTAGATCTCTCTCTTTTTTTAATTGATATGATTAATTTAATGATCCACATCACAGTCTATTAAGAATCACTCTGTCCCACTTAATAGCATTGCCGGGAATCCTATAATTTTTCGAGTTACTTTGAAAATTACTCATATTTTACTTATTTATAGCACAATAAAATAAATTCATCGGTTCGCTTTTTCTATAATAGGACGCCATCACTGTCTTTTAGTTAAAAAAAACAGCCTAAAAGTCGGGGAGTGTCATTATTTTATTCCCTTCAAAGCAACGAGT
>CAVXCT010000026.1:0-15169 GCA_963760355.1 uncultured Gammaproteobacteria bacterium | reverse complement strand
CTAATATGCCATGCAAGAGCTGAATTCGATGAAACTACCGGCTTGGCTATTTTCTCTGAAGCCTGTTGCAGTAAATCTACAGTCCTAAGGTTGGTACAAGATGCAAATACAGCATCGCACAGATCACCAGAACCAATCTGCTCTATAGCTTCCAGAATAGACTGCTGCGAAATCCGCGTTACTTTTGACTCTTCTTTTTCGTAGAAAGATCCAAAGCTGCTTATTTCGAAACCCTCTGCCTGCAAATGCGCTGACATTGATTGATAAACCTGAGGTTCGTACGGCGTTAAAAGGCCAATGCGCTTTGCTCCCAGGTGTTTGAGGTATGCTTTTACCGCAGACAAGGGATTGGTCACTTTAACGTCGGGGAAAATAGAATGAATCGCTGCTGCTACTTTATCTTCTCCAATAATCGTGGTGCCAGAGGTACAGCAATAAGCGATGACTCCCATGCTACTTGCTGATGGAAACAAACGAGTTGCTGCGGGGATTTCTGCTTCCATTTTGGCTAGCGTTTCATTGGTTACTTGAGTGCCACTAGGGACACGTGTGTGATAAATTACCGAGTTGGCTGGTAATAATTTACGAATTTCACTTTCCAGGACTTCGTCCGTTTGCAATAAGATTAACCCAATCGCCGTAGAATCGGGATAGTAGGTTTGGCTTGAGTAATTGAGTTTTTGCATGTTAATACCTGTATAAATAACTACAAAAATACAGCTCTAGTAGAAGTAGACAGTTCTAGTAGTAGGTCACCCTAGAGTCTTTAAGGCCGATAAACTTCATGTGCTACTCGTGTTAATAAAGTCATGTAAAACTCAATATCTTCAGTCTTTAAATCTCTATGAGACTGAAGAAATTCACTCACTGGAGAATCTAGTTTCTTACTGTAAAGCTCACCTTCTCGTAAAACTAATGATTCACGAACAAACTCTGCTGCACGTTTGTGACAAGAGCTGCATTCATTTTTGTAACGGGGTTCAATTAGGTTCTCAGCCAATAGCATGTCATAAATGGCTTGCTGCTGATTTCTCCTAATGTAATGATTATTTAAAAATGTCTTAAAACTATCTTTATGCATTGGCCCTTGTAGCTTTCCATCGACAATTTCTAAAAATTTGCGTGAAAAATCAGCCGAGTGACCATGACATTCAGAGCAATTCTTATCCCAGAATTTATGCAGATCGGGGCCAGTTGGTTTTTTTTCTGTAGCAGAGATTGTTTGTGGAAACACAAACCACAATAGTAATAAAGTAAAAAATAAACTGGAAAAAATAGAATTAACAATTAGCCCGAATAAGTAACTGTAGTTTTGATTTGTTATGTTTCTCATCTTGATACCTGTTTGACTCGTTTACGCTGATCACATCGGCTTTAAAGAAATAATCATGCGCATCAGGTCAGATAAGGTCCGTGCCTCCATTTTGTCCATGACTTTAGAACGGTGCGCTTCGACTGTTGATTGGCTAATATGCAGCTCGCTGGCGATGTTTTTATTTTGCATACCGGTGACGATCAACTCCATGACTTGTTTCTCACGATCTGTCAGGTTGTCTACTTTTGATTGAATTTCAGCCAGGCGAGATGCTCTGCCGCGTTGTTCTGCATCTCTTTCGATTGCAACGTGGATGCTGTCTAATAATTCCTGTTCATTAAATGGCTTCTCTAGAAACTCTGAAGCACCCGCTTTAACAGCTCTAACTGCCATCTGCACATCACCGTGTCCAGTAATGATAATAATAGGTGGGCAGATAGATTTTTTACTGAGTTGCTCCTGTAACGTGAGGCCACTCATACCTCTCATGCGAACATCCAGAATTAAACATCCTGCTCTTGATCCATCAAAACTTTCTAGATAACTTTGCGCGGAATCGTAGGTTTCTGCCTCAAGACCGACTGACTCGATCAATAACTTTAAAGAGTCGCGTACCTCTTCATCATCATCAACGATAAAAACTGTGATTTGTTCACTCATGCAACTTCCTTGTTTTTTGACTCTCGTTTATTATTTTCTTTTTCAATTTTTGATGCTTTAACAATGGGTAACTTAAAACCAAAACTAACGCCCCCATCAACATTATCTTCGATCACTATCTGGTCATCGTGCATTTCGATGATACCCTGACTGATCGACAAGCCCAATCCCATTCCTTGTTCTTTGGTTGTAATAAAAGGGTCAAAAAGCTGCTCCAGTAGTTCCTTATCAATACCAATGCCAGAATCAGAAATACTGATTTTTAACTTACCATCTTTTTGATCTTCGGTTTTGATGGTGAGATTTCTTTGCTGTTGAGGGGTTTCTTCCATCGCTTCAATAGCATTTCTAATCAGATTAATAATAACCTGTTCAATTTGTGTATCTTGTGCCAAAACCCAGTTCTCAGATTCATCTATCTCTAAACTTAGATTAACTTTTCTTCGTTCAATTTCCATACGCGTTAGCTCAAGCACAACGTCTAGCATTTGCGATACTTTAACCGGCTTTTTTTCTGGCAGATCTTTATTCACAAAATGCCTGATTTGTTTGATCACTGCTCCCGCTCGCTCAGCCTGCTTTGAAATCTTCTCCATCACTTCCGAACACTGGTCTGCCATTGGCTCCTTAGAATCAAGCATGCGAATACAGGCACGAGAATAGTTATTTATTACGGTTAATGGTTGGTTTAACTCATGTGCAATACCAGAAGCCATTTCTCCCATTGTACTCAAACGGGCGACATGAGAAAGCTGCAATTGATGCTCTCTGGTTCTCTTTTTAATAATCTCGCGTTCTGTAATATCACGAAATACCACAATGCTGCCTATTGTTGTATTTCTAGGTCCTTTAATAGGCGTGCTGCTGTACTCAACTGATATCGACGAACCATCTGACTTCCAAAATACATCATCACTAATAAAGCGCGGCTCACTATCAGCAGAAGTTAGATAAACAGGACAATCATCTGCTGGAAAGTGTGAGCCATCAGCATGTGTATGGTGTAAAATTGTATGTTGGTTTTTACCTATTAATTCATTTTCCTTCCAACCGGTAATTTTCTCCATCGCTTTATTTACAAACGTACAATTACCATCTAGATCGACCCCGTAAATTCCATCGCCGACTGAATCTAATAATCTCTCATAGTGTCTTTCCATGCGAAGTTGAATTCGCTTCAAACGTTTATTTCTTCGAACTACGGCCGAGGTTAACACGCCCATCGCCAATAACACTATTGCAGCAGATAAGCCCCAGTACCAGTATTTTTTGATAACGTCTTGGACAGTAAATTTGCCAATTAGGTCATAGGGAGGTAGTTTCAATTCCTGAAACAATTCATGGACTTGCTGGTAGTCTAAAGGCAAATCCCATAAAGCATATTTACCTGCTAAAGCGGCAGGGTGATCCTTGGGCATGGCAAATAAAGCCAGAGCAACTTTTTTCGCCAGTTCATCAGATGTTTGTTTTACTTTACTGAACGGCCATTCAGGGTATAAGCGGGTACTTAAACGAAAGGGAAAGTTACTATTTGATTGAGGGTTAATAATCCTGACTTCGTTTAGATCCAGATCTCCGGAAGTAGCCATTCTTTCCAGAATATCGGTTCGTACAGTACCAGCATCAACTTTTCGCTCTACAACAGACTGCACAACATGATCATGTATACCACCAAACTCAAAACTAGAAAAATCCTTATACGGGTTTATCCCTTTAGCATTTAACTCTCGCCAGGCCATCTGAAACCCACCCAATGAATTTTCAAAAACTGCCATAAACGATTTACCACGAAGATCTTCCAGGTTCTGAATGTCTTCACGGTCGTTGCGCGTAAGGATTACCCCGCCAAATACTTTGTATCCTTCTTTACCACGCAAATTATGCATAGTTGCAATCCGCGAAACACGATATCGATACTCCAGATTCACATAGATACCGGGGTTAACCAGGATAAAATCTACTTCGTTATTCTCTACAGCCTTATTAACAACATCAAAATCAAGAGGTACGATTTCGAAATCATAATCTGGAAGTAGATTGGTAAGATATTGAGCGGTGGGATTCCATGAGTTTAAGGTAAAGGTATCTCCACGGTGACTCAATACCCCTATTTTTATAAATGGGCCTTCAGCATGAACTGAGCCTGCTCCTAATAAGAGGAACATAATCCATAAGGCAGTGATAATTCGTATCATACGAAATGAAATATTGTAATCAGTAAATACATAATCAGATTCTAGCTTATTTATTATAATAAATGGGTTTAAGAGTTACTCAGTTGGTATTTGTACAAAGACAAAAGAACGGGGTTCTGTTTTTATTTTAAATGGAAAACTCAGGTATTCCACCACGGCAATAATGATTATCGCCATATAACTCCATACAAACTAGATTAACAACTATGGAACAACAGGGTTGCTTGTTACTCCTCTTAATAGTATTAATACTCTACTAGACTTTGTTTACTCATTTCAGTAAATTCAAAGGAAACATTGATTAAGACTTAAAGTTGCTGGACTTGATCAGAGTTCCCACATAAATCCCCTTACAAATCAGGAGTACTCCATGCCAACTATGGATAAACGAACCTTTCTTAAAATACTTGCTGTAGGCACCGCTGGTGCTGGCTCATTACCGTGGCTGATGCATCAGGCACAAGCTGATTCAGCGAAACAAGCTCCAATGCCGGAAGGTTATTACTCCATACCTAAAAAAGGTCAGGCACGTATTCTTCATACCACAGATGTTCATGGCCAGTTACTACCTGTTTATTTCCGCGAGCCAAATGTAAACCTTGGTGTTGGCCCAGCTCTGGGCAGGCCTCCACATATTGTTGGTAAAAAGCTCTTAGAAAAAATGGAATTACCATTAGACGGTCCTGAGGCTTATGCGTATACCTATCTGGATTTCTACAATGCCGCAAAAAAATACGGAAAAATGGGGGGGTACTCACACCTTAAGACACTGCTAGACATGTTACGAAAAGACGCTGGTGGTGTAGATAACACGATTACTTTAGATGGTGGCGATCTATGGCAGGGTTCAGGAACTTCTCTCTGGACACGCGGTGTAGACATGGTTGAAGCTTCGAATATTCTCGGTGTTGATGTGATGATCGGGCACTGGGAATTCACCTATCACGAAGCTGAGGTTCTGAGCAATGTGGCACTCTTTAAAGGAGACTTTATCGGTCAGAACGTACGCGTCAAAGAAGATTCATTGATGGATGACAACTACGCGGAACTTGTCGAGAAAAATGAAGGCAGAGGTTTATTTGACGAAGATAAGGGCTATGCATTCCAACCCTATGTAATGAAGGAACTGGGTGGCAAACGTATTGCGGTAGTAGGCCAGGCATTCCCCCGCACTGCCAACGCAAATCCACCAGAATTCTTCCCCGACTGGTCATTTGGTTTACGTGAAGGTGACATGGCGGAGCTGGTAAAAAAGATTCGCAATGAAGAAAAACCTGATTCGGTCGTAATGCTTTCACATAACGGCATGGATGTAGATATCAAAATGGCAGAAAACGTCGGTGGCATAGATGCTATCTTCGGTGGGCATACTCACGATGGCATGCCAAAACCAATTGAAGTGACGAGCAAAGGTGGTAATAAGACGCTAGTAACAAATGCCGGATCTAACGGTAAATTCGTTGGCGTAATGGATTTTGACATCTCGGATGGCAAAACCAATATGCATTACCACATGAAGCCTGTTATCACGAATTGGTTAGCTGCTGACAAAGAGATGGAAGCCTACCTATCTCAAATGCGAAGCACCAAATACGATGACAAAATCATTGAAGCGCGCAATGAGAAATTCAAAGTTAATAAGGATCGTTTAGGCAAAACCTATGATGAAATCCTTACTGAAAAGTTAGCCATTGCTGATCGCACCCTTTACCGTCGTGGTAATTTTATGGGCACCTGGGATCAGGTGCTATGTAATGCACTACGTCATGAATACAAAGCAGATATCTCCTTCTCTGCCGGTGTTCGCTGGGGGACGTCAACCCTGGAAGGTGACTGGATCACCATGGAAGATGTTATGACCCAATGTTCAATGACCTATGCCGAAACTTATGGCAGCGAGATCACAGGTAAAGCACTATTAGAAACACTTGAACAAATTGCTGACAACCTTTTTGATCCTGACCCTTACCTACAATCGGGGGGTGATATGGTTCGTGTTGGTGGCTTGGATTACACCATTGACCCTAGCAAGAAACTTTATGAGCGTATCACTGATGCACGCCTGGATAATGGTGAGAAAATCGAGCCAGATAAAACCTACAAACTTGCAGGCTGGGCTACCGTGAATCGCACCCCGGATGGTCGTTTGATGTGGGATGTAGTACGAGACTATATCCTGACAACTAAAGGCAAAGACGACGTGCTTAAACTACCTAAAATGAATCGTCCTAAACTGGTTGGCATTAACGATAACCCAGGTTTAGCTGATTATGCTGGTGAAACTGGCTAATAGATTGGGTTAGCAGAAACAAACTGAACTTATGAGTTCTGTACTAGTCTTTAAGGACGACCTGATTAACTCAAGCCCTTTTGAGATAGCATAATGAGACTAGTTAAAGTTTTTAATAGAAAAAAGAATGTGCTAAACACATTTCTAATCAGCCTGATGTTGATTTCAACTCAGGCTGTTCAGGCGCTACCCAAAGCATTTCAAGCAAACTACTCTGTCGCTAAAGGTGGAATGAAACTCGGCAACCTGAATGCTTCGCTAAAATACTCAGGCAATCGCTATCAATATCTGAAATCTACTAAAGCAACGGGTATCGCAGCCCTACTAACAGGCATTAAGGTCACTGAACAAACTGATGGGCAGTTTTCTGGGCAAAATATTGTTCCACAAAACTACTTTTTCAACCAGTCTCGTCGAAGCAAATCTCGTATCGATAAAATACATTTCAACGGTAAAAACGCCATTGGAAGTTATAAAAACGAAAGATACAATCTCCCTGTTCATGCGGGAATCCAAGACAGAGCTTCACTGGAGTTAGTATTAGCTCGTGATATCCAGCTAAATAAACCACGATTAAACTATAGCGTTGTTGAGCGCGGAAAAATAAAACAGTACAACTTTCAAAAGTTAGGCAATGAGCAGATCAAAACATCTGCAGGTACGTTTAACACACTTAAAGTGAAAGTTATTAGAACGGGAAATAAACGAGAAACCGTATTCTGGATGGCAAAAGAAATTGACTATTTACCTGTAAAAATACGCCATCGAGAAAAAGATGATGTCATTACAACTGTTATCAGTAGCTACAAACAAATCTAACCCAACAACTGCTAAGCTTGGACCCAAAATAGAATCATGAGTCATTCCACTCACAGCATGTAGTCTTTTTGCTGCTTTTCTACAAAAACCTGCACAATGCTATGACTTTCTACACAGAAAGATATGATTTCATCTGCGACACTATTTCAAAACTTTCAGGTCAAACAAGAAAAAGTGCAGGGTTAATGTTTATAGGAGGAGAAATGAAAAACTTACAAAAATAGCATTATCCGTTCCTTTATTTATCTCATCACAGAATACACTAGCTTAAGATGATAAATCATGTGAGAGAACATACTTGTCATCAACATTGTAATATATAGAAACCCACGGTCGTCAAGCAGATACAGCTCATACCAAGCGTGAAGCGCATATTTTAAAGCGTGCACGATATGATTATGTAGTTCAAAGTCACTTATAAGGTGCTAAATATATCTGTACTTACACTAAGTAAAATATATTTAAAAGCCAGGAAATCATTAACACAGCCCTTTTGTCGGTGGAATTCTTAACTATTATCTTCTAGCACGCATAGTCTGAGGTTTAAGAACGTTTTTTTAATTCTTTATCGTATTTCGCGGGCACGAATATTACGCCCTTTCACTTTGCCGTTTCTAAAGTGCTGCAATGCTTTTGCTGAAACGCTTTTATCAATAGCGACGTAACTCATACTATCGAAAATATTGATTTTACCGATCTGCGAGCCTGCCAATCCAGCATCTTTGGTTAACGCACCCAGCAGGTCACCTGGTCTGAGTTTGTTCTTCTTACCTGAATCTAATTGCAAGGTCATCATTGGTGCTTCAAGACTAAAACTGATGTTGCGCTTTAGCGATACAACATTTTCAGTTACGCACTCTGTTTTCAGAAAGTCTTCAATAGCAATGATACGCGACACTTCATTTTCAAGATAAATGCTTAGCGCCAAACCTTTCTCGCCAGCTCTTCCGGTACGCCCAATACGATGCACGTAAATTTCAGGATCATGCGGCAATTCATAGTTAATCACTGCGGCGAGTGATTTAATATCCAGACCACGAGCAGCAACATCGGTCGCCACCAACACAGAACAACTATTGTTCGAAAATCGCACCAATACCTGATCGCGCTCACGCTGATCTAAATCACCATGTAATGCCAAGGCATCAATGTCATGCTCCTGCAGGAATAACGCAATTTCATCACACTGAATTTTGGTATGGCAAAAAACCACCGTGTTCTGAGGAGCATAATGTTCCAGCAATGCCATCAAGGTATCTTTGCGTTGATACGGATTGGTTTGATAAAACACCTGCTGGATCACATCAGCCTGATGCTCAGCATCTACTTTTACTGTAACCGAGTCTTTTTGAATCGCGCGGCACATTTTTTTAATCGAATCAGGAAATGTTGCGGAGAACAACAAGGTTTGTCGAGTGCTTGGTGTCTCTCTAACGATATTATTGATTTCATCCTGGAAACCCATATCCAGCATTCGGTCTGCTTCATCCAGAACCAGAGTTTCGAGTTGTGAGATATCCAGAGTTTGACGGCTCAGATGATCTTGAATTCGACCCGGTGTGCCAACCACGATGTGCGCGCCATGCTCTAGCGAATCTGCTTGTGGTCTAAGTTTGGTGCCACCGCATAAAATGACAATTTTAATATTAGGAATGCAACGCGCCAGCGAGCGTAGCTCTTTCGCGACTTGATCTGCGAGTTCACGTGTCGGGCAAAGCACCATTGACTGAACGCCGAAAAAGCGAGGATTGATTTTATCTAACAAACTCAATCCAAACGCAGCAGTTTTACCACTACCGGTCTTTGCCTGTACGATTAAATCTTTCTCATCAAGAATCTGCGGTAAGCTCGCTGCCTGTACTGGCGTCATGCTCGTATAACCTAAAGATTCCAGATTATCGAGTTGTGCTTGTGGGAGTTTGAGTATGGAGAATTTTTGATCTACGAACTGCTGCTCGGGTGTATTGCTAGACATGGCAAAAATCAGTGTGGTGTAAAAGGAGTATTAAAACACAGTTCTGCCGAGCATTGTCAAAGCACCTCCCTACTTATAAGCACTTTTCCCATTCAATAACTACCACATCAGGTCATCTGGCACTTCAAAGTCGGCATACGGATCGTCTTCATCTTTTGTATCAGCATTATCTTCTCTATCATTTGCCTTGTCTTTCGATGCATAATCATTCAATAACACGATTGATTTATTATCTCGCTCACTGATTTTTCTGGCAGCTTCAGCAGGGATCAAGAAATAATCTGCTAGTTCTTGATCACTCTCGTCTGCATTTGCAGTCTTCGCTATTTTAGCGATGGCAATAATGCCTCGTGAAATCAAGGTGTGATTCTCCGCAGAAACCAGCATTGTTTTGATTTTATTATTATCGGTGAAGTTATACGTTAATTCGCTATCTTCAGCCGCTTTCTTATCTAACTTCTGGATCGCGTTCATTTTAATCATTTGACGAATCTGCGCTTGAACTTCTTTTTGCTGCGCTTGTTGTTTGTGTTGTTCGTTCAAAGCCTGGCTTTTTTGCTGCTCTTCGAGGCGCGCTTTCTCTGCTAATTCAGCCGCTTCATTTTTAAGCTCAGTATTTGTCGCCTGACTTTGCTTCTTCGCTTTTTTCTTGGCGGTTTGAATATTCTTCGCTTCCTGTTTTTTGATTAAGCCTGCGCCTAGAAGCTGATCTTGAAGTGAACCTTTCATGTTAATCCTGTGTTTTCCCTGTTTTACTTTTACGCTTTAATCTTAGTAGTTTACTTAGAAAAAGAGCCTTAATACACGCTAATTTCTAGTTTCTCCTTGCAGGAGAGCTAGTACTAAGCTTTAGCATAAATGAGTTGTTCGTTTATAAAACCAAAGGTCAAGCTCATTAAACTAGGGGGTGCATTTATGAAGCTGGTTTGTCAGTCTGTTATTTGGCAAATAGCTCAGACTCAATATTCTTAAACGCTTTAAATTCCAGTGAGTTACCAGAAGGATCAGCGAAAAACATGGTGCCCTGCTCCCCTACTTCTCCTTCAAACCTTATATATGGCTCGATGATAAAACTATCAATAAACGACTTAACTCGTTTTGCCAGAGCATGCCAGTCATCAAACTCCAACACCACGCCAAAATGCGGTACAGGAACACCGTGACCATCCACAGCATTATTGATTGCATTGACTTTACCTTCTGGCCCTAAGGCCTTATTGCAATGAACCACCATTTGATGACCAAACATATTAAAGTCGATCCAGTCTTCTGAGCTTCTGCCTTCCGGGAAGCCCATTTTGTTTCCATAAAAATCTCGCGCTTCATCAATATCGCGAACTTGAATGGCTAAATGAAAGGGTGTGAGAGCCATGATCAATCCTAACTAAATTCTAAATGACTATATTATAGAATAGGCTAAAAGTAGGGGGGTGTGTTTTTACTACTTTTATTACTACTTTCAAATTAATGCTTTTAAACAACCAGAACTCCCTGAGTCTCACTAATCTTTATAGTAGCAGTGACTCCAGCGCTAAAATCAAGATAATCATTTTCTAAGCCATCTTAAAAGATCCCCCCATTTACTGCCATTTTGGAGGTTAAAACCAACCACTTTTGCTAATCAACTCTGCCCAAGACCAAGTCAGTTTGTGATTGCTAGCTGGGGAAAGACCCGCTATATAAGCGGGCTTTGACAACACTGTTTTTATATCCAACGCTATGCTGGCATACTAACCTTACACGGCCCACATGCTGTCACTTTGCAAAGCAGACGGAAAAACACCCGTAAGGTCTGAATTTGCAACAACACCAAAGGTGCAATTAGCACAAAGAAAGCCGGAGACATCAACGTGACCAGACCATTTTGTACCAATCCATATACGATAAAGAACATACCAAAGACGAAAAAAGCAACTCCTGGACAGATTAATGCGAAACTGCCGGCATTGGTTTCCCGACCTTTACTGTGATCACGAAAATAGCCGATGCGCTTCATCACACTGTAGCCAATCATTCCAATGAATATCTGCAATGAAAACACTACAGAAGTGATTATGAAGAAAGAGGGTTTCGAAAGCACTTCTGCAAAGCCATGGTGTAATCCCATGGTTAAACGAATCACCGTTATACCCATTAAAGTTAGAATCGGTATCATCATCCAGAGACTGACGCTGCTGCCCTTATCAACGCCATGTTCCAGCGTGGATTTAAACGCGATGGTCATTTTAATCACTCCCAGAATAACAGCCATAGAGAGAAAAAATATCGACAGGAACATGCCAATTGCATTGACTTCCTGGTGATGGCTCATGGCACCTGGTGCAGCAAAACCAACCGCAATCATGGTCAATGCAAAAATCGCAATCATTTGGCTGAAGTTATTGTTTTGCGAAAAGTTGAAATCACCCGTTGTCATAATACGGGTGAAGTATTCACCCAGAATTTTCAGCGCATAAACGCCGATAGCAAAAAATGCGGTGATCGCTAACGGGAAAAGGTATTCAACGACGCTCCATAAATCGGGCACAAACAGGACGCCCAATACAAAACTGACATTTACGCTCATCGCGAGGGTTAACGGGATGACCATCAATGAGATCTCACGGTTTGAATTCCTCAGAGCGGTGAATTCAGCCGTTTTTTTAAACTTGCGGTATTCACTGACATTCCAAAACAACAGGCGAAAATGCAGCAATGCCAGAAATGCAATTGCGATTAATGCTGCCGATAACAGCATCGCAGTTAGCTTGTCTTCTCCCATCAAAATCGGAAATATATGGTTGAATGTGATCATTGGATTGCCTTCGTGAGGCAATAAAAAGTTTGGATACATAAAAAATGACACTGCCAAACCACCCGCGCCCAAAGAGGCTAAAAAATACAAAGGATTGTACTTTTCATTTAAGTTTTTGATTAACATAAAAATGCTCACTCATAAGAATATTATTATCTTCTAATGTAGATGCTTGCAACTATCTTGTCATTGCGATTTATCAATTAAACCATGATGAATATCTTGTGTAAAAACCTCGAATAAAAAATAGGTATCTATCATTGATATAAAGCTGAAAGCAATAACAGTTGCGCCTTCGCGACTCACTACTAAGAATCTGTGCTTCTAATACCTTTGCTGTTATAAGTGATGGTGACTCCCCTACTTTTACAAGAATTTACACTTCTCTTGATATTTTCTTTTACCGTTTTGCCTTAAGGTTACTTTTTAGCAGTCTTAGACTGTTTACAAATAAACGATTAACAATCTGATTAATTCTACTTAGGGACAAAGATCCAAAATGAAAACACAGATGATGAAAGGGTGCTCGCTTATTGCAGGGGTTCTGTTTTTAACCACTTCAGCGATAGCGGAACAGCCTAGCTTTTCAACAGGTGTTGCTCAAGAGATAAACTCAGGTTTAAAAGATTGCGGCGCAAGATCGCGTATCAGCGCTGTTGGAGAAATTAAATCGGAAGATGGAAAGGTTTGGACGGTACCCGCCAAAACGAACTTTGAAACAGCTGCCAAAGCTACTGACCTTTACAACCAATGTGGTGGTGATGAATTAAAATCTCTGGCAGAGCTGGATCTAAGCAAAATACCTGTTGTTGATGCTGGTGGCAAAGAAATCTTTACAGCGTATATTTTTCCAGATAATTATTTTGAGTTATTCATCAATGGCAAGTTAATCGCTGTCGACCCGGTTCCTTTCACACCCTTTAATTCCAGTGTTATAAGGTTTAAAGCCGAACGTCCATTCACCATCGCGGTAAAAATGGTGGACTGGGAAGAAACACTGGGACTGGGGATGGAGAGCAATCGAGGTACTCAATTTCACGCTGGTGACGGAGGTTTCGTAGCGCACTTCCAGGATGCTACGGGCAAGACGGTCGCTCTCACTGATAAAAGCTGGAAAGCTCAAACTTTTTATACAGCTCCAATCGTAAATAGAAAATGTTTAGTGATTGATGAAACAAGCGATGGGGCAATCCGTGACAGTTCCGTATGTAACAATCAATCAGTAAGGAGTGTAGAGACCACATCAGCGGTGCACTGGAATATTCCTAAAAACTGGATGAAACCTGACTTCGATGACAGTAAATGGCCTGCTGCTTCAGCATTTACTAACGATACAGTAGGTGTTGATAACAAGAAGTCATATACTAATTTCGTAGATGTATTTGATACTAAAGATACTGATGCACAGTTTATCTGGTCGTCAAATCTGGTGTTGGACAACTTAGTATTATTACGAAAAACAGTTAAATAAATACAAAATACGTTTAAAAATGCCAATTCTGCTGAGCGAAATCAAAGCCAGTTCTGCTGAGCGGATTAGTTTATCCTGAGTGAAGTCGAAGGGAAGCACCCCCCTACTTTTATATGGTTTTCATAAAATGAGGTAGAATTTTTCACTAATTAAAAAACAATTAATATTTATAGAATAAACAAAGGGCACTTTTCTTGTACAATCCTGTCCTATTTAATATTTTCTTTCACGATCAATAAACTGAAGAATCGCACTATGCAAAATATAACCTATCAAAACGTAAACACTGAAAGAGTCGGAAACTCCAATTCCAGCAGCTTGGTGACTTTAATCGGCCGCACTTTGACTATTGCATTAATGGCGCTGTTTTTACAGGCTTGTGAACTAGACGATGGAACTGACAGTACAGATAGTGGCGAAAAAACAGTTGTTTATAGTACAGATGATGGTACAGACACTCTCACTAATGATGACTTATATGAGTTGATATTGAGAGCCGATAGCGCTTATTTAATCCTGGAAGATAATCTTTCTGAAATTACCATTCAAGGTAATGATAATTTCCTTGTCATAGACAGTGATACCAGCATTGATAAGATCAGTATAACGGGCGATGACAATATCATTCAGGTTGAAGACAATGTTAATTTAACAGTTACTCAACTGAACATCGTAGGTAATGGCAATTCAGTTACCGTATACGATATCGGTACTTATACTGAGACAAGTGATACTGATCAAGCGGCCAACCTGGCATGTGAAGTGAGCCAAAATGGAGCTTGTTTATAAAAATATAGCAATCTAATTTAATAAACTAAGAAAAACAGGTATGAGTGGGGGGTGTTTTTTCATTATCATAGCTATTAAATTCTGCTGCTTCGACTAAAAATTACATAATGAGACTTTTGCTCGAAAGTATGACGAGAGAAAAATGAGCGTAATTTTTCCAAATTTTCCCTAAAAATAAGGGTAATAGCTCGGCTATTGACCGGATTTTTAGGGAAAATTTGGGAAATTTAAGCCATTTTTATCCGTCATAACTCTCGTGCAAAGGTCTCATAAGCTTGCGTTCATTACAAACCTTTCACATTGCGTCCATATTTCTTCCTCAATCCTGATCTAAATTACCTACCATGCTTCGATGAGAAGCAGCTTATTAAATAAAAAAAGTCACTTTAATAACAGGATAAAATGATGAAAACCAAATTTTTATACTCACTAGCAGGGGCAGTTTTAGCAGGAGTATCTTTAAGTACGCAGGCTGCAGATTTTAACTACAACTTTGTCTAAGGTTCCTACGAACACTACAATTTAAACGGAACTATTACCGATGCAGGCAAACTCTCAGGCTCTTATAAGACACACCCAAGCTAAACATTATTGGCGAGTATGCCGCGGGTAATATAGATAACCCTACCGATGGGTCTGATCTGGACTTTTAAAACGGTGCAGTTGGTCTTGAGTATCACACCCAGATAGCACCGAAATGGGAGGAATCTGACTATTAAAAGAAACATCCCCACACCACCCTAAATAATGGCGTGGGGATATCAGAGCCTAGAATCAGTCTAGATCAAAACGATCAGCATTCATCACCTTGGTCCACGCTGCAACAAAGTCCTTCACAAACTTTTCCTGGTTGTCATCTTG
>CAVXCT010000025.1:0-69240 GCA_963760355.1 uncultured Gammaproteobacteria bacterium | reverse complement strand
ATATCCTGTTCGTTTAATACAATACACGATGGAGATGAGGTCAAGCGATGCGAAACACGCACGTCTTCAACTTTTTCACCCAATACTTCTTTCAGGTGTTTGATGATACCGTCAGCTTTCTTATCCGCTTTTTCCTGCTCTTTCTTATCTTCTTCGGTATCGAACTTGCTTAGGTCGAGCTCACCTTTAGCAACTGATTGAAGTTTCTTGCCATCAAACTCTTGTAAACCACTTACTAGCCATTCGTCAACCCGGTCACTAAGCAATAGTACTTCAATTTCTTTCTTACGGAAAACTTCTAAATGAGGGCTATTTTTTGCTGCAGCAAAGGTTTCAGCAGTTATGTAGTAGATATGCTCCTGCTCTTCCTTCATGCGAGAAACATAGTCTTCCATGGTCACTGTTTGTTCCTCAGCATCTGTATTAGTCGATGAGAAACGTAATAATTTGGCAATTTGTTCTTTATTCGCCATATCTTCACCCGGACCTTCTTTTAAGGCACGCCCGAATTCATCCCAGAACTTCTGGTAATCTTCTTTCTCATTTTTTGCCATCTTTTCCAGTAAGCCTAAAACCTTCTTTACTGAAGCTTTACGCATAGAGTCTACAACTTGATTACTCTGCAAGATCTCTCTGGATACATTCAAAGGTAAATCATCAGAATCGACCACACCACGAACGAAACGCAAGTAGTGAGGCATTAAGTTTTTGGTGTCATCCATGATAAAAACACGTTGCACATATAGCTTAATACCATTTTTTTGCTCTGGCTCCCAAAGATCAAAAGGTGCTTTAGAAGGAATATAAAGCAGAGATTTATACTCTAGCTTTCCTTCTACATGATTATGGCTCCAGGCTAATGGATTCTCCCAGTCATGAGCAATGTGCTTATAGAATTCCTGGTAATCTTCGTCTTTGAGGTTGCTTTTAGATTCCGTCCAAAGTGCATTTGCCTTGTTAACTACTTCCCACTCATTCGTGAGCTTGCCTTCTTCATCACGTTTAAGCATTTTTACTGGCAAAGGTATGTGATCTGAATAGGTAGAAATTATTGAACGTAAACGCCAATCATTAGCAAACTCTTTTTCTTCTTTTTTGAGCTGTAAAACGATTTCGGTTCCATGTGTCTTTTTAGTTGTATCTTCAAGAGAAACCATTTTCACCATCAGATTCCCATACTACTGCTTGATCAGGTTTGTCCCCTGCTCTTCTGGCGTTAACGTTACATTATCAGCAACTATAAATGATGAATAAAAGCCAACACCAAACTGACCAATCAAATTTGAATCTTTAGCCGCATCACCAGAGAGTTTAGACAAAAATTCTTTTGTTCCAGACTTGGCAATAGTACCTATATTATTGATAACATCTTCACGAGTCATACCAATACCATTATCACGGACTGTGACAGTATTCGCATCCTCATCGAATTCAACTTCTATACGTAATTCAGAATCACCTTCATATAAAGAATCATCCGAAATTGCTTCAAAACGCAGCTTATCACATGCATCTGATCCATTAGATATCAGTTCGCGTACAAAAATTTCTTTATTTGAATATAGAGAATGAATCATTAATTGAAGCAATTGATTTACTTCAGTTTGAAATTCCATGTTCTCTTTTTTAGCTTTTGTTTTAGCCATTGTTAATTTCCTAATAAACCTAAAAAAACTCTAATAATTGATGTCGAAAAATGTATGGTCAAATAATAACTTTTCAAGCGAAATGTTGTATTATTTGTTCTTTTAGGAAATCACTAAAACAGGATTGTTTATGAGTCGCTCTGTGGAATGTCGCAGTTGTTAAAAGGCATGATAATTGGCATTGTTTTGATTCTCGCAATTATAGGAACAATGAGCTTACTGGAGAAAGACAATTCTACTGTTACGTCAACTAATGTTGAAAACTCAGATGCTTCGAATATTCAAGCCCCGACCATTAGCATCAATCCGCAAAACAATACTAATGCAAATGCTTATGGTGAAAATTCACAAACTGGTGGGATTAGCTCTAATCAGACTGAAATAAACGTCGATGGCTTAGCAGATGAGTCAATCCCTCCAACTAATAGCGACGAAAAACCTGTACTAGAGGGAGAGAAAGAGAGAGAGGAAGAACAAGAACCCGAAATACAGTATGGAATGCTAACGGTTAGTTCTATTAATCCGGAAAATAAAGAAAAACTAACGCAAAGCTTCGTCATTTTTGATAACGATAATGTAAAAATAGCCGAAACACTTAATGCAAATACCGCCTCTTACAGATTGCCTGTTGGCGAATACAAAATAACTGCGACCTTAGTTCAAACACCTAATCAGTCAGGGCGCCCTGTTACCACTGTAGAAAAAACCCAGCAACTAAAGATTAACTGCCGATGCTAAATTAGATCAAGTGTTTGAACTTGAGCCTCCCTCAACGATAGGGATATTGCAGGTTTCTGCAGTTTCAACAAGAGCAGATAATAACGCGGTTCGCTCAAATTTCATCGTACAAAAGGAAAATGGTGAGACGGTTGCTTCACGAAATAATGTAACGAATAGTTTATTTAAACTAGATGCTGGCAGTTATAAAGTCACGGTTAGAAGCGGAGGATATCCAGTGACCGTTCCGGACTATTGTTGTGGAAGCAGGTGAATCTACAGAAGAGACTTTTAAGCTACAGGAAGCTGCAGCTCAAGGTCGTGTTTTGATTCGTGTATTCGATACCCGCTCAAGTAATCCAGTTAATGCTGATATATCGATTACCGATGCACAAGGTAATATCGTTCAGCAATTAAAAGCCGTTACTAAAACCGAAATTTCTTTAACTCAAGGCAATTATAAAATTCGCGTGGTAGGCCCTAAAGGCCAATCTAATAAAAATATCAGAGTAATCGCGGGTAAATCACTGAATGAAATTTTCCGTTTTGATGCCCCACAAACGGCAGCCAATAAATCAAGTAACGAAAGTACTCAAATATCAGACAATGTCACGATTAAAGCAGTCGAGCCTGAGCAACCCCCCGTTGAAAATACTTCCCAAGATCAGATAGAAGCTACTCCTGACCAGACCGAACCAGCCGCTATTGAAAATGCCAACATAACTATTCTTGCAAGAAATGCAGCTGATAATCGACCCATAAAATCCAATATCTATATTCAAACGCCTAGCGGCAAACACCTGGATAAAAAAACCTATGTAGATTCCGCAAACTTCCAGTTACCTCCGGGAGTATATAAAGTTACGGTGCGTTCTAAAAACAGAATAAACAATGTTAAGACCCTTCGTATTACTGCCAACCAGCAACTAAATGAAACCTTTATGATGGAAAGTGTTCTCGCGAATACAGCAGAAAAACCCGTGGTTCTGGCACCACCAAAACCTGCCAAGCCAAATAATCCAGGCATTATCCCTAGTGGTTTTTTAAATGTGCAAATGCGAGCTGGTAACAACCAAAATGCGTCGAATCAAAACCTTAAAACCCATTTCATTGTTACTACAAAAGCGGGAAAAAAAATTGTTGAACTGACCGGTGTAACATCGGGTAACTTTAAATTAGATACGGGTGCCTATAATGTAACGGCGATTCATAAAAATAAACGACGCCAGCAAAGAGTAACAATCAGACAAAACCAGAATACCCGATTAATTTTTAACAGCAGTGATTTTGGTGGCGCTCCGGGAATTGTAAAAGGTTTCTTGAGGAGCATAATCATTGATGAAGCTGGACGACCTTTAAAGGGTAACTTAACGGTTACTGACATGAGGGGCAGGATTGTTGCGAGAGCCAATAACGTCTCGGTCGGACAATTTGAATTAGCGCCCAGAAGGCATACAATCAAAGTCAGTTATCGAGGTCTTAGTGGCAGCGAAGTAATAAAGGTAAATTCCAGGGAAACTACAATCCAGACTTTTACTATTGCAGCAAACACACCTGCCCCTGGTAATACAAATAACAAAAAAAATGATAACAAAGACTTAAAAACAATACTTAGGGAAAGAATAAAAGAAGAGTTAGAGAAACAATTTTAGATTTCTCCAGAGTACTTAAAACCAGGTTAAAACCTTGCAAGTAATCTGATTTTTTTAAAAACCGATATCAAATTCCATCCAGCTCGTTTTAGATAATTTAAGAGTATGGTTTTTAGCATCCGCCTCTTTCCATTGTTTTGCATCTGGACCAAGCCAGTGATTTCGGGACGGTGTTAACTTGCCTTTTTTATTGTTGTTCTCATAAGCCAAGCGGCTCCAATAGCCCTTCTTTAGATAGTTTCTGAATTTTCTAAAGGCTGATTTTGTTTTTTCCTGGTCATTACAATTAAATTCAGAACGTCCAAGCCTTATCTCTAACTTGCCACAATACAAGGTATCTTTTTCTGATATTGAAGGGGTAAAAAGTAATTTGCAGTCACCGACAATAAATTCATATATGCAATTCTGACTTACTATAGAGTCACAACTTTTTTCAGCAAAGCTTAGAAATTCGGACTGATCTTTCTCGGTCATAAAAAATAAGATTTCTGCGTCCATAGGAAGTAACTTATGATCTGTTAACTTTTAGTTTCTTAATTTATTTAATATGTTCCAGAATGCCGTCAAGCTCATCCAGATTATTGTACTCAACCACTAACTTGCCCTTGCCTTTATTGTTATATTGAATAGCTACCTGAGCACCAAGAGTTTGAGATAAAGATTCTTCTAGTTTTTGTACTTCCAGCGCTTTCTTTACGGGAGCTTTTTTATCAGCCGCTTGCTCAGGGCTAACAATCTTTTTTACAAGATTTTCAGTCTCTCTTACCGAGAGCTCTTTCCTGGCAACAATATGTGCCGTTTCAATTTGTTTCATACCTGAGATAGCCAGTAGAGCACGAGCATGGCCCATATCAAGTTTGCCAGAATCTAATAATTCTTTGGTGGTCTCTTCCAAATCCAATAAGCGCAACAAATTACTCACTGCCGCTCTGGAACGTCCTACTGATTCGGCAGTTTGCTGATGGGTTAATCCAAAATCAGCAATCAGTCGACTCATTGCGATTGCTTCTTCTAATGGATTGAGATCTTCGCGCTGGATATTCTCAATTAAAGACATTGCAGCCGCAGCCTGGTCTGGAATATCTCTGATAATCGCAGGAATCGTATGCATGCCCGCAATTTGAGACGCTCGCCAGCGACGCTCTCCAGCGATTAACTCATATTCCCCACCATCGATTCTACGAACCACAATAGGCTGAACCAGCCCTTGTGCCTTAATTGATTCTGCCAGTTCTTGCAGTGCATCTGGGTCAATCGATAATCGCGGCTGATACTCACCCTTTCTGATTTTTTCAACCGGCAGTTTCTTTAATTCGCTATCTTTATTCGCAGTATTATGTTTCGCAGCTGAACTCAGCAGCATGTCTAAGCCACGACCTAATCCTGGTTTTTTTACCATAATAAACTTCCTTGCCAGTTGCTGGTATTTAGTATTTAGCTTTAAGTGTCACAACTAAAGTTGGATATCACAAATCTAGATAGCATTACAGCAGGTATCATTCAAGCTGCTTGTCGAGCAGATTCTTTACGAATAACTTCAGCTGCTAGTGCGAGGTAAGCTAATGCACCACTTGATCGCTTATCATACATTAATGCGGGTAAACCATGACTTGGCGCCTCTGCCAAACGTATATTGCGTGGAATAGATGTATTATACAAAATCTCAGAGAAATGCTGGGCTAATTGATTAGAAACATCGCGAGACAGATTGTTGCGCGGATCATACATGGTTCTTAATAATCCAATAATTTCAAGTTTTGGATTAGAATTGTTGCGAATGGTATCAATTGACCCGATCAATGCCGATAACCCTTCCAACGCATAATATTCGCATTGCATAGGAATTAACACGCCATTGGCTGCTACCAGGGCATTCACTGTCAACATATTGAGTGAAGGCGGGCAATCAATAATGATGTAATCGTAATTTTCTTTGATCGATTGCAATACCTTTTGTAAACGGTATTCACGATCATCCATTTTCATCATTTCAAGTTCAGCAATGGTTAAATCAGGACCACCGGCCAAACCAGCTACCGAGATATTTGCTACGGTTTGTATAGCATCTCCAACCTTGGCGTCTCCCAGCAATACATCGCTTAAAAACACCGGCATATTATGCTTATCCAGACCTATACCAGTGGTTGCATTGCCTTGTGGATCCATATCAACAATCAAAACACGACGTTTAATAACCGCCAAAGAGGCTGCTAAATTAACGCTGGTGGTTGTCTTACCAACACCACCTTTTTGATTAGCAACGGCAATAATTTGAGTCATATTGATTGAACTTGTTTTGGTATTATTAAGAGTGCACACAGTATCAAAAACCAGGGCTTAAGTGTAGAAATAGTGATTATAAAAAGTCAGTTCTGATGAGTTTGTCGAATCACCCCCCTACTTTTACGAGGTTTTTTATTATTATAAAAACAAACCTCGTCCTTCGGAATGTTGTCGCTACGCTTCAACATTGTCTCGGCTACGCTTCGGCTTGCCACTTTTTGAAAATACGGAATTTAACTGTTACAAATAACAACGGCTCTCTTTGGTGCAGGATAACCTTCAATGGTTTTATTGTGATCGCCAGGACTAAGGAAATCAGCCAATGATTCAAATTTCATCCAGTCTGTCTGGCGTTGTTCTTCGATACTGGTTTGATTGATATCCACCACACGAACATTTTTGAAACCGACTCTTTCTAACATTCTTACTAAAAGTGGGGGGGTGGGTAAAAACCACACATTTCGCATTTTTGCATAGCGATCTTCGGGTAATAACAGTTCATGAGCATCTGGATTCGATTCATTTTCAATAACCAAAGTCTCTAACACTAATTCGCCACCTGCACGTAAAAAACTTTTGAGTTCTTGTAAATGTTCAATAGGTGAAACACGATGGTATAAAACCCCCATTGAAAAAACGCTATCAAAGCCCCTGCCTTTATATACCTTGTTAAATGCAGGAAGCTCTTCGCCCTTAAAGGGCAAAAGATGTATCGGGTGTTCGCCAGCATATTTTTTTAAAGTGTGAAATTGCACCAGAAAAAACTGACTAGGATCCGCCCCAATAACCAGTTTTGCGCCCTCAGCCAGCATACGCCACATGTGATAACCATTACCACAGCCAACATCAAGAACGCGGCGATTCTTTAAAGGCGTTAAATGTGGCTGAATTCTTTGCCACTTCCAATCCGAATGCCATTCGGTATCGATATGAATGCCAAACAATTCATAAGGGCCTTTTCGCCAGGGATGCAGGTTTTTGAGGTGCGCAAGCAATTGTTTTCCAGTTGCATCATCACAATCTTGCTTTGCTCCTATGCAAACCTTATCGCTAGCAATATCCATGCTTGAGGCTTTAATTTCTGGAAGTTGCTGAAGAATGGTTTGCCACTCTTGTTTCTTGCCGTGTTGTCTTTGTTGAAAAATTGCTGCAAATTGCTGAGGCAGTGATTCTCGCCATTGGCAAAAATCATTCTCTACTAGATCAACATATAAGCTTTCGAAGTTGATGATCATTTGGATAAACTATTTTCTTTATTCTTCGAGGATTGATTGATTCAGGCTTCAACAGCACTTTTAAGCGCCACCAATGAAATAAAATTAAAACTCTGAAACCATTGATAAGACTCGGTAAAACCTGCCTGTTGCAAACGCTGTTGATGCTGTTCCAAGGTATCTGGAACTAGTACGTTCTCCAAGGCCGCACGCTTCTGGCTAATCTCAAGGTCACTATAGCCATTCGAACGTTTCATATTGTGATACCACTCGATTTGCTGTTGATTTTCTTGTTCATCATCAAAAATGATCTTCTCTGATAAAATCAAAGCTCCACCAGGCAACATGCCATCATATATCTTTTTCAATAATTCAAAACGTGATTCCGGTGCAAGAAACTGTAAAGTGAAATTTATCACCACCAATGAAGCGTTGGTAATATGCGTTTTTTCGATGTCTTCACAAAGTACTTCTAAATCAGATTCTGGCATATGACGAGTCAAACGAGATTCACAGCGCTTTACCATCGCCTCTGAATTATCGATACAAATATGTTTAAGCTTTCGTGAAGACGTTTGGCGATGCATCGCTAAAGTAGCTGCTCCTAAAGAGCAACCAAGATCATACACATTACTTTTGTCTTTGGCGTATTGACCTGCATGGACACCTAATAATGAGATGACAGTTTCATAACCAGGAACAGAACGACGGATCATATCGGGAAATACATCCGCCACCGCATCATCAAAAGCGAAATCAACAACCTTTTGATTACTTGCAAAAATATTATCTTGTTTCATCAATAGCTAGACAATAACTATAAAAGATTAAGCGCCTGGCCATTTGGTATCAGCAGCAAGTTTTCCAAAATTTATTTTCTCGCCGGTACGTTGTTTTGCATCTGGACCCATAAAGTACAGATAAGGCCCAACCAATGCTTCAGGTTTAACCACCGTCGTCATATCTTCACCGGGGAAATTCATTCGGCGCATCTGGGTATCTACCGGGCCAGTATCAATGCTGTTTACCCGAATAAAATTATCCGCAACATCGTACTCGTCAGCAAGAATATCCATCATCGCCTGTGAGCCCGCTTTAGCAATACCGAACGCCCCGTTATAGGCTTTACGGGAATCATGGGCAGAAAAAATTATGGACGCATCTGCAGCGTTTTCCAGTAATGGCAAACACGCTTGCGTGATTAAAAAATTCGCGTGTAAATTAACTGTAATGGTTTTCGACCACAGCTCTATATCGTATTCTTTGAAAGGAATAAATGCGGGTAACCAGCCTGCATTTAAAGCAATACCATCAAGCCCACCCAGTTTTTCCTCGAAAGTTGTTGCCATGTCCTGATAATCTTTAACCGTTGCTCCTTCCATATTCAATGGATAAATTGCTGGCTCAGGGTATCCGCAGTCTTCAATTTCATCGTAAACGACTTCTAATTCTTTGAGTGCTTTCCCTAATAACACGACCGTTGCGCCAAAACGCGCATAAGCTAATGAGATGGCTTTACCAATCCCTGAGCCCGCACCCGTTACCAGAATCACCCGACCTTTTAGAAGGCCATCAGCAGGGACATAATCGAGTAATTCTTGATATTCTTTTCTAAGTTCTGGGCTATTTGTAGAGCTTTGTTGATTCATGAGAAAGTGCTATAACTATCGCTAAAAGGGATTAGTAATAATTGCATAAGCACGTCCCATCGTCCAGACATGAGTCATTGATAATTATTGATTTAAACAGTAAAAATGACACCCCCCACCTTTTGGGCACTTTTTCTCGTCAAAGAGACTGAAAAGATACAGCAAACTTGTCACTTTTATAAAAACAGAATAAACTGCGCCCCCTCAGGAGAAGTGTCCGAGTGGCCGATGGAGCTCGCTTGGAAAGCGTGTATACCTTTACCGGTATCGAGGGTTCGAATCCCTCCTTCTCCGCCAAATACAAAAAAAGCCCACTCATTAAAGTGGGCTTTTTTTGTATTTGATTGAGTCGGAGGTATGAGAACCCTCAACGGGTTCGAGCCGGAGCGCAGCGGAGACAAGCGACCACAGGGAAGCTAATCCCGCTGGAATGATTAAATACACTACATAATTAAAAACTGTGAACATTCCACTCATTAAAGTGGGCTTTTTTGTATTTGACTGAGTCGGAGGCATGAGACCCCTCAGCGGGTTAGAGCCGGAGCGCAGCGGAGACAAGCGACCGCAGGGAAACTAATCCTGCTAGAATGATTACAACTAGCACATAGTTTAATAGATCAATAAAGATAATCCACATCAAAGAAGGTAATATTATATCAAGCGCGCCTTTTCTGTATTACTACACGCCTTAAAATTACTTACGAAGAGACAAAACCATGAATGACATATTAACAGTTGATTTCATCATAATAGCTGTAATAGCCTTTGTGGGCGGAATACTATTTAGAAGGTGGCTAAGAGCAAGAGTAAACAAAAGAAAGCCCAAATGAGTACGAGAACTCTCAAGTTAATGTGTCTAATTAACCTGGAACAATAAAAATAAGTCTCTCCTGTGAAGCTCATGGCATGTTGTAAAATCAAACACCTGATTAGGTCATAAAACACACATGGATTCGTTAAAAAATATGCTCTGGATAGTGTATCTTTTAGTTTTGAATCTGGAAAATTTCCACTACAATATGCAAGAATAATTTAAATTAGGGCTTTCCAAAAACTGAAGTCTTTTAAAAAAATCTATATCATCTTATTACTTGGAAATTTACAATGAAAAATAATGAAACAAATGTTACATGGCATGAACATAGTGTCTCACGGCAAATGCGCGAAAAGAGAAATGGGCATAAAGGCTGTGTAATCTGGTTTACTGGATTAAGTGGTTCGGGTAAAAGTACAGTTGCTAATACGTTGGATCATATGCTTCACGAAGCTGGAATCCAAAGTGTTGTATTAGATGGTGATAATGTACGTCATGGACTTAATGCAGGTTCTGGAATGCTGAATGACACTCATGGAGAAGAATTCTCAAAACGTTTCGGACTAGGATTTTCTGCGGTCGATCGTGAAGAAAATATTCGTCGAATAGGAGCAGTAGCTGAGATTTTCGCACAAACGGGTGTAATAGCACTTACAGCCTTCATAAGTCCATACCGCATTGACCGAGATAAGGTACGAAATACTTTAAAGACTGGTGAATTTATTGAAGTCTTTGTAGATGCACCTTTAGAAGTATGTGAACAGCGGGATCCGAAAGGACTTTACAAAAAGGCCCGGGCTGGGGAAATAAAAGGATTCACTGGTATCGATGATCCTTATGAAGAACCACTTTCACCCGAAATGATTCTGTTAGCGGCAGAAAAAACACCCGATAAACTTGCTGCCGAAATCATCACCTTTTTAAAGGAAAAAGGTTTTATCAGTTAGTCATTAACTATGCAAACCTAAATTATGAGCACCGCTACCGCTGTAGCCAGCTTTTAAAGCTGCATTTTACCGCGTTTAGTATTTCCATAGTATCTATTATCTATTATCAGGACAGTGATATTTACCGCTTTTCAGGTTTACCCATACAGAGATATTAGAGCTAACAGACGTTAATAATTGTACTTTGCTGACTGGCTTATTATTGTGTAGATTCTTTTTATTCTTGTGCTACTGGCAAGAGTAAAATCTAATTCGAGTTTAAACTATACTGGAAATACTAATCAGGACAATGATGCATACTCTGATTAATACTCTAATAAAAACAAATAACTCATAACCATTGCAAGTTATAGAAATGATAGCAGGGCATCAATTATTGCTGATATAAAAATAAATGACGATTAGATTATTTAATTATATAACAGTATCTTATATTTCTTAAGATGAATCCCTCCTTCGCCAAATACAAAAAAAGCCCACTCAATAAAGTGGGATTTTTGTGTACTTGACTGAGTCGAATGCATGAGAAACCTCGAGGGGTTCGAGCCAGAGCGCAACGTAGACAAGCGACCGCAGGGAGCTAATCCCGCTGGCATGATTACATCTAGCACATTGTTAAAAGATCAATAAAAAAAGGATGACTTTCACACCCCCCCACTTTTTCAATCACAACTCGTTTTTATAGTTTTAAAACGACCTTGAAATTTATGCAGCGCTCGAGGTTTTTAAATTTTTAAAAAAAGCAAACACTGACTTAGTGCATGTTAGTCTACGATTCTATATTCCAGATCAGTAAATTATGAAATTTAAACAACCTCACTTTCTATTATTTCTCTCATCTATTCTGTTACTGACAGCATGTTCTCCCCACCCTGGTACCGGAGTATGGAAAACGGATTCTGACAACCCATTAGGTATTGAAAAATTAGTGGGGGATTTGAAGGTAGAGCAGAATTTGCCAGCACAAAACCGGAAAAGGTTGATTGGCATTGTTTTTGGAGAGGCTCAAAAGAAAAAGAACTACTTTTAGACTGTGCCCCTTCTACGAACCCAAATAAGAAGCAATCTTATTTTCTAAGTATTAATGATCAAGGCCTGGCCGAATTCAGGAATGATTCTTCGCTACTAGCAACATTTACCCGCACAGATGAGAATCCTTCCCCTAAAAAGAAATAAATATCCTGATTTAACGCACTGTTTAATATATATAAAGGACAAATAGGGAGGGCAAAGTATCATAAATGCCACCCCCCCTGAATGGCACTTACTTAAGCATAACCCATTGAATCCCTATGTAAAAAGACAAGATACCTGATAAAGTTATTTTCGACTAAAAAAACCAACATTATCAGGTAATCCCATCTTATGAGTATTAGTAGCAAACTTGCCAAAAAACAGCAACAAACCATTCAAAAACGTGCTCAAAATACCGATTCCTATGGCTTTTTCAACTTGCTCACGAGTCCAGAGTTGCTATCAACGGTAGAAAACTTATTACCCGAGCACCGAGAACGCCTTTACCCACCGACAGAAACGCTTTCGATGTTTATGGCACAATCACTTAATGAAGATCGCTCCTGCCAGAAAGCGGTTAATGACGCGGTTATCAACCGGGTATGTGGAGGATTGCCTGTAGCCAGTACAGCCACAGGTGCTTACTGCAAGGCGAGACAACGGCTACCCTTAAAGATGGTTTCGTCATTGGCACGACATACGGGGCAACTAATGGGTACTCAGCTTCCTACTCAGTGGCTGTGGCAGGGAAGACGTTTACGTATCATTGATGGCACATCGATGATCATGCCAGACACAGTGGCTAATCAGGAGAAATACCCTCAGCAACAGTCCCAGGGAGCAGGTCTAGGTTTTCCCATTTGTCGTGTTGTTGGTATTTTTTGTTTCTCTAGTGGAGCCGTTATTGATGCTGCTATTGGTGAGTTTCAGGGAAAGGGTTCGGGCGAACAGAGTCTGTTACGACAGATGCACAGTACCTTTGAAGCGGGTGATATTATCCTTGGAGATGCGCTCTATGGTTCTTACTTCTTGTTGGCTTATTTAATCAGTAATGGGATAGAGGGTCTATTTGAACAAATGGGCGCACGAAAACGGACGACGGATTTTCGCAAAGGAAAGCGACAGGGAATAAAAGACCATCTTGTTGAATTAACAAAACCCAAGGTTAAACCTGAGTGGATGACAGTGGAAGATTATCATAACGCTCCCGATAGTTTGATGATTCGAGAACTTAAAGCGGGTGGCAAAGTGCTCATAACAACGCTACTTTCCCCCAAGGCTGCAACAAAGTCAGCGCTAAAATCACTGTATAAAAGACGTTGGGAAATTGAAGTTAATTTTAGATTTATAAAGACAACAATGGGGATGGAAAAGTTGAGTTGTAAAACACCTGAGATGGTTGAGAAAGAAATATGGGTTTATTTTCTGGCTTATAACCTTATCAGGCTACTGATGGCGCAATCAGCGCTGTTATCAGATCGACTCCCCCAGCAAATAAGTTTTAAACATACGATACAAGTGTGGTTAGCGTGGAATCACCAGGGAGCTATGGAGGCTAATGCAGATATACAGGTTCTGTTTGTATTAATCGCCCAGAGACGTGTAGGTAACCGTCCTGGGCGAATAGAGCCACGAGCTTTAAAATATAGGGGGAAGATGTATCCAAAATTAATGCAACAAAGGGCTATAGCTCGAGAGGAAGTGAGAAAAAACGGTCATACAAAAAGGCTTAAGTAAGTGCCATTCCACCCCCCCTACTTTTAACTGATTTTTATACGGCTACGCCTTCCCTGCGGGCCAGCATAAAAAACAATGCTGTTGTCTCGCTGAATCCCGGCTCTTTTCGCAGTTTGAAATGACTAAAAGAACTTATGCTTCGCGAGCCACTTTTTACCGGCAAAAAAACCATATACATGGTTTACATCATCACCAGGATAAGGCGAGCCAGATATTTACCAGTAACTGTAAACATCCACCAAATAATTAACACACTCCATCTGTTTCGTGTCCGAATGCAAGACATACACAATCAATAGTCATATTTAATTGAGTTTATTGAAGCTTTCGTTCATCGGGATATTATTGATGTTATTGCAATAGTTAATTAAAGTTATCATCACAATAAAAACAAAAACAAATGGGCGCACATTGTGGATAACAAAATTTTAACAGAACTCCTGCTGGCTAATGCCAAGAAAGATCATGATTCAGTTTCTGAGGATTTAAAGCATATTCTAAGTGTTATTCGAACTCATCTTGATATGGATATTGCTTTTATCTCTGAATTTTCTGATGGCGAACGCGTTTTCAAATATATAGATTCAAAAGATAATGCATCCGCAATTAAAGTTGGTGATTCTGACCCTCTTGATGAATCTTACTGTTATAAAATTGTTAAAGGCGAATTACCTGAGCACATTGTCGATACATCAAAAAATCCTATCACCAAAGGACTCAGTGTCACACAGGCATTGTCGATTGCTCATTACATCGGTATACCTATTCGAATTTCGGATGGTAGTGTCTATGGAACATTTTGTTGTTTCAATTATAAAACAGATGAGACTATCGGTGAACGTGACCTTGCTATGTTGCGAATATTTGCAGATTTTGCAGGTAAACAAATAGACAGTAATCTTAAATTCAATCATGAGCGAAAAGAGTTGACCGAAAGAGTTATCTCAATTCTTAAGCCATCAAAGATTAACATTGCTTACCAACCAATTTACGATATTCAAGAAGAAAGGATTACTGGATTAGAAGCAAACTTGCGACTTTTAACTACACCCTATCGTACACCAGATATATGGGTTAATGAGGCCGCTGAAGTTGGACTTGGTGAGAGCCTTGAAATCATGGCAATAGATAAAGCTATTAAAGGTCTTGACCAATTACCGACTGATATCTACGTCTCGATAAATATTTCACCCGAGCTTATTATAAATGGTGCCATAACTCGCTTTTTTGAAAACGTATCGACTGAAAGAGTGGTTCTGGAGATTACCGAGCATGCACCTATTGCTGATTATGCTGAATTTCGTGCAGCAGTTCAGCCACTTCGTAAAAAGGGAATGCGGCTGGTGATTGATGATGCCGGAGCTGGTTATGCCAGTTTTCAACACATCCTTGAAATTGGTGCTGATATTATCAAGCTCGATATTAGTATTATTCAGAATATTGATATTGACCCTGCCCGGCTTGCTCTCGCAACGGCTCTGATTGCCTTTGCTAAAGATACAGGGGCTGAAGTTATCGCTGAGGGTGTTGAAACCAAAGCAGAATTCGATGAATTGATACGCCTTGGTGTTAACAAAGTGCAAGGGTTTTATACAGGCCGTCCTATGTCAATAATTAAGGCTTCGACATTGTTGGAGTCAGCAGAGCAACAACCTCAACGAGACTCTGTGGAATTATTGGCTGGCATCAGATAAATTAGATCTTGTTTATTACCTTATTGCCAAAAATGTGCATACATATTTTGAGCGTGTTAAACCATTGCAAAACCCATGTTTGAATTTTTACTATTTCTACAACTCATTGATTGATAATAATTAAAATAATAAAAAAAGGGATGACAAAGCCACCCCCTACTTTTAACTGATTTTTATACGGCTACGCCTTCCCTGCGGGCCAGCATAAAAAACAATGCTGTTGTCTCGCTGAATCCCGGCTCATTTCGTAGTTTGAAATGACTAGAAGAACCTATGCTTCGCGAGCCACTTTCTAAAAGATTTAATCCATATAAGTCTTCGCCTCTTCACCAGGATAAGGCAAGCCAGCGATCTGCCAAAGCTGCAGACATCCACCAAATAATTTACGCACACCATCTCTTTCGTGTCCAAATGCTTTACACACTCGACGCATGGGTGGGATGGCACCTAAACGCATATAACGATCGCGGATGAATTCGATAATCTCCCAGTGTTCTTTGGTTAATTCTTCAATCTCAGCATTCGTTGCCAATTGTTGCGCAATAGTCTTCGTCCATAATTCAGGGTTAATCATAAAATCATCTTCATCAAATAAAGATAAGATAAATGCATCTGTTGTTTTTAAAGGTGATGTAGCAGCTCTCATAAGAATCTCCAAATTTTTTTGTAACTAAGACTGTAGTAGTGAAATGAAATTTACAGCAGAGACTAATTCACGTAAAATGATCAATATTAATTTAATATCAATTTTTGTGATATTGAAAACTGACATCCTTACTGCTGTTGGAAAATATACTACTCAGGATTCACGAATTTAATGTGAAGTAATTCACATAAACAAAGTATTTCCTGAGATTTATACAATTTATGAGCAAATTATGATCACAAAATGGACTTAAAACAGCTCAAGGCACTCATCACTATTGTCGAAAATAATTTTAATATCAGTCAGGCTGCAGACCAGCTTCATTTAGTGCAATCTGCGGTGTCACAGCAGATCAGTCGACTCGAAGAAGAAATTGGCGATTAAGTTATTTAATCGCAAAGGCAAGCGCTTAGCCGGGTTAACACCTGTGGGAGATGAGATCGTTGCTTATGCCTATCGTACTTTGGCTAATGCCAATAGTATTTTGGAAATCGCTAACGATCATATCAATGAGTTCGAAGGTATGTTGCGCCTTGGCGCTACGCATACACAGGCTCAATACATTTTACCGCCAGTAATTAAAGCATTTAGTCAGGAATACCCTGATATTGAATTACAAATCCATCAAGGCACACCGCAACAGCTGGTGACCAAAGCGTTGCATGATGAGGTGGATTTTGCGATCTGTACCGAAGCCTTGAGCCAGAGTAGTGATCTTGTGAGCATGCCGAGTTATAACTGGAATAGAAGCTTGATCACACTTAAAGACAGCCCCCTAGTTAAGAGCAAAAAAATTACCTTGGATGCACTGAGTACCTACCCGATTGTTACCTATGTGCATGGTTTTACCGGTAGAGAAGTATTTAATGAAACCTTTAAGAAAGCAGGTTTAAAACCGCAAATCGTATTGAGTGCAGCCGACACAGATGTGATCAAAACCTATGTGCGTAATGGCATGGGGGTTGGAGTGATTGCAAATATGACCTATGTTCCCGATAAAGACAATGACTTGGTATTGCGCGATTTAAGCGAATTATTTCCGTGGGAAACCACTAAAATAGCCTATAAAAAAGATAAGTATTTACGCCGGCATCAACAGCGATTTATTGAGCTTTTTCAGAGTGGTGTATTGCAACAGGAAGGTTTGGTGGCTCCTGATCCAGCATAAAGTAGAAAAAGTCACCTGCTATTTTTGATTCGTTTCACTCAACTTTTCGCCTTGTTACAGGTGTTGTCCTCGTGCGCTTCGGCTGACAATTTTGATAGAATTGTTTTGATCGAACGCCTTTCGGATCAGTTGCTGATCTGGTCGAGACTCTTACACCACTTTCTCTTCTATTATCTGCACCTGAATGTCCTGTGTTACTGGAATCACAGGGGGGCCAAACTGATTGTAAATAGCGACATCAGCAGCATCTCGACCATAACCGATCGCAACGTAGCCGCCTTTGAGTTCTGTCTGGGTTGCATCGAAGGTATACCAGCGCCCCCCAACATAGGCTTCAAACCAGGCGTGCAGATCCATCGGTTCGAGCCCGTATAGATAGCCCACCACCAATCGTGCTGGTATGCTGAGGCTGCGGCATAGTGCTATTCCGAGATGCGAAAGGTCACGGCAAACACCCGACTTTTTCGAATTAACTTCGACCGCAGATATAGGTATATCGCTGCTACCCGGCAAGTAACTGATGTTATCACGCAACCAGTTCTCAATGGCCCTCACCTGATCATAACCCATCAAATAATCAGCTGTGACCGAAGCTGCCATTTCTCCAAAACGATCCGATTCACAATAGCGACTGGGCAATAGATAACTGAGTACCGTTTCAGGCAGGTATTCAATCTCAACGAACGGGGCACCTGGCGACTGATCCACTTGATCAGCAGTCATAACATCAGACGAGGTATAAATTTCAAAAATTCCGGGAGGTGCAATAAGTCGTTGGCAAAGATTCCCTGAATTATCAGTGAATTCAAAAACAGGCACGCTCGGCTTGAGCCTGTATTCTTCACTCGCTACCCATTGCTGCGCGCCGCTACGTAGTCGTAGCATTAAAATGAACGGAGTTGGTACTTCGATCTCGAACGTCATGTCACAACTGGTGCGTAACCACATACGATTTATCCTTTAATAAAGTATGGAGTTAATATAGCAGTGCAACTATAAGGTCGCTCGCCTTTTTATCGTTTGCGATAGGTTACGGAATAATTGAATTCAGCCATTCCCCTACTTTTTGAATGACAACTCGTTTTTGTAGTTTAAAAAACGATCCTGGAATTTATGCAGAGCTCGTGGTTTTTGACTTGAAAATAATGAAAACCACGCCCTCTGGGCGGTCGTCGCAGGGCTGCAACGTTGTCTCACTGCATTCGGCCAGGAGATTGTTGATTTATATGACATCAATTTAAATCAATTTCATCAGCAGTAAGCTCGCGCCATTCACCTTCTTCAAGGCTTTCATCGAGCTTTATATTTCCGATCTGTTGACGATGAAGTTTCACAACATGATTTCCCACCGCAGCCATCATGCGCTTTACCTGATGGTATTTGCCTTCGGTTATCGTCATGCGTACTTTTAGTTCGGAAAGTATTTCTATTTTTGCAGGAAGACAGCGTTTGTCTTCGGCTTTGAGCTGCACACCCTCGCTTAAGATGCGTACCTGTTTATCTGTAATCGATGTATCCAGATCAATAAGGTAGCTCTTTGTATGATTATGCTTGGGCGAAGTGATTCGATGTGACCATTGGCCATCATCTGTAATAAGCAGCAAACCCGTGGTATCAATATCCAAACGCCCAGCAATGTGTAAGGTTTCCATCCGTGGCAGAAACAATGAGTCGAATACGGTTTGATGATCAGAGTCGGTATTCGCACAAACCACGCCCGCAGGCTTATGAAACATGATGTACTGCGGCTTGGGCTTTTTAATCGAGACACCCATATACTCTACAAGAGCATCTTCAGCAATATGTTGAGCAGGATTTTTTATGGTTTCACCATCTACTTTTACTTTACCTTTTTTAATCGCAACTTTTGCAAGTGAACGGGTAAACGCAGTCGAGTTTGAGAGTAGTTTATCTAAGCGCATTTGTATAAACGATTAGTTTGGTCATAACAATTTTTAACCTTTCAGAGCGTTTAGATTTTGCTGTCGATCAAGTCATTTAAACGCATCAGAATGCGAGCACGAAGATAACACCAAGATAAAAAAATACAGCAAAAGATGAATGCTTGGGGAGATTAAACCTCGTATGGGTTGCGCATAATCATTGTATGTTCACGATCCGGACCCGTAGAAATAATATCAATTGGAGTATCCAGCAACTCTTCCATTCGCTTTAAATAAGCTTTGGCTTTTTCTGGCAAATCTTCGTATTGAGTAATACCGAAAGTCTTACTCTGCCAACCTGGCAGCTCTTCGTATACTGGCGTACAGCGTGCAAACTCGGGGGTATTAATGGGTGGTACTTCCATCTGTACACCATCTAGCTCATAGGCTACACAGATGTTGATGGTTTCAAGTTCATCAAGTACATCCATCTTGGTTACACAGACACCAGTGATGCTGTTGATTTGCATCGCACGACGCAGTGCAACCACATCTAACCAACCACAGCGTCTATCGCGTCCAGTTGTTGCACCCTGCTCTTTACCAACTTCCGCTATATGTTTGCCAGTATCACAAAATAATTCCGTTGGGAAAGGACCAGAACCCACACGTGTTGTGTAAGCCTTGGTGATACCCAGGATATAATCTAAATCTTTTGGACCAACGCCAGATCCGGTACATGCTCCGCCTGCTGTGGTGCTAGATGACGTTACATAAGGATATGTTCCATGATCGATGTCTAATAATGTTCCCTGTGCACCTTCGAACATTATGTTGTTTCCCGCTTTGCGCATTTTGTGCAAAGTGTGTGGCACATCAATTACCATCGGACGCATTTTTTCTGCCATTTCAAGGCTTTCAGCGAGTACTTTTTCGTAGCTCACTTCTTCGGCATTAAAGTAGTTCTTTAATGCGTAGTTATGATATTCCATCACTTCTTTTAGTTTTTCAGTGAAACGCTCAGTATTCAGCAAATCACCTAAACGTAATCCACGTCGAGAAATTTTGTCTTCGTACGCTGGGCCAATACCACGACCCGTTGTTCCAATTGCTTTATTACCACGTGCCGCTTCACGAGCCATATCCAGGGCTACATGATAAGGAAGAATGAGCTGACAACCTGCAGAAAGCTTGAGACGCTCACTTGCAGGCACCCCCTCTCTTTCGAGCATTTCTAGCTCTTCTAATAATGCATCGGGTGCCAATACCACACCATTACCTATGATGCACTCTACGCCTTCGCGTAAGACGCCTGATGGAATAAGGTGTAGTACGGTTTTCTTACCATCTATAACCAAGGTGTGACCCGCATTGTGTCCACCCTGAAAACGTACTACCGCTGAGGCACTTTCTGTCAATAGATCAACAATCTTTCCTTTACCTTCATCACCCCATTGGGTACCTAGTACTACAACGTTCTTTCCCATCTTCTCTATTCCCTCACTATTTACCCAAAACAATAATGTTGTTTCGCTGGCAATTAACTTCTATTACTCATGCGATTTAGTTCGCGACTACTTTCCAGTCATCGCCTTGTTTTTCAATGATTCGATTACACCCCTGCTGCTCAGGAGTAACAGTAGAACTATCGTCTAACTGTCTGATTACATGCTCACCTTGTTGGCGTAGTTCGCTGATTACCTGATCCAGCTCTTTGTCTAGAACAAACGGAGCTAATATAGCATTAGCCTTTATCTCGTGGTCTTTCATCATCGAAGCAAGTGTGCGTAGATCGGTACTAAAACCAATGGCAGGACGATTATTGCCGAAAGCTTCACCGATACCATCATAACGACCACCATTAGCAATAGATTCACCACGACCCGGCAAATAAACGGTATACAAAATACCAGTATGGTATGAATAACCACGCATTTCTGCCAAATCGATATTCACTTTAATTTCTGGAAAATTATTGCTGACTAACTGAGTGATATTTTCAAGATGCTGTAACGCTTCTAATACTGTTTTACCTGCATCTTTCAACCGTTCTTTAGCCGTTTCTAAAACCTCATCAGAACCAATCAATAGTGGCAATGCCTCAAGCATGGCACCATTGGAGTCTGAAAATCCTTGTTTGTTTATCCACACAGCAATTTCAGGAATAGACTTGCGCGATAACATATCGAAATAATCTTGCTGTTGGTTATATGATAAACCGACATGTTCAGCTACACCGTTGACGACACCGACGTGTCCAATATCCAGAACTAAATCAGTCACATTAACACTATGCAAAGTATCGAGCATCAATGAAATAATTTCGAAATCACTTTCAACACCTGAATGACCAAAAATCTCTGCACCCACTTGTACAGGTGATCTTGAACCACCCTGCTGGGCGCTACGGGTTCTTAAAACGGTACCGATATAACACAAACGATTAACTGCCGCTTTGGCATCACCTTTAGAAAGTCGATGCGCATCAATTCGTGCAATTTGCGGAGTCATATCAGCACGCACGCCCATCATTCGACCATTTAACTGGTCGGTTATCTTAAACGTTTGCAAATCTAATTGAGTGCCCATACCAGCACGCAATGATTCTAAATACTCAACCATTGGAGGCATAACCAATCTGTAACCCCAGGATGCGTAGAGGTCTACGAGTTGACGACGTAAAGCTTCTAGCTTGTCAGCATCCTCTGGAAGTGATTCATTGATGCCCTCAGGAAGTAACCACGTATTCATAACAACTGTTTCATAGTAAAGATAATGGGGAATATATTAATTCTGAGACAAAACTCACTCAGCTAGCTCATATATAGCTTGGATTTAACTAAAATATAGCAAAACAAGACCAGCAACAATACTTGCCAAACCAATCGATCGCAAGGAACTTTCAGGGGTTTGAAGCATGGTTTTGTAGATTTTTTTAATACTACCAGGGCTAACAAAAGGTAATAGCCCTTCAAGAATTAACAATAAAGCTACCGCATTGAGTAAATCATGCCAATTCATGAAGATTTTTACCAGTCAATTTTAATTTGAAAATAAGAAATTGCGGATTAAGAAGATGCGAAAATAAGCGTGAATATTTGATGTTTTCAAATCAACTCTAAAACTCACAAAGTGGACTATTGTCCACCTTGTTGGTTATTAAAATATTTGAAGAAATCTGATTCAGGTTCGATAACCATGATATCGCGACCATTACCTAAAGACTGTCGATAAGCACCAAGACTCCGGTAAAAGGCATAAAATTCAGCATCTTTTTGGTAAGCACCTGCATAAACCTCGGCAGATTTTGCATCACCCTCACCTCGAATTTTTTCTGCCTTGCGATAGGCTTCAGCTTCAATCAGCGTCGCTTTACGATCCGCTTCAGCTCGAATTTTTTCACCTTCAGCTAGGCCGCGTGAACGAAAATCCTGTGCAACACGTTGGCGTTCAGAGCGCATTCTTGCATAAACGGACTCACTGACTGACCCTGGAAAGTCGATTTTACTCACACGAGTATCGATAATTTTTATGCCCAGTTGCTTAGCCGGATCCTCAGCTTTGTCTTTGAGTGCATCCATAAGCTCGCCACGCTCACCTGTAATCGCTTCTTTGATAGTTCTGGTACTGAATTCGTTTCTTAGACCATCTTTCATGATACTTTCTAAACGATTCTGAGCACGAACTAAATCACCTCTAGTGGCACGATAAAAAGTATCAACATTATCGATTTTCCACTTAACGAAAAAGTCGACTTCTACTTCTTTCTTCTCGTAGGTTAAGAATCCATCAGGTTTAGCATCAAGAGTCAAAATAAGTGTAGAAAACTTCTCAACGGTATTCACAAAAGGAATTTTAAAATGCAGACCTGGTTTAATATTCGTTTCTACAATTTCCTTAAATCGAAACTTGATCGCCGTTTCACGCTGATCTACCGTATAAGTTGCTGTTGCAAAAATGAACACAAGAAGAGCAACAACTATGATTACTATATTTTTCATTATCTTGACCCTCTGGTTGCATCTCTGCCGCCGCTTCTTGAGCTCGCGCCCGTCGTTCTCATTCGTTGTTCAATTAGTCCTGCAGTCGCCGGATCAAATGCAGGCGTTGAATTATTAGGTGTTGATGAACCGCCTGCCTGCTGCAACTGATTTAAAGGTAAGTAAAGTAAGTTATTGCCTGACTTTGAATCGACCATAATCTTATTGGTATTTTGGTATACTTCTTCCATAGTTTCTAGATAGAGACGTTTACGAGTTACTTCAGGTGCTTTATTGTATTCAGCTACTAACTGGTTGAAACGAGATGCATCACCTTCCGCTCTTGAAACGATACGACCGGTATAAGCAACTGCTTGTTCACTTAATCGTGAGGCTTTACCTTCTGCCTCAGGTATTACTTTATTAGCATAGGTTTCTGCTTCATTTTTGAATTTATCTAAGTCCTCACGAGCTCTTACCGCATCTGCAAATGCATCTCTAACAGCTTCTGGTGCTTGTGCGTATTCAAGGTTTACCTCAACAACTTCTAAACCAGAACTATAAGTATCTAACACGCTTTGCATGACCTCCTGTGTATTCGGTGCTATGGATTGTCGATTTTCAATTAATATCGAATCCATAGTATTTCCACCAACGATCTCTCTAACCGCACTTCGCATTACCTGAAATAAAGTACCAATAGTTTGGTTTCTCTCAAAATCTGGTAAATAAACGTTAAACAGATAATCTTCCGGATTCTTGATCTTGTATTGTGCAGCCACACCAATATCGACAATATTTTCATCGCTCGTCAACATTTGTGTTCGGTCTTCTGCAGTTCGAACACGATCTATATCAACCAGTTCAACAGTATCAATTGGATAAGGCACATGCCAATGTAAGCCTGGCAGTGTAGTTTCAGTAAAAGCACCAAAGCGGAACTCAACCCCGCGTTGTGCAGAGTCAACTGTATAGAAGCCTGTTGCCAGCCATGCAGCTAATGCAACAAGGCCAATTATTACGAGAGAAGTACTACTTGGGCCGCTGCCGCCTTTGCCTAGCTTCTTCTTGCCTAGTATTCCACCAAGCTTTTCGTTCATTTTACGCGTGATATCCTCGATATTATCCACAGGACTTCCTTTCGAACTTCCTTTAGATCCTCTATTAGAACTATCACCCGATTTACCTTTACTCCAAGGGTCTTTATCATCGCCACCTGGTTCATTCCAAGGCATACACTGTTACTCCAAATTTAATATAATTATAATATGGGGATTCAAACTACAACTCTCAAGGAAACCTTGAAATTAGTAAAACCCAAAACCGCGATTGTACACACTTGCCAATGTTCTTGCATAATGTTCTTACATAATTTTTTTTAATTTGTTCAGGTAATAATTTGAAAAAACCTGCTGTGAATCAATAATATTCACGATTCTTGATCTTATTCTTGTATTTTATGAATGAGTAAAGCGATAATATTAGCATTTGTTAATACAGATCGTTTTTTATGCATACTTCAACTCAGATGAATTCTACAAGCAACGATTCAAATACTACGCAATTTCTACCCGAGCTTGACCAAAAGGAAATCAGAGCGCTACAGAAGATAACCGCGAAAAAATTAAACCTACCCCCCTACTTTGCTGATGATTTAAAGATCGGCGGGCAAGGTCCTGAACTAGCAATTATTCCGGCAGGTCAATATGAAATGGGATCTAGCCGAAATGAGTTTGGTCACTCAGTTGAAGAATACCCAAAGCATTACACACATATCACCAAGCCTTTTGCAATTGGTCGCTTTACCGTTACAGCAGATGATTTTGAGAAGTTTCGTGATGATACCGAATGGTTTTTACGCAATGACTTGATCTGGTCTGAAGGCCTGAAGCCGGTGATTAATATTCGTATGGCGGATGCTGAGTTATATCTTAAATGGCTAAGCGAACAAACAGGACATCACTATCGTTTTCCCACAGAATCCGAATGGGAATATGCTGCGCGCGCTGGCACAAACTCAGCATTTCATTTTGGTGATGAGGTTACCTGTAAGGAAGTGCACTTCCATTCACTTTTTCCATACAATGAAGCGAAGAAAAAAAAGCGCTGGTTTTTACCCTTATGTTCGCCCATGGCGACAACATTAGATGTAGGTTGCAAACCGCCTAATAGCTGGGGATTACATGAAGTTCACGGTAATGTATGGGAATTTACCGATACACCCTGGCGAGATTCTCATGTCAACAGCAATCGAGACGGCGGGATAGATTCAAACTTTATCAGTTCTGCCATCGTAACCAAAGGTGGTTCATGGTTCGATGAAGCAATTCACGCACGTAGCGCTTCTAGAAAAAAACGCCTCTATGATGAAATGGATACCAATCTTGGTTTCCGTGTAGTCCGTGATTTATAAAAATCGCCTGCTCTACAACTTTTAGACTACAATTCCTCAGCTAACAAGCCAACACTAGGTTAAGACCGCGAAGGATAAATGTACAACTGTGGAAAAGCTTAAAACTCATTCTGGTGAATTCCTGCTAGAACGCCTACCTAAAATTAAAAACGACACCCTACGAGCCTGGGATGCGGCGGATGAACTTTTAATAGAAACAGTCTTTGCTGAATATTTGCAACTCTTGGGCACCCCCCCACTTATAGCCAATGATTCGTTTGGCGCATTGGCGTTAGCCTTTAATCGACAATCAATTCATAGCTGGTCAGATTCATTGATTTCGCATCTTGCGACTAGACATAATCTATCGCTGAATCAAATATCAGCAACACCCAAATTGATCCCATCCACAGAAGAACTAGACGGTACTTACGATTTAGTTTTAATTAAAATACCAAAGACCTTATCGTTACTCGAAGACCAATTATGTCGTCTTAAGCACCATATTCAGCCTAAAACAGTGATTATTGGCGCAGCCATGAGTAAACATATTCATACCTCGACATTAAAACTCTTTGAAAAGATTATCGGCACTACGACTACATCACGCGCGACTAAAAAAGCGCGTTTAATTTATGCACAAAATGATAAACAAGAGTTTTTCATCTCACCTTACCCTATATCCATCAAAGATGAATCAACGGGTATACATTTGCAAAATCATGCCAATGTGTTTGCTAATGAACACCTGGATATTGGCACACGCTTTTTTCTGGAAACTATTAGAAAGTATTTAAACCAAGATAGGGAAAATGCAACGCAAACTCCTGATATAATTGATTTAGGCTGTGGCAACGGAATACTTGGTATTCTTGCAAAACAACTAATGCCTGCTGCTAAAATTTGCTTTGTAGATGAATCCTACGCTGCAGTTGACTCTGCAAAGCTTAACTATATCAACGAAACGCCTGACAAGAATTGTAATGATGCCGAATTTATTATGAGTAATAGCCTCGATCAATATCGGGGCAATGCGCCAGAATTGATTCTGTGCAATCCTCCATATCATCAAGCACATGCTATTGGAGACCATATTGCCTGGACTATGTTTAAACAAAGCCAACAAAAACTGCAAAAAAATGGTGAACTCTGGGTAGTTGGCAATAGACACCTCGCCTATCATATAAAACTGAAAAAGCTTTTTGGTAACTGCAAAACGATTGTCAGCAATAAGAAATTTGTTATCTTAGTGTCAACAAAGAATAAATAATGACACCCCCCACCTTTTAGGATGTTTTTTAGTTTTGATTAAAGTCTTGATGCATGATCTGCTTTACACGCTAGCTAATATTCAAACTATACTCCTATACTAAAGGCAACCCCATTAATGAGCTGCTCTTAAACTGAGTAACCCCAAACAAACAGCACTTCAAACTTTCTGATAAATAACCTTATGAATAACACTAATAATAATACAAACATCTGTTTTGTCTTCAGCCAACAAACACTGGATATAGCGATAGATGACTGGGTAAATAAAAAAACAGAGAAAAATCCTGAGAAGAAGGAAATTTTTCTAATCACCAAGGCTGCATTACCGTGGTTTATGCAGCATTTTAATCAAAGTGGCTCGATTTATATGTTTAGCTCAGATGACATGAAAGTTGAAATCGAGACATGGAAAAAAGCTCAATTCATCGCATTTCCAAAGAGAAAGAAACGCATAGTAGAAACGTGTAACTTATTAATAGACTTTTTTAGTTCTAATGTGATTCATCAACACAAAATGACGGTACATGCCTAACTATGGCAACAATTCTTGGTGGATACACATCAAGGCACTTTTTACTGATTTAATAAACGCCCACCATCAACCGGAATAATATGTCCGGTTATATAATCTGCTTGAGTAAGCAGAAACAAAATAGCATTAGCGATATCTTCGGCTGAACCTGATCTTTTCAAGCTGGTTTTATCCAGTATTGATTGATGCTGCGCTAGTATTTCTGGACTATCATTTTCAGCTTCATCTGTTTCTGGCCACAATATAGCCCCCGGTGATACACCATTTACGCGAATATCAGGGCCTAGTTCTTTGGCAAGGGATTTAGTTAACATCGCCAAACCTGCTTTAGCAGCACAATAAACAGGATGTTCTCGTAAAGGTCGCACGCTATGAATATCTACCATATTTATGATACAGCCTTGAGTCTTTTTTAAATATGGCGCTGCTGCTTGAGATAAAAACAGAGGTGCTTTCAGGTTGCTACCCATTAATTTATCCCAGTCAGATTCTTTAATCTCGCCTATTACCGTTGGATAAAAACTAGAGGCATTATTGATTAGAATGTCCAGCCTTCCGCTTTCACTGATAATGTTATCAATCATTGTTTTTAAAGAAATCACATCGGATAGTTCTGCCTGCTGAATAATGCAAGAATCCTTGCGCAATGCATTAAGTTCATCGCAGAGTGCGTTTGCATCATCAGCCGAATTTCGATAATGCACTATGACCGTGGCACCTTGCTGATGCAATGTACGCACAGTAACTGCACCTATTCGCCTCGCCGATCCAGTCACCAATGCCACTTTACCTTGCAATAATTGCATAATCATTAATCCCTATTTACTCTATACCCATGAAACTCACACTGAGTTTACCAGAACCTTCGACAGCTGCCTTAGAACATAGCGAAAAGCTGATCGGCAAAATCCGCGATGAAATTGGAAATGCTGCAAAAAGCAAAAAGAAATGGATATTATTCGTTTTAAACGTTACCAGGAAATGGCCTTACACGAGCCTGAATTAGGATATTAGGTTGCGGGTAAACGCAAAGTTTTTTACATTGGCATTGGCTAGTAATTATGGTTCTGTGTTTGTACCTCTATTTCCACAAGTGACTTTTTGACGCATCTGGACACTCACTTGCCTAATTCTCTCAGCTGGCATCCCTAACTGAGCAATCAGATATTCAATTAAACCATTGTCATGATTTTGATTGATTAACGCTTCTTTCATGCAGTCTAACCACATATCTCGCTCCGCTTCATCAATAGCGAGATGACAATGTGCACCAGGGATACTGATTGATCCGTATTTATCAGCGTAATCTTTCTTACCACCCATCCACCCTGTCAAAAAAACTAAAAGTTTGTCGATAGTTTCAGTTAAGTCTTTGGGGTGCATATCACGGATTTTTTTATAGTCTGGAGACTCATCCATAATTTTATAAAATTCATCAACCAGTGCTTGCAAGCCCTGATCTCCGCCTACTGCATTATAGGTTGCAGCTTCTTCTCCAAATTCAGTCATAATGTTTGTTTTGTTAAATTACTCAGTAAACATCAAATAATAAGATGTTCTGATAAATAATGTTCTGTTAGATAAATACAAAAAAAGGCAGTCACATTGACTGCCTTTCTCACCGTTTATAGTAGACTTAAACTAATAAATACTAGTGAAAGTTAATAAAAGCTAATTAAGCGGCTTTTTCTGCTGCTGTTTCTTCGGGTAATTTCTCAGAAGTTTCACTTTCAGCTGAAGCTTTATTCTCAGCAGAAAGATTCTTAACTGAGGAACCGTTAATAGCAATCTTCTTTGGCTTCATCGCCTCTGGAATCTCTCTCACCAAGTTGATGCTGAGCATTCCATTATCGAGGCTTGCACCGCTAACTTCGACAAAGTCTGCTAGGTTAAACTTACGCTCAAACGAGCGATTCGCTATGCCTTGATGCAGATAATTAGCATTCTCTTTTTTGGTTTCTTTCTTACCTTTTACGGTCAACACACCTTTCTCAGTCTGGATATCAATATCCGACTCATCAAAGCCGGCTAACGCCAGGGTGATTGCATATTCGCTCTCACTGAGGACTTCAATATTGTAAGGTGGATAGCCGGCTGACTGCTCTGTTCTCAATGCAGAATCAATCAAAGAACCTAAACGGTCGAAACCAACACTACTGCGGTAAAATGGGGATAAATCTATAGTATTCATTTTTATTCTCCTAAGAAGCAATAAATTAATAATTAAGAGGGCACCTCTATCTATTAGGCATTTCTTCTGCGAGCTTTAAAGTGATTAGATTCTAGGCGTATCTCGAAGGGAATGGTTAGCCCTTCACAAGAGATACAACAACGAATATGATCACTTTAAAGCTCGCCCATGGGGCTTAGCCAAAAAACCAGACTCTGCGTTTTAACTTTTCAACAGGTCTATACATGTCTTCAAAGTTAGGCCTTGCTTCTGGCTTTTTGGCGTTGCCAGAAGTTATGCCTTATAGATAGAGATGCCCTCACTTGTAATTCATAATCGATTCGCGACTTATGTCTTACACTAACAATAATGTGGCTCTTTAAATTATTTTCAAGAAAATTATATTTTATATTTATCAATTACTTAGTGGATTAATGATGAAAATTTCAGAACAGATAAAACAAAACTCATTATCTATAATTAGCCTTTTTGTGGCTTTTTCGGCGTTGGGATATAACACCTGGAGAAATGAAGAAAGCGAGTCCAATAGGAATATTCGGATGGCTGGTTTTGAGATAATCATGCATGTTGGTGAATTACAGAAAATTGCCTATTTATCTCACTTCGAAAAAGATAAGTACCAGGGAAATCCAAGAGGCGGTTGGCCTGAAGTATTGCTGATTAAAGATTTAAGCCACTTGATGTCTAACAATATCTTAGAAAAATCCGAAAAATTAGTCGCCGTCTGGGGAGAGAACTGGCAAAAATTAGGTAATGACAATGAATTTAGTGTTGCTGAAATTGATGGCGCACTGCATAGATTGCGCACAACAGTTTTAGAAAATATGAAACAACTTGATTAGCTGCTTGTAAAAACTGCCAAGCCGAGACAATGCTGGAGTGTAGCGACGACCACCCGAAGGGCGTGGTTTCATTATTTTAGATGAAAAACCACGTAAAAGTATGGGGGTGTATTTAAGCTAAATTAAAGTTAAAAAATCGTAAAAAATAAAAATAATTAAGTGTTATCTTCCAAAACCATGTCTGCAGCCTTCTCAGCAATCATAATTGCAGGGGCATTTGTATTACCCGATACGATTTCAGGCATGATAGATGCGTCGACAACACGTAGTCCTGTAATTCCGTGGACTTTTAAACGATCATCTACGACCGCCATATCATCATAACCCATTTTACAAGTACTGGTGGGATGGTAAATAGTCTGGCTGAATTGACGCGCTGCGTCTAACAGTTCTTCGTCTGTCTGGAACTGACGACCTGGCACGTATTCATCAATAATATGTTCTTTTAAAGCAGGCGCTTCAGAAATCTTCCTGGCAACCTTTACACTGTCTATAGCCACTTTATGATCGCGTTCATCAGACAAATAATTAGGGTGGATTACAGGGTATGTCTGCGGGTCTTTTGAAACGATATTGATAGTGCCACGACTATGCGGACGTAACTGACAAACCGAAGCGGTAAATGCGGAGAAAGGATGAACTCCGTCTCCCGGTTTATCAGCACTTAACGGCTGCATATGGAACTGTATATCGGGACGTTCTATAGATGAATTTGATTTGGTGAAAATCGCAACCTGGCTGGCTGCAAGGGTTAATGGACCCGTACGTTTAAAAAAGTATTGCAAGCCTACCTTGAACTGTTTGAAGTAACTGTTAAGTTCATCGTTAAGTGTGCGCTGGCTGGTTTTAAATACCAAACGAATCTGTAAATGATCCTGAAGATTTTTACCCACTCCGGGTAAATCTTTAACCACTGGGATTTGCAGCCCATCAAGCAATGATTTTTCACCGATACCCGATAATTGTAAAATTTGTGGAGAGCCAATCGCACCAGCCGATAGAATCACTTCTTTATCTGCCATCACCTGGTAAGTTTTACCTTTATTCTGGTACTCAACTCCTACTGCTCGATCACCATCGAATAAAATTCTATTAGTATGGCAACGCGTTTTAACAGTTACGTTGCTGCGTTTCATCGCAGGACGTAAAAAGCCACGCGCGGTACTCCAGCGAAAACCCTTATGAGCTGTTTGTTGAAAGTACCCTACTCCTTCCTGACTTGCTCCGTTGTAATCTTTATTCAAAGGAATACCAATCTGTTCAGCGGCTTTTATGAAGAAATCAGCGATCGGACGACGCAATCGCAAGTCCGATACTTTTAACGGACCTCCAATTCCATGGAATTCATCGACACCACGAGCCTGATCTTCTGATTTTTTGAAGTAAGGAAGCACATCTTTATACGACCAGCCTTTATTTCCCAGAGCTTCCCAACGATCGTAATCTTCAGCTTGCCCTCTTACATACAGCAAACCATTCAAAGAACTAGAACCACCGAGTACTTTACCACGTGGCCATTGCAATCGACGATTATTGATACCCTCGTCTGGCTCTGTCAGATAACACCAGTCAGTTGCGGGATGATGCATAGTTTTAAAATAACCGACAGGGACGTGTATCCAGGGATTGATATCAGCGCCACCTGCTTCCAGAACCAGTACCTTATTACTTGAATCAGCTGATAGCCTATTTGCCATGACACAACCTGCCGAGCCTGCACCAATAACAATGTAATCATAGTGTTGTGTATCTGAATTACTCATGGATTCCCTTCTTCAGAAATAATTAACCAACTTTTTTAAACGTATCTATCGATCAGAAGTATGCAGTAGAAACCAAAAACATACAATATTTTCATTTTATGGAACTATAAATCTCATTTTTTTAGTCTATTGTTGATTTTTAATACTTAGTATGGTTTTATGAAATCATGGAAGATGATTAGCTATAGTTCTATTTCCAAAACATTTTTTAAAATATGTACTACATTATAATAAATGTAAGCGCTTACAAGTCGTTTTGAAGTCAGACTAACAGCAGGACTTCGCATATTTTGCCACGATGACTATGCTCGTGATGACTAAATACCCCTGGCTATCATACCTGGGCTAGTCTTCCTGATTTATTTGTCTGCTGTAATGCTTTACGACGGCAAGCCTAAGATTGCTAATTTAATTTGCATTAGTACAGAAAATACCACATAAAATTAGACTATAGTTTTAGATATAGTTTTAAGAACCCCACTAATAAGCCTTCGCTGGTTGGGTTCATTATTATAAGTGAAGGCTAAATACCATTAGGAGAATGACATGTCTGTTTTATCTAATCTAACAAAAGCTGTGATTGGCACAGCTATTGGTTTGTCGCTTATTGCGAGTAGTTCAATCGCCTTAGCTGCATCACATGGAAAAAAGAAAGTTACAACAATTAGAGTGCAATCCGTTATTTCAGCAAAGGCTGATGAAGTCGTTATGTTAAAAGACTTCGCTAAAGACGTTTCAGACCTTACTGACGGCTCACTCAAAATAGAAGTATTGCCTGCAGGTGCTGTGGTTGGTGTTAAAGAAACATTGGATGCCGTTGATAAAGGTCTTGTTGAAGGTGGTTTTGCCTGGACTCATTACTGGTCTGGTAAGCACCCTGCAGCAATGCTATTTGGTTCACCAGTTGCTGGTGCAGGTGTTGGTATTGATAACATCGCATTCATGTCTTGGTTCCAGTTCGGTGGTGGTAAAGAGTTATACGACGAACTCTGGAAAGAAATGGGCATGAATGTTAAAGGCTTCATGCTTCAACCTGTAGGCCCAGAGGCTTTAGGTTGGTTCAAAGAGCCAATCAACTCAATGGATGATTTCCGTAAATACCGTTTCCGTACACCTCCAGGAATCCCTGGCCAGACCTATAAAGACATCGGTGTTGCATCAGTAGCAATGGGTGGTGGTGATATTTTACCAGCACTTGAAAAAGGTACTATCGATGCAGCTGAGTGGTGTTGTCCAAAACCAGATAGCGTTTTTGGTTTCCAGAAAGTACTTAAGCATTACTACTTACAAGGCCTTCATCAGGTTGTTGTAAACGCCGACATGTACATCAACGGCGACGTATATAAAAAGCTATCTGATCATGAAAAGAAGTCATTAGAAGTTGCTGCAAACGCATCTTTAATGAAAGCAATGTCTTACCGTATCTATGAAAACGGTAAAGCACTTAAAAGTCTTGTTGAAAACGATGGCGTTATTTTACACGACACACCTGCCGATTACTTCCCTGCGTACATGAATGCTGCTAAAGCTTCACTTGAAAAGAATGCTGCAGAAAACCCATTCTTTGCCAAGGTATGGCAGTCACAGAAAGACTTCGCTGCTATTGCGGTTCCATACTGGGCAGGTTCACAAGCGTCCAATGCTGCTTTGGGTAAAGCGTTTGCTGATTCTGTAAAAAAGAAGTAATTCAATAATCATCGAACTGATTATTTGACTGATACTTAGTCCTTTCCTTCAATGGTTAGGACTAAGTTTTAAACATTGCTTCCAACATTTAATAACAACTCAAAAATAAATAATTAACCATTTAACAGAAGGAAGAGGCGGATGGCTGAAGAGATAGGTGAATTAGACATTACCGATGAACTCATCGCGGAACGACGCGCTGAAGAACCGGGACAAACGCCCGAAGATATGACGCCATGGCAACGTCCAATAACAGCTTTCGTAGATATACTTAATCTATGGGCAGGACGTATCATTTGTTTAGCTATAATCCCACTTATGGTTGTGATGGTTATCGAGGTAGTTTCTCGAAGCATGTTTGGGGTGTTAGCCTCTTATGACATGGCCGACACAGCCAGGGCATTTGGTTTCGGACCAACTCTATGGGTTTACGATGTAAGTCGTATGCTTGGTGGCGTATTATTTATGGGTGCAGCAGGATATGCACTCATGCGTGGTGTACACATCCGCGCGGACTTTCTGTTCCGCAGCTGGACGCATAAAACGCAAGCAACTGTAGACGCGTCCCTCTATCTATTATTTTACTTTCCAGCGATGCTGTTTTTCTTCTGGAGTTCGCTAGACTATACTTTGGACTCAATGGGTTTCAAAGGCTTTGGGGAAGACTGGGGTCGCTGGGAAGAAGCCAGTGACTCAACCTGGGCACCTTATCTGTGGCCTGCACGTATCTTCATGCCTATCGGTGCTTTATTACTATTTCTACAAGGTTTTGCTGAATTATTCCGTGCCCTCCATCAAATGGGTAAGGAACGAGAAGCAAAATTTTTACGCATATTTCCATTCTACTTAATTGGTCTAGCGGTTGTATTTGTCGCCGTATTTTTTCCAGATATACTGCCTCTGGGTGAATGGTTCTCAGGTCTGTTTGGTGATGGTGGCTTATCTAAGCCTGCTATCGGCATGGTGATGCTCGGTGGAATGCTATTCTCAATATTTATCGGCTTCCCGATTTCTTTTACCCTACTCTTTTTAGGATTTGTGTTTGGTACCTGGGGTGGCAGTAGTGATTTAACCTTCTTCTTGCTGACCTTGCAGGTCAACTCGACGATGCTTGACGATCAGCTAGTCGCTGTACCGCTGTTCATTTTGATGGGTATCATGATGGAATCGGCGGGATTGATGGAAAGACTATTCAATGCCGTACAAATGATGATGTCACGCACCCGTGGCGCCCTATTCGTTGCTGTTTTGTTTGTATCAATGATCTTTGCTGCAGCCACCGGTATTGTTGGTGCATCAGTAACCATACTGGGTATTATGGCGGCGAAAACAATGAACCGCTCAAAATACGATGTGCGTTTATCTGCTGGTGCCATTACCGCTGGTGGAACCTTAGGTATCCTGATTCCACCCTCAATCATGCTAATTGTTATGGGGCCAGTACTAGAAGTTCCAGTTACTGACCTTTTCCGTGCAGCCATAATACCAGGCATAATGCTTGCCGGCCTCTATATGCTCTACACCATCGGTCGCTGCATGATTAACCCAAAACTTGGACCTATTCTTCCAAAGGATGAGCAGCCAGATACTTCACCGTTTTACGCTGTCGAAGTCATGTTAGTGATGGCGGGTTTAGGTGTATTAATCTGGTTATTTGCTTTAGGTGCAGGTGGTTCTTTAGCCTTCTTCCCATTTGCTGGTTTACTGATCCCATTGTTATGGATCGGTGTGATGTTCTTTGCATACAGTTGGTCAAGGAAAAATAAACCAGGTGGTTTCTATTTCTCGGATCTGTGGTACGAATTTTTCATGGGGCTAGTTCCACCAACGGTATTGATTGCCGCAGCGTTGGGGTCAATTTTAATGGGCTTTGCAACACCGGCTGAAGCGGCAGCAATGGGAGCTTTTGGTGCTGTAGTATTATCCATATCCTATGGTAAATTTACAATTAAAGGAAGTTATGAGGCGCTGATTAAAACTCTGGAAATAACCGTTTTAATCATGTTCCTGGTCGCTGCATCTAACTTCTTCGGTGCAGTATTTTCTAATCTCGGTACACCTCAAATGCTCACTGAGTTATTGCTATCATTCGAATTATCTCCAGGCTGGACCCTATTTGTGATCATGGCGTTAATTTTCTTACTGGGTTGGCCGCTAGAATGGGTGCCTATAGTTTTAATTATTGTGCCGATCTTACTACCAGTGGTGGAATCACTCGACTTTGGTTTAGACCGTACAGAACTACTGGTATGGTTTGCCATTCTAGTTGCGGTGAATTTACAGACCGCCTGGCTTAGTCCACCCGTGGCTTTATCTGCGTATTTCCTTAAAGGTGTTGTGCCAGAATGGGATCTTAAAGATATCTACCTCGGCATGATGCAGTTCATGGTGATTCAGGTGATTGGATTGATACTCATCATCTCCTTCCCAACGATAGTCTTGTGGCTCCCCAGATTTCTTTCTGGTGGCTAGCTAAAAAATGTAAAAGTAAACTTAAAAGGGGCTAATAATTTAGCCCCTTTTTTATGATTTAATGTAATGTTGAAAGCTCAAAATCACCCCCCTACTTTTGCGGACTTTTTAAAACTATTATCTATTACAAAACTAAAAAGCAGCAATCGATTAATTAATAACAATATTAATTATGCATGATAAAACTCGATTATTTAATATCGGCCAGCAAACTTTTAGTCATACCCGCTGCCTGCGAGGCATAACCACCAGCAAATAAATTGTAATGATTTAAGATGTGATAGAGGTTATACAAAGTCTTGCGCGTTGCATAACCCTCATCTAACAGGTAGTGGTTATTGTATGCAGAATAAAACTGCGGGCTAAAGCCACCGAATAACTCCGTCATGGCAATATCTGCCTCACGATCACCATAATATACTGCAGGGTCAAAGATGACTGGATTTCCAGACTTATCGTGCGCTTGATTACCTCCCCACAAATCTCCATGCAATAACGATGCTGATGGTCGATATGTATTGAAGAAAACTGATAGGTTTTCAACTAATCGCAGTCCATCCTCATAGGCGGAATTTGGATAGCCTTTATTTTTAGCCAGCTCCAGTTGTGGCATTAATCGCTGGCTTTTCCAAAAATCTATCCATGATGAACATTGCTTATTACTTTGATGTGTCGTACCGATATTATTATCTCTAAACCAGCCAAACTTTGTTGCCTGATATTGATGCATTTGAGCAAGCTGCTGACCTGTTTTCACATTTGCACTCCCTGAAGACAGAGGTATGTATTCCATTATCAAATAAGCACTTTTATGATTTTTTCCATGGAAATACACCTCAGGAACTCTGATCGATTTACTAGACTTTATTTCTTTTAGACCTTCAGCTTCAGCAATAAACATCTCTATATATTGCGGGTGATTTTCTTTGAGTAGCCAGTGGTTTCCATTTTCATCAGTGAGTTTGGAAATCTGGTTTATGCAACCTCCCCCTAAGGATTCCGAAATCTTAAATCGAATCTCTTTATCAAGGGTTAAGCTCAGTTGCTGAGCTATTTCGGTGAAGTGTGGTGTATTCTTCGATATCTTCATTTTAAGAGGATATCATTATTAAAAATAAACCTGTATAAGTAGGGGAGTGACCTTTTAACTTATAGGATTCTTTATGAGAGTCTGATTACTCTAAATACTGATGCATTAACTCTGGTTTCGCACAATGAACTTGTGACATGACTTGTTCTAATTCATCTCTTAATAGGTCTATTGCATGCTCTGCGCCGAGTTCTCCATGAGCGCCAACACCGTAAAGAAATGCTCTGCCTGCAAATACCGCTTGGGCACCCAACGCCAGGTATCTTGCGATATCGACACCTGTTTCTACGCCGCTATCGGCCATCACGGTGAGATTTTGCCCGACGGCTTCGATAATCTCGATTAATGATTCTGCGGGTGGCAAACAAGCATCAAGCTGACGTCCGCCGTGGTTAGACACAATAATGCCATCCACGCCAGTAGCCGCAGCCAGTTCAGCGTCATCGACTTGTGAAATACCTTTAACGATTAGATTACCATCCCACTCATCGCGGATAACTTTTAGCGTCTCAACATCGACAACATCTTTCAGCGTAATGCGCACGAAATTTGCGACATCCTCCATATTGGTCATGCCTTTAATATAGGGTTCCATCGAAGCAAACTGTGGTAAACCAGCGGTTAACGTTGCTATCGACCAACTAGGTCGCATTGCACTTTCGAATACACTTTTCAGAGTAATTTTTGGCGGTACGGATAAGCCACTTTTGATAGATTTCACGCGTCGACTTGCTGACGGAACATCAATCGTTACTACCAGATTTTTACAGCCTGTATCTTTCGCACGTTTTATTAAATCAGTACGAATCTTATCATCCGAAGGTGGGTAGAGTTGAAACCAGAAATTATCCTCTGCGTTCTTAGCGGCATCTTCAATGGATATGGTTGAAAGTGTACTTAGTACAAACGGAATATTGGCTTTAAGCGCCGCACGCGCGTGCATTGCAGAAGCATCTGGCCAGATCAACCCGGTTAACCCCAAAGGCGCGATACCAAAAGGTGCATTATATTCTTTGCCAAAAAGGTCGGTTTTGAGTTGTGGAACTGTGTAGGCTTGGAGATATTCAGGGCGCAAAAAAACTGCATCTAAAGATTCTCGATTATTTTTTAAGGCTAGGCCGCTATTGCAGCCATCCTCAACATAATCAAAAGCAAATTTCGGAATACGACCTTTTGCTCTATGTTTTAAATCAGCAATACAGGCTGATTTTCTAATTAATGCTTGTACCATTTTATCTGCAGTAGCCTCTTCTATTTTAAGAACTTAGATTGAGAGTACTAAGTACTTAATTTTAGTCACCCCCCTACTTTTGGGCACTTTTTATTTTAATAGATGTTCTTTTATCTAATTGATTGCATAAAGCGATCTTTAATCTCAACTGCTTTCATTGGAATTTCAATGCCCATCTTATCATTACCCGCATTTATCATGTAATGTAGAAAACGGGTTTTATCTTGCATCGCTTTCACCATCACTTCAACATTATCAGTCATCACACTGGATTCAATGCCCATAGATCGAACAACTGCAGATAAGTTATAGCCTTGCGAGCTGAGTGTCGGCTGGTTTCCTGTTGATCCCCAGCTGCCATTATCCAGACAAATAACAGTGAGATTAGAAGGATTATACTCAACCAAATCAAATAGTTGATTAGGGTTAAAGAAAAATGATCCATCACCATCAATGACATAAACATGACGACCTTCTATAGACTTTGCCAATCCAATACCAACTTCGGTAGCTGAACCTAACGCACCTAGCATATAGAAATTAGTGTCTCGATCTTTGGTGTTGTAAAGTTCTTTTGAAGGGAAACCAATTTGAGATAGGACTATGTCTTTATCATCGACCACTTCCATGATCTGCTCTATAGCACCAATACGGTTTACTGAAGGTGATCCGTTATAGGCTGGCGCTTCTGCTTGTATTGCATTGATCTTAGGCTCACCAAATTGATGATAATCCGGCAAGTTCTCTTCCCAAAGCTCAGGAGACAGTAAATATACTTTTACCTTTTTCTCAGTAAAACACGCTGCAACATCATCTTCTAAACCAACAAGGTCATCTGCTGTTGCGAGTATTTTGTACTCAACATCGATGGCATTCAGTAAGTCTTCAACCTTATCACCAAAGATAATCTGCGCTTCTATTGGCTCCTGGTAATGGCCTCGCCATGAAACGAAAATAGGTAATGCCGTTTGATAGAGCTTTTGCATGGTGTAAAGGTCAGTCACCAGATTACCCAAGCCGGTGTTTTGAATCATCATTGCTGTGCGCTTATCCGCTAAGCTACGACCAAAACATAAACCCAAACCCGCTGATTCTTTGGTTATATCCCAAACATCAAACTCATCCGGCTTGTACTTCATGACACTATTCAATTTATTACAGGGTAAATAAGCAACGGTATCAACTGAGTTATGAGATAAAGCTGCCCATATTTTTTGAGGGTTATTCATAGTAAATCCTTAATTATTCTCTGTTAACAATGTGATTCTAATTACGTGATATTAATTTATCCGATCATTAATTCATCAGATGGTCAGGTTGTAATACGATTTTGGCTGCGGCCACCCTTCCATTGTGCAAATCATCAAATGCCTGTCCACCAGCAGACATGGGGCGTACATCAATCCAGTTTAAATTTCCTAGTCTTTGTTGATAAAGCATGTCTATCGATGCTTTCATGTCAGCGGTGGTGTAACAATAGTTACCCAGCACGGTAATTTCCTGCAGGGTGATTTTGCGGCTATCAAATCCACCCTCGCTGTCTTGTAAACCTACATGCGAAATGATGCCGCCCGGCCTAACCGCTTCGCATGAGACTTTGCGTGTTATGCCAGAACCCACGCAGTCTAAAACTACGTCGTAATCACCAAGATGCGGCGGTTTTTCTGTGATCGGGTCATACGTAGTCGCACAATGTTGCTCGTCTATGCTTGCTCTGCGCAAGGCGTTGGTCTCACCGAGATCAACCTGCGAAGCACCTTTGGCTTTTAAGATTAATGCGGATAGTAAACCAATCGCGCCGCCACCTAACACCAGGCATTTCATTTCTGATAACGGTCGATACGCAATTCTTTCTACCAGCGCGATTGCGTGTAATGCCGTTGCTGTGGGTTCTGTAATAGATGCGCTTACTGGATTCATGTCATCAGGAATTCCCAATAAATTGCGCTCTTCAATCGCCACTTGCTCTGCAAACGCACCTTGTAGGTACATGCCTATTAATTCACGTTTAGTGCAAAGGTTACTACGACCACTTAAGCAGTCATGGCACACACCACAGGTCATTAATGGATTGATCACCATTCGTTTTCCCGCGTGTTTGCCATCAAGCACCGTACCGCAGACTTCATGCCCTAAAATCAACGGAGGAACACGACGTTCATCATGTCCGTGATACGCATGCATATCAGAACCACAGATAGCGGCAGCGGATACATCCATCACAACATCGCCAATCCTTGGGCTGGGTTGTGGTTCGTCACGATAGGTAACTTCTTGAGTGTCTGTATAAACGAGTGCTTTCATCTAAAACTCCAAAGAAAAAAGGTATTTTTATTTAAATGACACCCCCCTACTTTTAGCCTGTTTTTAACAGGATTTTTGAGGAATGATCTTTTTAAGCTATCTACTTAGCGGTAAATCCACCATCGATATAAAGCGTTTGACCGGTAATATAATCAGAAGCATGACTGGCTAAAAACACACAGGGACCATCAAGGTCTTCCAGGTTTCCATTACGGCCAATCGCAGTCTGTTGCGCTAGTTTTTCAGCAAATTCAGGTTGCTCAAAAACAGGGGCAGTCAATTCTGTTGGAAAAAATCCGGGAGCTATTGCATTACATCCTATCCCATGTTTCGACCAGGCTTCTGCCATCGCACGTGTTAATTGGGTAATACCACCTTTGGATGCGCCATAGGCAATACCATTAGCAAACGCACGTTCAGATTGCAGCGAAGCGACATTAATAATCTTGCCCCAGCCGCGTTCGCGCATATTGGGTACTAATTTCTGCGCCAGCATAAAGGGTACTTTAAGGTTTAATGTCAGGGTTAAATCCCAACTATCTGAAGTCACATCATCTGCATGCTGGCGTAGATTAATTCCAGCTGTATTACATAATATGTCAACCCGTTGGTGTACTTTCAAACTTGCTCCAACAACGATATCCCATTGATCTTCCTGCATTAGATCAGACACTACACATACAGTCTGATGGCCATTATTCTTTAACTCTAAGGATAACTCATTGAGTCGGTCTTCACGACGCCCAACCAAAATTACACTAGCACCTGCACTGGATAATGCACGTGCCTGCTGTGCTCCGATACCGGACGTGGCACCCGTTATCAGTGCTACTTTGCCGCTAAGATCAAGCTTCAACGCCATGCCCCGGAATTTCTAATAAAAACTCTTCATCAGGGAAGTATTTTGCCAAACGATCATCACCCGAACGTGCATGGCCTTCCATACCTTCAAGACGAGAAATTCGTGCGGCTGCCGCACCTACTGTGCGATTCGCTTCTTTAGTCATGCGTTGTGTAGTTACAGTCTTGATGAATTTTCCTGCTGATAAACCACCTGTGTAACGGCCTGCGCCTTTAGTAGGTAGGATATGATTCGTACCAGAACATTTATCACCGTAGGTAACCGTGGTTTCTTCACCAACAAACAGAGAACCGTAATTCTTTAGACGGCTTACCCACCAATCTAGATTTTCACAATGTAGTTCTAAATGCTCAGAAGCGTATTTATCACTAATAACCGCCATCTCTTCATCAGTATCACAAAGTACTACTTCGCCATAATCTGCCCAGGCAACACTTGCTGCGTTACGCGCCGTTTCTGGTAATTTTGCAATTACACCAGGCATCATCTCAATGACTTTTTCACCTAATGCTTTGTCTGAGGTGAATAACCAGGCTGGAGAATCAGGTCCATGCTCTGCCTGACCTGCAAGATCGCTACAAACGATCACTGGGTCAGCTGTATGATCAGCAATAATTCCAATTTCAGTTGGACCAGCAAATACATCGATACCCACTCTGCCGTATAACATACGCTTTGCTTCAGCAACGAAACGGTTACCAGGACCAACTAGAATATCTGCTGGCTTACCCGTGTATAAACCAAATGCCATTGCTGCGATACCCTGCACCCCACCAAGAGCCAAAACAGTATCAGCGCCACAGTAATCAGCCGTATATAAAATAGCATCGTTAATCCCGTGGCCTGGCTTAGGTGGTGAACAAGCGACAACATAATCTACGCCCGCCGCTTTAGCTGTACCAACCGACATGATTGCCGAAGCAACATGAGCATAACGTCCGCCTGGAATATAACAACCTGCCGCTTGCATAGGAATTTGACGCTGACCTGCCCATAAACCGGGTGATAATTCTGTCTCAAAATCGATTAACGCTTTACGTTGCTTTACCGCAAAACCATAAACACGATCGTATGAGAACTTAATATCATCTTTTACTTGTTGCGAGAGACGCTTGCCTGCCGCTTCTATTTCTTCTTGTGTTACGACAATATTACCTTCGTAGCCATCTAACTTTTTTGCATATTCAGCACAACGATCTTCGCCGCCCGCTTCGATTTCTTTCAACATTTTAGAAACGATATCGCGCGTATCGTCTTCGCCTGTTGAGGCATTTTTAATTGCTTTTTTGAGGTAAGTAGTTGCCATTGGGATTCTCCGGAATTAGTAATGTAAGCGCTTACATAATAGTAACGATATTGATATTTGTCAAATTATTACATTAAAAAACTTTGTATAATTCACGGTTGAAACTTAAGCTATTGAAAACAGTCAATTTTAAATCTTTCTGGTAAACTCTCTCCTCTAATGCAGAAAAAGAAACCCACCCTTCAAGATGTCGCCACAAAAGCCAATGTTTCAACCGCGACGGTTTCCCGTTGTCTGAATAGCCCGGATAAGGTACGCATAGAAGTTCAAGAAAAAATCAATAAGGCTATTGAAGATTTAGGCTATGTACCCGATGGCGCCGCCAGAGCACTTGCTTCCAGGCGAACTCACACCATTGGCGTTATTGTTCCTACCATTGATAACACGATTTTTTCAGAGGCTATTCATTACCTACAAACAGGTCTGGCAAAGGCCAACTACACCTTACTTTTAGCCAATAATGGCTATTCTCAAGAAGTAGAGTTACGCGAAGTGCAATCACTGTTATCACGGGGAATTGACGGACTAGTATTGGTAGGCGAACAACATCATCCTGAAGTTTATAAGGCGATTAATCGTTATCAAATCCCTGTCGTTAATCTCTGGATTTATGACTCGAAATCTGAATATAGCTGTATTGGTTTTGATCACATTAAAGCAGGTAAACAAATTGCCAAACATTTAATAGAATTAGGACATAAGAGTTTCGGTGTTATTTCTGGTATTCGTGAAAATAATGATCGTGCCATTGAACGATTGAAAGGTATTGAACAACAGCTAAATTCTGCTGGGTTAAAACTAGACGACGACCGTATCATGGAGTGTCACTACAGCGTGGAACAAGGCAGTAAATACTTACATAAACTATTAGATAATCACCCAGATATTACCGCTGTAAGTTGTGGTAACGATATTCTTGCGCTTGGTGCCTTACATGGAGCAAAACAAAGAGGTCTTAGGGTACCCGATGACTTATCAATTACTGGTTTTGATAATATCGAATTATTGCCTTTCTTGACGCCTTCATTAACAACGTTAAACTCACCATCAAGACGTATGGGTGAGAAAGCAGCTGACTATATTCTGCGCCAGATAGAAAATAAAAAAAATGGCAAGCCAACAAATATAGATCGCATTGAACTGGAAGCAGCATTAATCATCAGAGATACCACAGGCCCTGCACCACGAAGATAAAGTCACCCCCCTACTTTTAGCCACTTTTTTCATTCATCTGGCATCAATGCTTATTCTGTTAAATTACCGGTTTTATCGAATAACTAATTACCAATTTACGAAAATGCTAATTCTATTAGTGGTGAGTCTTTGCTTCTTCTGGATGATTTATCGAGAGATAAACAGTCATCAAGCACTGGATACCTTTTCCAAAGGTTATATTGCCGTGCTGTTTACACTCGCAGTACTCTCATGCAAACCCATCCTTGATCATTGGCGTTTTGAAAGCTTATTGTCTTCTAAAGCATCTTTATTGGCTGACGGACGCCCTGCACATGTAAAGTGCGCCACCGTATTTCAATCGGTGTATGACAAGTTTGGCCTTGCTGGCACTGGCAACCCCACCACCGGCGAAATTGTACTTCAATTCCCTGTCTGTAATGATCTGCGTGATTATCTGGAAGCACCTGAAACAGCGAATACCCGAGAAATAACCAGCCTTCATGTTTTCACTCATGAAGCCATGCACGTTCGTGGTGAGATGAATGAACAAAAAACAGACTGTCAGGCAATACAAAGAGATAAGCGTGCCGCAAGAATGCTCGGAGTTCGCGCTCATATTGCAGAAAATAGCGCTCTGAGCTACTACCAAGGAGCTTATAGAACCCATCCTTATTTTAGTGAGGAGTGCGCCAAGGGAAAGGCATTGGATGAGAGTCTGAGTGAATCTATTTGGTGATTAATAGTTCCATTTATAGTTACATGAAAATGAAAGTCACCCCCCTACTTTCAGGCACTTTTTAAAATAATATCACCTAAAAAAAGGACAACATATCGTTGTCCTTTTAAGTTTGTAGATATTTGTAGATATTAAACGTTATTTATAAACGCTCAAATACCACTGCAATTCCCTGACCACCACCAATACACATTGTCACTAAGGCATATTGTCCATCAATACGCTCAAGTTCGTAAAGTGCTTTAGTAGCAATGAAAGCACCGGAACAGCCCACTGGATGACCTAATGCTATCGCGCCACCATTCGGATTGGTTTTTTCCATATCTAGTTCCAGACCTTTTGACACTGCAATAGCCTGTGCGGCAAAGGCTTCATTTGATTCAACAACATCCATATCAGCTATGGTCAAACCTGCTTTTTTTAGCGCTAATTTAGACGCTGGGATCGGGCCTTCACCCATGATTTCATTGGGTACACCTGCAACTGCGTATGAAACAATTCTAGCGATCGGCTTCTGCCCTGCTTTTTCTGCTGCTTCAGCCGCAGCCAGCACAAAGAATGCTGCTCCATCGTTAATACCTGATGCATTTCCTGCAGTTACTGAACCGTCTTTCTTGAATACCGCGCGCATTTTACCCAGAGACTCCATGGTCGTGCCGGGTCTTACGTGTTCGTCTGTATCAAACGTCACTTCACCTTTTCGTGTTTTCATCGTGATGGGTACAATTTGTGATTTAAATCGGCCTTCTTCGATGGCTTGTGCGGCACGTCGATGGGATTCTACAGCTAGAGCATCCTGCTCTTCACGGCTGATATTCCATTTTTCTGCGAGATTTTCTGCAGTCACACCCATATGCCCAACACCAAAAGGATCGGTCAAAGTAGCTGTCATCATATCAACCAGATGCGTATCACCCATACGAGCACCCGTACGCATCGCGGGAGACATGTAGCCACCGCGTGACATGACTTCAACACCACCACCAACACCATAATCACAATCATCGAGCATAATAGATTGTGCGGTTGAGACAATTGCCTGAAGGCCAGAGCTACAAAGACGGTTAACGGTCATAGCAACAGATTCCATTGGTAAACCAGCCTGAATCGCGGCAACACGCGAAACATAGGCAAAGCGTGAATCTGTAGGAACACAGTTACCAACCGTTACATAATTTATATTATTGGGATCAACAGCTGAACGGCTAACAGCTTCTTTCATCACTTGTCCGGCTAATTCTTGTGGCTCAATCTGGCTTAATGAACCACCAAAACCACCTATGGCTGAACGAACAGCACTTAAAACTACGACATCACGACTCATCTTTTGCTTCTCCTATCCTTTTATGTTTGGTTAAATAAGGTAACTACTTATAAACCATAGCAAACAATTGCGAATAATAAAGGCCCATTAGGCAATTATAGAGATAAGCATAAAATGACTGTTATCTTTTTAATCATTGAACAACGCTATCATTCGCTTACTTAGCATCAAAACAGCGAATAAATAATATAATAAAGTCGCCCCTACTTTTAATGACAACTCGTTTTTGTTGTATAAAAAACTCGGCCGCAAGCGAGCCGAGTTTTAAAACAAACCGAGCTGTTTCGATCTATCTTCCTTTTTCTCGTGCTCTGTTAGCTGATCTCGAACGTAAGCTCTAATTACATCCTCGTTGGCATTACCTATCGTTTCAACGAAGTAACTCTGAGTCCATAATTTACCACCCCAGAAATATTGTTTCTTTATCTCGGGGTAACGACGGAAAAATTCTCTAGCAGAGATACTTTTGATAATCTGCATCACATCACTTGGAGACATCTTTGGCACTCCGCGAACTACCATGTGAATATGATCTTCTGGTATTTCTAATTCGACGATATCAATATCATAGTCATACCCAATTTTCTCAATCATTCCTTTCAACACTTCTCGATAAGGTTCACAAAAGACCTTATGCCTATATTTCGGTATCCAAACAAAATGGTACATCAACCGATACACATGATGCGTATTTCTCTGTAATTCCATAAGCTGAATACCTAAAAATGGGGAAAAACCCCATTGTAAGCTATCCAGCTCGGGGGCAAGCCACCCGAGATTTACGCTTCGCGGTTAAAAACGACCTAGGAATTTATGCAGAGCTATGCACTTTTTTACTACAATAAATTATTAATATGCATCTAAGGATAACTATGATAATTGATCACATCGGTATTGCAGTTTCTGATTACGATAAAAGCCTAGACTTTTATACCAAGGCTTTAGCGCCTTTGGGTATATTTCTTGTAGTAGAAATTGAAGGCTGGGCGGGGTTTGGCAAAAACAAAGATAAGGCTGAATTCTGGTTTGGGCCTGACCAGAAAGCCCATAATCCGTTGCATATTGCTTTCTCAGCTACTAATCGTCAACAAGTTGATGCGTTTTATACTGCATCGATTGAAGCGGGAGCCATTTGTGATGGCAAACCAGGGTTAAGAGAAATCTACCACCCTAACTACTATAGTTGCTTCGTGATTGATCCTGATGGGCATAATATCGAGGCTGTTTGTCACAACCCCGAGTGAGAAATTGTCAATTATTTAGCAGTCCAACCGCAATCAATCTTCCAGTTGGATCCGGTGATTGATGATCCTTTATCAGAACACATTACCAGCACCAAATTTGCTACCTCACTTGGTTCTATTAAGCGCTTAATCGCAGCCGGCTCGAGCATTACTTTTTCAATGACTTCTTCCGGTGAGATATTTCGTGTTTGTGCCTGATCAGCAATTTGATTCTCGACCAAAGGTGTGCGCACATAAGCTGGGCTGAGTGCATTGACTGTAATGCCATGTTCACCGCCTTCTAAAGCCGCAGTGCGGGTTAAACCAATCAATCCATGCTTGGCTGAGATATACGCTGATTTATACGGTGAGGCAATCTCACTGTGCACCGAAGCGATATTAATAATTCGCCCCCACTTCTGTTTTTGCATGGTTGGCCATGCATAACGCGTTAATAAAAATGGTGCAGTAAGTAGAATATGAATCATTTCATCCCAGGTATCTTCAGGGAAATCTTCAATGGGTGAAATATGTTGGTATCCACCGTTATTTACCAGAACATCGATGCGCCCAAATGTCTTCAACGTTTCATCGATGAGATTTTTACAAGATTCTCGACTGGCTAAATTAGTTCGGGTGAAATGACAACCCAGATCAGCCGCTAATTGAGTACCACTTTCTTCATTCAAGTCTGCGATAACGACATCGTAACCTTCGCCTATCAAAGCTTCTACACAGGCTTTTCCGATACCACTTGCACCACCTGTGACTATTGCACATCTTTTCATTTTTAAATTCCTATTAAGGTTAATTTGAGTATTTCCATGAATAAAAATATAGCAAAAAAAAAGCCCCGACAAGTCGAGGCTTTTGTAATACAAAGTATTGTGAACCTGTATTACTTTTTCTTTGCTTCCGCTCTTTCTTGAGCTTCTTTGATAACTTCTTCCGAAATATTTTTCGGACAAGGCATGTAGTGTGAGAACTCCATAGAGAACTGACCACGACCAGATGTCATTGTGCGTAAGTCACCGATATAACCGAACATTTCAGATAGTGGCGCATCAACTTTGATACGTACACCTGTTGGACCAGCTTCCTGAGACTTGATCATGCCACGACGACGGTTCATGTCACCAATAACATCGCCAACATGATCTTCCGGGGTGAATACGTCAATCTTCATAATAGGCTCGATTAACTGAGCACCCGCTTTAGGCATAGTCTGACGGAAAGCACCTTTTGCTGCTAATTCAAATGCCATCGCAGATGAGTCAACCGCGTGGTAAGCACCATCCATTAACGTTACTTTTAAGTCAAGACAAGGGTAGCCAGCAAGTACACCAGTATCCATCATTCCTTTGAAGGCCTTCTCAATAGCTGGCCAGTATTCACGAGGAACATTACCACCAGTAACTTTAGATTCGAATACATAGCCTTCACCAACTTCTGCAGGCTCGAGGATGTAGTCGATCTTACCGAACTGACCAGAACCTCCAGACTGCTTCTTGTGTGTGTAGCTGTCTTCGATGCGCTGTGTAATTGTTTCGCGGTATGCAACCTGTGGCTTACCTACTTCAACGTCTACACCATGAGTACGCTTAAGGATATCGATTTTGATATCAAGGTGTAACTCACCCATTCCCTTAAGGATTGTCTCACCTGAATCTTCATCTGTCTCAACACGGAAAGATGGATCTTCTGCAACCATTTTACCGATCGCGATACCCATCTTCTCAGAACCACCTTTATCTTTTGGAGATACTGCGATTGAGATAACCGGATCAGGGAATACCATTGCTTCAAGTGTTGAAGGATGCTTTGGATCACAAAGTGTGTGACCTGTTTGAACATTCTTCATACCTAGAACAGCAACGATGTCACCCGCTTGTGCAGATTCTAATTCGATACGATCATCAGCCGACATTTCCACGATACGACCGATTCTTTCTGTCTTACCCGTGAATGAGTTTAATACGGTAGAGCCTTTCTCTAGCTTACCTGAATAAACACGTAAGAAAGTTAACGCACCGTAGCGGTCATCCATGATTTTAAATGCTAAAGCACGTAATGGTTCATCGACGTCTACGATTGCATATTCGCCTGTTTCTTCACCTTCTTCGTCAGTTAACGGCTGAGGGTCAACCTCAGTAGGATCAGGAAGATAATCGACAACTGCATCCAATATTAGTTGTATACCTTTGTTTTTAAATGCAGAACCTGTATAAGTTGGGAAGAACGCAAGATCACGAGTACCTTTTCGGATACACGCCTTTATTGTATCCAAATCAGGCTCTTCGCCTTCAAGATACATTTCCATCGCATCATCATTTTGCTCAACCGCCGTTTCGATTAGCTTTTCACGCCACTCTTCAACCTGATCCACCATATCAGCAGGTACATCTTGAATGGTGTATTTCAAAGGGTCGTCAGAACCATCCCATATCCAGGCTTTACGCGTTAATAAGTCAACAACACCGGTGAAGTTATCTTCAACACCAATAGGAAGAACCATCACTAAAGGATGAGCGCCAAGTACATCTTCAACTTGCTTAACAACTCTGAAGAAGTCTGCACCAATACGGTCTAGCTTGTTTACAAATATAATTCGAGCAACTTCCGATTCGTTCGCATAACGCCAGTTAGTCTCTGACTGAGGCTCAACACCACCAGATGCACAAAATACACCAACACCACCATCTAGTACTTTAAGTGAACGATATACCTCAACCGTAAAGTCAACGTGACCCGGTGTGTCGATGATATTCATGCGGTGATCTTTCCAGAATGCACTTACTGCTGCTGACTGGATGGTAATTCCACGCTCAGCCTCTTGCTCCATAAAGTCAGTAGTTGATTCACCATCGTGAACTTCACCGATCTTGTGAATTTTACCTGTAAGACTCAGGATACGTTCTGTTGTAGTTGTTTTACCCGCATCAACGTGTGCGAAAATGCCGATATTACGATATTTTGATAGGTCTGCTGACATGACTATACTCTGTGTTATTACTCTTTATTAAAAGTTGTAGTCAAGCTGTTTAAAAACAACAACATAAACTACGCAATGTTTTATGCTTAAATTTTAGTGGCTGTATCAAATCAGTACACTTAAAAATAGGCGAGTCGAAAAAACGCGATAGTATATAGCAAAGCACTTATATGACATAGGAAAAAGAACAATCATTTACTCCTTTTTTATAACTTTATGAATAGGTTTATTAATCGGTTTATTATTCAGCTTTGCTCCTTTAGAATTCCTGACTAAATTTCTCATCAAACATTATTGGATTAAAATCAGATTCAAATCGATTCATTACCTACTCAACATCAAATTAACGGAAATACAATGCAATACACACTTAACAATTCTGATTCTCCTGCAAACAATCAAGATGATTGTATTGTAGTACCTGTATTTAGCACTGAAGAAGGGGCTGTACTGCACCTTGCAGCAAAAAAAGTGAACAAGGCTTGTTCTGGGAAAATCAGCAAATACATTGAGACAGGAGACTTCAAGGGATCGTTAGAAGAGACTCATATTTTCTATGAACTTATTGGCGTTAAAGCCTCAAGGGTGATGCTACTAGGTTGTGGTGATGAAGATAAATTCGATGTTGTAAGCCTCAATAAAGCAACCAAGGCTGCTGCCAAAGCGCTCAAGTCATCAACTTTATCCTCAGTAAGTCTGTATTTAGCCGATACTTTTAACCTAAAAGACTTACAGAACGCAGTCACTCAAATAGTTATTGCCTATGCGGACAATGAATATCAATTACTTGATTACAAGAGCGAGAAAAAAGACCCTGGCAAACTTAAAACAGTTAGCATCGCTTTTACCAAAGCATCTAAAAAGGTTACTGAGAAAGCCGAGAAAGGTATTCAGCATGGATCATCTATTGCAAAAGGAATGAAATTATCTCGTGATCTAGCAAATCACCCTGGGAATATATGTACTCCTACTTACATTGCAGATGAAGCCAAGTCCGTAGCAAAGGAATATTCATCAATCAAAATAAAAATCCTGGAAGAATCCGATATGAATAAGCTCGGCATGGGTTCTTTTTTATCAGTCAGCAAAGGTAGTGACGAACCTGGGAAAATGATTATCCTGGAATACAAAGGAGCCAATGATAAGAAACAAGCACCGATAGCTTTGGTAGGTAAAGGGATAACTTTTGACACGGGTGGTATTTCTTTGAAGCCTGGGGCAGACATGGATGAAATGAAATTCGACATGTGTGGCGCAGCTGGGATGCTTGGAACGCTGAAAGCCTGTGCGGAGATGAAGCTACCTTTAAATCTTGTGGTAGTTTTGGCTGCTGCAGAAAATATGCCAAGTGGCAGAGCTTCTAAACCAGGCGATATAGTAACTTCAATGTCAGGAAAGACTATCGAAGTATTGAATACAGACGCTGAAGGTCGTTTAGTATTATGTGACGCCCTCACCTATGTTGGCAAATACAAACCAGAAGTCGTTATAGATACAGCGACTCTGACCGGCGCATGTATTATTGCACTGGGCCACCATATTTGTGCCGTACTATCGAATGATGATGATTTAGCTGGAGACATCATTGATGCTGGCAACTCTATCAATGACCGGGCCTGGCAATTACCCATGGGAGAAGACTACAAGAAACAACTCAAAAGCTCTTTTGCTGACCTGGGCAATATCGGCGGTCGACCTGCTGGGACTATTACAGCGGCATGCTTCCTTGCCGAATTCACGAAAGAATATAAATGGGCGCATATTGATATTGCTGGTACTGCCTGGTCTGGAAAAGACTCTACGGGAAGACCCGTACCTTTATTATCTCAATATTTAATCAATAGAGCGTACAAATGATAATACTCCTTTAAATTCCTTAAAAAATGACTGAAATAAATTTCTACGTCAGCAAAGAACAAGGCCTCGACAACAGGTTAGCTGTTGTATATCGTTTACTTAACCTTGCTCTAAAAAGAGACCTTTATGTGCACATTCACACGGGGTCTGAAGAACTCAGTAAAAAGGTTGATGATTACTTATGGAAGAATGAGATTTCAAGTTTTATTCCTCATTCAATCATTTCAGATGATGACGACAGCTTAAACAAACCCGACAAACTCAATCGAGTCAATATTTCGCATGATTTTGAGCCTATGGAGAATTGCGACTATTTAATCAATTTATCCATAGAACGCCCTTTATTTTTCTCCAGATTTACTAAAGTTGCTGAAATAATAGATACTGAGGATGAAATTCTAACCGCTGGTCGCAAACGATATTCCTTCTATCGCGATCGGGGATATACTCTCGGATACTATAAGCTGTGATTTTCTAACCATCATTTAACAATGAAAAAGAATCCCGACATCCCCGTAATAACCAAGCTCGTTGCAACTGGAGACCCCGAACTCAAAGCAAAAGCCCTGGCCGAGAGTAAGCATTCTAATACTCTACAACTTGACGAATTAAATCAGCGTATCGATGAACTTGAGTCTGCAATTGGACAAGATAAATCTGGGCCCATTGGCAGAGCATTTGCTATCAGAGCAGAATCAAGTAGAAAACCTGATAGTAAAAGAAAAGTTACCTCTAAACCATCGTCGAGAAAAAAAATGGTGTGAGCTAGTTACTCATTTTTTACTGCTTGAACAAATGTACAAAGACCTTTATGTCTTTACCTTCCTGAAAAAGAAATTTTCTTATTTTAAATGAACATAATTATTCAAATAACACACTAATCTGAGACCCTTTTCTAGAATTCAACTAACTTCAATTAGTCATTTATAAGTATATTTGATAGGATACTCTTCTGATGAATAATCTTGCAATACATCAAGCACTACGCCTAGAAAAGTACCCTGAGGAAATGGCTTGGCTGTGCTTTCCGGATTCTGAACTACCTAATGGCATTACTGAATTGCTGCGCTTATGTACTTCTAAGAAGCAATTAGAAGAATTTGCAGAAGAACATGAACTAGACAGTGTAGCCCTTCACCTAGCACTATTAAACTTTGTAGAAAAAGCCATTGTTATTGAAAATAATAGTAACGAAAAAATTCTGGGAACAAAATTAGTAAACAATACATATACCAACACTAATCAATCTGAAGCAACATTAAAGTTGCACTATCAATTATTAATGAAAATTTTCCACCCAGATACTAATTCAAATACAGAAGCTACGCATTATGCAGCACTAGTATCCAAAGCGTATTCGCAATTAAAACAAAACCACACTGACCAGGAAAAAATAATAACTGTGTCTGAATATCGAAAACCACCAAAAAGCTTTTATGCTGCAACTAAAAAAACAGAGATGCAGATATCAAATACTAGAAGCGTGATAGCGGTTCTGTCAGCGATCACAATCTTTACTTTAGTGGCTATGATCGGTCATTTTTACGATCCAGCAAATCCAGAACTAGTAACCACAACAATAGATGATTCATCTCAAAACCCAGAGTCTATAGTACAAACCAACACTGTCAGAAAAGCATCCATTAGCAGCACCATAGATGTTTCTGATAGCAATCTTCAGGAGATGCTTAGTAAGCTGGAAAGTGCATATGAAGATGGACGCGTTGATATCATCAAACCAATTCTATCTAATGCACCTGAAATTCAAGGCCAGACTGATCAGGAAATTAATGACAAACTAGAAACTCTTTTTGAAATCACCCGCGAAAGAAAAATGGTGTTATTTGATTTTCACTGGAATAATGTTTCAGGTGAAGTTCAAGGAAAGGGAAAATTCCTCTCTCGCTATCATTTAGAAGGTGAGGAGAAATGGATAACTAGAAAAGGTAAAGCCACAATTACGGCAGTACAAGATGGTAGAAAATTAACTATTAACCAATTAGATCTAGAGAACAGTTCGATAGAACATTAACTAGAGCATTATATACACAGCAAATCATTTTTATAACAACGGCTTATCATTAACGTTTTACGTATTGCTGACATAAAGATCATCGGACTCCAGGCACTCCTTTCAAAGTATCAACTTGATCTAAAAATAATTAGCCCATCTCTAGCTATCCCTGGTAGTTATTGGGGAGAATCAGAAGCAGGTCTGATTAATAACCAGTTATTTGTACGTAATGACACCCCACTACATTCTGCACTTCATGAGGCATGCCATTTTATTTGTATGGATCATCAACGTCGAGAAAATCTTGATACTAATGCAGAAGGTGATTTTAATGAAGAGAATGCAGTGTGTTACTTACAGATTCTGTTAGCTGAAGAAATACCAGAAATGGGCAGCTTGAAAATGATGACGGACATGGATGAATGGGGCTATACATTCAGACTTGGGTCGGCAAAAAACTGGTTCGAGAAAGATGCAGAAGACGCTCTTGAATGGCTACTAGAATCTAATTTACTAGATTTCGCGAATCTACCTATTTTTAAATTACGACACTAAATCTGAATCACTTTACTCGTTAGTAACACTTTACTAATTAGTATCTCTTTCGAACATTTGCAACAGAGCTGTCGCGTAAACAGCAATCCCTTCTTCTCTGCCTGCAAAACCTAAACCTTCAGTGGTTGTCGCTTTAATACTGACTTTATCCAGCGACACACCTAAATCTTCGGCAATGACTTGCCTCATGGTCAAAATATTCGGTGCCATTTTCGGGCTTTGAGCGACTATCGTACAATCGCAATTTGAAAGCTTATAAAACCTTGAAGTCACTAGCTTATAAACACTCTTTAGCAGCACACGACTATCAATATTCTTATAATCAGAATCATTATCTGGGAAATGATGTCCAATATCACCCAATGCAAGCGCACCTAATAACGCATCACATAAGGCATGAATCAGCACATCGCCATCTGAATGCGCTAATAGTCCATGAGTATGCTTGATTTTTACACCGCCCAAAACAATATGATCACCTTCAGTAAAAGCGTGTACATCGTAACCATTACCAATTCTCATCATGATTTATTATCCGCTTTTTTTTTCAGCAAAAAATTAGCATATTGAATATCTGAAGGAAAAGTCACTTTTATATTGTCATGGCTACCGGTTACAAGCTGAGGATGTTCACCCATAGCTTCAAAAGCAGAGGCTTCATCAGTAACGGTTATCAGCTTTTCCTTACAAAATTCTAATGCGTTTTTTAAAGGACCTAGTTTGAAAAGTTGAGGGGTTAACGCATGCCAAAGGTTATCGCGTGACTCAGTCTGTGAAATCCTGGATTGATCAGGAATACTGCGTTTCATGGTATCGCGCACAGGAGTTGCCAAAATGCCTCCGACACTTTCAGCAGATCGAATCTCAAGTAATACATTAATATCTGCTTGCGATACACAAGGTCGGGCAGCATCATGTACCATCACCCATGTATCATCACTTGCTCTTACAACCATGCGAAGATAATCAACCGCCTGCTCCACGGAATCACTTCGTTCCTTGCCTCCTTCAACAGTATAGATATGCGTATCACCTGATTTGATTTTTAATTGCTTCCAATATGGATCATCTATGCTCAAGGTTACAATTATTCCTGCAACATCTGGATGCTTGATAAAACACTCAAGCGTATGTTCAATTATGGTTTTATTGGCAATTTTCAGGTACTGCTTAGGCTGTTCCGATAGCATTCTTGAGCCTACACCTGCTGCAGGAATCACAACCCAAACGGGGGAAAGTTTGGTATCAGTCATTACCTGTTTTGCTATCTATTTCAGTAGATCCAGTTTTAGAGTCTTCAACAGTATTGGAGTCTTCAACGGTTTTAAAGTCATCAACGACTTTAGAACCATCAACAACTTCTTTACTGATGGCTTTATTCGGATTTTTTTTAGGTTCAGGCTGAAGTACAACCTCGAAGAAGGTTTCTCCCTTTTTTGTCATACCCAGCTCGCTGCGCGCACGTTCTTCTAACGCCTCTTTGCCAGAAGCAACATCATCCAGTTCTGCCTGAATTTTTCGAATTTGCTCTTTTTTCTCGGTATTAGATTGTTCTTGAAGTACCTTACGATTCTCTATTCTCCACAAATCAGGAAAACTGCCTGGACCGACCCATAAGCCTGCCAGGAGCAAAATCAAGACTAATGCAAAAACAATTAACAAGGCCTTCATAGGTATGTTTCTATTAGTAAATTCGGGAAATACTTTAACGCAGTATAATCCACCCCGGTTTTTTCAACAAACGCGAGGTGGTTAAACAATGATTAATGTTATTTAGCTAATTTTAAACTAGATGTCTAAATGCAGATTTACCTGCATACACACCATTGCTTCCCAGCATTTGTTCGATGCGGATCAATTGGTTATATTTAGCTATCCTGTCAGAACGAGACAAAGAACCGGTTTTGATTTGGCCTGCATTAGTCGCAACAGAAAGATCAGCAATAGTGGTATCTTCCGTTTCTCCAGAACGATGTGAAACAACCGCAGTGTAGTTAGAGTCGTGCGCCATTTTGATTGCTTCAAGTGTCTCTGTAAGCGTACCGATCTGATTAAATTTGATCAGAATAGAGTTAGCGATATTCTTTTCTATGCCCTCTGCAAAAATCTTGGGATTGGTCACGAACAAATCATCACCAACTAACTGGATTTGATCACCCAAGCGCTGAGTAAGAACAGACCAACCATCCCAATCCGCCTCATCTAATCCATCTTCGATAGTAATAATAGGGTATTGATTTACCCAGCTTTCTAAATAATCAACCATGCCTTTAGCATCAAAACTCTTTGCTTCTGAAGCCAACACATATTTACCATCTTTGTAATACTCAGATGCCGCACAATCCAAACCCAGGTAAATATCTTTACCTGCATTAAAACCAGCATTTTGAATCGCTTCGAGAATAACTTCGATGGCTTCTTCATTAGATGAGAGATCAGGTGCGAATCCGCCCTCATCTCCAACTGCTGTATTCATACCCTTCTTAGAAAGTACAGATTTCAAATTGTGAAACACTTCAGTTCCATAGCGAATCGCTTCTGCAATACTATCTGCACCAACCGGTACAATCATAAACTCCTGCATATCAACGCTATTGTCCGCATGCTCACCACCATTGATGATATTCATCATTGGAACAGGTAATTGGAATTTACCGCTAGTGCCAAATTCATTGCCTAAGTATTGATAAAGTGGCAAACCATTATCATTTGCGGCGGCATGTGCAACAGCCAGCGATGCACCTAATAGTGCATTCGCACCTAAGCGTGATTTATTGTGCGTACCATCAAGCTCGATGATCGACTTATCGATAGCTTTCTGATCGTTGGCATCCATGCCTTTGATGCAATCTGCAATCTCACCATCTACATTAGCAACAGCAGTTAACACGCCCTTACCCATGAAACGAGATTTATCACCATCACGTAATTCAATCGCTTCACGTGCGCCAGTTGAAGCTCCAGATGGAACAATCGCACTGCCTTGAGTGCCATTAGCCAGAGTAACCACCGCTTCAACAGTGGGATTACCACGAGAGTCAATCACCTCTCGTGCTGTAATATTTGAAATTTCAGACATGATGTCTCCAATAATTATTTAAATTCAAATTCTGTGAATGGAATAAAAAAAGTGCCTAGCTCTGCATAAATTCTATTTACGTTTTTAAAAAACAAAACCCTAATATCATTCAAAGTAGGGGGTGTCTTTTTTTATTCTGTTTATTTATTCTGTTATGTAGTTTTGTTAGTTTGCTATTTAAAGTGTTTCTTCTAAAAACGGCGCTGATTTAACCGTCTGGTCAATTTTCAACAGCATTTCGAGCAATTCACGCATGCGCCCCGTTGGCCATGAATTTGGTCCATCGCTCAACGCTTCTTCCGGGTTTGGGTGTGACTCCATAAAAATTCCTGCAATACCCGCTGCCATCGCAGCTCGCGCAAGCACTGGCACATGTTGACGCTCACCATCAGAACAATCTCCTTTTCCACCAGGCTGTTGTACGGAGTGCGTCGCATCAAACACAATAGGGCAATTTGTCTCACGCATAGTCGCTAAACCACGCATATCAGAAACCAGGGTATTATAGCCAAAGGTATAACCGCGCTCGCATACCATAATTTGTTGATTGCCTGTAGCCTTAGCTTTATCAACGACATTTTTCATATCCCAGGGTGCGGTAAATTGACCTTTTTTGATATTCACAGGTAAACCCTGCTTTGCCACATTTTGAATAAAATTAGTTTGCCGACATAACAGTGCGGGTGTTTGTAAAACATCAACGACTGATGCTACTTCATCCAAAGGCGTATCCTCATGAACATCCGTAATGATAGGCAAGCCAAGATCAGTTTTTACTTTTTCGAGAATTCGTAAACCCTCTTCCATACCAGGGCCTCGATAACCGTTTATTGATGAACGATTGGCTTTATCAAATGAGGCTTTAAAAATATAAGGAATCCCAAGTTCATCGGTCATTTCTTTCAAACTGGCGGCTATTTCCAATGTGAGCTTTTCAGACTCCACTACACAAGGACCAGATAATAGAAAAAATGGCTGGTCTTGACCGACTTCAAAATTACATAATTTCATGATCTATTTCTGCTATTCATCACTAGAGCTCTTCTTAGGCTTATTATCTCGATAGGCTATGGCCGCTTTAATAAAGCCGGTAAAAAACGGATGTCCCGTTCTAGGGTGCGAGGTGAATTCCGGATGTGACTGACACGCCAGAAACCATGGATGATCCGGTAATTCAACCATTTCTACCAAGGTATTATCGTGTGAGTAGCCCGATAATACCAAGCCATTATCAGTCAGCACTTTGCTGTAATTATTATTAAACTCATAACGATGACGGTGTCTTTCAACAATCTCGTCAACTCCATAAGTCTTATGCGCCAGCGTTCCTTTAGTCAGGTAACAGGTTTGGCCACCCAAACGCATGGTGCCACCCATATCGGAATCTTCATCACGCTTTTCTAGCTCACCTTCTTCGGTCATCCATTCTGTAATCAAGCCGATAACAGGATTGGGCGTATTTTGATCAAATTCGGTACTGTTGGCATTTTCAATACCCGCTTTATGACGCGCAAACTCGATCACGGCCAACTGCATACCCAGACAAATTCCCATATACGGAATTTTATTCTCACGTGCGTGTCTGATCGCTTCAATTTTCCCTTCTACACCACGTGTGCCGAAGCCACCAGGCACCAGAATAGCATCGACGTTATCAAGTTCGTCCAAGCCGTCTTTTTCAATTTTTTCAGAGTCGATATATTTAATTCTTACTTTGGACTCAGTCTGAATACCAGCGTGATCTAAAGCTTCATTCAAAGACTTATACGATTCCGTTAAATCAACATACTTACCCACCATCGCAACAGTCACTTCGCTTTTTGGGTAAGCCATACGATTCACCACCAACTCCCAATCTGAAAGATCGGCTTCTGGAAGATTCTCAAGTTTTAATTTTTCCGCAACTATCTGATCGAGATTTTGTGAGTGCAACCACAATGGAATTTTGTAGATATTATCCATATCAATTGCCGGAATAACCGCGCGTTCTTCAACGTTGGTAAACAGGGCAATCTTTCGACGTTCATTATCCGGGATAGACTTTTCACTACGACACATCAAAATATCGGGCTGAATACCAATTGAGCGTAATTCTTTAACCGAGTGCTGGGTCGGCTTGGTTTTTAATTCTCCAGCCGCTGCCAGATAAGGTACTAAGGTCAAATGCATAAACAAGGCATTGCTGCCCTCTTCTACACCCATTTGACGTAAGGCTTCCATAAAGGGTAATGATTCGATATCACCTACCGTACCGCCCACTTCGACCATGGCAATATCATAGCCTTTTGCACCTGCACGAACCGAGCGTTTAATTTCATCGGTGATGTGTGGAATTACCTGCACCGTCGCACCGAGGTAATCACCTTGACGTTCTTTACGAATTACACGGCTGTATATACGGCCGGTAGTAAAGTTATTTAATTGGGTAGCGGTGAAATTCACAAAGCGCTCGTAATGACCTAAATCCAGATCCGTTTCTGCACCATCTTCGGTGACGAAAACTTCACCATGCTGAAAGGGGCTCATGGTTCCCGGATCGACATTGATATACGGATCAAGCTTCATCATGGTTACTTTTAAACCACGTGCTTCAAGAATTGTGCCCAATGAAGCGGCTGCAATACCTTTTCCTAAGGAAGAAACAACACCACCGGTGATGAATATATATCGTGTCATAAAAAGGTTTTCCGCTTCTGAGTAGTTATTATTTTTTAAATAAATATCAGGGGCGAATCCTAACATACCGAGTTGCTAGGAAACAGGCTTAGCAACCACTAAATCATCATCTTTTTAAATTAAACTTAACCCGTGGTGCATATTGATTTAAACATGGTAGTTAGTTTAGCTTAAGTAAAATGTTTATATATATTAACTACTTGAGGAAAAACAAGTAGATTCACTCATTTTTTTACAAACTACAATTACCCAATATTTCTCTCAAGATATGCCATATTTTGCAAATACATGCTGATATTGGTTCTTGATACTAAAAATGGCGTGTAATCATTTTTAAAAAATACTACTTTCAGGTTGATATAGTGGGAAACCAAAAAGCCTACTAATATAAGTAACTGAAAATATAAATAATTCAATATGCACCACGGGTTAAATTTGATTAAACAATTAGCCTTTGAAGGCTCTTTTAGAATTTAAATATTTGATTTCCTGTTGTGTGCTTTTTCGGCCTAAAACTGCATTTCGATGAGGAAATCGCCCAAATTCAACTATAAGTCCGCGGTGATGTTCAGCAAATCGAACATTATCATCCAGCTTCCTTCGCTTAAAACTTTCAACAGACAAATACTGATCACTCAGATTTTCACTATGCATTAAAGGCATATACAAAAATGACACTTTGCTGTCATCAATGTCATTATCAAAACCACGCTCAATCGCATGTTTAGTTATAGCCACCGCTTGTTGTTCAGTCTCAAAGGCTTTTGCCTCACCCCTAAACATATTTAACGGAAATTGATCCAAAACGATGCTTAAAGCCAGACAGCCCTCTGCTGAATCCATCCAGGAGTTTAATTGATCATTTGCGGCCTCTTCCCACAAAGGTTTATATTTCTGCTTAATTTCGGTATCTAATTCTGGTATGGATGAAAACCACTGTTTCTTCATTTCATCGCTATACCAGAATGACAACACTTCAGAAATTCGATCATCAATTCCCATAAAAACCTTTTAAATCGGATGGTTCATTTCACCCATAAACATAATAATCGAGCATTTGCTCTATTTTAACAAGTGTAACAGGCGTATTGAATGAGTTGCCGGTTAAATCTTATTTATTTATAGATGTTATTTTAAAAGCGACATCCAAAGCCTGCTTATTTTCAATGACATCATGTACCCGAAATATCTGCACCCCAGCCTGAACACCTAATGCAGTTGTCGCACAGGTCCCAGCTACACGTTTTTCAGGATTTTCTTCGCCCTTTTTTTCACCAATGATTTCGCCAATAAAGCGTTTGCGGCTGGTGCCTAGTAAAATGGGATAACCCAGCCCTACCAATGACTCAAGGTCTGCCAGTATGGCCAGATTGTGTTCCAATAACTTGCCAAAACCAATCCCGGGGTCGAGGATAATATTGTCTTTGGTGATACCTGTTTTAAGCGCCAGATCTGCACGCTTCTGTAAATACTGTTTTACCTCAGCACAGACATCATCGTAATAAGGCGCATCCTGCATGGTTTTCGATTGACCTTGGCGATGCATTAAAATAATCGGTATTTTTTTATCGGCTGCGAGTCTCAGTATTTCTTCTGAATCTTCACTCGCAGAAATATCATTAATCCAGTTTGCACCCGCATCAATTGCCACTTCCGCAACTCTATTGGAAGTGGTATCAACGCTAATTTTAATGTCCTTATCAAGTTGCCGAATACCTTTAATGACTGGAACTACTCTTGCAATTTGCTCATCATCTGCAACCTCTTCGGCGCCAGGTCGAGTAGATTCACCACCAATATCGATAATCGAAGCACCCTCATGATGCATTTGCAGCGCACGCTTAATGGCAACTTCGGTCTGATAGTGCTGCCCACCGTCAGAAAAGCTATCAGGTGTGACATTAAGTACTCCCATTATTACCGGAGGATTGATTAGTATTTTTTCGGTCATATATGTCAAGAATTTAAAATTATTATTAAAGCACACCCTCTACCTTTTAGGCACTTTCTTACTAAAAAGTGCCTAAAAGGTAGAGGGTACTATAAAAACTCAACCCGCCGATTGAAAGCTGGATTGTGCTGCATTAGCCTTTTCCATCGCTATTTTGGCTTCTGCTGTAGTCATTGCCTGAATGGTATTAAGATTAGCCACACCACCGGTAGATCCCGCGACCATTAGTCCTGCAATAAGATCTGTTAGGTTCTCGCCTTCAATTATCACCATAAAATCATATTGTCCGGTTGTCACATAATAATTAAGCAGTCTCACACCGACTGATTCCATCAATGCTGCTACTGCGCCTCTGCGATCTTGGGGGCTTTCGACGAGCCTTTGCATTGCTCTTCCGGTGTAATTGCCTTGTGTAATATAAATAGCCATCGTTATTCTCCCTTTTATAGTTAAGAAATCCCAACGCGTGTCGCTAGAAATTTATTATTAAGGAAGTTGAGTCCCCTAGCGATTTGCATTTGCTTTTGGGGATGATAAATTTTAGTACAGTTTTTCTAATTTAGCCTGAAATAAACTTAAATCACACCTTTAACGCGATATATCAATTCAAATTCTTGTTAATCCCCTTTAAAACTGCCTTCTCTGACTAGAGTCAAAGCAAAACTCTCGGGAGTTATCTTTATATTTATTGCTTTACTGATGATGCTGGGAAATCCCTAGGCGGACTTTACTGGAAGAAAGAATTAGGTATGTAAGCGTTTATACCTTATATAGATCAACTAAAACACACTACATAATATTATTCTATTTGCAAAAACTAAGAATCACTATATTATGATGCACTAATATTTAATTATTGGAACGTTTCATTCCATTTATGATAAAAATCTTATCTTTATTAACAATCACTATAGGTTTCCTTTCAGCTTGCAGCCATACTCCAGAGAAAGTGAGCTCAAAGCATGCAAAATCCAGCTCAAAATCTAGCAAGGGAATGACCTGTATTGCTCCTAATATCTATGTCGACGCTGACATGCCAGAAACCCAGAGAAAAGAATTATTACAAACCGTTAAACAATCAAAAGTCGAAATCAATAAATTTTTTGGTGGAATGAAGTCAACACCAAAGATTTACGCATGTTCCACCAAAAAGTGTTTCAAAAAATTCGGTGGCGTATATGCAGATGCTAAAACCATCAACGATGATACGGTACTACTCTCCAAAAAGGGCCTAAACAAAACCACTGTCACCCATGAACTTGCTCATGCGGAATTCAACAAACGCCTTGGAAAATCGCACTGGAATAAAGTACCGATGTGGTTTGACGAAGGTTTAGCTGTATTGATATGTAAAGATCCAAAATACACTAAACCAGTACCCAGCATGTCCCTGGCTAAACTCTCAAGCCATGATCAATGGCTAGAAGCCGTACGCGATCAAAAGCCCGTATATAATGTTGCCAGACAAGCAATTGAAGGCTGGTATAACGGTGTAGGAGTTAAAGGCTTACATGACTTGATTGATCGTCTACAAAAAGGTGAAGACGTTTCTTTCTATAAAACAGTAAATTCCGTACATCAGTACAGTAAGCTTTAACAAATAAGTCACCCCCCTACTTTGAATCATAACTCGTTTTTGTAGTTTGAAAACGACCTTGGAATTTATGCATAGCTAGGGTGTTTATCAATTCAAACACCCTTCGAGTAAACTTCACTTCTCTCCGACATTCTCTCGTCTAAGACTCAGCTAGGCAGTTTTTAAACTCACATACCTCTAATTCAGAATGTATTTATTGATGGTCTCTTGATTAAAGGTAAATCCTGTACCTGGCCTATCCGGAATCAAAATATCTCCGCTCTCGATTTCCATCTTTTCATTAAACAAAGTTGTGAACCAGTCCATATGTTCCACTGACATGCAGTTATAGCAAGAACCAGCAATGCTCAAGCTTTGTTCAGTGAAGATATGCGTTGATATCAGCATATTGTGTGATGCCGCCAAAGCTGCTACCCGACGCATTTCAGTCAAACCGCCAATACGCTGCAAGTCTGGCATTAGAATATCGCAGGCTTTCTTCTCGATCATCGCCTGCATACCAAAGTGTGTGTATTCCGTTTCACCCGATGCAATATGCGTATCTAACGCCTGTCGCACTTGTGAATGGCCTTCTAAATCATAAGCAGGAACAGGTTCTTCTATCCATAATAATTCGAAAGGCGCTAGCTTACGACCTAGTTGAATCGCCGTTTTTGCATCGAGTGCCTGATTGATATCGACCATCAAATCAACCTCATCTTGCTTATCGGGGCATCGTTTTTTCAACTTATATTTAAAAGATTTAAATAATGTGAAATACAACACAAAATATTTATTCGGTTGCGCATAAACTAATTACTAGATAACTAATACAAGAGACCTTTTGTACGAAAATGATGATGAATAAAAATGACTTTTTTCAACATATATTACTCATATGTTACTAAGGAATTGAGGTTGCTAACCAAGGAGATTTAAGATGAAGAATTCAACAGATGTTGTTATTCATATCAATGAAACAATGGATAAGGAGAATTTAGATACCTATTCAAACAGAGTAAAAGATATTTCGGGGGTAGTTTCAGTTTCTTTAAAGAATGCCACACCGCATTTGATGATTGTTGCTTTTGACCCTGGACAAACCAAAGCTCAGAAAGTCCTTAAAGGGGTTAACAGTACCGGTGTCAATGCACAACTGGTGGGGTGGCTATAACTGCTTTATGTAAACTAAGTCAATAAGTGAAATTAAGCTTATAAGTGAAATTAAGTTGCGAGGGAGTAATCATGTATAAATTCAATGACAGGTTTATTTTTAGTACCGCTATTAGTTTTATTATTGTGTTTTTAAATCTATTTGTGCTTTTCTTTATCATGCTCTGGGTGCCTGTCAGTGCCGCTGAAAAACCCAAATCTGTCGAGAAATGGACCGTCGCTGGAAAGTATTTAACCGCTCGGGAAGCCTTTGAATTTAAGCAGACGCAAGGGGAGAAACTTTTATTTGTGGATATTCGGACACCTTCAGAATTGAATTTTGTTGGTTCACCGAAAAACATGGATATCAATATTCCGCTAGTTACGATGGATTATAAACAGTGGGATGATAAAGCCTCATCTTTTACGAAAATACCCAACAAGCATTTTATTTCTGCGTTTAACAATGCCATTCAATCAAGAGGAATGACAAAAGACAGTTCTATTATTTTGTTATGCCGATCGGGAAAGCGCAGCGCGAAAGCAGCCAACCTTTTAATGTCTAATGGTTACTCGAAAGTGTATTCGGTAGTCGATGGATTTGAAGGCGACAAAGCAAAACTAGGCTCTAACAAAGGCAAGCGGGTAGTGAATGGATGGAAAAATGCCGGTTTACCCTGGACTTATAAACTCCAGCAAAACCATCTAACTTTGAATTAATTATTATTATTCAATCATTATTTAAACCTTAAAGGAGAATATTGTGAATATTCTAGGATAGATCCTATGGAATACTTAACTAACATTTTATACATTGGTCGCCCTTGTTCAAAGACTCGCCACATCGTCTTAAAGCAATATAAAAAACTGGGTGAGTCAAAAGCAGCGATTGTAACAATTCAAAAAGAACTCAATCGCTTAGTAAAAAACAAATATAAAATAGCATCAGTGCTGCCGAATTATGTCCAGCTATTGAAAGAAGTTGAAACCACAAGAGAACATAAAATTGTTCGCCTGGCCGACCATAAATATTTTAAAGCGGCTATTCATATTATCCCATCTCATTATGAAATCCCTTGTCACTTACATATCGGTCAAATCAGCGCCATTAATGTCCAGCAGGGTGAACTTCAGATTCGGCAAAGCGGTTTGGTTGATGATGAGAATAATTATCAGCTCACTTTGCAAGAACAGCAAACATGTGTAGGTTTGCTTCGATTACGGAATATGCATCATATTCAAACTAAGTCAGATGCGTGTATTTTTATAAGTTTTCGTCTTTCCAGGAAAAAAGCTTTATCGATTGTTAATAAATCACGTTCAATTATTGCATCAATGGCAATCATGCTACTCCCGGATATCCTGCATGCTTTTCCAGTAGCAGGAGTAAAAAATCAAATTATCGCTTCATATCAATTTGTAGCTAACGCTTATGAGCAGTCAAATCTCAATGTCATAAAAGCAAATAAGTTACGAACGAGTAAGGGGATCGAAGAAAACTTATATATTGCCGTACAAATTTATAAACAAGAAGCAAAAAAAGGTAATGCAGAGGCGCAATACTGGCTGGGTATTATGTATCTTGAGGGCATAGGAATCACAGATGATTCAGATGCAGCGTTACACTGGATAGCATTGTCTTCTAATCAGGACTATCCACCAGCAAAAAAAGTATTACATCATTTGCTAACCGCGGAATACGTTTCTGATTGTTAATTCTTAAGCTGGCTATTTACCAATGCTTATGTCACCCCCCTACTTATAGGCACTTTTTTAAATTAAGCATCCATTGCTAAATTAATGATTAATTACGGATTCAATTGATTCATTTATAATAAGAAATTTATAATAAGAAACCTATACGAATAAGTCTTTATCAAAAGACTATCTAAAACAGGAAATAAATGGATCCCATTACTCAAGGCGCTTTTGGTGCTGTCTTCGCACAAACTCAGGGTAAAACAAAAGATTTAGCAAAAGCCGCTGTTATTGGTGGGCTTGCTGGTATGGCACCTGATTTGGATATTCTGATTCGCTCAGATAATGATCCGCTATTGGCCTTGCAGTATCACCGCCATTTCACCCATTCACTGCTGTTTATTCCTATCGGTGGATTCATCTGCAACCTGGTTTTACACCCGACATTGGGCCGATGGTTTGGCGTCTCGTTTTGGCAAACCCTGTTCTGGTGCATTATTGGTTATGCCACGCATGGGCTTTTAGACGGCTGCACCAGTTACGGCACACAATTACTCTGGCCGCTGACGGATAAACGTTTTGCCTGGGATATCATTTCGGTTATCGACCCCTTGGTTACCTTGCCTTTATTAGCTTTCGTCATTCTCGCAGCGAGAAGAAAAGCACGTCGTTATGTTGTTTACGGTCTCATCTGGCTGGGGCTTTATTTTGGTTTATCGACTTATCAACACCAACGCGCTCTGAAGGAAGGCCAGAAACTTGCGGCATCTCGCGGATTGAATACATTGAGTATCGAAGCGAAGCCTAGTTTCGCCAATATCCTCGTCTGGAAAATCATCACTGAAACAGAGAATTCCTATTATGTCGATGCGGTTAGAATCGGCCTAGACGAACCTAAAATATTGGAAGGCGATTCGGTAGAAAAATTGTCGATTGAAAGGGATTTACCGTGGCTAGATAATCAGTCACAACAAGCAAAAGACATAGAACGATTCCGTTGGTTTTCAACCGGTTATATCGCCTTAGATAAACAAAACCCTAACCGGGTGGTTGATATTCGTTATTCCTTATTACCGCAACAGATTAAACCCTTGTGGGGTATTGAGTTATCACGCACAGCTAAATCAGATAAGCATGTTGATTACTACAATAAACGTGGAGATAGTGGCGCTGCCTTTAAGGTGTTGTGGGGGATGTTTTTGGGAATAGGACGCAAGAATCTATGATGTTGTAAGGTCAGTTGAGACTGATCGTCCAATGTACATCGACGATTCCTTTGATCCATCGTCATTGCATGCCAGCGTTGTCTCAACTAAACCTCGACTTAGCAAATTTTAAGCTAATTGTTTCTCATAAATCTGCGGCTTTGTCTTCACAAAGCCGCTAGAATCAAATGATTTCTAACTCGCTTTTCCTGCGGCAGTCGCGTCGGGAATCTTACGAATTCACCCGTTTTGCAATCATAGATATAACCGTAAATAGGAATATCTGCAGGCACCATTGAATTGCTTCGAATTCGCTCCACGTCTTCAACCACACTTTTTGCATTATCACTAATGGTTAACCAGTTGATATATTTGCCATCCGTGGTTCCGCCACCCGCATTGCTGTCATGCCATCCTGAGGCATCGACGCTGGAGGTTTTCAAACTACCTGCTAATAAATCACCCATTATGTCGGTGGTGAATGTCTCCATGCCACAATCGGTATGGTGTATCACGAACCATTCTTTGGTCCCCAGCAATTTATAGGAAATAACCAGAGAACGAATTGCATCATCACTGGCTCTTCCACCGGCATTTCGTATGACGTGTGCATCACCTTCTGCTAGTCCTGCGTATTTTGCTGGATCCAGACGAGCATCCATGCAAGTCAGAATCGCAAACTGTCGGCCGGGAGGCATCGGCAAATCTCCCTTATCACCAAAATTAGACACATATTCAGCATTTGCTGATTGTACTTCATCAACTACTTTACTCATTTACTCTCTCCTTTGCTGTGCCGCTTATTTTCGACATCAGGTTTCACTGCGGCTAAGTTGGAAACCTAAGTTTTGACTGTGCATTTTTACTTTGTGATATTACTTTGTGAGTTTTTAACTCATTAGATCTATTAAAGTATAGTCAAGCCAAAAAACTTAATAATAAATCTATATAAAACTATCGTAAGTGACTGATATTTATTATTTTAATAAATGTATTTTAAAGACGCAGGGTTTCTACACTTACTTTTACAGGCTGTTAT
>CAVXCT010000024.1:0-97776 GCA_963760355.1 uncultured Gammaproteobacteria bacterium | reverse complement strand
GTTACGTTTTTAGCTTATAAGCTAATTCGCTTACTCATGGCGCAAGCCGCTTTACTCGCCTGTATATTAACAAGGAAAATAAGCTTCAAACATACTTTGCAACTGTGGTTATCTTGGAATCAGCAAGCCAGCTTGTAGCACATAATGCAGATATCTGTGTATTATTTGCGTTAATCGCATAGCAACAAGTAGGTAAACGTTCAGCAAGAGTAGAACCAAGAGCGTTAAAACGAAGACCTAAAGCCTATCCAATGTTGATGAAACCTAGAGCCTTAGCTAGAGCCGATGTAAGGGAAAATGGTCATCCGAAAAAGCTTAAGTAAGTGCCATTCGAGTCTGACTGGATTGTTTCTTGATTACTTACAACCAACAATCGCTAGTGCTTCGCATTAAAACCTCTTTATGCTAAATGGCTCAACTGGCAACTCTGTCTGACCATCAAGAATCAATTGAGAAATGATTTTACCGACTATCGGTGACAACTGAAAACCATGCGCGGAAAAACCAAACGCATGGTAGGCATTTTCTGAATTAGCGCTTCTGCCGATGACCGGCAGATTATCTGGCATAAAAGCTTCAATGCCAGCCCACGTACGTACGATGCGTACATCTTTCAGTTGCGGAAATAGTGCCATAACCGTGCGCGCACTAACAGCAAGCTTAGACCAGTTCATATCAGTTTTATTATGTTCAAAATCCAGTTCAGCCATATGCGCACCGCCAATTAACAAGGTGCCATTTTGCATCTGTTTAAAAGAAAGTTTACGGCTTGCGGCACCGATAACAGGATCGATAAAACGAGGCAGTCGTTCGCTGATCATCAACATTGGCGCACCCGGTTTCACTGGAACAGATTCGCCCATTTTTTCAGCTATTTGACCAGCCCAGGCACCTGCGCAGTTTACCAGTACCGGTGCACGAAATTCGCCTTTAGACGTAGTCAAGCACCAGCCCTTATTGTCATGCTCTATCTCATCAACTCTGGTCGAAGTAACATATTCCACCCCCTGTGAGCATCCCTTGCGTCGGAAAGCGTCCAATGCATGAAAGGGACGAGCATAGCCATCTTTGCGACAAATCAGCGCGCCTTCACAAGATGGAACCAGTGTCGGTATCAGCTTATATAATTCCTTGTGACCAATAATTTCTTCATGTTTAAATCCCATATTTTTAACCATCGCCGCGCGTTGTTCCAGCTTCTGCATGTCTTCGGCATTTTCTGCAACTCGAACCTGCCCTGGAAAATATGTATCGCAGTCGCTATCGACCAGTGATTCGATATCGTGCCACATTTCCGCAGCTGCAACTGATAATGGTATTTCAGCCGGATGTCGGTTGAGTTGACGCAGACCACCAGCATTAACGCCAGAAGCATGGCGGCCTGGCGTATTTTTATCAAGCACAAGGCAAGATGTACCACGTTTTGCCAGTTGTAACGCTATCGAAAAACCCATCAGTCCACCACCGATGATCAGTACGTCGGTCTTCATTCCTTTTCCTCGGGATATAGTGCAGCAAGTTGTCCCAGGGTTAATGGTGTTACCGGCGGCCGCCCTCGGTAAAGGCCGCCTTCGGGCATACTTTCACCACTGGCAGTTGCTACGATATGAGCGACGGTCTCGGCACACTGCCGCCCCTGACAGGGCCCCATACCACAGCGAGTGAGAAACTTGACCTGGTTACTATCACCGTGACCATCTGCGACGGCTTTGCGTATTTCACCCGCAGTCACTTCCTCGCAACGACATACCACGGTATTATCGTCCGGCACGCTGAACAGTTTTCCCGGGATATGAAAAAAAGCCTCAAGAAATGGTCGGATATGTCGTTCTTCACGCATCCACTTCCTGTCATTGTGAGCCAGCCGATCACGTTCATGCTGTTGTATTTTACCAAGTGCAAACACGGCCTGTAATGCAGACAGCCGACCCGCATGTTCTGCCGTGCGCGCACCACCAATGTTTGCACCATCACCGGCGATAAGAATGCCATCGATGCTGCTATTACCCCATTTATCCAACTGCGGAGACCAGCATTGCTGGCTCTTGTTCCAGTTATGATTGCAGCCGGCAGCCTGAGACAGATGGATGTGCGGAGTAACACCGAAATGCGTCAGTAGCAGATCGGTCTCGATAGTATGTTGCTTCCCTCTATGCTGAAAGCTAATTGACTCAAGTTGTTGTTTGCCATTGGCTTTTAGATCATGAACATTATGCAAGGTACTAATTCCCGCTTGCTTGAGATCTTTTTTGTAAGCCAGGCCTTTTAGCAGGTAATGGCCCGCTAGCAACGCTCGCGGCAGATATGGTAGTGCTCGCAGGTGATTATGTATCGGGGTAATATCAAGTAGTGCTTTTATCTTCACACCCGCATGCAGATACTGCCAGGCGAGTAATATTAGCAATGGTCCAGATCCTGCTAGCACAACACCGTCAGCAGGAACGATACCATGCGCCTTGAACAGTATCTGTCCTGCTCCAGCATTCATCACACCGGGTAAAGTCCAGCCAGGAAAAGGTAATGGGCGTTCCAAGGCACCACCCGTTAGCAGAACCTGGTCGGCGGTAATCATGACGGGTGTTTTATTGCCCGGGTTATCTCTCAACAGACCGATTTCACGTTTATGATTTAACGACCAGACCTGCGTATCAGGGAAATAATCAACGCCCGAATCACGAAAAGCCGAAACCAGTTTTCTGCCGTGCTGGTACTCGGTTCCAAGCAGATCGGCTCGCTCATCCGGAATAGATTCCATCGCACGATAGATCTGGCCACCCGGTGCGACCTGTTCATCGATCAATGCGACATCGAGACCATGCTCAGCAGCGACCACTGCAGCCGATAAACCGGCCGGACCCGCACCGATAATCACCAACGAATAATGCTGCTTCAAGATTTGATACTCACCCAGGTAACACTCCCGGACCCTGCTGGATTTCAATTTTCATCCCTTCAGAAACCTTTAATTTGCAGGTGCGCTGATTCGCTACACCATCGACTACCATCAAACATTCATAACACACACCCATCAAACAGAAAGGGGCGCGTGGTGCGCTGGACACCGGTGTAGTTCGTGTATAACGCAAACCACTTACAAGCACTGCTGCGGCGACAGTTTCACCGGCGGGCACCTCATAAGGTAGACCATCGATGAAAATCGTTACCTGCTTTCCAGGATTTATCTCAAGACGTTTGAACATATTTATTAAATCGCACAGTTAATATTATAGCCAAATACCTTCCGGCATTAATTCATTACAATTTTACATGCCGCATTATATCCGCATGTTCAAAGATCATGCTTTGTTGCAGGTCAAGCGCCTGCCCACTACCAGCATCGATAGCACGCCGATACATCGACAGAGCGATGGCAACATCGATATAAGCCAGCCCGACCGCATTAAAATAGATGCGCTCATCATCTGACTCACGACCCGGTTTATGCCCCGAGACCAGTTCATGCAGATCAGCATGGATGTCGGCACTTGAGAGCAGGCCTTCTGCATACATACGGCTCAGCGTCTGGGTACGGTGAGTGACCGTGTCCCAATCGTCACAGACAATTTTGTCACACTGCCGAGCTACTTCGTATTCATCTTCCCAACCGCCAACATGGCTGTAGAAAGAACCCGGTTTCATCCAGCTAGCCTTAAGCAACGGCGCCTGGGCACTGGTCGCAGTGACGATGATATCGGCACCTTCGATAGCCGCACGGGCATGTGTATTTGTACCGAGAAAAGACATATCTGGAAACAAGGGGGATAACTCTTGAATAAATTGCTGCTCCTCATCGATCGTTTTCGCTGCAACCCGACACTCTTTCAGGCTTGGCCTTACCACTTTCATCGATATCAAATGCATCTTGGCCTGTTCTCCGGCACCGATAAAACCAATACTCTCACTGTCTTTGCGTGATAAATGTTTTGCTGCAACACCGCCCATGGCAGCAACCCGCATATTCGAAGCTAGCGTACCTTCTATTACAGCAACGGGGAAACCTTTTTCGATCTCTGAAAGAATGAAAATAGCAGACAGATTTTGTACATCATGCAATGATGGATTTCTCGGAAACACAGAAACCCATTTAAGACCACATATTTTGTCATCAAGCAATGTAGCAGGCAGGCAATTGATGCGATCCTGAGCAGACTGGTCAAATATTTGTACGATTTTCTCAGGGAATAATATACGGTGCTCCTCGTAGGCCAACATGACTCTTTCTGACACTTCTATAGCCATACTCATATCAAAACAGCCAGAATTTAATAGGTCCTCTTGTGATAAATAAGTAAAGCTAATTTTATGGTCAGGCATCGCATATTCTCCATCATAAATTATTAATCAATATATTTAACTACTGCTCACGCGGCGGAAAATATTACGGTAACAATGTTCTCAAGTCAAAGGGGTCAAGAGCATAGAAGGCATAGGGGTAAGATTATAGAATCAAGGGAACCACACTTATGGGCTAAGCGAGCCTTTTAAATTTAACTCAATGGCTCTCTGACCAACATTATCCATGTATTTTCATATTATAATACTAATTTTGCATCAGTTGTTTAACTACGAGGAGAATTCATGACTATCACCCGTTTGGGCACCGAACGTCGCCGCATGAGTAAAATTGTTATACATAACGGTACTATTTATCTTTGTGGACAGGTTGCCAAAGACTCTCGTGCCGACATTAAAGATCAAACACGCACAATGCTTGAAAAAGTGGATGATTTACTAAAACAGGCAGGCAGTGACCGTAAACATATTTTATCTGCCACCATTTACATTAGAGACATGAAATATTTTACTGAAATGAATGAGGTTTGGGATACATGGGTTATTGAAGATTATTCACCAGCACGTGCTTGTGTGGAAGCTCACCTCGCCCGTGCTGAGTTATTGGTCGAAATCTCAGTTGTTGCAGCAGTTATATAGACATAATGACTCCCCACAGGTGTTAGCGTCCAATACTGTGGGTTAGCTAAAAGCCAGTGTCATAATTAGTGTATTTCACAACTAAAGCCTGCAGGCTAGCACAGTAGGTTGGGCTGACGTTAGTGACCTCACCCCAAGCTACTCAAGATTAATAAGCATACGTAGGTTAGATAAGCTAGCGCCATCTGATATTGCCTGTTAAAAAAGCTGAGCTTTTCATTCTGCACTCGGCTAAAGAATCACTCCAATTACTGATAATTTCATTACTAAAAGGTGCGAGCCCAAGATGTACCTGCGCATTCATCAAGTAGCATAACAATGCTGGCAATAGGCACACCCCCCACACTTTTAGCCTGTTTTCTTAGAAAGAAATCGTATTTATGCAATCTATGATGTGAAATTTTGTATTATTATTTAAATATGGCTGTCCAGAAAATATACTTACGAGGATACCGAGAAAGCGAGGATAAGCATGAGCGAAGAAAAGTCGCCTGAAGACAATAAACATGAAGAGAACCCATATTTAAACAACCCGCTACATGGTGTTGGTTTAAAGACGGTATTGGAAGAGCTAGTCAGTCACTATGGCTTTGACATTCTTTATGCTTACTTAAATATCAAATGCTTTAAGGTAAACCCAGGTATTCCTGCCAGTGTGAAGTTCTTGAAGAAGACTGATTGGGCGCGTGAAAAGGTCGAAGTGTTTTATCTGTACCAGTATAAAAATTTACCCGCGGTGTCTTCTGAGCAGTTTAAATTAGCACCGAGAGAACGCATTGTGCCAGAGCATCATAAGCCGCGTGAGCCAGCGGTATTAAGCATTGAAGACGGTGAGCGCTTGCAACAGAAGCGTGCCAGGAATGCTGCACATCGAAACAGCAAAACAGGTGAGCGCAAAGGGTCCAGCAGGGAATATAACGAGCGACGTAGCCAGCCATATAATTCTGGGCACTATAATAAGTCTAATAATAAATCTCGTGATGACTCTAGAGGTGGTTCTGGTGAGAGTAATCCTGCTCCAGCAAAAGACCCTTGGGGTAATTTCAAAGGTGGAAAATAATTTTTAGTCCCTTTTGCAAAAATGGCCTAAAAAATGGCACAAAAGGTAAGGGGTGACCTAAGTTTCTATCTCTTTGACAATCCTCGGATAATACCAACCCAGCGTCAGCGCCCTGATCAGCATAAACAAACTCAGCCCTAAAAATAAGCCATGATTGCCCCATTGCGGGACTAGCCATTGCAATAGTGCGAGGTAGATTAGCATCGAAACCAGCATCGCGTTGCGCATCTCTTTGGTATAGCTGGCGCCGATGAATATGCCATCGAGTTGAAAACTCCAGATTGAAACGATGGGTGCGATTATCATCCACGGCAGATAGGTTTTTGCGGTGCTTAATACTTCATCGATATTGGTAAACAGCCCTAGAATAGCTTCACCGAAGATAAAATAAATGGCGCTGATTAATAGCGAAAAACCAAATGCCCAGAGGCTGGTAATTTTAACGGATCGAATATATGTGTTGCGCTTGCGTGCGCCGTAGGCACTGCCGGTTAACGCTTCGGCGGCGTGCGCAAAACCATCCAGCGCATAGGTCATAATGTTTTGTAAGTGCAGTAAAATGGCATTGGCGGCTAATACCACTTCGCCCATGCCAGTGCTGAGTGCAGTAAAATAACTGAGTGAAAAAACCAGGCAGAGCGTGCGGATAAAAATATCGCTATTGGCGCTGAGTAATCGAGTGAGTGCCTGGCGTTCGAGTATGGTTTGCCAGCAAAAGCGTTGTAATGCTTTTTTGACCGGATCACGCAACATGAAAAACCCACAGGCAGCGGCGAGGTATTCTGCAATCAGAGTTGCAAATGCAACGCCTTCGACACCCATTTTGAAGCCAATCACAAATACCAGATCCAGCAGGATATTGCTCAGATTGAGTACCAGTAAAATGATCAAAACCCGCCGCGTATTGTGCATACCAATAAACACACCAGTAAACACATAAGTGCATAAGGTGGCTGGCGCGCTCCAGATACGAATCTGGGCGTAATCGGCGGTGAGTGCTTCAACGGCTGGTGTGCCATTGAGTAGATACAGTGCAAATTGAATGATGGGGTAGCTAACCAGAATACTGATGACACCCATCCCCAGCGCGAGCAATATTACTCGCGAGAGTGTATCTAATAGCGTTTTCTCATCATTCGCACCATAAGCCTGAGCGATAAAACCGGTGGTGCCCATTTTAAGAAAACCGAATCCCCAGAACAGGAAGCTGAAAATCAACGCGCCGAGTGCCACTGCACCTATAGATTCTGGCCCTGGTAGGTGACCCACAACCGCCGTATCCACCGCACCCACCAATGGAATCGATAGGTTCGAAATGATAATTGGCCCTGCGAGCGCCCAGACTTGTTTATGGCTGGGAGATGGTTTATCTGATAGGTTGCCAGGGTGGATCATTCAGGGGTTAGTGAGCAGATTAATTGGGCGGATAAAGAGTTCCGCTGGAAAAGCGCTATTGTGTTTTATCTGGTTTTAAATAGATAGCAGGAAATATCTGTGGCTATTGTTAAGGGACCTCTGATTAAGCCCTGTAATATTAAAGATGCTAAAATAATACCAAGCCATTACTGATAGCAAGAAAATGAAACAACTGAGCTTCGCATCACTCAATTACAAGAATAAAAAAGTCACAACCAAACGGGAGAAATTTCTCAATGAAATGAAACAAGCTGTTCCATGGAAACGATTACTTGCCCTCATTGACCCCTATTACCCCAAGGCTGGAAACGGTCGTCCTCCTAATCCTATGGAGACGATGTTACGAATCTACTTTCTTCAGCAATGGTATGCCTTATCAGATCCAGGTGCTGAAGAAGCTCTTTATGATATGGAGAGTATGCGGCGTTTTGCTCATTTAGACTTAAGCTCAGATACCATACCTGATGAAAGCAGTATCTTAAACTTTCGGCGATTGATTGAAACCCATCACCTAAGTGTTGTTATTTTCGAGGATATAAATGCTTATCTTGTTGATCAGGGAGTTCGGCTATCGAAAGGTAGCATGGTTGACGCAACCATTATTACAGCACCTTCCTCAACTCAAAACCAAAAGAAGCAACGAGACCCAGAGATGCATTCAACGCGCAAGAATAACCAGTATTACTTTGGTATGAAAATCCATATTGGTACCGATGTAAACTCAAATGCCATTCATAGCGCTACCGTCACCGCAGCCAATGTGGCGGATATTGATGAAATGCCAAAACTTTTACGTGAAGAAGATGAGGTCGTCTTTGGTGACGCAGGTTATAACAGTGATGCCTATAAAAAAGGTGCGCGATCACTTGGAATGACATGGAAAGTCAATGATAAACGAAGACCCAGGCATACCAAACAAAAGCGTATCAATTTAAGCCCTGGCCAGAAAAAGAGAAACCGAAAGAACTCAAGTATTAGGGCACGCGTAGAACACTGCTTTTGGATACTCAAATGTCAGTTTGGTTATAGGAAAGTACGTTACAAAGGATTACAAAAAAACCGGGTACAGGTATTTTCATTACTGGGTTTAGCCAATTTATATCGATTCAGGAAAGTACTTGTAGGATAGATTTGCCCATAATTTGGAAGAAAAAAGAATTTAAGGGTAAATCGAATGAAAATGAAGGTAAATATGCCATTATAAATTTAAAAATAGTCTTTAAGATAGATATTGGGAATGTTTTTGACTTATTCAGAAACCCCTTAAGGGACCTCTGATTAAGTCCCATAATTTCTGGCAACGCCAAAAATCCAGGATCAAGGCTTGCTCATGCAGGAATGCTTATTGCCTTTCAAATGAGCATAACGCAGAGGCTGGTTTTTTGGCTAAGCCTCACAGGGCGAGCCTACTAGCGGTCATCTTCGTTGTTATGTCTCTTGCGAAGGGAATAACCATTCTCTGCGAGACATGCCTAGAATCTGACCGCTTGTAGGCTCGCAGAATTTTATTGGACTTAATCAGAGGTCCCTTGAAGGTACTGTTAAAAAAGTGTGCCGCAAAGCATAAATTCCAATATCGTTTTTATAAAACAAAAACGAGTTGTCATTCAAAAGGTGGGGGGTGACCTTTTAATTCTTTATTAGCAAAAATTTAGCGAAACAATGAAACATTAATGAATAAACACTCAGAATTTATCATTCAAGCAGGTTTGGCTTGTTTAAAATTCCAAACCCGCTTGAAGTGATTTTAACAAACTTGTGCCAGTTGTCAGGCTGCTTGCTTCAATGTACTAGTGTCCTGGTTTGATGCTTTTATAGGGTTGTAAGATACCACATCACATTCTGCTGAATCTTCTACTCGTGAGTTTTTCTTATCTGTGAAAAAGCCTTTTAATAGTTTCCATACAGATTCTGAGCGTATGTCTCTTGCACGTTGATCGTAATATTCATAATCAATAGAACCCGTGCTAGTTTCTTTTTTTCCTGATTTTATAGCTTGTATATTAGTCATTATTAAGTCCTCTGTTGTCTTAATGTTGAGCAAATCATATGCCAGCCTAATTTTTTTAACAAAGGACTTAATCTCTTGAGACAGATGAGGTATTCTCATGTGTATGCAGAATCGCCTCCCACTTAATAACCTCAATACGTTTGCCGCAGCAGCTGAATACCTTAGTTTTCAAAAGGCGGCGGAATCGTTGTACGTCACGCCTTCTGCGGTGAGCCATCAGGTGCGGAATTTAGAGCAGATTTTGGGTTATAAACTGTTTGATCGATTAGATAAGAGAGTCAAACTGACGGCTCATGGAGAACGACTCTTTAACGATATCAGGGCTCCCATCAAACAACTGCATGAAGCAGGCCGAAAAGCCTTTCGCGGTCTGGAAGATAATGCCCTGGCGTTATCTGTTGCGCCTGTATTTGTAACTGGCTGGTTACTTCCAAGACTCAAAGATTTCTATGCCTGCCATCCAGATATTAACCTGTCTGTTATCGCGACCACCGACATGATCGATTTTGATTCAGACCCCTTTGATGCATCAATTAGAATGGGTATAGGAGACTGGAAAAACTTGCTGTCGTATCGACTATTTAATCGGGAGATAGTGTCTGTTTGTCATCCATCTATGCTGGAACACAACAAAAAACTTTTTACACCTTTAGAGATAAGCAAGCATTCGCTTGTTTCAAACTCATCTATGCCGGGTTTATGGGAGGAGTGGTTTCAGTCTGCAAAAATAGAAATACCTGATGGAACAGGGGTTAAATTACAAGTGCAAAATTCTGCGCAGGTTGTAGAAGTTTTACAGACGGCAGATTCAATAGGTCTTATCGACAGGAATTTTATTAAAAACGATATCAAGTCAGGTCGTTTGGCGATTGCTTGCGAACACGTTTTGCAGGGCGATAACGGTTATTATTTAACGGCACCAAAATCAGCGGAAGAACTGCCATCGTTTCAGGCATTTAAAGACTGGTTAGGCACACACTTCAGCATAAGTAGTGATAGTGAGTAGTGAAAGTCTGGGCAATTAATTTGCGTTCGAATCATTAATATTCCTCACTGGAATAAACCCCAAAAATAAGTGATACTCTCGCACGTTTGTTTGTTTCTCACTCTCTATGTTTTGTCAATTCAGGAATAGTATGGAAAAGTTAATTGAATCTATTTTTTATGCCAGCCGCTGGTTGTTAGCGCCGATTTATTTTGGTCTGTCACTGGCTTTAATTTTATTGGGTATTAAATTTTTTCAGGAATTAATCCATATTTTTCCGATTATTTTGAGTGCAAGTGAATCTGATTTGGTGTTAGTGGTTTTGTCGTTGATTGACATGGCACTGGTAGGTGGTTTACTAGTGATGGTGATGTTTAGCGGTTATGAAAACTTCATTTCGCGCATCGACCTCAGTGAAGATACAGATAAACTTTCATGGTTGGGAAAACTCGATGCCGGCAGCCTGAAACAGAAAGTTGCTGCTTCTATCGTTGCAATATCTTCAATACATTTACTGCAGATATTTATGAATGCCACGGGCACGCCTAATGATAAAATCATGTGGTATGTCATTATGCATCTAACCTTTGTGTTATCTGCTATCGGGATGGCATTTATCGATAGACTGAATTCTAAGCCTAAGCCTGCTTGAGTAAAAAGATGCCTAAAAGCTGGGGGGTGGGGTGAAAATTACCATCACCCCTTGTCTGGATCACCACTACGCCACGCTAAGCCCTGCATAATTCCTCGCGCTTAAGGCGCTTACCAAAGCACCCCCCACCTTTCAGCCTGTTATTACAATTTCACAATTAACTTTCCTTTATTTTCGCCAGTGAAGAATAAATTCAAACCTGTCATTGCGCTTTCTAATCCTTCAAGTGTATGCGCGCGGTATTTAATTTTTCCTGCTTTTACGTGTGGCGTTAATAATGCCAGTAGCTCTGGCGCTTCATGGAAGTGATCCGGCATGGTGAAACCTTGAACAGTTAGGCGTTTTCTTAATAGATTCATCCAGTTCGGGCCTGGTGCAGGTGTTTCTGCTAAATAATCAGCAATCATTCCACATACCGCTATTCGACCATGCGCATTCATACGCTCAAAAACAAGGTGTTGAATAGGTCCGCCAGTGTTCTCGAAATACACATCGATTCCGTCGGGTGTGAGTGCTGCGAGTTTTTCCTGCATGCCGTCTGCTTTGTAATCGATGGCGCCATCAAAACCTAATTCGTTAACGATCCAGTCACATTTTTCCTGTCCGCCTGCAACACCGATAACGCGAAGACCTTCGGCTTTGGCGAGTTGTCCAACGATTGAGCCCACTGAACCTGCAGCACCAGTGACAACGAGTGTTTCACCAGCTTTGGGTTTGCCAACACGATATAAACCCTGGGTGGCTGTGAGGCCGGGTAGGGCAAATATTGATAACACCATTTCAGCTGGCAAACCTGCATCTACCTTATTTACGCCTTGGCCATTGCTAAGCGCGTATTCTGTCCAGCCGAACATGCCGGTGACTTTGTCACCAACGCTAAAGCCAGGGTTATTTGATTCGACGACTTCACCATAACCAGAAGATCGCATTATTTCGCCTATTTCTACACGAGGCATATAACTGTCTGTATCTGGGCTCATCCAGCCAAGCATTGCCGGGTCTAGTGACATATGTGATTGCTTAATCAGGAATTCTCCCGTAGCTGGCTTTGGTGTTTCCAGTTGTTCTACTTCAAACAGATTGGGGCCAATGCCTTCTGCGGAAGGGCGGTTTGCTAATTTTATTGCGGTATATGTAGTCATTTCGTATTTCTCTTTTTCTATCTTTATTAATTTATGCGTAGTTTTATAAACGCGGTATGGGTGAATTATTACCTAAGTAATCGTTATGAAAAATACACAAAAATGCTAAACTTTATTGTCTTAAAAGCAATAATGGGTGTTTGTTGTGGATCAATTACGAGCTATTAACTACTTTATCGCAGTTGCAGAAACGAGTAGCTTCACCGAAGCCGCCAAACGTTTTAATGTGCCGGCATCATCATTGTCGCGGCGGATTGTTGATCTCGAAAAGAGCTTATCTGCAACGCTGTTACAACGTACTACCCGAGTCGTTAAACTCACTGAAGTCGGCAGAGATTACTACACACAGGTAAAGCAGTTGGTCGAGCAATTAGAGTCGACCAATATGTCTGTGAAAACCTATCAGAGTGAGCCGATGGGGAAATTACGACTGAGCACCGCCGTCGGTTTTGGTGAAAATATCATCCTGCCATTACTGGAAGAGTTTTCGCAGAAATACCCAAAAGTTGTTTTAGATATAAGCTTGAGTGACGAACTAACAGCGTTTAATCGTGATGAAGTTGATATTGCCATTCGCAGTGGTTATGCACCAAATGAACGTGTTGTTGCGGTTAAGTTAATGGAAAATAATTTTTATCCTTTTGCTTCTCCAGAATATTTAGAAAAAGCGGGGCTGCCCAAACATGCCAAAGAACTGAAAGAGCATCTAGGTTTGTTTTACCGGGCGCCGCATGGCCCAACACCGTGGTTAAGTTATTACGATAAGCAATGGCACGACGTGAGTGCACCAGCCGTAGCCATAAGCAATAGTGGGCAATGGCTAATCAATAGAGCGGTTAGCGGAGAAGGCATTATTATGTTGCCAAGATGGGCGATTCAAGACACTCTGAATCAAGAAGAATTAGTCGAGATTAAGTTTGAGCAGCCAGTGAACGTCATGCAACAGATGGAACTCGGGGTATTTTTGCTCTATCAAAAGCAGCGGTATGCTGTGCCTAAAGTGAAAATAGCGGTAGATTTTCTGATTGAACGAATTACGAAAAACAACTTATAACTAAAAAAGGGCTAAAAGTAGAGGAGTGACCTTTGGTAATTATATTAAGTAGTAGATAGAAAGTTGTTAAGGGAACTCTAAAAAAATAACATTCAAATGACAGAATCACTTTCAATTCAACAAGCCCGAAAACTCGTTTTATTGTCTCAGAAGTTACCACCTTCGAAGCAATCTGGCAGAGCTATATCAGCCACCTTATCTGCGATCGAGCATCTGGGTTATATTCAGATAGATACGATCTCAGTTATCCAACGTGCGCATCACCATACACTGTGGAATCGCAATCCGCGATATAAGCCTGAGCAACTAGATAAGTTGATTGTTGATAAACAAGTGTTTGAATACTGGTCGCATGCTGCGGCGTATCTTCCAATGAGTCACTACCGATTTAGCTTACCGCGTAAGCACGCTTTAGCTTGTGGAGATTTGAATCATTGGTATCCGCGTAATGAAAAGTTAATGAAATTCGTGCTTAAGCGAATCGCCGAAGAAGGCCCGTTGATGGCCAAAGACTTTGACGATAAAACTAATCGTTCGTGGCAAAAAACTAAGGAGTGGCAGAGTAAACCTTCAAAACAAGCGCTAGAGTATTTGTTTATGCAAGGTGAGTTGATGATTTCATCTCGCTCTAACTTTCATAAAGTTTATGATCTCACTGAACAAGTTTTGCCTGAAGGGACCAATACTACGTTACCGACAGAAGAAGAGTATGCGCGCTTTCTGATTACGCAATACCTGCAAACCAATGGATTAGGGCAGGCAGCTGAAATAGCGTATTTGATAAAAAATACCAAACCCATTGTCACTGCTAGTTTGCAACAGATGGTTTCAAACGGAGAACTATTGAAGCTCACTGTTGGTAGTCAGAGCTATTTTGCGTTACCAGAATCACTGGAGCTATTAGATGAACCACTGGCTCGCAGCAATCTTAAGATACTTTCCCCGTTTGATAATTTACTGATACAGCGTAAACGTATGAAGTCTTTGTTCGATTTTGATTATTTGATCGAATGTTATGTGCCCGAGGCTAAACGTCAATATGGGTATTTTTCTCTTCCGGTTTTATGGGATGGCAAACTGCTTGCCCGAATGGATTGCAAGGTGGAGAAGGGAAAATCACTGCTGCATATTTATCATCTTGTATTGGAATCAGCTTTGGAAAAGAACCTGGTAAAGACAGAAGCTTTTTCGGTTGCTTTAGACAAAGAGCTCAAATCATTTTTAGCATTTCATGACTGTGATAATTATCTGATACACAGAACTTCTCCAGCCAATCTCATGCGGGTGCTAGAATCTGTAATCAATGGTAAATGAAAAGTATCATGATAAATAAATTATTATAAAAACAATATGAAAAAAATATTAAATATAAGCAATGGGGATTGTGCCGTAAGCATCATGGAGCAGGCGGGCATCACAGGTGATATCCTGCCGTGGCGAGATGTTTTACACGATGGGCCAGTACCGGAAGGACTTTCTTTAGAGGCGCTTTCTGAAGTTAGAACACAATTCAATGTTAATAGAGGTTGGGGAACGCCAGAAAATATCAACGGCTCTTTTGTTGATAGAGATAATACTCTCAAAGCATTTGAAGATTACGACAAGGTTACGCTTTGGTTTGAACATGACCTTTATGATCAATTGCAGATTATTCAAATACTCGATTGGTTAAAACAGCATCCGTCTGCCAATACTGAACTCTCGATTATTTGTGTTGATCAATATCTTGGAATGCTCTTAGCTGAAGAAATGGCTGATTTGTTCCAGTATGAAGTGCCAATTACCGATGAGCATTTAGCATTATCGAGTAGGGCATGGGCGGCATTTCGATCTCCTAATCCTGAAAACTGGTTTGCTTTACTTTTAACAGATACATCGGTGTTACCTTTTTTAGAAGGCGCGATTATCAGGCAAATGGAAGAATACCCAAGTTGTAGAAATGGTTTGTCTCGTACTGCTGAGCAGGCATTGAAAGTGATATCCCAAGGTGAATGCAAACCGGGTAAAGTGTTTGCTGGTTCTCAAGAATGTGAAGATCGTATGTACATGGGTGATTCAAGTTTCTGGGTAGTTATCCAGGAGCTACTAGAGCCTCTGGCGTTCGCAGAAACATCACAACCGTTACTGAAACTTCCCGAAGGAATGGATTGGATAATGCCACCCACACCTGAGCATGAATTAACGATTACTTCCACAGGCGAAGCTGTTTTAACAGGAGAGAAAAACTGGCTAGAACTAGCTAAGATAGATCGCTGGATTGGTGGCGTGCATTTAATCCCTGAAAAAATATGGTGCTGGGATTCAGTTAATAGTTCTCTAGTGAAAAAGTAATATAATTCTTTTAAATGAAAACCACAGCTAACGCTCTTTCGCGTATTGAATACATCATTCTGATGAGTGTTGTCGTTGCAGTTGACGCGCTTGCAATAGACGGGATTTTGCCCGCACTATCATTTATCAGTAATGAATTTGGGGTTCAGGACGGTAATGATCGACAGTTTATTGTGACCTCGATATTCATCGGTTATGGCATTGGGGTTCTTGTTTTTGGTATTGCATCCGATAGCTTTGGCCGCAAGCGACCGGTTTATCTGGGGTTTGTTATCTTCCTGATTGGGACTTTAGTCACTATTTTTGCCAGCAGCTTTAGCATGTTGCTAGTAGGCCGGGCTTTACAAGGTTTTGGTGCTGCTGGGCCGCAAATTATACCTACTGCGATAACCCGGGATTTATACAAGGGTCGTGGCATGGCTGAAATCATGTCGCTGATTATGATGGTGTTTATGCTGGTGCCGGCGATTGCGCCGCTGATTGGACAAGGCATGCTAATGCTGACTAACTGGCAAGGTGTGTTTGCCATGCTTGGAGTTTATGCATTGTTTGCGTGGGCCTGGTTTTCAATTCGCCTGCCAGAGACATTAGCCTTAAAACAACGGGTTCCATTCTCTTTAAGTCAGGCATGGGTATCCATCAAAGAAGTATTGCGTAATAAACAGGCAGTGAGATTCACCATCGCTGAAGGTTTCACGTTCGGCGCGGTATTGGCATATTTGAGTATGGCTCAGCAGATTTTTCAGGAACATTTTGAATTGGGCGAACGCTTCCCCTTGTATTTTGGTGGTCTGGCATTGGTGATGATGGTCGCGTCATTTGTGAATTCACGTCTGGTTGAAAGACTGGGTATGCACTTACTGGTGATGCGAGGAGCGACTACGTTATTTATTGTGTCATCAATCTATTTGGTTTTCATTTTGGCTAATGATGCTGTTGTACCATTGTGGAGTTTCCTGGTTTTTGCCGGTATTTCCTACTTCTGCCTGGGAATATTGTTTGGCAATATGCATAGTCTGGCAATGGAAGAGGTAGGCCATGTCGCAGGTGCTGCCGCATCTGTTGTAGGTTCTGTCAGTACTTTGATATCTGTAATCATTGCGGCATTTATTGGTAGTTTCTATAACGATTCGGTCATTCCTGTTGTGCTAGGCTTTGGTTTATTAATGCTGCCGATTATTTTTATCACCTGGCATGACCAGAGAGCCTCAACAAAACTTGGAGTACACAGTGACCCACGATTTGCAGAAAAATAAAGAAAACGCTATAGCTTTTTATCGCACTGCTTATTTAGGCGAACCCGCCAAAGCAGTCGAGTTATATGTAGGCGATGATTATATCCAACACAATCCAGTTGTGAGTAATGGCAAAGATGGTTTTATCGAGTATTTTGAAGAGATGCAAAGGGATTACCCTGAAAAAAGTATCGAGTTTGTCAGAGCCATAGCAGAGGGAGAGTTAGTGGCGTTACATACAATTCAAACATGGCCAGAAGATGCGCAGTACGTGACGATGGATTTCTTTCGTTTCGACGATAATGGAAAGATTGTTGAGCATTGGGATTCAATTCAGGATGTGCCAGAAGAAACATTGAATGGGAATTCGATGTATTAGTGGTTGTAAACAAAGAAAGTGCTTAGCCGAAGTGCAGCGGAGACAACGTTGGAATGTAATGACGATGACCCGAAGGGTGAGGTTTTCTTTATTTTTCGTGAAAAACCACGAGCTCTGCATAAATTCAAAATATCGTTTCTTAAAGACAAAACGAGTTTTCATTCAAAAGTAGGGGGGTGATTCCCTTCGACTACGCTCAGGACAAGTGACTACGCTCATCAGAACTGACCTTATTTTGACAATAGAGGAGATAGTTCTTCTGAGATTATATTGGCTACGAATTCCGAGCCTTGATTGGTAAAATGTACCGGATCAGCCATATATTCATTGGTTTGTGGGACTGCTTTTGCCAGATCGATGAGCAAAACTGACTTTTCTATGGTGACCATTCTGGTTGCTTCATTCATGGCCTCATAAAGTGTGCGATACTCGTTGTAACTCAAATCCACTGCATCGAGATTTTGCAGGTTTTTCATGATCACATAATCAGGTTTTTCGGTAAATCGACTGGCCTGTGTCATCAGTACTGGGGTGATATTATTTGCCTTGCTGATATCAACAAACATATCCAGATTGGTTTTGAACATTGAAAGCATTTTTTCGTTGCTGAGTTTAGGTTTGTTATTTACATTATTATTTGTATTTTCGAACTCGCTGTTATCCCCCAGCAGTTTGCGTTTCATTTCAAAGGCAAAGTTATAGCTATTGGGTAATACTTGATTTATAAGAGCCTTTATCGAGCGCTCTTCCTCTACTAATAAAGACCGGTTTTGATTGGAATTCCAGTAAGATCTTTCGTGCAATAACACCGATAAATCATTGATATTGTGCATCAATACGGCGACATCTGGTTTCATCGGTATAATTTTATTCAGCAGAGTATTGATTGAATGCATGCTGTTACTGCCGCTAACACCCGCATTAATCGCATTGATTTTTTTACTGCTACTTTTTTCTAGTAATTGACCTGTAAGTGCTGGAAAGCGTTTATCTTCATCAACGTACATGCACTCAGTGGTGGAGCCACCGATAAAGGCGATGACCTTATCTGCTTGCAGGTGAGGAGTGGAAGGGAAGATGAATCCATTCTGATCGGTTTTAAAAGGGTAGGGCTTGTTTTCTAAGGTATCGGAAAGTGCAATTTTATCGTCACTGGGTGAAAGCATTTTATCTTGAAGCGGAGTATTTTCTTTTAAGCGAATATGTCTAACAGACTGGCTTTCTTCGCCTCCAAAACGTGTACTGCCTAATAGTTTTTCAAAACCAAACAACACTACAAAAATCATTATTAAAGAAATGATTAGCAGTGTTTTTTTAGAATTTCTTTCGAATCTATTCGACACGGTGGTGGCCTAAATTTTGTTTTATATTGTGTTAACTAAAGCAATGCTACCTTGTTTTCTTCGACGAACAACCGCTTTTGGGATAGGTGGTTGTGATTTGCCTAAAGCCTGTAAAAAAACTCAGACGAATTGTCCAGCGCACCATCCCGAAGCCCAGGCCCACTGGAAATTAAAACCACCCAGATGACCTGTAACATCGACCGCTTCACCAATAAAATAGAGTCCGCTGACTTTCCTGGTCTCAAAGGTTTTAGAAGATAATTCATCCGTATCGACGCCGCCTAAAGCAACCTCTGCGGTTCGCATGCCCTCTGTACCCGATGGCAGCAGTTTCCATTGTGTGAGTTGTTGCTCAATGTTTTCTAGTTCAGACACATTAAATTGGCGCATTGTTTTATCGCTAAACTCAGGGTCAATAATGTGTTCACAGAGTTTTTCCGCCAGGCGTTTGGGCAGTTTGTAATTCAAGATGGTTTTTAATTCAGCCTGTGGGTGTTCGGTTTGTTGTTTTTTTAACCATTGGAGTAAATCGAAATCCGGAAATAGGTTGATAGAAATCTGATCGCCCAGTTTCCAATAGGAAGAAATCTGTAATGCTGCAGGACCGCTAATACCGCGATGGGTAAATAATATTGCTTCTTTAAAAGACAGTCCTGCTGAACGTAGCTGAACCGGTTGCTGAGCGGAGTCGAAGCACACCCCCCCACTTTTACCCATATTTTCATTGTTTTGTTTAACAGCGCTTATTTCGACAAAAGTAGAGATACCCGATAGGTCTTTAATAAAAGCGTCTAATGTTTCAATTTTGAAAACAAAGGGCACTAATGCAGGGGAGAAAGGCACAGTTTTAATCTCAAAATTTTCAGCCACCTGTAGCGCAAAACCAGTAGCACCCATTTTAGGGATTGAAGGCCCACCGGTGGCTATGACTAAAGATTCAGAGGCATAGTTTTCTGTTTCGCTGGCAACCAGAAACTCATCATCCTTTTTGATAGAAATAATTTCAGAAGATGGCTGAATGGTAACGCCCGCTTTATCGCATTCATCGTGTAAGAGCTGTACCACTGCTTTTGATTTCTGATCACAAAAAAGCTGACCAAGTGTTTTTTCTGTCCAGCTCAGTCCGTGGCTTTCCAGCAATGCAACGAAATCCCAGGGTGTATAGCGAGATAAGGCTGATTTACAGAAGTGCGGATTGCCAGATAAAAAATTATCAGCTTCGGTATACATATTGGTGAAGTTGCAACGGCCACCACCAGAGATCAGGATTTTCTTGCCGATTTTTTCGGCTTTTTCCAGCACTAAAACAGAACGACCCCGTTTGCCTGCTTCTATGGCACACATTAGGCCTGCCGCGCCTGCGCCGATTATGATCACATCAAATTTTTTCATCTTTAGTATCTGTTCCTGCTTCTATATATACGGCAAATATCTCGCACTCTGTACAAGGTAATCACATACTTTAAAGCAAAGTATTATAGAATCCACATATTATAAAACTCTAACGATATAAATAGTTGGTAGAAACATGTTTTCAAGAATTAAAGAAGATATTTCAGTTGTATTTGAGCGCGACCCCGCTGCGCGAAATACCTTTGAAATATTAACAACCTCTCCTGGGGTACTTGCTATTATTATGCATCGCTTAAGTCATGCTTTATCAAATAAGGGATTTAAGTGGCTAGCACGTATCCTGTCGAATGTGGCGCGTTTATTTACAGGTGTTGAGATCCATCCTGGCGCAGTCATCGGCAGACGTTTTTTTATCGACCACGGTATGGGTATTGTTATCGGTGAAACCGCTGAAATTGGCGATGATTGCTCTATTTATCACGGGGTGACTCTGGGTGGTACTAGCTGGAATCCGGGAAAACGTCATCCAACTTTGGGTAACAACATTGTAGTGGGAGCTGGTGCAAAAATACTTGGGCCTATTATGATTAATGATGGTGCACGTATCGGTTCTAACGCAGTTGTTGTCAAAGAAGTACCTGCGAATGCCACAGTAATTGGCGTACCAGGTCGAGAAGTTATCAGACGTGAGGATGAGGATGCTGTGCAACGCGCTGAAGTAGCTAGTAAAATGGGTTTTGATGCCTACGGTGCAACCCAGGATATGCCGGATCCGGTTGCTAATGCGGTCAACAGAATGTTAGACCATATCCATAAAATGGAAGACCGTATGGACAAAATGTGCACCCAGTTGCAGCATCTAGGCAGTGACTTCGACTTTGAGCCATTACCCGGTCTAAAAGATGTGGAACTGGATGGCTGTGATTCAGAAAAAAAAGAAGAAATTAATAGTTAAAAGCGACGTAAAGCCTCCTATATAGGGCTTTACGGCCAGCTGATTAATTACATTACTAAGCGTAGTAATACTTGACTATAATGATCAGGTATTTTACTATCTGGTTTAAATTAAGGGGCAAAAAGGGCTCTTGATTGAAACCCCCAACTTTTTTATTGGAGTCGACTGTTTGATCTTCAATTCGAGATTAGCAACGCGAGAAAAGATATGAAACTCACGACTAAAGGACGTTACGCAGTTACAGCAATGCTGGACCTGTCACTAAATAGTGATAGAGGCCCCGTATCCTTGCTTGAAATTTCAGAACGCCAAAGTATTTCATTGTCTTACCTTGAACAGCTATTTTCAAAACTGCGTAGACAAGGTTTAGTGAAAAGTATGCGAGGTCCGGGAGGAGGCTATAGCCTTAGTAGGGCTCCGGATGAAATTGCGATTTCAAACATTATTATGGCAGTTGATGAGAATCTTGATGTAACCAACTGTGGTAACGCAGTGAAAGGTTGTAATGAAGATAATAAACGTTGTTTGACCCATAATTTATGGATGGATTTAAGTAACAGAATCCAGTCATTTCTTGACGATATTTCATTGCAGGACATGATGGATAAAAGTGATGTAATTGAAGTTGCAGCAAGACAAAATTCAAAGCGTAAAGAGACGCGTATTAACTTACCAGATTCTCTTTAAACAAAACAAACAAAGTAAAAAGTAAACAGTGCGAGAACTAATAGGATAAACAATGAGTAATTTAATAACCCCAATTTATATGGACTATTCAGCGACTACGCCAACTGACAAACGCGTTGCGGATAAGATGGCTCAGTATTTGACCATAGATACCGCATTCGGAAATCCGGCATCAAGTAGTCACACTTTTGGCTGGACAGCGGATGAAGCCGTTAAAACAGCACGTAAGCAAGTTGCTGACCTGATCAATGCTGATCCGCGTGAAATCGTCTGGACCAGTGGTGCAACCGAGTCAAATAATCTTGCTATCAAAGGTGCAGCACATTTTAATGTTCGCAAAGGTAAACACATTGTCACACTTAAAACCGAGCATAAAGCGGTGCTGGATACCTGTCGTCAATTAGAACGCGAAGGTTTTGAGGTTACTTACCTTGATCCAATGGACAATGGTTTACTGGATATTGAAGTCTTCAAAGCGGCATTGCGTGATGACACAACTGTTGTTTCAATAATGCATGTAAACAATGAGATCGGTGTGATTCAGGATATTGCCGCAATCGGTGAAATCTGTCGTGAAAATAAAATTATTTTTCATGTGGATGCGGCACAAAGTGCAGGTAAAGTCCCCATCGATTTAGAGGAGCTCAAGGTTGATCTTATGAGTTTCTCAGCACACAAAATATACGGCCCTAAAGGTATTGGTGCACTTTACGTCCGTCGTAAGCCGCGTGTTCGAATCGAAGCACAAATGCACGGTGGTGGACATGAGCGTGGTATGCGTTCAGGTACATTGGCAACTCATCAGATTGTTGGTATGGGTGAAGCGTTTCGCATTGCAAAAGAAGAAATGGCGACTGAAAATGATCGCATGTTAATGCTACGTAATCGTTTATACGATGGCTTCAAAGATATGGAAGAAGTATACGTAAATGGTGATCTTGAGCATCGTGTAGCAGGTAATTTAAACATCAGTTTCAACTTTGTTGAAGGTGAAAGTTTAATGATGTCATTGAAAGATATCGCGGTATCCTCAGGTTCTGCCTGTACCAGCGCATCACTGGAACCAAGTTATGTTTTACGTGCACTAGGTCGTAACGACGAACTTGCACACAGCTCATTGCGCTTTAGTATTGGTCGATTCTCTACATTAGAAGAAGTAGATTACGCCATCGCACAAACACGCACAGCAGTAGAAAAATTACGCGCCCTATCGCCACTTTGGGATATGTATAAAGATGGTATTGACTTGAATACGGTTGAATGGGCCGCACATTAATAACTAAACAATGTCGTTAAATATATCGAATAGTTATTAGAATTTTAAATTTTAACCAGGTAAGTAATCATGGCATACAGTAAAAAAGTTATAGATCATTACGAAAATCCACGCAACGTTGGCGCGATGGACAAAGATTCTCAAGAAGTAGGGACGGGTATGGTTGGCGCTCCAGCTTGTGGTGACGTAATGAAATTACAGATTAAAGTAGGTTCTGACGGCATTATTGAAGATGCGAAATTCAAGACCTACGGTTGTGGTTCTGCTATTGCATCATCTAGTCTTTTGACTGAATGGGTTAAAGGTAAATCACTTGATGAAGTTCAGGCGATCAAAAATACGGATATCGCAGAAGAACTAGAATTACCCCCCGTTAAAGTACACTGTTCTGTATTAGCAGAGGATGCTATCAAAGCAGCGATAGAAGACTATCAGTCTAAGCAGCATTAGAAGCAACAAGTAGCTAAGCATAAGGCATAGGCTTAAAACTACAAAAGATAGTAAGGATTAGATTATGGCCATTACATTGACCGACGTTGCAGCAGATCGAGTAAATACCTTTTTAGCCAATAGGGGCAAAGGTGTTGGCTTGCGTCTGGGTATTAAAACCCATGGGTGTTCTGGCATGGCTTACGTGATGGAATTTGCAGACGAGATCGAAGAAAATGATGAGGTTTTTGAAGATCATGGCATCAAAATTATCGTAGACCCTAAAAGTCTGGTTTACCTGGATGGGACTGAGATGGACTTTACCAAAGAAGGTCTTAATGAAGGTTTTAAATTCACTAATCCGAATGAAAGTGGTGCGTGTGGTTGTGGCGAAAGCTTTACTGTATAGCTTTCAATTGTAAATACACCTCCCCACTTACCGGCACTTTAATATATTCATATGCTCGACTTTAAAAAAAGTTACTTTGCGTTATTTGGTTTGCCTGAAGAATATGAAATTGATCCTTCAGTGCTCGCTTCAAGCTTTCGCGAGTTACAGGCAAAATACCATCCAGATCGCTTTGTAAATGATGATGAACAACAACGTCGAGTTGCTGTTCAAACAACTGGTTTAATCAACGAAGCAAATGAAACACTGAAATCATCCCGATTGCGCGCACGTTATATGCTCACGTTACATGGGGTTGATTTTGATGATGAAATCGATACCACCAGAGATGGACTATTCCTGATGCATCAAATGGAAATGCGCGAAGCGCTGGAAGATGTCCCCAATGCTAATGACCCAATAGCCAGAGTTGACGATATTGCACATGATGTTGAATCTCAGATGGATACTTTAAAAGAACATTTCGTTGCAAACTTTGAAGCGCAAAAATACGCAGAAGCCAAAGAAGATGTATTGAAGATGAAATTTTTCGAGCGTTTGTGTCAAGAGGTAAAGTTTTTGACAGAAAAACTCGAAGATGAAATGTTCTAATACAACAACTTATAGATTAAAATCCCCGCGCTATGGCACTATTACAAATATCAGAACCCGGAATGTCTACAGCTCCTCACGAGCATAGACTCGCTGTGGGTATTGACTTAGGTACAACTAATTCCCTGGTTGCAAGTGTGCTCAGTGGCACTGCAGAAATATTATGCGATTCTGACGGAAATGCGCTTTTGCCTTCAGTGGTTCGTTACCTGGAGAACGGCGAAACTGAAGTCGGTAAAAAAGCACAGGATAATCAACTAGAAGATTTACAAAATACTATTTCGTCGGCAAAACGTCTTTTAGGGCGTGGTATTCAAGATTTAAAAACTCTTGGTGGGACTTTACCTCACGAGTTTGCCACTGACTCTAGTAGTTTGCACAAGCATTCAAATGTACCGCAAATTAAAACTGTCGCTGGCAATAAAACCGCCATAGAAGTTTCTGCTGAAATTCTAAAAAGCCTTAAACAGCGTGCGGAAGAATCTTTGGGTGGTGAGCTAAAAGGCGCCGTAATAACCGTACCTGCCTATTTTGATGATGCCCAGCGCCAGGCGACGAAAGATGCAGCGCGTTTAGCTGATATAAAAGTTTTCCGTTTACTGAATGAGCCTACCGCTGCGGCAGTGGCTTATGGTTTAGATCAAAAAGACGAACTATCCGAAAGAATCATTGCTGTTTACGATTTTGGTGGCGGCACTTTTGATATTTCGATTTTAAAACTGAATAAGGGTGTATTTGAAGTAATGGCTACTGGGGGCGATTCTGCACTCGGTGGTGATGACTTTGATCATGCCATTGCTGAGTGGATACTAGAAGATGCTTTGCTAGAAGATACCCATAATACCAAAATTCACCGTCAGGCAATGATAGAAGCGCGCCGCGTAAAAGAAGCGTTGACGGAAAATGATGAAGTCAAGGTAAGCCTGGAAGACTGGCAGGGCACTTTGAGTCGTAGCCAGTTTGATGAGATGGTTGCGCCATTGGTTAAAAAGACCTTAATGGCTTGTCGCAGAGCGTTACGTGATGCGGGTTTGAATAAAGAACAAATACACGATGTGGTGATGGTGGGTGGTTCAACACGCGTGCCAGTAGTTCGTGAAAAGGTCGGTGAATTTTTCGAGAAACCACCTTTGGTTGATATAGATCCAGATAAGGTTGTTGCGATAGGTGCAGCGTTACAGGCGGATGTTTTAGCAGGTAATAAGCCCGACGCAGAGATGCTGTTACTTGATGTGATTCCACTTTCACTGGGTTTAGAAACTTACGGTGGATTGGTTGAAAAAGTTATCGCCAGAAACACCACGATTCCAATCACTCGTGCCCAGGAATTCACAACCTTTAAAGATAATCAAACCGCAATGACCGTGCATATTGTGCAAGGTGAACGTGAAACCGTTGAAGAGAATCGTTCCTTGGCTAAATTCGCCTTAAAAGGTATTCCTCCAATGGTTGCAGGTGCAGCGCGGATTAAAGTCACCTTTCAGGTTGATGCTGATGGTTTGTTGAATGTACATGCTGAAGAAGAGACTACCGGCGCCAAAGCTGGGGTAGAGGTTAAACCTTCTTATGGTCTAACCGATACCGAAATCGAAGGTATGCTTCGTGATTCAATAGATAACGCTAAAGCCGATATGGAAGCGCGTAAATTACGCGAACAATTAGTTGAAGCAGATCGTACTCTAGAAGCATTAGATTCAGCGATGGCGGCAGATGCAGAGAAAATGCTCAATGAAGAAGAAAAGCAAACACTGCTAGTCGCACGTTCAAAGTTAATGGAAGCAAAGCACACCAGCACAGATGCCGGGGTAGTAAAAACTGCGATTAAAAACATGGAAAAAGTAGCTGAATTTTACGTCGCACGCCGTATGGACGACAATGTAAATAAGGCTATGGCTGGTCACAATATTGAAGAGTTCAACAAATAAAAAATTAGAGAGTTAAAGCGCAATGCCACAGATTATTTTCCTACCTCACGAAGAACTATGTCCTGAAGGTAAAGTAATTGAAGTTGAAACAGGGACAACACTCTGTGATGCCGGATTAAAAAATGATATCGAGATCGAACATGCTTGCGAAAAATCCTGTGCGTGCACTACGTGCCATGTTTATGTGCGCGAAGGTTTTGATTCTTTAGAAGAAGCGACAGATTTAGAAGAAGATTATTTAGATAAGGCCTGGGGTGTAGACCCGGATTCGCGTTTAAGTTGTCAGGCTAAAGTGGCTGATGAGGATTTGGTGATTGAAATACCGAAGTACACTATAAACATGGTGTCCGAAAACCACTAATTAATTGTCTTTTTCGTCTATCTCGGCGTTGGTCGCTTAAATACAAACTCTCACGTACTAAATGTACGCTTCGAGCTTGTATTTAAGCAACCGCCTTGATCTAAACGAAAAATCCTGATTAATTAAGCTATCGCAATAATATTAGTAACAAAACATTAGCAATAACATTAAAAAGTACAGTTCTGCTGAGCTTGTCGAAGCACCCCCCCACTTTTGGGCACTTTTTTGTAAACAGAGGGATTTGAAATGCAGTTAAAATGGACAGACACGCTAGATATCGCTATCGAGCTTGATGAAGCTCATCCTGATGTTGATCCTCAGTACATTCGTTTTACCGATCTGCATGCCTGGGTTTGTGCCTTGGAAAATTTTGAAGATGATCCTGAAAAATCCAATGAGAAAATTCTTGAATCGATCCAGATGAACTGGATTGAAGAAAAAGAATAAAAAAAAAGTAGAGAACTACAGCTAAGGATTAGGTGTGATACATAAATTAAAACGCTTACTGGTTATGTTGGTTACAGTCTTTATTACTTTCTATGTGCTTTGGCTGATCGTGCTAAAAGTTTCACCAACAGTGAACCCTCCCAAAACCAGTAAAGATATCTCTAATCAATCCATAGAGCGTAACTCTAATGGTGCAATTAATGTGGATTGGAAATAGCTTACTATTTTCTGAAATAGAAAAACCCCTTGTGAGTTTATTGTACTTTTAGACTTAAGCCACATAGAATGTTCGACAAGGAGTTTGTCCTAGAACTGTAGTCGTAGCGAGAGAAAGCAATTTTGAAACGGAATTTTTGATTATTTTCAGTGAATAGTTGTTCTATTCGATGAAAATCAGCAGACATTCTGATCAGAATAGCTTTTTCGCAGTAGACTAATCAGTTCTAGGACAAGCTCCTTGGCTAACCCACTTATTCGTCGAGCAATGATAGTTACTCAATCAAATCAATCAGATACCAAAATAACACTTTCGCCTAATCGATCGGCATCAATGCGCCAGACGAAAGTGGTGATCGTTGCAGTGAGTTTGTTTGTGTTGATGATAGGTGTGGGTTGGAGCCTGGTTGGCGGCTATCTGGTATTACCTTTTGCTGGACTGGATGTCGGCCTATTTGCTTATTTCATGTACAAGGTTTGCAATCAAACCTATGAAAAGCAGGTGATTACGATTGGCGATCAGCATGTACTGATTGAAACTGGAAAGCACAGTGTCGAACGTACTTTAAAGATGGATAGACCAGAAACGTTTATTCTCGTTGCTGAGCCAGAAAAGCCCTCCGAACCTATTGAACTAAGTTTATCTGATTCAAAATTACATTTTGAATTAGGCTCGTTTCTTAATCACTCGGATAAAACTGAAGCCCGTATTGTATTTAAACAAGCGGGGTTAAAAGAAATCAATGCTAAATGGTGGAAGCCTTTATCTTGATATACCGTGATTGGGCATGATGGGTAACTAAGATAGTGAGGGGTTTTTGAGATTCAGATATGAACTCAAGCTTTAAAACTTGAGTTCATATTTACAATTTATGATTTATTACAGTGAATCAATCAGCTGCAAAGCAATAGAAAAGTCCGCTGCCACCGGTTGCCGCCAAAGCATCCATACTGTAACCGCGCGAACCATGTGCTGCGGTCCATGATGTATTTCCTCCGCCATGACGGTCATGGTGTCCTACCATTGCGGAACCTGCATCGCTACTCGTCCAGTTATTACAGGTATGGTTCTCATCATCCGGAAAAAATGCAGTACCATCCTCCATGCTGCCAGTTAGAATATCATGGCGATTAGGCTTGTCCCCGCGACCATTACCCATTATGCCTTTTTCATCCAGTGCGGTATCTTTCAGGATAGTCTTGTTGTAGAGGTGAAGGTCGGTAAGGTTTTCTGCAATAAGAATACTTTTGGCATTATACCAGGGACCATTGCCAATGCGATCGCGTGCACTGATGCCTCGCTTGTATTTTTTCTTCGGTGCTTAGGTAGGCGCGCCACTCGCGTTTATTTTCGCCGGATGCTTCAGCCAGTTTTTTACAATGTGCGTCTGCCCCCTCAAGCCCGCCAAGACAACTGCCCTTGCCAGAGCCAACACTAGTGACAAAAAACCCCAAGGGTTTGTCTTCATCAGCTATAGTAGGTAAGCTCGTTAGTGCACTGACGCTAATGAATAATGTGAATTAGTATGTTTTTCATGGGTACACCCTTGTTGTTGATAAGTTATTTTGAAATAAGTTCAGCAAAGAAATTTCGAATGATTGTAAATAAAATGCTATTTTTGGAAAAGTGCTAAGCCGAGACGCAACCGACAAATTCACCTTTAATCCCTTGGGGTTTTATTCCCGCCCCTTGGGGCGAAAAGGGTAAAGAAACAGCCTTATCAATAACCCCGCTTTCGAGGGACGAGAAAGGCGAGCGTTTAGCGAGAGGGCTTGCCCGTGGATTTTATAATTTGAACAGTTGAGAGCAACGAAACTGCCTCGAACAGGTGAAGTACATGGATGTACTTCATAGACAGCGTAGGAGCGGAGCGACGACAGCCCGAAGGACAAGGTTTTCTTTTAAATAAGAAAAAACCCTCATCGCAAAGCATAAATTCTATTTACGTTTTCAAAGTACAAAAACGTAATATCATTCAAAAGTAGGGGGTGTGAATTTAAAATAAAATTAGCTGAACAAATTTTAATGATTCTGGTCTAGAATTTATATCTATCAATCATTACTTAGTTATAAAAGAGAGGGGCATTTCATGATTACACGTCGTCAGATTCTAAAATTAGCGGCAGCAATGCTGGCCGTTCCAGTGAGTGAGTTATTCGCAGATAATGCAACATCCAAGCTTCAGCTGATTCAGCGAAAAATACCCAGTTCGGGTGAATTGTTGCCAGTCATAGGTATGGGAACTTCACGTACATTTAACACTGATAATGACCCTGAAAGTTTGGCTAAACTGACCGCAGTCATCAAAGCCTTCTTTGCTGCCAAAGGGATGGTGATCGATTCTTCTCCTATGTATGGTAGTGCTGAGGCACGGGTAGGTGATGTTTTGCGAAGCATGACGAATCACCCCAAAGTATTTGCCGCCACTAAAGTCTGGACGTCAGGTCGTGAACAGGGAATCGCTGATATGCAGCAATCTGCTCGCCGTATGAATGTGAAGTACTTTGACCTTATCGGGGTGCATAATCTGGTGGATTGGAGGACTCAGCTAGATACACTGAAGAATTGGAAGAAAGAAGGAAAAGTGAGGTATATCGGTATCACTACCTCGCATGGTCGTGATCATGACGAATTTATTCAGGTGATGAAAAATGAGCCGATCGATTTTGTCCAGTTTAGTTACAACATCGCTAATCTGGATGCAGAACGAGAAATCCTTCCAGTGGCGAGAGATAAAGGTATCGCTACTATGATTAACCGGCCTTATCAGCGTGGTTCTTTGTTTCGTAAAAGCAAAGGGAAGGCTTTACCAGAAATGGCAAAAGAGATAGATTGCACGAGCTGGGGTCAGTTTTACCTTAAGTTTATTCTGGGTCATCCTGATATTACCTGTGCTATACCCGCGACCTCTAAAGCCAAGCATATGGTAGATAATATGCAGGCCAATTTTGGTCGTCTGCCAGATGCTGCACAAAGAAAAGAAATGCTCAAGTATTTTAATAGCTTATAACTGACAATAACCGTTAATAGTTATGAGTGAAAATGAAAAAGCGACTAATCCCATTCAACGATTTTTGAATCTTGCGAGTGATATAAAGCCCCATGAAATCCGCATAACCTTAGCCTCGTTCTTGCTGGTTTTTATCCTGATGGCGGGTTATTACATTCTGCGTCCTGTCCGTGATGCGATGGCGAGTGACTGGAGCGACGTTGAGGTTAGCTTTTTATGGACGCTAACTTTTTTCTTTAGCGTCATTACGGTTTCTTTATACAGCAGTTTGATTAGCCGAGTTCGTTACAAACAACTCGTACCCTTTGTGTATGCGTTCTTTTCTTTCAGTTTTATGCTGTTTTATCTGGGCACTCAATTAAGCGCAGATACCGTGTTGCTGGATAAATCCTTTTATGTGTGGATTAGCGTTTTCAGTTTATTCCATATCTCGGTATTCTGGAGTTTGATGTCGGATATTTTCTCCCGACCGCAAGCCACGCGTTTATTCGGTTTTATCGGTGCCGGGGCGAGTGTTGGAGCGATAGTGGGTCCAAGTATTCCTACTTTCCTCGCGACTAATATCGGGACAAACAATTTATTACTGATTGCTAGTGCTTTGTTAGTATTGACTATACCACTCAGTATTTGGCTGCAAAAACTCAAACTCAGTGATCTTGAAATTGATAACAATAATAGCTCGAGTAACAGCACTGATGTTATCGGGGGCAATCTATTTTCTGGTATTAACGATTTTCTTAAAAGTCCTTATTTGATAATGATCGCGGTGTTTATTCTGCTATACACATCAATCAGTTCATTTGTCTATTTTGAATTGAAAAACCTACTTGTTGACTATGATCGGGAAACACGAACACAAATTTGGTCGAGTATGGATTTGGTAGTAAACACCCTGACGGTGTTAATTGCTGTTTTTGCCACGGGAAGAATCGCAAAACGATTTGGGCTCTCATTCACCCTGGCTACAGTGCCCATGTTGATTGCTGCGGGTTTATTATTGCTGGCTTTCGCGCCTATTGTCGGTGTTGTAATAGCAGTTCAAGTAATCCGCAGGGCAGGTAATTACGCCGTCACACGTCCAGCGCGGGAAATGTTATTTACTGTAGTGAGTCGACAGGTTCGATTTAAAACCAAACCTGTAATCGATATCATCATCTACCGTGGCGGTGATATGTTGAATGCCTGGGCCTTTACAGCATTGACTCAGGGTCTGGGATTAAGTCTCGCAGCTGTGGCTGGTGTGGGTGCTTTTATTGCTATGTTGTGGGCAGCAACCGGAATGTATTTGGGTCGAAAATTCAAGCAGATCCCATCATAACTTTATTTTTTCTGATTAATTCACTAAGCTTTTGGCTTACAATCGAGACTGAATAGTTCTGGGTTCCCGCATGTTTAAATTTTTACTTTCCTTGAAACTCAGTCACATTAGTTCTGGATTTATCGCGGTAATAGTTGGTTATACCAGCTCTGTGGCGATTGTATTTCAGGCGGCGAATGCAGCCGTAGCTGATCAAGCTCTAATTAACTCATGGTTATTGGCGCTTGGCCTGGGTATGGCTGCGACGTGTATCGGCTTATCATTTTATTACAAGACGCCTTTTTCCCTTGTATGCGATTCCACTAGTGTTAGTTGTTGGCGCTCTTACAGCTTGGAGTATGAGTTTATTTATTAGCAAAGAGCTGGACTTTGAAATCGCATCATTTGTTTTCACGATACCCGCTTTTTCAGTAACTACATTAATCAGTATTGGAATACCATTATTTATTGTCACCATGTCTTCGCAGAATATGCCCGGTATTGCGACCATGCATACGGCTGGATACAAACCACCTTTATCTCCGATTATTTCCACTACGGGTATAAAAACCATGTTGCTCGCACCATTTGACGGGTTTGCCTTTAATTTGGCCGCTATTACTGCTGCGATCTGTATGGAAAAAGATGCAGATCCTAATCGCGATACACGCTATTTGGCAGCAGTGAGTGCGGGTGTGTTTTATCTAATTGCGGCTTTGTTTGGTGGAACCGTTGTTGCCTTGTTTTCAATGAGTCCAAAAGCATTGATTCTTCCATTGGCAGGTTTGGCTTTAATCGGAACACTAGGTAATAGTCTGGCGATTGCTTTAGAAAAGCCATCGCATCGAGAAGCAGCTCTGGTCACTTTTCTTGTTACTGTTTCTGGTGTCGTTTTCTTTGGAATTGGTGCTGTATTCTGGGGTTTGATTGCAGGTTTGCTGGTGCAAAAAGTGCTGCAAATACGCATATAAAAAACCCCCTGAAGGTGGGGGGTGACTTAATAATAACTAATATAAAGCAATAAAAAAGCCAAACCAAAAACAAGTGTTAAAGGCACCTTATATTAGACTTGGCATATTAATCCGACATACTAAACTCGGATATTTAATTGATGATTAGTAGCGTCGAGTATAACGCACACGATGATGGCGTCTGTCATGCCTTGGTTTGTGATAATAAGTATTTCCTATAACAATCGTTGCGCTGATTGGGTAGTATGGTTCAACATAAACATATTCAGGTTGGCGGTTTAAAATCACTTGACGAGGTTGCTGCACAGGTGCCGAATAGGTCGGGTTGTATTGCGCTGAATTATTGTATGCGTTTGCACGGTCTTGTTCAGCACCGATTGCAGAACCCACTATGCCTCCAACAACGCCACCAATAACAGCGCGTTTATCACGATGATTTGCGGTAGATTTTCCAATACCAGCACCCACTAAAGATCCAACTAGTGCACCAGTTTGTGCATTCGTAGAACAGGCACTCATAAATACCGAGCCTGTTAACACGAGTGTTAAATATATCATTTGTTTTTTCATAATATATCCTTATGTGAATCAAACTCTAATAAAGCATTCAATAATGCTATTTAAATAGAGAACTAATCAATTATATAAATAATCCATTCATTCATTTATTCATTCAATAAATTACATATAGTGATAATGTAGCAGCTAATTTTTGAATCCGTAATAACTTTACCTAACTTTACAATTGGAAGTTATTTCAATAGCTTATGGGTTTCATTTGTAATTCTTTAGTTATGGTTTTTATAATAAATTGCGTAATAAAATCACAAAGAAACTATCGGTTCTAGTTATGTTTGGTATTTCAGTGATTTTGAAAATATGGTCTGATTTTAAGCCAAACAACAGAGTTTGTTATGCCTTTGTATAGGTATAGTGCCAGTATGAATAAAAGAGGAAAGCCAAACTCAAAAGGAGCACAATATGTGCTCCTTTTGAGTTTAGTAAAAATTATAGATAATTAGTGACGTCTAAGGTGACGTACACGATTGTGATGTCTGAAACGTTTGTGTCGATTATAACGTCTGTTATAGCCACGACTATAACCACCATAGTAACCTAAACCTAAAACGATAGAAGTAGTTACAGGAGGGTAGTAGTAGGCTGGAGCTCTTTCTACATAGATATATTCTGGCTGACTAACCACCACTTGTTGAGGGACCTGACTAGTTTGAGTCGCTTGCTGATTGTAGTTATGCTGGTGAGTGCCAGCCCCACCAGGGTGCGAATGAGTTCTATTACCGTGCTTATGCGAAACAGATGGATGCTGCGTTACCGTTTTACTCGCGGTGTCATTCTGGTAATAAGGTGTTGTGTAACTTGCTTGATTATTAGCAGCACGATTATAATTTGCCCTATCTTTTTCTGCTCCAATCGCAGAACCTACAATACCACCAAGAACACCGCCTATGACTGCACGTTTGTCGCGATGATTAGAAGTTGCTTTACCGAGTCCGGCACCTACTAATGAGCCTACTAAAGCTCCAGTTTGAGCATTGTTAGAGCAGCCAGTTAATAAAAGACCACCTGCAGCTAAGCAAGCTAAAAGTATGGTTTGTTTTTTCATGATGTATCCTTGTGTGAATGAAATCCTATACGATTTTATGCGAATAGTTTTCATTAATTTAAAAGCCTACTCCCAGATAATAGCAGTTGAATCACTAATTTAAAGGATATTTACGAAACTTTACAATTGATAACTATTTCAATAATTTATGAACCTTTTCCACATTTATTAAGCGTTTGATTTAAAAATAATGGAAACAATAACGCTGAATAAATAATGCCCAAAAGTAGGGGGGTGTTATTTATGTTTTCATGAAATGTGTGTTTAATAGACAAATGAATAGAGTCGCTGAATTAGATGAGTTTAGTATCCACGAGGTTTTATCTACTTTAGATGGAATCGCATTGGTGTTTTTTTCCGGCCCGCACTGTGCTTCATGCCACCATTTGAAATCCCTATTGGATGTTGAATTTCAATGTTTTTTGGATCATTTCCATGATTTTGTTGCATTTGAAATAAAAGCGGATAAAGCCGCTGCTTTGGTAAATGAATTTGGTGTATTTCATTTACCAACAATGTTCTTGTATCGGGATGGTAAATTTCATTGTGAACTGCATGCGCAGGCTGATCCCAATAAAATCATTGAGGCAATAGAAATAGCGTTAACTAAACCTGCGGAAGAAGAGCCCTAACTTCTACTAAAGTTTTTTTGGTCTTTGTTTGTTGGAATTATATCTCCTCTTATTACTATTTTTGATTCGCACTATTTACGAATATTCTCCTATAATTTTTAATCTTTGATTCCTTCATTTCTAACTCTACAAAAAGAATAGACAATGACTGACACGGCATATTTTCGAACTAAAATTATTGTGTTTGCTCTGGTATCAGCATCTTTTACCAATGTGTATCTCACACAACCAGTTATACCCATTTTGCAGGAAGAATTTTCTGTTGATCTGGTGATGGTTTCATTCTCTATTTCTGCGATCATACTGGCTCTTGCACTGTCGAATTTACCTTTTAGACTGGAAAGCGACCCGTTTAATTTCTCGACCGATAGCATTACCTTGGTGTTTCTGGTTTATATCACAGGTATTTTATGGGGCCAACAGCTGGCAGATTGAGTAATCGTTTCGGTAGTGGCAATAATATGCTATTAGGATCACTCTTATTGGGTATCTCCTTATTGGTCATATTAATGCAGTCTGTGCTTGCCATAGTCATGGGATTGATTGGTTTGTGTATACGGTTCTTAATGATTCACGCTGCGGCTGTTGGCGCACTGAATAAAAAATTATTCAGTGGCCATGGCAGAGTGAACGCATTGTTTGTCTTGTTCTATTATATTGGCGGTGGTCTGGGAATAACTGCCGCAGGCTTTGCTTACAAACGGGGCGGTTGGAATGTAATGATTTTACTTTCGATAGTTTTGTTAATTATTCCTGTTTTAACTGGATTTAATGAAAGAAAATATCTTTAAGTTAGCCGCTTCTTTACTTTTCAGTTCTAACCTTAAGCCGCACATAATGCTCAGCTGAATACGATAAATATTTTTTTTCTTTAACCGTGAGTTCACGCATTTTTCTCGCAGGATTTCCAACCCACAAATATCCACTTTCTAGTGTTTTTCTTGGTGGAACAACACTTCCCGCTGCAATCATTGTTTCTTCTTCAACCACTGTGCCGTCCATAACGATTGCGCCCATGCCGACTAGAACGCGGTCTTTAATTTCACACGCATGTAGTAGCGCTTTGTGGCCGACAGTGACATCATCTCCAATAATTAATGCATAGCCAGTTTGAGTTGCACCAATCTTCTCACTATGCTCATTGGGGGCGTGCGTAACATGTAATACAGAGGCATCCTGAATATTGGTGCGCTTGCCAATTTTAATGTAATTTACATCTCCGCGAATCACCGTCATCGGCCAAACCGAGCTATCCTCACCGATTTCAACTTCGCCGCTGACTAATGCTGTTTCATCAACGTATGCTGTATGGTGAACGTTTGGTAGATGAGATTCGAATTTTCTAATAGTCATGTTTTTATTATTCCAATAAAAGTTCTTAAAAAAGTGCCTATAAGTACGAGGGTGTCTAACTTTATACTTTTCGTTTATTTCCTGCTATCAAATATTACAGAAACACTAAGCCCGGGTTTATTGTCTTTGAAGTGGATTTCTGCACCATGTAAATCGGAAACTGCTTTTACCAGGCTTAGGCCAAGCCCATTACCTTCGGTACTTCGAGCGCTATCGAGTCGATGAAAACGTTTAAATACTTTTTCGTGTTCTTTACTAGGTATACCTGGACCATTATCGCTGACTGTTACTACGATTTGCTTACCGGATTTGCTCTCTTTGGCAGTGGCTTTGAGACTCACTAAGCCATTTTCTGGTGAGAACTTGATGGCGTTATCCAGTAAATTGGTAAAGAGTTGAGCAAGTAATTGTTTGCTGCCATGCAGGCTGAGTGATTCATCGATCTGGTATTCCCATTTCAATCCCTTTTCGCTAGCGACAACTCCATATAATTCGGATAAGTCATCTAGCAGGGATTTCAACTGGAACTGTTCCCAGTGTTTGCGTGATTCACCAGATTCAATTTGAGCAATGCTTAATAGAGAGTTGAAGGTTGAGATAACACCATCAATATCACCAATCGTATCCTCATTGAAATCAGAGAATTCACTATCAGTCATGCTTTTATTACGTGTTGATTCAAGCCGGTGGCGTATTCGATTCAGTGGATTACGCAAATCATGGGCGAGATTATTCGTGACCTGTTGCATGCTTTGCATCAGCTCTTCATTTCGATCTAACATATGATTTAATGAGAGGCTCAATCGATCTATTTCGCTATTGCGCGAAGTTACAGGAATACGGTGGGATAAATCACCCTGGATAATATTATCTGCTGTATTAGTAACTGCATTGATACTTTTGAGCATTTTTCGTGCCATCAAACTACCAATAAGGGTGGATAAAGCAAAGATGATAGAAATTGCAATAAGCGTTGCTTTGAACAATTGATCTAGTAAGTGCTGGGTTTCTTCCAGTTCGGCTCCCACTAATAACTGGTAACCACCAGGAAGCAATGTAAGTAGTACCCTGATGGTTTCATCTTCGGACCGATCATTGACATAATCGATAATGTCGCTAAGAGGAATGCTGGAAAAGGTTTGATTACGTTTGGTGATGGTGTCTTCATTCACAGGAATAAAGGTTTTCAGGTCGAGTTTGCTCTCGTGGATTAAGGCATAGATATAGAAAGGTCGTCCTTCTTTTTTATTGTAGATTTTGATGTCTTCGAGCAGTCCTTTTACCGCGCGCTTTTTATAGTTTTCTAAGAGTAGGTTAGTTTCTAAAGTAAGACGACGATCGATTTGCTCTTCAATCTGGTTTTCAGCCACTTTATAGACCGAAAGCAGGGCGGCGGCAGCTATCAGGCTAAATAAAACCGCATAGACTAGAGATACCCGAAATACCGAGGTATTCAGTATTCGGCGAAAAACACTCACTTTTGTTGACTATCTACATCAAACTCTGGTGCTGCCAGAATATATCCTGATCCACGAATGGTCTTTAATAATGGTAAATCATAGTCTTTATCAATTTTTGCGCGGATACGGCTGATATGCACATCGATCACATTGGTTTGCGGGTCGAAATTATAATCCCAGACTTTTTCCAGAAGCATGGTACGGGTGATAACTTCGCCAGAATTGCGCATTAGGGTTTCGAGTAAAATAAATTCTTTGGGTTGTAAATCAATAATATGATTGCCACGGGTAACTTTGCGTTTGAGTAAATCCATCTTTAAATCATGGACTTGTAACTGATTTGCTTCCTGGTTTGGTTGTGTGCGTCGCATCAAAGATTGCAGACGGGCCAGTAATTCGCTGAAAGCATAAGGCTTTACCAGATAATCATCACCACCCGCCTTTAACCCTTCCACGCGTTGGTCGACATCGCCAAGCGCACTAAGGATTAGAATAGGCACATTAAAACCCCTACCGCGAAGTTGCTCAATAATAGCTAAACCATCTAAATTTGGAAGCATGCGGTCAATGACCAAGGCATCGTATTGATTGGTCATCGCCTGTGCTAAGCCTTTTTCACCATCTGCTTCATGGTCTACTACGAAGCCACTTTCTTGTAGTCCATTCTGGATAAACCTGGCCGTTTGGGTGTCGTCTTCGATAATCAATATTTGCATAAGAAGGATATTAGTCTCGTGTTAATTACACAACAACTCAAAAAAAGGAATATTAACAATAATTAATCTACTAGATAGCAATTGGTAATGTTGTTTATTGTACATTCCATTCAACGGTTAATGACTGCTAAACCCAGTATTAACTTTTGCATCGTCATTACTCAAAGGAATAGGGCAATACAGAATGAAAAACGGAAATATCAAAAGCAATAGTACGGGTACTGATTTAGTACTGGTTACTAAAGACAACAGTAATTTACTTAAAAAACATAAACTCAGCATAACAATGGGGTTACTGATTGGAGCGATGAGTACTTATGCACTTTCATCTGCCCCTCTTTTTGCAGACTCAACAAAAGCCGCAGTGCCAACAGTTGCTGTCGGTGGAGGTTTACCTGAACTCACCACAATGATAAAAAATAACCGCAGTTCTGTGGTTAGTATCAGCGTAAAGGCTGAAAAGAATAAAGTGGGTAATCCATTGAGTCAACTCGATGAAAAACAGCTTGAACGTTTACCAAAACAATACCGGGATTTATTCAAAAACTTACCACAGCAGCCTCGTGGACATGATTTTGGCGGACGCAGAGGACAGACTCATGGTTCGGGTTTCATTATTTCTGAAGACGGTTATGTGGTTACCAATGCGCATGTTATTGATAGTGCGAATAAAATTACGGTTAAACTTGATGATAAACGCGAGCATACAGCAAAAATCATTGGTGTGGATAAGCTCAGTGATATCGCACTGCTAAAGATAGAAGCCAAAGGACTACCAACCGCTACTTTTGGTGATTCGGATAAACTGGATGTAGGCCAATGGGTGGTTGCTATTGGTGCGCCATTTGGTCTGGATTACACCGCAACCCAAGGGATTGTTAGTGCTTTATCAAGAAGTTTGCCAGCAGATACTTATGTTCCCTTTATTCAAACTGATGCTGCAGTAAACCCGGGTAATTCTGGTGGACCATTATTTGACCTAAAAGGGCAAGTCGTGGGTGTTAATTCACAGATATATAGCCGCAATGGTGGTTATATGGGAGTGTCTTTCGCAATCCCGATCAATATTGTGAAGAACGTGACAGATCAACTAATGGCATCGGGCAAAGTAAGTCGTGGCTGGTTGGGTGTCGGTATCCAGGGAATCAACGAGGCACTGGCTGAATCTCTGGGTAGAGATGATACCATGGGTTCTTTGATTAGCAGTGTTTCTCCTTCTAGCCCTGCAGATAAGGGAGGGTTGCAAGCGGGTGATTTAATCCTGAGATTTGATAATAAAATAGTTGAAGAGGTCAATGACCTACCACTATTGGTTGGCAGTACGCCCATTGGAAAAAAAGTCCCTATCGAAATTGTTAGAGCAGGCAAGATTCAAACGATTGATGTAACCATCGATAAACTCAAGTCCAAAAATGATGAGCCAGAAGAGATTGCGGCTTTAGAAAAAGGTTCTTTAGGTGTGGCAGTGACAGATTTAACCGCTGCTGAGAAAGAAAAACTGATCACCAAAGATCAAGGAGTGAAGGTTGCAAAAGTAATGCCTGATTCCGCCGCAGAAAATGCGGGCATGCGTTCTGGCGATATAATCTTGAGTGTTGGTGGTAAAAGTATTGCAACGCCATCGCAGCTTAAAAAAGTGATCCAGAAAGCCAATGCTGATAAGCCGCTTGCTGTTTTATTGATGAGAGGTGATCAGGCTTTATTTGTTGCAGTACATTTGAATTCATAACTCTCCTTATGATGTGTTTAAATTGTTGTTAGTTAGTTGTTAGACCGTAGTGAGGGCACCCATTTTGGGTGCCTTTTCTTTATCGAAAATTTTCTAAGAAGTACATTTCAAGCGGAGTCTTCGGTAATTCCTTATGGAATATATAGGTATATAGGTCTTTTGATATTCGTTGAATAGAACCAGATTGATGTTGAAAGATTTTTTGTCGAATTTTCACCGCTGTACATAGAAGATTCCATAAGGAATCTACTATGGACTTTCTTGGCTCTTGGCGAGCCTAAGAAAGCTACCCCCCCACTTTTAGGCCTTTTAATTGCCTGATCAAATATCTGGCTGGATGTAGGTTCTGCAGTGTATTCATTTCTTTACTTGATAAAGGCTTTTTTACGATGATGTAGGTGAGCAATTTCGCGCAGTAACCACTGGTAGTTAAACCACGGGATCCATAACCACCCAGTACAAATAAACCATTTTGGTACTCAGCCTTGGGGTATTCCTTCCACTTTCTTCCATGATGTAAATCATCATAATGTGACAGATAAAAGTCCCAGTCTGGAATTGCACCAGCGTAGGGGAAACGATCAGGAGTTGTAAGGCGAATAGCCGCGTGGGCACTTTTTGTATCTATTAATGAATCAGCAAACTCTGGTAGATATTGAGTTAATTGGGCGAGGTTATCTGAGTCAGCTTGTTTTGTGATTTGGGGATTATCATTGTTTCTATCAAATGTTGCCCCAAATGTATGCTGATTAGATTTTACGTCAGCTGGTGTTAGATAACCTTCATGACCAATCACTGTTTTGAGTTGTTTCGAATACTCACTGGCAGTTCCCAGGGTAGTTTGACCGGCTACAGGCATATTAGGTAGATTCTGAGTTTGCATAAATTGCGTTAAATCCTTGCCATTTGCAATGATCACTACTTCTGCTTGTGCAATTGAATTATCATTTTCATCTAAGATATGCCAAAGGTTTTGTTGCTTTTCTAATTGTATTGCCTTGGTTTCTAACAGCGTGTTGCAGTTATCAACTCGACTTAAGACCTCACAAAGGTGAACGGGGTTAATCCATCCCGCTTGAGGGAAGTAGCTAGCTTTGTAGGATAGAGGAATATTGGCGATTTTACTGGTTTGCGCTTCATCAATTAATTGCAAAAAACTATCCTTAAAATCTCTATCCTGCAGTGCTTGCCAACGCTTTTCTTCACGTTGATTGTGCATTAGTTGTAATACCCCGCAGTTATGCCATTCTAATCCTTGTTTTTGCAACAGATCTAATTGGCTTAAAGTGTATTGGAAACTCTGAGTATAAAAATCTTCCCCAGCGCTGGGTTTTGATGTCATTTTAGGAGAAATCACCCCTGCTGGATTTCCCGATGCTTGATTAGCGATTTTTTCATTCCGCTCGATAAGAGTAATTTTCCAGCCTTGTTGAGTCAGATGCCAGGCAATTTGACAGCCTGCAATACCTGCACCAATTACCACTGCCTGTTTATTCTGCCAGTCATAGTCTGGGTAGTTAAACCATACGGGTATTTGGTTTGTATCTATCATTTATTTTTGTTTAAAAAGGGCTTAAAAGTAGGGGGGTGTATATTAACCTCAAACTACATAGATCACCTTAACTGCATTTATGTATTAAACTCTATAAGTATAAGTTGTTAAATATTTGCTTGGAAATAGGTTGCCATGACGGAAAATGTGGAACAGGTTGAATCTACAAGTCATTTAGATAATGAGAGTTTGTTCGTGGCTGGATGGAAAGTATCTCCGGATACTTTGCGCATCAATAAAGGCAAGAAATGGGTTAAACTTGAACCAAAAGTAATGCAGGTTTTAGTGTTTCTTGCTGAAAGACAAGGCGAGGTGGTGTCACGGCAAGCGCTTGAAAATGTTGTCTGGCAAGGGACGATTGTTGGTTATGATGCGGTGACCAATACCGTTATCAAATTGCGCAAGGCATTTGGGGATAATTCTAAAAACCCGTCAGTGATCGAGACGATTCCTAAACAAGGTTATCGATTGATTGCGAATGTGCAAACAGCAGAGCTCTTAACGCCAGGGGCGAGTGCTAGCCAAACCGCGCTAAAACAGACAAGTACTGATAAAGAACTAGGTCGCTGGCTTTTATTGTTTGCCGGTATAGCAGTATTACTAACTATCTTGTATTACATCTTACTGCATAATCCTGAACCCACATTAGCGCTACCCGATTCACCTTCTGTCGCTGTCATGCCGTTTCTCAATATTGATCAAGAACCTGAAAAGACTTATTTTAGTGATGGCATTACCGAAGATTTGATTACTGACTTATCGAATGTGTCAGGCCTGTTTGTTATTGCGCGTAATTCTTCTTTTCAATACAAAGGAAAGCCGATAGATGTGAAATCAGTAGCGCAGGAGTTAGGTGTTCGCTATATCCTGCAAGGCAGCGTGCGCAAAGATGAGAAACAGTTCCGTATCAACGTGCAGTTAATGGATAGTGTTACAGGTGAAAATGTATGGGCCGAGCGCTACGATGGAGCAATGGAAAACCTGTTTAAGGTACAGGATGAAGTAACGAAAAAAATCACTGCAGCACTTTCTATTCAACTTACAAACAATGATCAACTATCTCTTGCTAACAATGAAACAATCAATGTTGCTTCTTATGACGAGTTCTTAAAAGGCTGGGAAAGGTACTGGAAGTTTACCCGGGATGATTTTGCCATTGCCGAAACGCATTTTACAAAAGCATTGGAGCTAGACCCGGATAATTCACGAGCGCATGCGGCACTGGCTTTGATTTACTGGAAAGCATGGGAACTCAAATGGCATGAAAACCATGGAACTCCACATGAAGGTTGGAGACGTGCAAACAAGGAGATAGAGCTGGCATTAAAAAAGCCTACTCCACTGGCGCATAGTACCAAATCGGCTATGTTACTGATCAATCGACGTTTTGAAGAGTCAATTGACGAAGCTGAAAAAGCAATCAAACTGAATGCAAATGATGCAATGTCATTTCTGGCGCTGGCAGAAGCACTGAGCTTTTCTGGGCAGCCGGGACGGGCAATCGAAAATGCTAAAAAAGGCATGCGCCTGGATCCGAATTTTACGCAACCCTATCTTAATGTGATAGGAAGATCAGAGTTTGATATGGGTTTATATGAAAAATCTAATAAGTCACTAGATTGTGATACCACACAAAATATCCAGGGCTGTAACGCATTGATCCTTGCCATTGCAAACTACGGACAGTTGGGTCAGCTTGACAAAGCGCAGTTATTTATCCAAGCCTTGAACAACAAAAGTAAAGCTGAGAAAACTCCACCCTTTACCATTGACAGACTAAAACACCGCTTGCCATACCGTAACAAAGCAGATCGTGATCATTTCTTTACAGGTCTGGAAAAAGCGGGTGTGCCACTTTGGTAATTTCACTGTTTATGAGGACGTAGCCTCAAGATTATCAACAAATTCTACGGCCTTCTCTACCGCATCTTCAATATTCAGGTCACGAAAAAAATGACCCGATCCTTCAATAATGGTCAGGAAGACTCGTTTGTCATCAACGTAGGGTTTTATCAGCTTATCTATATTGGGTTGATGCTCATCATTACTTGCAGCAACAATTAAAACGGGAACTTTTACCTGTGGCAGATAAAGGTGTGCATTCCAGAATTCTTTTTCTTTCTGATAAAAAGCAACGAATGCATCTGCACTGACAGAGGTCTTGGGGCAAAAACCAAAATCTATTTCCTTCATTAGCTCATCTTTTTTACCATCGGCTATCAATGAATTAGCACGCTCAAGTACCTCTGAGAGATCTGCTCCATAAGACTCTTTATAGCGGATAGGCGAACTGGCGGTTCCCCGGGTATTGGGGGCGAGAAGTACCAAGCCTGTTACTGAAGGGTTATTTCGTTTGACCACATAATTTAAAAGTTGATTGGATGATATGGAATGCCCCATTAATACAATCTTCCTGACCCCCTGAGTTGATAGCCAGCTGATCCAGGCATCCAGTTCGGCAAATGCATCGGATAACTTAAAGCGAATGGGGACAAAACAGTCGTAGTTTCCGTGCCTGTTGTCGATACCAAGACTAAGATTGATTGCCAGAGAGTTTTGATCATTTTCAAGGAAAGCCTCCTGGCTCGCTTTAATAATCTCCATACGATTATGTGCTAGAAAACTGTGCATAATGAGCACAACTCCATCGCTTATTTTTTTATCATCAGCAATTTCTAGATTTGCATTTAGCGTTATGCCGTTAAACGGCAGCGTCACCTCTTCTGCATGTAAATTTGTGTTACTTATGTTACTAATGATGAATACAAATATGCTTATTAATATTTTGCTTATCATGTTCATGTGTAATCCCTCTGAATTAATTATAGCTAACCTGCGAGCTGAGCGTGTATCCCATGATTATTAATGCCTTGAAGTACTTGCTGAGAATTAATAGTTTGTGGGTCATAGCTTATTCGTATTAAATGAGGTTTTTGATCGCTCATAAGCACTTTAGAAATCCCATTAAGAGTGTTTAAATTCTCGGTCAAATTTTTAAGGTGTTTTTTGTTTAGTGATTCGTTAATGTAAACTACAACTTCTGTAATACCGAATTTATATAGTTTCATTTGGAACTCCTTTGAAATAGTTTTCAAATGTCCTCACTGCGTACTAAATGCAGTGAGGCACTATTGGTCTATTTTCAACCTATTTAACATCCATCATCATCATAATCTTCATATTCATCATCATCGCTTTCAGTTTGCTCGGTATCTTTTGCTAACTGTTGAATATTTATTTGATTGTTCGTCAATTGATCATCAAAGGCAGAATAGGCGAATGAGTGAAAAAATATCGCTGTGAAAAGTACTAGTAATGTTGTGAAAAATTTCATTTTGAGATCTCCTTTACATTTAAGTGAATAGCACAATGGTATGACCATATTGCTATGGAGTATTTATAAAATGAATTAAGGAGAAAAACCCAACGGAAAGAAAACGAATTAACGACGGATTTAATTAGTCAATAAAAACAGAGAGTTAAGAGTATAATAAAAATGCTGCTTTACTGTAAGTATTATTATAAGAAGTGTAAATGCTAAAAAAGTGCCTAGCCGAGGCGCAGCCGAGACAATGTTGGAGCGCAGCGACGTCAGCCCGAAGGGTGAGGTTTTCATTCATGAAAATAAAAAACTCATCAAAGTAGGGGGGTTGCTTTTCCAATATCAATCTTAGAGTCGCGATGAATTAAACTCTAACGTATATCTAATCAAAACAACTAATCTATCTTAGTGTTTGTTTATCAGGGAGAACGGATAAGTATGAAAATTACACACTATCTCTACAATGCTTTCGTGATTGAGTCCGGCGATAAAAAAATTGCCATTGATCCCGGCGCATTGTTTTTCTATTTTTTCAGATTTACTACTCTCATTCCAAAGTCTGAATGGCTTGGCATAACACACATCTTTGTGACGCACGGCGACCCTGATCATTTTTGGCATACTGACAGAATGGCAGGGGTTTCCGCTGCTGCGGTTATTTGCAATAAAACCATGTTGAGAAATATCGATGGAAAGGAGCTAATGCTTGGACCCCGAGATAAAGGGTTGGCTTTTACGACACTCATTTCTAATATCCATACCTTGTCAGTTGATGAGACCATTCAGCTTGATGGTATGTCAATTAGCGGAATAAAAACAACACATGGCGAACTCGTTCTCAAAATAGGTCTTTTTTCCAAAACAGTAAAACCGGGACCCACTGAGCGGGTTGGCTGGGGTGCCATTGGCTTTAAAATTAAACTGGATGGAAAAACCATTGTTAACCTTGGAGATACACTTCTTCATAAGGATGAATGGAAAACAATAGAGAATCCTGACATTTTGATGATACCGATTGGTGGAAAAGCTATTCACAATACAATGGATGTAAAAGAAGCCTTGCAGGCGGTCGAAATAATGCGCCCTAAGCTTGTTATTCCTTGCCATTATAATTGCCCGGCATTTTTTACAAAAAGCTATAACCCTGCAGATGAAAGGATGTTCAAAACCGAGGTGGAAAAGATAGGTTTAAAATGTGTTATTTTGCATAAAGGCGAATCACTTAAATTATAAAATCAACTAGGTTCCAAGTTTATGTATATCAAACCAATGTACATTTTACGATGAATGAGACCGTTAATCGCTGGGCAATAGCTGCAGGATTATTGGCTGCTCCTTTTTACCTGACCTTAATCATAACGCTTGGTGCTTTAGAGCCAGGATTTAGCCATATGACTAAGCCCATGAGCGCGCTCGGCGGTGTGTCAGGAGTGCGTGGATTGGCTTTCAATCTGGGTGTAGCTATGACCGGAATGTTTATAATTGTTTTTGGGATTGGGCTGTTGCGGCAACTACCACCAAAAATAACCGCAAAAGTTGGTTTCACATTACTTGTAATTGGCAGCCTGGGGTTGATTGGCGCTGCTTATTTTCATTGTAACGAAGGCTGTATCAACATTCTGATCGAGCCGGATGTTGTCGGTCGATTGCACATAATCATGTCTCTGCTGGGTGGAATGGGGACTGGTTTGTCACCTTTTTTCGTATGGGCGGCGATGCGTGGCAGCGAGAAATGGCAAGGTTTTACCACGCCGACCTTAGTGGTAGCCATTCTCGCAAACCTGCCAGGGATTACATTTTGGATAACGATAGCTACAGACCATAGGCTGCTTTCGATAGAAGGGCTGATCCAGCGTATGGGCTTTGTGGTCGTTTTGATCTGGATCTTCTTTATTGCCGTGAAATTGCACAAATTAGCTTCTTAGCAAGAATAATCGCATACGTATCAATAAGTGGTTTATTAACTATGATTTATCCTGAATTCATTGGCCTATAACCGGGTATTAATTTCGTCTCGGTTAGCTAATATTATTAGGTCTCAAGTTGACTCACATCTCGTTTGTTATGATCTTTCTTGGCAGCGGGCCATTTCAATATTTGTAGCGTAAATTTCTCTGCTATGCTTATTAAAAGGCGACTTTTTGCTAAAAACCATAGGAGCTATCATGAAGCATTTAATGATCACACTAGCACTTTTTTCATTAGCGCTCTCAATCCCGACGTTAGCGACTCAAGATGAGTACGATGATTGTATTTTGGACACCTGAAAGGTGCAAAACTCGATTTAGCCAAGCATCTAATAAGAAAGGCTTGTGAGGAGAATTATAAAAAAACAAACTTCACCTCCAGGAAACGGATCGCTTATAACGAATGTCTACTGGAGCATTTGGTCGGAGTTGAAGGAATACAAGCGACAATGGAGATCAAGGCAGCTTGTAGTAGAAAACATGAATAAATATTGAATCAGTTATCTAGAAATTTCAAAGCGCTTTTTTTCTGGCATATAAATAATTGCTAATCTAAATATAGAAAGAATACAGTTAAAGACACCCCCACAACTTATAGGCGGTTTTTCTATAAGCGAGTGAAAAAGCATCTATGCTTTAAGTCTAGATATTCAATAACGATACTCTACAGCTAGCAAGGTTTATCATGAAAGCAGTTAACTATACAAAATACGGCTCACCAGATGTGCTCCAGATTATAGAAATAGATAAACCTATCCCTAAGGACAATGAAGTACTGATAAAAGTTTATGCGACAACTGTGAACCGAACAGATTGCGCAACCATAAGAGCAAAACCTTTTTTCATGAGGTTGGTTACAGGACTTATAGCGCCCAAAAAACAAATACCTGGGACTGATTTTTCTGGCGAGATTGAAGCTATTGGTAAAGCGGTCATATCTTTTAAAGTTGGGGATAACGTTTTTGGATTTGATGATGAAGGTTTATGCTCTCACGCCCAGTACTTAGTACTGGCAGAAGACCAAGGACTAACAATAATTCCAGAAAATTGTAGCTATGAACAGGCTGCGGCTAGTATCGAGGGAGCGCATTATGCGTATAACTTCATCAATAAAGTGAAAATAGAAAATGGCCCAAAAATACTCGTTAATGGTGCAACAGGAGCGATTGGTTCGGCAGCAGTGCAACTTCTCAAAGTCTTTGAGGTTGATGTTACGGCAGTGTGCAATAGCAAGAATCTGGAGTTAGTAAAATCACTGGGAGCGGATAGGGTTATTAATTATGAAGAAGAGGATTTCACGCAACAGAATCAAAAGTATGATTATGTTTTTGACACTGTAGGCAAAAGCTCATTTGTCAAATGCAAACCCTTATTGAATTCCGGTGGCGTCTATATCTCATCCGAATTAGGATGGATGTATCAGAATCTTTTCCTGGTGCTTGTTACACGAATACTTGGCAACAAAAAAGTCATCTTTCCAGTCCCTACAGATATCAAAGGAAGTGTACTGTTAATCAAAAGGCTCATTGTCGAAGGGAAATTTAAAGCCGTTATTGATAGAAGATATCCATTAGAAGAAATTGCTGATGCCTATAGGTATGTCGAAACAGGGCAAAAAACGGGTAATGTGGTCATAACAATGAAAGAATAACTGTCAGGCAACTGTGTATGCTAAATTCGAATCATCGGAAAACACTATGGTTAGCAAGAAAAAAATAAATCCCAATATAACAGCAAGAATTGCAGGGTTTCTGTATCTAGCTATGGCTCCACTCGGTTTCTTCGGTATGTATGGTCACTCCAATCTTATTGTGTCAGGTGATGCTGTAGCAACAGCAAATAATATCATTGCTTCAGAATCGCTATTTCGTCTTAGCATTATGAGCGCTCTAATCGTCCAGGTTATCAATATATTGCTGGTTCTGGTTTTATATAAGTTACTCAAACCGGTAAACAGAAACTATGCAGTTCTAATGGTGATTTTCATACTGGTTGCCGTCCCCATAACAATGCTCAATGAGCTAAACCAGTTTGCTGCGCTACTACTATTGAGCGGTGATGACTACTTGACAGTATTAGAAGCAGGCCAGCTACAAGCTCAAGTGATGTTATTCCTTGAATTACATGATCATGGAATTCACATCGCCGGGCTTTTCTGGGGTCTTTGGTTAATTCCCATGGGTTATCTGGTTTTTAAATCTGGTTTTCTTCCCAGGATTTTAGGAATTTTGTTAATCATTGGCAGTTTTGGATATCTGATAGATTCTGTTACCTTCTATTTTTTCCCAAGCTTCAAACCTATTGTCCTTTATACGTTTTGGGGGGAATTATTACTTCCCTTGTGGCTTTTGATTAAGGGAGTCAACGTCGAGCAGTGGGAAAAACGTGCTCTTGAACCTGCCTGAATATATGCCATGCCGAAAGGAAAGTGATTGTGTTTATAAGCAATAGCTCGACGAGGTAAATGGTGTTGTGCCAAATCACCGTAAACATGGAGGAAACTCATGAAAGCAATGGTGTTAACAAAATACGGATCAGCAGATTTTTTTCAACTAAAAGAAGTAAAAAAGCCAGCCCCAAAAGACAATCAAGTCTTGATAAAAGTTTTTGCTGCATCAGTTAATTCATGGGACTGGGAAATGCTCATAGCAAAGCCGTTCGTAAACCGCATGATGGCTGGTCTTATAAAACCAACAAGAATAAAAATCCTGGGATGTGACATAGCAGGACGAGTTGAAGCAGTTGGTAGAAATGTAAAACAGTTTCAGCCAGGCGACGAGGTATTCGGGGATCTATCAAGTTGTGGTTGGGGCGGTTTTGCCGAGTATGTTCGCGCCCCTGAGAATGCTTTAGCACTGAAACCTGAAAATCTGTCATTCGAGCAAGCAGCGGCTGTACCACAAGCGGGTCTCCTTGCGCTGCAGGGTCTTCGCGATAAAGGACATATTCAACCAAGGCAAAAGGTTTTAATAAATGGTGCAGGTGGAGGTGTAGGTACGTTTGCAATACAGATGGCAAAATCATTCGGGGTTGAAGTGACTGGCGTAGACAACGCCGAAAAGCTGGAAGTAATGCGCTCGCTTGGCGCAGACCATGTGATTGATTACACAGAAGAAGATTTCACCAAGAATGGGCAGCAGTATGACCTGATTCTTGATGTGACAGCTCGCCATTCTATTTTTGAATACAAGCGCTCATTAAGTCTCACAGGCATTTATGTCATGGTTGGCGGTTCCACTGCTCTCGTTAATCAGCTTTTATTACTAGGGCCCTTTATATCATTGACCAGTAGTAAAAAAATGGGACTGCTAATGCATAAAGCAAACAAGGGGATGGATTCTATGAAAGAGCTTCTTGAAACTGGAAAAGTCAAACCTGTTATAGATAGATGTTACCCTTTGAGTGAGGTTGCTGAAGCACTTCGCTATTTTTCAGAAGGGCACGCCAAAGGGAAAATAGTGATAACTTTAGAGCAGAATAATAAAACTTAACGTGCAAATCACAGCTTATTAAATCTCATACGTATGAAGTTATACGTTTAATGAACTTACCCCAAGAGCTAAAAAGAGGGTTAATTTCAAAAAAGTGCCAGCCGAGAGAGAGCGAGACAACAGCTTTTTTGTTAAAAGCAGGCCCGCAAGGGCGAGTATTATAAAAACGAGTCAAAAGTAGGGGGGTGGCTGTTTGAAATGCTTCCTATGTATAAAACCAGCACTGCGCCATGATAGGCATGACCCTGCGTACACTTCTGGCTCTTGGTGAGCCAAGAAGAGCAACCTTAAGATCTAATCCCAACTCCGTTCTTTAATAATCTATAAGCGATAAAATACAAAGCGACTATAAATATAAGAATTAAAGAGAAACTAACCATTGGGTTGATATCTGAGACGCCTAGAATTCCGTAGCGGAATCCATTTACCATATATAACACTGGATTTGCCAGCGATACTGCTTGCCAGAAATCAGAGAGCAGACTGATTGAATAGAACACGCCGCCGAGATAGGTAAGTGGGGTTAATACAAAAGTTGGGATTATGCTGATGTCGTCGAAATTCCGCGCATATACCGCGTTAATAAATCCGGCGATTGAAAACAGCATGGATGTCATCAACACAATGAGAATGGTCATAATTGGGTGTTGGATATTCAATTCAGAAAAGAACAGTGACACTATCGTTACAATGAGTCCTACGGTTAAACCTCGGGCCATGCCTCCACCAATATAACCCAATAAAATGACATGATTAGGTACAGGTGAAATTAACATTTCCTGCACGTGGCCGTACATTTTTGCATTGAAAAATGCAGCGACTACATTGGAATAGGAGTTGGTGATCACCGACATCATAATCAAACCAGGTGTGATGTATTCTATATATTTGAAGCCACCCATTTCTCCAATCGCGTTTCCAATCAGATTGCCAAAAATCACGAAGTATAAAGTCATGGTGATGGCTGGTGGGATTAGGGTTTGCACCCAAATACGTAAGAAGCGTAAAACTTCTTTAGTGATGATAGTTTTAAAAGCAATCAGGTTTTTGGCATTATTCATGATGTTGCCTCCACTTCTTCTGCTTCTTGATTAGACTGATTTTCCTTCTCTTTGTCTTTTTCAACCAGATTTATAAATAGCTCTTCTAAGCGGCTGGTTTTATTGCGCATACTTGAAACACGAATATTATGTTCGCTGAGTTTTTCAAAGAGGAAATTTAAAGAACGTGACTTATCAAGATCTGCTTCAATGGTATTTGCATCTCGTTGGCGCAGAGTGATGTCTTCTATTTCTGGTAATAAGGTAATTGGCTCTTTAGTGTCGAGTACAAATGTTTCTACGTTTAAATGAGACAGTAAATTCTTCATGCTGGTGCTGGTAACAACTTCGCCTTGATTAATAATCGCGATGTTATTGCAATTGTTTTCTGCTTCTTCCAGATAGTGCGTAGTGAGAATGATGGTAGTACCCGCTTGATTCAGTTGCGTGAGGAATTTCCACATGGAGCGGCGGATTTCAATATCAACGCCTGCAGTTGGCTCATCCAAAATCAGTAATTTGGGTTTGTGTAACAGCGCTCTGGCAATCATTAAACGCCGCTTCATGCCACCAGATAATTTGTTAGCTTGCTCGTTGCGCTTATCCCAGAGATCAAGATGTCTGAGTAGCTCTTCTGCGCGCTCAATCGCGGTCTTGCCCGATCAATGCCGTAGTAACCTGCCTGATTGATGAGGATATCCAATACCGGTTCCCACACATTGAAATTGAATTCCTGTGGGACTAAACCAATATGCTCCTGGACTTTTTCGCGCTGAGTATCCAGATTGTAACCAAACACCTCAACATCTCCTGCGGTTTTATTCACCAGCGAGCAAATAATGCCAATAGCTGTTGATTTGCCTGCACCATTAGCACCAAGCAGCGCAAAGAAATCACCTTGCTCAACCTGTAAATCAATACCTTTCAGGGCATGCATACTTTCGCCGTAGGTTTTCTTTAAGTTTGTTATTTTGAGTGCAGGTGTCATGGTTTATTGTCTGAGCTTATTATGCTGATTCGATCCAGCCGAATGATGTGGTATCTTATCCGACAATTCAATATAAGAAAGTGTTTTTGTTATGGGGGAATCATCGAAGTGGTATGTATATATGCTGCGTTGTGCAGACAATAGTTTATATACGGGGGTCACCACAGATGTAGTGCGACGTGTGCTAGAGCACAATGAAGCTAAAGCAGGTGCAAAGTATACCCGTGCAAAACGCCCTGTATTTTTAGTTTATGAAGAACCTGCAGAGTCCCGTAAAGCAGCGTGTCAGCGTGAGTATCAACTGAAACAGCTCAGTAAAAATGAGAAAGAAGCACTGGTTAAACCTGCTTTAGAATAAGAAGAAGTGGCTCACACTATATAAAAACCTCATATAAGTAGGGGGGTGTGATTAATTTTCTTATTTTTTTTGCTATTTGGGTATCTGATAAATTTTCAATGAAGAAACGTACATTTATATTTGATGGGTCAGAAGGCGCAAGCGAGGCTTTGGCTAAAGTTCTGCAATACTATTCTTTAACGGCATATCCTGTAGGTGGCTCTGACTGCGCCGCAACTTCACGCCAGGCGTTGCAGGATATAGTTAGCAATATTGAATCAGCTGAAGTCTGTGAGATCAGTACAAGGCAGCGTCCAATTCTAAAAGCTGCCGTAAAATGGTTTTATCAAGAGTCTGGAGTCGTCCAGCAAACAGATCAGTCATTTCAAGAGTTTGATCGTTTGATTTCTTTATTACAAAAATAGTTTTGGGCGTTAGGTCAAACTAAACAGTTTAGCTGACTTTATCTACTTTACTAATGCGACTATAGGCCAATAAAAACAAACCGCTAACAACAAAAAACATCAAATGCAGTGCGAGTTTTGCGTCGAGGTTAAAGTTTAAAGGAGGTAATCCTTCCAGTGAAGGAAAACCGTTGCTGGTGACTAATCTAACGATTAACTGATTGGCAGGGCCAGCGATAACCGTTGTTAACCATCCCAGTGCAACAATTTGTAAGCCAAACTGTAAGCTAAAGGTAAGTAATTTTTTGCTAGTCATGTTGCTAATGTACAGCGCAATACCAGTAGCAATGCCGTATCCAATTGATACTAATAGATGTGCAGTCCAAGCGATTACAATTGCCATTGACGGGCTTATGTCGCTAAGTTTGGTGTAAGCGGCGGCGTGTCGGTCTGTTAGTGGAGACATACCAAAAAGGGGTTGTACATAGATAAATAACACGCCAACGAGAAAGCCTGTGAGTGCGCCGATAATTAAAGTATTTTTTAAACTCATGGGTGTGACCAAGTCAGTTTATTTATTTTGAAGTATTCTTAGTTCTTCACTGAAGGAGTCTCTGATAAAGTCCAATAAAATTCTGCAAGACTACAGGCTATCATATTCTAGACGCGCTTTGCAGGGAATGGTCGCTCCCTTCACAAGAAGTGCAACAACGAAGATGATAGCCTGTAGCCTTGCCCTGTTGGGGCTTAGCCAAAAACCCAGCCTCTGCGTTATAGTCATTTGCAAGGCAATAAGCATTCCTGCATGACTATGCCTTGATTCTGGATTTTTGGCGTTGCCAGAATTTATGGGACTTAATCAGAGACTCCTTTAGCTTTTTATTTCCTTTTCTAGTGACTGTACTGCCAGTTTAGAGGCGTGAGAAACGCCTGTTTTTGTTCCACGAGAACTCCAGCTTTCAGTGCCTTTTCTGGAACTCGCTAACTGAGCTTTCTTTTCCTTTATTTTATTTAGCAATAGTTTTTTTTCATTCATTTTTTATACCCAATTGGCTTTTTTAATCAGAGGCTCCTTAATTGAATAGAGTGTAAAGCATACTCGTACTTTATGAACGTAAAACAATTTCTAATTCTAGAGAAGGGCAGTTGATACTAATGAAAAGTCACTTAAAAGTAGGGGGGGTCAAAATTAATCAGTGTTTTTGCATTAGGTATAGATACTTTTGAATACTATGTAAGCCACAGTGAATAAGGTCTATCTAATTTCTCTTTAAGCTGAGAAATACTAAAAGAACCGAACTCTTCGACGATGAGTTTATCTTCAATAAAGACCTTCACAACCGGCAGGCTAAACACACTGAATTGAGCACATATTTCAGGTGATGTTTCGCAATCGACATAAACACTCTGCATTTCAGGGAAGTGCTCATCTAGCATCGCCTTTAGTTGTGGACGAATACTTTTACACACGCCACAAGCTGGCCCACCAAATAAAACAAATAAAGCGCCTTTGGATGATAGCTTTTCTATTAATGAGAGTTCGGTAATACTTTTCATGGGAGTTGCAGCGTTGTTACTTTTAGTACTATTCGCTTCTATAGGGGCAGTATTTGAAGATAAATTATTCAGGACTGAAACAAGTATGTTTCTTCTTTTGCGTCTTTAAACACTCCAAGCACTGACTGACTCCTAAGCTGCACGTCTAATCGCGAGGTAATTCTGTTTTCTGGGTGATGAATCTGGTGCCTTAATATTCGCTGACTAACTTCATCTTCATCATGTCGAGGATCACCGTTAACTAGAGAGTCTCTAAAGTCTCTCTGCCACTCCATAACCTGACCAAGAAGTGGAGGTCGAAAATCCAAAATTCAGTTTAAATCTTTTTAATACACCTTTAATTTTTCATCTAGTCGATGGTAATTCATTTTTTTCAACTACATCTCTCTTTCTAGGATCAAACGTTAATGTGCTTATCATTAAGAAAACGATTGTCTGAAGGGAGCAGAGCTATCCGCTTTAGAGCGATAGATTCGAGCAATTTCATTGGTGTAAATGCTTCAATTTGCTCCTCGAAGCATAAAATATCGAAGTTATTCTCGTAATATCTTCTCTCGGCTTCTCTATCATTATAAGAAATCTTTTCAACCATTTCGCTTGTTAAAACTACATAAGCATCTTCAAGTATTCGTCAAACATTTAAATACACCCAGTACTTTATTAGCTATATTGGTTGGTCTCTTTGCTTCATATGATTGGATAGCAGTATTCGCTAGTTTTTTTGTAATTCGTTTGTTAGCAGCTTTGGTTTGCTAAAACTTATAAACACCTGCCAACATTCTTCCTAGTTCAGTCGGGCCATTTCGAGCACCAAGACCACGATATGTATTTCAGGGTCTCATTCCTTTTAATCGGGCTTCTGAAAGAGCCGTTTTAGCATCCCTAAGTGGATCGCTTGATTTTAGAGCTGAATTTTCTGTATAGCGAATAATGGTCGTTTGAGGCCCTATTCATTATTTCTTTGGATTAAAAACCAGACGCGTATGCCCAGCTTGCTGTAAAACAGATCTAAAGACAGTGCTTTACGTTGTCAAATTCTCGCATTTGGATACTTTTTATTTTCCATTTTCATCACAGTGAGTAAACAATTTTCCAAGGTAGTTCTTTGTAATCAATGTAAGTTCAGAGGAAAAACACTTTACCCATTTCTAATAGTATTACTTTTGTCTGCTTATTCTCATTTTCATTTTCTGTACGAACATTATCATAGTTCCATCATTCTAAACCACCTCATTTACAAAGAGTGGGTTGGTGATTAATTTCTCGATCATCAAGGGAGTTTAAGCCTTTAAATGATAATTTGGTTATTAGAGTTACCTAGATTACCTCACAATTAGAATCACGTGGTTCTTTTGTCCGTTAGAAGATAAGTCTAATTCATACGATTGTGATATTTCAAACACGAACTATTCCGCTGCCACCTGTTCTCAATTCGTTAAGCCATGCTTTAATTTTCTCTCCATTTATCTCTTCAATGGGATATCTTCTAGCTGATACTGTTTTGCGTGCTCCAATACTAAATTCTGATGATGTTACTAGCATTCCAAGTTCGCTCCCTTCATGAAGGATGTCAGCATACAATACTTGAAGTAACCTTATCAATTGTTGACTTCATTCTTTTACATTGAATCATGTACTTTGGAGCACCACGTTGATCATCGTTCCAAACATGAACATCAACACCATCGTCAATACTACCGAGTCCCAGTTCAACACTATATCCAAATTTTGAAAAATACTCGGCAGTTATTGCTTCTAACTTACGCCAGTGTATATCGCCAAGTCTTTCAGTATTGGCTGACAGGTATTCAATGACACGTTGATCAAGAAAGTTCCATCGGATACAATGGGATGATACTCAGAAAATAAATCTTCAAAACTTCAATACCTTCCCAGCTGCATCTTTATACGCATAGCTTAATGCACTTGGATCCATATTCTCTTATTTCCACGATATTAGTTTCTATTATTTCATCCTCATCTTCCCTGTCTAAGCTGGTTTCTTCAAGATCGGTCTATCTCGCAAGAGTATTGCCATCATGATGACAAACAAAATAATAACCATTACTTTTTCAATCCCTCTTGAAATTTCGAATTGTTTATCCCGCGATAAGGCCTATCAGTTACTCCTACCTTATGAAGAAGTTCGTAATAAAGTGATTCATAATCTTCTGATCTAATACGCAACCCATAAATTTCTGAGTTTGATATTTCATCTTCAAAGCCAGTGTCGCTTAATAAGTCACAATGTGCTCTATAGAAGCAGCAATTCCAGATTTATAACCTATTATTTCGTGAAGATGATCCCCCAATTCACCTTGTCCAAACGATATTGATCCCATACTATTCTCTTTAAATATAACTTTTTTACTAAGAACGACGTCATCCCTTTGCAATATTTTAGCTTTAACAAAGATCTAATATATATTGCTTATCATGCCAATTTAGGAGTGTAAACCAATTGATCAAGTTTGCATTGAAAAGTGCCCCGAAAGCATAAATTCTATTTAAGTTTTTAAAGCTAAAAAACGTAATATCATTCCGCAAAGCATAAGTTCCTTTAGTCATTCCAAACAACGAAATGAAAAGTCACTTAAAAGTAGGGGGGTGATGTAATAAAGTTATTCCCTTGTTTCGACCAACACTGCGCCATGCTTACGCATGACCCTGCGTACCCTCCTGGCTTTTGGTAAGCCTAGGAGGGCAACAAACTCCCAGCCCTCAATAAATCCTTAAACATAACCTTAAATTCATCATACTCAAACAAAGGCTTTAGCGATTCTGCACTGTAGAAATAGTGCTCACAAAAAGCCTGAATCGCGGCTCTTTCAGTTTGCGGTAAAGTGACATGCTGGCCTGCGGCGAATAAATAAATACTTTTATTCTTTTCGTCTTCGATATAGGCAATGCGCGTCCAGCTTTCGCGTTCGTAGTCTGCTTTTTTTGAGAACTTGCTTGAGATGATTTCTTCGTCTTCTAGTTCGTTGTTTTTAGTTTCCGTTAAATACTTGCCCAGGAAGATTGGCAGTTGTTGTTCCTGGTTTTTGACGAGGTCCATTATCAAATTTGATAATTTCTGAATGTCTTCAGCCGCTATCTCACCTGAGCTTTTTTGTATTTTGCGTTCGGCATCATTGAAGCGTTTGGTAATTAACGCATTAGTCTCCGTGTTATCCGACTCCGTACTAAAACTCTCCAACCAGCTTTGGGTTAGGTTGAGTGTGTCGGGTGCTCTAAAACCTACCGAGAATGTCATGCATTCGCCGATTGCAACACCGTGATGTGGCATATTCGGTGGTAAATAAAGCATGTCGCCAGTATCGAGTAACCATTCTTCATCGTTATGAAGGTTTTTGAAGTTTTTAAGAATCGCTAATTGAGAGTCTGGAAGAAGTTCTGTTGGATAGTCTGGATCAGTCACTACTTGCCAACGGCGTTTACCTTCGCCCTGGACTAGGAATACGTCATAGCCATCGACGTGCGGACCGACTGAGCCTTGATCAGCCGCGTAGCTCACCATCAGGTCGTCGATGCGCCAATCAGGGATAAAACGAAACGGCTCGATGAGGTTACCTAATTCGGGATAATAACGCTCTAAGTCATTGACAAGAAAGGTCCAATGCGTTTCTGGTGTGCTGGTGAAGTCTTCATCTGTGAAGGGTGGGTATTTAACCGTCCAGGGTTTATTCTCGGGAGTTTCTTCATTCTTTTTGCCGTGGCCTTTTTCAAGGATGATACGCGCAGGGCAATCCGTTTCAAGCGCAAGTCCTGCGAGTTCGCCTGCATCGAATGGCATTTCAAAATCAGGAAAGGCACCACGGATGACTAATGGTTTTTTCTGCCAGTAATCTCGGAGGAATTCTTCTGTGGTGATATTGCCTAAAATGCTCATAGTTATTTGTTTAGAGTTGTATCAATTGAAAAACAGGCTGAAAGTAGGGGGGTGGCTTTAGATGTCTTGATGGCAACTTCATGTGTTTTACCATTGTACATCGACGATTCCTTATGGAACCTACGATGGACTTTAGTGAACTTACCGTTTTGTTTTTTTAAAACGGATAATTCAATTATTTGACTGGTCATATCTGGCTCTTGGTGAGCCTAGAAAAGCCACCCCCCACCTTTTATGAGGTTTTTATATTCCATATAATGAAAACCTCACCCTTCGGGCCGTCGTCACTGCGTTCCAACGTTGTCTCACTAGCGTTCGGCTTGGCACTTTTTCGAAATATCCTTAAATGGCTTTAGCCTGCTCAATCGCATTGCCAATATAAGTCGCTGGCGACAATTCTAATAATTGTTGTTTCGCTTCTTCAGGGATTTCTAGTGTTTGAATGAATTCGCACATAATCTCTGCATTGATGCGCTGTCCACGAGTCAGCTGTTTGAGTTTTTCATAGGGCTTTTCGATTCCGTAGCGGCGCATTACCGTTTGAACTGGTTCTGCCAAAACTTCCCAGTTATTATCTAAATCTGCTGCAATTGCTTCTTCATTCACTTCCAGTTTTGAAATGCCCTTAAGTGTTGATTGAATACCAATACTTGTGTGGCCTAAACCTACCCCTAGTGTTCTAAGTACGGTTGAATCAGTCAGGTCACGCTGCCAGCGAGAAATCGGGAGCTTTTGTGATAAATGCCCCATCATGGCATTTGCCATGCCCATATTGCCTTCGGCATTTTCAAAATCGATGGGGTTAACTTTGTGCGGCATTGTTGAAGAACCCACTTCACCTGCAATTACTTTCTGCTTGAAGTAACCAATTGAAATATAAGACCAAATATCGCGACAATAATCGATAATGATCGTGTTAAAGCGTGCGGTAGCATCAAACATTTCAGCAATATAATCATGGGGTTCTATCTGAATCGTATATGGGTTGAAAGTCAAACCAAGTGATTCTACAAAATCCTGAGAGAACTTCGGCCAATCCAGGTTGGGATAAGCACTTAGGTGAGCATTGTAGTTTCCTACAGCACCATTGATCTTGCCTAAAATTTCAACATCTGCGATTTGTTTTCTCTGGCGCTGGATACGGTAAACTACATTTGCCATCTCTTTACCCAGTGTTGATGGAGATGCTGGTTGGCCGTGTGTGCGACATAATAAGGGTATAGCGGCATAGTCATGGGCTAGTGCTTTGATCGCATCGCTTAATTGATCAATCTCACCCAGTAAAACCTGATCTCTTCCACCTTTAAGCATCAATGCATAGGAGAGGTTATTGATGTCTTCTGACGTACAGGCAAAATGGATAAACTCATTAACTGCATTGAGTTCATCATAGTCTGCAATTTTCTCCTTGAGAAAATATTCAACCGCTTTAACGTCATGGTTAGTGGTTCTTTCTATGTCTTTAACACGTTGAGCATCGTCTTCTGAGAAGTTTCTAAGAATACCTTCTAAAATATCATTGGCTACACTAGAAAAAGCAGGTACTTCTTTGATCTCTATGTGGTTTGCTAGTGCTTGTAGCCAGCGAACTTCTACCAAAACCCGGTGTTTAATCAAACCATATTCACTAAAAAATTCACGTAAAGCACTGGTTTTTGCAGCATAACGACCGTCAACAGGAGAGAGTGCGGTTAAAGCAGATAGATTCATGTTTGTATTTTTCTGTATTGAGGGTGGGGTAAATAAAACAAAGAAGTATAACCGATGCTATTACGCATACAAGGGCATCTTTTCTACGCTTACCGTTTGCACTTTTCATTTGGTTTTTTAAATGATAATTATCAATCTTCCCGCATGGTAATTTGTTATGTTTTGTGATTATATGTTTTAAATCAAAAAACCCTGTCAATTTAGTATTATCTCTTGACCTTCGTGGCCAGTTAAGCGAGGATACTGCGGTTTTTTAGCGAGCTTTTTCATCGTGAATTATCTCGTTATTTCAGATTTCTAATTTATGTGGAGAACATGAATCATGTCAGATTCTGATTCGAATACAGTCGATAAAAAGCGCAGACGCATGCTTATCGGTGCCACTGCAGCAGTCGGAGCAGTAGGTACAGCCGGTTTTGCAGCACCACTTCTTATCTCCTGGATGCCGAGTGCAAAAGCCAAAGCAGCGGGTGCTCCTGTTGAAGTAAATATCAGTAAGATTGAGCCTGGACAGTTAGTTAGAGTTATCTGGCGTGGTAAACCAGTTTGGTTTATTCGTCGCTCTGAAGAAACGCTGGCAAATCTATCAAACGTTACAAACTTACTTGCTGATCCTGACTCTGATGTCGAGGCACAACAACCTTCTTATGCAAAAAATGCAGATCGATCGATTAAGCCGGAGATGTTGGTATTGATCGGGATTTGTACACACTTGGGTTGTTCTCCTACTTACAGACCAGAGCTGGCATCTGCTGATATGGGTGCTGACTGGAAAGGTGGATTCTACTGTCCTTGTCACGGTTCTCGTTTTGATATGGCGGGCCGAGTCTATAAAAATGTTCCAGCACCTACTAATCTTATCGTTCCTCCTTATTACTATAAGAGTGACGATTTGATACTGGTCGGTGAAGACGGAGGTGCTGCGTAATGGCTGCTAAAGAAAAGTCTGAATTAAACGGCGTTTTGGGTTGGGTTGATGAGCGTTTTCCATTATTGGAAACGTGGAAAGCCCACATGTCAGAGTACTATGCACCTAAAAACTTCAATGCTTGGTACTACTTCGGCGTTTTAGCAATGTTTGTATTGGTGATTCAAATTGTTTCTGGAATCTTCCTAACCATGCATTACAAGCCTGATACAGAGCTAGCATTCGCTTCTGTTGAATACATCATGCGTGATGTGCCAGGTGGTTGGTTTATACGTTATATGCACTCCACGGGTGCTTCGGCATTCTTTATTGTGGTGTACTTCCATATGTTCCGTGGTGTTATGTACGGTTCGTATAAAGGCAAGCGTGAGCTTATCTGGCTGATTGGTATGGTTATATACCTGGCACTGATGGCTGAAGCCTTTATGGGCTACTTACTACCTTGGGGTCAAATGTCATTCTGGGGTGCCCAAGTAATCATCAATCTGTTTAATACGATACCGTTCGTGGGTGAAGGTTTATCCCTATGGATTCGTGGTGACTTTGTAATATCTGATCCTACCTTGAATAGGCTATTCGCATTCCATGTGGCTGCGGTACCATTGATTTTAGTAGCATTGGTGTTTGTACATATCGTTGCACTTCATACCATAGGCTCTAATAACCCAGACGGTGTAGAAATCAAGAAGCTTAAGAATGAGAAGGGTGTACCGCTTGATGGTATTCCATTCCACCCTTATTACACCGTGCATGATATTCCAGCAATCGTTGTTTTCTTAATGGTGTTTTTCTCGATCATTTTCTTTGCGCCAGAAATGGGAGGTTACTTCCTTGAGTATGCGAACTTCGAGCCTGCAAATCCATTGAAAACACCTGAGCATATCGCGCCAGTTTGGTACTTCACACCATTTTATACGGTATTGCGTGCGGTTACTCTATCGCCGTTTATGGGTACTTTAGCAATGTTTGGTGCAATAGCAGTGTTGTTCATACTTCCTTGGTTAGATCGTAACCCGATTAAATCATGGCGTTACCGTAATACTGCGCACATGCTTAACTTAGCAATTTTCGCAGCAGTATTTATCATCCTTGGTTACCTGGGTGTTAAGGCCGTAACTCCTGAGTTTAAGGAGATGGGGGTGCGTATGACAGAAATCTACTTTTTGTTCTTTGCCGTGATTTATGTGCATAGTAATACAGCAAAACCTGGTCGTTACCTGGTTTGGTTTGCCATTTTAGCTGGCGCAGTCTTACTAATAGATTTTATTCGTTATAACCCTGAAGCCTTAGAGACAGCTGAACAAATTAAGTGGCAATGGGTATGGCCGATTGGTTACTTGGCAGTAACCTTATTACTTCCATTCTTTTTCAAAAGCTTTAACGCTGAGAAAGAAGTTCCAGAGAGGGTAACATCATGAGTAATAGTATTCGTAAATGGATATTTGTCTTATCAGTACCTGCCTTGATTTTCCTAATTCTTGGTAGTGTTGGTGGCGGTGCAGGTCATGGTGCAGCCCTTCAAAGTGCAAATATAGATCTAGATGATAAGCAGAGCCTGCAAAATGGCGCTAAATACTATGTGAATTACTGCATGGGTTGTCATTCTCTTGAATTTAGCCGTTACAATCGTATGGCTGAAGATATGGGACTTAATGAAGAAAATGGTTTAACTGTTGACGATGTTGCTACTTTGTTAAAAGAGAACATGATCTTCACTTATGATGAAGACGGTAATCAGGATAAAGTAGGTGCGCTAATGAAGAGTGCTTATTCTCCTAAAGCTGCCGCTGAAGCATTTGGTACAAGCGTACCTGATCTTTCATTAGTGGGTCGTTCTCGTGGAACAGATTGGATCTATTCATACATGAAAGGTTTCTATCTTGATTCGTCTCGCCCTATGGGTGTGAATAACACAGTGTTTAAAGATGTAGGTATGCCACATGTGTTATGGGAACTTCAAGGTTGGCAACAGATGGAAGAGTCTCATGGTGCAGCGGATGATGCCCATCATGGAGCGCCTAAGTTGACTTTAGCTAAGCCAGGTAAACTATCAGAAGCTGAGTATGATCAAGTAGTACGTGATCTTACTAATTTCCTAACTTATGTGAGTGAACCAGCACAGTTATCAAGAAAAATGTATGGTGTGCTTACATTATTGTTCTTGTTCTTATTGTTTGGTGTTTCCTGGTTGTTAGAAAAAGAATACTGGAAGGACATTCACTAATAGTCAGCCATTAATAATGATGAAAATTTTGGTCAAAAAAACCGCTATGAATGGCATTTAATTGACAAGGATTTTTATCGTTTTTTAGTGTAGAATACTGGGCTGCTCAAAATGAGCAGCCTTTTTTATTTTATTTTCTTCAAAGTCAATTTGGATTGAAGTGAATTTAATAATACCATTTTAGTTGTTGGGTATTACCCTACAGCACGCAGGAGAAATAGATGTCATCAGTTGCAAATCGTCGTTCAGTAATGACCCTTTTTACTTTGCCGGATTGTCCGCACTGCCATAGCGTTAGAATCGTTTTAGCAGAAAAAGATATTCAGGCTGATATTATTGAAATGGATCCTAAAAATAAGCCTGAAGACTTAGCTGATCTTAATCCTTATAACTCTGCACCTACTTTGGTTGATAGAGAATTAGTTTTATATGACTCACACGTCATCATGGAATATCTTGACGAGCGTTTTCCGCATCCACCATTAATGCCAGTTGATCCAGTATCAAGAGCGCATACTCGTCTTACATTGTTTCGAATCAAGAAAGATTGGTTATCACTTGTTGGTGATCTTGAAAGCGGTGAAGCTGAGCGTATGGATACTGCTCGTGTTATTTTGAGACAGAGTATGCTTGCTGCTGCTGAAGTTTTTGAAGTTAAAGATTACTTTCTAAGCAATGATTTTTCTTTGATTGATTGTACCATCGCTCCGATTCTTTGGCGTTTACCGAAGTACGGTATTGATCTTAATGGCCCAGAAGTTAAGCCAATCCATGATTACATGGACCGGGTTTTCTCTCGTGATTTATTCCAGGGTTCATTGACATTAGCAGAGCAGTCAATCCGTCCTTAATAGTTAGTTTAAAAAGACAGCTAAAAAATACCCCTGATAAAGACGATATAGAAAAAGGCGTTTTAAGAATGGAATTAACATCAAACAAACCATATTTGCTCAGGGCCATCTATGAGTGGGTGGTAGATAACGATGCTACCCCTCATGTTGTGTTATATGCAAATAACCTTCTCGTAGCAGGTACCACAACAATTTGTTGAGAATGGTAAAATTGTTCTCAATATAAGTCCTTCTGCTGCAAAAGACCTTTTGATAGACAACGATGGATTAAGTTTTAGTGCGCGTTTTAGCGGCAAGCCACATTCCATTTATGCACCTATTGGGGCAGTTTTAGCGCTGTATGCGAGTGAAACGAGTGAAGGTTTATCATTTGATCCTGAAGAATTTGACGACAGTACTCCCCCAGATGATGAACCACCCAAAGGCCACTTGTCAGATGCCAGCTCAGATAAGCCAGAGACTAAAAGAACCCAAAAAACGTCTAAGCGCCCCAGTTTGAAAGTAGTTAAATAACATGAAAATTTCCATGATCGTTGCCATGGGTAAAAACAGAGTGATAGGCATAGATAATAAAATGCCCTGGCATCTTCCTGCTGATTTACAATGGTTTAAAAAGACCACCTTAGGTAGTCCGATAATTATGGGGCGAAAAACCTATGATTCGATTGGGCGTCCACTTCCCGGAAGATTAAATATTATTCTAAGTCGAAATACTGATTTAGAGATAGAAGGGTGCACTGTCGTAAATACACTATCAGATGCTCTAGATGCCGCCAATGGTGCAGATGAAGTATTCATTACGGGTGGGGCGCATCTCTATGAAAAGTTTTTACAGAACGCAGATTGCCTTTATCTAACGAAGATAGATGCAAAACTTGAGGGGGATACGTTTTTTCCCCGACTATACTCAATATGCATGGAAACAAACTGATCGAATAGACAATCCAGCAGATGAAAAAAATCCTTATCCTACTCATTCGTCACGCTTGAACGAATTAAAGATTAGCTGGAAATGAGAATTGATAAAGAAAAAATCAACAGGTTTAAGGGATCTCTGACCATCCCAAAAGTAATAACAACTTTATGAGTAGAATATGAGTGGTACCCTTTTAATACTCAACGCCAAAATTGTTAATGAAAATTCAATCATAGAATCTGATATTTATATCAGAGGTGGACGCATTGAAAAAATAGCAAAAGACCTTTCGGCAATGAAGGTCAAAAATATTCTGGATGTTAAAGGCAAGCATGTAATGCCAGGTATGATTGACGATCATGTGCATTTTAGTGAGCCAGGTTTAACTCATAAAGGCGATATTAAAAGCGAATCACGTGCAGCTGTTGCTGGTGGAATTACGACTTTTTTTGATATGCCAGACAGTATACCCAATGTTCTTAATTGCGAGCTGTTAGAAGAGAAAATGCAGTTAGCCGCAGAAACATCTATCGCTAACTATTCTTTTTATCACGGCGCCTCTAACGATAATATTGAAGATATCAAAGTCATTGATCCGATGTCTTGTTGTGGTCTCAAAGTCTTTATGGGTGGATCCAACGGAAATATGTTGGTCGATGATGAGGAAGCGCTAAACGATATTTTTGAACATACGCCGATATTGTTAGCTACGCATTGCGAAGATACGCCAACTATTGTAGAGAATGAGGAAAATTACCGTCAAATCTATGGTGATGAAATTCCCATCGAGTTTCATTCTAAAATTCGTAGTGTAGAAGCATGCGTAAAGTCATCAACACTCGCAATGAAATTAGCCAAAGCGCATCAAGCGCGCTTACATATTCTGCATATCACAACCGCAAAAGAAGCTGAGAAACTTTCAGAAAAACCACTTAGTGAAAAACTCATAACAGCAGAAGTATGTTGTCAGTATCTGATGTTTTGTGATGAAGATTATGAAACCAAAGGCTCTCTAATCAAATGTAACCCCTCAATTAAAACAGCAGTAGATCGTGCCGCTTTAGTCCAGGGTTTATTAGATGGTCGTCTGGATGTTCTTGCAACAGATCATGTGCCTCACACACTGGAGGAGAAGCAGGGTAACTATTTTGATACCCAGGATGGTATGCCTATGGTGCAATATGCTTTATCGAGTCTTTTAGAACATTATCAAGATGGTATTTTCTCCTTAGAGATTATTGCTGCTAAAACGAGTCATGCGGTTGCAGACATATTCAATATTAAAGATCGAGGCTATATTCGAGAAGGTTACTGGGCAGATTTGGTTGTTGTTGATCTTGAAAATGATGTTACAGCAAGCAACAAAGACGTCATTTCTAAATGTGGTTGGACGCCCTTTGATGGTTATGAATTCCGCTCTGGTGTGTATGCCACCATCGTCAATGGCGAGCTGGTTTATATCAAACAAAAAGTTAGAAATGGTACGCTTGGTCAACGCGTAGAATTCGATCGGGAATTACGTAGCTAACGAAACGGTCTTAAAAGCACCTATAAAACTCCCTACAAAATATGCCTATAAGGTAGGGGGTGATCTTTACTTAATTCGCATTGAGAAATATAACAACAAAACAGCGCTATAAAACAGACTCAAGGCATTGTAGAATCAATCAAACTAGCTACCAAAAAAATTCAATGAAAATTTCCCATAAGTTTCTATTTTTAACTTCTCTAATTCTCAGTTCCAGCATCTTTTATTCTGGCGCTAACGCTGAAATGATTATCCATCGTGGTAATGGTGCAGAGCCTGAAACCCTGGATATGCATAAGTCAACAGGTGTGCCTGAGGCCAATATCCAGCGTGATCTATTTGAAGGTTTGGTATCCGAAGCTGCAGATGGCTCATTAATACCCGGAGCAGCAGAAAGCTGGAAAAAGTCGGAAGATGGGAAAGTATGGACGTTTAAGATTCGTAAAAACGGAAAATGGTCAGATGGTTCTCAAGTCATTGCTACAGATTTTTTAAATGGTTTTCAGCGTGCTTTATTGCCATCTACTGCTTCCGAATATGCCTTTATTCTATGGCCAATCAAAAATGCAAAAGCAATTAGCAAAGGCGATATCAAAGATATCAATGAATTAGGTGTGAAAGCCCTCGATGATTTTACCTTAGAGATTACATTAGAGAACCCAACTCCTTTTTTAACCGGACTACTCAGCCATCACATGGCTTATCCAGTACCCTTAGCAAAGATTAAAGAGCACGGAAAAAAGTGGACGCGTCCTGGGAACCTGATCTCCAATGGCCCATACCAGTTAGCAGAATGGCAGCCACAATCAAAAATTATACTCATCAAAAATCCACATTACCGTGATCATGATTCGATTAAATTAGATACGGTGTATTTTCATCCAATCGAAGACAAAGCGACTGAACTAAAGCGGTTTCGTGCAGAGGAGCTTGATATAACCGATGATGTTCCGTCTGATCAGATAACATGGGTCAAGAAGAACTTAGATGATGCTTTTCATAATACGCCTTATATTGGTACTTATTATTTGGCGATGAATCTAGAGCAGCCACCTTTCAAAGACAATTTGCCACTACGTAGAGCTTTAAGTTTTTCCTTGGATAGAAATATTTTAACGGAAAAAGTAACCAAAGCAGGCGAAATACCTGGCTTGGGTTGGGTGCCACCCGGAATGAATGGCTATACCTCACAAACGATTCCTGAGTTAGCGTTAGATAAAAAAGAACGAATCGCTTTAGCAAAAAAACTGTATTCAGAAGCCGGTTATTCCAAAGACAAACCACTCGAGGTTGAATTGCTCTACAACACTAGTGAAAACCATAAAAAAATTGCTATAGCGCTTTCTGCGATGTGGAAGCAGACCCTAGGCGTTAAAGTCAGCTTACGCAATGAAGAGTGGAAGGTTTATCTAAATTCACGCACTCAGAAGCAGTTTCAACTGATCCGATCAGGTTGGATTGGGGATTATAACGACCCTTCTAACTTCCTCGATTTGTTTCGTTCTGATGTAGGAACCATAAACCCGGCAGGTTACAAGAACCAAGCTTATGATAATTTTTTAAAAAAGGCTGAAATCGAAACGGATACCAACAAACGTGCTCAATATATGCAAAATGCAGAAAAGCTATTATTAGCCGATATGCCGTTAATACCTATTTATTACTACACCACACAGCACTTATTAAATCCTAAAATTAAAGGCTGGAAAGATAACGTTATGGATATTCATCCAAGCCGCTATTTAGTTAAATAGTTGCTCTAAATTAATTAACAATGCTTTCTTATTTTACAAAACGCATAGCTTCGAGTATTCCAACACTTTTTATCATTATAACCATCGCTTTTTTTATGATCCGTTTAGCTCCTGGTGGGCCATTCGATTCTGAGCGTCCGGTTCCAGCTGAAATTGCAGCCAATCTAGAGAAAGTTTATCACCTCAATGATCCGCTGCCCGTTCAATATGGTTACTATTTATTGAATGTCCTTAAAGGAGATTTTGGCCCCTCCTTTAAATATCATGACTTCACAGTGAGCGAACTCATCGCTCAAGGTTTTCCTGTAAGCATTCAATTGGGTGTATTAGCAATTTTGCTCGCGCTACTGGTTGGTGTATCACTGGGTGTCATTGCGGCATTGAGGCAAAATAGTGCCATAGATTATCTGGTCATGGGATTGGCTATGACAGGAATTACCATTCCCAATTTCGTCATGGCACCCATATTGATTTTGCTCTGTGGTGTGTTCTGGGGGCTTTTACCTACCAGTGGCTGGGGTGAGCTAAAACATATGGTGTTGCCCGTAATTGTGTTAAGCCTGCCGCAAATTGCCACAGTCGCACGTATGACACGAGCCAGCCTTATTGAAACCATGAATATGCCCTATATTCGAACTGCTAAAGCAAAGGGTTTACCAACTAGATTGATACTTTCTCGACATGCATCTAGGGCTACTTTTTTGCCGATCTTGTCCTGGCTAGGCCCCGCAACAGCAGCCATTATCACAGGGTCAGTGGTTGTAGAAACCATTTTTGGGCTACCTGGAATAGGGCGTCATTTTATTAATGGTGCGCTTAATCGTGATTACACCTTGGTGATGGGTGTCGTAGTCTTTTATGGTTTTTTGATTATTATAATGAATTTATTAGTAGACCTATTGTATGCCTGGCTAGATCCAAGAATTAAATACTGAAATGTCAGAGTCTATCGAGAATAACAATAGTAACGACAGCTATACAATAGTTATTGCGGGTTTATCCCCCTGGCAGCAAGCATGGCATCGCTTATTGCATAACAAAGCTGCGGTAGTTAGTTTGGTGCTATTACTTGTTATAGCCGTTTTGTGTGTATTCGGACCACTATTTAGTCCTTGGGAAATTGATTCGGTAGATTGGGATAGTATGGGTACACCCCCCCACTTACAGACAACCCATTATTTTGGTACCGATTCCAATGGGCGTGATCTATTTGTACGTACTTTGGAGGGCGGACGAATTTCCTTGATGGTAGGTTTGCTGGCTACTGCAGTTAGTTTCATCATTGGTATTATCTATGGCTCTATTGCAGGGTACGCAGGTGGTAAAACAGATTCGCTCATGATGCGTTTTGTTGATGTGTTGTACGCATTACCCTTTATGTTTTTTGTTATCCTGCTGACGGTCTATTTTGGACGTAGCATTTGGCTAATATTTATCGCGATAGGTGCTGTGGAATGGCTAACCATGGCGCGTATCGTTCGCGGCCAGACTTTATCCCTTAAACAACGTTCTTTTGTCGAAGCGGCACGGGTAACAGGTGCTAGCCATTTCTCGATTATCAAGCGTCATATTATTCCTAATACACTTGGTCCAGTGATTGTATATGCCACATTAACCGTACCACAGGTTATTCTATTTGAATCATTTCTAAGCTTTCTTGGGTTAGGTGTACAAGAACCCATGTCGAGCTGGGGAGTACTCATTGCAGAAGGCGCTCAGCAAATGGAATCTGCTCCATGGATGGTTTTATCTCCGGCAATAATGCTTGCAGTTACTTTGTTCTGTTTGAATTTCATCGGCGATGGTCTGCGTGACGCGCTCGACCCTAAAGATAGATAGGCTAGCTTATGATGCTTTCTATCAAGAATCTACGCGTTCAATTTACCGTTGATTCAGGCATAAAAAGAAAACAAAAGCTGCAAGCGGTGAGAGGAATTTCGTTGCAGTTAGATCAAGGAGAAACGGTTGCGATAGTAGGAGAGTCAGGTTCTGGTAAAAGCCAATTATTTAACGCCTTAATGGGTTTACTTCCGACTAATGGAAGTGCGCAAGGTTCAGTCGAATTTCTCGGGCTGCAATTACTTAATCAACCAGATAAGTTATTAAACAACATTCGTGGTAAAGAAATTGGAATGATTTTTCAAGACCCAATGACTGCATTGAATCCTTATCTAAGAATCGGCAAACAACTCACTGAAGTGTTAGAAGTTCACGAAGGCTCAAACTTTAATCAAGAATCTGCCAGGCGCAGAGCCATTTCAATGCTCGATAGAGTCAGGATAAAAAATCCAGAGTTACGTTTTAATAGCTATCCACATGAGTTATCTGGCGGCATGCGACAGCGCGTAGTGATTGCGATGGCCTTGTTGTGTAAACCTAAACTCATTATCGCAGATGAGCCAACAACCGCCCTTGATGTCACGGTTCAGACTGAAATCATTCGACTGCTGAAAGACATACATCAGCAAGAAAAAACCAGCATCGTGTTAATTACTCACGATTTACCCTTAGTGGCTGGTTTGTGTGATCGAATTATCGTGATGTATGCGGGTAAAATGGTTGAATCTGGTACGGTTGATGAGATTTTTCATAATGCTCAACACCCTTATACTCAGGCATTGCTTGCTGCGACCCCGACCAATACTGAAAAAAGCGGAAAAATGACAGCGATTGATGGGCAACCACCAGATCCGCTAAATCTTCCTAAGGGTTGTGCCTTTTCTCCACGTTGTGCCTTTGTTGAAGAGCGCTGTAAAACAGAATCTCCCTCTGAGAAAATGCTCAATGCTGAGCACGTATTTAGTTGCTTTCGGGAGATTAAATAATGCTTTTATCACAATCAGCATTTTCATTACTTTCGGTAGAAAACCTTTGTGTTGTTTTTAACCAGGGTATTAAAAAAGGCTCGAATCAGGAGATTCAAGCACTAAAAGATATCTCGTTTGAACTTGTCGAAGGTGAAGTTTTGGGTGTGGTGGGTGAGTCAGGTTGTGGTAAATCAACACTTGCTAGAGCAATTTTACAACTTCAACCCATAACATCAGGAAAAGTTTTCTGGCAAGGGCAGGATTTATTAGAGAATACAAGCAATCAGAACAAAACCATGCGAGAGAACATCCAGCTAATCTTTCAGGATCCTTTAGATGCGTTAAACCCGAGGATGACGGTCGCACAAATTATCGCTGAACCACTATATAACCTGAAACCAGAAATCTCAAAAACAGAAGTACAAAAGAGGGTCGTTGAGTTAATGCTCGCTATGGGTTTACAAGAACAACAAAAGAACCGTTATCCACACGAATTTTCTGGTGGTCAATGTCAGCGCATTGGTATTGCCAGAGCGATGATCCTCAACCCTAAACTGTTAATTTGTGATGAGCCAGTGAGTGCTCTAGATGTCTCTATTCAGGCGCAAATCATCAATCTTTTAATGGACTTAAAAGATCGTACAGGTATGAGTATGATTTTTATTTCGCATGACTTGAGTATCGTTAGGCAAGTATGTGATCGCGTATTAGTGCTATATAAGGGCAAGTTAGTAGAAAGTGGAAATGCCTCGGATATATATGACAATCCTCAACATCCTTATACGCAGAAACTGTTAGATTCTATTCCATTAGCTGATCCTGAAATGGAAAGAAAAAGAATAGGTTAAGCTTGATGTCAAATAAGTAAAAATAGGCTAGAAGTAGGGGGGTGCACTTTTTTAGAGATAATGAACGACAATGAAAAAACTAAAAGTTGGACTAGCGTTAGGTAGTGGTTCCTCCCGTGGTTGGTCGCATATAGGAATAATCAATGCACTTACCGAGCATGGAATTGAACCAGATATAGTATGTGGTACATCCATCGGCGCCTTAGTGGGTGCATCTTATGCTAATGGTAAGTTAGATGACCTTGAAAGCTGGGCAACATCACTCACAAAATTTGATACGGCAAAATTGTATGAAATAAATTCATCTTTGAATGGTTTCGTAAACACAAGAAGATTGCATGCGTTAATGAAGGATTTAGTGGCCGCTGAATCGACTTTGATTGAAGATCTTCCTATAAGATATGCCTCTGTTGCAACCGATTTAGAAAGTGGTCGTGAAATCTGGTTAACCAAAGGATCCGTGTTAGAAGCTGTTTGGTCATCAATATCATTGCCGGGTTTATTTCCTGCTGTACGTAAAGATGATAAATGGTTGGTTGATGGTGGCTTGGTTAATCCAGTACCGGTATCTATTTGTCGCGCTCTGGGTGCAGAGGTAGTGATTGCGGTAAATTTGAACGGTGATATTGTAGGAAAACATCGTAAAAAAATAGAGACTTTAACAAATAGTAAAAACAATAAAAAAGAGAATTTAAACTCCAATCAAACTCCACATTTTGTTAATAAATTCGCAAGCTTAATAGAAGGTTATACACCCTCATTTTTTTCTACCAAGAAAGATAAAGAAACCTCCCCTTCCTTGTTTGAAGCCATCGCCAGCTCAGTTAATATAACACAGGACAGGATAACCAAGAGCCGTATGGTTGGAGATCCCCCAGAAATTATCATTACTCCTCACTTGGCACATATTGGCATTATTGAATTATATAGGGCAGATGAAGCAATTGCTGAAGGTGGAAAGTGCGTAACAAGAATGCTCCCTGAAATTAAAAGAATTTTAGAGCTGGATTGACTACTTTGTATGCTTTTAATCAGCAAAACACGACTTTTAGAACAACTATACTAGAGTTTTATTGTGCGCCGCAGCAAATAATGTATAATTAGCTAACATTTTATTTTTTAGTATGGATTTACCATGGCAATTAAGAAACCCGATCCACAGCAGCAAGTTCAACAAAAGAAATCTTTAGCTTTACAGTCCGTTGAGTTATCAACAGCTGTTCCTGAAGTGATTGTACATCGAATGAGCAATTTTATGTTTGCAGGTTACAACCCTAGTGATGCACATCACGAAGAGTTTCAATTGATGTGGTCGGAAAAATCAGATGCCTTTGTTGAATCCTGGCAAGCAATGGCACAACAAACTTTAAAGGTAAATCAAGAAATCTATTCATCTATGGTCAAGGCAATGTTCACACCTTGGTGGAAAATGAGTCATACAGAAATATATACACCAAAAAAATTAAACATGGTGGCTCTAAGTGTTATTAATAAAGGCCTTGAGCCAATACACATAATAACTACCTCGAACGCCATACGTCTTAAAAAACGATAGTTGGAATAGTCAATAACCCCCTATAAGTATGAGGGGGATATTACACTTGATCTAAGTCAGCTAAGCCTATAATTCACATCCACATTAAGTTCTTCAGGCCTATAATAAAGATTGAGCTAACCTGGAGGAGGAAATCATGGATAACGAATTCAAGAAGAAATTAGAAGCAGCAACAGAAGCTATCGATCGACTCGAAGATAAGATTGAAGATAAAGTCGAAGACATTACGGATGACTTAGGAGAAGATGCTCGCGAGCTATGGGGCGATATTAAAAAGAATTTTTCTGGTGTAAGAGGAAAGCTGAAGGATGCAGCTACTGCTCTCGATCAAATTGGTGATGAAACAAGAATGCAAGTGCATCTAGGCACGATGGAAGCGCAGGAGAGAATGGAAGGTGTTAAGGATGCCCTTGAAGATTTTACCCAAAAGATCTCAAATAAAGCACATACTCAAATAGATACAGCAAAACTGCGCGCTCATTTAGCTGAAATGGAAGCGGAAGATTTCATGGAAACCAAAGGCGCTAAATTAGCCCATGACTTAAATGAATCTGGAGAAAAAGTAAAAGTCGCCAGCATTAAAGCAGCTGGTGAAGTGAAAGATTACTTTGACAAACTACTGGCTGACATCAGCAAGAGTGCGTGATTGCTGTTTGTTCTTTGATTTGAAAAGTATAGATGGCGAATTGCTAGAATAGACAAATAAGACCGGCACGGTTAAGTGCCAGTCTTTAGAAAAGTGCCCCAAAGTAGGGGGGTGTGGATAAATAGTTTCAAGCGTATTTATAAACGATTTTCATAGCTTAGGTCTAATTAGACTTTACTCAACTATAACTTTCGCCTTTCGAGCCTGGTGAAGCTTCTGGTAACTTTCGATTAGTCTCAGGTGTTTGTCTAAGCCCTCAAGCTGCAGATTTGTTTTACTTAGGCCAAAAAATCTCACTTCACCATTAATCGAACCGACCACATTAGTCATAATATCTTCACCAAACATTCTGTTCAGATTAACGATAAAATCCTCAATTGCCATTTCTTCATCTAAAGTAATCTCAAGTGCCGCATGAACTGCTTGATAGAATAAACCGCGCTCTACCGTGTTGTCGTTGTACTGTAAGAACTCACTTACCAGCTCAATGGTTACTACAAGCTCACCCAAAGCAAGGCAGATAAGAATTTTTAACTCAAGAATCGTCAATTGTCCCCAGACAGTATTCTCATCAAACTCGATTCCAATAAGCGTTTTAATATCCGCATAGTTATCTAGCTGGCTTTCTTCCAGTCTTTGTTTAAGATTTGCTAACGCATCTTCACTTAAGGAATGGATATTCAAGATATCAGCGCGATAAGCCAGTGCTTTATTGGTGTTATCCCAAATCAGATCTTCAACTGGATACACCTCTGAATAATCCGGCACCAAAATGCGACAAGCTGTAGCACCAAGCTCATCAAATATGGCGATATAAGCTTCTTTACCTATGCTTTCTAAAATACCAAATAAGCGTTCACATTCTTCCTCATTACTGCCAGAGAAATCCCATTCACAGAATTCATAATCATGCCTGGCGCTAAAGAAACGCCAGGAGATCAAACCTGTTGAATCGATGAAATGCTCAACGAAGTTTTCAGGCTCTTGCACCGCCAGGCTATTAAAGGTGGGGGATGGTACATCGTTTAACCCTTCAAAACTGCGACCTTGTAGTAGTTCCGTGAGGCTGCGCTCCAGCGCTACTTCAAAACTTGGATGAGCCCCGAATGACGCAAAAACGCCACCTGTTCTAGGGTTCATCAAGGTCACACACATCACAGGAAACTGACCACCTAATGATGCATCTTTAACCACTACCGGAAAACCTTGTTGTTCCAGTGCTTGAATGCCTTCTAAAATACCTGGGTATGTTTTTAACACCTGCAGAGGCACGTCTGGCAAGGTGATTTCTTCTTCAATAATTTGTTTTTTGACCGCGCGTTCGAAAATTTCTGACAAGCACTGCACTTGTGCTTCAGGCAGATTGTTACCCGCACTCATGCCGTTACTTAAGTACAAATTCTCAATCAAATTTGACGGGAAATATACCATTTCGCCATCGGAATGGCGCACAAAGGGAATAGAACAAATACCACGTTCAACCATGCCAGAATTGGTGTCAATAAGATGTGAGCCCTGCAATTCACCGTCAGTATCATAAATACCTAAACAATACTCATCCAGAATACCTGCAGGAAGCTCGTCATTTGGCCCGGGTTTAAACCATTTTTCATTGGGGTAATGCACAAAATCGCTATTGGCAATCTCTTCCCCAAAGTACTGATCGTTGTAAAAGAAATTACAATTAAGGCGCTCTATAAATTCACCTAGCGCCGAGCATAGCGCGCTCTCTTTAGTTGAGCCTTTGCCATTGGTAAAACACATGGGGGATGCCGCATCTCGAATATGCAATGACCACACATGTGGCACGATATTACGCCAAGAGGCAATCTCGATTTTCATACCAAGGTCAGCCAAAATACCCGTCATATTAGCGATGGTTTGTTCTAGCGGTAGATCTTTACCTAAAATGAAAGTACTGGAATCACCGTCAGGTTGGCCTATCAACATCGCTTGAGCGTTTTCAGCAAGGTTCTCAACCGATTCAATTTTGAATTCGGGATTATTTTGTATAACTCTTTTAACCGAACAACGATCAATTGATCTCAAAATACCCTGATGATCCTTATCAGAAATACCTTCTGGTAATTCCACCTGAATCTTAAAAATCTGGTTATAACGGTTTTCTGGATCAACAATATTGTTCTGTGACAGTCGAATATTTTCTGTCGAAATATCACGAGTTTCGCAATACAACTTCACAAAATAAGCCGCACAAAGCGCTGATGAAACCAGGAAGTAATCAAATGGGCCTGGAGCCGATCCATCACCTTTATAGCGAATAGGCTGATCTGCAATCACAGTAAAATCATCAAACTTAGCTTCAAGCCTGAGGTTATCGAGAAAATTAACGTTGATTTCCATTAAAGGGTTTCCGGAGTAGGGGTTTTATTGGGTTTAAATTTTTAATCAATCAACTTTTAAGCTGTGTACAATTTATTAATAAATTCAGAAGAGAATCAAGGAAGTGTAATAAATCCTACTAAAAATGTCAGTAATAGAAAGTTACTGCTTGTGGCATTCAATTTTCTAATATTTTTTTTGATTGAGTATATAATGGATATTGATTTAGAAAATTCCACAAAATCAATTGAAAGATTGATTTAATAAGCTCAGCAGTGGGATGACTAAGCATTTTATAAACACTAAATCAAAGAGTAAAAATCAGTTAAAAGTAGGGGGGTGACATTATAAATGCTCCCCTTGTCTCAACCAGCACTGCGCCATGCAAGCATGGCCCTGCGTACTCTTTTCGCTCTTGGTGAGCCTAAAAGAGCAAAAAGTCATTCAAAAGAACGGCTTTTTATTAGGCTATATGTTCTAAATATGACTATTTAAAACATATTCATCAGGAATTATACTCGTTCTACTGCAAGTGCGATTCCCATTCCACCACCAATACATAAAGTCGCAAGACCCTTCTTTGCATCCTGGCGTTTCATTTCGTGGAGCAATGAAACCAGTACGCGCGCTCCTGAAGCACCGATTGGGTGTCCGATAGCGATTGCTCCGCCATTGACATTGACTTTATTCATATCCCATTCCATGTCTTTGTTAACTGACATTGCTTGTGCAGCGAATGCTTCGTTAGCTTCTACAAGGTCAAGATCGTCAACGGTCCAACCCGCTTTAGCTAGGCATTTCTGACTTGCAGAAATAGGGCCTGTACCCATGATTTTTGGATCAACACCTGTTGATGCGCTAGCAACGATTTTTGCCAATGGTTCAAGGCCAAGTTTCGCTGCATTAGAACGAGTCATTACAACAACTGCCGCAGCACCATCATTGATACCCGATGCGTTGCCTGCTGTAACAGATCCGTCTTTAGAGAAAGCAGGGCGTAATTTACCTAGGCTTTCTGCTGTTGTTCCGTGGCGGATGAATTCGTCATCTGCGAAAATCACTGGGTCACCACGACGTTGTGGTATCTCAATTGGAATAATTTCGTCTTTAAACTTGCCTGCTTTTTGCGCGGCTTCCGCTTTTTGTTGTGATTTTGCGGCAAAATCATCTTGCTCTTCGCGGTTAAAGCTATACTTATCCGCGATATTTTGAGCAGTTGTACCCATGTGGTAATCATTGAATGCACACCAAAGGCCATCTGTGATCATGGAATCTTTCATTGTCCAGTCCATCATCTTCTGACCGTTTCTTGAGTTAGGTAATACGTGAGGTGAGGCACTCATGTTTTCCTGACCACCTGCAATAACGATATCGGCATCCCCACAAGCGATTGCCTGATAGGCTAATACCACCGACTTTAAGCCACTACCACACACTTTATTAATGGTCATTGCGGGTACTGATTCTGGAAGTCCAGCTTCGATTACTGCCTGACGCGCAGGGTTTTGACCCAAACCAGCGGTTAATACATCACCCATAATGACTTCATCAACACTCGCAGGATCGATACCTGTCTGTTTAACTAGGTCTTTAATCACGTTTGCACCTAATGTCGATGCAGGAACAGAAGCAAGGCTTCCACTGAAATTACCTACTGCGGTACGACCGGCAGCAACGATTACTATGTCTTCGCTCATTTAAATTTTCCTTTTTTGGTTTTAAAGAGACTCTAGATAAAAATCTCTTTAATAGAGATGGTTTTGGTAGAAATTTTGGCACGTATTATGAAGCACGTGGGTTGTACTTAAGGAACCTCTGATCAAGTCCCATAAATGAATATAGTACTAAATTAGCAATTCTCAAATAAAAAACCCTCAATAATCATAGATTAGAGAGGGTATCGTTCAAATTGTTGAGCTTTATTAATGTACTTTAAAATATTGCAAATATTCTATTAAGCGCTAATGAACAATCCGCCGTTTACAGGAATAACAGCACCTGTAATATAGCTGTTGTTTTCATCTGCTAGCCAAAGGACTGCAGATGCAATCTCAGCTGGCTGAGCCATACGACCCATTGGGATGCCACCGATAATTGAAGCCAGAACCTTCTCTGGCATTGCTTCAGTCATTGCAGTAGATACATAACCAGGAGCAACTGTGTTTACAGTAACGCCTTTGCGCGCACCTTCGTAAGCAGCAGACATTGTGAAACCGTGAATACCTGCTTTAGCAGCAGAGTAGTTAGGCTGTCCGAACTGACCACGCTGGCCGTTTACAGAAGAGATATTGATGATGCGTCCGTAACCACGTTCAGTCATTCCAAGAAGAACTGGTTTTGTTACGTTGAATGCACTGGTAAGGTTAGTGTCGATAACTGCTTTCCATGCATCGATGTCCATGTTCTTGATCGTTGCATCGCGAGTGATACCCGCACAGTTCACTAATACGTCGATTGGACCAATATTGCTCTGGATATCTGCAATCATTGCGCCAGTCGCATCAAAATCTGTTACGTCACAGGGAGCAATTTGGATATCAAAACCCGCTTCTTTTTGTGCTGTTTTCCACTTTTCTGCATTTTCTTTATCAGCAGGGAAATAGTTTGCTACCACTTTGCAACCAGTTGCTGCTAGTTGTCTACAAATCTCTTCTCCGATTCCACCTGTTCCACCCGTTACTAGGGCAACGTTATTCTTTCCCATCTTTAATATTCTCCTTCATCTAGCGGTTTATAATGTAAAGGCCCCTTCAAACATTCTTTAATTTCAAGAAAGAAATGAAGGAGCCCATTATTTATCGCAGCTATTATTAACGATAGTTAAAATAGCTGCAACTAATAGCTAACTTATTTTGCAGCATTAACCGCTTTTTTTGCAGCTTCTGTTGCTTCAGTTGTAGTCTTCTTAGCTGATTCAACAACTTGATCCATATTGCTCTTAGCAGTCTTTAAAGATTTTTCAGAAAGCTTCTTGTATGCATCACGACTAGTTTCTGCAGAAGTCATTGCTTTCTTCCAGTTACCTAATGCAAAGTTTATTGAGCTTTGGAGCATTTCGTTCTGCATCTCGAAGAAATCTTTTGGGTCTTTAGCTGCAGAAAGCTTCTCAATGCTTTGCTCTGTAGTTGAAGCTAAACCTTCAGTGATTTCTTTCTGTTGTGCGAAAAAAGCTTCAGTTGTTTTAACGTTAAGCTCGCCGAATTGCTTAAGAGTAGCTAGGCTGTCGTTAGCAATTTTAGTGTTTAAATCGATCCATTGTTGCATTATATTATCCTCATTAAGGGTCAGTAAATAAATTTGTGCGATGCAGCATTGCTGCGGTGCAACAAATATAAGAAAAGCACATAGCTATGTCAAGTATTATTTTACTAAAAAATGTAAAAAAAATGATTTAAACGGAGAGGGAAAGCTAGATAGGATAGTGAGGTAAACTATTTTTATAATATAATCAATGGTATAAAAAACAATCTGGCTCTGCATAAATTCTATTTACGTTTTAAAAAAACTAAAACGAGCCGAATGCAGAGAAACAACAACGTTGTTTTTTAACGTTGGTCCGCAGGAAAGGCGAAGCCGCATAAATATCATTCAAAGTAGGGGGGAGACTTAAAAAAAGTAAAAAAATGACTGTGTTTAGTTATTTGAGACTGTTATATGTCTTTTTACAACTTTCTACTCTTCCTTTTTGTTGCTATCAGTATTTGAAGCACTGTTAGAACTCAAAAAGTTATCCTGCATTTGTTTCCAGATATCCATGTTCTTTTTTGTTCTGCTTGTCCAAAAATCCATTGGGTTGTAATCGGCAAATTCCTTTAAGCGTTCCTGGATTGTATTTTGTTGTTCCTGAAAGAAGTTAAGGTTCTTATCCATAAAGTGCATGAATCCTTCACGAGAGGTTTCACCGTTATAACGAATGAAATTAATCAGGTTTTCAGTAGAGAATAAAGGTTCTTTATTCGATTCTTGTTCGAGAATAATCTGCAGTAAAATGCTACGGGTGATTTCCTCTTCGGTATTACTGTCTATAACTTTAATCGGAATGCCCTGTTCAATCATATCTTTGATTTCTAGCAACTTGATGTAACAACTATCTTCTGTGTCATAAAGTCGTCTATTTGGATATTTTTTTATAATTCTCACGTCAGAATCCATATTTTCATCTCTTTATTTTTTCTTAGTGGTTTGATATGAGTCTAATTTTATAGACTGCTATTTTTCGAGATTTCGTTCAATTACAATAGGTAAGTTTAGATAGCAAATGAAAAGATCAAACTAGAATAAAATATTTTGACTCTTTTTAAGTGTTAAACCTACAGAACAAAACCACATATATACTTAACTATACATTATCACCACTTTATGATCCTTAAATCTTTATATAATTATTGACGCCATGGTAGATAACACGCCATTTAATGAAGAATGGAACAAATTACAGAAAACATTCTGGGATAACATAGGCTCAAATTTCGTTAGTTTGTCTAATTCAATATCTGAAGAGCATAGTACTGCTCAGGCTCAACACTCGTCATTATTTGACCTATGGTTAACCGATGTTGATAAGTGCTGGCAAGATCATGCACAAGTTACCTCAACTGATATTGATTCTTTGTACAAAAAAATAACATCTTCCAGTCGCTTCTTTTTTAATTTTACCGAGTCTGTAACATCGACGAAACAAGGTGAGACTGCTGATGTATTGGTCGCAAAATATCTTGAAGGTTTTTCTGATAACAAAACTCCTGAAGAAGATTCAAAAAGTCCATATCAGAATAGTAATTTTGATATTAATGCCTTTTGGAAACTTCCGTTAGAAAACTGGCAACAACAAACTACTTTTTTCACTAGTCAGCAACAGTCATTAAATACCTTATCCAGTTTATTTGTGGATGCTGTTAAAAGCCCAGATTTCTTTACTGCGATTGAAGCGTATCTGATCGCTTTACAAAAATACCAATTAGTTTTATTCAATTTATTTACAGATGCTGCAAAACAAGTTGTAGAATCACTTAGATCGTACAACGACAAACCTGTGTCACCTAAACAAATCATGACAATTTGGTTAGAAATACTTGAAACCAATTACATGTTGCTGATCTCAGGAGATAGTTACTCTCAGGTATACGCAGATGTTGTGAATAGCTGGATGGTAATACTGGGTAAATCGAATAAACCCTTCGCTGAATTTATGCAAACGAATAATCAATCAGCTCAGGCTAAACCGAAAGGCCAACGCTAATGTCAAATGAAGGGGCATATGATGAACTAAAAGCCTATGGTGAAAAGTTTGGTCATCTAATGCAAGGCTTAAAACTTCAGGATGGCATTCCGAAAGAGCAGTACTCAGAGCGCGAACTTGTATTAGAGAAGGACAAGCTCAAGCTTTATCATTATATCCCTGGTGAAGAGACTGCTAGTGACAACAGCGATTCACATAGTAGAGAGAAAAACAGTAAGGTAAAAATACCTGTTTTAATTGTCTATGCTTTGGTTAATCGCCCCAGTATTCTGGATTTACAACAAGGTCATTCTGCAATTGCGCAAATGCTCGAATCTGGCCTCGATGTTTATCTTATCGATTGGGGCTATCCTGATGAATCTGATAAGCACTTAGATCTTAATTATTATATCAACGAGCTGATCGGTGCTTGCGTAGATATAATCTGTAATAAATCATCCATCAAACAAATCAATTTATTAGGTGTCTGTCAGGGCGGGGTGCTCAGCCTGTGTTATAGCAGTTTGCATCCAGAGCGTATAATGAACCTGGTGACCTTGGTGACGCCAGTCGACTTTAAAACAGAATCAGATACGCTGAGTAATCTAGTCAGGCATGTCGATATTGACTTGATGGTAAACACGATGGGAAATATTCCTGGCGATATGCTTAGCAATACATTCTTGTCGTTACGCCCGTATTATCTGCAGCTTAAGAAATATCTAAATCTGGTCGATGCAACAGAACTACTCGACGACAAAAGCAAAGCACGCATTGCACACTTTATTTTTATGGAGCGCTGGATATTTGATTGCCCGGATCAAGCAGGAGAAACATTTCGTGAATTCGTCAAAGGCTGTTTTCAACAGAATCAATTGATGAAAAACACGCTAAAAGTAGGGGGGTGTCCTATTGATCTTTCTACTTTAAATATTCCTGTGTTAAATATTTATGCGAATCAAGATCATCTGGTGCCACCAGCATCATCAAAAGCGTTAGAGAAGCTTATCCCCAAAAACCATTATCAAGAGATGGCTGTTGAGGGTGGACATATAGGTATTTTTGTTAGCCCAAAATCTGTAGAGACTATTTTCCCGGCGATTGCTGATTGGTTAAGGGACCACTGATCAAGCCCTTAGAGCGCGACCGTAATATAATTTCTTATTCGATCTTAACTTATATTTTCATAAGCACAGCTTATCGTTTTAATAATCAGTTTTTTTAACATGCTCTTTTTGACGTTTTAGAGACCATTTATGCCGCATTTTAGGCATTCTATGGCAAGTCCTAAGGTTATTGTTCAACTATAATTATTCTTGAAACCTCAAGGGATCTCTGATTAAGTCCCATAATTTCTGGCAACGCCAAAAATCCAGGATCATGGCTTGCTCATGCGGGAATGCTTATTGCCTTTCAAATGAGTATAACGCAGAGGCTGGTTTTTTGGCTCGCAGAATTTTATTGGACTTAATCAGAGGTCCCTTAAGTTAATTAAGGTCAATAGCCCAGTAACTCAACTAACTCGTAAACAAGATTCAACTTGATTGAATATAAACCAAATTGGATGTAGTAATTATGGCGAAAAGCACAAAACCTCTATCAGATATAGAAATTGCCCGTAAAGCAACAATGCAACCGATTCAGGATATCGCGGATAAACTCGGTATTCCTGGTGAACATATTCTTCATTACGGAAAACACCGCGCTAAGGTTAGTCGTGAATATGTGGAAGCACAAAATGATCGTCCAAATGGAAAATTGATTCTAGTTGCGGGTATTACGCCAACTGCAGCAGGTGAGGGTAAAACAACCACCTCTGTGGGTATGGGAGATGGTCTGAGCCGTATAGGTAAAAAGGTTGCCATCTGTTTGCGCGAGCCTTCACTTGGTCCCTGTTTTGGTATGAAAGGTGGTGCTGCGGGTGGCGGTTATTCACAAGTAGTACCCATGGAAGAAATCAACCTGCATTTTAATGGTGACTTCCACGCAATTGGTGCAGCACATAACTTACTGTCCGCGATGATTGATAATCACATCTACTGGGGCAACGAGCTTCAGTTAGATGCCGAAAAGTAACCTGGGGCAGGGTGGTGGATATGAATGATCGTGCCTTACGCCAGATAACAAATGGATTAGGTGGGGTATTTAATGGATTCCCCAGAACTGACCACTTTGATATCACAGTTGCCTCGGAAGTTATGGCGATCTTTTGTTTAGCCAGTGACCTCAAATGACTTACAACAACGGCTTGGCAATATTATTATCGGTACTACCCGCGATGGTGCAGAAATATACGCACGTGACATAAAAGCAGTAGGCGCAATGACCGCGTTATTAAAAGATGCGATTCAACCAAATCTGGTACAGACCATGGAAGGCACGCCATGCTTTATCCATGGCGGCCCATTCGCCAATATTGCGCATGGTTGTAATTCAATTATAGCAACAAAAACAGCACTAAAACATGCAGATTATGTCATCACAGAAGCAGGTTTTGGTGCAGATTTAGGCGCTGAAAAATTCTTCGATATCAAAATGCGTAAGTCAGGTTTAACACCAGATGCGGCGGTAATCGTGGCAACGATTCGCGCGCTTAAAATTCATGGCGGTGCCGAACCAGATAAGATTGGGGAAGAAAACTTACAAGCGCTTGAAGATGGTTTTGTAAATCTTAAAAGACATGTTAGTAATACGCGTAAATTCGGCGTCCCAGTGATGGTAGCCTTAAATCGGTTCAGCGCAGACACACAAGCAGAGCGTGATTTGTTAATGGGTCTTTGTGACAAAGCAGGCATTAATGTTGTTGAGTCTGATCACTGGGGAAGGGGTGGCGAAGGTGCAGAAGCCTTGAGTCAGGCAGTGATTGATATGATTGATAAAGAGCCCACAAAGTTTGAGTACTTATATAACGCGCAACTTTCTCTGTGGGGTAAAACACGTACCATCGCGCAAGAGTTGTATGGTGCAGAAGATATTATCGCTGATCAAAAAGTACGTAATCATTTTGCAGCACTCGAAGAAAAGCACGGTAATTTACCCATCTGCATTGCGAAAACACCGCTATCGTTTAGTACAGATCCTATGCTTAAGGGCGCACCAAGCGGACATGTGGTGCCAATACGTGAAATACGTTTATCAGCAGGTGCAGGCTTCGTGGTTGTGATTTGTGGCGACATTATGACCATGCCAGGCCTACCCAGAAAAGCTGCAGCTGAATCTATCTATGTGAATGAAGAAGGTGAGATTGAAGGGTTGTTCTAGTCTTAACAAAATCTAAACCTGCAAAATCATATTACCTAATCTTTGATATATATCAGCTCTTTTTGTTGATCCATATCGCAAAATGACATTGAGATACATGGGAATTCTAGAAGTGAATTGAATTACTTAATTAGAGATCTTTTAATCAAAGCACGGAGTAATAATGAGCAACCAACATACCCTAAAATCCTTTGATAAAAACTTGCAGTCGGTGCAAGAAAAAGTACTGGGTATGGCTGAAATGGTCAAGCGGGAATTAGCCGATTGCCTGCAGGCGTTTGCAGATCGGGATCATCTGGAAGCCTCTGATGCCGCTGCCGCAGATATGTTGATTAACGCCAGCGAGCGTAATATCGATAATCTGGTAGTTAGTACCATCGTCCTGCATCAGCCAATGGCATCGGACTGCCGCCAACTGATCGCCGCGCTTAGAATTGCACGTGACCTGGAACGCATTGGTGATTACGCTACCAATATCGCCAACCATTCGAAAACGCTAGACCAATTGTCAACAACTGGTGAGGAGCATAAACTCAGCGATATGGGGCGTGCTGTGCAAGCAATGCTGGATGACCTAATCACTGCATACGCCAGTATGGATAGCGACGCTGCCGAAGGCTTGCGCCAGCAAGACGAAGATATTGACAATCGTTATACTGAGATTTTTGCCGATTTGGTTGCCATCAGCAGCAAGCAAGCTGAACTCTCGAGTGCCTGCACCCATCTGGTGTTGATTGGCCGAAGTCTGGAACGCATCGGTGATCATATTACTGATATTGCCGAGGAAATACTTTTTGTGGTGAACGGTGAATTTCCAGAAGATGATCGAATCAAGGCAGATGGTTCGGCTTTCGTTAAGGGTTAAAAGATTTTAGTACCTTTTAAATATACCTGTAATATATGTTCTTAGTGTTAATCAAGCTATATAGCATTTACAATCTAAGTGTTATACCAAGAAAAGCAGCGTCACAATCTATCTATGTGAATGAAAAATGTGAGACTCACGGGCTGTTCTAACCACCCAATTAAAGCAAGTTTTCAATCGGCGAATTCCTGAATTTTTTGCAATAAAAAAACACTCATTTCAGTAATCATAAGCTGAAAATATTTAGTGGAAATTCACTGTTTACTGACAATTATTTTCTCGTCTATCAATTTATTTTTGAGACTTTTTGTTTTTATTTTAATCAAAAATTAATGTTCATCCTCATCATATCTTTATTTTTATATTTAATAACAGTTACTTAACTATTTATCAGTAATTATTAATAAAAAAACTTTCTATAATCCGAGATGATTTTTAACGATTAGAAATACAAATTATTAAAAATAATTGAATCCAAAAAAAATAACAACGCGTATTTAAATCCAAGACACATACAAAAGTCTTAAACAAAAACTCAGGAAGTATTAACTCAATTTTAAAGGTATAAATCATGAAAACTAATACAAAATTAATCTTGGCAAGCACTCTTTTTATAGCACTTTTTGCAGGTCAAACTGCAATCGCAACTGAAGCTACCGAAGAGAATTATTTCACTAAAGCCAATGTAACTGAAAATACAGAAATGCCTAAGGATATAGTCAGATACAGTCTTCCGGCTCCTGAAGAAGCCCATGAAAATGAAGACTCATACACTAATTTTTTCCCTGAAGGACAAGGTCAGTAATACCATAAAACTATCAAATTATCTCTCCTTTGAAAGCCCTTTACTTGATAGGTAAGGGGCTTTTTAGTGCAAATAATTAACACAGATAAAAAGGCAGCGGCATAGAATAAAGGAGAAAATGCAGAGCTAAGCTGATACCCGTTTTAAGTGATTATTATAAAAATACTCTCCAAAGTGCAGCCTACAAATTCATCAGGAACCCATTGGCATTTTATTAGGGCGTGGTTATTCAATAGCGCGGTAGGTTGTACTAACGTTACCTCACCCCAACCTACGTAAGATTAATATGTGAAAATAGGAAATCCAAGATTTAACCGATGAAATCAAACCATTCATCGTTGTTTTAATACTGAGATTTAATAAGTGTCTAGGTTATGGCAAAAAATAAAAGCAGTATCCATTGATAACTAGGTGTCCCTGATTTGACCAATAAAAAGCCCGATAATACATGGGTTTTATTGTAGCCATGATTCTTAAATTCATTTTTTGGCCTAACCTAAAAAATGAAAATTAAAACAGGCTAAAAGTACGGGGGTGTCACTAAAAACCCTCCATACGTGGTGGTGTGACCAAAAACCCTCTATAAGCACGTAGGTCAGATTGAGTAACATCAACAATTCACGAACGTTTTTTCGCAGTGCTTTTATTTTTAGTAAACTTCTTTTTCTTTCCCCATTTTTTAGAAGCCTTCCCTAAGCCTTGCAAGCCAGAGAACTCTATCGCGGAAACATCATTGATAAGTTGTTGCAGGTTCTGTGTCATCGGTTGCATGAAGTTCGCATAACTAATTTCACGCTGGCAAATCGCTTCTAGCTGGGATTCCCAATGGGCTGTCATGTCGGGATAGCCCATGCTTTGAGGAAGGCTGGTAATGAGTTGCTTACCTATATTGGTCGCATGAATTTCCTTGCCTTTTCGTTGCAGATATTCTCGGGTAAATAGTAATTCGATGATGCCTGCTCGCGTTGCTTCTGTTCCGATTCCATCTGTATCGCGTAGTACCTTTTTGATTGCCGGGTCGTTTACATAGCGAGCGATACCGGTCATAGCACCTAAGAGTGATGCATCAGTGAAATGACGTGGTGGGCTGGTTTGTTTTTCAACAAAGTTGGCATCTGTGCAAGTTACAGGATCACCTTTTTTTACCAGAGGTAATTGTTTTGTTGAAAACCCTTCACTCTCATCTTGATTGTTATTTTGTGTCTCTTGTTTTATCTGATGATTTGTTTTTCGTAAAGAAGAGTCAGCTGACTTTTTTTGCGGAAATAATACCTTCCAACCCTGAGCCAGCACATCTTTTTGTTTAGCGATAAATAAGCCACCGCTAACTTCGCTTTCAATACTTTTATCTGCATACTCAAAGGGTGGATAAAACTGTATGAGGTACTGCCGCGCTATCAGTTCGTATACATTCGATTCATCCCGAGATAAACGACCGCCATCCATTGATTTCATGGTGGGAATAATAGCGTGGTGGGCGCTTACTTTACTGTCATTCCAGGCCTTGCTTTTAAGTTTCAAATTAGCCTGTTTAACCGCATCATTTAGCTTGCTGCAAGTCTTGGATATTGCATCAGTCACACCCCCGGTTTCTTGCAAATGCTCTGTCGGTAAATAGCGACTGTCGGAACGTGGGTAGGTAATCAGCTTGTGCCTCTCATACAGATTCTGACAAACATCTAATACTTGCTTGGCACTCAAGCTGAATCGCTTGGCTGCATCAATCTGTAGGGTCGATAGGTTATAGGGCAGCGGTGGGGCTTGTTTCTTATTTTGTTCTGTTACCTTTGTAATTTTACCGGGTTGATTGGTGACTTGAGTCACTACAGTTTCCGCGAGTTTCCTTGACAACACGCGTCCCTCATCATCCCTATAATCATCGCAGGATGCACTGGGTTTCCACTTCGCTTGAAACGTTTCATCTTTCGATGTTTTTAGCGTTACCATCACTTCATAAAACGGTTTTGATACAAAATTCTGAATATCTAGATCCCGATGCACCACCAAACCGAGTAGGGGTGTTTGCACCCGACCCACAGAGAGGACGCCTTTATACCCAGATTTTTGCCCTATAATGGTACATAAACGGGTCATATTAATCCCGTATAACCAATCTGCACGCGCTCTGGCCAAAGCAGAAGTTGCTAAAGGGATAAAGTCAGTATTGCTCTTGAGATTGTTCAGTGATTTTTTGACGGCGCTTGCATTGAGATCATTGATTAGACAGCGTTGAGTTGCCATTTTTTTGGCTTTAGATACACCGCAGTGATTAATGACCTCATCAATCAGGATTTGACCTTCGCGATCAGGGTCACCCACATTTACCAAATCATCGGCTTTTTTAATGAACCTTTTGAGGATAGTAAATTGCTTTCTGGTCTTGGGTTTTATCTCAAGCTTCCAAACAACCGGCACGATGGGTAAATGGGCGATTACCCATTTTTTATAATCAGGGTCGTAGGCTTCTGGTTGGGCCTGTTCTAGTAAATGACCGATACACCAACTAACGATATCGCCATTGCCCACTTCAATAAAGCCATCGCCTTTCTTATGAGGTCTAGGTAACACATCGGCAACCGCTCGACCAAGGCTAGGTTTTTCGGCGATATAAAGGATCATGACATTTTATTAAAAACGGAAAGAAAGGTGTCTGGTATTTAGTTTAGAAGTTAGGGATTCTAAGTAATTAACGGGTATTAGACAAAGTCTAAAGTCGCCTGACCCCAAGGAAAATGTCAGACATATTTTATTTTACTCTATTCTACATTATGTATAGCAGGCACAGGTTTTTCTACTATTTAATATCAACAGATCTAAATCCCGTCAGTTTTCCTATTTGAATATAGAAAATCGCACCCTTCGGGCAGTTGCTTCGGATTAAAGTTTGTTTAGTTCTCAGTCATTAACGTAGGCAACCACGTAGCAATACCTGGGAATGCAGTCAGTAGAATAATGGCAATTAATAATAAAAAGAAAAAAGGTAAGGCGTAGCCTGCAATTTTTAAAATATTCATTTTTGTGAGTGCTTGCATAACAAATAAATTAAACCCTACTGGCGGTGTTATCTGCGACATCTCAACAACAAGTACGACATAGATTCCAAACCACAGAAGATCAATTCCACTTTGTTCAACCATTGGCAATACAATTGAAGTTGTTAGCACAACCATTGAAATTCCATCGAGGAAAAAGCCAAGTATCATAAAAAATATGGTCAACACCATAATTAATTGAATAGGGGATAAGCCCATCGTTGAAATAGTTTCAGCAAGTACACGGGGAATGCCGGTAAAACCCATCGACAAACTTAGAAAAGCCGCTCCGGCAATAATGAAAGTAATCATGCATGAGGTTCTGGTGGCTCCCAACAAACTCTCTTTAAATGTAGTTAGACTCAAATTTCCTGTTACTAGCGATAGAAACAAAGCGCCAAACACACCCAATGCTGCTGCTTCGGTCGCGGTTGCAAAGCCTGCATAAATCGAACCTAAAACGAATAAGATAAGCCCCATGACAGGAAATAAACGCCGTGTTGCATAGAGTTTTTCGCCCAGCGTTAATGTCTTAACGTCTTCACCTTCGTCTTTGGGGATTTGATCTTTATGTAGAATTGACCAAAATGCCGTGTAGCCCATAAATAGCGCAACCAACATTGCGCCTGGAATAACACCAGCTATAAATAAACGCGATATAGAGACTTCCGCAGACACCCCGTAAACAATCAAAATAATCGAAGGAGGAATTAAGAAACCTAAAGTTCCAGAGCCTGCTAATGTTCCAATCATCATCTTCATGGGGTAACCACGTTTGGATAACTCGGGAATTGTCATTCTGCCAATTGTTGCAGCAGTAGCTGCGGATGAACCTGAAACAGCTGCAAAAATGGTACAACCCAAAATATTAACGTGCAGTAATCGCCCTGGCACTTTGTTTAACCAAGGAGCAAGTCCTTCGAATAAATCTTCTGAGAGTTTTGTCCTAAAAAGAATTTCACCCATCCAGATAAATAAAGGCAGTGCCGCGAGCGTCCATGTAGCAGAAGCTCCCCATGTTGTAGTGGCAAGCACTAAGCCTATATTGCTATTCTCGTTTAAACTCAAGGCAATAAAAGCCACCAGAAATAAGGAAGCGGCAACCCAAATTCCGCTCAATAGCGAAACTAAGAGGATTGCACCGAGTATGATAATTAAATTCAAAACTTCCATATTATTCTTCTAACCCCAGGAATGATGGTGTATTTCTGGATAAAACAAGAACTAAATCATCAAGTAATGCGATCAAGAAAATGAATAAACCTAGCGCCATTGACAGCTGAGGAATCCACAATGGTATGGCAATATAACCTTGAGATTTTTCATCAAACGACCAGGACTCATAGACAAAAGCACTGGCGTAGTAGGTGCCATAAGCAATAATAATGATCAATACAGATAGGGCTAAAACCAGGTACACTTTTTGGAGTTTACCTTTAAACATATTGACCAATAGGGTGACACGTATATGTCCGCCCATTCTGAAGGTATACGCTAAAGCAAAAAATGTAGCGCCACCTAAAAAGAAACCTGCGAAATCCTCTGTAGAGGGAATAATGACGCCAAACCACCGCCCCACGATTTGAGCCAGTATCATCAAGGTAATGAGTATGATAAAGATGCCAGCTAAGATACCGGACCCTAAATAAAGGTTATCGAGAAAAGTTCTCATTGCTATATGTCTCCTTTAAGGAACTGTGTAAATTCTTAGGCACTCATTTATCAGAATTAATAGAATTTAAAAAACTGCCCAAAAGGTAGGGGGTGTCCTTCGTCAAGCTCAGGAACCATCATTATTAAAAAAGAATAATGTTTTTACTTAATGCGAGACTAGTGCATTTACATCTTTTGCTGGTGAGATTTTGCTTAGTACATTTGTTATACATTCTCCGCCATTGCAGACGGAGAACTATTTTCATCGATTTTTTTATCGATTACTTTAAAGCGTTTAAAATAGCAGTTCCACTTTCACCCGCTTCTTTAGCCCATTCGCTACCCATGGTTTCACCAATGGCTTTTAAACCTGTTTTAAGTTCATCCGAAGGTGTTGCCACTTTGATGCCATTTTCTGCAAGGGTTTTGGTTTTCGCATCTGTTTCTTTTATTGCCATCTCCCATCCACGTGTTTCTGCTGCAGCTGCGGCATCTATGACTGCTTTTTGTGATTTAGCATCAAGACGTTTAAACGATTTTGCATTAACAATCACCATGTTTTTAGGAATCCATGCCTGTGTATCCGTGTAGTCAGATATATAATCCCATGATTGACTACTCACGCCAGTACTTGGTGAAGTTACCATTGCGTCAATAATGCCGGTAGAGAATGCTTGCGGGATTTCTGGTGTCTGCACCGTAGTTGGTGTTGCCTCTAAAAGTATTGCCAAGCGTGAAGTCGTTGGGCTATAAGCGCGCATTTTAAGACCTTTTAAATCTTCCACTGAATTAATTGGCTTTTTTGTGTAAAAACCCTGTGGCGGCCAGGGTACTGCATACAACAGTTTTATCCCTTCATTTGCCAGTAATTTTTCTATTTCTGGACGAGAGGCATCCCATAATTTTTTAGATGAATCAAAATCGGATGCCAGAAAAGGAATGTTATCTGCTTTATAAATAGGTTCATCATTACCGAGTAGACCCATAAACATTTCACCTGCTGGTACTTGTCCTGTACGGACTGCACGATGAATTTCTGGATGTTTAATCAATGAAGCTCCTGAATGAACGACAATATTTAGCTCCCCGCCTGTTGCTTTGTTCACATCTTCAGCAAACTGGCGAACATTGATTGTATGATGAACGCCATCTCCGTATGGTGTCGGCATATCCCACTTTGTCGCAGCGATACAAATCGTGCTGACTAGCGTTGAAGCCAAGGCTAATGAAAGTGTTTGAAATAGTTTCACTTGTAAATCTCCTGTAATTTAAATAAAAACGTTTCTAAGGTAGGGTAAATGTTTAATCTCAGAAAAATAAAATTGAGAGTAGGTTATATAGGGGGTTATTCATTAATCTTTAGTGTAGTTCAATATAAAACTGTTGGTTCACTAAAATAGAATTTTCCATTTTTAAGCAATAGCTTCCTTAAGATTTAGATCTAATTACTGAATTAAAATCAATGTTGATTTTGTCTCTAACTGAATTATTCAGAGTGCTTTTCAAGTTTCCAATACGTATGAATTGCAACTATACTCATTAGATGGTAGCCACTAATTTGATGTCTACTTTTATGAGTTTTATATGAAAAGCCAGCTAAAGGGTTAATTTGACATGATGAAGTTAAACTGCGATTTAGGTGAAAGTTTCGGTGCCTGGAAAATGGGTACTGATGAGCAAATCATGCCGTATATTGATATGGCAAACATCGCTTGTGGGTTTCACGCGTCAGATCCATTCATTATGGATAAAACAGTTAAACTGGCAGTAGCAAACAAAGTCACTATCGGAGCACACCCAGGATATCCTGATCTTTTAGGTTTTGGACGTCGTGATATGTCATTTAGCTCGGATGAAATAACGCAACTAGTGCTGTATCAGGTCGGTGCTTTACAGGCGATATGTGAAGCAAATGGCACACTGGTTGAGTACGTAAAGCCACATGGCGCTTTATACAACACCATGATGAAAGATAAATCGCAATTAACAGCAATTATTGAGGCGGTTGCTTCCTTAAAAGACCCTGTTCCGTTGATGGTGTTGGCGAATGCAGATGCTAAAGAGAACAAACAACTCGCAGAAAAGCATTCAGTATCATTGTTGTTTGAAGCGTTTGCCGATAGACGATATGCCGATGATGGAAATCTAACATCAAGAAGCCTTCAAGGTTCTGTTTTAGATGATGAAAAAACGATACAGGATCAAATCCAATCATTGATAACAAATAAGGAAGTCATCAGTATTTCGGGTAAGTCACTTTCGGTTCAAGCTGACACATTATGTGTTCATGGTGATAATGTGCAAGCACTGGAATCGGTTAAAAACATTCGACAATTTATTGATTCAAACTTCGGTAAGTCTTAACGAATGATGAAAATTGTGATTTTAATGAATCTATGAGCGAAGCTATATAAAAGTTATGAACAAAGCCATGAAAGTAGTTTCCCTTTCAGAGAACACCTTAGTCATTCTCTTCGATCAAACAATTTCCAGGCAAACTGCGGGTGAAGTACTTAAGTTAAGACAGCTTATTGATAAAGAACTCGCAGGATTTGTCATTGACATTATACCTTCATACACCTCAATTCATTTGAGTTTTAATTTAAGAAAAATTTCACATCAGAACTTTGTCGAAACAATAGAGACTTTAACGCAACAAGTCTCTGAAACTAAACACGTAAATAGCGAACAGAAGCTGATTGAGATACCTATTTATTATGGTGAAGAGGTCGGCTTGGATTTAGAAGATATCTCAGAAAAATCAGGTTTATCGATCAAGCAAGTCATTCAAATGCATAGTGACAAAATTTATGATGTGTTTGCACTTGGTTTTGCTCCGGGTTTTGCCTTTTTAGGTTCAGTCGATGAGCCAATAGCAATTCCCAGAAAGGAAACCCCGCGTCTCTCTGTGCCTCAAGGCAGCTTAGGTATTGCGGGTCAACAAACCGCTATTTATCCATTCGACTCACCGGGTGGCTGGAATATCATCGGACGCACTCCAATTGACCTTGTAGATTACAAGCAACAACCTCCTTGCATATTTGAAGTAGGGGATAGCATCAAATTTAAGCCTATCACTAAATCTGAATTCTTGAAGCTGGGAGGTGAAGTCTAAATGCCATTAGAGATAGTCAAACCCGGTGTTTTGAGCTTGCTCCAGGATTATGGGCGCTATGGAATGCAACATTATGGGATTACCAATAGTGGCCCCATGGATGAGCATGCGTATTTATGGGCAAATAAATTATTGAATAACCACTTTAATTCATCTCTGGTAGAGATCTGTATGGGTGGTTTTGAAGCACGTTTTAGTCAATCGACAGTCATCTCTATTTGTGGGGCTAACTTACTACCCACACTCAATCGCTCTCCCATCAAAATATGGCAGACACATACTGTTAAAGAAGGTGATGTATTAAGATTTGGTGGTGCAAAGTCTGGCCTGTATGCCTATCTGGCTATTTCAGGTGGTTTCAATGTGGAATCGCAATTATCTAGTTGTAGTACTGTAATGCGTGAGCACTTGGGTGGTTTAAATAAAAACGGTGAGAAGTTGGCAGCAGGTGATTTAATTGCTTACCAAAAGCGCAATATAAAACGTGAAGGAAATATCGCGCCATACTCCGTTATTGTTCCAGAAGTGGGTGTCCCGAATTACACAGATGAAGTAACGCTACGCTTTATCCCTAACCTCTCAGAGAATGGCTGCGGTCAAGCAATCATCAATGAATTTATCCAGCAAACTTATCGGGTCAGTAATGATATGAGTCGAATGGGCTACCGTTTACAGGGTGAGGTGGCATTGACTGATTCAAATCAAAATATTATCTCTCAGGGAATCAGTACAGGGTTTATTCAACTCCCGAAAGATGGTCAACCCATCGTACTTATGAAAGACCGACAGACCATTGGTGGCTATCCATTATTGGGTTGCGTTGCACATCTGGATTTGTCTAAATTGAGTCAGAGTAAACCTGGAACCAAAGTTAGTTTTACTCCGGTAGAAATCCAACAGTTGGAAACGGAGTTGCTTAATTACCAAAGGTTTTTTGACGTAGATTATAAATAAAACGTTGAATAACAGGCAGCCGACACCTAGTCGAGACAACGAAGGAGAATAGCGATGCCAACCCGAAGATCGAATTAAATGAGTCAAAAGTAGGGGGGTGGCTTTTCTAGGCTCACCAAGAGCCAGAAAAGTCCATCGTAGATTCCATAAGGAATCGTCGATGTACAGGGTTCGAACTGGATTAAGTATTATTTAAATGGCTAAGGTCGCCCCTTATTTTTAGGAGCTTATTATTAGCAGACTATTATTAATAAGATACTGACCTGGATCCATTTCACCTATCAAATTTCTAGGTTTTCTAAGTAACGCTGCTTAGAAATTTCACTATTCGTGGTTCTACTTCTGGTTCGCTTAACAGTGGTGCATGCCCAACATTGGGTATTTCTAAAATCTGGAGATCCTGCTTCTTCTGTTGCATCTTTTGCACACATTCAATATCGATGATATCTGAAAGCTCGCCACGAATTAGCAGCATGGGTTTATCTAAAATTTGTTCATAGATGGGCCAAAGGTCGGGTGCAGCGCTATTCTTGCCATTATCGTCATTGTCATTTAAATGCATTGCAATATTAGGATCGCAAGCGATAACCGGAAACCCTTTGTCATCTTCGTGATACAAGCGTTTTGCAAATTTTAGCCAAAACTGGTCACTGGCTTCAGGAAACGCAATGCTATTAATTTCAGCAGTTCGCTTCGCAGCCTCTTCCCAATTAGTAACAGGAGCATATTTTCCTACATACTTCTTTAAGCGATCCAGGCCTTTTTCAGTAATCTCAGGGCCAACATCGTTGATGATAATTGCCTGCACCATCTCTGGTTTCATGGCGCCCATCATCATTGTAATGATTCCACCCATTGAAGTTCCCAGTAAAATGACTGAAGAAAGCTCCAACGTTTCCAACAGTAAGAACATGTCTTGAACGTAAACCAGAGGATTGTAGTTAGAGGGATCAGGATCATAGTCAGACAAGCCTCGACCTCTCTGATCAACAACAATTAAACGATAATCGTTAGCGAGTTCATTACAAATATCTTCAAAATCAGCTGAGTTTCTAGTGAGCCCATGCATACAGAGAATGGTTTTTGCATTTTTGTTTTTAACAGTAGCTCCAGAATAGTCACGGGCATATAAACGTAAACCGTCATGGCTGGTATACCAAAAATCCTTATAGTCAGTCATAGATAAATTGCTTCATATCTGAAAAAACTGCTTAAAGTAGGGGGGTGGCTATATAAGCTTACCAGCAGCCAGATATGACAAGTCAAATAATTATTCGGCTAATGTCTCTTCCTAAGTGTCAGCTAAAGCTTAAGTCTCACTGGATTAGCTGGGTTATTCGTTTTAAACAACAAAACGGTAAGCTCACAAAATCACGTCGATTTTTTGGTTACTTTTTACTAATCGTATTCATAACCTTACCTACCTGGTCGATAGTTAATGCAACCACATCTCGATCTTTCAACGCTTTGATCCGACCAGGCGTACCCATGAAAATAAGATCGCCCGGCATCTTGGTGAAATATCGGTATAAATAACTTACAACTTTTTCAGGACTGTGAATTGAATCATATTCGCGGTGGTTTCTTGTTGTACCACTTTACCGTTGAGGCGTGTGGTGAGCATCACATTGTTATAATCCACGCCGACTGCAATCACAGGATTTATAGGGCCAAAACCATCACTGGCTTTAGCGTGCATCCACTGTAAATCACTACCTTGCTAGGAGCGCTCGGTTAAATCATTACCTACAGACACCCCAAAAATTACCTGAGGCGCATCCTTCTCACTAATGTTCTTGGTGTTCTGCCCAATCACCAAAACCAATTCACCCTCAAAATGCACATTCTGCGCATCCACGGGTTTTTAAAAAACAGCCTAAAATAGAGGGGTGTGAATTCAACTAATAATCAATGTCATATTAATGCTAGTTGATAGTCCACCGCATGCTGTAGGCTTTTCCTTAATTGGAAATTGATTCCTTATAAAACCGCAGATATTTTACTCTCTGCTTCCGTCGTATTCTTAATCAAAACACCATTTAATGAAGCATCTAAAAGAGTATCAAAATAATTTGGTAATGGCTCTTTAATCATATTATCTAGTCTTAACTGAATCATTCTTATGACACCGCCAAAAATTGTGGAGGCAGCTACCCAGGGGTCAATTTCTCTAAATTCTCCATTTTCCATGCCGGCTTTTACGATGTCTCGAATTTTAATGAAGGGTAAGG
>CAVXCT010000023.1:0-43365 GCA_963760355.1 uncultured Gammaproteobacteria bacterium | reverse complement strand
GAAATGGATTAAAAAATGACACCCCCTACTTATGGGCTGCTTTTTATAAAAAGTGCCCAAAAGGTGTGTGGGGGGGGGGGCATTTAACCTCAATCTAATGCAACGCCCATCTCAAGAAACAATGAATCAGGATGAAGGTTGTCTGAGCAAAGCGAGTGTCCTTCAGCGCTATTTTATCGCTACTTTACCCCTCTGAACATAAAACCAAGATGTTGTGAAATTAACAGCTTTTTTTCGAGCTGCGTCTCAACCTAAAGGGTCATCGTCACTGCGTTTCGACATTGTCTCACTATCGTTCGGCTGGTTTACGGGGCTTTTTGATCCAGCATCCCTTGCAGCACCCACCACAATTCTCGATCTTCAAGACAATTTATTCGCTATGGCAGCGTGACAAATCGACTCGTCACTCAGCTACAAAACCACTTTAAAAACGATAGATCAATGAATAGTCATTCAGGACGATTTCATAGGTGCCCCAATCTGGGTAGTGATTCGATTTTGGAAAGCCATGTTTTGATTTTTGGATAAGGATCTAAACTAATATCGCCTTCGGGTGCATGAGCGACATAGGTGTAGCAAGCTATGTCGGCAATTGTGATTTCATCTCCAATTAAAAAATCATGCTGGCTTAAGGTATTGTTGATCATTCCAAGGAGTGAATCTGTCTTTTTCTCTACTGTCGCATAATCAATATCCACTTTAAATACTTTGCTAAATCTTGCGAATGCCAGACTTGAAACTAACTCTCCTGCGGCAATTGATAACCAGCGTTGTATTCTGGATGCATTTTCTGCGTCTTCTGGTAGCCATGCATAACCATCATTGTATTTTTTTACTAGATATACAAGTATTGCGTTTGAGTCACATAGCTTAAAGCCGTTATCATCGATGACTGGAACCTGACCAAATGGACTCATTTCCAGGAAGTCTTCAGGTTGATTACTTCCATCGCGATTTAAATCGATGATTTCATAAGGTAAATCCAGCAAAGACATCATCAACTGAGCTCGATGGCAATGACCTGATACTTCATAACGGTAAAACTTGATGGGTTTATTGTTTTCTGGAAAATGGTCATTCATATTGATTACCTACATATTTTTATAGACTAGGTTCTTAACTATAGCTTACGTTAGTAATCTTTTATAAACTCTGATACTACACCCCCCTACTTTCAGGCACTTTTTATGCGGCTAAGCCTCTCGTTACACAGCTCGTAAAACAGCCTGAAAGTATGGATGTGTCATTTTAACTAACTTTAGCTATTCTTAATTAATGCTTGCTAAGTAAGTATCAATTTCCGCATTCAAACGCTGTTTTTCAGCATCTGAAATAAACGCCGCATCAAAACTATTCTTGGCTAATTGCGCTAAATTTTCTTTATCGTTATTGATCAAACCACTAATAGCTTCATAATTCTCATTTAAATAGCCACCGAAATATGCGGGATCGTCCGAGTTGATGGTTACTTTTAAACCTGCGGCTAACATATTGGGTAACGGGTGATTTTTCATATCATCCACCACACACAATTTTGTATTCGATAATGGGCAAACCGTTAGTGGCATTTGCTCATCAGATAAACGCTTGAGTAATTCAGGGTCTTGCATCGATGTATTACCATGATCAATACGCTCTACTTTTAATAGATCTAATGCTTCGTAAATATACTCAGGTGGCCCCTCTTCCCCTGCATGAGCCACGATATGGAAACCTTCTTCTCTGGCTTTATGCAAACACTCTTTCAAACTTAGAAGGTGGATGTCCCATTTCTGATGAATCCAGACCAACACCGATAATTTTATCTTTATGTGGCTAATGCTGATTCCAGAGTTTTAAAAGCATCGTCTTCATCAAGATGACGCAAGAAAGCACATAATAATGCCAAACGTAATTCCAAACTTATCCTGACTCGCTTGCAGTGCAGAATGGATACCATTCAATGCAGTTTCAAACGGCAACACCACGATCAACATGTCCTTGTGGATCAAAGAAAATCTCTACATGACGCACATTCTGTGCATTTACTTTTTCCAAGATATGCCCAGGTTAAATCATAGAAATCCTGCTCAGTCTGAAGTACGTTCATACCCTGATAATAAATATCGAGAAAGTCCTGTAACTGACTAAAATCATAAGCTTTATGCAAAGCTTCAACAGACTCATAAGGCAATGTAATACCATTGCGCTCAGCAAGCTTAAACATCAACTCTGGCTCGAAAGTACCTTCAATATGTAAATGGAGTTCGGCTTTAGGTAAGCCAGCAATAAATGATTTCATAGGGTTTCTATAGATCTCAAAAATTTAATAAAAAAGAGCGGTAAATAATACCGCTCTTATAAGAATGTATCGAATAATTGTTCTAGAGCGTTTAGATTTTGTTCCAAATCAAGGCGCTATCGCACGCAGAATGTGAGCGTATACTTATACGTGACCATTCGAGTACGAAAGCAACGCCGAGTTGGGGCAAAAGATGAATGTTCTTAGTCAATTATTTAGGGATGGTTCCGTCTACACCTTCAACATACCAATCCAGCTTGAGCCAAATCACCATCAGAGATAGTCTCGCCTTCTTTAACCACGATCTCACCTTTCTGGTTTTTGATCGGACCCTGGAATGGGTGGAAGCTACCATCAATTAATAGATGCTTTAACTTTATCAGCCATTTCACGCACATCTTCTGGCACTGCATCACCGTAAGGTGCCATTACTACCATACCTGGCTTAAGGCCATCCCAGGTATCTTTTGATTCCCAGCTACCATCCATAGCCGCTTTTACACGATCGATATAATAAGGAGCCCAGTCATCAATAATTGCTGTAAGCTGTGCCTTTGGTGCAAATGCTTTCATATCTGAAGCCTGACCAAAGCCGTATACACCACGTTTTTCTGCAACCTGTAATGGTGCTGGTGAGTCAGTGTGTTGTGTAATGATATCTGCACCTTGATCGATCAATGCTTTTGCTGCATCGCCTTCTTTTCCTGGATCAAACCAAGAGTTTACCCAAACAACTTTCACCGTTACATCAGGGTTTACTTTACGTGCTGCAATGGTCATTGCATCAATACCACGAATAACTTCTGGAATTGGAAATGATGCGACATAACCAATGATATTCGACTTTGTCATTTTACCTGCGATAGTACCTAGAATTGCACGACCTTCATAAAAACGTCCTGAATAGGTACTAACATTCGCTGAGCGTTTGTAACCTGTTGCGTGCTCAAATTTGATCTTAGGGAATTTCTTCGCAACTTTTAGTGTTGGGTTCATATAACCGAAAGAAGTCGTGAAGATCACTTCATTGCCATCTGCCGCCAGCTGGCGAATAACACGTTCTGCATCTGCGCCTTCTGGAACGCTTTCTACATAAGTTGTTTTTACATCTAATTCCTTTTCAAGTGCTAGACGTCCCTGATCGTGCTGGTAAGACCAGCCATGATCGCCAATAGGACCAACATAAACGAAACCAACTTTGGTTTCTGCGCTAGCAATACCTGTAACTGACAAGCATGTTGCGATTGCGACAGATGTAAGAATTTTTTTAAACATTTTAACTCCTTAAGGGGTTGGGTGATTTAAATATTAACAGATATTTATCGACTTGCATGAAAAGGTTTTCCTAAACTTGCTGGTGCATTTAGTTTAATTTTTGAACGGTCTTGTGAAATAATAACCAGTACTAAAATGGTTGCAAGATACGGCAGCATAGACATTACTTGCGAAGGTACACCTATGCCTAGTGCCTGAGCGTGTAATTGTAAAATCGAGATGCCGCCAAACAGGTATGCACCTAATAACACGCGCCTAACCTTCCAGCTTGCGAATACCACTAATGCGAGTGCTATCCAGCCTCGGCCTGCGGTCATTTGTTCTACCCATAATGGCGAGTAAGCCAAGGATAGATAAGCTCCACCTACCCCTGCCATGGCACCACCAAATAATACTGCAAGAAAACGAATTTTAAGTACTGAATATCCCATCGCGTGAGCTGCATCATGGGAGTCTCCAACGGCTCTGAGAATTAAACCTGCGCGGGTTTTATTCATAAACCACATGACTGCAAACACCATAAAGATAGACAGGTAAACCAAGCGCATCCTGGCTAAAGAAAATTTCACCGATCACTGGAATATCAGATGATATAACAGGGATATGCAAGTTGTGGAATGCCATCATAAGCCACACCAATCATGCTTTGCCCGACCAGCGCACTTAGTCCTATTCCAAATATTGTTAAGCGCCAGTCCGGTAGGTACCTGGCTGGCATGAAACACTAACACCAGCACACCAAAGATTGCTGCCATCAATGCACCTGCAACCATACTTGCTAGAATAGCCACGGTTGCACTGCCAGAGTAATGGACGGCGGCGAATCCGACGATTGCCCCCATCACCATCATGCCTTCGACACCCAGGTTTAGTACGCCAGATTTTTCTGTCACTAGTTCGCCCAATGCGGCAAATAATAACGGCGTTGCTGCGGTGATAATGGTAAGTATTGCTGCAACTAAAATATCCATTACTTTACCTCCTTAGTTGGTTTAATCGTTGGCTTAATAGTTAGGCTTAATAGTCGACTTAGACTGTTTAGAAAATTCGCACTCTATAATTGAATCAATACATCACAGGCCAGTAAGAAAAACAGTAATAAACCCTGAAAAACTCCTGTAACCGCCACCGGTAAGTTGAGTTTCATCTGTGCTGTCTCTCCGCCAAGATAAGATAATGCCAGCAATAAGGCCGCGAATAAAACACCCAAGGGATGTAATCGCCCAACGTAAGCGACGATAATGGCGGCAAAACCATAACCGGGGGAAATATTGGGTAATAGCTGCCCTATCGGCCCAGAAACTTCTATAGCGCCTGCCAAACCCGCAGCACCACCACTGATTAATAAGGTGGTCCAGATTATTTTCGAGTGACTAAAACCCGCATGTTCGCCTGCTGCCGGGGCATCACCCATAACTTTAATTTGATAACCCAGTAAGGTTCGAGAAAGTAATATCCAGCCGATACCAACGACGATTAGAGCAATCAAAGCGCCAAGGTGTAAGCGCGTGCCATCATAAAGAATAGGGAGCAAGGCTGAGTCACTGAATAAACGTGATTCCGGAAAATTAAAGCCATCTGGATCTTTCAAAGGCCCATGCATCAACAGGTTTAATAAAAGACTCGCCACATAGCTCAGCATCAAGCTGGTGAGAATTTCATTCGCATTAAAACGGGTTTTCAAAAAAGCGACGATTCCCGCCCATAACATCCCTCCCACTGCACCCATAATCAATATTAAAGGAATGATGTAAAACCCTGTTTTTTCGTAGAAAAATAAAGCAGTCGCACCACCAAATATACCGCCTAAAAGCAACTGTCCTTCTGCACCGATATTCCACACACCGGCCCGAAAACCCAGTGACAAGGCAACACCGATGAGAATTAAAGGCGTCGCCTTCACCATCAACTCGGTTAAGCCATAAATGTTTGAAATAGGCTCGACGAAAAAGGCATGCAAAGCAGCGGCTGGTGAAACGTCCATGATCAGGAATAATAAAATACTGGCTAATAAAGTTAACAACAATGCCAGTAGCGGCGACAGGTAGACCATGGTTTTCGATGGCGCTTGTCTTTTAATCAGTCTAGGCAGCATTTTGATTACCCTTGTCGGTATTGTCTTTATTAGAATTATCATCAAGTGAAACACCGGCCATTAACAGACCCATTTTCTCAATAGTGATTTCTTCGATAGGATAAAACCTGGAGAGTACACCGCCACAAATTGCGCCCAATGCGATCAGAGATTTCCATCAACTCATCCAGATCTTGAGAAATAACCAGAACCGCAGCTCCTTTTGAAGCCATTTTGCGGATAGCTTCGCGTATGGTTTGGGCAGCGCCCGCATCTACACCCCAGGTGGGTTGAGACACAATCAATATATTGGGGTTCTGGTTAAACTCGCGTCCCATAATAAATTTCTGCAAATTACCACCAGAGAGGCTTGCGGCAGGAACGTCCGCACTGGGTGTTTTTACGGAAAAATCTTTGATTACTTTTTTTGTGAATTTTTTGGTTTTGGCATAATCGATCAGACCATTTTTTATCAACCCAAGTCTTTCATAAGAAGTTAAAAACGCGTTATCCACCAGACTCATATCTGGCATCGCTCCGTGACCCAGTCGCTTTTCAGGAACACTAGCCATTCCCAGTAAACGACGTTTATTTGGGCCGAGATGCCCTACGTGCAAGCCTTCTATAATGATACTACCAGAATCAGACAGATGCTCACCATTGAGTGCGGTAAGTAGTTCATCTTGGCCATTACCTGCAATACCCGCTATGCCTACTACCTCTCCCGAGTGCACTAAAAGGTTGATATCCGTAAGCGAAATACCTAAAGGATCTGCTGCTACCATATTCAGGTCTTTAGCCTTAAGTCGGATATCTCCTAGTTTGGCTTTTTTAGGGTGCTTAAATGCCTGCATTTCTTCACCCATCATCATTGCCGCCAGCGAGCCTGTGCTTTCATCAGCAACGGATACCGTCGCGACTTTTTTACCTAACCTTAAAATAGTTGCGTCATGACACAGTGTCTTGATTTCATCGAGCTTGTGACTGATATAAAGAATGGCCATCCCTTCTTTACCCAGGCGTTTTAAGGTGACAAATAATTTATCCACTTCCTGTGGCGTCAGTACCGAGGTTGGCTCATCCATTATCAACAACTTGGGTTCTTGCAAAAGACAACGAATGATTTCTATACGCTGGCGCTCACCCACGGACAGTGTATAAACATGCCGATTACGGATCAAGAGGTAAACCATAGCGCCTTGATACATCGATAATCTGATCTGCCAGCTCTCTCATGCTGCTGGCATGATCCATCCCCAGTGAAATATTTTCGACGACGGTTAAAGAATCAAATAATGAAAAATGCTGGAATACCATTGCTACGCCAAGCTCTCTGGCGTGTGCGGGCGTTTTTATATTTACCACTTTGCCATTGAATTTTATGTCTCCGGCATCTGGTTTCAAAATACCATAAATCATTTTTACCAGGGTTGATTTACCTGCCCCATTTTCACCCAGCAAAGCATGAACTTCACCTGGTCTGATTTTAAGATCGATATTATCTGTAGCCAACACGCCAGGGAAAGCCTTACGCATTCCGCTTAGTTCTAATAAATACCCTGATGATTGAACCATGTATTTCCCTATCTAGAGTCTTACAGTTAATAAAATAAATTTTTTTAAATCCATTTATAGTTAAAACTACTAAAAATGGCCTAAAAGTGGGGGGGGGGGGGTGGCTTTTCTGGCTTTTTTATATATAAAATATTCATAGAGACCTTATTATGCAGCCTTTTCGCCCATGATATACGTTTCTTTAATGCAGCGATCATCGCCTAGCATCAATAATGAAAACAGGCGTTCGTCAATTGTAGTGCAATGCTCTATTTTAAACTTCATCAGTGGTGTTGCCTGATAATCCATAATTACAAAGTCCGCTTCTTTACCGGTTTCAAAATTGCCAATCTTATCGTGTAGATCGAGTGCCCTGGCACCACCAAGGGTTGCCAGATATAAAGACTGGAATGCAGATAAGATTTCACCTTGAAGTTGTTGAATTTTATACGCTTCATTAATCGTTTGCAGGATTGAAAAACTATCCCCACCCGCAACATCGGTACCTAAGCCTACCTTAACTTGATGCTGCTGTGCTTTGTGCAGATTGAATAAGCCACTACCGATAAAAAGATTGGAACGCGGGCAAAACGAGATTGCCGAATCAGTTTCGGCGAGCCGTTGCCATTCACTTTCATCCAGGTGAATACCATGGGCAAACACCGAGCGTTTACCGAGTAATCCATAATGATCGTAAACATCCAGATAATTTTTTCTCTCTGGAAATAATTCCTGTACCCACTGACACTCTTTTTTATTCTCGGAAAGATGCGTCTGAAAATATACATCAGGAAATTCTTTTAACAAGCGCCCTGCTTCTGCCAACTGTTCTGGAGTGCTGGTCGGGGCAAAACGCGGGGTAACGGCATAGCGTAAACGGTCTTTATTGTGCCACTTTTGAATCAGTTGTTTGCTTTCGCTATAAGATGTTTCGGCTGTATCGAGTAACTCATCTGGTGCGTGCCGGTCCATCATTACTTTGCCACAAATCATGCGTAGATTACGCTGCTGTGCCTCGGTAAAGAACGCATCAACTGATTGCGGGTGCACACTGCCAAACACCAAGGCAGTGGTAGTGCCATTGGATAATAATTGATCGAGAAAAAAACGGGCTATTTCTGATGCATATTCCGGGTCAGAAAATTTTGATTCAGCAGGAAAGGTATAGGTTTCCAGCCACTCAAGCAGTTGTTCGCCGTAGGCTGCGATAATCTCACACTGTGGGAAATGTATATGTGTATCAATAAAACCGGGGGTAATCAGACTATCTTTGTGCTCTGTAATCTGAACATCAGCGGGTAATTCTTTTAGTAGAATCTCTGCTTCATCACATGAATGTACACGACCATTTTCAATTACCAATAAGCCATCTTCAAAATACTGCCAGCTTTCCCCGGTCGAGGATTCGCTTTGCGGATCGCGTAAAAAATGTAGAATTTCACCGCGATGGGCTGTTAAGCCATGCGCTGTAAATAAACTAGCCATTAATCGCGGTTCTCAAAGCTAATTATCTTGCCATTATCAGTATCTAGCTGTGTTTCAAATAGGTTATGGCTTAACTGCTGCTTTTCTCTTAGCACTAGACATTCAGCCATTACGGAAACCGCAATCTCCATTGGTTTTTTAGTCTTTAAATCAGCCAAACCCATAGGGCAAGTTAATTGTTTTAGCTCATCCTGACTAAATCCTTTGTTTAACAAACGCTGTCTAAATTTTAGTCCCTTGGTACGAGAACCAATCACACCACAATAGGCAGAAGCGCCACAGTCACCTTCGGCACAGCCTTCTTTTGTTCCGCTTAGCCTCTGATTTTCACGCAGATAATATAAAACAGATTGAGTAGGGTCTGCATTTGTGACACTGGTGGTTTCCCCATTCAAGAGGAAGCGTATCTTATTGGTATTGTGATCAGTTGTACTCATAACCTTTTAATAGCACAACTATTAGCTTTGAGTGATAAGTTCTGGTTTTAAAAAAGGCACTAAAAAAGGTTTATGCTGTTTGATTTCATCCAGAGTCAATCCACTCATTTCATAAGGAAACACCAGCCAGTCTTCGGTTTGATGTAACACAAAATCTAGGTTTGATATCAACGCTTTAAATGATGGTCTTTGATACAAAGTAGCTACCCTAACCTGTTCCGGCATATTGCGCCTTAATCGGTGTTTAAGTTTATTGATAACTGCTTGAATATTTTTTCCGGTACTAAATACATCATCTACAATCAATAAGGAACCATCAGCATTAAGACTATCCACCAGATACTTGGTCCCATGCACTCTGATATCTTTAACAGGCAAGTTCGCCATTTCATGATAATAAGGCTGTCCCTGATAAGAAGTACGCAAAGAAATATGATCGGTTTCAACACCCAGAGTCTGCAAGCACTCTTGCACGTAGATTCCCACAGAACTCCCGCCACGCCACAAGCCGACGATAAAAGTAGGTTTAAATCCAGACTCAAAAATTTTTACGCCTAGTTTAAAGGAGTCTTGTATCAGTTCTTGTTCATCCAGGAATTTCTTTTTCATCGATTTAATATACTCTTTAAACAAGCCTTGTTAAAGTTGATTAAATATGGAAAAAGTCTACCTAACAGCACAGAATTTACTGGAAGATTCGTTTAAGCTCGCTCACCAGATTCTGCAATCAGATTTCAAGCCGACATTCATTATAGCGGTGTGGCGTGGTGGTGCCCCAATTGGCATAGCGGTTCAGGAATATCTGCATTTTCACGGTATCCATGCTGACAATATCGCGATCCGCACGTCATCCTATTCTGGTATTGATAATCAACAACGTGAAGTAAAAGTTTTAGGATTACATTACCTGGTCAAGAATATCCAGAACCACGATAAGCTATTGATTGTGGATGATGTTTTCGATACAGGAAGATCTGTGGAAGCAATAATCAATCAACTAAAAAAGATGGCACGTAGAAACACACCTGAAGATATCCGTATCGCCGTCCCCTATTACAAACCGAGTAGAAACCAAACTAATATAACACCCGATTACGTTGTGCATGAAACCGCAGACTGGTTGAAATATCCGCATTCAATGGAAGGATTAAGCAATGAGGAAATCGCGCAGAAACGGCCTGAGATCTTCGAAATCATTAAAGATCACTTGATTGATAGCCAAGATGAAAAGATCACAGATTGAAAATTATTAGTCACCCCCCTACTTTTAAAGGCTTTTCTGCGAACTACACTGGAGGAAGTGAACAATAATGCGTCGACTCTACATTATTCTCGGTGATCAACTCGACCACGAATCGCTGATCTTCGATGATGTCGATAACGAACAGGATTGCTTCTGGATGGCGGAAGTCAAAGAAGAATCCACCCATGTTTGGTCGCACAAACAGCGCATCGCGCTATTCTTATCCGCCATGCGTCATTTTGCAAAAGAGTTAAAACAAGCCGAGTTTTCACTTCATTATTTAAAACTCGATGATCATGAATTTGCTAATCTGGCTGAAGCATTAGCTGCCACAATAAAAAAACATCAACCAGAAGCAGTGTGGCTGGTAAAACCCGGTGATTATCGTGTGTTCAAATCCATTGCTGAAGTCTGCAAAAAACACGATATTGAGCTTAAACAATTACACGATCAACATTTCCTTTCTACTCCTTCCGAATTTAAAGATTGGGCTGAAGGAAAAAAGCAATTACGCATGGAATACTGGTATCGAGAACTCCGAAAGAAATATCAGGTTCTAATGGAAGATGATAAAAGTCCTTTGGGTGGCAAATGGAATTACGACCAATCCAATCGTAAATCTTTCAACAAGGACGGCCCGCAAAACGTCCCAAAAACGATTGCATGGAAACAGGATAAAATCACTCAGGCTGTTATCGCACTCGTTAATGACAACTACCCTGACCATCCTGGTGAATTAGAGCAATTGCATTGGCCTGTAACTCCCGAGCAGGCGCAGCAAGCGCTAAAACGTTTTCTCGATGAATGCCTGCAGAATTTTGGTGATTATCAGGATGCCATGTGGACCGACGAGCCTTTTCTCAATCATTCGCTGATTTCATCTTCTTTGAATTTAAAGCTTTTACACCCATTGGATGTGATAAAAGCTGCGGAGAAATATCACCACGAAAATGATGCTCCACTGGCTGCTGTAGAAGGTTTCATCCGACAAATTCTGGGATGGCGTGAATACGTGCGTGGATTGTATTGGCTGAATATGCCCGACTGGCTGGAAATGAATGGACTGGATGCCAATAATGATCTGCCTGATTTCTACTGGACGGGCGAAACGGATATGAATTGTCTGCATCAGAGCATTCAGCAAACACTGAAATATGGTTATGCGCATCATATTCAACGCTTGATGATTACGGGGTTGTTTTCATTGATTTATGGCGTTAAACCCAAACAAATCCATGAATGGTATCTAGCGGTATATGTGGATGCCGTCGAATGGGTTGAACTGCCCAATACCCTTGGTATGAGCCAGTATGCAGACAATGGCATCATGGCATCTAAACCCTATGCAGCTAGCGGTAACTACATCAATAAAATGAGTAACTACTGTAAGCAGTTGTCGCTTTAAACCCAACGAAGCCATTGGCGATGATGCCTGTCCTTTTACCACGTTATTCTGGGACTTTCTGGATAAACATGAAGCCGATTTTACCAATAATCCACGTATGGGTTTTATGTTGAAAAATCTGCAACGTAAAAGCGACGAAGATCGCACTGCGATTAAACAGCAAGCGCTTGAGTTTAGGCAAAGCTTCGATAAATAATCATCGGATTAGCAACATCTCAATTTGTAACAAAGCTTATACCAATTAGACCTGTCATCTATTGCTGGCATAAACCGTAACATCAATCTACTAGTATATAAAAACGAACAGAATTGAATACAGATTGATGCCATTTACACCTTTCCACATGGGTCCAGGAATCCTGATCAAAGCCTTACTTCAAGGTAGCTTTAGCTTAATGGTTTTCGGCTGGGCGCAGATTGTTATGGATATCCAGCCATTGATCGTGTTGTTAACTGGTGAAGGTCACTTACACGGTTTTTCGCATACTTATTTAGGCGCAACCCTACTTGCTGTTTTCTCGGCATTATCTGGCAAATACCTATCGGAATTTTGTTTATTGATTCTTGGCATTTCCAAAAAGAGCAATCCCGTTAAAATTGCCTGGTGGGTCGTTTTTATCAGTGCGTTTATTGGCACCTTTAGCCATGTGCTTCTGGACAGTATTATGCACTCAGATTTACAACCGTTTTACCCCATCTCACTACAAAATAAATTTTTGGGTATTCTAAACTATGATCAGATTCACAAGCTTTGTTTGTATAGCGGGATATTTGGTGCGGGAATCTATTTTTTGATGCAGTTTATGGTTAAACAGAGATGAAAAGTGAAAAGAGCCTTTATGTGGTTATTAAAAGTCACCCCCCACCTTTAAGGCTGTTTTTTCTATAAAAAAGCCCGAACAGTTGTTCGGGCTTTTTGTTTATCGTTAATACTTAAATTAATAAAGACTAATTACAGATCTTTCTTACAGAAATACCAATCAGTACACTCGTAACCTTCATTCATTCGTGCTTCCGCAGCATCCGCATCCTGTGGTGGAGGTACGATGACTTTATCACCTGGCTGCCATCCCTCTGGAGTAGCAATCTGGTTTTCATCAGAAGCTTTAAGCGCTTTAATCACTCTTAAGAACTCAGGTATTGAACGGCCATTTGTCATTGGGTAGTAAACCATCGCACGTAATACACCATCTGGATCGATAATGAATGTTGCTCTTACCGCAGAAGTATCCGCAGCACCCGGATGAATCATTCCGTAGGCTTTCGCTACATTCATAGAGAGGTCTTCGATAATAGGGAATTTGATCTCAACACCAAATTTTTCCTTAATATTACGCACCCATGCAATATGGCTGTAATAGCTGTCTATAGACAAACCGAGTAAGTCTGCGCCTTCTGCTAAAAACTCTTCGTGGTAATTTGCAAATGCCATAAATTCAGTAGTACAAACAGGCGTGAAATCAGCAGGGTGAGAGAACAAAACTAACCATCTACCTTTGTAGTCAGAAAGCTTTTTTACACCGTGAGTTGTCTTTGCTTCAAATGCAGGAGCAGGTTTATTCAATTGTGGGAATGTAACCACTTCTTCGTTAATTTTTTCGATTGTATTTTCCATGATATTAACCTTCTATTAGATTTCTATTTGCGTTTATTTGAATGAAAACCGGTTTATATTCGATTTTCCTTTTCAGCTTGGTAGCTGTTAGAACCTATATTAGAACTTGTTAATATATATGTAAAATAGTATGTTTACATCGAAATGATCTATTAATTAGATGGTTGATTATTATCAAACCTGGGGAACGAAAGAGTTTAAGTTGGCTGATCTTGATGCAAACAAAATAACTATTGGTCAACGTTTATTGGCTTTAACTAAAAACATCATAAAAATGGGGGGGTGTCTTTTTATTTGCCTTTTTTAAACAATCGCCCATCTATACTGATTAAACTAATAATAATCAACAACATACCTATAATCGCATTGGTTGTGAACGTTTCATCCAAAAATACAACACCTAAAATTAATGCGCTCACCGGGATTAAGAAAGTCACCAAAAGCAGGTTTGTCGCTCCAGCCTGAGCCAGAATATAAAAATAAATCATGTAAGCAATAACCGTACTAAAAATTGCCAATGCAAGCACGGCTGCCCAGCTAGAAGTACTTATATTCAGTTCAAACGACTCGCCTTTCAGTAATAAAACAATCAGCATTATGACAGTCGAGCCAAACAGCATCCCACCACTAGATACTGGAGCAGGAATACTACGTAACCGTTTTCCCCATATCCCTGCAAATGCATAAGAGACTGCAGCAAACAACACAGCAATTTGCCCCAAAGCTTGAGCTTTTTGACCACTATAAGCGACGGGACCAATCAAAAATATCACACCGACAAAGCCAATCAATACTCCGACCACTTTGTTACTCGTCATCTTTTCATCTTGTGTCATAAGATGTGCCAATAACACCGTAAATAAAGGTGTCGTAGCATTGAGTATTGATGCCAAACCACTTTCGATATATACCTGCCCCCAAAAAATTAGCGTAAATGGGATCACGTTATTCAACGCCCCCATTACAAATAAGCTAATCCAGTTTTTTAAGTCTAATGCCTGAGCTTGTTTTGTTATAAAAATATAAAGAAACAAAACAACTGCAGCTATACCAACGCGTAATGTAACCAGCATGAATGGTGATATATCTCTTAAGGCAATTTCCGCGAAGAAAAATGATCCACCCCATAACACTGATAAAATGACTAATAAAATCCAAAGCTTCGTCGACATCGTAAATCCTACTTTTTCTAAGTGAGTCATTAAACGACTTAAGTTTCAGTTCGACAATCCGTTTCTTGCTGAAGATAGACCTTATTGAATTAGGATTTTTTTGATAGGTGATAAGGTGTTGTAGATGAAGCTTAAATTTAGATAAACAGCCCATATAAGGAGGTAACTTTTAGTTTTTAGATTAGACAAGCCACCCCCCTACTTTTACGAGGTTTTTTATTTCTATAAATGCAAACTTCGTCCTACGGGTGAGCCGTCGTTATTGCATTCCAACGTTGTCTCTTCTGCGCCTCGGCTTGGTATTTTTAATAATCCAGTTTTAATCATTCACAAAATGCACCCGATTAAACTCTTTTCTCAGTTTAGCCGTTTCAGGTGCAATTCCTTCAGGATTATCAGAGCGTAATGCACGTACAACCAAACTCGCAATTTCACCAATACGATCAGCCGTAACACCCCAACGCACTAACTCAGGCGTACCAAAACGCAATCCATTCATATCACCTTCTACAGGATCAATCGGTAAGCCGATGCCACTAGCAAGGAAACCGGCTTTGCGTAGTTTCTTGGCAGCCGTCTGACCACCACCAAATTTTTTTGCAATAATCGCAAACTGGTGAGACTTGGTGAAGCCTTTGTCTTTTGCGTAAATCGGAATTCCTTCAGCATCTAAGGCTTTGGCAAAGGCTTGTGCGACTGCAATCATCTCTTTGGCGTAGGCTTCACCATATTCGCGCCAATCCAGCATGCTTACCGCCAATGCGGCAGTTTTTGCTGCATCGAAGTTAGCCGTCATTCCGGGATAAGCAATCGCATCTAGGCGTTCTACGATTTCTTTATCGTTAGATACGATGATGCCACCAGCTGGGCCACCGAGGCTTTTGTAGGTGCTCAAAGTCATGAAATGCGCGCCTTCGGTTAAAGGATTTTTCCACGCCTTACCCGCGATAATGCCGCACTGGTGAGCCGCATCGAACATCAACTTCGCGCCCACTTGATCCGCAATCTCGCGAACTTCTCTGACAGGGTGTTCAAATAAATTCAAACTACTACCGATGGTAATTAATGTAGGTTTTACTTCCTTCGCTAGTTCACGCAATGCTTCGATATCAACGGTATATCCATCTTCGTTTACCGGCGCATAAACCGTATTCAGACCGTAAAGACCTGCGCAACCATCACTGTGATGTGTAACATGACCCGCAATCGATGCTGGTGGCGCAATAATCGTATCACCTGCTTTACAGGTTGCCATAAAGCCGTAAAGATTAGCGATAGCGCCAGAAGGAACACGCACTTCAGCGTAATCAGCATCAAAAATTTCACAACACAATTCAGCAGCGATTACTTCGATTTCTTCAATCGCCTCAAGACCCATTTCGTATTTATCACCCGGATAACCGAGTGATGCACGCGAACCCAAACCTTTCGCATGAAACGCTTCCGCTTTGGGGTTCATCACATTAGACGCAGGATTCAAATTGAAACACTCACGCTCGTGAATATCTGCATTCTTTTTCGTCAAAGACTCAATATGATCAAAAATCGTTTTTGAATCTTCTTTGCTGGTACGTTTTGCAATATCTTGTACCAATGCTTCACTGTGCTCAGGTACCCAGTTTCTTTTCTTTAACACTATATTCCCCTCTGTGAATTGTGAGTCATAAATATCTCTACTGCAGACTCTATTTAACACAAGTATTTGCGTATGTTTTTAATAGATTTGTCTTTTCTGGCGCATGGTGAGCGCCGAATTGAAATACTTATGATGTTGAAATATTTTAGTAGATTATCGACCACTGTACATCGACGATTCCTTGCGGAACCTACGATGGACTTTTCTGGCTCTTGGTGAGCCTAGAAAAGCCACCCCCCTACTTTTAGCGAACTTTTATTTCGACTGCGTCTTACCCTTCGGGTCTGCTATTGTAAAAAGCATTTGTTTCGCTTCGCTCAGCTCGTTTTGTTGTTGGAAACGTTAAACTCGATTATTGGCTTTAGCATTACGTGTTTTTTACTTTAGAATAATATAAACCACACCCTTTGGGTCGTCGTCGCATTGCTCTAACGTTGTTTCACTGCGTTCAGCTGGGCACTTTTTTTCAGGCTGTTCCTTTTGATTCTGCGAGAGAATCCAAGCTCAATATTTCTAGTAATCCTCAGGACAATTTCCTTCAAACAGGTCTTTTTTGTCAGTGATAGCTTTTGAAATATGCTTACGAAAGGCGACAACTCTTGCGGTATGTCTTAGATCTGCATGAAATAGCACCCAAAACCTAAATTGTGTTCTGGGTCTGGATCACTATAGCGTTTCAGCATTGGATCAGCATCACCCATAAAGCAAGGTAGAAAAGATATGCCTAACCCTTCCCTGATCGCGGAAAGCGTTAATAAGGTGTCATCGCTGTTGAAATGATGAGTATGTTCTTCAGCGTGTTGTTTAGTCCAGGATTTATGAAAGTTGCAACAGTCTACGCCAATCCATTTTGGTTCCTCACCTTGCTCTGCAACGCGCTCCAGGTATGAACGACCACCATAAATGGCGGACGCGACGGTAACCATGTTTTTACCAATGAGCGTGTCCGTAGGAGTGTTGGTAAGGCGGATTGCAATGTCAGCTTCGCGTTGCGATAAACTCAGGTCACTATTGGAGACCATGATATGTAAGTCGATTAGTGGGTATGCCTGATTAAAGCTGGCAAACATCGGCATCAGCACGGAGGATGCCATATTATTAATTGCCGCGATTCGTAATGAGCCCACCAGATTAGCGTCTTTACCCAGTAGTGTGGTATCTACACCGAGTACCTGAGTTTCAATATCAATCGCAGTTTGCATAAGGTTCTCACCCGCCACCGTAAGTTCGTAACCACTAGGTTTACGTTCCAGTAAGCGGGCGCCCAATTTCTCTTCTAAGTGCTTCATCCGTCTGGAAACTGTTGAATGCTGCACGCCTAGTAGTTGGGCACCGCCCGTTATTGAGCCCTTTCGCCCCACCGCTAAAAATATTCTAAGGTCGTCCCAGTTCATCAATAAAATCCCTTGTTGTGCATTTTTGCACATTGCGTTTCGCTTTTTGGCTAATGCTTTAAACATCTATGACATCTACCCTGTAAGTATAGCTTTAAAAATAGCTAGTTATAAAAACCATTAATAAAAGGAGAGAGATCATGACTAAGAATCCACAAAAATTTGATGCAAACCAATATAAGCAAACTACACGAGATCAGTGGAATAGTGCTGCAGAAGCATGGCACCGCTGGAATCCCCTATTATCCAGATGGCTTGGTCCAGCAACTGAAACGATGTTGGAACTATGCGATGTCAGATCTGGCAGTCGAGTACTGGATGTTGCAGCTGGTGCAGGTGAGCAGACTGTGACCGCAGCCAGAAGAGTGGGTGAGGCTGGCCATGTACTGGCTACCGATATTTCACCCGAAATTCTAAAATACGTTGATATTGCTGCGAAACTGGCTGGTGTAAATTATCTCGTCGATACCTATGTAATGGATGGTGAAGAACTTCATCAACTTCAAGCCGATCCTTTCGATGCCGTTATCTCCCGCGTTGGCCTTATCTATTTCCCCGACCAGCAAAAGGCCTTGGCGGGAATGAAACATCAGCTACGCAATGATGGAAAAGTCGGGGCAATGGTCTATTCTACCGCAGAAACGAATCCTTTCTTTTCTATCCCAGTATCCATCATACGACGACGTGCACAACTCCCACCACCGTTACCAGGACAACCAGGTCCTTTCAGTCTGGGTGGTGAGGGTGTTCTTGAACAGGTGTTTGCTGATGCAGGTTTCAGAGATATACAGGTTGAAACCATCAATGCGCCTGTTCGGGTCGCTTCAGCTGCTGAATGCTTACAGTTTGAACAGGAATCTTTCGGCGCACTTCATCAAATGCTCGCTGGTTTATCTAATTCAGAGCAGGATGAAGCATGGCATGAAATCGAAGAAGCGCTAGGGCAATTTGAAAGTAACGGCCAGTTTGAAGGACCCTGCGAAATGCTGGTGGCGGTCGGTACGAAATAACCTACAACAAACCATAACCCTATTCTATTAACAACTTGACTATCTAAGTCAATAAGGAGATACAAATGAATAAAATTGCCATAGTTCAAAATTCACCCGTTTTCCTGGATAAGGATCAAAACGATTGAATTAGCCGTTGCCAAAGTTGCAGAAGCAGCCAGTAATGGTGCGGAGCTTGTGGTCTTCACTGAAGCCTTTATACCGGGTTATCCCACCTGGATCTGGCGACTCAGGCCGGGAGGTGACTGGAATTTATCCGAGGAATTGCATCAGCGCCTATTAACAAATGCGGTCAAGATGGAGTCTGATGATTTGGAACCACTGTATGAGGCGGCTAGAAAACATCAAGTCACCATCGTCTGTGGTATTGAAGAAAGAGACAGCAAGCTCAGCCAATCAACGCTTTACAATACAGCTCTGATTATTGGTGCAGACGGTACTGTGTTGAACAGGCATCGTAAATTAATGCCAACCAATCCAGAACGTATGGTGTGGGGATTTGGTGATGCATCTGGTTTAAAGGTTGTTGATACGCCCGTGGGACGCATTGGCACCTTATTGTGCTGGGAAAACTTCATGCCACTGGCGAGATATGCTTTATATGCCCAAGGTGTAGAAGTCTATATCGCGCCGACTTACGATAGTGGTGATGGATGGATTGGCACCTTGCAACATATCGCACGCGAAGGCTGTTGCTGGGTTGTGGGATGCGGAAATCTCATGAAAGGCAGTGATATTCCGGATGACTTCCCTGAAAAATCCACCTTATACCCTGATAGTGATGAGTGGGTAAATCCAGGTGATTCTATTGTGATTGCACCTGGAGGTGAAATTGTTGCCGGCCCCATGCGGAAAGAATCAGGCATTCTTTACACTGAAGTTGATCAGGAAAAAGTCGGAATAGCCAAACGAGCACTTGATGTAACGGGACATTATTCGCGACCCGATATTTTTAAACTTCACGTGAATAACTTGCCCCAATCACCAGTCGAATTTGAAACTTGAATAGGAGATACGAAAATGAAAAATTTAACTAATTACCAAGGTCGCTGTTTTTGTGGTGATGTCCAGTTTACTTTACGTGGTGAACCTGAAGCAATGGCCTACTGTCATTGCGACTCATGCCGCCACTGGTCAGCAGGTCCTGTTAGTGCTTTTACCCTGTGGAAACCTGAAACAGTAGAGATTACGCAAGGGAAAGACAAAGTTGCCGTATTCGACAAAAACCCCGGCACAGACAACGAAACCATCGTAAGTAAACGCACATGGTGCAAATCCTGTGGTGGTCATATTTATACGGAACATCCAACAATGGGCCTGATTGATGTACCAGCTGTTGTTATTGAAGATTTTACTTTCAAGCCAGGATTTCATGTCCATTATCAGGAAACGGTACACCCTATGCAGGATGGTCTAGCCAAATTTAAAGACTTACCCAGTGAGGCAGGAGGTTCTGGAGAGGAAATAGCTGCTTGATAGTAATGAGCTTTTGAATAAATTTTAGCAATAGTTGTTGCCTTGTGTTTAGCAAAGGAGATGAAAGGATGGTGCATTCGAATATCACTAGACGCCAGTTTAATCGGTTGTTAACGGCAACAATCCTCGGATCTTTTCTTGAGGTGAATGCTCTAACAGAAACTCCTAAACTTAAACTACAGATTGCTGCCGTTCAGATGGCACCAAAGTTAGGAGATATAGTATCGAACCTCAAACAGGCGGAACACCTGATTCGTCAGGCTATAAAAAAGGGTGCGCAATGGATTGTGCTTCCGGAAATGTTTACTTCAGCCTGTGGCTTTCATGAAGATATGCTAAAAGCTATCCAGCCTGCAAATGGTCCTCCATTACAATTACTAAAGAAACTTTCAAAAGAAAATAATTCTGTAATCGGAGGATCGTTTCTAGCTCAACATAAAGAAGAAGTTTTTAATACCTTTGTACTGGTTTTCCCGAACGGCTCTGTTTCTAGACACAATAAAGATCTACCAACCTACTGGGAAAATTGTTACTACAAGGGTGGCAACGACAACGGTGTATTGTCGACACCTATTGGCAATGTCGGCTCGGCACTTTGTTGGGAGTTCATTCGTTCAAATACGGCAAAACGTTTGTTAAACAAAGTCAAGATGGTAGTTGGTGGCTCATGCTGGTGGACACTCCCTGATGATGTTGATGAAGATAACCCTCGCTGGGCTACAAACCTTAAGATGATACAAGATGCTCCAATAAGAATGGCGCGGATGCTCGGTATACCGGTCATACATGGTTCAAATACGGGTGGGTTTGAAGGTTATTACAGCCCAGAATTGCCAGATACTCCCTATAATTCTTACTACCTTGGAGAAACAATGATTGTTGATGCACATGGAAAAATATTGGCGAGAAGATCTAAAGATCAGGGTGAAGGCATTGTAATAGCAGAAGTACAAATATCAGATACAGCAACTCCAAGTGAAACTATTTCTGAAGATTTCTGGATACCTAAGGAAATGCCTGAAGAATGGAAAGATTCCTGGGATCGGTGGTTTGAAAAGGGTGAAGATTATTATCAACTGGTAACAAAACCATTTTTGAATACTGGTATCATTAACGAATACGAACCACCATACCTTAGATAACTCTATCTCGTTAATTGATTTTATAATCACCCCTTCTCTTAGGCACTTTTTTCAGAAAATGACAGTTATAGATCATACAATAAAGCCAACAGGTACATACTCGGATGACATCGATTGGGATGTTATCTATCGCACCTTCCACAATCCCAAAGATATTGCAGAGCGCATTGCGTTTGAACTGGAAACATTGAAAGCACCTATGGTTTTCTGTGGTTTCCCAGAAGTTGCTGCGTACCTCGCAACAGAGGCAGAAGTTGAATTTGTAGATGTCTCATCGGTAATCATCGAAAGAACACAGGAACGTTACCCAGATATACAACACATCACCACAGGTGAAATCAGCGAGATACTCAAACATAATCCAACAAAAAATATCGTCATCTCTTGTAGACTTTCTGCATTTTGGCAATCCCAGCAAGCCTTCGAAGAACTAGCCAGTGCTATCCTAGCCCGTCCAAGAGATCAGGTACTTATCGACTTCTTCGATCGGGATGCAGTGTATCAAGGCATGCATATTTATTACCATAACGATTCAGAGCAAAACGAAACAGGAGACTGGGATTTCAAACAGTTTGATGTGATTCCTAGCAAGAACCCATCGATTCAAATAGCCAATATCAATGTCAGCTATTTTGTAAACGATACTGTGGAACGATATAGACTTCTGCTACGAAACCCAGCGCGCATTCTTCACAAAAATGGCCATACTAAACTGGTGCACATAAGCATTTCACGATTATGAAACAACACTCGCAGGCGCTTTACTTGAAGGTGACCCGAGCTTTTTGATTAAACTAAAACGCACTTAAATAGTGAATAAAACTAAACTATTCGACAGTCATCTACATATTAATAGATCAGCAATTTCCGCTGTACGAAAACCAAGGATACACACCAGAACCCTTCACCGCAAAAGATTATCTAACTCGCTTGGACGAATATGAGCTTTTAGGTGGAACCGTGGTTTCCGGTTCATTTCAGAAACCCGATCAAACCTATCTAATCGATGCACTTGAAAAACTCGGCCCTAATTACGTAGGTGTCACACAGCTACTCACAGACACCTCTGATGAGACAATTCTAGAACTAGATAAGGCCGGAGTCAGAGCCGTTCGCTTCAACTTAAAACGTGGCGGTTCAGAAGAACTATCACAACTACAAAACTTTGCGCATCGCATTTATGAACTCGCGCTGTGGCATGTAGAGTTATATGTAGATTCCACAGAGTTAGTCGATCTTAAAGACACATTAATCAGTTTACCTTCAGTTTCTATCGATCATCTGGGTCTGAGTAAATCAGGATTCAGTACTCTACTAGAACTTACTGAGAAAGATGTAAAAGTGAAAGCAACAGGATTTGGCAGAATCGATTTTGACCCAAAACAAGCGATTCAAGAGCTTTACCAAGCAAATCCAAATGCCTTAATGTTCGGAACAGATTTACCCTCAACCCGAGCGCTAAAACCATTCACCAATAATGATATTCAAATAATCCCTGAAGCGTTGGATGAGTCAGCAGTCGATAAAGTGTTGTTTGAGAATGCGTTGAATTTCTATTTTGGTGATCGTTTAGTTGAATAACTATTGAGAAACAAAGAAAATTTTCTCTAATCAACCTCTGTACATAGACGATTCCTTACGGAATCTACGATGAACTTTAGTGAGCTTATCTTTTTTGTTGTTTAAAACGAATAACTTAGCCGAGCTGCGCGAGACAACAGCTTTAGCTGACCCGTAGGGAGAGACGTCAGCCGAATAATTATTTGGCTTGGCATTTCTGGCTTTTGATATGCCTGGAAAAGAAACCCCCCTACTTATAAGCACTTTTTCATATATATTGTTATCTAAACTTAAATTGATGACTATACTCATCAAACTATGATCACTATCAATACCCCTATCGCTTTTAATGACACACTACCCGATGAGGTCGATGCTGTGGTTATTGGCGGCGGCATTATTGGCGTTTTCTCGGCGCTGAATATGGCGCGCAAAGGCCTCAAGGTTATCATTGTCGAAAAAGGTCGGATTGCGGGTGAACAAACATCGCGAAACTGGGGCTGGATTCGGCAACATGGTCGTGACCCTGCTGAATTACCGATTATGATGGAAGCTTCTCGGCTCTGGGAAGACATAGACAAAGAGGTTAAAGGCCGAACGGGATTCAAACGTTGTGGCGTAATGTATCTCTCGAAAACCGAAAAAGACCAGGCGAAACGCGAACAATGGTTAAGCACCGCAAAAGCACATGGTTTAGACACCGTAGCTTTATCGGCTTCACAATTAAATAAATACATCGAATTCGATACCCCTTCGAGCAACAAGTGGATTGGGGGTACTTTTACTGCCAGTGACGGACGAGCAGAACCGTGGCAAGCCATTCCTGCCATAGCAGAATTAGCGCATAGCGAAGGCGTACTGATTAAAGAAAATTGTGCAGTACGCGCTTTGGATATTCAAGGCGGTCAAATTACAGGTGTTGTGACTGAGTCTGGTCGTATAAAAGCCTCTCAGGTGGTAGTCGCTGGTGGCGCCTGGTCGTCGTTATTTTTACGTCGCCACGGCATCAACATTCCGCAGTTATCAGTGCGCGCTTCAGTTGCGAGAACGGTTCCGATAAAAAGTGTTTCATCCACAAATTTTGCGGACCCTGAATTAGCAATACGCCGACGTGATGACGGCGGTTATTCGATTGCATTGACTGATTCTCACGATCATTTTATTGGACCAGATTCTTTTCGTTTAATGACTAAATGGATAAGAACCGGATTACAAAATATTCACGAGATTCGTCCCTGGATTAACGAAGTTAGTACCTCGCCAGATGCCTGGCGCACACCACGTAAATGGGGCGAAGACGAAATTAGCCCGTTTGAGATCACGCGTGTTCTTAACCCCGAACCGGCTAAAGGCAAAGTAAAAGTAATGCAACAACGATTCGCACAAAAATTCCCGCAGATTGGCGAACCTGAAATTCTTGATGCCTGGGCGGGTATGATTGATGCAATGCCGGACATTGTGCCGATTGTGGATAGAGTACCGGATTTAGAAGGGCTTATTATCGCCACAGGTATGAGTGGCCATGGCTTTGGCATCGGCCCCGCTTTCGGTAAAATTATTGCGCAAATAGCCAATAAGGAAACAAGCGAACACGATCTAAACCGTTTCCGCTTCTCGCGTTTTTCTGATGGCAGTGCTTTAGATATCGGGCCTAATATCTAATCGAAATAGTCTGTTTTTTTAAAAACAATTACGCCGCAATTGCTTCTTTATTATCTATTAACAGGTAGGCAAGTGTAATGATTTGATTAGGCTCTAACGCGAAAAATTCTTCTCTCAAAAACATCCCTTCAGGTATCTTGTTTTGATCCCTCATAAAAGTAATAACTTCTTTGTTAGAGAGATCATTATTCTTCTCTGGTAAAAATACTGCTTTAATAATGACATCATCATCTATTCGCTTTTTTCTACAGTAATTGTGAACAAAATCAGAAAGCATAAAAGCATTCGTTTGAACATCATAGTTATTCTGAAAACCAGAGAATGTCTCTATAAGGTGAGATAACAAACCATCATCATCCGTATTTAAAATACTATGTACCAAAAAATTTTTTACGTGTGGAGCAGTGATTTTATTACCGCCAAAAGAACTGATATAAACATTCTTAGATGAATCTTTATAAAATGAAAAAACAAGATATGACCTGATCACAAAATTATACGTGGGAGTTGCCCTCATCATTTCTCTTATCTCATCAATGCTTCTTGCGTAAAAAACATTATCTGCAGAAGAAAGATCTAACTTTTTAAATTTTTGGGCTTGTTGAGATATTTGTTTTTCATATTTATTCCCAATAAATATTTTTAATTGATACAAACTATCCAAACTATCTTTATAAGATATATCTGCAATGACATGTGAAATTTCAGGTGTTTTCATATTTGTATTATCTAGCGTTTAATTTTTTATTTTAATTTATTTATATTGTATACAAATTTTTGAAGCATGTAGTAAATTTAAGATATTCGGTAGAATGATCTAACACCATGTTTTTTGTCTTTTGTAATACTAAAAACTTCACCCCTGCTTTTGAGCTGATATTTATTACTTTAGGTCGGTCTATTAATAAATTCTTTCAAATGGATGTTATTCAAATTAAGCAAAATTGCTCTAGCGTAAATTCAAGCTATCCAATATCAATTTTTTTTCATTAACTTGATAATTATTTTTCGCCATTTTTAAGTATATTCCTGATTAAAAAATGTAACTTTATAACCAACCAGTTTGTCTAATCTATAAGTAAATGAGTCTATTCTAGTGGTCACAAAAGTGAATGCTTGTTTTGATAAAATCCGGCTCATTTCCTTAGTTTGAATAAACTATTAACTTATAAAGGATAAAAAAATGAACAAGAAAACATTATTAGTAAGCACACTTATATTAGCTATGAGTGCATTTTTTACTACCGCGAGTTACGCTGCGTCACATGAGAAAAAAATGGAAGATACTGATGAAATGGAATGTGTAACTGAAGAAGAATTGGAAGAAATGTCAGATGAGGAAAAAGCAAAAATGACTGAGCCAATGTGCTCTAGTGACGAAGGCGAAGGTGAGGAAAAACCTAAAGCCGCCGAGTAATATGCTAAACCGAGTACCTTCAATTCAGTTAAACTGGCCTCATAATAATGCCTACGAAAGTAGGCATTATTTTGCTAACTGCAAGTAAACATCATTCTTGCGTGAAAACAATAGAACTTAACCAGTACACGAGGCCCTTGGACGTTGCATACCGGCTACTTTGCAGGTCTGTTTGACATAACCATAGGGAAACAAATCGAAAATATGTTTTTTACCAGCCTTCTTGTCTATTTTATACAACTCTGCAAGATGATTTGCTGCATGGCGGATATCTGGTGTAATTTTATTTTCTTTCCAATATTCCCTAACAAAATTTAGAGTCGGCCAATAATCATCAGTTAGTTCGATATCCTCCTCTGCGACAAGCTCAGCTGCAATTTCTGGTGTCCAGTCTTCAGGATGTAGCAAATAACCTTCTACATCGCGTTCGACACTTGATAATTCTATTGATTGCTTCATTGAATGCTGCGTCTTTTGTTGCATTGATAAGTTTGCCATCCTTTCCCCTTAGCTAATTTTATAGATGTAATTCAGCCTATCGGGAGCTTATTGCACCTGTAGAACGATATTTTGAGGTGGTTAGTATCGAATATACCAATATTAAAAATGATATACTCAATGAATCTATTCAAATAACCAGATGAAATCTGCGGTATGAATCAATGGTTTTACATCAATCTTGGGGATGCGATGCTGGCTACAGAGGCACTCTACCAACTGAAAGATGAGTTCAATGATCACTACCAAAAGATGGGTTACCCAAAAGGCATGACTTTATTTTATCGGCATCAGGCAGAAGCTGGATTACACTGCGAGGTGATGGTTTATTTTTCGCCTGGATCCGGTCCCATTGCGAAAAAACTTGATGCGAAACCGTGCAAAATCCCCAACATTAGTGGCTTAAGCTATCTAGCAGGAACTAATCAAGCCCCATAGCATCAACAGGATAAACAACCAGAGCATATTCAATAGCATGGATATCGAACAGATACGCACCTTTCTTGCGGTAGCCGCCAATGGCAGTTTTATCGAAGCTGCTTCGCGACTCTATATCACCCAGTCGACGGTGAGTGCGCGCATCCAGAACCTGGAGAATAATCTACAAACCCGATTATTTATTCGTAATCGCTCTGGTGCAACCCTGACATCTGCGGGCAAGCGTTTTTTACGCCATGCAAAAACACTGATGCTTACCATGGAGCAGGCTCGCCATGATGTAGGATTACCCAGTCGTTACAGTTCCAGCTTGATAATCGGCGCACGTATAGCATTGTGGGATACCAGCTTATTGCCGCAATGGGTAGGAGAAATGCGCAAGCACATGCCGGATGTATCTATCAATAGCGAAATAGGTTTCGAAGAAGACTTAATGCGCAGGATGACAGAAGGAACCCTGGATATTGCACTTATGTATACTCCACAACACAGCCATGGTTTAAAAATTGAACATCTTTTTGATGAAACACTGATTTTAGTCGGTACAGAACCAGACAAACCATGGCCTGATGAAAAATATGTTTACGTCGATTGGGGACCGGGCTTTTATGCTGAACATAGCAATAGTTTTCCGCAACTGGAGCGCCCGCACTACTCGCAAATATCGGCTGGCTGGCAGTGCAACTGGTTATGCAAAATGGAGGCTCCTGTTTTTTACCAAAGCGTATGGCAGATCCATTAATCGCCTTGGGAAAACTGGCTTTGATTCCGGATAGTCTTGAATTTAATCTCCCTGCCTACGCAGTTTATCCTGACAACATTGACACCGAGGTGCATCAGCAGGCAATTCAGATTCTGCATGATCTCATCAATTACAAATAAACATTCTGAAATAATAACAGGAACACACTCCCCTACTTTGAGACATTTTTCATTTGATTTAATCGTTTAATCAGAGATCAAATCTTTAATGGGTTTTGCCAGAGATAAAATCAAAAAGCTGATAACCGCCAATACGATAGCAATCTCATAACGATGAAACGCCACTGCTGCGCCAACAGCACCCGTATTCCAGATACTCGCTGCCTTTGCCGTGCCGTTGACACTACTGCCATCTTTCAGTATTACTCCGACACCGATAAAGCCAATGCCTGTCATCAAGCCATAGAGCAATTTTGAAAGCGCATCAGGATCACCAGAAACTATCGAACTACCAATCAGCATCTAGCCACAAGATGCTATAGAAACCAGCGGAAAAGTGCGTAATCCCATGCTGCGGCTTTCTTTTTCGCTATTCCAGCCGATCGGTAACGCGATAATAAAAGCAAACAACAATTCTTTTATATTAGAAATCTGAATAAAATTTTCGAATAACGCAAATAGTTCAGGCATAAATCTCTCTTCTGTATATATTTTTGGAGTTTTTACATTGCGGCTTATTAATCAGTCAATCGAAACGTGCTAAAAACTTTTTAATATCACTGTAACTATTATTTAAAAAACGCAACGGCGCAGAGAGACTGCCAATGATTCTTGTATGATTTACACCAGCGTATAAATGTGTGGTTACAGATGCCCCATATTTCGTTAAAGCACTTGCAAAGCGTTTGGTATGAAAAGGTAAAACGCGTTTATCGTCCTGGCCGTGTAATAATAAAACGGGTGGCATTCCAGAGCGTATATTAAAAATGGGGTTGGCTTGCTGATCATTTACATTTTTGAATACAGGTGTGACTTCCGGATCATCCAGAGGCAAGTCATAAGGACCTGACATTGCGATTAATCCAGATATTTTAGTTTTAACATTACGACTATTCAAATATTGAGGATCGGTTGCAAGTAAAGCTGCAGTATGCGCACCCGACGAATGTCCCATTAGCATCGCATTGTTAAGTGGTCTACCCATTAATGAGTTCGCATGCTGCTCAACAAAACTAATAGCATTAGCCACATCGTTTACAAATTCAGGAAATTGAGCTTCGGGGTAAAGCCGGTAATCGGGAATAATAACAATATGACCAAGACCAGTGAGAGCATGTGCTACAAACTCATAATCTTGTTTGTTACCTTCACGCCAGGCACCACCGTAAACAAAAATAATAGGTATCTTCTTTTGTTCAGTTTTAGGGATATACAGGTCTAAAGACTGCCGAGGATTATTTCCATAATTCAATTGTGTTTTTTCATAGCCACTAGCAGGAAGCACAAAGTTTAGTAAATCTGTTGATTTTATTGAAGTACAACCTGCAATTATTAAAAATATCAGAAGGCCTGAGGAAATAATTAGCGCTTTAGTGACCTTCATTGAAAAGGATCATGACTAGTTAAGCTGATATTTTTAAAACACATCCCAATACCGTTTTATAAATTGTATGGCTGATTCTATCTAGCTGGGGTATCAATCACAAATAGCCTTGAAGAAGGCCTTGGATTTGTGTATTTAAGAAAGAGAAACACAATCTAATTGACAAAACCGCTATGGTAAAAAGTTCGAGCTTCCGCTTACTCTGACAATACCTTCGAACATGGCCTAAGGGCCGTCGTCACTGCGTTCCAACTTTTTCTATTTGTTACATCCCTGTACTTCCAGCTCTTCGAGGCAGTTTCGATCCAATCTACTGTTCAAACTTATTCGTGACGAGTTTGTTGACTGTGCCTCAACTGGACAGTTTTTGAATAAATCAGTCGATGCTGAACTTATTGGTCTAGTTGCGGTAAACTTATTACAATTCTAATCCGGTATTAGCAATCACATCCATTTTTTCCGTCTGAAAAACCAGACCTGAAAACCCACGATACATATCAGGATGACGGAGAAGATCAAAAACGAGCCTTTATATTCAGCACCCGGAATCCCTCCTACATTAATCCCCAGGAGGCCGGTCAAAAAACCCAGTGGCAGAAAAATAGCCGCCACGATTGATAGCACGTACATGGTACGATCCATTTTTTCGGAAAGTCGGCTCAATAACTCTTCCTGTACCACCACGGCACGCTCCCTGACCAGATCCAGGTCTTCGACAAAGCGCGTCATCCGGTCAGCATTTTCCCTGAGGCGCATCCGGTCCATCTCGCTGAGCCAGTCGAGTTTTTCATTGAAGAGGCGCGATACGGCCTCGCGCTGGGGTGCCAGAAAGCGGCGCAGGCCAATTGCATGGCGACGCAGTTCCGCAATCTTTGGCCTTAATTCATAGGACTCTTTGGTTAATACCTGCTCTTCCAGGTCATCAACTTCATCACTCAAATCTTCAATTACATCCACCATACCTTCCACCATATGGTCAGTTAGTGACTCTACAAATTCACCAGCATTGTTCGGCCCTATGCCGTTTTCAATAGCCTGTCTCAAATCATTTGCTGTTTTCAACCGCCTTCTGCGCGTACTAATAATACGCTTGCCATCGCTCCACAAACGTACTGCCACCATATCTTCGTATTCTGCATCGGGATTAGGGTTGATGCCACGCAAGGTCAATAACAAGCCATGACCACTGAGCATGCTACGCGGTCGGGTTTCCTCCGCCAGCAGGGCTTCGGCAGATATTTCATCCAGCCCGCTGTCATTAAGAAGCCATTCCTGCGCGACTGAATTACTGTATTCAAGATGAACCCACAACACCCCCTGTTGTGGCAGCCATTGTTTAACTTGCTCCCAGTCCTGAACTGTTCCACCACCTGCACCATCCAGCAAATAGGAATAAAGTAAACCCGTGTCATTCGTCATCATAACCACCAGCCCCTGATCTAGAGCATTTTAATTTGTCAATCATACACTGACCTAAAAATACGAGCGTCATTTATTTTAAGCATCATACTACCCTGCAGTACATCATCACTTTATTCCACGTTATCCCACCTTTTTTGGCTTGGCGGTTTTTGTAAAATTAATCGAGATCGAGTATTACCTCATTGGTAAATGTAATATTAGGTTTTGCAATTACAACCTTAAAACACTATTTATAATCGGTTGTTGCGGAATTCTTTTTAACCAGGAAATACAATTTTTGAATAGAAGAAACCGAACTTAACAGTATAATTTCATCCGCTATTACTTTTAATGCGTAAGAACTGAATGACAACTATAAAAGCGCTAATGTTAGAATCACTTTGTGTAAAAATTGTATAATTCCCCAGTAGAAGCTAGTAAAAACAATCAGATAGAAGTTCTTTTAATTATTAAAACCTGCTTGATAGGTTAAAGATAATAATTCATATCATGAAGATACAATAGGGCTAAAAAAATGACATTTTTAATGCATAAAAGACTCTCCTACCATATGTGGCACTTTTTTTTATTTTATAATTTACTCTGTCCCAAATCATTCTTTAAGCTAGACTCTGTTTACCAGAGTGATTCTTTCATTTTCACAGTACAAAAGAGGTATTCAATGCGCTTTATGAATTACTGCCTATTGAGCCTGTTGCTGCAGGCAACTAGCATCTTTAGCGTGCAAGCAGGTAACACTAATTCTGCGCTGATCAAAGCGATGCAGGATGGTGGTCATATCCTGATGATGCGGCACGAAAACGCACCGGGATTTGGCGACCCTGATAATTTTCAAATTGGTGATTGCAGTACACAGCGCAATCTTGATGAGCAAGGACGACAGCAGGCCGTCAAAATCGGGGACAAATTGCGAAGTAATAATATCGAAACCGCCGCTGTATATTCCAGCCAATGGTGTCGTTGTCTGGATACCGCGCGGTTACTGGATATGGGAACTGTTATTGAAATGCCCCCATTAAACTCGTTTTACCAGATGCCTAAAAACCGGGAGCCTAACCTGCAGGCATTAAAGCAGTTCATCGCGGAGCAAAAGACAGATAGTAAACTGATTATTATGGTCACTCATCATGTAACTATCGCCGCCATATCAGGCCAAAACGTGGCATCCGGTAACGCTGTATTACTTAAATTGAATGAATCGGCACCCTATGAGTTTGTTGGGGTCGTAACTAGCGATTTAGCTGATTAGTGAATAACAAGGCATGAGAAATGTCACCCCCCTACTATTAAGCACTTTTTAACTAATCCCCTTCTAGAATAAATAATGTACAGTCTGCATTTTCAGTGCGTAACGGTTTAACTAGTGCATACTCCTCAGAATCCACAAACGCACGCGCGCTTTTGCTATCGGTAAATTCAATAATTACCACACGGGTTGGTGTCCACAAGGTATCCTCAATCAAATCTATAGCCACGCCTCTGGCACGATAAACACCCCCATATTTCTCGGCAATGGGTTTCGCCAGTTTTTTGTATTTGTCATAAACCTCAGGACTTTTGATCCTGGTGTCGACAATAAGAAAGGCACTCATGGAATTCTCCTAAAAACTGGAAACAGAATAGTTTGATCATAGAAGGATAGTAGAATTGGCTGGATAAGCCTGAAATTGTGATTAGAAGCACCCCCTACTTTGGGGTGGTTTTTAGCTTGAGGAATTAGATTGGGTTTTGATTTTTCTAGTTGGTAGAATTTCGATAACAGCATACTTTTGAGACCCTTTGCGGCACCCCAAAAGCACTTTTATATGTTACAGATTAAACAGCAACCACTTTATTTGCACACGGTCCTTTTTGACCCTGGCCAACTTCATATTCTACTTCCTGTCCATCGTTAAGTGTTGCGTATTCGCCACCACTTTGTATTTCAGAATGATGAACGAAAAGATCCTTACTACCATCTTCAGGTGTAATAAAACCAAAACCTTTAGCGGCGTCGAACCATTTAACTGTACCTTTACTCATAGTTTACTCTTTCATGTTAATTAATCGCAGGAACTCTGCATGTGGAAGTATATAGGTTTATCGACACTAAAACTGATAAATACGTAAAAAAGCGATTTAGACTATCAATTCCCTAAGGGATCTATGATTGAACCCTTTAATCCTACGCCTGATTTGTTTATAGGGTATATTAGAAATTCAACCCTCCTCCGCAAACTTCTTGCCAAATGGCGACCTTGCCACAACTCACTGAAGCCGGACTAGTTAACTCATCAGACATTATTTTGATTCATCACGTTTGATCGTTAGTAGGTATTGCATACCAAGCTTTAAGGAGCCTCTGGTCAAATCGATAATATTTAAGGGCAGAAAAAGTATCTGTATCTTTCACGACGAGAGGCGTAATAGTAATTTCATTGCGACGATCACGGGAAGGTTACAGGCGCTTTGAGCAAGCTTAAAATTATTGGACTTGATTAGAGTCTGCTTAACCGTACAGAGGCTACACAGTTCAAATAACACACAATAAAAGTCAGGAGTACACAATATGAGCAAAGGATTAGATAGTAAAAAGGCAACTAAAAAACAACCCTTAATGACACCAAAAGAAAAGAAGGCAGCCAAGGCCGAGAAAAAAGCCGCAAAAGGCCGCAAAAACAGAATAGGTGAATAAGGCAGGCTGACTGTGAAGAGTTTGTATTTATCGAGTACGAAACCCTGCATTCATTTAATACAATATTACCCCCCTAATTTTAGGGAGTTTTGTTTTAATTTTAATTAACCAAGAAATGTCTGATAGAGCAAGCTTATCTGACCTACCTTTCTAATCATTACGCAAGGATCCAAACGTCTCAACCACAAGATTTATATACTGTGGTACGCAATTTTTGTGGCTGGATGGAACCGCAGTACATCTAATTAGCTCGACATCAGCCCCTAAGGCTAGCATGGTATTTAAGGTACTTTCTGAGCTGATGATTGGAACGGTCTCATCATCTTCGCCATGGAACAATATAATAGGAATTAACGGTTTCCAGTCATGAACATCATCCTGACGATCATCCGTCAGAAAATGATCAAGGAAGTCTGTTTCATATCCCACATCTGCATCATCTGGGATAAATGCCAATTCGATAATTTTGATAACTGGATCAACCAGATCGCCAGGTATATCAATTCTTGGTATCGATATACCTAAATTCTCCTCTACCAATTCATTCAATGCCAAGCTCAAATTATATGGCCCTGCTCCCATTACTGCTGTGACAACATCCATGCCTCGTTGAGGATTATTCTGATATTCCTGAAGTGCCGCCATAGTCACATAGCCACCCTGTGAATAACCCGTCATGAACAATTGTCCATTGGTTTCTATATCGGTAGTATCTAACCAGGTTTTTGAGGCCTTGAGCATGTCAGTCACAGTGTAGGCAGATGGTCCCTTCTGTAAATAGGGATGGTCTCTACCTAAAGAAGAACCAAAGCCAATATAGTCAGCAGAGAAAACAATATAACCTAAGGATGCCAGAGCAATCTCAATACTCTTTTCGCTAGGCGTCAGCTGAGAACTGGGTGCCTCATCGTTGCTAAAAGTCGTTGCGTGTTGATAACTGATGATTGGGCTCGGTGTCGACTTTTCAGGAATCGCAATCAAACCGGATACCTTAATCAAAGCATTCGACGAATCAACTGTCATATACTCCAATTTGTAGGTGTTTACGCCATATTCAGCAGTAATATTTTGCCCACCTCCTAAATTGATAGCCGCTTGAATATCCGCTATTGAATTGACAGTTTGACTGCCAATCGATTGAAAACCGCCCCGATCCGGGTCGGTAGTTATTACAGGTGGATCCTGTTCTGGCTCCGAATCGCCCCCTCCACATGAAACAATAGATAGACTAAAAACAACTATGAATAAAAGTCTTGTGCTGACAAAGACAAGTCTGTTTTTAATTAGGGTGGTCACAATAAATCCTTAATAAATATTCTATGGTTTGAATAATAGTATAAATGCGTTTATGAAGTCATTTGGATATCCAAAAAATAATCGACGAATCTAAACAAAACCTTTATTTTTAAAACTCATACCCCTACTTTTGACTCATTTTATTCGCCCTACGGATTAGCTAAAGCTGTTGTCTTCGCTACGCTACGACTTATGATTTTTCACTCAAAAAATAATGATGGATATAGACTAGATAATCGCTAGTGCCATCCGGGTTTTGGGAGTTTAACAATCAAAAGTAGAGTAAGTAATTAAATGCCAACAATCATGCGTCAGATGGCGCAAGTTTATCTAACCTACGTAAGCGAGTTACCGCGTTAGGAAACTGATTCTGTTTTAGATTTTCTGTATAAATACCAGATATTCAATAATGGGAGAATCACAAAACCTGTGAAGAGAAGCGCCATCATGGGCACACTTATTTCCGACGATTTAGTAAAGAATTGAACAACTGCATAGGTTCCTCCCATACTAACAAAGGCAAAATTCAATAACATGGTTACAAAATAGGAATTTTTCTCTTCTACCTTATAAATTGATCGAATAGAAAAACCGTAAATGATTACCCAGATTGCCGATATTATCGAGCCGTTAAAAAAAGCATATAGCCCCAGCGCAAGAAAGTTTGCATTGATCAGTAATAAGTAATTTTTCATAAAGTAGATCATATAACTTCTTCAAAGTTGATGTATAGCGGCTCGAAGGATTTTTTCTGTATTTAATGATTAGAGTAAAAACACCTCCCTACTTTATAAGCACTTTTTTGGAGTATTGATTACTCTCTCAATAATGTCGGATGGCGTAAGTTTATCCGACTTAACGAGCTTTGTTCATTTGGGTATTTCTATCAAGTCTGATCTCATTGATTACAACCTGTTTAACAGGAAGCTATCTAGAAGAACATTTGAATTAAATGTTAGGATATGTTTTTTCTAATGATTTATGAATTCGCATCTAACTGTAAACTTAATGAGAAAACTCGATGTACAATTTGACCTACGATTTAACAATGGAACAACAAATAAAACTATCAACTGTTCTAATGGAATATTTAAACGTCAATGATTGGAAAGGACTGTTTGCAGAAACTGCTTGTGAAGAATTCGCACAGCAACACACTCAATTTTATGAAGATGTCAGTTGGGAGAACGAAACCCTGGAAAAAGACTGTGCCGAAGCTTTGGCGTTTATTTTAAATAAAGACAGTACGCACTTGAAAGTAGTCTGGGAATTGCCTGGCGTAAAGACCATGGCCCAAAGAAAAGACGAAAACTTCCATGCGGAAATTGAAACAATAATCGAAAATGCAGACAATCAAACTGCTGCTCCTACTTCGAATACGGGTACAGATACCTATCCAGACCTTCATGATCAAAATCCATATGCAACGTTAGATGATGCTGAAGCTCTCTTAAATTCAAATAGAACAACGCAAGCATTTAGTTTAATGCATGCGGCATTACGTAACTTTTTACAAAAAGCTTGTACGAATAAAGAAATCTCTACGAATCAAGACGACTCGGTTTCTGTTTTACACGCTAAAGTCAACGATCATATAAAGCGACAAAGTGGCGTAAGTCAAAAAAGCACCAGTCTAATCGACACATCAATGTCAATGTTACGAACCTCTACATTAATTTCTGAAACGATCGACGATTTGAGTCAGCAGAATCGAGATGAAAGCCAAATCCATAAAGCCGATGTGAAATATGCCATTAACCTAACCCGCTCGGATATGGTTTATATTGATGATCTCATCGGTTAAAAACGCTAAAAAGTAAATAGCGAAAGGATAGAAAAAAATAGTATTACTAGGAGTTTGATATTTTTAGTCACCCCCCTACTTTTGACTCATTTTATTCGCCCTTCGGGTCAGCTAAAGCTGTTGTCTTCGCTACGCTACGGCTCATGATTTTCCAATCTAAGATAATGGAAACCATTCCCTACGGGACGTCGTCGCGATACTCCAACGTTGTCTATGAAGTACGTCCATGTACTTCACCTCTTTGAGGCAATTTCGTTGCACTCAATTGTTCAAATTCACTCCTGATGAATTTGTCAACTGGGTTTGGCTGGGCTATTTTTTAGATATTTATTTAGTGTAACCTTTTTTTATTACACTTAATCGTATGATTATCAGCTTTACCCACAAAGGACTTAGAAAGTTTTATCAAACAGGAAGTAAAGCAGGTATCCAAACCAACCATGTAACTCGATTGAGTTTAATCCTCAGTTTGTTAGATGTCTCAGAGAAACCAGATGATATGGACGTTGCAAGCTTGTTTCTACATCAATTGAAAAGTTCACGAGAGGGCATTTGATCAGTATGAGTAAGCGGAAACTGGTGAATAACATTTCGTTTTATTGGTAATGATTTTGAACTTGTAAATTACGAAGATTATCACTAAGACAAAAACTAACGGTAAACAATTATGGCAAAGACAATGCATAACCCACCGCACCCTGACGGAATATTAAAAGAAATCGTATTTCCTCATACCGGAGTTACCATTACATAATTGGCTGAAAAAAATAGATTTAGTCGTAAAATACTCTCATTGTTTATCAATGGCCACAGCCGCATCAATGCACCCATGGCAGTAAAACTAGAAAAAGAACTAAAAGCCCCTAGCGCTGAAATGTGGATGAAAATGCAAATTACCTATGATATAGGGCAAGCTAAAGAAGAATTAGCGGCTTAGAATATTTTTAAACACACCCCTATTTTTAAGCAGTGATTTGGATTGTGATTTTAAAATTGATTAATTTTATCGGTCATAGTCATCTCGCTGTGAACCATCGAAGTTGTTGATTAAGATACAACACTTCTTAAAACCGGTGACCAGATCCACAAGGGCATGGATCGTTTCTGCCTAACTTTACTTTGAGATATTTATCCTCACCGACAATACGAACTCCACACTTAACCTGTGACTGGCACTTAGATGCCGAGTTAAGGGAGTAGACTATTTCATCAACCTACTGCGCTCATGCAAAGGCCTCTTATAATTAATACCCATCGACCCAACAGAATTTTTACTGCCGGGTCGAAGTGCATGTATTATTCACATTCTGGCTCTTCTTCCTCTGTAGCTTTTTTCTTGTCTTTCTTTGTATCTTCAACTGAGTCTTCAGCAGGGGATTCTTTACTCTCTTTATTAGACTCTATTGTTTCACCTGACTTTCCCATAGCAGCTTGTGCTGAATCTTTAGGTACTTCAATAGCATCGCCTGCTTTTTCTACAACGGTATCAGTTACTTCTGTTGCGGTGTCAACGACCTTATTAATTGGTGCTGTAGCGGCTTCTTTCGCAGCAGCCTCTTTTGTTGCGGCTTCTTTAACTGCGGCCTCTTTCGCGGCAGCTTCCTTAGCAGCAGCCTCTTTAGCGGCGGCCTCTTTAGCGGCGGCTTCCTTAGCAGCAGCCTCTTTAGCGGCGGCCTCTTTAGCTGCGGCCTCTTTAGCGGCGGCTTCCTTAGCAGCGGCTTCTTTAGCGGCGGCTTCTTTAGCGGCGGCTTCCTTAGCAGCAGCTTCTTTAGCGGCGGCTTCTTTCACAGCGGCCTCTTTCGCGGCAGCTTCCTTAGCAGCAGCCTCTTTAGCGGTGGCTTCCTTAGCAGCAGCTTCTTTAGCGGCGGCTTCTTTCACAGCGGCCTCTTTAGCAGCAGCTTCCTTAGCAGCAGCCTCTTTAGCGGCGGCTTCCTTAGCAGCAGCTTCTTTAGCGGCGGCTTCTTTCAGCAGCGGCCTCTTTAGCTGCGGCTTCCTTAGCAGCAGCCTCTTTAGCGGCGGCTTCCTTAGCGGCAGCTTCCTTAGCAGCGGCTTCTTTAGCTGCAGCCTCTTTAGCTGCGGCCTCTTTAGCGGCAGCTTCCTTAGCAGCGGCTTCTTTAGCGGCGGCTTCTTTAGCGGCGGCCTCTTTAGCTGCGGCCTCTTTAGCGGCGGCTTCCTTAGCAGCGGCTTCTTTAGCGGCGGCTTCTTTAGCGGCGGCTTCCTTAGCAGCAGCTTCTTTAGCGGCGGCTTCTTTCACAGCGGCCTCTTTCGCGGCAGCTTCCTTAGCAGCAGCCTCTTTAGCGGCGGCTTCCTTAGCAGCAGCTTCTTTAGCGGCGGCTTCTTTCACAGCGGCCTCTTTAGCAGCAGCTTCCTTAGCAGCAGCCTCTTTAGCGGCGGCTTCCTTAGCAGCAGCTTCTTTAGCGGCGGCTTCTTTCGCAGCGGCTTCTTTAGCTGCGGCTTCTTTAGCTGCGGCCTCTTTAGCTGCGGCCTCTTTAGCGGCAGCTTCCTTAGCAGCAGCTTCTTTCGCAGCGGCTTCCATAGCTGCAGCCTCTTTAGCGGCGGCTTCCTTAGCGGCAGCTTCCTTAGCAGCGGCTTCTTTAGCTGCAGCCTCTTTAGCTGCGGCCTCTTTAGCGGCAGCTTCCTTGGCGGCGGCTTCTTTAGCAGTAGCCTCTTTAGCTGCGACTTCCTTCGCAGCGACCTCTTTCATAGCATCTGCTTTTTCAGTTTTGTCACCACCACAAGCTGCAAGTGATAAGGCTGTGACTAGCATTGCCAAAATAATTCGTAATTGCATTGATATTCTCCTTTTAATAAAAATGAATGTTTATAAAATTGATGACTAAGTATGAATTGGATAATTAGGTAGGATTTATGTTTTAAGGTGATTTGTTCAGAGTTTATACAAACAACTTCCCCCATAATGTCATAGGTTTGCTTAATTACACATATTAATTTGAGAGTTTTCGTACTCGTTTGGAGTTTTATACCCCAGGGTTGAGAATAGCCTCATGTCATTATAATAACGGATGTAATCGTTAACGTCTTTGATCATTCCCTCTCGAATTTAATGGATAATAATCATCATCCATCACGTAACCATCAAAGCTATCTCGGGTATAAACTTCGCATCCTGTGATGGCGTATTAATTAAATTGAACGAGTCACACCCTATAAGTTTGTCGGCGTTGCAAGTAACGATTTAGGTAATTTGCTACTGAAAAGGCATTAAAAAAGACCCCCTGCTTTTAGCCACTTTTGGAGTATTGATAGCCCTTAACAATGTCGGGTGGCGCAAGCTTATCCTACATACCGCGCTTTTTAATGCATTCATACCACCCTTGCACTTTGCAGAATTTTGCTAAGTATTGCAAGCTGCTATAAGCATGAGAGGCTTTCTGCTTTTCAAGACCTTCATCGCCGTAGATGTACTGACAGTTTTCTATGTTATTTGTGCCTTATTGCTTCCGGTCATTTGCTGGTTGTGGTTGCAATGGATGCTAAAACAGAACACTGGCTTATTAGGCATATCAGACTCATAAACGTTCAGTGCTGCTATCAATATATTATGGCTATTGAATAAACTGCTGTTTTTCCGCAAAAGCCAAAATACAATCACTAAGCTGGCCAGCACTCAATACCCAAGAAAAACTAAAACTCATCGCGCTGTTTCTATTTGTAGTAGTTTTATCTGAAATTTTCTTACGCATGATGTTTGAATACCTAATAGCCTTTATGCAGATGCATTAAAGCCTAAAGCAATTAACTTAATTAAAATTTTGCTAGTGTTACCTTTTTTGTATCCGTGATATTTATGAAACTTGTAGTCACCCCACTACTTTTGACTCATTTTATTAGCCCTTCGGGTCAGCTAAAGCTGTGGTCTACGCTACGCTATGGCTGATGGTTTTTCACTCTTAAATAATGAAAACCATGCCCTTCGAGCCGTTGTCGCGATGCACCAATGTTGTCTATGATGTACATTCATGTACTTCAACTCTTTGAGGCAGTTTCGTTTCACTCAACTGTTCAAATTCATTACTGATGAATTTGTCGACTGCGTTCGGCTTGGCAGTTTTGATTCTCAACTAATCTTCTTCATGAAAAAAACTTTAATTACACTTTTCCTTAGCTTTATTATCGAGCCATTGAATCAATTCAGCCCATTGCCCTTGATCTTTTACATTTCGGCTTTTGTTTAGTTCGTGAATTCCTAAACCATTTTCATTTGCAAATAAATAATTTTGTGCATCATTAAGGGTTGCCACAAAGGGAATGCCTAGTCGATCTAAGAATTTACGCAGTGCACGGTAGGAAACCGTGTTGGACTTCACCCTATTCGCCACAATACCAATATTACTCAATTTTAAACCGTTCTCTTTAGCTCCCCCTTGAATCAATAGTTTTTCAATAAAATGGGCACAAGCATGTATATCAATGGGAGAAGGTAAAACAGGCAACAAAAGAGTATCCGTATTTTTTATCAGTGCTTTTAGCGTCGCATTATCTAAAGCAACCCCCGCAGGAGAATCAATTATGGCAACTTGCATATCAGCAGGAGGTTGGCGTTGTTCAGAATTAACCAATGACATTTTTTTGTTGCTGGCAACAAAACCGTAAATTGGCGGACTATTTTCACTGCGACGACTTAACCAATTGATACTTGACCCCTGAGGATCATGATCAATCAAACTCGTGGAAATACCCTTTTTTGCGTAATATGCCGCTAAATTTGTAGCGATCGTAGTTTTACCACAACCACCTTTTGAATTCATTAGTGTGATTTTGTGCATCTGTCTCTTGTGCTCATTTTTCGCAATAAAAGACACAAACTGTCCTTTTCTAATTATATTTCTAGAGATTGTTGAGGGATTTGGGGATATTCGATTCTATCTGAAGTTGAAGAATGGTGAAACACTTTGAGTTAAATGCGATCAATTTTTTGTTGTAGCTTTCGTAACTATGCAAATAATTTAAAATGACAACACCTACTTTTATGATGTTTTTACTTTTACATAACGTAAACATCACCCTATGGGTAGTCGTCACTGCGTTCCAACGTTGTCTCGGCCAACGCCTCGGCTTGGGCACTTTTTTAGAGTTTTAAATGTCCTAAATATTGTCGGATGGCGCAAGCTTATCCGACCTACCGTAATCTCTACTTGAAACACTTATTTCGTCAACATCACTACATTAATGAGTGTACCCAATTTCATTTTGTCGGTTTTGGCTATCAGAAATACTTTGATATCTGCGTTACCACCAGCCCAGGTGGTTGTATATAGGCCATCTTTAAAAACCTCTTTTTTCGCTGGCTCTTTGCCTGCGAGTTTGCCGAGCTGTTGAAGCAGTTCGCTGCCTTGGTCTCGCCCGTCTAACACAAGCGTACAAGAAGTTGACTGACCGTTTTTGAAATCTGGAAAAGTCTCGATTAACTGTGGTGCAATCGCACCTTGCACCAAAGTAACACGGAATGCGCGTTCGCCGATGGGAGAATCCCAACCATGAACTTTATCTGATTCGGATGTAGAGGCGAGCATCGCAAGCTCTTCAGGGTAAAGCGGAGACCACCCCAGTTCATCAGACATAGTAATAATGCCGTCAATATTTGGAACTTGACCGTAACAAACACGATTGAAAACAAACACCGCATTAACATCATCAGCCTTAGTGCTGTTAGGTACGTTTGGTGGTAAAGGTTTGTCAGTTGTATCTGTGTTATCAGCTAAAACAGAAAAAGAGAATAGCAGTCCACTCATCAACATAAGCGTAGCAATAAGGCTTTTCATTTATGATCCTTCCAAATAGAGATGCATGATTCTATAGGAAGTTGAGGAATGAGGAAATGCTTTGGGATATACGCGATAAATTTGCGGTTGTAGCTAGGGAATAGGTTTTAAATGACATCCTCCTACTTTTTGGCTGTTTTTTTATTTAAAGGGTACTGTCTCCTTTGATTTCAAATTTATCTGAAAAATAATGTAACTTTTTTACTAATTAATAAGTCTAAGTTAACAGTAATCCGAGAGTTTGTGTTGTTTGAATAAAATACGCACGATATTACCCACACCAACTTAAGTTACTGTTTTTAATAAATTAACTTTAAAAAAAGGGATATAAAATGATTAATAAAACATTACGATTAATAAGCATACTAGTTTTGGCTATAAGTCCATTGGTTGTTGCTAACACTTGGGCAGCATCACATGAATCGAAAACAGAAGAAAACGAAGAATGTGTTTCTCAAGACGCCTATCTTAAAATGTCAGAGGAAGAAAAAGCCGTAAATGAGGTTTGTGAAGGCAATGAAGGTGAAGATACTTCTAATGAAGATGAAGACACATCTAATAAACCCGATGCAGTAGCAGAAGAAGGATCAACACCTAAAACAGAAGCTGAAGAACCTGCTGATGATGAATCCAAGGTAAACTGCATCCCGGAAGAGACGTTCAGAGCAATGTCAGCTGAAGACAAAGAAAAAAGGATTGATGAACGCTGCGAAGGTAGTGAATAGTATTCCTAGTTCACCTAAGAATGCCTACATAAGTAGGCATTCTTTTTTTAACAGTCTCTTAACTTGAGTCTCTGAAGGGAAACCTCGACGACGTTTACTAGTCCGCTCGAAAGCTATATTCGGTTTTTTTATTTCTAGAAGACATGACACACCTCCGTGCGAGAATTGAGGGAGGCGTGAATCTAACTGAAGTTGAGAAAAGAGGAAATGCTTTGGGATATACGCGATGAATTTACGGTTGTAGTTAGGTAATAGGTTTTAAATGACACCCCCCTACTTTTTGGCACTTTTTTAATTAACATTTGCTTGACTCTACTTTATGAAATGAGTCACTCATACTTATCATCTTGTGCATACAAAAAACAATCTATTTTTTGTAAGTTCCATAACTCTGCTACCCCTGGGATTCTCTGTTTTTCTAATGCTTTAGATATGTTTTGATCAAGCTCTATCAACTTTTCATCCTTCAAATCTTTTATAGTTTGCTTTTGCAATGGGGAAAAACCACCAAATTCTTTTCTTATATTAGAAGGAATCTTCATTTGTGCAGGGTTCATACGATCTTTATACGATCCAATAGCA
>CAVXCT010000022.1:0-117491 GCA_963760355.1 uncultured Gammaproteobacteria bacterium | reverse complement strand
GAAAGGTTTTAGTAGCTTCGGAAAACTCCAATCATTACACCTTGTATTTCTACCTGATCTGCGGGGTAAAACATAGATTGTAACTGGTTATTTGCAGGCCTTAATTCTACTACGCCTGTGTCTTTGGGGTGATAGTATTTAAGTGTTGCTTCGTAACGATCTACTAGGGCGACAATGATTTCTCCTTCTCGGGCAGAACTTTTTTTCTGGATGACTACATAGTCTTCGTCCCAGATACCAGCCTCTATCATCGAGTCACCTGCAATTTTTAGTACATATCGTCCTGGGCCACAAAAAAGTTGGGCGAGATTGATATTTTGTTGGTCGGGTATTGCTTCAATAGGGCAACCAGCAGCAATCCTGCCCATATAAGGCAAACTACCCTCTTCTTCAAATGGCTCTACCAGTTGGTAGGCAGCTTTACCATCTGCCTCTTGTAAATAGTCGTTATTGATTAAAGTACGAATATGTTTATGAATTGTACTTCGGCCGATACCAATGTGCTGCCCAATTTCTTCAAGTGTTGGCAGGTAACCCATTTCTTGAGCCAGCTCTTGAATAGTATTTAGAACCAATGACTGTTTTGATGTAAGCATGTCGTTCTCCCCTTGTTTCTTAGCTCCCTTTATAGCGAACAAAAAAGAAACACGCAAGAGGAAATTCAATTACTTGCGCTTGTATTGAAATCTGATAGGGGTATATTGATTAATCATCGAAAAAAATAATAGGCAAATAAAAATAACTGTGTAGATCAGATATTATGGATCAAGACTAAAAAATTTAGTCTAATAAGCTATTGAATCCTTTGGATATAAGAAGATTTCTTCAATAAGTTCTGTTTAACAAAATTGTCATTTAATGTCGAGAAAAGACACATACAGATCATCGTATAAAACCGATATCGCTTAACAAATCTGTGTATTTATATTAGTATTTAGTTACGGGTGTCCTCTGTGATATTCGGAAAGTGAGCGGGTAATCCCTTGAGCCTAATTACGAACTCCGGGGGTTAGATGAGGTTTTGTGAGCATGACTGCTACGGCGGTAAGCCTAATAAGCTTTTGAAGACTCCCACTTGAACCTTCCGGTTCAAGGTCGATGTTCACTTTGCGATATCTTGGTAGACACCCTTTTTTGTGCCCGCTATTAGCGTAAATCTACTATACAACAATAAGCAGTTATCTCTAAAAAGCACAAGCTTTGGGAATTTGTTGTGCGCTATTTCTAGGGTCAATTTCTTTAGCCCATTGAATTACTGGTGCGTTACTTCCAAATGGTTCGTCATAATCAATCCAGTAAACTTCTTTTTGTTTTTTCTGCGTTGTATATTTTGCGTCATAACCAAGAAAACGTATGTATTCTGAATGGCGACGCGCCTCATCAAGTGAAATAAAAGACCCCAGTGCAATGGCATTTTTATAAGGACCCGTTTCGATAATTCTATATTCAGTGACTTCTTGCTTACTAATATCGTTTATCACGTTGACCGCCTCTGCACGACTGACGAAAGGTTCCAGATAAACCAAAAAATTAAGAGTTTGCATCGTTTTTTGCTTATGTATTTCTGTCGCCAAACCAAAATTATTAATATTTTTTGCGATGATTTTAGCCGTTTTCTCGCTGTTAAAAGGTCCAAAGGTATAGCAACTACTTTGACGGGTAGAGCTGTCACTTTGATAGATATCACTATTTTGTAGAGGCAATAGCGTTAATCCTGGTACACCTTTATCTTCTAAAAGTGGGGGGGTGTCATTTTGCTTGCCCATAGTTAGGCCCCAAATCAAATAAAAAGCATTTATCCCAAGCAGTACAACTACCAGGTTTTTTAGGAGAGAATTAGACATTATTTGATGCATCTTCCTTAATGACTTTAAGTCCTAACATAAGCAAGTTTTGTTGCAAGTCGTAATCATCTTGCATAAATGGCAGCAGGCTTTCTGCTGCGCCTCCACAAATAATTCGTATCACATCAATTTTAATTTCACCTGATTGTTTGATCAGATCTTGTTCCATCATGTTACATATGTGCTCAATAGCACCTGCATGGCCTAATAAACAACCACTGGCTATAGCTTGTGTGGTTTCGGTAGAGAAACAATCGGGGGTAAACGGGTGATCTTCATTTCCCCATAGCTCAAGAAGTTTTGTATTTTTTAGCAGGCTATCAGAGCATAAATGCAGGCCAGGAAGAATAACTCCGCCTAAATGCTTTCCTTCACTATCAACTGCATCAATAGTCGTAGCAGTTCCTGAATCAATCACAATACAAGCGTGCTTCTCATTACTTGAAGTGTTTTGTAAGTGATGAGCCGCGATAACACCAACAAATCTATCGGCTCCTAGTTTTGAGGGATTTTTGTAACCATTTTGTATTTTACCGAGTTCTTTTTGAGAGGTAACTTCAAGGAATTCTATGTTTTGTTCTAACGCTATTTTTTTTGCAGCGCGCGAAAATGTACCACCTAGAACCGAAACCATGATCACCGAATTACAGTCGTTATTAGCAGTAACTATTTTTTCGAATACCTCAATCGGTAACTCAAACTGATGTGACATCGACTGTTGCTCAGATAGCCCGTGGTCATCACTGCCATTAAGTTGGTTACCACCTAAAATTGCCCATTTCAAGTCTGAATTTCCAGCGTCAATTAATAGCGTTTTCATTAATATTTACGTCTTTGAATAATTACTGTTGTATTGATTTTTTATCTAGCTTTATAACTGCTGATGAATAAAACCGGGTTTTACCAACAGAGTCTAGAATACCTAGTCTTCCGTGCATATCGATATCGGCAACTTTTCCCGATACAACGCCTCCTTGATGCTGAAAATTTATTCTTTCCCCATGTAAAATTTCCCATTTCCCCCATTGTTGCCTAAACTTTAGGAAGTCCATATTTTCGAAGTTTTCAAGGTGATTTGATAGTCTGTCGATAAGCTTAATTAAAAGTTCATTACGAGAAAAATGACTTCCAGAAATCGCATCTTTTACAGAGGTGATTTGCTGGTTAATTTCGTCATCTTTTAAGTCAGGCAAAAACATATTTAAGCCAATGCCAATAATCAGTTTCTCCGACTGGTTTGATGTTTCTATGAGAACACCACCTAATTTTTTTCGTTGCCAGTAAATATCATTGGGCCACTTAATACCGTGGCCTTTCAAGCCGATATCTTCTAGTGCTTCTACTATTGCGATTCCTGCTACTAATCCTAATAAAGACCAATGTTGAATGTCTTTAGAGAGACAATAACAAAAAGATAGATAGATATTGCCATTAGCTGGAGAAACCCAGTTGTTGCCGTGCCTACCACGTCCATTGGTTTGCTTTTCACTTATGCAAATATCACCACATTGTCCGTTTTGTTGAAGCCAGGAATTTGTCGAATCTACTTCATCAAGAAAATAAATATTTCTAGGTAATTCGCTATTTAATTGGCTTTTTATCAGCTCGGAATCATAAGGTTTATGTGTTGTTGGCATAAACGGTTAAACGCTCTTCGGTTATATATCTGGTGGCTATGATAGCACCAATTAAAGCGATGATCGCAGATGATAAAAAAGTCCACATTGAACCTATGGAGTCCCATGCATAGCCACTGAGTAAATGACCTAGTGCGCCGCCCAAACCAAAACTCATGCCTGCGTAAAGTGCCTGGCCGCGGCCTTGCAGTCGGCCAGGAAATAAAGAATGAACAAGATAAATAGCACAAGCGTGAAATAAACCAAAACTTGCGGCATGAAACAGTTGTGAGACAAGCAACAACATGAGGTTATCAACCCAAAGCGCCAGTATGACCCAGCGCAGTACGGTAATAAACAATGCAATAATGAATAAGCGACATACGCTGTAGAATGTGAGTAAACGCCTCATCAAGATAAAAAGCCCGACTTCCGCAATAACACCTAATGCCCACATTGCCCCCGAGAATTCTCGTGAATAACCATGATCTTCCAGATAGATTGAGAAAAAAGTGTAATACGCTCCATGACTTAAAGACTGAAAAAAACAAGCTAACAACAGCGCAATGACTATCGGTTTCTTTAAGGTTGTAAAAATGTGTGTTTGGCTGCTTTGATTGCTATGATGTGATGATTTATCATCGACTAGAAATGTTGTGAGAGTGTTTGCAACGAGTAACGCTAGTATTATTTGTGGCAAAATAGAAATATTATTGCCTTCAATAAACATTGGTAAAACCAATACGACTAAAATAAACCCAACAGAACCCCAAAGCCTAATAGAACTATAACGGCTTGTATCATGCTCAAGATGATTGAGTGTTAGCGCCTCGTATAAAGGAAGTGCGGCATTCCAAAAAACACCAAAAGTGGCCATTACCATAGCGAACCACCAGTAACTTTGAAAAGGAATCACGCCAGCAAATACAATAACCGAAAAAAGCATGGAGCTTTGAATAATCAGCAAACGTTGTTCTATGTGATCCGAGATCCAGCTAAAAAGATAAGGGGATACCACTTTACTCGCCATCACAATGGCAAGAAGCTCACCTATTTCATTGGCAGTGAAATTAAGAGATTTAAGATAAAGTGACCAATAAGGCAGAAAGGCACCTAATGCTGCGAAATAAAAAAAATAAAAAGCAGAAAGCTGTGGGAAGTAATTTTTTCGCATTAAAGAGTCAGTTCACGATTTCGGTAATGACTACGAAAATCGCTAAGCCACAAAAGCCAAAGTATATGGCTTGTCGATTAAACTGACTATTTATTTGATGTTTAAAAAACTGCGAATAAGTAGGGGGGTGACTTATGAATACTAAAGTTATCCTAACGCGCACCTAGTATTGAGAGTAAACGATAATCATTTACATTTCTTGCCATATCAACTGCTGTCAAGCCATCAGAGGTTCTTGCGTATGCAAAAGAACCATGATTGATCAGGAAATTAACGATATTCGGGTGACGAAAACGTACAGCATGATGAAGCGGAATCCAGTTCTTTACCGTTTTAGCGCCTACATAAGCGCCATTGTTTACCAAGAATATAACTGCAGGATAATGGCCTCTGGCAGCGGCCATATGTAATGCCGTTTCTCTTTCTCGATTAGATATATTGATATCTAATCCTTGAGATAAAAGTGACCTAAGTTGATTCACGTTACCAGCAATAGCGGCTGTAAATAAATCCTCTGCTTCAGGAGCAGCAGCTGGGGCTGGTGCGCTTGGTGAGTTATAAGGTTGATTAGCTGAAACGTTTTGTGGTGTTGATTGTGGATTTGCTTGCTCTGCCTGTTGCTGTTGAGCATACCATTCCAGAAGTCGCATTTCGCGGATTCTTTGCTGCTCAAGCGCTGATTGGTTACCGGCATAATCTTGTGCATGACTAACAGAAAAGATATTCAATCCGATAAATAGCGAAGTGGTAAATGTAATATGTAGCTTGCGCATAGTGTTCCGCATGGTATTCCCCGATGAAGAGTTTCTTCGTAATCTGTATATATTAATCTATAAGTATATGTATGATTATAGAAAAACCCTGCTCATAACAGATAAAAGTACATAAAATAATGATGATTGAAGTGTAGAAGTAAGTTGAATTTTCGTCAAACTGGACTAGAATTTCAGGTTCTCATATAACAAACCCCACAGTTTTTATGAAGTCTTTATTTTTTCTCTTGTTGATCACTTATACCTTGGTTTTTACAGGTGCTTGCAGTAGTGATGAAAGAGTGTCTGCATTAAAAAAATGTACAGTACTAGGAGAAGAATCAATCATTTATGCGCGAGCAAACTATGTGAAGTTATTTCACTACTTCAACCCGGATAAATTTTTTGACCCTTATCAGCAAACCAAAGAATTTGATCATGTAACGCATAGAAATATCATCAATACATACGATATTGCTATTCGCAAACTAAAGCCTAAAGATGAAGATACAAAAGTATTGATCTCTTCGTGTAAGAAACTAGCGGATTTTAGTAAGACATTAGTTGATCAAGCGTACCCGAGGGCGATGTCTCACAAAAGTAAATACGATATATTGAGTGATGGCTTTTTTATTGAAATCAATCAGATTGTAAGGTTTGATCACAAAATTGGAGTCTTTGATAAGAATACCGTGAGTTTTAAGCAACATGTGCAAGATTACCGGGAAGTTGTGCGAAACTATGTAGATAAATATAGGAATGAGCTTCCTGAAGAAGTTATAAGCTCACTCTAGTTTCTTACAAATAAATTTTTAGTTTAGATATTTTTAGCAATGAGTTCTTTTGCTTTTTCAGCATCAATTAAAATCTGATCTTTAAGTTTCTCGAAATTTTCAAAACGTTTTTCTTCACGAATATACTCAAGTAATTCTACACAGATGTACTTGCCATAAACTGAATCTGAAAAATCAAACAAGTGAACCTCTAAACGATTCTGGTTTCCAGAGACGGTTGGTCGATTTCCTAAATTCGCTACACCACCATAACTCGAGTGATTCAGGCCAAGTACTCGAACAGCATAAACGCCTCGTCTAGGTGAAATATTATCAGGAAGTCTTAAGTTTAAAGTGGGGAAATCTATTGTGCGGCCACGCTTATCACCATGGCGAATCCTCCCACTTAGTTGATAGTTATTTCCTAGTAAGCTATTAGCACTTGAAATATCACCCGCTTCTAGCGCTTTTCTGATTCTGGTACTGCTAACTCGTTGAGAGTCTTTTTCTACGGTTGGGGTATCAACAACAGTCATCCCAGAGTTTTTACCGAGCTCCGTTAACAAAGCAAAGTCACCCCCCCGGTTATAGCCGAATTTGAAATCATCACCTACAGCGAGAAATTTCACATCCAGATAATTTTGTAGAATATCCTCTATAAATACATTGGGTGGCATATTCGCAAATTCTTTATCGAACTTTAAGCAAAGAAAATTATTAACCCCCAATTGCTCCAATAAACGAATTTTGTCGCGAAGCGGATAAATTCGTGTAGGAGGATTTGGGCTGAAGTATTCTGCAGGTAAAGGCTCAAAGCTAACCACCGTTAAAGGTAGCTGCAATTCCTGAGCTTTTAGTTTTAATTTGCCAATGATTTTTTGATGGCCTAAATGTAGCCCGTCAAAATTTCCAATTGTAGCTACACACGCAGATTTGTTCTTCTTTGAGGAGTTAATTTGGCGAATAAAATTCATCCCCAAAGTTTACCCCAAAGTTTCAAAATGGTTTTGCCTAAGTGCTTCATAAGTGACAATCGCTACAGTATTTGAAAGGTTTAAGCTGCGGCTGTCTTTCAGCATAGGTAGGCGTAATTTATTTTTCTCAGCAAAGGTCACTAGCACTTCATGTGGTAGACCACGTGTTTCTGGGCCAAATAGCAGAACAGAATCAGGTAATAATTTTGCCTCAGTATAAGTTGTTTTTCCTTTGGTAGTTAATGCAAAAATAGGACGGTTACCAATAAATTCTAGAAAACTTTGATAGTTTTCGTGCTCCTTGATGGTTGCCATATCTCGATAATCCATTCCAGCGCGTCTCAATTTCTTCTCATCTAGGTCAAATCCCAGTGGGTGGATTAAATGCAGATGTGACCCAGTATTCGCACAAAGGCGCATAATGTTCCCTGTATTTGGCGGTATTTCTGGCTCAAAGAGTGCAATATCAATCATAGCGTTTATTACTTTTTCACAAATTTAAAATCTAAAGAAATCTTACTCAGTTATCACTTGACAACTAAATACGAAAACGCTTAAATAGCGCCCTCGCTCATGGCCCGATAGCTCAGTTGGTAGAGCAGAGGATTGAAAATCCTCGTGTCGGTGGTTCGATTCCACCTCGGGCCACCATTCTATACTTTCTCGTTCCATTTCTTTTTTATCACTTAAAACCACTAGCGTTTTACTAATATATATATTAGTTCTTTCAGTTTATCGAAATCGTTCGATGAGTCTGCATGTTGTTGGCTCCAAATCCACTTGTCTTTAGCAAATAGCTTGTGCATGTCGCTAATTTCACAATGAAATGGTGGCCAACCTTCGCTTTCCTTTTGCATGAACTGAGCAAATATTTTTCCATTTGGTTTTAGCCATGAGTAAAGCTGATCCGCATATTTTTGCCATAGCTCTGAAGGTAACGCACAAAGGCTAGTTTGCTCATAAATAGCATCAAATTGTTCTTCAGTTCGCCATTCCATAAAGTCTGCCTGGACAAGCGTTGCCTTGAGGTCTTCCTTTTTCAGGGCGGCTTTAAGATTACTTATCGGTGTAGGTGCTATATCAACGCCAGTAACATCGTAGCCTTTTTTAGCTAGAGTTAGTATTTCATAACCATTTCCACAGCCAGGAACGAGAATTTTGCTCTTATTGAGTAAATTATTACCTAGCCAATAAAAGAGATTCTGACTACTTTTGCCTCTGTCCCATCCAGTTTGACTATTTTGATAGCGACTTTCCCACTCAGTTTCTTGCATTCTCGTTACTAACCTTGGTGTTAATGGGTAATTGTACTAATTTAACAATTAACCAAAACTAAGTAATATAAAGCACTTTATATTGCGGAATTACCACCATGAAATCTACTGCTAAATTTATATTTAATGCTGTTTTGTTGTGTACAGTCTCACTTTTATCAACACCGTTAGTATTTGCTAAAAGTACCGGTATTATGAATGGTTTTGAAACCCAAAAAGTAGCAGAACATTCCTGGGTAATATTTGGTCCATTAACGCAGCCGAATACTGAGAACAAAGGTTTCATGAATAATCCTTTATTCACTATCACAGATAAAAGTGTGGTTGTTATTGATCCGGGTTCAAGTCTGCAAGTTGGTGAAGCCTTACTAGCAAAGATTAAAGAAAAAACGGATAAGCCAGTGACGCATGTTTTTAATAGTCACGTGCACGGTGATCACTGGTTAGGCAATCATGCAATTCAAAATGCCTATCCAGATGTGAAAATATACGCCCACCCTGTAATGATAGAAGAAGCAAAAGCAGGTGAGGCTGAAAGCTGGATAAGTATAATGAATACATTAACGGAAGGTGCAACAGAGGGTACAAAACCAGTTATTCCATCAATTGCATTAGAAAATGAGCAAGAAATAAAAATTGATAATATAACGATAAAATCCTATTTGAGTGAGATAGCACACACTAAAACGGATGCGATGTTTGTTATCTTAGAAGAAAAGGTTTTAATTACGGGTGATAATAATTTCAATAAAAGAATGCCACGCCTTGATGATGGCAGTTTTGCTGGAAATATTAAGGTATTAGATGACGCCATGAATCTGGATATTGACGTTGTTATCCCGGGTCATGGTCCATCAGGGGGAAAAGAAATTTTAACTACTTTTCGTGATTTTCTTAACATTATTTACCAGACCAGTAAAGAATTGAGGGAAGATGATGCTGAACCCTATGAAATGAAACCAATAATAGTAGAGAAGCTTGAAAAGTATAAAGATTGGGAGAGCTTTGATGACAATATTGGTAAATTAATCAGTATCGCGGTATTAGAAGCAGAAAACGAATAAACACAAATAATAGAATAAGTGGTTAGCCGAAGCGCAGCTGAGGCCATGAAGTAGCATGGCGACGATGACCCAAAGAGTGAGGTTTTACAAAAACCTCATAAAAGTAGGGGGGTAGCTTTTCTAGGTTCACCAAGAGCCAGAAAAGTCCATCGTCTATTCCGTAAGGAATAGTCGATGTACAAGGGCCGATTAAAGACTGGCCGTTTTTAATCTTAAGCGTTTTTCGGGTTAACGCTCACCAAGAGCTAGAAATGACAAGTCAAATAATTATTCGGCTACGCCTCACCCTGCGGGTCATCTAAAGCTGTTGTCTCGTTATTCTCGGCTGAGTTATTCGTTTTAAACAACAAAACGATAAGCTCGCTAAAGGCCATCGCAGATTCTGTAAGGAATTGTCGATGTACATTTTTAAAGCTGGGTTATATGTTGTTATAACTACTAAAAGCCACTCCCCTACTTTTAGGTGTTTTTAATGAGACATCAAAACGGGTACGATCATAGACTTAAGTAAAGTAGTTGGAACGCTTCCAAATACTTTTTGTTTCAATTTTGGTGTGCCGTAACCTCCAATAACTAATAAATCGATATCATATTCAGAAATCTTATTGAGAATGGTCGTTGGTACATCATTCTTGCCCGGAGCAACACGCATAAGCTTGGCATCGATTTCATGACGGGCCAGGTGTTTAACCAATCTCCTTTCGAGTAAATTCTTCTTTTGCTCTTTCTGCTTCATACTTTCAACAATAAGAATGAAGACTTCATCGGCTTTTGCTAAAAGTGGAATTGAATCATGGATAGCCCGACTTGCAGCAGGAGTTCCATCCCATGCGAGCATGACTTTTTTAAAACCAATTCTTCTGGTGCCAATGTAGGGCATAAATAAAATAGGTCTGCCGCTATGCAGAATAACTTTCTGTGAGAATACTTCTAATCTTGAAAAGTTGTCTCTGGAAGGATCTGGTTGCCCGAGTATTACCAGATCGGCATTGCGTGCGTATTGTGCCATTTTAAGGGCACTACTTGATGCTCCACCTGTGATGACAATGGATTCAGCATCAAGCCCCTTAGTCTTGGCATCTTCAGAGAAATCATCCGCGATTTGATGGGCTTGTTTATCCGACATGCGTATCAGAACTTGTTCATTATTAGATTTGGCGTGAATAGGCTTCATCGAAGCCAATGAGGCCCCTGTTAAGTGGGCCCCATGTACTTTAGATATTTCAAATGCAGCATTAACTCTATCTTCGTGTCCAGCACTATCATCGAGAAAAACAAGTATGTCCTTAATGCTCAAATGTAGATTCTACGAACTAGATTGCGAGGTATTCGTGACGAAGTTCTTCGTTTTCAAGAACTTCCTGTGCAGTACCGTCAAACACGATATTACCCATATCAAGAATTAACGCCCGATCGGCCAGGCGTAATGCGGCAACCGCATTTTGCTCAACGATAATGGTAGTTATTCCCTGCTTCTTAATGCTATCAACAATGCTCGCAATTTCCTGAACGATTACTGGTGCTAAACCTTCATAGGGCTCATCGAGTAGCAATAATTTGATATCACGAGCTAACGCTCTTGCAACTGCAAGCATTTGTTGTTCGCCTCCAGAAAGGGTTGTACCCATTTGATTACGGCGTTCTGCAAGACGAGGAAAATGCTCGTAAAGTCTTTCAATACTCCAGCCGACAGGTGGTTCAATTTGTGCTAACTCCAAATTTTCATGAACGGTTAAACCTGAAATAATTCTGCGATCTTCAGGTACTAATGCAACTCCATTTTGTGCTGCTTCGTAAGAAGACATTTTATGCAGTGGCTTATGATCCAGCCAAATTTCACCATGTGTTACTTGCGGATTATCCATGCGTGCAATTGAACGTAGTGTCGATGTTTTACCAGCACCATTTCGACCTAGAAGAGCAACAACTTCACCTTCTCGAATTTCAAAATTTACACCTTGAACAATATAACTCTCACCATAGTATGAGTGAATATCCCAGCAAGAGAAAAACGCAGGATCTGAGCCTCTGCTTTGTACGGCGGCAACTTTATTTTTTACTTCAAAGTCGTCAATAAGATTATTACTCATCTTCAGATTCTCCCAGGTAGGCTTCTTTTACTTTTGGATCATTTTTAATTTCTTCAGGAGAGCCAGTAGCGATGATATGTCCACGGGCTAGTACACTGATTCTATCGGCCAGGCTAAATACCACGTGCATATCATGCTCGATAATGACTTTAGTCATCTCGCCCATCTTGCCACTTTTTAGTAGGTCAATTGTTGCATTGGTATCGTGTCTCGCCATACCTGCAGTTGGTTCATCCAGTAATAATAAAGTTGGATGTTGAATCAAACCCATTGCAAGCTCAAGACGACGTTTGTCACCACGAGACATACTGCCTGCATGATGATCATAGAATTTATCTAGACCAAAATCAGCTAATGCTTCCATTGCTTCGCTCTCTAATAGCTTTTTCATTAGCCATGCTTTTAAAAGGATTAAATTTAAAGGTTCCATCACGGCTTGCTAATGCTGGAATCATTAAATTATCAATTAAAGTTAAGTCAGGAAAAATTTCAGGTGTCTGGAATACTCGAACCATGCCCGCATGATTGATTTCATACGGAGGCATTCCAATCATATTTCGACCGTTGAAGGTTACTGAGCCATTATCAGGAATCAATTTACCAATACAGCAATTTAATAATGTTGATTTTCCAGCTCCATTTGGTCCAATTATTGCGTGAGTTTCACCTTCGACAACTTGTAAATTAACATCGCTTAAAGCATGCAGGCCACCAAAGGTCTTATTTACACCTTTTATTTCCAACATTGTTTTGGTAGAAGAGTTAGTAGGATTACTCATTTAGCTTCTCCTTCTACAATGTCACTATCTTTATCTGATCCAAATAAGCGTTTAATTTTATCGATTCCTTCCATAATACCTCCGGGAAGGAAAATGACGACAAGCATAAATAATGCACCCAGGGTCAAATGCCAGCCTTTACCAACGAATGGATCAACAACATAAACCATTGCAGTTTGCATGAATTCTGGCATGAAGCTAAAGATGTCCTGTAATTCTGCTTTGTTCAAGGCAGAGAATATATTCTCAAAGTATTTGATAATCACAGCCCCCATTAATGGTCCGATTAAAGTCCCAACCCCTCCTAGAATTGTCATCAAAACAACTTCTCCAGAAGCTGTCCATTGCATTCTTTCAGCACCGGCAAGTGGATCGATAGCTACCATCAAGGAGCCGGCTAAACCCGCATACATGCCTGAGATAACAAATGCAGAAAGTAAGTAAGGGCGAGTATTAAAGCCTGTATAAGTCATTCTAGTCTGATTCGACTTAATCGCTCTGAGCTTCATTCCAAAGGGTGAACGAAATATCTTTAGAGAAATATAAAACCCTATGATCAGTACTACAGCCGCAAAGTAAAAGCCGAAATATCCATCCATTGATTTTAATAAATAACCAAAGAAATGGGTGGATGGTATACCCTGTCGCCTGCTGGGTAATGCCCATCATGCTATCTAGGTAGCGAGGATCTTCTGCAGCAATCTGTAAACCAGACTCACCATTAGTGATGGGTGTTAAAACAGAATATGCCAATGAATAGGCCATTTGTGCGAAGGCTAAGGTTAAAATTGAAAAATAGATGCCTGATCTTCGTAAACTAAGATATCCAATTACGAGTGCAAAAATGCCAGACACAATTGTTGCAAAGATTATGCCTACAAACACATTCATAGTGAACAGTTTTAAACACCATACCGCAGTGTAAGAACCCACACCTAAAAATGCGGCATGTCCAAATGATAGGTAACCTGTCAAGCCAAATAAGATGTTATAACCAACGGCAAATAAACCAAAAATGGCAAACTTTTGCAGTAGATCAGGATAGTTGGCACCTAGAGGAGCCAACCAGACTGGTGCAGATAATACAACTGCTGAGAAGATCAGCATGATTACCGCATTACTTTTTAATAAATTTTTCATAATTAATCCTCGAATACTCCTTCACGTCCCATTAAGCCACGTGGTCTTACCAGCAAGATAACAACAGCAACGAGATAAATAATAATTTGGTCAATTCCAGGAATAATCGATTTTACTTCATTCATAGACGCAAATGACTGCAATATTCCAAGCAAAAAGCCTGCAGCAACAGCTCCACCTAAGGAGCCCATTCCGCCAACAACTACCACCACAAACGATAGAACTAAGAAGTCCATACCCATATGATAATCAGGGGGGAGGATTGGGGCATACATGACACCTGCCAGACCTGCCACTAAGGCGGCGATTGCGAAGACAATAGTAAAGCGTTTTTGTATATTAATACCAAGTAGGCCAACGGTTTCTCTGTCAGCCATACCAGCGCGTACTACCATGCCGAAGGTAGTAAATTTTAAGAATGCGAATACTGCAAAAATCACGATACCTGCAAAAGCAATGTAAATAAGTCGCCACCACGGGTAAACCAGATTCTCGCTCAAGCCTAGCCATGCACCAACCGCAGCACTACCAGAGACAATATCAGGCGGTGGTGTAGGGATCGGGTTTGCACCGAAGAAACTCTTAATGATTTCTTGTATTACAATTGCTAGACCAAAAGTTACAAGGATTTGTTCAGCATGTGTACGTTTATAGAAGTGCTTAATTAAGCCTCGCTCCATAGCTATACCAATAAGAATCATAACCGGTATGGCAAATAGAATTGATAAGGGCACTGCATAATCAACTATTGATGCACCAACATCTCCAAACCATATTTCTAAATAAGGTTGTTCTTTATAGGCATCAAAAAGTGTCACACTTTCATCTTTTATTTTCACTGAAATCGTGAGAATTTTTTGAAAAACTACAGCACAAAAAGCACCAAGCATAAACAATGCACCGTGTGCAAAGTTAACAATACCTAAGGTTCCGAAAGCAAGCGTTAAACCTAATGCAATTAATGCATAAGCCGCTCCTTTGTCGAGACCATTGAGGATTTGGATCAAGATTGCATCCATAATTATATCTCTCTATTACTAAGTAATTGAATCTGAATAAATAAAAAAACGGTATTAGGGGCTAATACTGTTCTAGCAGTAATGCTGTATGTTGTTTACGCAGAAGCAAGCATTTCGATTAAAACGTTTAGGTAATTAGTATCAAACTTAGAAAACCAAACAATTTAAACAAAAGCCCTATCAAAAAAGCTTGATAGGGCTAATTTAGTTTAGGTCATTTTAACTTCGTAAGGACCTAACTCGCCACCAAGCATGTCATGTGGATATTCAACCTGTGCACGAGGAACTGTTTGAACCACTTCAAGTAGATCAAATTGACTACTTGGTTTTTCATTACCACGCACCACCAATACATCTTTAAAACACTGATGATCTTCTGCACGATATTCAGTTTCACCATTACCCATACCGTCAAACTTAAAGCCTTCAAGTGCTTTAATGACTTCTGGTGGGTAGAAAGTACCAGCCATTTCACATGCGTTCGCATATAAAAGAGCCTGAACGTAACACGTATGCGCAGCCTGTGATGGTGGATTACCGTACTCAGCACCAAATGACTTAACAAATGCCTTTGATCCTTCGTCCTGCAGCGACCAGTTCCAGTTTGTTGAACCTAAGATACCTTTGATGTTATCTCCAGCACCCTGTGCCATTAGACGTGAGAATAAAGGAACAACGATTTGGAAGTCTTTACCATTTACTTGCTTGTCACGTAAACCAAACTGTACCGCTTGAGTTAGTGAATTAACCATGTCTTTACCATAATGGTTAAGAACTAGTACGTCAGCGCCAGAGTTTAATACTGGAGTGATGTATTGTGAAAAGTCACCTGCGCCAACTGGAGTTTTAACTGCTGCTTTAGTTTTCCAACCTAGAGCTTCTGTATACTTCTTGATTGAACCTTCTTGAGACCAACCCCAGGTGTAATCAGCAGTTAAGTGATAAGCAATACGGTCATTACCGTACTCTTTTTCAAGTACTGGACCCAGTGCAGCACCAGACATTTCAGTATTAAAGAAGTGACGGAAACCATAACGACGTCTGTCTTTACCTGTTGTGTCATTTGAGTGAGTCAAACCAGCCATGAAGATAGTTCCCATCTCTTGACATAAACCTTGTACAGCGATCGCTACACCAGATGAAGAACCACCTGAAATCATAAGAGCGCCATCTTTTTCGATCATACGCTTAGCAGATGCACGTGCCGCGTCTGACTTAGTTTGAGTATCACCAGTACTGTATTCTACTTTTTTACCGAGAATTCCATTGCCTTTAAGCATACTAGGTTTCATGGTCTGCATCATGCCGCCGTCGCCTTCACCGTTAAGGTGTTTGACAGCTAGTTTATATGCGCGAAGCTCATCAGCTCCTTCATCCGCATAAGCACCTGACTGAGGTACGTTAAAACCTAGAGTAACTGATTTGGCGTCTTTGGGGTCATTTCTAAACTCTTTGCCATGGGCTGCAGCGTAAGCACCTTTCATAAAGAACATAGGTGCAGAAGCTGCCACACCAGTAGCGCTCGCAACTTTTAGGAAACCACGTCTATCTAAGTGTGGCGTTTTGTGATTCTTTTTCATGTTTTCTCTCCTTGGGGGGGTTATCAAGACTGCAGGTAAAAATTATTATTATGAAAAGCTAACTAGGGTACTAACAAACACTTTTAGTAGTGCTATTGCTCTTTTAGGGAGCACTAAACGCAGGCCATCATCAATAAAGCCTAAAACTCAAACAGTCAGTAATTTCTATCGCACCATGTGTGTACATCAATGATGTTGGTAAGAATAGAACAATGAGTATAGTCTATGTTTTTGTTTTTTCTAGACTATTGGGACATTTTATGTGAATTATGTCAAAATTTAATATTGGTAAATTTAATATTAACATTTTCTAATGATAAATTTAGTACATCTAGATGTAGTAACTAATAAAGCCCTATCAACGTGATGGCGTGTTTCAAGTAAGGCTCATACTTTTAGATTTTTTAAACTATTCTTATCGAAAAGTGATCTCACTGCGTAATTCAGAGTTTCTTTCTTCAAGGATAACTTGATCATTTTTTAATCTACCCCCGTATTTATAGACTATTCTCGATATATGATATATCCAAAGGGTAGGCAATGAATCAACTAAGAAATGGAATTGGTCAAGCTATTGGATTTCCAATAGATGATTGGGTTGAGAGTCAACTTCCACCTCACTCTGAAATGCGTGGACAATATTGCCGACTAGAACCACTGGATAACAAATTTCATGCTGACGATCTTTACCAAGCCTATGGTGAAGACCAGGATCAGGGTAACTGGACGTATCTCCCTTATGGCCCATTTGAAAACAAGTCAGATTTTATTTCCTGGTTAGAGACTACAGCTGTTGGTGATGATCCTCTTTTTCATACGGTTATAGATTTAAAAACAAACAGGGCAGTGGGGGTTGCTTCTTACTTACGCATCAATCCTAAAGATGGAGTTATTGAAGTAGGACATATACATTTCTCACCATTGATGCAACAAACGCCAGTTTCTACAGAAGCCATGTATTTAATGATGCGTCGCGTCTTCAAAGAGTTGGGATATCGCCGTTATGAATGGAAGTGCGACTCACTCAACGGTCATTCTAAGGCTGCCGCTGAAAGACTTGGATTTCAGTTTGAGGGAATATTCCGTCAACTCACCATGTATAAAGGTAGAAACCGTGATACTGCCTGGTTTGCAATTATCGATAAGGAATGGCCAAAACTAGAAGCCGCGTTTGAAGCCTGGCTTAATCCAAATAACTTTGATCAGGATGGGCAACAACGCGCTAGTCTCTCTAGTTTTCAAACTTAATTTTACCGGGATTCAAAATGGAAGTAACATCACTAAAAAAAGATGATAGAGAGCAATGGGAAAGTCTCTATTATGGCTATGCCGAATTTTACAACATGCCCATGAATCAAGAAATTCTGGAAAATATATGGTCATGGATATTTGATAAGAACAATAAGTTTTATGGTTTAATCGCAAAAAATGAAAATGGTGAGGCAATGGGTTTCATGCACTGTCGAGCGATGCCATCTCCATTACGTGGAGCTGAAGTTGGTTTTCTTGACGATCTTTTTGTTGCGCCCAAAGCCCGTGGCAAAGGTGTTGTCGAATCACTTTACGAAGCGCTAAATGATTTTGCTGCAAATCAGGACTGGCCTTTTGTTAGATGGATAACGGCAGAGAATAATTATCGTGGCCGTGCTGTTTACGACAAGGTCGCAGATAAAACATCATGGCAAACCTATCAAATGATAATCAAAAAATAAAAAAGTCACCCCCCTACTTTGAATGATATTTATGCGGCTTTGCCTTTCCTACGGATCAACGTTAAAAAATAACGTTGTTGTCTCACTGCGATCGGCTCGTTTTTGTTTTATAAAAAAGTTAATACAATTTATGCAGAGCAAGGTACTTTTTAATATCGGAATTAATCAGAGGAGCATACAATAGCGCATTTTAATCTGCACAAAATTTCCATAAAAAATTTGCTGAAGTTGCGCATATCAGGTCGATTAAACCTGTTATAGTTTGAACAATAAGCTTACTTGAATGAGGGATTAATCAGTGCTATTTAACGGTTTTACTGGCAATCTAAAACGCTCAATACCCCTAACAATATTATTGGCCTTAATGTTAACTTCTTGTGGTGCGGATAAAGTTGACTCAACAAATTCTAATAATTCGAATAAGTCTGAGACCACTGAAACTACCACTGAGAATAATGCTGCTGACAAAACCAATAATAAGTCAGATAGTACTAATAATTCGACCGCAAGCAACCAGCTAGATACAGATATACAACCCGCAACAAAACCAAGATATGATCAATCTGCATTTAACTGGGTAAAACTCAGCGGTTGGCATACGCAAGGTATTGTTTCTCGAGAAAGCCCTATCCAAATCGATTTTAATCGTGATGTAGTCGAAGAAGCACTCGTTGGTAAAGATGCAAGCAAGATCATGCATATATCGCCCGCGATTAAAGGCAAGCCCTTGTTTGCCAGCAAGTCAAGCATAGTCTGGAAGCCACTTGAGCAGTTAAAACCGAATACAACCTACAAAGTCAGCATTAAACCCGATGGGCTTAAAGATGTACCGGCTAAAGCTTCTCCCTTTCAATACACATTTCAAGTAATCCCGCTCGATTATGAAATCAAAACCATTGGTTTGATCACCGATGTTGCAGTCAGTAATGGCATGATGCTTGAAGGGCAATTACTGGTTTCTGATAGTGTGCCAGCAGCTCTTGTTGAAAAAGTATTATCGGCAACATTTCAGGGGAAGAGTTTACCCATCGAGTGGATACACAATAGCAATGGCAAGAGCCATAAATTCGTTATAAGAGAAATTATTAAAGAAACTTTTGATACAGATTTGCTTTTAACCTGGAATGGTTCAGCTATTGATATCGATACTAAGGGCAGTAAAAGCATATCAATTCCTGGATCTGATAAATTCGAAGTAACGAAAATTGCTGTCATCCATAAAGCAGATAGCTCGCCTTACGTCGAAGTGCGTTTTTCTGATGAGCTAGATCCAAATCAAAACTTGAAAGGTTTAGTCGAGCTTGCAAAAAATAAATATAAAGTAAGTATTAACGGCAACCTAATCAATATTTACCCTAATAAAAACCTGACTGGAAGCTTTTTGGTTAGGCTTTATGGCGGTATCAAATCACAACAAGGTAATAAGGTTTTATCTAAAAAAATAGAACAGCAAGTTGCCTTTGATGATGCTAAACCAAAGGTGAAATTTGTCAGCAAAGGCTCAATCTTGCCAGATAATTCGACCTTGGAGATTCCATTTGAAGCAGTGGGAATAAATGCTGTAGAGGTAACGGCGTTTCGTATTTATTCAGATAATATGAAGCAGTTCCTACAGGTAGGCAACTTATCTGGATCGAATGAATTAGGTAGAAGCGGTCGTTACCTTTGGCGCAAAGTGATTCCACTAAAACCTGCTGATCCGAATAAATGGAATCGCTATACTTTCAACGCAACTGAGTTAATGAAAAAATATCCGGGTGGCATGATTCGCCTTACCCTATCGATAAAACGCCGTTACTCAAGCTATCGTTGTGCAGCGAATACAGCTGTTGCTGATGCACAAAAGGCTCCACTTCAAAACATGGAAGATTACGGTGTTACAGAGAATAGCGGCTGGGATGGAATTAGTGATTATGTAGAAGGCTATGACAATAATAACTACGACTGGGATACCAGAAACGACCCTTGTACCGATTCCTATTATAAATATAACACCGCTCAAACAACCTCCAGTCAAAACTTCATTGCCAGTAATATTGGCTTAATTACCAAGCGCGAAGCCAATGGTGATCTAAGTATTATTTCAACCGATATAAGAACAGCTAAGCCATTAACAGGTACAGAGTTTGAAGTCAGAAACTACCAGGGACAGTTGCTTACTAAAGCCACCTCTGATGGTTCAGGTTTTGCCAAAGTAGAATTATCAGAAACGCCTTTTTTACTGGTAGCCAAAAAATTTGAAGATACCGCTTATTTAAAACTCAATACTAAAACAGCGCTGGCTGTGAGTCATTTTGATGTTGGCGGCAAGAAAATTAAAAAAGGTATTAAAGGTTTCATTTACGGTGAGCGTGGTGTTTGGCGTCCGGGCGATGATATCTTTTTAACCTTTGTGCTACAAAACCAGGCGTTGAATGAAAAAGATGCCAAGAAAATTCCAGATAGCCATCCGGTGACAATGAAGCTTATCGACCCAAGAGGCAGAGTAGTTGATACCAAAACCAGCACTGATTCAGTCGGTGGCTTTTACGCCTTCAAATTCATAACAGAGGAGAAGGCACAAACAGGCAACTGGATGGTAAAAGCATTTGTCGGAGGAAGTTCTTTCAGCAAGTCATTGATGATAGAAACCGTCCGTCCTAACCGTTTAAAACTAGAGCTTAACTTTAAGGCTCAAGGCGATGACGGCAGCGGCAAACCTGCTGAGGTAATTTACAGTAGTGAAGGTACCCCAGAAGGTACTTTATTTTCACAATGGTTACACGGCGCAACTGCCAGCAAGCTTAAAGCTGATGTTTCAGTAAAATTCACACAAAAGAAAACGGCATTTGGTAAATTCACTGACTATGTATTTGATGATCCAGCGCGTTCATTAAAAAGTCAGGATACGATGCTTCTCGAAGGACGTCTGGATGAAGAAGGCTACTTAAAATTCAGCAAAGACTTTAAAGTTAAAGGCAAGCCAGCAGGAATGCTCAAAGCAAAATTCACTTCGCGTGTGTTTGAAGAAGGTGGAGCGTTCAGTATCAGTCGCAGCAAAATTGATTATCATCCCTACTCCAATTATGTGGGTATCAAATTACCAAAAGGTGATGCCACGCGAGGCATGTTGCTTACCGATATAAAACATAAGGTAAGTATTGCTAGTTTAACTGCCAAGGGTGAAGAGGTATCACTGAATAAAGTGCAAGTTAGCCTGTATAAAATCAAATGGAAGTGGTGGTGGGATAAATCCAGCGAATCACTTGCAGAATACGCAGATAGCCGTCATAAACAATTACTTCAGAAAGATATTGTAAGTACCACTGATGGAGTTGGCGAGTGGAATTTTGAGGTCAAGTACCCAAGCTGGGGACGCTACTTGATTCGAGCCTGTGATCTAGAAGGGACGCACTGTACGGGTAAAACCGTTTATATCGATTGGCCGGGTTGGGCAGGTCGTGCTCAAGAAGAAGGTAGTGGTGCGGCGAGTCGTTTAAATCTGTTTTCAGATAAAACTGCATATAGCGTGGGCGATGTAGCAACGATTCAATTACCTGCCGCAACTCAAGGTCGAGCATTACTTAGTATCGAAACAGGCAGCCGTATTCTAGAACAGCGCTGGGTTGAGTTTGATACATCTGCAGCAGTGGCAGCTGCTGGTGTAAATAGTACAGAGAAAAGATTGCAGTTCGAATTACCCATTACTGCAGAAATGGCACCCAATGCATACGTACATATCACTCTACTACAGCCTCATGAGGGGAAATCTAATGATAGGCCGATCCGTTTATATGGAATTATTCCTCTGGATGTAAAGAATGCTGAAAGCTATCTACTTCCAAAAATACAAGCCGCAACCGAGTGGCAACCCGAGTCAAAGCAAACAGTTACGGTTAGCGAAGAAAATGGTAGAACCATGAACTACACGCTGGCTGTTGTTGATGAAGGCTTGTTAGGTTTGACTTCATTTAAAACACCTAACCTACATCGATATTTCTATAGCAAAGAAGCGCTGGGTATCAAAACCTGGGATCTTTTTGATCATGTCGTCGGTGCTTATGGTGGAAAGTTAGAGCGGATGTTGGCATTGGGTGGTGGCGATGAGGAAGAAATGGATGATGACGATAGTAAGAAGCGTCGGTTCCCTCCTGTAGTTAAATACTTAGGTCCTTTCAAACTAGCCAAAGGTGAAACTGGCAAACATGAAATAGAGTTACCTTCATATTTAGGCGCGGTTCGGGTGATGCTAGTTGCAGGAGAAAAGGGTGCTTACGGAAAATCTCAGCAATCGATATTTGTGCGTCAACCGTTGATGCTGCAAAGCAGTCTGCCACGTGTGCTTGGACCACAAGAAGAAGTTTCGATTCCTGTTACCTTATTTGCGATGGATGACAAAATTAGGGAAGTTACTGTCTCGGTTAAAACAGATGATTTAGTCAGCGTAGTTGGGGAGCCAACTCAACAAATTAACTTTAGCAAGATGGGTGAAAAGATCGCCTTTATCAAAGTGAAAACTGCAAACAAGGTGGGTAAAACGCGCTTGCACTTTAGCGCGACTGCTGGAGAAAATGGTGAGTTTACATCCGGGAAAGAAGTCTATCTAGATATTCGCCGAGCGAATCAGGAAACAATGCGGACAATTGTAGAGGTTATCGAGCCGGGTAAAAGCTGGGAAAACAAAGCGCTTGCATTTGGTTTGGATGGTACCAATCAATCTGTACTCGAATTATCTGCAGTACCGCCACTCAATATAGAGAAAAGACTGAATTACTTGATCAGGTATCCGCATGGTTGTTTAGAACAGACTTCTTCGTCGGCCTTTCCGCAACTGTTCCTGTCTAATGTGATCGATTTAACCGAGAAGCAAAAGAACGATACCCAGCATCACGTGCAAAAAGCGATTGATAAACTACAGCATTTCCAGACGGGGACCGGAGACTTCAGTTATTGGCCGGGTGGTAATTATCAAAATGATTGGGCAAGTATTTATGCCGGTCACTTTGTATTAGAAGCAAAAAAGCTTGGCTATATCTTGCCAGCAAACCTGCTCAATAACTGGCTCAATTATCAGGTAGGAGCAGCTCAAGGCTATGTAGTTGCAAGTAATGACTATTCGCATACTCAAGCCTACCGCCTTTATATACTGGCGCTAGCTGGTCAACCTCAATTAGGTGCGATGAATCGCCTTCGTGAAGCGGCAAATACTGGAAACAATAATCGGTTGAACAACAAAGGTCGCTGGCTATTGGCAGCTGCTTATCAAGCTGCATCACAACCAGAGGCGGCAACTGACTTGATTCAAGGTATGGCACCAGAAGTAAGCAACGTTGCCAACCCGGATAAAACCTTTAGCTCGACTTTAGGTGACTTGGGTTTGCAACTGGATAGTTTAGTGGCGTTGAATAAAAAGCAGGATGCTAACCAGCTACTAGATAAGATTGCCGAGCAAATGAGTGGCGATGGCTATCAGAGTACTCAAGGTATTGCCTGGGCGTTGATGGGTGTTTCTCGTTACCTGGGTGGAGATACTAGCAGTTTCACTGCAAATCTATTGCAAGACGGGGCAGCAACGGTAATAAACAGCAATAAGCCAGTTTCCAGTACGATGTTAGTCAAAGCAGATTCTAAAGTAAGTGTGGAGAACACATCCGGAATTAGACTATTCGCGAATCTAGTGACCAAAGGAGTACCAGTTGCTGGTGATGAGATTAGTCAGTCCAAGGGACTTACTATCAATACTGATTTCAGTGTGCGCGATGCAGAAAACAAGAAGGTCTGGAATGACTTGGCTGATGATAGCGATTGGCAAGTAGCTCAAGGTAACGATGCGCGAATTTCTGTGAGTATTCAAAATAACGGTAATTACGATGCCGAAAATATTGCACTTACCTTACCTGTAGCAGCAGGAATGGAAATTTTATCAGGATCGGAACAATTAGCGACTAAGAGTAAATATGATTATCGTGACTTACGCGATGATCGTATCCATTACTATTTCTCATTAAAGAAAGGCGAAGTAAAAAACTTCCAACTATTGGCGAATGCTTCCTATCAAGGTATTTACTACCAACCTGCGATTTCTGTTGAAGCTATGTACGATGGTAATTTAAAGGCTATTGAAAAAGGGCGCTTCATTAACATTATAAAGGATTAGGAGAAAAAACAGGCTAAAAGGTGGGGGGTGGCATTATTTATTTCCAAATTAACCTTACCCAGCGCGACCATCGTATATCGACGTTTCCTTGCGGAATCTAGGATGGATATTTCTGGCACCTGTTGAGCCTAGAAAAGCCACCCCCCACCTTTTAGCCACTTTTTAATAGAACAGTGAAGCCATTCAAATTCATTCTTAATATAAAGCGCAAATCTTGGGTATTTTTGATTACCCTGGTTTCCATCACTGCTTTTTACTTTTGCCTTCCTGAACCACTGTTTAAATCATCCGTATCCAGTATCTTGCTGAGTAAAGAAGGCAAGTTGTTAGGTGCACATATTTCAAAAGATGGGCAATGGCGTTTTCCTCCACTGAAACAAATACCTGATAAATTCAAAACCAGCCTGGTCGCTTTTGAAGATAAACGTTTTTATAAGCATTTTGGCGTTGACCCTCTAGCAATTGGGCGTGCCCTCAAATTAAACCTAAAAGCCGGACGAATAGTCAGTGGTGGTAGTACCATATCGATGCAAGTGATTCGCATGGCTTCACAAAATCCAGAGCGCTCACTAACCGAGAAAATTATTGAAGCTTTTCGCGCACTTCGTCTGGAAACTCGCTACAGCAAAGATCAGATCCTAAATTACTATGCGAGTCATGCTCCTTTTGGGGGCAATGTGGTTGGTTTAGAGGCTGCATCATGGCGTTATTTTGGACGTGACCCTGAGCAACTGTCATGGGCAGAAAGCGCTATGTTGGCGGTTCTGCCTAACAGTCCTGCTCTTATTCACCCGGGCAGAAAACGCGATAAATTGAAAGTAAAGCGCGATCGTTTATTACTGAAACTATTCCAGCGAGAAAAAATCAGCAAGCTTGATTATCAGTTAGCCAGTGCTGAACCATTGCCAGAAAAACCGAATCTTCTACCTAGAATGGCACCACATCTGTTAGATACTTTAATTGCTGAGGCAAGAGCGAATTCAACAGAAAATCAAAAACGATTTAATACCACTATCAATTATGTGTTGCAGCTGCAAGTCAACCAGATTGCTAAACACTATGGCGAATTAAATGCATTAAAAGATATTCATAATCTCGCTATTGTAGTGATCGATAATGAAAGCTTTGAAGTTAAGGCTTATGTTGGTAATGCTCCACCGTTAACAGAGAAAGCGGAACATGGTCAGGCGATTGACCTAATCCAGCGCCCAAGAAGCACCGGAAGTACACTCAAGCCTTTTCTGTTTGCAAGCATGATTGAACAGGGTGAGCTATTACCCGAAATGCTTGTAGCAGATGCTCCGATTCGTTACACAGGATATCGCCCGAAAAATTTTGACCGAAACTACCGGGGTGCGGTAAGAGCAAAACAGGCACTAGCGAGTTCGCTGAATATACCTGCGGTGAATATGTTGAGCTATCATGGTGTGGAGCGTTTCTTAGAAACCCTAAAAAATATGGGAATGAGTACGCTGCACAGGCGTTCACGCGAATACGGTTTGCCACTGATTCTTGGTGGTGCTGAAGGTACGCTTTGGGAATTAAGCGGGATGTATGCGAACCTTGGCAAATCGAGCGAAGCAAGGAGTGGATTCTCAGCAAGGAAAAATGCTGCAGCCGATTATTTTAAAGCAACATAAAGCAGCAACATCAAAACTAAATCAGCTTAGCCCTGCGAGTGCCTGGATGACGCTACAAGCATTACTGGAAGTGAGTCGGCCAGGTAGTGAAGCTTATTGGAAGCGCTTTAATAGTACCCACAAAATCGCCTGGAAAACTGGTACAAGCTTTGGTCATCGTGATGCCTGGGCGCTCGGCACGACACCAAAATACACCGTGGGTGTTTGGGTTGGAAATGCCGCCGGAGAAGGTCGCCAAGGAATGACCGGAGTTAAGGTTGCTGCCCCCATTTTGTTTGATGTTTTTAACAGGCTTTCATTAGATTCAAAATGGTTTAGAAAACCTATCGAGCAAATGAAGTTGGTTTCGGTGTGTAAGGATGATGGTTTCCTGGCGAATCAAAACTGTTACGCTAAAGATTATTATATTCCTGAAAGTAGCCATTTCGATCGGGTGTCACCCAATCATCAGCGTATTCATCTGGATAAGCAAACCCAGCTTCGAGTGCATAGTGGCTGCGAATCAGTAGCTTCGATGCTACATAAAGACTGGTTCGTATTGCCGCCCGATGAAGCTTATTATTACCAGCAACACCATGCAGATTATAGAGTGTTGCCTGCGTGGCGAGAAGATTGCCAACAGGTTGAAACGATAGCATCAAAAGATAGTCCGATTTCATTGATTTATCCCAGGCGAAACACGCAGATTTATATTCCTAAAGAACTAACAGGTGAAAAAGGAAAAGCGGTATTTCAGGCGATACACGGAAATCCAGAAGCACAATTATTCTGGCATATGGACGATAACTTTCTGGGTACGACCCAAACCTATCACGAACAAGCTATATGGCTCGCGGCTGGTAAGCATCGACTAACATTGGTGGATGAAAAAGGTAATCGGGTAGAACAGAGTTTTCAGGTGTTGAGTCAATAGTTTACAGTAGCGGCTTTGCTTTTTCTTGAATCCATTCACGATAAGCCCAGTATTCAGCCGCTAAAGGCATTCGGCCTTGGGCACGAATTTTTTCACTGAATTGATTGAGTTCTTCAAAGTTTGAAGATGCTTTCTTGATATAATAGAGACCTCTTTCATCAACCGTTTTCACAGACTCTATTCCTTTCAAAACCTCATCGTAATAGGTCATCAACCACATACTAGACAATGCGCTGGCTAGTATATTGATACTGCTGATCCAGACTGTTGCCTGACCAATAAATAGAGTCATTAACATGGAGGCGAATAAACTTGCGGAGCAGCAAAGGATGATCCCAATTAAAACCAGTTGAAACTTACGTTTTGCATCTCCATCAATCATGACACCAGCAAATATGCCAAACCATAGTCCAATATAAAGACTGATATTGAGTAATTCGTATTCACTATCGTAATTCAATGTCAGTGCGCGATAGGTAACACCTACGCCAAGGGCAAAAATAGCGAGTACAAAGTTGAGGCGGCTACGATAAGTAGACGCTAAGCACTTTTGGCTAGAGTCTATTTCAAGCTGCGTTAAAGGCTGTCCTTTTAGGTCAATCTGGATCGCGTATTGATTGTGTGACTTATTAAGCATGGCATAAATAAATATAACACAGCTTTTTTAGGTTTCAGGAAGTAAAAAAACTGAAAACCTAGTAGGGTCTAACGCCTGTAAAATTCCCAGGTGGGTTATAGCTACATACCCAAGTTTGTGACTTATCATCACAAACTTGCATAGCACACCCTACTTCTGTTGTAGTTTTCCAAACCGCTTGCGTGTAATGACCACATAGAGCGCCCGGCTGACAACTATTTGTTTTGTAGTTGTACCACTTTTCCTCATCTGTCCAGGCCTTAACAACATCTTTGATGGTGACAGGATTTACTTCTCTCTTTCCATCCGTCCACACTATTGCTGTTGAGCGGTATAAATTCTCTCCAAAAGGCGTATTGCCTGTTCGGTGGTACATATCGCATTTATTGCCTCTTGATAAGTGTTTTGCCCATTTCATCGAATAATCTGCTAATTTTTTTGACCATGTTAATGGAGGAACGTTATGTTTTGCCCTGATTTTATTATGTGACTTTAGCACTCCAGAAAAACGTTCAAAGCGAGTCAGTTCTCTCTGCTCTGGACGCTCCTCTGGCTCAACAGAATGTATATTTATTTTAGGCAACATATCAACATATACTTCACCCTCAGGATCCTCTTCTGGTGTAATACTCGCTAGCTGTTGGGAGTTTTGTTGTTCATTAACACTACAGGCGGCTATAAAGCTGAGACTTAACATAAGTGTCGTAATTTTTATTATTTTATTCATTATATTAACCTAACTAAAATTTCTGGGGTTATTTTGTTTAGAAACTAAGCAATCGCTCCTTCTTAATATAAATTGTATGGGGTTATCAGAGTCAATATCAGTATTGCTAAGCTATTTATTCACCGCAGGAGGCATTTTATCTACCTCTGTTTCTATCCAAAGCCTAACTTTATCATTAATTTCATCAGGTTCTAAGCCTTCTGCGCTAAACGGTTTACCAATACTTAACGTAATAGTACCTGGGTATTTAAGGTAACTGTGCCGTGGCCAGCACTCACCCGCATTGTGTGCAATTGGATAGATAGGGTAACCTGAATGTTCAACCAGTAATGCTCCACCCATACGATAGTCGAGTCTTTGTCCTGGTTTGACTCGTGTACCTTCAGGGAAAATACAAACCCAGTTACCATCATCAAGATGCTTTTTCCCGATAGTTTTTACTTGATCAACTGCCGATGAACCTGCATTTCGATCAATTGCAATAGGCTTGACTGATGACAACGCCCAGCCAAAAAATGGAATTTTAAGGAGTTGTTTTTTAATCACAAATGAAGTTGGTGGGAAAAAAGTGGGTATCATCATGGTTTCCCATGTTGATTGATGATTCGCCAGGATAATACCGCGGTTGTTTAAATCGATGTTTTCACGACCAAGGATATTGTAATTAACTCCACAGGTGATTTTAAGCCACCACAGGTTAAAATGTGCCCAGGGCATTACTGCGTGATAAGCCTGATTTGGGGTTAACAAAAGTAAAAGTGGCGAACCTAAACCGTAAATCAAGGTGCTGAGTAGCAAGCCAAGCCAATAAATAGTTGAACGGATATAGAGGAAAAAAGTATTCACAGCTTAGCTGAGCTCATCATTTTTAAAATCTGTTGTAAGGCTTTACCTCGGTGACTTACGCTATTTTTTTCTTCAGGAGTTAGTTCTGCTGAGCTTTTACCAAAACTCGGCACATAGAAAAGCGGGTCGTATCCAAAGCCATTTGCGCCCGACAATTCTTTTAAAATTGTGCCTTCCCAGCTTGCATCGGCGATCAATGGAGAGGGATCTTCAGCATGACGCATATAGACAATACAACAACGAAAACGCGCTGTACGCTGTAAATCCGGCACGACTTTCATTTGTTGTAGAAGTTTTTGATTATTCGCTGCATTGCCTTCACCAGAATAGCGGGCGGAATAAATGCCGGGTTGGCCTTTTAGTGCATCAACCTCTATTCCAGAATCGTCAGCTAGCGCAGGTAAACCCGTTTGTTGGGATGCATTACGTGCTTTGATTATCGCATTTTCAACAAATGTGAGGCCTGTTTCAGGAACATCTGTCACATCGTATTCAGACTGCGCCACCACCTCGAAACCTGCACTGCCGAGAATTTCAAAGAACTCACGCAATTTACCTGAGTTACCGCTGGCAAGTACGACTTTATGTTTCCTGGTTGTGGCGTCTGTGTTCACTTTTTTAGTGTTTCATCCTGTATTTCAATTATTTCGTTGATGCCTTTTTCTGCTAAATCAAGCATAGCATTCATTTCATCACGGCTGTATGCGTGACCTTCAGCAGTACCTTGCACTTCAATGAAATGTCCTGCGTTATTCATCACCACATTCATATCTGTTTCTGCATTTGAATCTTCCGCGTAATCAAGATCAAGTACTGGGTTGCCTTTGTAGATACCTACCGAAATAGAGGCAAGTTGTCCCATTAAAGGATCCTTCTTGATTGCTTTAGAGTCTAGTAGAGTTTGTATAGCATCGCATAAAGCAATATAAGCCCCGCTGATTGAAGCCGTTCTTGTGCCGCCGTCTGCTTGAATAACATCACAATCGACAATTACTTGGCGCTCACCTAATGCTTCAAGGTTAACAATCGCTCGCAAAGATCGACCGATAAGACGCTGGATTTCCATGGTACGGCCACCCTGCTTGCCTCGTGCAGCTTCTCGACCCATGCGTGAATTTGTTGAGCGCGGCAGCATACCGTATTCCGCTGTTACCCAGCCTTGTCCTTTACCGCGCAACCATGGTGGCGTGCGATCATCAACCGTCGCAGTGCATAGTACTTTGGTATTTCCAAATTCAACCAGAACAGAGCCTTCAGCGTGCATGGTGTAATTACGGGTAAATTTAACTTGGCGCATTTCATCTGTTGCGCGACCACTAGGTCTCATAGATTTATCTCTTGGATTTTAAAAAGAAAGATTATACGGAGCTGGGTAAAAATTTCATGCTCTAAGTATCATCATGTTAACGTGCAAATTGAATTCAGCCACCCCCCTGCTTTTAGGCTGTATTTATAAGTAAACTACAAGATATTGCAGTTGATCTGATAAAGATTGAAAAAGAAACGATGCTGTTTATGATTACTTTGTAGTGGTCAAAAATTTTTCAATAACAGCTGTTAATAATAGTTACCTCGCTATGAATAAAGCGCACATCATCGAAAACCTGCAACAGGCAAAGCCTGATCATATCGAATGGATAAAACAAGGTTATAAACTGGTAAAAGGTTTGCCGGAAGAACAAATAAGTAAGCCTGTGGATTGCAAAGCCTGTGCTTTTGGAAAATGGTATCAGGAAGAGGGCTTTAAGCTGGTAAATATACCCCAGTTAAAAGATCTGGATGTGCTTCATGAAAAGATTCATAAGGCCTATACAGCCTTGTATTACATTACGTTTGATCGACGTAAAAAAGCACGAGCAACCTTAATTTCAGGCGATGTTGAAGTGCCCGTTGATGAAAGACCGTTTCGTATGAAAAAACTTAAAGATCTTGAGAAAAAAACAGTTACTTTAATTCGTGCATTAAATAAAATCGAAAAGAAAGTCGAAGCGATGCAGGAACAAGATTTTGATAATGGCTGGTTAAACTAGTCTTATCCTAATGTCTTAAATAACCGCATAAATTATATTCTCGATTTAAAAAAAAACTTTTTTCCGCTAGAATAGCTGATCTAAATAAGCAAACCCTAATGGAGTATCCATGAGCACATCAAACCAGCAAATGCTAGAAAACGCGTTAGCGTTATATGATGCAGCAAATAGTAAAGATCCTAATTTTGAGATGGAACAAGGAAGAGAAGTCCCTAAAGAACTGCTTTACTCAAAACGGATGCTGGATATGCTAATACGTTTTATGCCTGATGCTGAGGATGTAGCAAAACTCTCTGTAGCTGCGCAACACATTGAACGCTGGAAATCGCCACGTAGCGACTACCCAATGAATCGTAAGGGATATCATCAATGGCGTACAAATCTTTATAAATTTCACGCTGAAACAGCGGCAACACTTTTAGCTGATGCAGGTTATGATGAAGAAATCATTGAGCGTGTAAAGCTAGCTATAGGTAAGAAAAATTTAAAAACCAATGCTGATACACAAGTTGTTGAAGATATAGCAGCATTAACATTTATCGAACATTACATGACTGCGATGTATGAAAAGTTTACCGAGTATGATGAAGAAAAGTGGATGGACATTATCATTCGAACATGGAAGAAAATGTCTCCAGCAGCCCACGATTTTGCCCTTTCTGGAAGCGTAAAATTACCTGAAGGTTTAGTGCCGGTTATCCAGAAAGCGTTAGCTAAAGCCGCTGTTTAATTTTTCCGAATTTCAGTAACGCTGTGGCCACCCATACCCCAGTTGTCAGTACTGACTTCATCGATAACTACAACCGTGGTCTTGGGGTCTTTTCCCAATACATCTAAAAGCAGTTGCGTTGTTCCCTCAACCAGCTGCTTTTTTTGTGTCGTTGCAGTAACTTCGTTTGTGATTTTGATACTTACATACGGCATCTCTGACTCCTCCATTTAGAAATCTTTTGGTGAAAGTAAAGATCAAAAAAGTGCTTATATACACGCTAAGTTCTAGTTTCGCCTAATGGCGAGCTAGTACTAAGCTCTGGCATAGATGAGTTGTCCATTTCAAAAAAGAAATGGCAAGCTCATGTTAAGTAGGTGGTGTATTTTTATTTTTTTGACTAACCCATTCTTTTAAAACAGTCGTTCAGATATAACACGATATGTTTCTGCACTTGTCAGAGTGTCCATGAAGGTGTTCGCATCGGGTGTAAAAAACCATAATATGGCGATGCCTATAATTATGATTACGCTACTCTTTTTATCTTTGAAATCTACAAGCTTAAGTGCGGTGCCAAATGAATTTTTCAATCTGTGCCCCATAAAATCAACGCTGTAAATTTCATCTAGTATAAGGTGTAAAATAAATCCTAAAAAGATAAACAACGCGATCAACCAGGAAATAAATGCCGGCCTGATAAATAAATGAAAACTGATAGCGGCTGTAGCAAAGCCAAATAAAACAGCTACCCCTATGGAGTGGATTGCACCGCGGTGTACGGTTACTTTTTGAAATATCGTCCAAATGGGATAACGAACTAAAAGATAAATACCTAACCCGGCTCCCCAGAGCTGGATGATAGGTAACTCATTTTCGGCAGCGAAAATCCAAAAAAATGCAGTAATTATCCCCAGCAGTGAAAACAAGATGCGGCTGGGGTAGGAATAGTGTAAATCTATATCTGGCAGAATTCCGCCGACCACCCCCATACTTGCGAGCAATATTGCATCTTTGGCATCGACTAATCCGACTTGTAAACAGAGCGTTGCCAGCATGCCAGAGCCCACTGCGGCCACTCCCAAATGAGTATTAAAATTTGCCATGAGTTATATGGTTCTATATTAAAAGCGTTTTATAATCAAAGAGTAAGATTCAACAAAGCTAATCATAAACTAGGCTTTGATTAAATCAACGACTTATATGTCCGTAGGAGGAAACCATGAAAGCATTAGAAATATTTAAAATATTATTCATATCGATTTGCACTCTTTCAGTTCAAATTTCAGTTGCTACGGAAGAAGAAACCAAACAAGTTATGATTAGCGCTGGCTTACAAAATGTTGAAGTGAAGCATCAAGGTAAACCTGTAAAAATTATGCGAGAACAGGAAAAAAGTAATCAAATAGTCAAATTCTATCGCAAAACTACACGTGGCACGATACAGGCGATGTATCCCTTCGAGCCTCATAAAGTTGAAACAATTGGTGAGCGTGAGACTATTGATTATGTAAAGAAATTATCTGAGGGTGATGATTCCATCATCATTATTGATTCTCGTACACCGGCTTGGGTTAAGATAAGTGGCTTGATTCCTGGGGCTGTGAATATTCCATATAAGCTATTCAAAGAATCAGCAGATACATTAGAGATTATGGAAGACCATTTTGACGTTATTCCCGGTGAAACGTTTGATTTTAGCCATGCAAAGACACTGGTGATGTACTGTAATGGAAACTGGTGTGGTCAGTCTCCGACTGCGATCAGAAAGTTATTAACTATGGGATATCCAGCAGCTAAAATCAAATATTTTAGAGGTGGAATGCAAAGCTGGATGGCTTTAGGATTGACGGTTGTTGAGGCTACGGAATAATAGAATAGGGTTCTGATTTCAGCTGATACATATTGGTTTATAAAAAAGTGGCTTGCTATGCATAAATTCTATTTACGTTTTTAAAAAACAAAAACCTAATATTATTCCGCAAAGCAAAAGTTCCTTTGGTCATTTTAAAAAACATTATGAAAAGTCACTTAAAAGTAAGGGGGTGACATTAGTTTAAAAGCATCCTACCAGGTTCGAGCGTCTATGTTCTTTTCTGGCTCTTGGTGAGCCTCGAAAAGCCATCTGAGGCTCAAGAAGAGCCAAGCAAGACCAGCGTAGATTCCGTAAGGAATCGTCTATGTACAATGTACTATCTGGGTAACGAGCAACTACTAATACCCCCCTACTTTTAGGCTGTTTTTAGTTTGCGCACTTTTTTCTAGCTTTCCTTTCCTTTCTTCTCATACCAGCTAGATAAAGCGTAGGAATGGCAAATAAGGTGAGTAGAGATGAAAAGCCAACACCCCAAACTATCGATGTAGCAACAGGTCCCCAGATCAATGATTGACCACCCAATCCGATAGCTAATGACATCAAACCTGCGATAGTAGTTAAAGTTGTAATCATTATTGGAATGACGCGGCGTCGTGACGCATAGATTGTTGCGTGAACTGCCGACATCCCGGAAGATAGGCGATCGTTTGCTGCAGATATCAGTACAATCGCTGCATTTACAGCAATTCCTGCCAAAGCTACAACCCCATATAAAGTATATAAACTTAGAGGATTTTGGGTGACCAACAGACCTAAAATAACCCCTGTAAAGGCAAGGGGGACCGTTGCTAGAATAATGAAAGGCTGGAAATAGCTCTTAAACTGAGTACCCAAAATTAAGTACATCAGACCGATTCCGATCAAAAACAGTTTAGCAATTGAGTTAATGCTGTCTTTGATATCATCCAGTTGCCCCGAAAAATCCAGATCAATACTCGGAAAGTCTGTGCGGTATTTTTTCCACTGGTCCAGCATTAGTTTATTTGCGGTAACGGTATCTAATTCACATTTACTGTAATCACGCTCATCACCGTATAGAGCAGGGCGCAAGCGACAGGCCATAAAGTCTTCTTTTTCTTTTGGCTTATCAATATCAGCTTCTAACGTAATCGCTCTTTTGAAATTGTAGTGACGAATATTACCTAAAGACACACCACGTTCTTGGGTCATTAGTTGATTCAGTGGAATGCTCAAACCATTTGGTGTCGGCATTCTGAATCTCAATAATTCGCCAATATCATTGCTGTTTACAGAATTTGCTTTTACGCGGATTTGAAGTTTCTCACCCCTGTCTTGCATCTCAGCTACGACTTCACCATCAACCAGTAAGCGAATAGTCCTTGTTATATCGATGGGATTAATACCAGAACGTCGCACAGCATCGTGGTCCATTTTTAAAGTGAGCTCCATTCGGCCTCGGCTGGCATCATCACTGATGTCTTTTATGCCTTTGATGTTTTCTAATATTTCACGAAGTTTGTCACTGGCTTGCTTTATGGTTTGATAATCATCGCCACGAACTTTTACACTGATTGGCTTGCTCGATGGCGGCCCACCCTGGAGTTTTAAGAATGAGATATTATTTGCCCCTACGACGCTTGTCACATCCTCTCGCATCTCATTGATGATGGCATCAACATCACGCGAGCCTTGATCCATAGGTAATAGGCTTACTACAATTTGGCCGTATTGATCACCATACATGGGTTCTGTTTCGGTAAACATAAGACCTGCATAACTGGCAACTGAACGTGCATCTCTGTTTGCCTTGGGATTTTCATTGATATCTGAATTGGCTCCTTTAAGGTGTTTTTTCAGTGCAGCTTCAACCTTTAAGGTGGTATTTAAAGTCTCATCTAAAGGTGTAGAAGTTGGCATTTCAACGTTTACATAGAAAATCCTTAAGGTATCCGATGCAAAAAAGTCCACCCGAATCATCCCTGCACCAAGCGCTCCTATCGCTGTAACAAATGCCAGGAATATAGCCAGCAACGTCATTTTCGGCCAACGTAAGGCACGAATAAGAATCTTTGAGTATTTCAGTTGAATCCAATGAATAGCGGATTCACGCATTCTTTGGATTCGTGAAGGCCTACCAAAATTTATTTTGGCACCGTGAACGTGCGATGGCAGCATCCAAAAAGCCTCGATTAGACTAATGGCAAGCGCGATGGTGACTACCATGGGTATCACGCGCATGAACTTTCCCAGTATCCCGGGCAATAGCATTAAGGGAAGAAAAGCAGCAATTGTTGTTAAAACGGCTGTAGTAACCGGTAGCGCAACTTCTTTCATTGCGCCAGTAGCAGCATCTAGTGAATTGACGCCCCTTTGGAGCCGATAATATATTGACTCAACCACAACAACGGCATCATCAACCAGCATACCTAGCACAATAACTACACCGAGCAACACGGTTATATTGAGTGTTTCTCCGTTAGCGGCCAGTACCCAAAAAGTTGCAGCTAATATAAATGGTATTCCAATAGCTGTTAGTAGTGCGATTCTAGTCCCTAAAAATAACCACGCTACAATTAATACCAGCAATAAACCAATAAGCGCATTGCTCTGCATGATATTAATCGCTTGCTTGGTTGGAAGAGTTTGATCATCAACCATCTTTAACTGAATACCTGTGTTTTCGGTAATGTTATTTTGCTCGTCTACCCAATTGTTTAATTGATCAACCAGTTGAATCACATTGGTATTGTCTTGCTTCATTATTGACAACAAAACGGCTGGTTTGCCATCGATGCTGACTTCCTGGGAGGCTTTTTTGCGTGCACGTTGTACAATGGCTACACGGGAAAGAGGTACTTCTCCATTTAATCCGGGGATAGGAAGTTGAGCTACTTGCGAAGGGTCACTATTTTTGCCGACAATTCTAACTAGCCAGCTTTGTTTGCCTACACTGGTAGTTCCTGCGGATATATCCTGAAACCAGAGCTTGAGCGAATCAGCAAGTCTTCCAGGGGTTAGCTGCAACGATTCGAGTGCTTCAGGAATAAAGTTAATTTGTAACTCAGGATCATCAAGTGCTACCGAATCTACACGGTCAACACCTGACATTTGTTCGATCGAATCACTGACGGTTTGGGCGCGTTTTCTTAATCTCTCATCATCTGCACTTGAGACTACTGCGACTAGCGCCGCGGGAAATGCATTACCTGAGGTGATTTCCAGTATTTGCGAGTCTAAAGCTTCCTCTGGTAACTCGCTTTGTACATTTTGCAGTTCACGACGTAAATCAGCGAGTCGTTTATCATAAAGTCTTTCTGGCATGTCTTCGAAACGGACTAATATGCTTGAAGTATTCTCACGGCTATTGCTCGAAACGAAATTCATATCCGGGATTCCATTTATGGAATCCTCCAGAACGTCGGTAACTCTCTTTTCTACATCAGAAGCAGAAGCTCCCGGTAGTATTGTAATTATGGTTATCCAGTTAAAGTTTATTGTCGGATCTTGCTGCCGAGGCATTTCTTTATAGGATAAGAAACCAATAATTAGTACCAATACAAATGTTAGATTTGCCAGTACGTGATTTTGGATTAGGCGTGAATACATGGTAACTGAGGGTTGATTCGATAACTAGCTATTGAACACTGATTAGCTGTCCGTCACTTACCCGATATTGATTTTTGTTAATGATTGCTGTTGCCTGGGGTAAATCAATGCTTGCTGGTTGACCTTCAATTGCATTTTTTAAGGCGATAAATTTAGCTTTAGCTGTTCCATCAACGATTTCTTCGGCAATCATAATTCCAAGATTTTGTCCTTTTCTTTGGATGTATTCCGTTGGAACTTGTAAGTTGCCGTCACTCCATTCAAGTCTTCCTGATAAACCAGCTGCTAGTTGAGTAGATTCTGGAAGGGATAAACGAACTTCTTGGGTTCGAGTGGTTGCATCGATGTTCTGAATGATACTGCGAATAGAAGTTTTGATTCTTTTTTCATTAGAAACAAACTCTATAGAATTTATTTCTTTTACTTTTTCTATGGCTGTCTCGGGCAAGTTGGCTTTTATTTCTAATGCCTGATCTTGCATCAATTGAAACAATGGGGTGCCTGGTAAAACTAATTGTCCTTGTTGCACCATTCGTTGGGTTATTTGGCCTGAGAAAGGCGCTTTAATAGAGCAGCGGTTGATGGTCAGTTGCGCGTTTTCAATCACTGACTTTTTTAACGCTATATCAGCTAGAGATGATTGTTGTGCGGCTTCAGTTTTCTCAAATATTTCTCGAGGTATAGTGCCATTTTTTATTAAACGTTGATTTCGTTTCAATTGTTTCCTGGTAAGATTTAATTGGGCTTCTGTAACTTTCAAGGCGGCGTCTGCTTGTTTTTTTGCAAGAATATAACTTCTACAGTCTAAAGAGGCTAACTTTTCTCCTTTTCTCACAAACGAACCTGCTTCTGTATGAATGGTTAGTGCCCTACCCGTTATTTCAGCGCTAATTGTTGAGTGATTTAAACTGATGATATTAGCGGGAGCACTATTCTTTGAAGATATTAGAATAGATGAAAGTGGTGCAATACTGACGTTTAATAGCTTTGTATCGCTGTATAGATTTGAAGATGCTAGTACACACAAAAAAATAGTTGTGAATATCAATTTATCCATTTTGATTGTGAGAACTTTCATGTAAATAGTTTCCAGCACTCCAGTTGTTATGTCAATTTTCTGGTTTATTACTTATGCATAATCCTTTGAATTTAGAGCTAGTTTTAAAAGATGACTTTTAAGCTAAGCCAAAGTAATTCGCCATAGAGCTAACAATTGGCTCTCTCCAAATAAACGCAACAAAGCCTGCTAGTGCCAGCCATGGACCAAATGGAATAGGTTGGCTATCTTTTTGACCTTGCAGAACCATCATCAGAATACCAACGATAGCACCTACCATTGATGCAGCAAAAATTGTAAAAGGTAATACTTGCCAGCCTGCCCAGGCTCCTATGGCTGCTAAAATTTTGAAGTCACCATAACCCATGCCTTCTTTGCCAGTTATCAATTTGAATAGATGGAAAAGACTCCATAAAGACAGATAGCCAATCATGGCACCCAAGACACTACTTTTGAGATCAATAAACATTGCTTGAAAATTAACGGCAATCCCTGACCACATCAATGGAATCGTAAGATTGTCTGGTAGCAACATGGTTTTAGCATCGATCAGGGATAGTGTGATTAACGTCCAGGTGAAAATTAATGCAGCAAGTGCTTGCCAGCCAAAACCTACTTTCCATGCAACAAAAATTGAAATGGCAGCAGTAGCTAATTCCACCAAAGGATATTGAATAGAGATACCTGTTTTACAGGAGGAACATTTACCCCTTAAAAAGAGGTAACTTAGAACCGGGATATTTTCTAACGCAGTAATCATATGCCCACAATGGGGGCACTGTGATCTAGGTACGAACAAGTTGAATTTTTTTGAAGAATCGTGCTTCGGATCGGCATGGTCCCCGCCAAATAATTCTTCACATTCCTCTCGCCATCCTTGTTGTAGCATGATCGGAATACGATAGATGGCTGCGTTTAAGAAGCTACCAACTAGTAGTGAAAACAGACCTACAACAGTAAGGAAGAACACTGTGTTCTCCCTTAGTAGTGAAATTAATTCCATTTATTTCCCCTAAAGCCCCTTAGATTATAGATTCTAACCTACTGCAGCTCCTAACTTAAAGATTGGTAAGTACATAGCTACAACTAAGCCACCAACTAACACACCTAATACAGCCATTATCATGGGTTCCATCTGTTTCGATAGTGTATCGACTAAGTCATCAACTTGTTCTTCAAAATAATCCGCTACTTTATCTAGCATTTCTTCAAGTCGGCCAGATTCTTCACCAATTTTAGTCATTTGAATAACCATACTTGGGAATTCCTGTGTAGTTGTCATAGCAACATGAAGTTGGACACCTTTAGATGTATCTTCTTTGATCTGCATAGTCGCTTCTTCGTAGACTACATTACCCGTTGCTCCTGCAACAGCGTCCATAGCCTCAACCATTGGTACACCTGCTGCAAACATTGTTGAAAGTGTGCGGGAGAATCTTGCCACCGCGGACTTGTTAATAATTACACCCATAAGTGGAATTTTTAACGATAATTTATCTACAAAGCGATGGAATTTCCTTGATCGTCTTCTTGCCTGGGTAAAACCAACGATACTGCCTATCGTTATATTAGTGGCAACCACCAATTGCTTGTAACCATTCAGATAAACCTATAACCCAGAGTGTAAATGCGGGTAAGTCTGCCCCAAAACCTGCAAATATATCTTTAAAAGTTGGAATAACCCATACAAGCATAATCACTGAGACTACTCACTGCTGCAATAATTACAATGACAGGGTACATCATTGCTTTCTTTACTTTGGCTTTCATTCGTTCTGTTTTTTCTTTATAAGTCGCTACTTTGTCAATCATGTCTTCTAAAGTACCAGCCTGTTCACCTGCTCGAATTAAGTTAACAAACAAGCTGTCAAAATAGAGTGGATGATGAGAAAGAGCACCAGCTAAATCTTCACCACCTTCTATATCTTTAGTGATTTTCTTGATTAATTCACGCATGGCAGGTTTTTCATGACCGTTACTGATCAACTCTAATGATTGCACCATTGGAACACCAGCGCGCATCATCGTTGTTAATTGTCTGGCAAACTGAGCTATATCAACAGGTTTGATTTTACCACCCGTGAGTCTATTGCTTTTCTTTTTAATAGATTTTGGGCTAATGCCTTGTCTTCTTAATTCTGCCCTAAGGAAGTTTTCATTCGTTGCCTGGTTTTCACCGCGAATTTTTACTCCACTTTTATTAATACCTTCCCATACAAAAGTTGGCTGATCTAATTTATTAGTTTTTTTATTTGCTACTGCTGTGGCCATAATAATTTCCTGATATTAATCTTTTGTAACACGTTCTAATTCAGCTAGGGAAGTAACCCCTTCTTTTACTTTGTTCATTGCTGACTGTCTTAAATCATTGATGCCTTCTGACTTTGCTTGTGCTGCTAGTTCTAGTGAATTTGCACCATCCATAATCATGGATTCCATTTTTGTAGAGATAGGCATTACTTGATAGATACCTACACGACCTTTATAGCCATGTGCGCATTCACCACACCCATTAGGCTCATATATCTTGATAGATTCTATATCTTCTTCATCGAACCCAAGCTGAATGAGTGCTTGTTTTGGCACATCCTCTATTAAGACTTTGCATTCTTTACACAATCGACGGGCTAGTCTTTGAGCTACAATCAAATGCACAGAAGAGGCAATATTGAATGCTGGTACTCCCATGTTTAATAAGCGTGTTAATGTTTCTGGGGCACTATTTGTATGTAGAGTTGATAAGAGTAAATGCCCTGTTTGCGCCGCTTTTACTGAAATTTCTGCGGTTTCAAGGTCTCGAATCTCACCAACCATTATGATATCTGGATCTTGTCTTAAGAATGCTCTAAGTGCACTCGCAAAGGTAAGGCCAACTTTATTATTGACATTGACCTGATTGATACCGGGTACTTGTATTTCCGCCGGGTCTTCTGCAGTCGAAATATTTCTTTCCGAAGTATTTAGTATGTTCAGACCTGCGTATAACGTAACCGTTTTACCACTACCTGTCGGACCTGTTACCAAAATCATTCCATCAGGTTTAGCTAAGGCTTCTAATAGATCTTTCTTTTGCTGGTCTTCAAAACCAAGCATATCGATTCCGAGAGACGCGGTATCAGAATCAAGAATACGCATTACGATTTTTTCACCGTACAAAGTAGGTAAGGTGTTTACACGAAAATCAATATGTTTTTCTTCACCCACTCTAAAATGAATACGACCATCTTGTGGAATACGTCTTTCAGAGGTATTTAGTTGAGCCATGACTTTGATACGAGATGTCATTTTTCTCGCCAAAGCTTTAGGTGGCATACTCACCACTTGTAGCATTCCATCTAAACGGAATCTTACACGTAAAATTTTCTCGTAAGGTTCAATGTGTATATCAGATACTTTCTTTTTAATGGCGTGTAATAAAAGTTCATTCAAAAACTCTGTAACATCTACACCAGAATCATCCTCTTCTTCTTCAGACTCTAATTCAACCGTTTCTATTACTAGGTCTTGAGCAGCAGTATCCGATGATATTGACATACCTGAGTTCACAGAAGAGTCGTTATAGTCAGGATTTAAAAGTTTCTGTAATTTAGAGTATTCGACAATGACCGGTTCTGGCATTAACTCTGTAGCAAACCTGACATCGCTTAAATTTGAGAGAAAGAAAGGATCAGCAACAGCAATTGTTATTGCTTTACCCATTCTGAAAAGCGGAAACAACTGGGTTTTCCGCATCATCTCTTTTGGGAGTAAATTTTCAACATCCATAGCAACTTCTATGGTGTCAACATCTACCAGACTCAGGCCGAACTCTTTACTGTTATAAACAGCGAGATCTTTCTCATCAATTAATTTCCGCTGAGCTAAATGAGTCGTAATAGAAATACCTCTCTCCGTCGAATCAGCAACAGCTTTTTCTGCGACGTCTTGAGCTAGTTTCTTATCAGCGACTAATTTCTTTAGCAGGCTGGGAAGATTTGTGTTTTGAACCGTTGTCATTATTAGTAAGGACTTTGTCTCTATTTATTATATTAGATTTATTTAGAAAGACACATAGGACATTCTAAAGTTACTAAAGAAGATTTGAAAGGTTCTCTGGATATACGGTAGTTTGTTACTTTTTGGTTTTTTCTTTTGATCAAGTTATAACCTTAGTTAAAACATAGAATATTTGAAATAAAACTTTCTACCACCATGCTAAAGATTATTGATCAAAAATGAGTGAGTTTAAAAATGAAGTCTTATATGTGTATTGTCTGTGGTCTGGTTTATGAAGAACAACAAGGGTGGCCAGAGGACGGTATAGAACCAGGCACAAAATGGGAAGATGTTCCAGAAAGCTGGGTATGCCCAGAGTGTGGGGTAGGTAAATCAGATTTTGAAATGATAGAGATTTAAACTTAAAATCCAATTGCTCTATTATCTCAGTTTTTCCTTCTATGTTATTATTTACACCATGGTGATAATTTGGGGGATATATGGCAAATCAAGGTACATGGGAAATAATAAAAAATAAAATATCCTCTAACGATTTTTTTCAGATTAACTATTACAAGAGTTTATCCGATTACTTATTATGAGAATCCTCGGAATAGATCCAGGCTCAAGAATCACCGGAATAGGCATTATTGATAGCGATGGTCGATATAGCCAACATGTCTACAGTACCTGCATACGTTTAGGCAATGAAGCATTTCCTTTACGCCTGGGTAAAATATACAAAGAAATTGAATTTATCATAAGAGAATACCAGCCAACGCAAATGGCAATCGAAGATGTTTTCCTATCGAACAACCCATCTTCTGCATTAAAATTAGGACAAGCACGTGGGGCAGCAATTTGTGCAACTGTCATGCAAAATATTCCAGTTTACGAATACAGCGCCCGTGAAATTAAGCAGGCTGTTGTAGGAAAGGGCAATGCAGATAAATCACAAGTCCAACACATGGTAAAATTACTCTTAAACCTATCGGGAAGGTTACAATCAGATACTGCTGATGGTTTAGCGATTGCCTTAAGCCATGCACATGTTGGTTCTACTAAAATACGGTTACAGCAAGCTATGGAAACGACGTTAAAATGATTGGTTTATTACGTGGCATTATCTTACAGAAACAGGCACCTGAATTATTATTAGATGTGGGTGGTGTTGGATACGAACTACTTGCCTCTCTTACTACTTTTATTGACCTTCCAGAGGTAGATAATGAAGTCACCTTATATACACACTTAATTGTCAGAGAAGATGCACATACCTTATATGCTTTTAGCTCAGTAGAAGAACGTGCGCTATTTAGAATCCTGTTAAAGGTCAATGGTGTGGGCCCGAAAATGGCGCTCGCAATTGTTTCCGGGATGACAGCTAACGAATTTTCTCAACGAGTGCATGCTAATGATGTAGCAGGTTTAACAAAATTGCCTGGAGTCGGTAAGAAAACCGCTGAAAGACTGATAATAGAAATGAGGGACCGTCTACCTCAGCCATCAGGACAATTAGAAGCAGATATATCGATACCCGTTTCAGCAAGAAAAATGGAAGATGAGGCTACTGCGGCGTTACTCGCATTAGGTTATAAACCTGCACAAGCCAGTCAAATGGTATCTAAATACTCAACCGATGGGCTATCTGTTGAAGAGATCGTACGAAAAGCACTGAAGGCTAGTCTATCGTGAACGACTCATTTAATGACTTTGGCAACGATAGAATCATCTCACCCGTCGCAGGGCTGGATGATTCCTCCAATGATATCGAAGAAAAAATACGTCCTCAATATCTAAAAGACTATGTGGGACAGACAACAGTTTGCGAGCAGATGGAAATATTTATCCCTGCAGCAAAAGCACGTGGGGAGGCACTTGATCATGTTTTGATTTTTGGCCCTCCGGGTTTAGGGAAGACCACACTTTCACATATCATTGCAAATGAATTAAACGCAAATCTTCGACAAACCTCTGGACCAGTGTTGGAAAAAGCTGGTGATTTAGCTGCACTCTTAACAAATCTCGAAGAAAACGACGTGCTATTTGTTGACGAAATCCATCGCTTAAGCCCTGTGATTGAAGAAATTCTGTATCCCGCAATGGAAGATTTTCAGCTTGATATCATGATTGGTGAAGGGCCCGCCGCAAGATCGATAAAATTAGACCTTCCTCAATTCACTTTAGTTGGTGCAACCACGAGAGCCGGGCTATTGACCTCTCCATTAAGAGACCGATTTGGCATTGTTCAACGACTTGAGTTTTATAATGTTAAAGACTTAACTCACATAGTCAAAAGGGCAGCCGGAATCATTAACGTAGAAATTGATGACGACGGATCGGCAGAAATTGCCTGTCGCTCACGAGGAACGCCTCGTATAGCTAATCGACTTTTACGTCGAGTTCGGGATTACGCCGAAGTTAAATCTGATGGCAAAATCACACAGGAAATTTCTGATTTGGCACTCAATATGCTCAATGTAGATAATCTGGGTTTTGATCACATGGACCGGCGTGTATTGCTTGCCATTATGGAAAAATTCGACGGTGGTCCAGTAGGTGTTGAAAGTATAGCGGCTGCGATTGGGGAAGAACGTGGCACAATAGAAGACGTGATTGAGCCATTTTTAATCCAGCAAGGATTTCTAATGCGTACTCCGAGAGGTCGTGTCGCTACACGTCATGCATGGCAGCATTTCGGTTTAAATGCTCCTAGTAGTTCTCAAGAGAGTAGTGATCTTTTTTGATTGTTTTACAATTCAAAGTTAAGTTAAGAAAGTCACCCCCCTACTTTTTACATGTTTTTCACTTGGATTCATGAAAACATGCTCTACGGGTTGTCGTTAAACTCCTGCGTTGTTTCTGCTAAGCTTCGGCTAGCACTTTTTAAATTAGTTTCTGCCGGCTAATAATTGCGTATAACAATCCACCGCGATAAAGTCTTCCGTGTCTTTAGCTTCTTGCTTGGAATCTGGCCTTGTGATAGATAGCAAATGCTTCACACCAGATTTTTGTGCTGCTCTTAAAACATCTAAATTATCGTCTATAAATAAGCTATGTTCTCTTGAAAGCTTTTCTATCTTCTCTAACTCGTCCCAAAAACCGTTCTCTTCTTTAGCGATACCAATATCGTGAGAGGTAATAATCCGGTCAAAATAATTGTCAATTTTTACATAAGAAAACTTAACATCAAGGGTCTTTTGATGGGCGTTTGTTAACAGTACAATTCGTTTGTTTAATGATTGAAGATACTCAAGAAATTCTACAACATTTTCACGTACTGCAATTTTCTCTGCGACTTCGTGTTTTAGGCTGACGATATCCATATCTAAATTATCTTGCCAATAGTCTAGACAGTACCAGTCTAAGGTGCCTTCAATAGCAGAGGTCTTTTTTTCTAGGTGTTTACTTGCTTCATCAATGCTTAAACCGTGTTTTTCAGCATAGCGTTTTGGTATGTGTTCTAGCCAGAAGTGGTTGTCAAAATGTAAATCCAATAAGGTGCCATCCATATCGAGAAAAACCGTTGATATGTTTTGCCAATCAATGGGAATTGCCTTCATCTGCCTGTAAACTCTACTCATGAGAAATAAGTTACCAACCATACATCAAACCAGAAAAGTTGCCAGTAGCCGTTTATTTGAAATAGAGGCATTAGATCTCGAGTTCTCTAATGGTGAAAAACGCGAATATGAGAGGTTGGTGAGTCGTGGTTTTGGAGCAGTGCTTATTGTTCCAATCTTGCGTGAAGAAGGAGAGCAAGACAAAATACTATTGATACGTGAATATGCAGCGGGTACCGAGCGTTATGAATTGGCATTTCCCAAAGGTAAAGTAGAAGTAGGCGAAGAAATACTGGATGCAGCGAATCGTGAGATTATGGAAGAAGTTGGTTACGAGTCTGCAAAACTCACTGTTCTCAAAAAAATAAGTTTGGCACCAGGCTATCTAAGGCATGTAACCAATATTATTTTAGCAGAAGACTTATCTGAACGACGCGAACAAGGTGATGAGCCAGAAATAATTGAAGTGGTCCCCTGGAATCTAAGTGAAATAGATAAGCTCATAGAACGAGATGATTTTGCAGAAGGCAGAAGTGTTGCAGCTGTTTACTTAACAAAACAGTATTTTAGTAATAACCAATATAAGTCACAGTGAAAATCAAAAACATGAATGCAGATCAGCTCTCAAACTTGCTTCCAGAAATTCGCCGCATTGCAGAAGGTGCAGGCGAAAAAATAATGAAGATTTATAAAAGTGGTTTCGAAACAGAAACTAAATCTGATGATTCTCCAGTTACAACTGCTGACCTTGCTGCAAATACTTTTATTGATGAAGAATTAAAGAAATTAGACATCCAATTCCCGATTTTGTCTGAAGAATCTGCACACCTTTCTTTTGAAGAGCGATCAGCAAGAGAAACGTACTGGTTGGTTGATCCACTCGATGGCACCAAAGAGTTCATTAAACGAAGAGATAGTTTTACCGTTAATATTGCATTGATTCATCAACACAAACCTATCCTGGGTGTAGTTTACGCACCTGCATTGGGTTTAAGCTACTTTGCTTGCGAAGGATTAGGTAGCTTTAAAGCAACTGATGCAGAGGGTACGAAAGTTGAAAAAATTCATTCTCGTGATTTACCAAATGATATTGCCATTTTCGTTGGGAGTCGTTCTCATACCGGCGAAGAAATGGCTAGGTTTTTGAAAAACTATGAAGCAGTAAACGGCGAGTATAATCTGCAAACTATGGGTAGCTCGCTAAAAATGTGTATGGTTGCAGAGGGTAAGGCAGATTTATATCCGCGTTTATGGCTCACTTCTGAGTGGGACACTGCTGCTGCACATTGTATCGTTAACGAAGCGGGTGGACAGATTGTCAAAGTAGATATGTCGCCTTTGCTATATAACACTAAGGATTCATTGTTAAATCCATATTTTTTCGCAATAGGAAATAATAAGGTTGAGTGGAATAAGTACTTACCTGATTCTCTGCTTGATTCTTAAGCTTTTTTAATAACTAAAAAAGTGTTCAGCCAAGGTGATAACCGAGACAATGTTGGAGCATAGCGACGACAGCCGAAGGGCATGGTTTTCTTTATTTTACAGTGAAAAACCATGTAAAAGTAGGGGTGTGATCTTAGGATTTGTCCCCTTGGGTATTCATCCCTTCAAAGTACTTGAGCGTTGCGCCAGGGTCATTATAGTCCAAAGGTAGATAAACATATCGACCGTTTGACTCTAACATCATGCTAGGAAAACCCTGGGCTCCAATTTGTCTGCCAAATCCTATTTCTTTTTGTAGCTGCTGTTGAGTTTCACTAGAGTTTAGGTCTTTAGTAAAATTTTCTCTATCCAAACCCAAAGACTCTGCAATGCTAATTAAAGTCTCATCATCAGAGGGGTTTTGTGCATTTAGATAATAGGCTCTCTGGATGGCCTTAATCATTTCTCGTTCTATTTCCGGGTTTTGTTTACGTGCAGCGATTACCGCTCTACACGATGGGTAAGTAGATCTTCGGGGCTGGCATTTCTGCCAAAAATCAAAATTAAATTCTGTTCCGGGAATATGCTGTTGAATCTTTTTCCAATAGCCGGCAATGGCATCTTGCATGCCTTGTGGCATTGGCTCTTGAGAATCAGGAGCTAGCCCTCCAAGTAAGTATTTCACCTCAATATTTTCAGGAAGTTGGGAGCGTATTTTTGACCACGTAGAACTAAAGCCCCAGCACCAGCTACACATTGGGTCATGCACATAGTAAAGTATCATGCGTCCAAGTATAGGAGACATTCCATGAAACAAAAACTTTTAATTATCACAGCGTTAATAGCCTTGTCAGGTTGCACTCAAGAAACCCAGAACCAGATCGGACGAGCCATAAATAACTGGACTGGAACAGACGGTATTCTTGAAATTTATGCAGGGGACAAGCTGGTGAGACGCTTTATTAAAATCGATAAATTAAGTACTGCAGCTGGTACCGGTAATGATACTCATCGCCCCTATCGCTATGGTTATGGTTATCTAGATATGAACCTAAATAATACGGTTGATGCTGATGAAAAGAAAAAGGTATATTTTGAATTTAGTGATTATTCAACGTCTTATGTTTTCTTCGAAAGCCCTAAATAACTAAACTATTTGGTTTGAATCCACACCCCCCTACTTTTTACATGTTTTTTATTTAGACTAATAAAAATATGCCTATGGGTCGTCACATTCCAATGTTGTCTCCGCTTCGCTTCTGTTGGGTTTTCTAGAACCAGTACAAAAGCAGTTATGCATTGTTAATCCTGCATAAATGTTGTTTCATATAATATGTCAGTTAATGGTAAAACCATTAGGGGATATAATAATGAATAAGAAAACCTCAATGAACGTTTCAGCTTTACGGGGTAAAAAAGCATATTGCGGACGCAAGCCTTTAACTAAACAGACGGGTTCGGTATTAAGTAAATTTATTCTGACGATCGCTGTTGGTGGTATTGGTTCTGGTGCATATATTGCGAATAAGAAAGGCCTTATCAATGCCGAAAGATTCTCGTCGTTTAAAAACTCGATTTCCAATAAATTTTCCAGTAAGGATAGCTTTAAAGGTAGTTTCAAGGGTTATGGTGTACAGTTAATGGCAACCAAGCAATTCGATCAAGCAGAAACAGTAATGAATGATTTTGCACGTGACGGTTATTCTGCGTTTGTTTTGGCGAGTCAATCTAAAGGCCGGACGATCTACAAAGTTCGTCTTGGGCCTTACAATCATAAGCCTGAGGCTGTTGCTGTAAAAGATAAAGTGGTACGTCGTTACCCGCAGAATCCTTTTGTTAAATCAAGTCTGGTCATTTACAAGCCAGATTAACAGGCAAAAGCAAGTTTAAATTATTTAATTTCAACAATCGTTTTTACAGAATTAGCAATAAAGCACACTTCATGAGCAAGATGGTGGATTTCAGCTTCTTGCTCTTTCGAGGGTGTATCTCCTGAATACCTGATGTCAGGATCAAGTACGACTTTCGTCATTGCTAACTTTCCTTCTTCATTCTTCTCCAAAATACCACTGGCTCTATCCTCATAACTATCAATAACCCATTTCTTTCTGGCGGCAATAGATAAAAAGAATAGCATGTGGCAACTGGATAGCGAGGCCACGAAAGCTTCCTCAGGGTCGATATTTTCATTGACAGAATAGGGCTGAGGGACAATGTGTGGCGAGGAAGAGGCGGCAATGTTTGTACCACTGCTGAATAGCCATTGATGGGCGCGGCTATATTTATTATCGATGAATATTTCTTTACCACGTTTCCAGACAACAGTGGCGTAATACAGGGAAGGCTTTTGCATATTTTAGGGCCGGGTTAGTTATTTAAGTCACCCCCTACTTGAATCAGCCCTCGTTTTGTTTTTTAAAACCTTAGAGCGAATTTATGCCAGAGCTTAGTTATAGCTCGACTGCAAGGAGATACTAAAACTAAGCGTGTATTTACACCCTTTTTATGAAATGTTCAGTATTAATTTCCGGCGGCTTTCATTTTTTCAAGACGTTGTGTCGCAAGCTTTACTGCATTCTCATTTTTAGGGAAGTATTTTAAAACATCTTCAAAGGTTCTTCTGGCATACGGCCAATTCTTTAATGCGTAAAAGCTGTAACCCAGCTTGATTGCAGCATCTGGCGCTTTATTACTGTTCTTGTATTTTTGTAGTACTTTGATAAATTCCTGAACTGCACCTTTGTAGTTATTGTGTGAGTACATAATCTCACCAATCCAGTATTGTGAATTAGCCGCAAGTGGGCTATTCGGTTGCATCTTTATATATTCCTGAAAAGCCCTGGTTGCAGCAGTAGGTGAAGCTCCCATTTTATTAAAGGCAGCCTGATAGGTTTCTTTCTCGTAGGCAGTTGGTGCTCTAGTGCTAGCTTGATTGGTCTCTGGTTCTTTGTATGTTGTCGTAATTGTTTCGGTTTTAGTTTCCTTCGCTTTTGCGGCAGGGGGTGTTTGTAATTCAGGCTTTGCCACAACTGCTTCTTTCATCTCTGTAGCTTTTTCTGTAGTTGAGGGGGTGGGTTTAGGATCAACGACTTTAATTGTTGGTTCAGTTTTTTTCTCAGCATCTTCAGCCGCAGGAATACCTTCAGCACTGCTGGACTTAATCATATTAGAGAGTTCATCTATACGTTCATCAACGTTAAGAAAACCTTGTTTTTGAGTTTTCTTTAATTGTTCAATCTGATTGCTGAGTACTTCATTTTCACCGTGAAGCTCTCGTGTTTTCTGCTCTAAAGTTTCTAAACGCTGAAAAATTTGAATAATCGACTCTGTGTTTACGTCAGCAAAACTCGGAGTGAAAAATACAAATAAACCCAGGATCAGCCCTAAGCTTATATTTTTCATAGGATTCCTTTCTTTATTTTTTAATCTAACCATTTAGATTTGGCCCATTTATTCCTAAGTCTTATCAATAATCATCGTATTTGAGTTCAACACGACGATTTTTCTGCCATGACTCTTGTGATTGTCCCCGTACTACCGGTATTTCTTCACCATAACCGATGGTTTTCATTTGTGATCGAAGTGCACCTTGAACACCCATAATATTTTTTACTGATTGCGCACGTGACTCAGATAATGCCACATTATATTCGCGTGATCCACGTTCATCGGCATGTCCTTCCAGGCGCATTTTTAAGTCAGGGTATTTTGCTAGTAATTTAGCGTGCGTATTAATTAGCACCATGTACTCAGGACGGATTGCCGCTTTATCATAATCAAAATAGATAACTCTTTGTGAAAGCAAATTATCAGGATCACTTAAGCCCGCCATTGTAATGTCATTGGTATTATTAGGGTCATTATCCGCGCCCGGCAAATAATTAAAGTTTGAGCGATCACCTTGACTATCTTTAGAATTAACACCTGAAGCTCCGCCAGCACCAACCGTTCCTTTTTGAGTGGTTGTTGAACTGGTGATAGCTCCATCAGCTTTGGAGCCTTTTTTTGCATTTTGACTACTACAGCCAACAATGGTTAATACACTTAGTAGTATGGGTAAAACAATTAACTTCGCTCTGATTATTCTCATATTAGTTTCCTATTTAGCTTGTATATTTGATTAAAATCAATGATTTAAGTAAGGGGACCATGCGGGCTCGCGAATATCGCCGATGGGAGAAGTTAAGAACTGTCTCGCCTTAGCGTTATCGCTAACTACTGCTAGCGAATTTTCACCGTTTTTCATTGTTGTGTAAGCTACCATTGCTCCATTTGGCGAAAGCGTCGGTGATTCGTCTAAAGTGCCATTCGACAGGAAATCTTTTCCCTGTCCACTCATAGATTTGATAGCAACATTATATGCACCACGTTTTCCAGTTATGAAAGCTAGTTTCTTGTTTGCGATATCAGCGGCACTGTTGTATTTACCATCGAATGTCAGTCTTTGCGCTTTTCCACCCGTTGCGGCAATTCTATAGAGTTGTGGACTACCGCCACGATTAGACGTGAAAACAATAGAGTTTGTGCCACTCCAGCTAGGTTCTGTATCAATGGCTGAAGATGTCGTTACACGGCTGAAGTCCCCACTTTTTGCATCTACGATATAAATATCGGGACTTCCATTGAAGGATAGGCTCATTGCTACTTTTTTGCCATCAGGAGACCATGCAGGCGCACTATTGATCCCTTCTCGTGCCGAAAGCATATACTTTTCTCCAGTGAAAATATCCTGAATATAGATTGCTGAACTATTATCTTCGAAGGAGACATAGGCTAATTTTTTTCCATCAGGGGACCATGAAGGAGACATGATGGGTTGTTTAGAAGTGAGTATCACTTGTGGTTTGTGGCCATCTGAATCGGATACATATAAACGAAAAACACGGTTCTCGCTAGTTTTGTTAGTCACTGTCACATAGGCTAAACGTGTATCAAAAGCGCCTTTTTCACGGGTGATTTTTTCGTATATTTCATCGGCAGCCTTATGATAAACACGTCTCGGATTAACATTTGAAGAAATTGTATAGGTAGTTTTAGCATTATCAGAGGTACTGGTTAACTCGACTTGTAATCCACCATCATGTTGCTTTCCTCGAACGATATAATCCGTAATATTATTATATTCACCGCCGTTTAGTTCACCACCAAAAGGGCTTAGATTAGTTATCTTTGAACGATCTATGATAGTAAAACGACCGCTGCGTTTAAGATCGCCTTCTATCACGCCAGTCGCACCACCTGGGATATTAGCGATGTAAATAGGGATGCCGTCATCACTGGTTTTAGATATACGTAATTCTAATTCTGCAAGTGCTGGCAGGCTGCTAGAAAGGAGAATCAAAAGTACTGTTATTTGCGAAAGAAGTTTTTTAATCATAATTGATTAGTCCATTTTAAACGTAATAGTTCGATCTGAATTGTTTAAATTGTATTTACTCGGCGGCCTGGGTAGTGGTTCAGATCGTTCAAATGCTTCTTTCACCGACGCACAAAACTCGGTAATTCCACTGCAAGATTTTATCTGTATACCGCTAGAAATAAAGCCACTATTCGAGATAGTGATCCTAACTTCTGCTTGCTCGCCTTTAGTCCCCGGTGGCGGGTGCCAACGTCGTTTAACATGTTGCTGTATTTTTCCACCCCATGAAACTAAAGCTCCATATTTAGCCTTCTCCAAGGATTTACTTTTGGCGGCAGCCTCAGCATCGGATCTTCTTTTAGCTTCTGCTGCTGCGGCTTCGACTTTTTTCCTGGTCTGGGCTTCTTGCCACTTACGGTGGTATTCAGCCTTTTTTTCAGCTAATGCTTCTGCTTTTTTACGCTCAGCTTTTTCTTTTGCTGCCTTAGCCGCGGCTTCACTTTCGGCTTTTTCTTTTGCAGCTCGAGCTTTTGCTTCTTGTTCGGCTTTTTCCTTTTCTGCCAGCTTACGATCGGCAGCTTCTTTAGCCTCTTTTTCTCTTTTGAGTTCGGCTGCTTTTTCCGCAGCTTTCTGTTTAGCCCTTTGTTTTGCAATACGCTTTTTTTCTTTCTTTTCAGCCTCTTCCTTTGCTTTCTCTTTCGCTTTTTTTTCAGCAAGTTTTCTAGCTTTACGTATAGCTTCTTCTTTGGCTTTTTCATTAGCCTTCTTTTCGGCAGCCTTTCTTTCCGCCAGTTCTTCAGCTTCTTTATTTGCTTTTTGTTTCTCTATGCGTTCCGCTTCTAATTTCGCAGCCTTCTCTTTCATGACTTTTGCTTTAGCTTCTCGTTCCGCTTCCTCGGCTTCTTTTTCTGCGAGCTGTTTTTCTTCTTCTACTTTTTTTAGTGCCTCACGTTCGGCGGTGGCTTTTTCTTGTTCTGCAGCCTCACGCTCCAGTCGCTGTTGTTCTTCTTGGGCCTTTTGTTGTTGTAACAGGATTTTTTTGGCATCAGCTTCTTCTTTTAACTTTAAGGCTTTAGCAGTTGCAATTGCTGTTTGTTGTTTTAACTTATCTGCTTTTTCTGTCTTGAGTTTTTCTTCTTCCGCTATTTTTTGTTGTTCTAGTTCTTTTTTCAGCTGTTTTTGCTTTTCAGCTTCTTGTTTCTCTTTTAGAATCTGCTTTTCAGAAGGTTTATTCGAAATTTCCTCAGCTGCATTATTTGCCTGAGTTTCTAGAGAGCCTTCGCTGATAAGAGCCACAGGAATCCCCGCTTCATGAAGATCTGGTTTTTCTGTCCAATCGAAACTAAAAAAGAATAAGCCGCCCAGAAGCAGGTGCAAAATGATTGCGCCTAATACTGCCCCCGGGTGTCTAAATAGTACTTTCAACATTAGTGTTATTTGTTAAACCGTTTTATTTTTTGTTTGCTTTGTTAATTATTAGATTCAGGATCAGTCATCCAGCTGATCTTTTTTGCGCCTGCTTTTTGCGCCGCAATCATTGCTCGTGTTACATAAGTATGAATCGCATTGCCATCAGCGCGGATGTAAACCGGGCGCGTCCCTGTCTCACCTAATTGACCTTTCATTTGTTCAGTTAGTTCAGTGGTGCTAATAACCTCATCTGAATTCCCAAGGCTTATTTCCCCGTTTTCTCTGACTGCGATATACAGCGGTGGTTGTTTGCTATCACTTTCCAGCATGGCTGCATCAGCATCTGGCATGTTTACATTAACACCCGATTGCATCATTGGAGCGGTCACCATAAAGATGACCAATAGCACTAACATTACGTCGATATAGGGTACGACGTTCATCTCAGCCATCGCACGACGTTTTTTATAACGACGAGGCATTACTCGGCGTCCTTTTTGATATGAGCTTGGCGCTCGAGTAAAGTGGTAAATTCTTCACGGAAATTTTCATAGCGAACTGCAATTCGATCTACTTTATCACTAAAACGGTTGTATGCAATTACTGCAGGAATCGCGGCGAAAAGCCCCATCGCAGTTGCTATTAAAGCTTCTGCTATGCCCGGTGCGACGACTGCCAGAGTGGCTTGTTTCATCTCACTTAACGATATGAATGAATTCATAATACCCCACACTGTGCCGAATAACCCGATGTAGGGGCTGGTAGAACCAACAGTGGCAAGGAATGACAGGTTTTGTTCGAGTTTGTCGATTTCACGCGTTTCTGCAACTCGCATGGCACGGTGAGCCGTATCTGTTGGCGGTAAAAGCCTTGGTGTAGCGCCTTTGGTTAAGCGTGCATATTCGTGATAACCATTAAAGAAAATCGCCGCCATGCCATCCTTGTCGCTACGATTGGCAAGATCGCTATAAAGTTTGTTGAGAGAGAGTCCGCTCCAAAAGCGGTCTTCAAAAATATCGAGTTTTTTCTGTGCTTTGCTTAACTGACTGCTTTTAATCAACATCAACGTCCACGATGCGAGTGAAGCTAAAACTAAAATGATCATGACCACTTTAACAATAAGGCTGGCATCCATTATTAGTTTTAAAATAGTTTGGTCAAATGACATTTTGTATTCTCTCTAAAATATTTTTTGGTATGCGTTTCGGTTTAAATTTAACAGTATCGACACTGACAACCGTGACATTTCCTACTGCCAATTTTTCGAATAGGTTGTCATTTGTTTCAGCTTTACTATCGTTTTTTGTCACACGAAGTATCTTTTGTTCGAAGGTGATACTGGTATTTCCCAGCTTTAAGATTTCAGCCGAAACAAAAAGTTCGTCATTAAATAGGGCGGGACGTAAATAATTACAGTTGAGTGATTTAACTACGAAGACTAAATGCTGTTCTTCAGAGAGTACGTCCAGCTCATAGCCTAGTTTCCTAAGCCACTCAGTACGGGCTCTTTCGAAGAAACTGATGTAATTCGAGTGGTATACAACACCGCCTGCATCGGTGTCTTCGTAGTAGACGCGAACCGGAAAAGTAAATATGTCAGGAGAAATTGGTTTAGCCATGTTTAGCTTATTTTGTTTAATTTTTGATCTATTTGCATCACCCATGGCGCAATCCTATCACAGACTGCAAATCAGTGATTAAATGAAAAAAACACCGAAACCGAGGGGTAATCGAGACAATGTTGGAGTGTAACGATGACGGCCCAAAAGGCGTAGTTCTCATTATTGTAAATAAAAAAACACCATAAAAGTAGGGGGGTGACTTTCTATTATTATTTGGTTTTCAGTATTAGATAAGCGCTTCGTTATTTTAATCGTTTGAACTTATGGGTTTGCATGACTTTGCCCTTCGGGAAAAATGACTATCGTTTCGATCTCAGCGAGTAATTTATAGACTTGTGAAAAGCTGTCTTGGTTTTTTGAATAAGCCACTTCGAGCTATTGGACGAATATCTTTAGCAGTAGAAGCTTGTAGCACTATTCCATCGATGAGTGCATTTACATGATTGACACAAAGAATCACTCTTGAATCATTGGGGATGACTTCATTGCCGCTGACTTCAAAGCGACTATAAAGTGTATTCTCTACAAAAGGGCTAAATCGTTTCCAATCTGATAAAAAACCACGCCTGAATCCGGATTGTTTTTGTGGTTGATGATCGTGGCTTGGCATATCTAGATCATAGCAAAACAAGTAAGGAGAACCTAAGATTCAAAAAGTGACTATATAAAACCTAAGTTCTAGTATCTCCTTTCAGTCTAGCTATAACTAAGCTTTGGCATAGGTTCGTTGTAGCATTTTATAAAACAAAATGAGAACTCACTTAAGTAGGGGGGTGTTGTTAGCTATAATTACCCTAAATTAAATAGAGAGCTGACATGAGCGATAAAAATATCTACGAAAATCTACAACAATTAGGAGGGGAAACCAAACTGCCTGATACCCCTGAGACTGCGATTTTAGAAAATGTAGATAACCCACAGGCTGATGTTGATTACGTGGTGCGATTTACTGCGCCAGAATTTACTTCATTATGTCCATTGACGGCACAACCAGATTTCGCGCATTTGATGATTGACTACATTCCCGATCAGAAACTGGTAGAGAGTAAATCACTGAAGCTGTTTCTTGGTGCATTTAGAAATCATGGTGCTTTCCATGAAGATTGCACGGTAAATATAGCGCGTCGCATCATCGATGAAATTGCACCGAAATGGCTACGCATAGGTGGTTACTGGTATCCGCGTGGTGGCATGCCTATCGATGTGTTTTTTGCGCATGGTGAAATCCCAAAAGGTGTTTGGGTACCTGAACAGGGTGTTCCGCCATATAGAGGCAGGGGTTAGGTATAATTTAGGATTAATAATGTCACCCCCTTACTTTTTACGTGTTTTTTCTGACACGCCCTTCGGGCCGTCGTCACTGCGTTCCAACGTTGTCTCCGCTGCGCTTCGGCTGGCACTTTTTTAGCGGTTATTAAATATTATTTAGGTAGCTATTCAGTAACCAGCGCTACTCGAATCGCATCCAGCTTCAATTGCGCATTCGCTAAATAGCCCGCTAATGCTTTTTGATTTTCTTCCAGTTGGGTAATTTCTTCTGTACGGATATTCGGATTCACCTTAGCCAAAGCCTGCAATCTTTCCAAATCATCTTTTGCTGTAGCTGCAAACTTTTGCTGAGCTTCCTCAATAATTTTTGCTTGTTGGGGCTTTGCTAGTTTATTCGCTGTCTCAATCAAGGTTTGGATTTGTGGACGTGCATGCTGGATTAAATCTTGCGTAGTGCGCTTATTCACGCGTTCCGCGAGTTGGTTAATCTGCTGATGCTTGAGGAATTTGCTTAAGTCACGGTTGTGATTGTCAACCGCAACTCTCACGCTTGAAACAGGTAGGTAGCGGTGTAATTGTAAAAAGCTCGGTGCAGGACAGTTAATTGTATAGATCGCTTCTAAAACTAAGGTGCCTGCAGGTACTTGTGCTTTTTTCAGTGCAATCGAGCAAAATGTCGCATTGCCAAATTCACTGGTTAAAATCATATCGATTGCGCCCGTTACCATCGGGTGTTCCCAGCTAATGAAATGCATATCTTCGCGTGATAGTGCTAGATCACGTTGATAGGTGGCTGTTAGGCCTTCATCGGTTAAACCCGGGAAGTTGGAATTGAGCATATTATCAGTAGGCTTAAGGATAAAGCTATCGATGCCGTGGCCTTGCTGATCAACACCATACTCATCAAAAACAGCATCCATATAACCACTTAATTCTGCAGTATTCATGGTGGTGATGAGCTCGTCGATGACTTCTTCAGCATGATCTTTATTGCATGAATTCAGCTCTAATAAACGATCTCGACCCTGCTGCATTTGTTCGAGTGTTTCATCGGCTAACGCTTTGCTGCGATCAATAAGCTCATCGAAACTTTTATTATCAGAAGCGATTAATTCACGGCGAAGTTCGTCCTCGAATACCTCAAAAATACTGTGACCAACCGGGCAAACATGCTGGAAAGCATTGAGGCCTTGGTGATACCAGTTGAGCAGTTTTTCCTGGGCGGTGTCTTTGAAATAAGGCACATGAATCTTAATCGTGCTGGTTTGCCCAATTCGGTCAAGACGACCGATTCGTTGCTCTAATAAATCAGGGTTTAACGGCAGATCAAATAAAATCAGGTGGTGCGCGAACTGGAAGTTACGACCTTCACTGCCTATCTCAGAACACAGTAGAATTTGTGCGCCAATTTCACCGTCTTTGGCCTGTGCCGCAAAATAAGCGGCTGCTCTGTCACGCTCAATAATACTCAAGCCTTCATGAAAAGCGGCTGCATTGATTGAAGTTCTTAAGCGTAAATGCTCCTCTAAAGCTAAAGCCGTTTCAGCCTGGGCACAGATCAATAAAACTTTGTCTTTAGGGTTTTCGATTAGCCAGTCTTCTAACCATTCAACGCGCGGGTCTTCTGCTAGCCAGTTGTCGGCATCATGACCATTTTCAGGGTGCAGCTGTTGTTGAAGATCATCCGAATCAGCAGCATATATCTCGGGTGCTTCTAATTCATAACTGTGTAATTCACGTTGAGGAAACCCGCCAACGGAATCACGCGTGTTCCGGTAAAGGACTCTGCCAGTACCATGTCGGTCTAGTAGATCCTGAATAATGTGATTGGTTACGTAGTCTTTTTGATAACTTGTGACAGCTTCTTTGCCGAGGTATTTTTCCAGTTCGGCAAGCATTTTTGCATCATTAGGTTCACTATTTTCATCTTGAAGCCATTGCACCAGATCATTAACGGGCTTGTAGTTTTTCTCTTCTTCTGCATATTTGTGCAAATCGTAAAAACGATCGGGATCGAGTAAGCGTAATCTTGCGAAGTGCCCTTCAACACCTAATTGCTCTGGAGTCGCTGTAAGCAGTAATAAGCCTGGGATTTTAGAAGCAAGTGACTCGATACACAGGTATTCATTACTGGTGTGTTTTTCACTCCAGCTAAGGTGATGTGCTTCATCGACAATCATCATATCCCAGCCGGCATCAACGGCTTGTTGATGACGTATTTGGTTTTCAGTGAGAAAAGATAAGCTACATAATACCAGTTGCGCACTTTCAAAAGGGTTGATGTGAGTTTCTTCGTCACCTTCATCTTCAATCGCGAAACAGCGCTCTTCATCGAGTACTGTAAAGTGCAGATTAAAGCGGCGCAGCATTTCCACTAACCATTGGTGCGTGAGTGTTTCAGGCACAACGATAAGTGCACGATCAACGCGCTCTGTGAGAATTTGTTGATGCAGGATCAAACCCGCTTCGATGGTTTTACCCAAGCCGACTTCATCCGCCAGTAAAACACGCGGAGCATGACGGCGAGCTACTTGGTGAGCGATATAAAGTTGATGCGAGAGCGGCTGAATGCGAGGTCCTGCGAGCCCGTAACTATCAGATTGTTGCTGGCGATGAAGATGTTCTTGAGTGGCAACACGTAGTTCGAAATGAGTGGTTTTATCTACCTGCCCGGCAAACAAACGGTCTTGTGGTTGACTGAACTGCGAGAAACTATCCAGCTCTAATTCATGGACTTGAACTTCTGCGCCAGACTCATCGATACCTTTATAGACAATACAATGATTATGTTCTGAATGACCCGTAATGCTGATTTTGCTTGCTTCACCTTCGGTATTAATGACTTCCCCAACAGGGTACTTAACGCGATTCAGCGGGGCATTGTCTGTTGCATAAACACGAGTTTCATCGACAGCAGGAAAAATAATAGTCAGGTGACGGCCTTCAACTTTTTCAATAAAGCCAATGCCAAGCGCTGCTTCTGTATTACTAACCCAGCGTTGACCTGGGTAAAATTCTTTTATCATGTGTTTGTTCGTGTTCTAGAAATCAGGTTGGGCTATTCTGAATAAAAATAACAGCAGGTCAAGCTTAAATCTATAGAAAAGTGCCTCGCAAAGCATAAATTCCAATATCATTTTTTAAAAAACAAAAATGAGTTGTCATTCAAAAGGTGGGGGGTGTCATTTTAAATATTCTTAATACAAAAAAAGACCGCCGAAGCAGTCTTTCTATAGCCAGTATTAATGACTCAGGTTGCCTCTAGGACTTGTGAGTTCAAGGCGGGTATTTGGGAGCTTACAAGTGTAAGTGACCAAAGGCCCAACGTAGAAATCGCAAACCCTAGAGGTAGACTGATTATTTAATAAATAGCATTTCCTGATATGTCGGCAACGGCCATAAATCATCAGCAACTTCAGTTTCAAGTGCATCGGCATATCCACGAACTACGTCCATCAAACCTCTGATAGTGCCAGCACAGAATTGCATGTGCTCTTCTTCAGATCCATGATCTTCTTTTGCAAGTGCTGCAGATAGCTTATTAACTGTAGCCATCATGCCATTGATGTTAGTAGCAAGGCTGGTAGCAACGGACTTGTCAAAATTGACACCCATCTCAGCAGTAGATGAAGCTGTTAGTGATAAATCAGATAAATAACGTGTTGCAGCAGGGTAGATGCTGGTTGTAGCCATATTGATTACAAGCTTGGCTTCAACTTCAATCGATAAGATGTATTGCTCGGCGTAAACTTCGAAGCGGCTTGCAAGTTCTGTTTCTGATAGCACGCCTGTACTTGCGAATAGTTCTTTGACTGCAGCGTCTTTGAGGTAAGGAAGGGCATCAGCAGTTGTAGGAAGGTTCTTTAAACCGCGTTCTTCAACAGCTTCTTTGTGCCACTCTGAAGAGTAACCGTCACCGCCAAATACTGCTACACCATGCTCAGACATAAGCTTTTTCAGAACTGCAATAACTGCTGCGGTATTATTTGATGCATTCTTAAGTTCTGTTTCAAGCTCAGCAGCTATCCAGTTTAAAGAATCCGCCAGCATAGTGTTCATCGCGATTAATGGGCCAGTAACAGACTGCTCTGATCCTACTGCACGGAATTCAAAACGGTTGCCAGTGAAGGCGAAGGGAGATGTGCGGTTACGGTCACCTGCATCTTTAGCGAATGGTACTATCTGAGATAGTCCCATATCCATAATTCCGCCTTCATCAGTACCATCTAGTTTACCTTCTTTGATTTGCTCAAATATTTCTTCGATTTGAGAACCAAGGTAAACAGAAAGAATCGCTGGTGGTGCTTCATTCGCACCTAAACGATGATCATTTCCTGCAGAAGCAATAACGGCACGAAGTAATGGGCCAAACTTATGAACGCCACGAATAACCGCACCACAGAATAGTAAGAAGTTTAGATTCTCATGAGGCGTTTTGCCTGGATCTAGCAGATTGCCTTGTGTTGAGTTACCCACAGACCAGTTAACGTGTTTACCAGAACCGTTGATTCCAGCAAATGGCTTTTCATGGAATAAACAATCAAAACCATGTTTTTTAGCTGTATTTTTAAAGATTGTCATCAATAATTGCTGATGATCCGCCGCTACATTGGCCGCTTCGTAATATGGAGCAATTTCAAACTGTCCTGGTGCTACTTCGTTATGATGTGTTTTTGCTGGAATGCCTAAACGGTACAACTGGTCTTCAACATCCTGCATGAAGTTTTGCACACGTGGTGGAATTGCACCAAAGTAATGGTCATCAAACTCTTGTCCTTTAGCCGATGCAGCACCAAATAAAGTACGACCTGCAAGCATTAAGTCTGGACGAAGATTAGAGAAATTCGAATCAACAAGGAAGTATTCCTGCTCAGCTCCACAGCTAGAGTTCAATGTGGCGACTTCTTTTTCGCCCATTAGTTTAAGAACTTTTTGTGCAGCATCATTCATTGCTGAATTTGAACGTAATAAAGGTACTTTCTTATCCAGTGCTTCGCCTGTCCATGAGATGAAGATACATGGAATCATCAACGTTGCACCGTTATCAGTATGCATGATGTATGCAGGGCTGGTTGGATCCCAAGCGGTATAGCCACGTGCAGCATTAGTCATACGGATACTGCCATTAGGGAATGACGATCCGTCTGGTTCGCCTTTGATTAACAGGCTACCAGTAAAATCTGTAATCGCTTTACCACTGGCATCAGATAGAATGAAACCATCGTGTTTTTCAGCAGAAGCGCCTGTCATCGGATAGAAAATGTGAGAATAGAATTTAGCACCTTTAGACATTGCCCAGTCTTTCATTGCAGCTGCTACAACATCTGCTGTGCCAGGATCTAATGCTCCACCTGTTTCAACGGTCTTCTTCATCGATTTAAATGCTTTTTTCGATAAAGCTTCTTCCATTTTAACTAAAGTAAAAACATCAGTTGCCCAGATTTTATCTAGTGATTTTGTCTCTTTAACTTTTACCGGTCGACTGTTTGTAACTTGAAAAACCGCTTGTGCGCGGGACTCACTTCCACTCATTTTTGTACTCCTATTTATCTAATGCGTAATAATTACCGATGAGAATTCATCTACTAAACCAGTCGATAACTATGAAATTGTTATTAAGTAGTGTTAAGAATAGCTAAATAAATTTAATTTAAACGACACAAAAGCACCACAAGATTTGGGGGTATGGCACTTGTGTAAAATGTTTTATGCTATTCCCTATTCTCGTGATGTAGCTCTCTTAAAACTTAACATTATAAGATATAGCAATAATTGTGCCAAAATATCATACAGCACTCATTGGAATTATTCTTCACTAAGTCGTAGATAAATAGAGCTATTCTATATAAAAAGTTTAGAGTTGATTATTAAGGTGACATCTCGGAATGTAATTATGCACCAATTTAGGTCATTATTAAGAATATGTGCACCAAAATAGTTCAATAAAGGAATGATAATGAGTGAAATAGACTGGGATAAAACACTAGCTGCAAGCTGGAGATCTAGAAAACAGCAATTAAAACCAGTACTTGATGTAGATTTGCACGACATGAATCGCTTATTGTGTATCGATAGGCAGAAACATGCGTTTACCGAAAACCTGGTACGGTTTATGGCATCTGAACCTAACAACCATGTTCTATTGTGGGGAGCGCGCGGCACAGGAAAGTCTTCTTTGGTTAAAGCGGCATTGAATTCCTATCATCAAAAAGGATTACGTGTAATCGAGATATCCAAAGATGATTTACAATATTTAGTAGAAATAACAGACGAAATCCGTCACTTAGATTATCGTTTTATTGTCTTTTGCGATGACCTTTCCTTCGAAGAAGGCGAAACTACCTACAAAGAATTAAAAAGCACACTGCAAGGCTCAATCGAAAAGCCACCAGAAAATGTATTGATTGTGGCAACTTCAAATCGCCGCCATCTAATCCCGGAACAAATGAAAGATAATGAGCAATCAACGTTTGTTGAGGGTGAGATTCATCATTCCGATACAGTACAAGAAAAAATGTCTTTGGTAGACCGTTTTGGTCTAGCTCTTTCGTTCTATCCAATGACCCAAGATGAATACTTTTCAATTATTGATATGTTGTTTGCTGATGTAAACATTGATGATGTAGAGCAGATGCATGTGTTAGCAGATAGATATGCACGTGAACGAGGGAGTCGTTCAGGACGAATCGCCCAACAATTTTATAATTCCCGAAAATTGAGTAACTAAAATAAAAAAGCTTTTTTTCCTGTCCACCTTTACGATAGTTTTATGAAAATTCACTAGTAGAATGTGTTGATGCCATTGTTTTTTAGATTAAAAGTAGCCACTGTTAAAAAGTGCCTAGAAGTAGGGGGGTGTACTTTTCAATAATTAATTTAGGGAATTAAGCCATTTTTATCCGCTATATCATGCGCGCAAAAGTCTCTATTTAACACTTACGTAATTACCTTATAAAATTTATGGGTAACTTGATTTAGGTTAAGTCGTCTCACCCCTGTTTTTGTTAATCTAGCCTTTCAAAGCCAATCATATCTTTCCGATTAGCTTAAACTTTCCCCGTTCATTAACTCGGTCCACCGCTAGGAGCGTATATGAATCTTTCTGGTATTGTCGTTGCCGTCACCCCAGGCAAGCTCGACGAGGGCATTGCTGCGTTAAATGCCATTAGCAATATTGAAATTCATCAAACAGATAAAGCATCAAATCAGATCGTAATCGTCCAGGAAGCTGAAAACATCAATCAAGAAATTGATGGTCTGAAAAAAATCAAATCATTAGCCATGGTGACCTATGCCGAGATGGTTTATCACTATCTGGCAGATGATGAGGATATTAACGTTACACCGGATGAATCACTGGATTTTGCCAATCTGGACGAAACCCTGAAAAAATTAAATAGCTGATTCTTGGAGAATCAGTTTGATACATTTTAAAAAGTAACTGTAAAAAAATGAGCAGATAAAAGATACATATACTGCATAACAATTTAACCGCTAAGTATGAGGAGATACCCATGTCCCTAGAAACTTCTAATGAAAGAAGGGAATTCATCAAAGCCAGTATCGCAGCAACTACCGCTGCCACTATTGGTATTCCCGTAACTGCAGCTGCGCTGGAAAAAACCGCAGAGGCCGAAAAAGACTGGCAATGGGATAAATCTGTGTGCCGTTTTTGTGGTACGGGGTGCGGCATTATGGTTGCTACTAAAGACGATAAAATTGTGGCAACCAAGGGTGATCCGGATGCACCAGTTAATCGTGGACTGAACTGTATAAAAGGTTATTTCAATGGCAAGATCATGTACGGCAAAGACCGACTGACCAAGCCATTGATGCGTATGACCGATGGCAAATTTGATAAAAAAGGTAAATTTCAGGAGATTAGCTGGGATCAAGCCTTTGATGAAATGTCCACTCAATTCAAAAAATCATATAATGAATTAGGTCCAACGGGAATTGCCGTGATGGGCTCAGGGCAATACACCATACCTGAGGGTTATACGGCAGCGAAATTAGTGAAAGCAGGTTTCCGTAGTAATAATATCGATCCCAATGCACGTCATTGCATGGCATCCGCTGTGGTCGGGTTTATTCAGACTTTTGGTATCGACGAGCCTTCCGGAAACTATGATGATATCGAATATACGGACACGGTCGTAACCTGGGGCGCTAATATGGCGGAATGTCATCCTATTTTATGGGCACGCGTCTCGGATAGAAAAATGGCCAATACCAAGGTCAAGCTGATTAATCTCACCACCAATTCCAACCAGACTTCGGATATCTCAGATACTGAGGTGGTATTCAAGCCTGGTACAGATTTGGCGATCTGGAATTATATCGCGCGTGAGATTGTTAAACGTGATGCGGTTGATCACGACTTTGTGAAGAAGCATTGTGTGTTTGCTACTGGACCTTATGACATTGGCTACGGTATGCGTGGCACAGACAAGTTTGCCTATGATGCGGAGAAAGACACACAGGCAAAAGAGCTTGAAGTAACCCTTGATAAATATGAAGCGATTGCCCAGCGCCGCAAAGAAGGAGAAAAAGTAGAACAAAAGAACCGCAATAAAGCGATGAATCACTGGCTAATCCAATTCGAAGATTTCAAGAAAGGTGTAGAGCCTTATACGCTGGATTTTGTTGCCGAGTTGAGTAAAGGCGATAGTAGTGAGTCTTTGGATTCTTATAAGAAAAAGCTTGTTGAACTTGCTGATGCTTATTGCGAAAAAGGACGCAAGGTTGTGAGCTTCTGGACTATGGGAATGAATCAGCACCATCGTGGAAGCTGGGTAAATGAACAGGCCTATATGGCACATTTATTGGTTGGCAAACAAGCAAAGCCAGGTGATGGAGCATTCTCTTTGACTGGGCAACCTTCAGCTTGTGGAACAGCTCGAGAAGTGGGAACCTTTGCACATCGCCTACCAGCTGATCTGGTTGTCGCGAACCCCAAACATCGTGCTTTCAGTGAAGACCTATGGAAATTACCAGCCAACACGCTTAACCCCAAAGTTGGCAGTCATCTCACCAAAATGATGCGAGACCTGGAAGATGGACAGGTAAAGTGGGCGTGGATACAGGTCAATAATCCGTTTCAGGCCACAGCTAATGCCAATCACTGGGTGAAAGCGGCACGTGAAATGGACAACTTCATCGTATGTTCTGATCCTTACCCAACAATTTCCGGCAAGGTAGCTGATTTGATTTTGCCAACTGCAATGATTTACGAAAAGTGGGGTCTTTATGGTAATGCCGAAAGACGCACTCAGGGTTGGCGTCAACAAGTCAACCCACCCGGAGAAGCGATGGGCGATGTCTGGCAAATGCTAGAGTTTGCCAAGCGCTTCAAATTGAAAGAAGTCTGGGGTGAGAAAAAAATACCTGGCCTCAAATCAAATGGATTTAAAGACGGGATACTTCCAGATGTAATGGCAGATGCCAAGAAGATGGGTTATTCACCCGAAGATACACTCTATGATGTGTTGTTTGCCACCAAGGAGAACAAGCAGGTTAAATGGCCGGATAATGCAGTCTCCAAAGGCCATGGTAATCATATCGCTGAAAAGCTCGGCGATGGCTGGTTCCCTGAAAAAGCGTTGTTTGATGAGTATCGCCAATTCGGAGTGGGTCATGCACACGACTTAGCCACATTTGATACCTATATGGATGATAAGGTACGTGGTCTGAAGTGGCCGGTAATCAATGGCAAGGAAACCCAGTGGCGTTTCAATTCCGATTATGATACCTATGCCGCTAAAGATTCCGGGTTTGATTTCTATGGTCCTGCATTAAAAGCACGACCAAGCGGTAATCTGGATGGTATTACCAATAAGGAAATGGTCTCTTTAAAGGGTAAGGCCAAGATATTTTTCCGTCCCTATGCCGCACCAGTTGAACAACCCGATGATAACTATGATCTGTGGATGTCAACGGGTCGGGTTCTCGAGCATTGGCATACAGGTACCATGACCAGACGTGTTCCGGAATTGCACCGTGCGGTTCCCACAGCGCAAATTTTTATGCATCCTGATGATGCCGAAAAGCGTAAACTAAAACGCGATGATATCTGCTGGATCGAGTCACGCCGTGGAAAAGTAAAAGCAGTCGTTGAAACCGAAGGGCGTAATCGTCCACCGCAAGGTTATACGTTTGTGCCGTTTTTTGATGAGTCAGTTTTCATTAATAAATTATGCCTTGATGCAACCTGCCCAATGTCGAAGGAAACCGATTTCAAAAAGGCGGCAGTCAAGGTTTACAAGGTCGCGTAGCGCATTAACGCGAATTATTGGCGAAGCACATGGCGAATAAAAACATACCACGTAGAGAGTTTCTGGTCAAAATGGCCAGAAATGCTTCTTTAGTTACAGGAGGAGGATCGCTGTGGGCGTATCTTCTTAACCAGCAAGCACACGCCAATAATAATGCTATTCGACCTCCTGGTGCGCTTGCAGAAAAAGACTTTAATGCGGCCTGTATCAAATGCGGTCAATGCGTGACTGATTGTCCCTACGATACACTGAAACTAGCAACTACTAGCGAAAGCATACCTATCGGAACACCTTATTACACACCAAGAGATGTGCCGTGTTATATGTGCGAGGATATCCCTTGTACCAGAGCTTGCCCAACTGGTGCTCTCTCTCCCGAGCTTAATAAAATAGAAGATTCGAGAATGGGTCTGGCGGTAATCGATATGGAAAGTTGTATTTCCTATCTCGGCTTGCGCTGCGAGATCTGTCATCGGGTGTGTCCAGTACAGAATAAAGCCATCACCATCGAACATCACCCGCGCAAGACTAGTAAGCACTCAATGTTTATACCAGTGGTACATAGTTCGGATTGCACAGGTTGTGGTGTCTGCGAAAAAGCCTGCCCAACCGATGAAGCGGCAATTAAGGTAGTAAAAGCCGAAATGGTGCAGGGTAAGGTCGGGGAACATTACCGCTTAGGATGGAAAAATACAGGCGAGATAACCCAGGAATTTAAAGCTCCACCGCGCAAGAAACAAACTGAGAATAAACCCGCTGGTGGTCTCGACTACTTTAATAATGGGTTTAACGTAGAGTTAAATAAAGGTGAGATTAAATGAGTACATTTAATCAATCTCATCATCAGTCTAATAATCAACAGCCTGATCAAAATCAGGCTAAACCGGTAGAGGATAAATTAAAGTTAGGCCCAAATGGCAAACCTGTCAGGCTATTTGTGATGCCAAAATCTTTCTGGGGAAAACTGAAAGTGTGGCGTTATATGATTTACCGCCGCATCTTGCAGCTGGGTACTTTGCTGCTATTTTTTGGTTCAGCTCACTGGGGTTGGTCGTTATTTGATAAGCCCATTTTGCGCGGCAATTTAAGTTCTTCAGAATTCCTTGGCGTGATTCCGATGGCTGACCCTTTTGCTGCTTTGCAAATATTTCTTGCCGGTCATGTATTACATAGCAGTGTCATTATTGGTGCACTGGTGGTGTTCGCCATGTATTTGATACTAGGCGGTCGCGTCTGGTGCTCCTGGGTTTGTCCGGTGAATATGATTACTGATCTGGCAGGCTGGTTTAGAAAACGATTGAAATATAAGAGATACGCTACGAGTTAGGCGCAATTTGCGTTACATGCTATTGATTATGTCATTGGTGCTTTCCGTGATTATGGGTGTTGCTGCTTTTGAATGGATCAGTCCGATCAGTATCTTCCATCGTGAGCTGATATTCGGCATTGGTGCAGGATGGATGTTTTTACTGGCAATATTTCTGTTTGATCTGTTTGTGCTGAAGCATGGCTGGTGCGGTCATCTTTGTCCATTGGGTGCTTTTTATGCTATAGCTGGAAAGGTAGCACCGATAAGAATCAGTTTCGATAAACCTACCTGCACGCATTGCCTCGAATGTGTGCATGTTTGTCCTGAACCACAGGTTCTTGATTTTAAACGTGCCGGAGAAGTTGGAATGATTAGCTCAGGGGAGTGCACAAACTGCGGTCGCTGTATCAGTGTTTGCCCTGAAAACACATTGAAATTTGATTTGCGCCTTATGGTTCAATCATCTGAAAACAACCCAGTATGTACTCCTGTTAGTCAAGACAGCAGGGAAATAAGCTGAAACTATATTGAATACTAACTTGAACAAAAACTGAAACAAATTAAAGGAGAACACCATGAAAAAAAACATAATTATTGGAATACTGCTTAGCCTACTTGCTGTTCCTGTTCTCGCAGATGGCATCGACCAACTCAATATGGGTATCGGTGAAGATAATGTTTTTTCTGATGCAACCCCGACAGCCTTTTCCTACGCTAATACCAAGGCTGGAAAAAGTGAAATGATTCCTCTGGCATATTCAACTTTGCCGCCACTGGTACCGCATACGATTGAAAAATACCTGCCAATCACGGCAGAGGAAAATGGCTGTACTGATTGTCATGACAGAAAAGATAAAATAGGTAAAACCGAACACAGAACGGGTAAAAAAATCCCAATGCCAGAAAGTCATTATGGCGGATTTAAAGGAGAAGGGGACAAAGAAATAGTCTCGGGTTCACGCTATACCTGTACCCAGTGTCATGTAGCCCAATCTGGTGCCAAACCTCTGATAGAAAATACACAGTAATTAATACCTGGGGGTTTAGAATTACGCTAAATCCCTGCCAATTTTTCATTAAACGAATAGTGCGTAATATTTTCGTAAGACCTTAATGAAGATTAATTTAATCTAGTACTTAAAAAACGTCTAAAAGTAGAGGGTGACTTACCCTTCTTCTAATATCTCTTCATATTCATCAAAAAGACGTATTATCGTTTTTCTTGCGCTCTTCTTCAGATTCGCGAATCCACAACTCGTAATCCATCCCCGTAGAAAATAAACACAATAGAATTCCCATGCCATCATTGGGTGTGCTGCCATCTTTGGTGATGATGCCGATGGGGATGAGATTAATCACTGCACCTGCGAGGGCGGCAAACGCAAAGCTCTGCAAAGCAATACGGGTATAGTCATTGCTGATGGAAAAAAATCCAACAACGCCGCCTAAATAGAGAAAAATAACAAAGAATAACAGTAGCTCGATACCTGGGCCGGCGAAATAAATAAGAGCGTGTTTAAAGCGTGCTAGATGAGTCGTTTTGGGGGCAATCTGGACGAAGCCTTCGAGCGGAATGGTGCGGATTTCCATCGGTGCACCAAGCAAACGTGTTTGCGCCAGTATTCGACCAAAGCCGATTACCGTTCTCTCAATACGCCAGCCAAGTATCTTCGCCATAATTGCATGCCCGAATTCATGAATAAATAACAGCGGAATCCAGAACACCACAAACAAAAGTGCGCCTAGTTTTTTAGGCTCATAATTGCTGAGTATTTCCATACTCATCATGAATAAAAAGGCAAGACTTAGTATTATGACAAAATATTTTTCTGCTTTTGAAGCGGGTTCTTTGTCTCTGGTTCTTTCGTCAATATGCATTCTACGTTAGCTTCATATGTATATTATAATGAGAACATTATATCAGTGGGAAACCATCATGCCGGAAACACCTTTCAAACTACCCGAGATTAATGAGGAAGTTTCACTGCCGAGGATAAAGGAGATTTGCCAGCACTTTAATCTGCATGACTTGTGGAAAAAGATCAAGAACGATCCACCAGCACTTATATTTGTCAGCGATGGTTGCACCATGTGGCCGAATGTCACAGGCGGCAAAAGTATCTATCAGGCATGTTTTCTGCACGATCTAAAATACTGGGCAGGTTATCCCGGAGAAGACGTTGAAAGATTAGTTGCTGATGCAGAATTAATGATTGATGTTGCCCGTTTGAGAGATTCAACCAAGATAGCAGAAACGATCTTTCATGGTGTCAGAGTTGGCGGCATGGGTCAGCTAAAACTGGCTTTTTCCTGGGGTTATGGACGAATAATATAAACTGTCGATTTTACTTACACTTGTAAATTAATCTTACAAGTCTCCGCAGCAGTCTCCATCACTACCATGGTCTTAGATTCCCTAACATCTGGAAGGGTGTGTAAGATATCCCCCAGTAACTGTCTGTAGATCGCAATATTCTCAATACGAATTTTCAATAAATAATCAAAGTCACCCGAAACTAAGTGGCATTCCTGTATCTGTGGCCATTTCTCAACAGCCTGTTTGAATTCAGAGAATACATCGGCCTTACGATAGGTGAGGTTAATTTCAACAAACACCAGTAAACCAGCCCCCAATAGATCTGGGTTTAGATTGGCAGTGTAGCTCTGGATATATCCTTGTTTTTCCAGTCTTTTAACGCGTTCCAGGCATGGTGAAGTGCTTAAACCCACTATTTTCCCCAGGTCAACATAAGAGATTCTAGCGTTGTTTTGCATTTCACGAAGGATGCGTCGATCAATTTTATCCAGCGTTTTTATTTCCTCAGTAACTATAGCCATAATATTTTCTGTACATAAGTATTAAATAAGAACATCTTATGTGATCTAGACAGAAGCAGCAAAACTATTTCCGAATACGTAAGAGATGCAGATAACTTATAGGACTATTTTTAATATTGTTGTTAGTTCTTGGTAAAAGAGTTATTTATTATAGTCAGTAGGTTTTCTAATCCTTCAAGCAGGCTCTTAATAAATTGGATGAAATTCTGTAAGTCTGATTATTGAAGCTAAAAGACTAGAATTAATTTTCTATTTAAAAAATTATTTAATAATTAAAAGCGAAAACGGGTAATCGAAATCCCCATCTTTATATACAGAAAATGCAGCCATTCCGGCGAAAATGATTCCACCAATGCCCGTCATAAAGGCGATTGCGAGTAAAGGTTTTATTATTGCTGATAACAAAGCAAAAACGAAAACTACTATCAAGATAGTCAACTGAAAATTAACAGCTTTTTTGCCTTGTTGGTTGAGGTATTGGCTGTCACCTTTTTTTAGAAACCACACAATTAATGGACCGAGTACTAAACCAGGGGCTAATAATAGACCGATCAAAGCTGCCGCATGCATGGCGCTCGCCCACTTACGCTCTTCTGGGGTTTGCGGTAGTAAATCATTACTCATTTTGATTCCTTTTGGTTTTGAACTTTAATCAGGTGTTTTGCTAACGATCATTATTGGTTATGTCGCGATTATCGGAATTTCATAAGAACCGTGTTCTATTTTGTTATAATCAAGCCAAATTCATGTTTTTCAAGGTAAAACAGATGAAAACCTTATCACATTGGCTACTTATTCTTTCATGCGCTTTTGCAGCTTCTGCGACTATGGCAGAGGGATTTTATAAGTGGAAAGACGCGCGCGGTAATATTCAGTATGGCGATCGACCACCTGCGAATGTCAAAGCACAGCCTATGAATATGCCTAAATTAACTGTTATTGAAAACTACGGGGAACAATGGAAACCTTTGAGTTTTCCCAAAGAGCCTGATCCATATCAGCAAGATGCAGTAGCTGCTTCTTACACCTCATTAAAGTTTATTGCTCCTAAAGCGAACCAGCCAATTCGTGCTAATGATGGTGATGTTTCAGCTATGATCAGCCTTAAACCACCACTTAAAGGCGGTCATGTGATTGCGTTTTCACTAGATGGTAAAGAAGTGGCTAAGGGAAGTTCTCGTACCAATAATTTTTCTAATTTGCCACGGGGTGACCATTCTGTGAGCGTTAAAGTAATGGATAAAAATGGTAAGGTTTTGAAGAGCGAATCAGTTAGTTTTACGGTAATACGTTTCTCTAAGCTGATACAGAAAAAGCCAGTTAAACCAGCGGTTAACAATAACGTGTTTAATTCAAACACTAATCAATAAAACTACTTAAAAACCCTCCTAAAGTAAGGGGGTGTATTTCACTTTTCATCAAACATTTAGTGTTGACTTGTTCAAACGTCTCCAATAAGAAGTGACTTCAATTCTCTGTGCTACACTTAAAAGTTAGCAATAATTTAACAGATAAAATGTTGCAATTTCACTACTAGTCTCGTTATTCTGTTGTTACATTTACTTGAGGTGTAGGTGGCGGATGAAGTACTGTAATCAATGTGGCGAAAAAGTAGATCAGGGGATTCCTGAAAACGATAACCGACTCCGATTTATCTGCGTTTCCTGCGAGACAATTCACTATCAAAATCCAAATATTGTTGCGGGTACACTGCCATTAATTATGGGTGATGACGGTAGAGAAAAAGTACTACTTTGCAAGCGGGCGATCGAACCTCGTTATGGTTTGTGGACGCTGCCTGCTGGCTTTATGGAAAATGGTGAATCGGTAGAAGAAGCGGCATTACGCGAATCTCACGAAGAAGCCAATGTGCAACTCAATAATCTAAAGCTATATTCGGTAATGAGCATGCCGCACATCAATCAGGTCTATATGATCTTTAAGGGTGATATTGTCGGTGAAAGTTTTTCCCCGGGGATAGAAAGCCTGGAAACAGAGTTATTCGACGAAGAAGATATTCCATGGTCTGAAATGGCGTTTAACGTTATCACTCAAACCTTGCAGTGTTATTTTGATGACCGCAAAAAAGAACACCGCAGCAGACTAACGGATTATCAAGTCCACAATCTCGTTTATCAGGTTGTAAGGCAAAAAAAGCAAAAATAAATTGCTGAGAAATTCTAGCCCGTCAGGGCGGTTAAAAAAATTCAAAGACAGTTTTAAAATGGCAAAAAATACCCATGCAAAAATAGATTTCTCATTGAGTTGGGTAAGCTCCAGCGCTGAGCATTGTGATGTCTTTCATGCGCAGGATATTGATTTAACTCAGGACATTTTTCCTGAGGGTTTTGCAGATAAACTGTCCGGGTTAGCAAAAGGTAAAAGCTATACAGAAACGTTCCCTGCGGATTCTTTACTGGGGGTGAGATTTGATCCTGCCAAGGTCAAAACCTTTGACGCGAAAGATTTCGAGACTGGCTTTAGAGGCCAGAATATTGTTCCCATGTTGTACCGTTATTATCCAAGCGCTGTTGCCAGTAAAGGGCTTGACGTTGATCCGCGAGATTTCAAACCGTTTCGTATAATGTCTATGGAAGGCGGCAAAATCACCGGTGATTGCAATCATCCCCTGGCAAAATATTTTTTGACTCTTTCCGCAACCATCGTCGAGTGGATGGAGCCTACAAATGAATCAAGAAAGAAAAAACATATCGGTCAAATGATTGGTAGCAGAGGTCCAGGTATGCAAGTGCCGTTTGAGTTTGGAAAGCCTTCGTATTTTGCGGATTACCCATTCAAACGTGAAGATGAAACTGATGATGCGGTTTTCTATAAAGAAACGCGTATGGTTCATCATTTAGATGCGACCGCAACGGCAGAAATTACCAGGTTGTACAGTGAACTACTGGATGAAAAGTCCAAAGTTCTCGATTTAATGGGTAGCTGGAATTCTCATATCAGTGATGATCTGTCATTGAGCCATGTGACTGGCTTGGGCATGAATCAACAAGAGCTTGGGGCGAACAAGCAACTCAATGTTTTTACTATCCAGAATCTGAATTTGTACCAGCTACTGCCTTATGCAGATGATCAATTTGATGCTGCCGTTTGTACCGCGTCGATTGAGTATTTAACCTATCCACTAAAAATCATGACCGAGGTTGCTCGTGTTATTAACCCCGGTGGAAAGTTTGTAGTGACGTTTTCTGAGCGTTGGTTTCCCACCAAAGCGATAACGCTTTGGTCGCAGCTACATCCTTTCGAGAGAATGCAGCTGGTGCTGGAATATTTTAAAGATTCAGGGCTGTTTGTGGATTTACATACCTATTCGAAACGCGGTCTGCCACGACCTGTGGATGATCAGTATTTTGAAGAAATTAAAACGTCAGATCCAATTTATGCGATTTGGGGCACTGTCGAGGAAACTAAATCAAACCAAGAGTAAAAAAATAGCTAAAAGCAGGGGGGTGTGACTTTTTTAAAGTCTAAATTAGACTTTGTTTTACTATTTGCTGTATCTACACGTAATTCGTTGTAATTTTGTGTAAAAGACAGAGCTAATGCCTCATCCTATGGCAAAATAGAGCTTCTTTATTAATTAGATATTGATTATGGCTGATATATTACTCGTAGATGACGACACCGAATTAACAGGGATGCTCAGTGAATATCTTGAGTCTGAAACCTTTAGCGTAGATCAGGCGCATGACGGTTTGGCTGGTCTGACTCAGGCGCGTAGCAAAAATTACGATGCGATTGTTTTGGATGTGATGATGCCCGAAATGGACGGTTTTTCTGTATTGCGTGAATTACGCCAAAGCCAATCAACACCTGTAATTATGTTGACAGCAAAGGGTGAAGACGTAGATCGAATCGTTGGCCTAGAAATGGGCGCAGATGATTATTTACCCAAGCCATGTAATCCAAGAGAACTTGTTGCAAGGTTAAAGGCCGTTTTACGAAGAACCCAGTTTGCTCCGCAAGTACAAGAAGAAATTAAAACAGGGTTACTGGAAGTACAGCCAAAATCACGAAAAGCTTACTTCAAATCTATGCCTTTACCGTTAACCAGTAGCGAATATAACTTATTAGAGGCACTCGCTCGTCAAGTGGGTCAAGTGGTTGATAAAGAAACACTGTCCGAGCAGGCATTGGGTAAAAAACTCACCGCTTATGATCGAAGTATTGATATGCACATGAGTAAACTACGCCAGAAGTTGGGTGATGATGATCAGGATTTAATTCAAACCGTACGCGGAATTGGTTATCAACTAACGGTCCAATCGTAAACCAATAATGGGCCGCTTATTCTGGAAAATTTTCCTCTGGTTTTGGCTAACACTTGTTTTAATAGGTGTAGGTGTTTCATGGGGCACTGCAATCTATATCAAACAATTAGATGATACCCAGCAACGAGATTATAGGTCCCGCTTTATTGATAACCGTGTTGAATCTTTGCGCCAAATTCTTTACTACGGTGGCGAAGAAGCAGCTATAGAATTCCTCGAAAATAAGAAACTCTCATCGCGCCGCCTTAAGTTTTTTGTTGTTGATGGTCTAGGTAATGATGTTTTAGGTCGCCCTTTTTCAGTTGATGCACTTGATTTAAATGAATTCGAATCGGTTGAGTCAATAGATGGCGTTACTTACAGAATATTTACTGCCAAACCAGAAAGAGCTGATAATAGAAATACTGTATCAAGAATGATGCGGCCTTTTAATGATTCTCAAGGTGTTTTCATTTTATGGTTTGGCATCTCAGTGTTACTCAGTAGCCTGGTTTGTTTTTGGTTGGCCTGGTATTTGACAAAACCAATTAAAAAGTTGCAGTCTGCGGCAAAAGATTTCTCACAGGGCAAGTTAGATACGCGGGTAGCTAAAGCAATGGGTGGTCGTCGCGATGAAATTGCTGACCTTGGAAGAGATTTTGATCAAATGGCTGCCCGGCTTCAAGGCTTAATTAATAACCAGAAACAATTACTCAGTGATATCTCACATGAGTTGCGTTCTCCTTTAGCGCGTATGCATGTTGCATTGGGTTTAGCACGAAAGAAAACGGGTACTGAAGTAGAAAGCGAGATGCAAAGAATTGAATATGAAACGGATCGTCTGAACGAGTTAGTAGGTCAATCTTTAACTCTCTCAAGGTTGGATGCAGGAGCACAATATCCAAAAGAAGATTTTATTGATATAGCCGAGTTATTAGAAGCAATTATCAAAGATTGTGATTTTGAGGCGACTAATAAGAATAAAAAAGTAGTATTACACCGTACGCAATCCTGGACACTGAATGCAAATGTTGAATTATTGCATCGAGCGTTAGAAAACATCATACGAAATGCGATTAGATATACCAAAGAAGGTACAGAAGTCACTGTGACTCTCGAATCACATGATGAGTCGAATCTGAAAATTTCAGTTTGTGATCAAGGTTCTGGAGTTCCTGAAGAAAAAATTAAACGACTTTTCGAGCCTTTTGTAAGGCTCTCTGAAGCGAGAGATAGAGATAGCGGTGGTTATGGCTTGGGTTTGGCGATAGCACAACGTTCAATAGAATTTCATCAGGGAAAAATTGTTGCTAGTAATCGAGAACAAGATGGGCTGTGTGTGGATGTAATACTGCCGATAAATGAATAATAAAATTCGCAAATGAGTAAATGTGCAAATTAACAAAATGTGCAAACTAAAATTACATAAATTTACATACTGTAAACCCACATTTACAGCATTTAACCCCATAATCAATCCAGCGAAACAATCAATAGAACAACGAAAGCTGACAAGTAATTAACTTAAAAAATTAAAACATTAATGTAAGCATTATGAAAATGGAGAACACATGAAAAATAAAATGACAAAAAGAGTATTTATAACTTCTATGGTTGCAGGCGCAGTTGCAATGGGCACAATGGCTTACGCTGGTAATTGTAAGCAAGGTGGCAAACATGGCGGCAAGAAAGGCATGGATAAGTCAGAATTTATGCAGAAGCGTTTTGAGCATATGTCTACCAAACTGGGCTTATCAGATACGCAGAAGACACAAGTTCAAGAGCTTATGCAGAACCATAGAAATGCTATGAAGCCTTTAAGAGACGAAAAACGCGCACTACGCACAAAGATGATGAATCTCGATGTGGCTGCTGATAATTACGATACTGAAGTAGCAAACATTGCTGAACAGGAGTCTGTTATTTTTCGTCAAATGACTATTGAACGTGCAGAAAAACGAAAGAAAATGGCTGGCATACTGACACCAGAGCAACAAGCTGCAAAGAAAGCCATGCATGAAAACCGCAAGGCGAGACATGGTCATAAAAGAAAGTACGCTGAATAAGCTGAAAATCTGGATGTATAAAACTAAAAGGCGGATCAAATGATCCGCCTTTTTTTGTTTTAAAAAGTACCAGCCGGAGCGCAGCGGAAACAACGTTGAAGTGCAACGACGACCCGAAGGGCATCTGTTAAAAACATCTAAAAAGTCTTATAACTCAATTAAGATGCAGCGTGAACTTTATCTTCCACTAAATGCTCAGCAATCAGCTCGGTTAGTCCTACAACTTCGATATCCATTTCGTTTGCATCCAGGCCATCTTCGAGAACTGTGCGGCAATTTGAACAAGCAGTAACCATAGTCTCTACATTTATTTCATCAAGCTGAGATTTCTTGCGGTTGAATACCTGGATTCTGAGTTCTTCAGTCCTTTCAATAGCGCTAACGCCACCGCCACCGCCACAGCACCAGTTCATCCGGCCATGGTCTGTCATTTCAATTACATTAGAAGCAACAGAGCCAAGTAGTTCTCTAGGTTGTGCATCTACACCACCACGACGAACTAGCTGGCAAGGGTCGTGGAATGTAATCTTTGAAGCTTCCATTCCAGAGGTTTTTATACGACCGCTGCGGTAAAGCTCGTCCAGTAATTCAAGAATGTGGACGACCCCAAAGCTATACTTTTTGCCTAAGTAATTAGGCCCGTTCCAACGTATCGCAGAATAGGCATGTCCACATTCGGGGCTGACTACATTTTTAACTTTGAGTTTTTCGGCTGCAGCAACAATTCGTCCTACTAGTTCTCCAGCTATCTTGCTATCGCCAAGCTGTAAGCCCGCGTTAGTTGCTTCGAATGCCTCAGACGAAATCGTCCAGCTTACACCGGCATGGTGGAAAATACGTGTCAAAGAAGCTATATATTCAGGAAAAAGGACGACCTCATTCGCCGATATAGTTGTCATATAATCGGCGCCTTCAACATCAATAGGAACGTTAAGGCCAGTATCTGCTTCAATATGTTTGATATGGGACTTTAATGCGGGCAGGATATTGCCCATTGGACTACCAGATTCGACTGTTCGATCAGCTGCCGCAACAAGATCTTGAGGTGAGTACCCTGATGCCTCCAGACCTTGTTTTACTCTGCCGATGATGTCTGCAATGTCGATACCCATGGGGCAAACCATGCTACAGCGGCCGCACATCGAACAACCGTCATAGACTAATTTTTCCCAGTCAGCTAAATCAGCTTCGGTGAGAGATTTTGATAATCCTAATTTACTCGATAATTTACCCCAAAATGAATACTCCTGATTCCAAAGCTTACGCAGGGGCTCTGTTTTATAAATAGGTGTATAACGAGGATCTTTGGTTTCCGTGTAAAACAGACAAGACTCAGCGCAAATTCCACAATTCACACAACTGGAGAAGAAAGATTCAACTTTAGAATCCATTTGTCCACGAAGTGCTGCTAATCCTTTTTCAAGTCTTTCGCTCATAATGACCTCTTGTTTTCTGAGATTAGGATTTAATTCCACGACGCCCAAACCAGGCGCCAGTAAACGCTCGACTTGGGATGAAGGTAAAAGCATGCATCAAACTGCTAAATGGAAAATAAATAAGAAACAATTCAACACTAAATCGGTGCAGTAATCGTAATGAGCTGAAAGACTCGAGTAATGCCAAACAGCCGGTTAACAGTACGATAAAGGTAAGTATTGAGGAAATATGGTCTCCAGCATTAGAAATTAGACGGCTGACTGGGTTCATTATGCGCTGCAGCCATAATAAAATTAATCCTAAAAATGCAAGTTCTGCGGCAACTATAAAACCCCAGTGTGGAAGCGCTGTCCATGAAAAGCCGAGAAAGTGTTCGTCAAAAAATTTGATATGTGGTGCCGCAAAAAATATCACCGCAAATAATCCCAAATGAAATGTATATCCTGCAATCACTTGTAATTTGATGTGAGGATACATGCCCTTATCTGGCACAAAACGGCTAAATATTGTTGTAAATGCGCCGGGTGCTTCTGGACCTCTAGCTACGGATAAATCAACTTTGCGTTTGCTAAATATGATGCTTCCTAATCTTAAGATAACGCCAGCAAAGAAAACGAATAATGAGAAGTACCATAAAGGACCATCAATAAAATTGGCAATCATGTGTATGCTCCTTCTTCGTTTTTACCCGATGCGTTTTCACTTGGTGAGGTAGATTCAGCCGCTTCTGTTTCTGCAGTATTTGTCGTTTCTTTATACCAGCGTGAATGATGTGACTTAGCCCAGTTCTCGTCGACTTCACCAGTATTCATGGCATCTAAAGTTCCTTCTACGGTGTAGACCATCCAGATATGGCCGAATACCATTGCAATAAGCGCCAGCGCCGCAATTGCATGAATTAACAATGCAAGTTGAGTACGGTTAATGGTGGGTTCGTAATAAGGAAAAAGGAGTAATAAGCCTGTGATTGATAGCAAAACACAAAGAATGATGGTTGACCAAAACAGTATCTTTTCGCCCGCATTAAAATAGCCTACCTCTAAATGCTTCTTGCTGAATAAGCCTCCAAGTGTAAATAACCACTTGAGATCACCTTTAGCAGGCCAATTATGGCGCAAGTAATAAAAAAGCATCATTAGCAGAGATATAATCAGCAGTGGACCCATAAGGTTATGCCCTTCCTTACTCGCCGAGGCAATAGGAGAAAATGCACTCGCACCCATTAAAGGGATAATCACAAATCGACCAAATAGCAGTAGTAATCCTGTAATAGACATAAAACCAACTATGGCTACTAAAAACCAGTGAGTAATCATTTGCATGGTAGACATGCGGGTTACGGTTTTACCACTTCTGCCGTTAGGTATTCTCTGTCGTCTTATAACGATGAATAAAAGGGCAATTACCCCTAGAGCACCCAAAATAAAATACCCACCATAAGGTAATAACATCTCTATACGTACTTTACGCCATTCATTACCTTTAGTATCTATAAGGGTACCCGCATTAATCCCTTTGACTTGTGATTGCCCAGTGATTAAGGAATCTCTTTGTCGGACTTCACGCCATAAATCACTACCCGGGCTCTTAACGCCAGCTTGTTGTAAAGCAGTGGTATTGGCTTTATTAGTATCAGCACCTTTTATATTTTCAGCAGCAGACAACGAGGTACTGATAAAACCCAGTATCATCAGCGTAATACTCAGAAACCAGATGTGTTTTAGCTTTTTCATAATCAAATGCTCAATAATTATCTCCCACTTACTTAATATAGTACTATTTTGTGGATATAGGAGAATTAATGAATCAGTAAAAGCTGATATATGTCATTAATCAGGATAGATAGAGATTTATGCAGAGTTGGATATTCGTAACTATGCCCGTATATTCAGCCGTTATGGTTTATAGCTTGCGCATGTCATAGCTGCATGAACTTGACTAGTTGCCTGGCTCACTAGGTTATGGCAATTCTGTGTTTAAAGGTCTGGTCAATTCGGATGATTAGGTTGTTTGTTTCCAGAAATACTTAAGAAAATAGGTGTGGTGTTTTTCGACATAGATCAGCAAGGCTGTAAGTCTAATCTCACTGTCCTTGTTGAACACCCAAAGCACACCCACGATCTGTGTCATGTTGCAGTAACTTAACTGGCACAAATACTGTTATCGGATCGATGCCTTCCATTTGCTTTTCTTCTTTCAGGTAGCCTTTGATATTGATATACACATCATGATCTTTGATGTTGAGCTTTTGATAAAAGCTTTGTAGCTCAGTGTGAATTCCCGATTTTGAAAGGTAGTATTTTTTCGCAGATTTACAGTCGAAAAACTCGGCAATCCCTTTGTAAAATCGATACTCACCCCTAAACTCGCTGATGTTTTGCCCTCGATGTTCCCCGCAGGCGCTTATTAAAATAGCCAACAGGCTGATAGCGATAACTCGTTTCATTTATTTTTCTGACTGTTTTGGATTATGGATCGCATCATTCGGTTTACCACCTGTAAGGCTTGGTTTGACCGCACCATGACCTTTTCCACTTGTGTTAGTGTCATAGGCTGGTACTTTTGATGCTATTTCGATGGCTTCTTGCTTGGCAATAATATACTCGTTTATTTTTTTTACCTCAGTCATCTTAGGGTCAAGCTTTAATGCGTGATCCGCCATGGCTTTTGCCATGTCATGCTTCGCTTGGTGTAAATAAGCGATGCTGATTGCAGCGAATAGTTTTGGGTTTTCTGGGTCGTGGGTGATCGCATCCTGATAGGCATCAATCGCTTTGGCATTTTTATTATTGGTTAAATACAAACCAGCGAGATAGGCATAATTTTTCTTATTCTCTGGTTCAGCTTTGATAGCGTCCAGATACTTAGCTTCAGCTTCTGCCTGTTTCTTTTCTGATTCTGACCATAATGGTTGATTGGCTTTTCCTCTGCCTTGATTTTGGCATAGCCTCCATCATCGCTTTTTACGCACTAATGCTATCGGTGCTCTCACTGCTATTGGCTGACACCACTTGCGTTGTAACAAGTGATAACATTAAAAAAGTGCCTATAAGTGGGGGGGTGTGCTTTAGTTTTGTAAAGATTGGGTATTGCATTGCATAATCTCTTGATTAGTGTTTCGCTGTTTCTGTATTTAATAAAACAGCAACATAACAGGGTTATATCAGTAAAAAATATATTCTGAAATAAATCAGGCTCCCGAAATGAGAGCCTGATAATTTAGTAAGCAGAATTTATTTGCTGTACTTCTTTTTGAACTCTTCTGTTGCAGCCTTACGAATCGCTTTTTGCTTGTCAGTCATTTTGTTGAGATACCACATATGATCTGAGGTATTCAGTATTTCATCAAGCTTGGTTTGTAATGCTTTAGCTGCCTCTACCTTGTTCTCATCTTTAGAAGCTGCACCTTTTTCGATCAGCTTTTCCATTTCAGGAATAAACTTCATGTAGAAATGGAAGGCCAGATGATAAGTACCATGCCAATGGGTGTAATCTGGCGCCATCATAGAGGCTCCCATTCTTGCGCGGCGTCCTTCATGATGCCATAGCTCAAACCAGATCCAGTCCAGCTTATTACTGAATTTCGCAGGCTTGAGTAATGGCTTAGCTGCTGCCATTAAAGCTTGTCCAGGTTTGGCAAACTTCTTGCCATACAACTCAATCATGCTGTCGTATTGAACATAAAAGTTCTCAATGTAGTTTTCAGTATGACAGGCTGAACAAACATCTTTCATATTATCACGACGTTCTTCCCAACCGATTGCAGCTGAGTCGGTGATCCCATTTTCTTGTCAGTGATCTCTGGACGAACTGAAACAGGTGGTCGGTTGTTCCATGAAATACGTAAACCGACATTGTGATTTACATCCTGGTTGCGGGTTGCACTCATATGACAAGTCGCACAGGTTGGGCCTGCCCAGTAATCTTCGCCCGCGATCCATTTCGGATTATCCAGATTCATCTTGCCACGATGATTGGCCGCCTTGAATTGAATACCATGTTTGGACTCTTCATAAATTTCTTTTTGCGGGTGATCCGGGCCGAGGTGACACTTACCACAGGTATCTGGTTCACGAGCTTGCGCAACTGAGAACATATGGCGTGCATGACATGCGGTACAAGCGCCTTCAGAACCATCGGGGTTAATACGACCGATACCGGTATTGGGCCATGTAGCTGGGTCTAGCTGTCCATCAGCTATGACTTTGACTTGAGAGCCGTGACACTGCCAGCAACCATTAACTGCTGCGGAGGAGTTACCATTAGGAAAGCCTTCAGTAATCAAATCACTATTACCTTCAACCACTTCGGCAAGCAGATTGTCGAGTGAACCCAAGATGCGGCCTGCTTTTACATGGTGTGACTCGCTATTTTGCTGTACCACTTTCTCGTGGCAGTTCGCACAGTCTTTGGGAGATACGATAATCGAAATCAGCTTATTGACTTTCTTTTCATCATGGATGTAGGCATCTACATCGCCCTCATCGGCAGCGTGACATTCGTAACAGCCAACTTTAGCTTGATAATGTTTACTCGACCCCCACTGCTGAACGATGCCGGGGTTGTTTTTCTTGTGACAGGTAACACATTCACGTGTCTCCTGAGACATTTCTTTGGGTATTTCCTTTACTGCGGCAAAACTGATATTGCTAATCATCAGCAATATTGCAGCAATGATGATCTTCCCTAATCCTGATGACTTCATGGCAATATATCTCCTCATTTTACGAATGCAAATCTCCCTAGCGGTGGGAAGAGTTAATGCCCATAGTTTTTTTATTAGATACCTATGAGTTTCCTCGGACTATATCCCAGTTATTTATCATTTCTTTTTAACCTAGATTAAATATAGACAAAAAAGTTTGTGTTTTAGGGGAACTAGAAAAAGCCATGTTGATCCAGATCTAATTTATTACATGAACTGATCTAGGTTAATTCTAATTTTTCATATTGGTATACACTGGGATGCAAGATTGTCTAATTTATGAGTCAATTATGAATTTTAATACTATCGAAAAAGTAACGTCTTCCATGACAAAATGCAGTGAGTGTGAGGTCAGGCATACCTCGCTATTCAAGAAATTATCTAATAGTTCATTAGAGAAAGCAGAGGATTTTCGTCAGGAACAATTGATCATTCCCGCCAGAACCCGATTCTTCCAGGAAGGTGAAAAGCACGATTATGTTTACACTGTTTTTAGCGGCTGGGGATTAATATATAAAACCGTAAGCAATTCAGGAAAACGCCAGATACTACAATTCCTGCTGCCTGGTGATTTAATAGGCTTTCAAACAAATACGAGTGGTGTCATGCCACATTCTGCGGGTTCAGTAACAGAATTAGTACTCTGTTCTTATCCGCGTGATGATTTTAAGCCAATGCTTGAAGAAAACCCGGAGGTTGCATTGAGAATGGTAGATATTCGTTCTCGTGATGTGACCTTATGTCAAAACCATTTAATGGCAGCAGGCAGAAAAACCGCAAAGGAGAGCATTGCATTCATTATTCTTGAGTTGTTTTATCGTGTCCAGCACCAAGTACCTGCTAACCCTGGTAATACTAAAAGTTCGATTGATTTTCCTATTACACAAGAAGACATTGGAGATGCCATAGGGTTAACCAATGTTCATGTGAATAGAGTTATTAAGGAGTTAATGGATGAAGGATTAATTTACTGCAATAAAAAGCGTCTTGAAATATTAGATGAAAAAAAGCTCAGTGAGATAGCCGAATTTAATTCCGATATGGTTATTGCCCATCCTATGGCTTAGAAAGATAAATGACAGTTAAAGGATAACAGATTAAAAATTAACTTATGTTAGTTTAATTTTATTGAAATCAAATTATAGTCCCTCAGGCTAGGAAAATTCGCGCCATAAGCTATTGTTCTAATACTCAATAGTTTATATCTTCGAGGAACTATACTTTTCGTTTAAAGCCGGGGACATTAGATAAATCGAATTTACAGGTGTTAGTTATTATAAAACCAATGAGGAGTTTAAAAATGAAGCAATTCCCCTTAAGAATCGCAGCTGCTGCAGGTTTAGCGTTGATTCTATCTCAAACTGCATTCGCAGCGGATAAAAAAGCACCACCAAAAACCATGACAGGAGCAAGCGCAACAATGCTGGCAAATACCTGTGCAGGTTGCCACGGTACTGGTGGGTCAGAGTGCTGGTCCATCAATTCCAACATTGGCTGGTATATCTTCGACTTATTTCACGGAAACCATGGAAGGTTATAAGAGTGGTGATATTCCTTCTACTATCATGGGTCGTCTGGCTACAGGCTATTCTGATGAAGACATCGCTGCCATGGCTGGGTATTTCGAGAAGCAAAAGTACGTTCCGGTCAAACAGGATGCAGATGCTGCCAAAGTCACCGATGGTGCGAACATTGCACGATAAGTACTGTGAAAAATGTCATAGTGAAGGCGGTACCGTTGCCGATGATGACGCTGGTTTCCTTAAAAGGTCAGTGGAAAGCCTATCTATCTGCGCAATTGATGGACTATCAAAATGGTGATCGTAAAGCAGGTAAGAAAATGGCGAAACAACTTAAAGAAGACTGCATAAGAAAAATGGTCCTGCCGGTATAGAAGCATTGCTTGATTATTATGCATCTGGCGAATAAGCACTACATCCAAGGAGAAAATATAATGAGTACAAATAATAGTCGTAGAAGATTTGTTCAAGGCCTTGGAGCGGTTGCTGCAACAGGGATAATTGGTATGCCCTTCACTTGCATTTGGTGCAGGTAAAAAAGTGGTCGTTGTTGGTGGTGGTACTTCAGGTGCAACGGCAGCCAGGTATGCCAAAATGGCGGACTCCAGTCTTGATGTAACCATAATCGAAGCAAATAAGGACTATCACACTTGCTATCTTAGTAATGAGGTTTTAAGTGGTAGTCGTACAATCGATTCGCTCAAGCACGGTTATGCCGGTCTTGAGAAAGAAGGCATCACCGTAGTACATGACATGGTGACTGGCATAGATGCATCAGCAAAGAAAGTGACTACCAAGGGTGGCACCAGTTTTGATTTTGACCGTTGTATTGTGGCGCCTGGTATTGATTTTAAATATGAAATGATTGAAGGCTATGATGCAGAGGTAGCTAATAAAATACCACATGCATGGAAAGCAGGTTCGCAGACTACAACATTGCGCAAGCAGCTTACAGATATGGCTGATGGTGGTACAGTTGTGTATAGCCATGCCAGTGGGAGCATTCCGTTGTCCTCCAGGACCACCGGAGCGTGTTTCCCAGATCGCAATGTACCTGCAAAAAGAAAAGCCAAAATCCAAAGTCGTCTTGGTAAATCCTAAAGGTAAATTTTCTAAATACGGATTATTCACGCAAGGCTGGAAGAAGTTTTATGGTTTTGAATCTGACAATTCAATCATTGAACATGTCACCAAAGACGCCATTGCTAAAGTGGATGCTGGTGCCATGACCATTACCACTGCTTCAGGTAAATCAATCAAGGGCGACGTTCTCAATGTCATCCCATCACAAAAAGCAGGAAAAATTGCTGTAGATGCCGGATTAACCGACGATAGTGGCTGGTGTCCGGTTGACCTGGGTACCTTTGAGTCTAAGATCCACAAAGGTATTCATGTTATCGGCGACTCCAGCGCTGCTAAGGGTATGCCAAAATCAGGTTACGCTGCGAACTCACAGGGTAAAGTTTGTGCGGCAGCAGTTGTAGCTATGCTTAAAGGTGAGGAGCCTGGATCGCCTGCTTATACCAATACCTGCTACTCAGTCATTGCAAAAGACTGGGGTATTTCAGTGGCAGCTAGTTTATCGTCTGGCAGAAGACCGTTCCAAGATCATTAAGGTCGCAGGTGGTTTAACGCCGATGGATGCATCTGATGAAGCGCATAGACGTGCTGTCGAAAACGCCTATAGTTGGTTGAACAATATCACTGCGGATATTTTTGCCGGTGGTTAATAGATAAATTCAGTTTTATCTGTGTAAAAGGGTTCTGTTTTCAGAACCCTTTTTTTATTTATGATGATGCCAATTTGGCACCCCCTATCTTTTTGATTCATTTTATTCGCCCTTCGGGTCAGCTTTACATAACAAAGCTGTTGTCTCCGTTTCACTACGGCACTCTTTTTTTAAAAAATACCATGCACTTTGGACCAGCCAGGGCTGTTGTCTCTTTTATACGGCTATCCCATTTTTAAACTTGGCTATTGTAACTGTTTTCGATTGAATTTAGCTTGTCTGGAACCATCAAGGCGCTAGCTTTTTATGCCTTATAAAATCCTATTAAAACATTCAGTTTCTATGCAAATCAGGAAAAGCATTTTATGGTTAATCTCAAATAGTTGGTTTTTTTATAATTAAAATTTAAAAACTTAACATAGATTAAAGCGACCATCTTTGATTTTAGTTAGTGTGATTGGAGTTGTTATGGATTAGATAAATCTCCTCGATTTTATGAGGCAAGCCGCTAGTTGCCGATCATAATTTTATGTTTCATGTCCTTAGCTACCCCCCAACATAGACCAGAAAAGGATTTTCGTGATGAGTACCAAACCCATTTTCAAGTGTATCTTGTTTTCGCTGTTTTTATCTACCCCCCTGGCTTTTGCGAAAGTACCCGAAGCTTCTGGCGATCAAGAGTTAAAATATCAGCCTTCCTATTTATCGGTTAAAGGGCATCGGGATGTGACATTGGAAGACTGGACCAACCCCGAAGTTTGCGCCCAATGTCATCCGCGACAATATGAAGGCTGGAAAGGGTCAATGCATGCCAATGCTTTTAATGACCCGGTTTTTCAGGCCGAATGGGCGCTCGCAGAAAAAGCATTAAGCGGGAAAATGATGAATTACTGTGGCGCTTGCCATACCCCCATCGGTGTAGCTACGCAAACGGTTAAGTTTGATCCCAATGAAAGCGAAGGTGCCCTGCATGGTAAATTTACTGCGCCTTCGATTGCCGCGAAAGGCGTTTCCTGTGATGTTTGTCATACCATGTCGGGTACAAATATCAGTAAAACTGTTGTCGGTGAGCATGGTAACGCATCTTTTGTCATGGATCCGGGGCAGTTAAAGCGTGCAACCTTGAACGATCCTGACCCGGTCTCGCCATTTCACGAAACAGAATATTCGGAACACCACTCCAGCTCGCAGTTTTGTGGTAACTGCCACAATATATTTCACCCGGTTAATAACTTCCCGATAGAACGCACCTTCGACGAATGGAAATATTCTCCGTATGCCACAGCTGACGTGCAGTGCATGGATTGCCACATGGTACCCGTTGCAACCGCTATTCGGGTGGCGAATGAAATGAAGCCAGCGAAAGAACTTGAAAACTCTGAAATTGGTGGCTTTGCGGGATTAGGCGGACCTATGCGTAAGGTAGTGCATGACCATGGATTTGTGGGTGGTAATGCGGTCATTACATCTCTGTTAAATGGCAGTGAGAAAGGTTCTCAAAAAACAACCAGAGAAGCTATCAGGCGTTTACAAAGTGCGGCTACCATAAACCTGTCTGTGGATCATCAGAATGGGCCTTTACATAAGCTGGTTGTCAGGGTAAACAATGAAAGGGCGGGTCATAACCTGCCTACCAGCCTGGTGAATGTTCGTGAAATATGGCTGGAAGTGGTTGTAACAGATGACCAGGGTCGTGAGTTGCTGCGCTCCGGAACCAAAGATGCAAAAAATGGATTACCTCCAGGAACCGTAATATTCAATGCAAATGCCGTGGATGCAAATGGGAAATTCACCCAGTTCCCCTGGGAAATTGATCACTTCACCGATGTGAATACCATTCCGCCAAAAGGCCATAGAGACTCCAACTACGCCTTTAACCTTACTGAAGATAGTAAACAGATAAAAGTTCTGGCTAAGTTACATTACCGTTCTTTCTCACAATATACTGCGGACAAACTGTTGGGAAAAGGTAAGGTAGTTGTACCATCGGTTGAAATGGTTGTTCTTGATCAAGCCTTTCCGGTCATTGATAAGAAGGTGCTTGATAACCGTGATGTTGTTACATCATCAGCTCATTAATCAATTATTGAAACAAGGAACATCAAATGTTTAAGTTATCTGTGAATTCATCAAATTTACTACTTGCTGTTATTTTTATTTTTTCTAGTCATGCAGGGTTTGCTGAAACCCCACTGGATACAATGATGAAGAAAAGCAGTGAGATGATGAAAGCTGGGCAGGAAGCTGCGCAAAAATCAATGGATTCTGCGATTGAAAAAGCAAAAGCAGATGCTGAGGAGGCTATGAGTAAACTGCCTTCTTATTCTATCAATACCTTGACACAAGACGGAGATCCCGCAGAACCCAGTAAGGATTTTAAATGGACACCTGAAACTATAAAACTGGCGAATGAAGGGGATATTAAACTCGGAGAAGAATTAGCGAAAAAAGGGAAATGTAGTAAATGTCACGGTGATACCGGGGTAAGTGAAGAAGATGATACTCCGAGTATTGCTGGCCAGATTACGGCTTATTCTTTCAAACAGTTGCATGATTACAAGGTAGAATTGCGTGAAAACAAACAAATGCTTAAAAAAGTTAAAAACTTGAGTCCGAAAGACATGGCAGATATTTCTGCCTACTATGCGACACAGACAGCGGAGGAAAAAGTTGGTGCGGTCGATGGCGCAGAACCCCCAGTTCTGGCAGTCAAAGGCGATCCTGAGCGCTTTATGCTGGCCTGTGATTCCTGTCACAACGATGAATCTCAAAAAAGAGGCTACCAGACTCCCCGAATTGATGGGCAAAAGATTGAGTATTTCGTTGATACAATGACCGCATTCCAGGAAGGGGATCGTGTCAATGATCACTACAGCCTGATGCGTGGCCTTGCGGCAAAATTGACAGAAGATGAAATTGACGAATTAGCCTCCTATTATTCAGCTAAGCCAGTTGATGATGACGATTAGCAAGTTCTGTTTTTCTATTGGAAAAAGGGGCAACTTAGCTCCTTTTTTTTGGTAATGTGCTTTTTTGACATATTCCAGTGTTTTGAAACACACTCATTAAAATAAGCCAATCTATAAAATATTTTTAAAAATATAAGAATATGGAACAACTCCACACCCTGCAGCCCGTCCTTATCCTTCTAATTGTGGGGATTCTGGCTATTGCAGTAATGCGCCCGATACATATGAGTCCGATTGTTGGTTATATACTAGCGGGAATGCTGGTGGGTTCGCATGGACTTGGCTGGATAGAAGAGAGTCACACAACGCACTTATTAGCCGAACTTGGTGTGGTCTTTCTTCTGTTTGATATTGGCCTGCATTTTTCACTGGGTCATATCTGGGATGCCCGGAAAGACATTTTAGGACTTGGGCCTATACAGGTCATTTTGTGTACATTCGGATTTGCACTGATTGCTCTGGCTATTGGATTGCCGCTTGATTATTCGATTATTATTGGAGCAACTCTAGCGCTGTCATCCACAGCTGTAGTGTCCCAGATACTGGCGGATAATCAGCAGAATAATTGCCCTGTAGCGGTATCCACAACAGCTGTCCTGATATTTCAGGATATTTGCGCTATTTTTCTTTTGATATTGGCTAATTCATTGGCGAATAAAGATGTCTCACTGGCAACAGTAATCGGAATTGCCGGACTGAAGGCCATTGCATCATTTGTTACTGCAATTTTGATCGGACGTTTTGTTATAGGTCCGTTTTTCCGCTTTGTGGCGAAATCCAAAGATGACGAAATTTTTACTGCGATGGCTCTATTGATTGTGCTTGCAACAGCTGCAGCAACGGGGTTATTTGGTTTATCTTTAACCCTGGGTGCGTTTTTGGCAGGAATGATCATCTCTGAAACACCTTATCGGCATGTTATCCAGACTGAAGTAAAACCTTTTCGTGGACTTCTATTAGGTTTCTTCTTCATCACGGTGGGTATGGCGCTAAATACAGACGTTATTTTAGAGCAATGGTGGAAGATTACTGTGTTGGCACTGGTCTTGATTGCGCTTAAATTTATTTTTACTTACCTGGCGGCACGCTTACTAAAAATGCCTGTCCGCAATGCTTTGCAGATGAGCATGTTACTGGCACAGGGCAGTGAGTTTGCTTTTGTTATTCTAGCTATGGCATCAATGCAATCAGGATTAGGGCAGGAATATTCCTCTATTTTGATTATTGCGGTTGCTGCGAGCATGGCGTTAGCTCCTATACTGGTAAATCTGGAGAGAAAGTTTGCCAAAATGCAGGCGGACAAAGATTGGAATGTCAGTAAATACGAAGCTGTTGATGCAAAGAAAAATGATGCGGAAGTTATTATTGTTGGCATGGGTGAAGTCGGTAGAAGTGTAGCTAATGCCTTGGATGCGCATAACATCATTTATCGGGGTGTTGAACTCCATCATGACTGTTTTATAGAAGCCTGCGCAAGTGGTTATACTGTCGGTTTTGGTGATGCCACTGACTTACGCTTAATGAATACCATTAAAATGTCGAGTGCAAAAACAATCGTGATAACCTTTGCAGATTATAATATTGCGCGTCAACTTGCACCGATCGTTCAGGAAAAATATCCGGATTTAAAATTGATGGTGTCAGTGGGGAATAAACAACAAAAGGAAAAATTTGATGAGTTGGGGATGCACGCTGTTATACAAAATAGTTACCCACGAGGCCTGGATATGGCGGCAGCTGTTTTGCAAGAACATCAACTAGAGAAGCCTAAGATTAATAAATGGATGAAACTTCAGCAAAACATGGAATTGGAGGGTAGTTATTTACCCTCGCAGGGGACAGCAATCAAAATTAGTTAATGTAAACCAGGTTTAAGAGAGAGCATATGACCGAAACAAATCAAGTAACAACTGACTTAAGAGAACAGAAAAAACCATTATCGGATATTATATTTAAGCTGGTTATTCTAATAATCGCAGGTTTAGCAGGGTTTTTTATGGTGAGGTTCATGGTTAACATGGGCAACGATATGTCAACTATGACAAAATCTGTGATTCAAATGAGTAATGATGTACATATTATGACCAAAGATATGACTGGTATGGCAGAAAAAATGACCTTGATGGCAACCAGTATGGTTGATGGTCAAAAAAGTATGGGTGACGATTTTGCGGGCGTTGCCAAAAATATGGAGATCATGACGGTTAGTATGGGAAACATGAGTGGTGACATGAATGGTCTGGGTAAAAATATTGGGAGCATGAATACCAATATGGCTCAGATGACCGGTTCCATGGAACGCATGAGTAAGGACATGGCGGTTATGAATCAATCCATGGGACGCATGGGTTATGACATTAATAAATTTACAAGGCCAGAAAAACTCATGCCATTTATGCGATAAATGTTTACAAATATTTACATACACAACTTAATCTGCGTTAACTTTTAACTGTATCCAGTATGCTAGTTTATATTTGATCCTCTAAAAAGTCAGAGGCCCTAGACTTTAAATTAATAAGAGACCCCCCAATGAAAAAAACCAATATAGTTCTACGTTTTTGTGCCATATTTTTAATGTTAATAGGCTTTTTATTTTCAACTTCTGGTATTGCTATCGCCGCTGACAAGCCTGCAGAAGATGCGACTGAAGAAGTTGCTGAAGAGCAAGATGGCGATAAAAAAGCAGAAGGTGACAAAGACAAGAAGAAAGATAAGAAGAAAAAAGGCGGTGAAGAAGAGCCTGACTGTGAATAATCGCTTTGCATTGTAAAAAGCTGATGTTTTATAACAGTTAATGAGATGATGGCAAGGACCTGAAATTATTTCAGGATTTAACAGAGTGCCTATGGGCGCCGTTCGTATTCTGGAGTTACAGCAATAAGGATACGCTTATATGCGGCCGTGATTTATTTATCATTTCAATTGACAAAAAAGCCCTGAAAGCTAATTTCTGGGCTTTTTTGTTGTGAAATCACACCCCCCCACTTTTTGAATGAAAACTCGTTTTGTTGTTTTAAAAACGATATTTTGAATTTATGCAGAGCTCTGTTTTTTCTAATTTAAAATGAAAACACGCCTTTCAGGTCGACGTCACTGCGTTCTTACGTTGTCTCGGCTTAGGCACTTTTTTTACTTATTTTTGCTGGTATGTAACTAATCTATGTTAATTATTTAATGTAAGATAAGTGTAATTATCTGTCGACGAGTCTAAGTCTAAAGATGGCTCTAGAGGAATCTTTTCTAAATAACAACCTGATGAAGGAGAGTATCAATGGTTGAACTAACCCGGGAAGAACAAGAAAAGGCGATAGCAGAAGCGCCTAAAGGAACCATGGCTGTGTTATTGGTATACGCGGTTTTAATGGTTTTAGGCTGGCTATATATGTTCTATGGCTTGTTTATACCTCACGGTCCAGTGAATTAAACAGGAGAGATCACAAATGCACGTAGACGGTTCAGAAAAAAAGTGGATTTATCTGTCATTTATTATGGCATTTGCCATGATGGGAATCCTTGCTTCATATGCAATAAACAAGAATATTCATCCGCCGAGTAATGTGGAAACAATTGACTCGGCAAGCCTGCATTTAACGGAAGAATTCAGTGAAGATAATATAGGCATTAAAAAAGAACCAGATGGATCATTAAGGGTAACAATGGTGGCCGCTCGCTATGGCTTCTTCCCTCATAATATGACAGTACCCGTGGAAACGCCGATCAAATTTCGTATGGCCAGTGCTGATGTACTTCATGGTGTACACACCGTCAATACAAACCTGAGTACCATGTTGATACCCGGATACGTATCGGAAGTAAACACCACTTTCAAGAAAACAGGTAAGTTTCCAATGTTTTGTAATGAATTTTGTGGCTTGGGTCATGACTATATGTGGTCACAGCTGAATGTAGTATCCAAGGAAGAGTTTGAAAAAGTACTCGCAAAGGAGGCTGAATAATGTCCGCGCAAGTAGATGCAAATACCTTAAATATGTCGTCGCAGGATGCAAGCCAGAGCTCTACTAACTCTGAGAAAGTCAATGGACTGGCATTAGCAAATTTATGGATAGCTTTTATTACCTTTGCTTTGGCAGCCTTGATGGGTCTTTACCAGGTAGCAGAACGTAGTGGCATGTTCCCCAAGATAGAAGTTATCGAATTGTACTATCGTTCAGTATCAAGCCACGGTGTAATCATGGGCTTCGTACTGACCACCTTCTTTATTATGGGTTTTGGTTACTGGATTTCACATACCACACTGAAGATTCCACTCTGGGGTAGTAAGGGTCTTGGTTGGCTAGGTTTTCTTATCGCTCTTGGTGGAACAACCGCCGCCGCTATAATGCTGTTCACCGGCAATGCGTCAATCATGTACACATTCTATCCGCCACTCAAAGCTAATCCAATCTTCTACTTCGGCGCCTTATTCCTGGTTGTTGGTTCATGGGTATGGTGTTTACAGATGGTCATGACGATGACTGACTGGAAAAAGTTAAATCCGGGTGCACCAGTACCTCTTGCAATGTACGCAATGACTGCAAATGCCATTCTGTGGTTCATAACCAGTCTTGGAGTTGGTCTTGAAGTTATCTTCCAGTTAATTCCATGGTCTTTGGGCTGGATCGATACCATAGATGTAGGTTTAGCACGAACCCTGTTTTCATGGACACTGCATGCGATCGTATATTTCTGGTTAATTCCTGCTTATATTGCATTCTATACGTTAGTACCAAAAGCTGCCGGTGGAACACTATTCAGTGACGAGATTTCTCGAGTTTCTATTCTGATGCTTTTAGTTTTCAGTGTTCCTATTGGTATGCATCATCTTTACGTTGATCCATCTCAAGCGGCAGGCTGGAAATTTGTGCACATGATCGGTACTTTCATGGTTGCAATTCCAACCTTGATCACTGGTTTTACCGTGATTGCATCGATGGAAGTTGCAGGACGTTTACGCGGTGGTAAAGGACTCTTTGGTTGGATTGGAGCACTTAATTGGAGTAATCCAATGGTTCTTTCTGGTGGTCTTTCATTACTGATGCTTACTGTTGGTGGTTGGGGGGGTATGATTAACGCTAGTTACTCGATGAATACCCTGGTTCACAATACACAATGGATAACAGGTCACTTCCATCTTATTTTTGCCGGAACAACCGTCATTATGTATATGTCGACAGCTTACTATATGTGGCCTTCCATGACGGGTCGTCCAATATTCTCTAATAAAATGGCGCTCTGGCAATTATGGACGTGGTTCATTGGCATGATTACCTTGACTATTCCATGGCATATCCTTGGTATCCTGGGTCAGCCACGTCGCATCGGTGTGCCACCTTATGGTGAAGAAATAACTGCACCCTGGGCAACCACTGAGTTATTTATGTTCCTAGGTGGCATTATCTTGTTTGTTTCTGCTGTACTACTAGTAATTAATTTGCTGTTCTCACACTTTACACGCAAAGCAGCAGTAGCGCCGGTTATGGAATATGCGGAGCCCTTCCATCCGGTATTGAAATTACCTAAGCTATTAAATGGCTTTGGCTTTTGGGTAGGAGTGATTGTTGTTTACATGATTGCGAGTTATGGCTATCCGATCTTACAGTTCTTCCTCATGGAAACTAACGGCGCATTCCCATGGAGTATATAAACATGCAAATGAAAGTTATTAACAAGTTTAAATTGATGATTATGCTGCTTAGTCTTTTATTTATGGGGGTTGTAAGCATTAATACTGCGAGCGCTGAACCATCATCAAATGTTGCCTGGACTAAGGAAAATCGTGATTTAATCGCGAATGGTGATCCTGAAAAAGGTAAAAAGCTGGCTAAGAAATGTGCTAAATGCCACGGAGTAGATGGTACTGATCCAGATGTACTTGAAGAAGAGGATACCCCCTATCTAGCAGGCCAGGTACCTCATGCAAATTACAAACAGCTAGTTGATTACATGGATAAAAAGCGTGATGACAGAGACATGCAAAAACGTATCAGAGGCCTGACTAAAGAGGATTTTGCAGATTTGTCTGCTTTTTATGCCACGCAGGATTTACCTATGCCAAGTGTAGCTCCAGAGGATGTTCCGCCGGAGGCAGTCCAGCTGGCAATAAAAGGTGATGGTTCGCGTTTTATACCCCCTTGTGCTGGTTGTCATGGGCCTAATGGTGAAGGTGCGATTGTAGATGTGCCAGCATTGGCAGGACAGAGTCCAACCTATTTTGTTACAACCATGACAGCATATCGTGATGATGATCGCGAAAACGATATTTATCGTCGTATGCGTTTTATTTCGAAGATATTAACTGAAGAAGAAATAGAAGGTCTTGCCAAGTACTATGCATCGATTGGCACAGGTGATGAGCTACTTGTGGTCGAATCAGACGAGGACGGAGGGCCTGAAAAACCAGATGCGCCAGAAGAACCAGATCCACCAGAAGAACCTTCTTCATAATATCTCAGTCATCAATTTTTTCTTAAGCCCTTCTGGTATACAATCAGAGGGGCTTTTTAATTTACTCATTTCTAATAAGTCTAGATAAGAATGTCTAAACACGACTGCTTCCATTGTGGTTTGCCGATTGTAAACACCCCCCCGCCCTTTTTGATTGTTTTTGGAGAAAAGCAGGAATTCTGCTGCCATGGCTGCAAAGCAGTTTGTGAAGCTATCGTAAGCTCTGGAAATGCAGATTACTATAAACACCGTGAAGGCAACGCCGCTTCGTTAAACAATACCGCCTTGCCTGAGCTTCTGGATAAACTCAAAATATATGATAACGAAGAAATCCAGCGCGAGTTTGTTTCTACCAATAAAACCGATAACTGGAAAGAAGCGTGGCTAATACTTGAAGAAATTCGCTGTGCTGCCTGTCTGTGGCTGAATGAAAGAACATTACGTGCGCTAACAGGCATAATTGATGTGCAGATGGATTATACCGGCCAGCAAGTCAGAGTCAGATGGGATCCAGCACTGGTGAAACTCAGCGAAATCTTGAGCGCGATTACAAACATTGGTTATCACGCCCACCCGTTTGATCCAACCCAGCGGGAAGCCCTCAACGAAGAGCAAAAGCATCGAAGCATTCAACGAATAATCTTTGCCTTGATTTTGGGTATGGCTGTCATGCAATCTGCTATAGGTAGTTATTTTTACGGTGGTCCAGATAGTCAGGGCGAATTTCCATTATGGATAAAAATCTCTCGCTGGATCAATGTGGCTAGCACCTTTTTGCTGCTGGCTTATCCCGGGCAATTATTCTTTCGCAATGCCTGGCGTGATTTAAAAAACAAAACTTTAGGGATGGATGTTCCGGTAGCGCTTGGCTTGTCGGTGGCCTGGTTTGGCAGTCTGTTGAGCACTATCAAACAGCAGCAAGATGTGTATTTTGAATCCATCGCGATGTTCGTAATATTTTTATTAATCGCACGTTATATCGAACTAAGAACAAGAATCACAGCGACTGCACTATTAGATCGTTCTGCAAAAATCATTCCCCAAACAGCGCAATTAATAGCTAAAAGTGGGGGGGTGACAGAAGTGCCTGTGATTGAATTGAACGCAGGTGATCTTATCCAGTTATCTCCCGGAGAAACTTTGCCAGTAGACGGCAATATGCTATCTACCACAAGTAGTTTTGATGAGTCGTTGCTGACTGGTGAATCACGGCCCGTGACTCACAATAAGGGCGATTTTCTGATGGGTGGATCGATCAATATTGAGCAGGTGATTGAGGTTGAAGTCACCTCTGGTAGATCAGAATCGACCATTAATGAAATCCACCAGTTAACTCAACGGAGTGTTAGCCATCGACCTTATTATGTGGATATAGCGGAGCAGGTAGCAACTAAGTTTGTAGCGGTAATTTTAACCATCGCTGTGCTGACTTATTTTTTCTGGGCAATGTGGGCTACCAATGGTGCTGGTGATGCTTTAGCCAATACCATAGCAGTACTAATTGTTACCTGTCCCTGTGCTCTGGCATTAGCTGCACCGGTTTCTTTATCGCTTGGCGCTGCCGGCTTAAGTAAATTTCACCTATTGCCATTGCGCATGTCTTCCATCGAAAAGCTGAGTCATATCGATACGCTGGTATTTGATAAAACAGGCACACTCACATCGGGCATTCCAACCCTGGAGCAAATTATTCCCACTGCAGGTTTATCAGCTGAAGACTGCCTGAGTATCGCGGCAGCAATGGAGCAAGGTTCTCATCATCCTTTTGCCAAGGCGATTGTTCAAGTGGCTGAAGAAAAAGGATTAGTGCTGGATGCTTTTATTACTAGCAATATCGAGCATATTGCGGGCTCAGGTGTTAAGGCCGAATTTAAACAGCTGCAAGCTGGAAGCTGCTGGTCGTTGGGAAATATGACTTTAACAAAGGTTGAAGAAGCGTCCTTAGATAAGGAACTAAAAAATAATATTGAGCAATGGAGAAATCAAGGCAATTCAGTACTGTACCTGAGCAATGAACAAGGACTGCAGGCGGTTTTAAGAATAATCGATCCCCTGCGAGACGGGATAGTAGAATTTCTGCAATCTGCAAAGAAACTAGGGATTAATAAAACGGCGATTATAAGCGGTGATCATGAAGATAGCGTAAAGGCGATTGCGGAACAACTTGGGATTGCTGAAGCGCATGGCAACCTGAACCCCGAAGATAAGCTGGAGTGGCTGCATCAGCAGCGCCAAGCTTCTCCTGATTGCCAAATCATGATGTTTGGTGATGGTATAAACGATGCGCCTACTTTGGCTGCCACAGATGTTTCCATGACGTTTTCTAATGCTACTGACCTGGCAAAAAATCACAGTGATTTTATTTTGTTATCTAAAGGGTTTCAGCAACTCGCCCCTGCATTTAAGTTGATGCGAAAGACGCGTAAAATTATCCTGCAAAATCTAGGCTGGGCAATCGCTTACAATATTATAGCCGTACCTGCTGCGGTTATGGGGTTCGTTACGCCCTGGATGGCTGCGATTGGTATGTCTTTAAGCTCGTTATTGGTCGTCTTAAATTCACTACGTTTAAAGTAGTAAAGGATGAATATTGCTATAACAAAAAAGGGCTAGCCGAAGCGTAGCGAAAACAACGCAGGAACGACGGCCCAAAGGGCGTGTTTTCCTTTTAAATTAGAAAAAACACGAGTTCTGGATAAATTCAAAATATCGTTTTTAAACAACAAAAACCAGTTTTCATTCAGCCGAAGCGCAGCGTAGACAACGCAGGAACGAAGTGACGCCGACCCGTAGGGCGAATAAAATGAGTAAAAAGTAAGGGGGTGGCTTTTGTAACTTAATCAGCACTTCCAAGTTGATGGTAATCCAGGAATAGATAGTTTGCTGACCTGTTTTGTTTGATATCGCCGTTATCACTAATCAATAAAACACGTGGTTCATCACCAATAGTTACTGGGGAGATACCCTCAACGCTGTGCATATTAATTACATTGGGGAGCTTGATGAATTTTGGTTTGTGTTTTATGTTGCCATCCCAAAAATAAATTTGTGAATGTTTGAGGTTGCTACCTTCGCCATAGATTTCGTTGGTCAGCAGATAGCCTTTGAGTCTGGGATCATAACTCATTGCGCGTATGCCTCCACCCTGGGTATCCAGCAGCAAAGGTGTTTTAGAAAAGCGTGGTTTTTCTTTTTTGGTAAAAATTGCCACAGGGTTTTCAAGTATTAGAATAACTGACTTGTTATTGAGTTGCGGGTCTCTAAGGCCAATCATCAATTGTTTGTCTTTATTGAAGCTGATTGCTTCTATATTGATATTGTATAGCCCACCTTCACCTTGTTTGTCGACATCGCCAAGAATCGCAGATTCTTTGATTACTTCTAATAGATTGGTAACTACGCCAGTATCAATAATTTTGTTACCTTGAATCTTGAAACGTATCAGTTGTTCCCGCTCTGCTTTGCGGACACCTTTTCTGGTGCGCTTATGCGAAGTGGCTGCGTACAAATAACCATCAGGTCCGGTGGTAATCGCTTCAAGGTCATCTAGCTTGCTGCGAAATGCTACCCGCAATAGCAAGTTTAGAGATTTATCCTCAGAGAGCTCGCCATTTTTCTTAAGATTAAGAATATGTAAAGGGTTGTCAGCTTCATCCTCGATCACAATCAGGCGACCATCTGGTAATTGCTGCACACCGGATGGCTCATAAATGCCATTGAATTTCATGATGCTGCTTTGAGCCTTGTCGGGGGTTGTTAATTCGATATCCTGTGGAAAGTAATATTGCAAAGCCTTGAGCAGTAAAAATATCGAAATAGAAAGTATCAATCCCCAACGAAATACCGAATACGAGTAGCGCAACATGGTGTATTTATTATTGGCAATGATTCCTAGTCGATATAGGTGGTCACTCATTTTCTCGTAAATCTGATCCGGCTCCTGAATGAGTTCTGCCATATGCTGAAGATAGGTCTCGCGAGTTAAGGTAGCAAAGTCTTCGAAGATCAGTATATTTGAGGCTTGCCGATTAAAACGCTGCTCTGGCAAGCGCATATAATCTTTGAAATCCCGGAGTTTGGCTTTGCCTTTGATAACATCACGCAAGCAGCAAAACGCCCTGGTATGTGCAGGTGCTGCTGATGGTGATGCAGCAGACAGTGCGAAGTAGATGGAGGTTGCAGAAGTAATCAGGAAAACTATTGCAGGCAGTATAAATATTGGTGAGCTTGCATAGATAAAACCACCGGTTACCATGAGTATGGAGACAATCACACCATTCAGTGAAATCATGATATTGGCTTGAGTCGCTGCTAATGAAAGCATGTCTAACTGCGCCCGGTAGGCATTGCGGAACATGGTTTCGATGCCTTTTGCTGAACTGGAAGCTTTTTTCTTTTTAGCCTTCTTTTTAAGCTTGGGTTCTACCTTACTTGCAGTAACTGTTTCTTCACCTTGCTCTGGAATCTCATTCTTATCTGTTTCAGTCATAATTATCTATCTTTTTGTTCGTCTGACTTGCTGGATGAATAAGGTAAATTTACATGACCGTAACGCACCACATACACGGCTACAGTGAGTATCAAAATAGTCAAACCGATTTCTAGCAAGTGCCACATTTCAAATGATTTGGAGTCCAGAATAATAAATCGGGCAAGTGCGACAATGGCTATATAAATGGGAAACCGTATCGGCAGGCGGTGTTCTTCATAATAGATTTGAATCATAGCTATGATTTCAAGATAAATGAATAACAACAGCAGATCTTTGAGTTCAACTTTCATTTGATTAATCATCACCATGACTTCCTGACCAACTGCGATGATGGTTGCAATGAGTATGATGAGTAAGCCGATTTGCTCGATTAAATGTAAGAAAGAATGAACTTGTTTATTCGTATCCATGGCAATCTATCCTTTTCTAGCCGGATTGAGTAACAACTTGTATTTGCTTTTAACAAAGCAGGATGAAGAGACATTAAAAAAATACCCTTATTTCCGAATGTAAAGTCAGGAAATAAGGGTATCAAGGAGGAGAGAATAAAGACCTACTTGCTTTATCCTAGACAGCATAATAAAGCGAAGAGAGATTGAGTGACTTAATATATGTTAGTTTTTGTTATAGCTATGTGCACATTAACTGCTTGAGCTCGGGCAAACTCACTTTGGCTACTTTGGCAAGCTTTTCACAATCAGGCACCCACAGGCATTTGCTTTTACATTCAATAAGACCCTGTTTGCGCAAGCTTTGAAATACCCGGTTGACATGGATTGAGGTTAAACCGATCGCATCCCCGATATCTTCCTGGGTTATAGGGAATTGCACACAGTTATCTTCATCTTTATCTAGTACCCGCTCTCTTACATACAAACTCAACAGTAAATATGCAACTTTGGCTTCTGCTGTGTGGCTAGCAATCGAAGTAAGTACGGTGTGACAGCGCTCTGCGACCAATTCAGTCATGGCGCTGATGGCAAAAGATAATTCAGGTAATTCTGCAATGACATTACGAAAACGATCTATGGGAAAAGCACACAGTGTAACCTCAGACAGCGCGATGGCGCTGTGGTCTAAAGTTTTATTTTTACCCATTTTGTAACAAAGAAAATCACCAGGTAGGGCAAAGCGTAGAATTTGACGATTTCCATCTTCAAGGTTTTTGAACAGGCTTATCCAACCAGTGTGAAGAGTATAAGCTTTGTCTGATACATCGCCTTCGTGATAAAGGTGTTCACCTGCAGGAATAACTATCTGGTGCGACCTTAATACACGCGCTTTGTTTAAATGTTCATTTTCTAATTGACCAAACAATGAAGAATTGCGTATAGCACAATCCTCACACTTAGGTAGATTCTGAGTTATCATTCTCATTCTTTATTATAACGCTCGCAACGTAAAATTAATCTATGTTTATTACGGAGTATAGTTAAAGAAATGAATTTAGCGCAATACCACTATAGAAGTATGTCTAATGGTTAGACACTCATGCTGTGTATAAGTGTTTTGACAGGAGAGAATTTTAGTTAGTTGTTTCCGCTTTAAGGGTAATCATTTGCTCCATCTGTGGCGCTAACTCTGATGTGATGCCACTGATTTTTTCACCAAATAATGTGCCGAGCATCTCCATATTCATAATTGAGATATAGGTTTTGCCATCACTTTTTTCATAAAAAGCAATACTGCATGGCATCATCACCGCGAGTTTCTTGAGTTCATCGTGAATGAGTATTTTAGCAGCCGCATCGGGGTCACACATGCCGATAACCTGATTAGGTCCAACATCAACCTTTACCACTTTTAGCAGGTTTTTCTGGAAGTCGATTTTCCACGACTTAGGAACTTTCCATCCCATGCCTTTGGCATTTTCAATCACTTTTTCAACACTTGCCTCGAAACCAAGTGGGCTTTGCACTTCCTTGATCATAAATCCTGGCAACATTTTCGCGCCGATAAATGCTGCTAGTGCAACGCCAACAATAATTGAAATTAGAATGGTAAAGAGTTTAGACATATGATTATTCTAGGTTAGTTTTAAGTTCAAATAATCCTATCACCTATAAAATGTAAACTCTTAATCTAGATTAGTTTTATTATCAATCCTTTTATGGAATGTATTTATTCTACTTAGGGTATTGCTTGGCTTTACCTGGTCTTACTTGGTTTCGCTGGGAGCAAAATTGAAATACATTTTCTCAGGTACAAGATCATAAGTCCAAGGAAGCCCGCTTACTTTCCAGCCGCTAACTGTCCGTTTTCCTTTATCTTTTCCTGTTTTTGCTTTGACTCCTTCAAACCCTTCAACTTGAGAGTAAACTTCTTTGAATCCCGCTTCATGCAGTGCTTTAACTGCAAAGGGTGCTCGGCTACCAGATGCACACATAATTATGACAGGATTATCGGTATTCATGTTTTTTGTCTTTAACACATTTTTTATTGCGGCAACAAAGTTCTCATTTTTAGGCATTTTAAACGTGCCAAAATTACCTTTTTTCTTCATTTTCCATTCATTGGAATCAAAACGATAAGGTATATTGGCATCGACAGTATCGGGGATTCCGGTGTAATGAAGCTCTGCTTCATTCCTGACATCCAGCAACAACACCTTTTCGGGGTTACTGGTTTTCATATCATAAGCTTCCTGCGCACCCAGATATAAGTCATAAGGTGTTATCTGCCATTTTTTCGTTAAATTACTTTTATCGTAAGCTGCGCAAGACATACTGATTGTGATAAGTAATAATATCGAGAATATTTTTTTCATAGCAGTTCTGCACCTTAAATTGATTCTGGAGACTTAACTAGTCATAGTCTAAACGCAGTGTAGAGAAATATTCGTTTTAGAAACTTAATCTAGGTTAATGTTTATATTTGCTAAAAAAGGGCTAAAAGTAGGGGGGTGACCATATTTTATTTGATTAGACTAAGTATCTGCTTTTTCCTGACAATTTAGACAAAGTGCCGCTTCCGGGGCAATGTTCAATCGCTGTGGAGAAATGTCACCCCCACAACAATCACAAAAGCCATATTCATTTTCTGTCATTTTATTCAAAGCAATTTCGATAAGATGAATAATTTGTTGGGCTTTTCGTAAGGTGTTATCGATAATTACTGCGCGCTCTCTTTCTTCGGCAATTTCGCCTGCATCTCTGCAATGCGGGTGACGTATAGATTCCGCATCAGCGGTTGCCGTTTGTAAAATTGCCAGCTGTTCCAGGAGCTTTTGATTAAGGACTTCTCTAACGTTATCGATATCCATAAAACAGGATTTTATTGATTTAATTCAGCTGCAAGCGTAGCAAATAATCCTTCTGCTTTTTCCAGCATTGGATGATTTTTGACTTGATAGCGGGATGTGTAATCCTCAGTAGTCTGATGAATCAGTTGAGTCTCGCCATCATTGTCGATGATGGCTAAACGTAAAGGTAAATCCAGGCTGATGGTTATATCAGCCTGCATTAATTTAGTGCCCGCCATTGGGTTTCCAAAAATGATCGAGCGTGCTGCTGGCATTTCAAGGTCAACAGATTGCGCATTTGCTTGATGATCAACATCTGCAAATATTGTAAAACCTTTTTCTTTTAAGGAGTTTGTTACCTGTTCTGCAGCATCTGCTACTCTAGGTTTGATAGTTGTTTTTTTCATCGGTCTTGATCCAGTGTGAGTAAATTTTCGTATTACTTAGTGTAAAAATTATTAACTTTTTTAGAGCTGTTCATTTAGTTTAGCAACGATCCAACAAATAATTATGATTTCAACATTATGGTTTTAACTATTCAACTATGTTGCTTTATTTTAGGTTGAGACAACAGTATTACGCATCGATTTAGAAATTGGATACTCTGAGATTTTATTTTGTAAAACTGCAGGGTTGGAAATAAAAATCAAGAACAATAGTTTATATCGCATAGGTTTAGGTGGCGGTTGCCATTGGTGTACTGAGGCAGTATTTTTATCACTAAAAGGTGTAAAGTCGGTTAAACAAGGATGGATTTCATCGACTGGGCCTCACACTGAATTTTCTGAAGCCGTACTGGTTGAATTCAATCAAGATGAAATCAGTCTAAATGACTTGATTGAGATTCATTTAAATACTCATAGCTCGACATCAGATCATTCGATGCGGCAAAAGTATAGAAGTGCAGTATATGTGTTGAGTGAGGAAGACTCGGTTAAAGTAAGCAATGTGCTAGTCGACTTACAAACAAGCTTTGAAAAGCCCTTGATAACAAAGGTATTGCCATTCAAAGCATTCAAAATTAATGAAGAAGACTATCAGGATTACTACTATAAAAACCCTGAGAAACCTTTTTGTCAAACGTATATAAAACCGAAATTAGAGGAAGTATTAAAGATAAACCCCAAAGCTGTTGATTTAGTAAAAAGAGCTTAGCCGAAGCACATGTTCTGATTTAAATATGAGAAAAAACACCTAATGCTAAAGCTAATAATCGAGTTTAATGTTTCAAACAACAAAATGAGCTGAGCGAAGCAAAACAAATGCTTTTTACAAAAGTAGACCCATAGGGTAAGACTCAGTCGCAATAAAAGCTCGCTAAAAGTAGCGGGGTGACCTCAGAATGATATTAATGGATATTAGGAATACCAGGAGTGAACGATGAGTAATGAAATAGCAGTACTTGCAGGCGGATGTTTTTGGGGCATGCAGGATTTAATCCGAAAGCGCCCCGGCGTGATAGCTACCCGTGTAGGTTATACCGGTGGCGATGTAAAAAATGCGACTTACCGTAACCATGGTACGCATGCGGAAGGCATCGAAATTGAATTCGACCCTGAGGTTATTAGCTATCGTACTTTATTGGAATTCTTCTTTCAGATTCACGACCCATCAACCTTGAATCAACAAGGTAATGATCGTGGTACATCGTATCGTTCAGGAATTTACTACACCAGCGATGAGCAAAAAGCCATGGCAGAACAGACTATCGCCGATGTGAATAATTCTGGGATATGGCCGGGAACAGTCGTTACCGAAGTTAAGGCAGCTGGTGATTTCTGGGAGGCAGAGCCAGATCATCAGGATTATCTAGAGCGTTATCCAACCGGCTACACCTGTCACGCGATCAGACCAGATTGGAAATTGCCTGGCTAGCTACATAGCTAAGTCTAAGCGTTTAATACAGCACTTAAATCCAGTTTGCCATCTACCACAGGTGGGCATCAAAAGTAACTGCCTGTGATTGGTCGAGTGAAACTAAAATAACCGTAGTTAATTCTGTCGTTGTTACCAAGCATGCGGTGCATTAGAGTTTCAAATGTATCGAAATATTTACCAAATACTATAAATACTAAATAGGACAGACGTATAAATATCTATGTCGTAAATGCTTTTTGAGATGAATTATATAGTCCGCTCATGGCTGTAATCAGATAGCTCTTAGCATTTATCTAGAATCGGTTGACTCTTGCTATTTAACTGTATAATTTGGACTGAAACATTATTAATAAAAGAGAAAATAGATGTTACTTCCAACTAACGATCTTGAAAAAGCATTACATAAGGCAGCAGCAGATCACAATCAGGCTCCTGCTTTTTACGAAGCACTGATGGAGTCTAAAATATTCGTTTTGGGTAAGCCAGAAGAGGAAGATACGGGCAACTTCACTTTAGAAGAAGAACAAGCTGTTATCATCCAGCACTGGGAGCGCGAAACCGATCAAAGCCCCGTTGTACCATTTTTTACATCATTACAAATGCTACAGCAGGCAATCGCGACTGATGAGCCTTATCTTGAGCTTACTACAGTCGATCTGTTTCAATTAACCATGGGTGCACCATTGGTACTAAACCCAAATTCTGAATTTGGAATGGAGTTTGACCCAGACGACATAGCAGTATTACTCGATACTGACTTAATGGTGAATAGTGAGCACACTCTCGATGAGCATACTGAAGTACTTCTAGGTATACCTGAGAATGTCTCTAAAAGCTTCACCGGTGTATTGACAGAATACTTCTCACGAAATAAAGAAGTTGAAGCAGCCTATTTAGGCACTATTCAAATACCAGAAGATGATGATAAAGAACATTTGATGGTGGGGATTCAAGGTAAAGGCAAGTTTGAAAAAATCATCGATACTGCTATTCAGAAAATATCATTGCTCGAAGATGACATGATGTATGAGACGGTTGATTTTTATGTAGTAGATCAGGACGACCCAGATATCAGTCAGTTTATGGTTGAAAATATTACGCCATTCTATACGGTGGAAGAACGAATTATTCACTAATAAATGGAATCATTATTAAATATTCTTAAAACACAATTTAAACACATAAAAAAAGCCCTTTAAAACAGGGCTTTTTTTATGTGTGGAGAATACCTTACATTTTCTCCTTGGTTTTCTCGGCCTTTTTCGAAATAGCTCCACCTGCATCTTGAATATCTTTACCAGCCCCCGCAATCGTGCTGCAGCCATTTAAGGTCAATAAACTAAATGCTGAAATTAGCACCACTACTATCATTTTTTTCATTTTTCATCCTCAATTTACAGTTTAGACAGATGAGTTTTAAATTAGTTTTGGCTGAATTGCAAATTGTTATCAATTAATTGTTTTCTACGGTTTTTTTCTACTTTGTTAATGTGACACGTTTAAACATGACATTAGTGACATTTAAAACGCTAAATTGTCAGCATGTGACAGAGTTTTGACACTCTGAAGAGAGAGTGCCACATTAAATAAAAACTATATTATTTAATAAAAACAATATCTTAGGGCTTTTTAAATAAAGTTGGCACTGCGATTGCATAATACTAGGCATAACAAAATGGATTGATAATAATTCAAACAGAATACAAAGAAGCTTAATAAAGCTCGAATGGAATTTTAAGCAAGCCCCTGAGGCGATGAGTAGTTTAGTTAATAAATAAAAATAAAATAACTACCAGTCTCTACCCCGTGCCTTTCTGCTTTCCCCGGCAGAGAGGCACAACTTTATTTGGCTTTTGCACATTTGCAAGTTACGTGGTTATTTAGCTTAAGCGCTTCTTGGCCAAAGTATATTTTCCCAAATGTGTAAACGTAAATACACATCGAGTAAGTTATTAAATATAAAAATATAAGACGTCAGTTCAGTTACTTAGCAAGGTAATCCTGAGGTGGAGAGTATCTGTCTTATTTTTAATTATTAAACTTAACTTGCAAAAAATAATATCAACTCGTTGTGACTATAGCTAACTCCACGGGATATTACGTGCGTTTAAAGTTACCAAGCGTCGATAAAGATGTCGATTTAAAATAGACGGTCAAATATTATCGACCGAAAAAAAAGTATCTTCATAAGTTATGGTTATCGAAGTTACAGATTTCTTATCAGACTTCCAGATAAACTTAAAGTCTGGATAGATCGGCAACTTCTAAAAACAAATGACGTAGCTGTGATAGTAGCGCTAAACGATTATTTTTCAACGCGATATTATCATCCATCACCATAATGTTATCGAAGAAGTTATCGACGTCTTCACGCAATACCGCGAGTGATGAAAGCGCAGCTGAGTAATCACCATTAGCAAATAACGGCTGAACTATTTTTTGCTGAGCTGTAATCGCTTTATGCAATGTTTTTTCCTGAGCTTCATTGAGTAACAACTCATCAACTTGCGTAGGAAACTCTGTTTCAACTTTCTTCAGAATATTGCTGATACGTTTATTTGCCGCAGCCAGCGATTCTGATTCTGCCATTTTCGCAAATTCTGCAACCGCTTTAACACGCTGATCAAAATCTAATGGGTAACTTGGGCTCAAGCTTGCAACAGCATTTACCGTATCACTGCTAATACCTTGATCCTGGTAATACGCTTTAAGGCGTTCCATAATGAAGGCAAATGTATCTTCAATTGCAGGTGTTGCATCTACTTTACCTGACAAGCCATTAGCAGCTTGAGTAAGCATTTCTTTCAGGTCCAGATTTAGGCCGCCTTCGATAATGATTCTAAGCACACCCAAAGCAGCACGACGTAACGAGAATGGGTCTTTGCTGCCAGTGGGTTTCATGTCGATGGCGAAGATACCCATCAAGGTATCGATTCTATCTGCTAGTGAGAGTACTTTGCCGATTTCACCAGCTGGAATCACATCACCTGCAAAACCGGGTTGATATTGCTCCTGCATTGCAGCTGCTACAACGGCATCTTCATCATCATGTCTAGCATAGTAGCTGCCCATAATGCCTTGAAGCTCTGCGAATTCCTGCACCATATTACTCAACAGGTCACACTTTGATAATTCAGCAGCACGCATTGCTAGTTTCTTGTCAGCACCCAGTTCATCTGCGATATAAGCCGCTAGTTTTGAAACACGTTGAGTTTTTTCATACAGTGTTCCCAGTTTTTGTTGAAATACAATTTTCTTTGTCGCGTCTCTTCGCGATTCAAGTTTTACCTTTAAGTCCTGATCCCAGAAGAATTTAGCATCCGCAAAACGAGGGCGAATTACGCGTTCGTTTCCTTGCTTTACTGCATCTGGGTTTGAGCTTTTGATATTACTGGTCGTAATAAAGTAGGGCAGCAACGTGTTACTGCTATCTACCACGGGAAAGTATTTCTGATGATCCTGCATGCTGGAGATCAGGCATTCCTGTGGAACATCGAGGAATTCCTCTCCAAAGCTGCCACTCACAGCAACGGGTAATTCGATCAATGCTGTCACCTCATCGAGCAACGAATCTTCAATATGAGCAACACCCCCCAACTTTTGAGCCGCTGCTTCAGCTTGCTTGCGTACTTCATCACGGCGATCTTCGAATGATGCAATCACATGGCCTTTCTCATGCAATTGCAGTGCGTAGTCGGAGGCTTGTGACAGCTTGATTCTTTCGGGGTGATGGAAGCGGTGTCCACGGGTGTGGTTGCCAGATGTAACACCGAGGATTTCTCCGTTAATGACTTCCTTGTCTAGCATCATGACTATCCAGTGTACCGGACGTGCGAATTCGATGTCGCTACTACCCCAACGCATGCGCTTGGGAATAGGTAGTTTTGTTAATGCTTTACTGACAATATCTGGAACAAGTTCAGATGTAGATTTGCCGGGTACGTCCTGACGGAAAACCAGCCAGGTACCTTTGGGGGTTTCTATCTCATCGAGTTGAAAAGGTGTGACGCCACAGGATTTGGCAAAACCTTCAACTGCTTTTGTCGGGTTACCATCTGCATCAAAGGCCGCTTTTTTAGCCGGGCCTTTGCGCTCTACTGATTGATCTTGCTGTTTTACCGGAATTGATTTCAGCAATATGGCCAAACGTCTTGGCGCTGCGTACGAAATAACTTCACCAGCTTCTAAAGACGCTTCTTTCAATCCTGCAACGACACCGTTGGTGAATGATTCTGATAACATTTTCAGTGCTTTCGGAGGGAGTTCTTCAGTACCGATTTCGATCAGTAAGTCAGCTGTATTAGACATTACGCGTCCTCCTTCTTTGCTGCATCTTTACTGGTTGTACCTTTAACAAGGGGAAAACCTAGTGCTTCACGAGAAGCATAATAAGCTTCAGCAATGGCGCGTGATAATGAACGAACCCGCAACATATAACGCTGACGTTCCGTGACCGAGATCGCATTACGTGAATCAAGTAGATTAAACGCATGAGAAGCCGTCAACATTTGTTCGTAAGCTGGCAGTGGTAGACCCGCTTCGATGAGTACCTGGCTTTCTTTCTCAGCCGCATCAAAGTGGTGGAATAACTCATCGACATTCGCTATTTCAAAGTTGTATTTCGATTGCTCAACTTCGTTACGATGGTAAACATCTCCATAAGTGACTTTATTGCCCATTGGATCGATTGTCCAAACCAAGTCGTAAACCACTTCAACGTCCTGCAAGTACATTGCAAGTCGCTCTAAACCGTAAGCGATTTCACCCGTAACTGGTTTGCAGTCTAGACCACCAAGCTGTTGGAAATAGGTGAACTGCGTCACCTCCATGCCATTCAGCCAGACTTCCCAGCCGAGACCCCAGGCGCCAAGCGTTGGTGATTCCCAGTTGTCTTCGACGAAACGAATATCGTGCACCAGCGGATCGAAGCCCAATGCTTTTAATGAACCCAGATACAAATCCTGAATTTCTAATGGAGATGGCTTCATCAACACCTGAAATTGGTAATAACGTTGCAGACGATTAGGGTTATCTCCATAACGACCGTCAGTAGGGCGCCTTGAAGGTTGAACAAATGCAGCATTCCATGGCTCTGGGCCAATCGCGCGTAAGAAAGTGTTTGGATTATCGGTGCCCGCACCCATAGGCATATCGTATGGCTGTAAAATTGCACAACCTTGCTTTGCCCAGTAATCCTGGAGGGCAAAAATTAAACCCTGGAATGTTGATGTGTCGTACTGTTGTGTATTTTGTTGCGACATGTTCTGCGAACGCCTATATGTGATTTCATTTAAAGGCAGAAAGTATACTGTAATAGCGCGATGACTTGCACCATCAAATAGCAGTGAAACAATCTCGATTCAAAAATCACAGCCCTTACTTAAGGGACCTCTGATCAAGTCCCATAAAATTATGTAAGGTTCTCAAACATCATATCCTAGGCGCACTTCGCAGGGAATGCTGATTGCCTTCACAAGGAGTGCAACAACGGAGATGATGCTTGAGAGCCTTACCCTGCGGGGCTTAGTCAAAACCCCAGCTTCCGCGTTGTAGTCATTTGAAAGACATGAGTATTCCTGCATGACTACGCCTTGACCCTGGGATTTTGGCGTTGCCAGAATTAATGGGACTTGATCAGAGGTCCCTTAAATGAGCTCTCGTTTTGTTTTTTAAAAACGAAATAGCGAATTTATGTCAGAGCTTAGTTCTAGCTCGACTAAAAGGAGATACTAGAGCTTAGCGTGTATTCAGGCACTTTTTAGCCATTAGGAATCATTACATCAGGCATTTTAACTGCAATAACTGATCCCTTTGCACCAGGCTTGCCATTAGCAGAAACAACGATATCCACAATCACTTTCTTTTCTTTGAGTTCGCGAATAGTTCCACGTGCTTCTAACTCCACACCCATTGGTGTTGGTGCGAGGAAGTCGACATTCAAATTAGCCGTCACAAAGCGCAAAGCAGGTTCTCCTTCAATGCCGTATTCTTTGGTTGCTGCAGCTGAAGCAGAACCGGTGCCATGACAATCTATAATCGAAGCTAACAGTCCACCATAGATAAAATTAGGAATTGCAGTATGCTCAGGACGTGGCGTATACCTGGCGATTGTTTCATCACCATCCCAATAGCTTTTTAATTGTAAACCGTGATCATTATTACTGCCGCAACCATAACAATGGCTGAGTGCTTCTGGGTATGCGTCTTGAAAGGCTGTATCGGTCATTTTTCACCTCGGATTGTATAAGTTGGATTTTTAAAAACTGGAATAACGAGAGAGAAAGAGTAACATTCATTGATTGATTTTGGATTATCTTGCTAACTAAATATGCAAGATGATCTACACTCAGAGATGAATTCAAATTCACACCTTACTTTATTAAATTAATAAAAAAGTGCCCAACCGAAGCGTAGCGGAGACAACGTTGCAACGCGCTGACTAAGGCTCGAAGGGCGTGTTTTTCATTTAAGATGAAAAAAACACGAAAAAGTAGGGGGGTGACAATTAAACCAATAGAAATGCAAGTAATAACAAAAAAGGAGCAAACATGATGTACCAAGGCAAATGCCTAACCGTTAAACTCAACACAGACGGAATAGCAGAGCTAAACTTCGATCTGCAAGATTCGTCGGTGAATAAACTCAATCTCGCCACTATTTCAGAATTGATAGAAGCGGTTTCAATCATTACTGATAATTCTTCTGAGATAAAAGGGTTGCTGTTTACCAGCAGTAAAAGGGATTTTATCGTCGGTGCAGATATCTTTGAGTTTCTCGATTGGTTTAAATTGCCAGATGAAGAGTTTGAACAGCGTTTGCTCGATATTCAAAAAGTATTCGCAGAGATCGAAGACCTGCCGTTTCCAACAGTCAGTGCCATCAACGGAGTGGCTTTAGGTGGTGGTTTTGAACTGCCTTTATCGACTGACTACAGAGTGATGACAACCAAGTCCAAAGTCGGCTTACCTGAAATTAGTCTGGGAATCTTTCCTGGCTGGGGTGGCAGTTTCCGTCTGCCGCGATTGATTGGTCTGGATAATGCACTGGAATGGATTGCAACGGGCAAACCACAACGTCCCGATGATGCACTGAAAAAAGGCGCGGTTGATGCAGTGGTCGATCCTGATCAGTTGCACCAAGCAGCGATTACTTTATTGAAACGTTGCATTGATGGCTCGATGGACTATGAGGCACGCCGCGAAGAAAAACGAAATGGAATAAAACTCAATCAAATCGAACAGCTTATGTCATTCGAAACGGCTAGAGGTATGATTTTAGCTAAAGCAGGGCCGCATTATCCTGCACCAAAAATAGCGCTCGATGTAATGCAAACTCACGCCAATATGCATCGCGATGAAGCGATGGTTGTCGAAGTTAAAGGCTTTGTAAAAGCAGCCAAAACAGAAGTTGCGGCTAATCTGGTTGGCTTGTTCTTAAATGATCAGGCTTTGAATCGCCAAGCGAAGAAACTAACGAAAACAGCAGACAAAGTTGAATCAGCAGCCGTTTTAGGTGCTGGTGTTATGGGTGGCGGTATCGCCTATCAAAGTGCATTGAAAGGCACGCCGATTATGATGAAAGACATCAACAACGAAGCCCTGGAATTAGGCATGAAAGAGGCAAAGAAGCTTCTCGCTAAGCGTGTTGATCGCGGCATTATGACCACCGATGTGATGGCAGATACGCTAGCCCGCATCAATACTACGCTCACTTATGGTGATGTCGCCAATACCGATATCGTTGTCGAAGCCGTTGTCGAAAATGTAAAGATCAAGAAAATGGTACTCGCTGAATTGGAAGATATTGTTGGTGAAGACACGGTTCTAGCTTCGAACACTTCAACTATTTCGATCACCGAACTGGCAACTGCCACGAAGAAGCCAGAGCGCGTTTGTGGTATGCACTTTTTCAACCCAGTGCCGTTAATGCCTTTGGTTGAAGTTATTCGCGGTGAGAAAACCTCAGAAAAAACGATAGCTACAACTGTTGCTTATGCACTAGCAATTGGTAAGAAGCCGGTTGTGGTTAATGACTGCCCGGGTTTTATGGTGAATCGCGTGTTATTCCCCTATTTAAATGCCTTTGAAAAACTGGTAAGCGATGGCGCTGACTTCATGCATATCGATAAAGTCATGGAAGGTTTTGGGTGGCCAATGGGCCCTGCGTATTTACTCGATGTGGTTGGGCTGGATGTAGCCATTCACGGTTCTGCGGTAATGGCAGAAGGTTTTCCCGATCGTATGAAAATCGATTTCGAAGCAGCCACAGAAGTGATGTATAAATTAGGTCGCCTCGGGCAGAAGTCAGGCAGTGGTTACTATCAATACGAGCCCGATAAACGTGGCAAACCGAAAAAGATGGTCGATGCTGAAGCGATTGCGCTGGTAAATAAATCATCCACAGGCAAGCGCGCCGCGGATGACTTTAGCGATGAAGAAATCACCGAACGCATGATGCTGTCATTATGTTTAGAAGTGGTTCGTTGTCTTGAAGATAAAATCGTCGATTCACCTGAAGCAGCAGATATGAGTTTAATCTGGGGTATCGGCTTCCCGCCGTTTAGGGGAGGGGCGTTGCGCTATATCGATTCTATCGGCACCACAGCGTTTGTCGTGATGGCAAATAAATATTCCGATTTGGGTGCAGCTTACGAAGTACCAAAACTATTGGCCGATATGGCTGTTAATAATGTCCAGTTCTTTGGGGGTGAAGCATGAGTAAGTTAGGTTCGAGAGATGCGGTAATTGTCGATTGCGTACGAACGCCAATGGGCAAATCCAAAAACGGCATATATAAAGTTACACGCGCCGAAACGCTATCAGCACATTTGGTTGAAGCCTTATTCGATCGAAATGAAAACCTCGACCCTGCAAAAGTCGATGATGTGATCTGGGGCTGTGTCTATCAAACTATGGAACAAGGTCTGAATATCGCCAGAACCATGGCGTTATTGACACGTTTGCCCCATGAAGTTCCTGCGCAAACAGTGAATCGCCTTTGTGGTTCTTCGATGCAGGCACTACAAACAGCGGCTCAAGGAATTATGTCGGGCCAAGGTGACTGCTACATTATCGGTGGCGTTGAACACATGGGACATATCCCAATGAATCATGGTATTGATATCAATCCTGCGTTTGCTAAACACGCGGCAATGGCATCAAATATGATGGGCATGACGGCTGAAATGCTGGCGGTACAACATGGAATAACGCGTGAAGCACAAGATGCGTTTGGCGCGCGCTCTCACCAGCGTGCACACACTGCAACGGTTGACGGAAAATTCGCCAATGAAATCGTCCCAACGCCAGGCCACGATGATGCCGGTGTACCAATGATGTGTACCGTGGATGAAGTGATTCGACCTGAGACAACAGTTGAAACGCTATCTAAACTACGTCCAGCGTTCAACCCCAAAGGCGGAACCGTTACAGCAGGAACCTCATCCGCATTATCTGATGGAGCTTCAGCTATGGTCATTATGTCGGCGGAAGCGGCGCAAGCGGCTGGGCTAACACCCATCGCACGAATCGTTTCAATGGGATTAGCAGGCGTAGACCCAGCGATTATGGGTTACGGTCCCGTGCCAGCCTCTATGAAAGCACTGAAAAGAGCAGATTTAAGTATGAATGATATTGATGTTTTTGAACTCAATGAGGCATTCGCCGCGCAGTCACTTCCTGTGCTTAAAGACCTGGGGATTATGGATGTGATGGACGACAAGGTGAACCTCAACGGCGGTGCGATTGCACTAGGACATCCACTAGGTTGTTCGGGTTCTAGAATTTCCACAACACTACTGAATATTATGCAGGATAAAGATGCCACCTTAGGATTGGCGACAATGTGCATTGGCCATGGGCAGGGTATTGCGACTGTATTTGAGAGAGTTTAACGATTAATTAATAGTTAATAAGTCACCCCCCTACTTTTACGAGGTTTTTTAATTTTTATTAAAGAAAACCACGCCCTTCGGGCCGTTGTCGCTTTACTCCAACGTTGTCTAGGCCGTGCCTCGGCTAGGTGCTTTTTACAAAAAGTGCCTCGCAAAGTATAAGTTCCTTTAGTCATTTTAAACAACAAAATGAAAAGTCATTTAAAAGTAGGAGGTGGCAAATCATTCATATTCATCATGCCTTTTTACCCAGGCTTGGGTGTAGGGTAAGTCTTTTTCATCACGACCTATTGGCGTTAAATCCAGATAATGGTAAGCACCATTTAACATATCCAAACCACGCCCATAGGTTGAGTAGCTTTGGTAAATTTCATCGTCCTGTTTGATGAAGACACTAATGCCGGGCATTTCACCTTCTGGTGTCCAGTCGCTATAGTTATAACCACCATCGTTTTCCTCATCATAAAAACTCACACCAAAATCGGTGCCGAATTCAAGGTCTGCCGCTGATACCCAGTAGAAATTCCATCCGAGCCTTTTTTTGTAGTTCAATAGTGTTTGTAGTGGGGCGTTTGAGGTGACTGCAAATGACGTATTGCGTGCAGCTAAATGTGCATCGATACCATTGAAGTTATCCGCCCAAAAGGAACAGCTGGGGCAACCTTCTTCCCAATCTTTGCCATACATAAAATGATAAATAATAAGTTGTTGGTGTGGCCCAAACAGGTCGCTGAGTGATTGCTTACCCGTTTCAGAATTAAATTGATAATCCTTGTCTACTTTTACCATCGGTAGATTACGACGTTCTTCGCTGAGTTTTTCGCGTGCGTAAGTAAATTCCTTTTCTTTAATTAGAAAAGCTTTGCGCGCTTCTAGCCATTCTTCGCGTGTGACACTATTTACTTTTTTCATGTTTAGCTCCAGTTGATACTGAGAGTAACAAGTAGACTTTTCTTGTTTTAATCTTTCAAATGCTGTCTTAACTTGCCAATATGTTCGTCCCAACCTTCGTCTAATGCCATCAGTAATCCTAGTGGACTTTCTTTCAACTCTCCAAGACCTTCGTGAGTGAGAACAAGTTGTGTGCCGCCGTGAGCTTCTTCTAGATGACATGTAACCGTGGTGCTAATTCCATCAAAAGGGGGAATATTAAAGGTGTAAACCAGTTTTGAGGTAGGCTGCCACTCTAGCACTGTGCCCCAGATTAAGGCTGAGCCGTCGTCAGCATCTGCCAGATACAATTCGTAATCTTCGCCGTCCTGTAAGTCTTTTCGTGCGGGGTGATACCAGAGAGCGAGTTTGTCCGCCTCGGTAAGGAATGCCCAAAGCGTTTTATGTGGTGCTGCAATAAAAGCAGTTTTGTGTATGGTGCTGTTACTCATTGTTGCTATCTCCTTGTTTCTTAGAATTTTCAACGGCAGCTTTTAAACTGTTTAAGCGCTGATCCCAGTAATTATTAAAGTAATCCATCCACTCAGTAATGCTTCGTAGACCTTCGGGTTTTAATGTGTTTATCCGCTCTCGACCACGCTTGCTAATCGTAATCAAATTTCCCTGTTGTAAAATATTCAAGTGTTTTTTTACTGCGGCACGTGTCATATCAAAGTGTTGTGAGACTTCTTTGATAGTCATATCCTGTTTGCTTAAGTGCATCAAAATCTCACGTCGGGATGGATCGGCAAGTGCCTTAAAAGATTGTTGAAGGTTTTCAGTCATGTTTACAATATGATACCAAAAGGTACTATAATATATGATACCTTTTGGTATCTTGTCAACTATTTAGGTCACCCCCCTAGTTATGACTCGTTTTACTCGCCCTTGTATGTTCTCCACACAGTCTCAAACTTGTTTTTGTTTTAGAGTCGCACTCTAAAAT
>CAVXCT010000021.1:0-80805 GCA_963760355.1 uncultured Gammaproteobacteria bacterium | reverse complement strand
TGAGCACGTGGTGTTTGATCTAAAAAAATGCAGAGTAAGGTTTGATTTTGCAAAAACCTGGAAGTAGTCAAGATATTCATGGGCTTTAATTTCTACTATTGCCACATCAGTTTTATATGCGAAATTTCATATTTTACATGTATTAATAATTTCAAATAGCGACTAAACCTGCTGTTTTCATGGCTAAAGGGGTTGGAGTACCAAGTATCTCAACAATATTATATTGACGGAGTACTAGAATATTTAGTAATACATTCACCCGTTGTTCGCCATTGTAGCTGGCGAATACTACATCCAGTCCGCGAAAGGGGCCCTGAGTTACTTTTACGGTTTGTCCCTTCTTAAATTTATCCCTATCTTTGTGCTATCCACGAATTTTTCTGAAGACCCAAAAAAAGATATAATCATGAAAAGAAAAAAATCAATAACAATACTTTGTGAAACTACCATCAATAAATTGCTAAATCAGCTACTAAAAAAATTTATTTCTTTTCAATTCACTAATGTACAATTTTAGACTGGATTTCCAAGTAGGTAAATCTTCAAAACCAATATGTTCGAGTTTCATATTCACGGCTGTTTCATTACTAGAGACTTTTGCAACTCTGTTAAAAGATACCCCTGAAACTGGCTTGACTTCTATATCTAATCCAGAAAGTTTCACTATTTCAGCTACATACTCAAATCTTGTCGCGAAACCTTTATTTACACAATTAAACGTTCCACACCACTCAGAACCAATCAGATCAAAAATTATTCCTGCAACATCATTAACATAAGTAGGGCATCCTTTTTGACTGACATCAGAACTGATGCACCCACTAGAGGATTTTGCCTCTTTAATCCGGTTGGCTACAAAATTCTTAGGCATATCCCAATCACCACCAAAAAGCCAGCCAGTACGGATTATTAAATGGTTATTTAATATTGCAGCTAAATTACTTTCAGCATGCCACTTAGACCAATGATGCACAGTAGTAGGGTGAACATCACTATATTCGTTATATGGTTCGTTTTGAGCTTCACCATATATACCTGTACTACTAATAAACACAAGTTTTATATCGAGCAGCGTGCAAACATTTGCTAGTAGTTCAGTAAGGATAACATTATCAAAATAGCATTGATCATATTGAGTTTCACACAGCTCAACATTTGTATTAGCCGCGCAATGAATTATTACATTCACCTCCTTCAATTTAAAATACTCTGTAATTTCCTTCAATGATCTTGCTGGATCTAACTCTTCTCTTGGTACTCCAAATGATTGCATATTTCTTGCTGTTGATGATTTAATCAGGGTAGAGCCGAGCAATCCTTTACTGCCTGTTATTGCAATATTCATTAGTCATACCCTAACGAAAATGTTTCAAGATCAACATTCTCCGACTCATGTGGATCATGCTCAACTGAAGCAATATTGAGTACTAAATTAAAATCATCACCCTCTCCTTTAAAAGCCACCCAGAGCCCAGGTGCTATTGTCAAACGGTAATAATTTTGACTATTTAATGTATACGCTTCAGTTTTACTTTCTTTGTCATCGTGTATAAAGAATGTTACTGAGCCTACTGGAACTACTAAATTCAACTGCATTTCAGTGTGCTTCTTCCATCCCTTTACCACTCCATGAAGAACAGTGGTAAAGTATGCTTCACCAAACTTTTTAAAAGTTGATTCAGACTCTTTCATGATGTGATATATATCACCCTTTAGGTTTTTTATTCTTCTCAAACGGGAGTCAGAGTCACACCATCAATATTGGGGGTTTCTATTTTTATTTTGCCCATATCAGACTCCTGTTAGTAGCAAGCTCCTCATAGCGACCAACCTGTTTTAATGTGAGATCGTACATGTTTTCATCTTTACGATAAAATGAATAATACCATTCACTTACAAAGTCCACACATTCGTTATAGGCTAAATTTGACTCCCACTTTAGGTGGAACAGCGACTTATCACAGTTCAATTTTAGTAACCCAGCCTCATGGAAAGGTATATTATCAGTCACCTGATATGCATCTTCTTCAGCCACAAATCGCCACTGTTTGGATAAATCACTGAGCAGTTGAAGCACAGTCCGGTTCTGCTCAGATTTAGGACCAAAGTTAAATGACTGACCTTGAAGTCTATTTTTGCCATAAAGCTGTTGCCCTAAAACCAAGTATCCGCTTAACGGCTCCAACACATGTTGCCAGGGTCTAGTTGCATTTGGACTTCTAATTTCTACTGCTTTTCCTTCAGACCAGCTTTTCATACAATCAACGACTATTCTATCTTTAGCCCAATCTCCGCCGCCTATTACATTACCTGCTCTACCCGTGGCTAATCTTATATTTGTTTTTTCAGAATTAAAGAAGGACTGTTGATATGCATGAAATATAACTTCTGCAGCCCCTTTGGAACCACTATATATGTCTTTCCCTCCCACAGGGTCAGTTTCCTTATAACCCCATTCCCACTCAATATTTTCATAACACTTATCAGAAGTAATTATTATTGCTATGCATTCGGCATCCAATGTCCGAAGGGCTTCGAGTACATTAGCTGTTCCTATGACATTAGTTGTAATTGTATCGATAGGTTCCGAGTAAGAAACAGACACTATTGCCTGTGCGGCTAAATGAAACAAAAAATCTGGTCTAAAACTATGTGTGATATCTTTTAATTTTTCAAGATCTCGAATATCACAAAAATGATGTTCAATTTTATTATCAAGGTCTAATTCTTCAAACATGGAAGGATTGGTAGGAACTTCATTAGAAACCCCACAAACTTTAGCTCCTAGCTTTAATAACCAAACAGTTAGCCAAGATCCTTTAAAACCTGTATTTCCTGTAATTAATACGCGTTTACCTTTATAAGTATCGTCATACATTATTTTTTAGTCCCATAATTTCCATGGCGCCTTTTCTGACTGCCATAATTGTTCCAGGTGATTTTTATCTCTAAGTGTATCCATAGGCTGCCAAAAACCCGGATGCTCAAACGCCATTAATTCGCCGCTTTCTGCCAAACCCATTAAAGGACTCTGTTCCCAGATACTGTCATCACCTGTGATTCGCTCAAGTACCTTGGGTGACAATACAAAAAAACCACCATTTATCATAGCACCATCACCTTTAGGTTTTTCTTTAAAACTTACTCACCTGGCCACGTTGAATGTCTAATGCGCCAAAACGGCCCGGTGGATAAGTTGCTGTAAGTGTGGCTTGCTTACCATGATTTTTGTGAAACTCTATACTCGCTGTAATATCTATATCACCCACACCATCACCATAGGTAAAGCAAAATGATTCTTCATCCTTGATATATTTAGCCACTCTTCCTAAACGACCACCTGTCATAGAGTTTTCACCTGTATCAACCAGTGTTATATTCCATGGCTCAGCTCGTTTTTCATGTACATCCATTCGGTTTTCTTTCATGCAGAAAGTCACATCTGACTGATGTAAAAAATAATTGGCGAAATATTCTTTAATCATATAACCTTTATAACCACAACAAATAATAAAATCATTTATCCCATGGGAAGAATACATTTTCATTATGTGCCATAAAATTGGCTTACCACCGATTTCAACCATTGGTTTAGGTCGATCACCAGTTTCTTCACTTAATCTTGTGCCGAGTCCACCGGCTAAAATTACTGCTTTCATTAATCCCTTCCTGCTTCTTTAATTACTTTGTACAAAGGCGTCTGAATAGAAGTGTTTTTCGTCAAATCCGGCCTTAAAAAAACCTGTTTTGCTGAATGGATCATGTCATTTGATCCACATGCATATATGTCAGTATCTTCTAAATTGTCTAAATTAGACAATGCAATATCTTGAACATAACCTATTGACTCATTCCATTTCGCATTTGGTCTGGAAAGTACAAAGTTCACATTGACCTTTAGCTTTTTAAAAGCTGGCTGCCAAACAAAATTTTGCGGGTATCGATTTCCCCAAAACAAACTAATTGTTTGTTTCTGTTTGAACTCATCATCTGTATCTAATTTTTTTAACATTGAAATTATTGGAGCTATACCTGTTCCCGTTGCTAAAAAAATCAGGTTTCTGGTCTGATCCCTTAAAAAGAAAGTACCTTTCGGTCCTTCAATTCTCAATAAGTCATTGTGTTTTGCATGATTGAACCAATACTGACTTAAAACACCCTGTTCCACTTTTTTTATCAAAAGAGTAATTTCACTATCTGATGAGGTGCTCGCAACTGAATAACTTCTTCTTACTGTATCGGGACCAATCACATCAATATATTGCCCTTCAAGAAACTTAAATTTTGCTGTTGGCGGCAGCCTTAACTTAACTTCAACAATTTCAGAAGATAATTCTTCAACATTAGCAATCCGAGCAGGCAAAGTTAACACTTCAATTCCGTGCAAAGCACTTAAATCTTCTGCATCAATTAAAATGTCAGATAATGGCTCACAACAACAGGTTAAAATTTTGTTATTAGCTCTATCCTCAGATGATAATGCCAACTGTGGCTGTATTTCTTTCACTTCACCTTTTAGTAAGGTGGTAATGCATGCACCACATCGTCCATTTTCACAACTGTAATCAAAAACAAAATTATTATTTAAAGCTGACTCTAAAATACTTGACCCTGCATCCGATGTAATAATATTTCCTTCAGTTGTTTTTATTGAAAAAGAATTAGTTGCCATAATTCATTAACTTAACAAAGTTGTGGTAAAGTTATCTATTTTTTTCTTAATATTCATCAATCAATCACTCTCAAACAAATCCCACGTATACACCTTTTCTTAAACATCCCTTATATCACCAGATAATCTATTTGAGACAATCACGTCCGAATATAATTTCAAGCCATTACAGCATAATTACATCAATCAGGCACGCTACCGCCATACCGTGTTATATTCACAGCAAGCTTAAGAACGAGGATTCAATAATTCACGAACCCTAACTAGTCTTTTTGCCCTCATTTAAACAATCTCAATCGTCGTTTAGAACAACTATATTCCTGCTGGCTTCTTGCAGAATAAGTCTTGTGTTTAACTGAAAACAAAAATCCTACGCTATAGTTTCGTAACTTATTAAATCCTCGCTCCTTAATTGGTCAATTTTGTTACTTCTTCTTACTACGTTCTTAATTTAAACGGAGGATGAATTCGTTTAAATGGCTTTGATTTCTACTAGTGATATTTTGACTTTCCACAAGTAGAAAGAATGTCTAGGCAGCTGCTAAACCTGCTGTTTTCATGGTTAAACGGGTTTGATTACCAAGTACTCCAACAATATTATATTGATGGATACAGCGAGTAAGAAAGCGGTTAGCCACTAGGCGCGCTTTGCTGGGAATGGTTATTCCCTTCACAAAAAGCGCAACAAAGTGGGTGACCTCTTTCTGGCTCGCCCGTAGGGAGCAAACCAAAGCCTCCAATACGGCGTTGCAGGTCTTGACAAGGGAATAACCATTGCTTGCAACCTGCGCCTTGTCTTGAAGACTTTGGATTGCTCTGTACCTATCAATACAATGTTGTTGGAGTACTAGAATATTCAGTAATACAATCACGCGTTGTTCGCCATTGTAGCTGGCAAATACGGCATCCAGTCCACTAAAAGGACCCTGGGTTACTTTAACGGCTTGTCCCTTTTTAAATTTATCCCTATCAATGGTCTGTTCACCCCAGACCTTTTCTCTGGTTTTGATTTCATCAATCAGTGAATCTTCAACTTTTGCTGGTTGTGCGCCGAATCTAACCACTCCTGCGACACCTCGCGTTGAACGAACCGGGCCCCAGTCGTCAACACCGTTTTGCATGCGTACAAACAGGTAACGGGGGAATAATGATTCGGTTATCTGCACCTTTTTATTGGCGCGTGTTTTGATGCGATTGGTAACAGGTCGATAAACTTCGTAGCCCTGGTTTATTAAGTGTTCTTGTGCGTAAGAATCCTTTTGTGGTTTGGTACTAACAAGATACCAACACTTCATAGAAATCCCCTTTTTTTACTTGCGTCAAAAATAATGACGCGGATGATACAGGATGATACTTCGTATGTATAAAGGGTGTGAGGGATATTAATAATTTTTTGGGTATGATTAATTTTTACCCACGGAAAGGTACGGAAAAGCACGGAGGAGAAAGATAAAATTTAATGGTTTTATTGGGTCATTATGCTACCCGTGAATTATTCGGGTTAAGTAATTTTCCTACTGCTACTTTGAGTAGCTTAATTGCTTCCTTTTTACCTCTGATTTCACCATCCATTTTTTGAGTGAGTTCTTTCCAGTTGTTTTTCTGTAAAACTTTGATGATTAATATGTTTTTTTCAGTAGAGGTTAACAGCTGATTTTCTGGTAACTTGCTCAGTACGAGTTTCCAGATTAATGCCAGGTTGTTCTCATATCCCCTGAAGCTGCTAGCGAAACCATTCAACTGATTTAAAGAAAATGCATCAAAAGTGGGGGGTGATCAGATGTTTTTGATAATGTAGATAATAGTGAAAATGCTAATTCTGCTTCTAAATTTCGTAAAGAATCACTCAAAAGATGTGGGTAATTTTGAGAAAAATTAGACCGTGCCTGTTTTAGGAGTTGCTCTCCAGCTGATGATTTAGGGTTTAACATGACAACAGAATGTGTGCCACTACTGGCATCGCGTTTCATTCCTAAGTACACCGGATTGAATCCAGCTGATTGCCAAAATTTTATTAGCTGGGTCGTAGCCCCAAAACTGGTGCTGACATAATCTGCTGTAGATGCTTTGACGAGTTTCTTTAAGAATAAAGTACCAATGCCTTGACGCTGTAATTCTGGGTGGACCGTAATGCGGCTGATTCTATCGCCTGATAGTAGTGGGGCTGTTTCTATCCCGACATTTACCGCCAGTGATTGAGCCACTAGATGGCCTTTAATGCGGCGCTTTCCCGCAAAAATATCTGAAGATAAATTTTCGTCTATTTTTCCTTCTTCTATAACTAATGCAACAGCAATGATTGCATTGTCATGTTCTAAACTAAAAAGCACAGTCTCATTATCATCTAAAAGATGCATCAGATCTGATGGTTTGGTCTGATAATGCGCGCCAACCAATAAACCAAAGAAGGCTTTGAGTCTAGTTTCATCAGTTAACAAATCTGGTTTGTTGATTCTAGAAAAAGTTAATTTGGCGAAATCTAAATCTTTACTAATTTTCTGAGATAAATTGCCAGGCTCTGCATCGAGTATTAAGGCTTCGAATGTGAATTGCTCGAGCGAGTCGTTTTCATTCCAACGTATTGGTGTATGCAGGTGACAGCTATTCCAGTCTGGCGTTTTTTTATCTAGCACTTTCTTGAAATTAATTGCAAAACCTCTTCCACTGCCTTCATAGCCATGTTGTGTACTAGCAAAAACGATTCTCGGATAGTGAATCAGAAGTTCTGTCAAAATACTTACAGGGATGGCAGCGGCCTCATCAATTAAAATAAGATCTGTTTTGGGTTTCTGGCGTTGTAAATCATCAGGCGAGAAGAAGCATATATTGTCATTGCTTACAGCTTCAGGATTTAATCTATTGGCATGCTGAAAAACCATTGCCGCAATTTTTTTGCTGGGGGCGCAAACAATGATTTTTCTATAACCTTGTTCGACAAGAGATGCTGCTGCAATGCCTAAAGCCGTAGACTTTCCTCTGCCACGGTCTGAAGTTATCACCAGTGGTCTACGCCTATGGCCTGTGATAACTTTGATTATTGCTGTTACAGCTATTTTTTGTTCTTTGGTGGCATAAGTATCGTCGTGGCCAGTTGTTTTTCTGGGTGGTTTAGGTAGTGCTGCAACGTTAGTTACTTTGTTGTTTATAAAAACTACGCTGTTACATTCGTCGAGTAAACAATTGAATCGTTTTAAAAATAGACTGCATTCAGGATAGTTTTCTGGCTTTAATAGGAGTAAATATCCGCCACATCGAATCGTGCCGGCAATTGCGCCAAAAGCATTGGGGTCTAAATAGTCTGCTGAGGAAATACCTTTGGTTTTGCCAGCCGGATGAGAGTTAAAAATAACGGCATCAAATTCCTGCCCTAAAAATGTATTCGCTTTTTTGGGGTCATCAAGTTCAATCGCATCAAGGTTTTCAACTAACTTTCTGGCAATCATTAAACATTTGGTTAACTCTCCAGATATGACTAGTAGATGCCTATCTTCTGGATTGAATGTTGTTGGATTGCTCATGTATTAAACTGAAGACGTTAAGTCATATTCCAGCGATAATGTGATGTAATTGGATAGCGTCGGTCTTTACCAAAGGCGCGTTTAGTAATGCGAACCCCCGGGGCTGATTGACGACGTTTGTATTCATTTAGCAGCACCATATTAGCTACTCGCTCAACCATATCAGCTTCGTAACCTTGAGCAATGATATCATCAACGCTTTGAAATTCTTCTATAAACATTCTCAATACCGCGTCAAGAATATCGTAAGGCGGCAATGAATCTTCATCTACTTGATCTGGGGCTAATTCGGCAGATGGTGGTCGAGTTATAACCCTGTCTGGGATAATTTCCTTGTATTCAGGGTTTTCCACCGTGCCATCACCAATCTCATTCCTAAAGCGCGCTAAATCATAAACGGTGGTTTTAAATACGTCTTTAAGTGGCGCATAGCCACCCGCCATATCACCATAAAGCGTGGCATAACCTACCGCCATTTCGCTTTTATTGCCTGTTGCTAGTAGCATTTTCCCGAGTTTATTCGACATCGCCATCAGCAATACGCCTCGGGAACGCGCTTGAATGTTTTCCTCAGTCACATCGCGTTCCAAACCTTCGAACTCAGCAGACAATGCAGTCATGAAGCTTTCAAAGATATTCTCAATAGGTATCTCGCGGTATTTAACACCCTGGGTTTTCGCCTGCTGTGCTGCATCGTGTTTGCTGATATCTGCGGTATAACGAAACGGCATCATAATCGCTTCAACGTTTTTTGCTCCCAGAGCATCAACGGCAATTGCCATGGTGAGTGCAGAGTCGATACCACCAGAAAGCCCAAGCATTACACCGGGAAAACCGTTCTTGGTAACGTAATCCTTAACGCCAAGTATTAGAGCGTCATAGATATTTTTAAGGTTGTTTTGCTCTAAAGGCTTTACGAAAGTTTGAGGAGTTTCATCGAGAAGTGTATGAGTGAATAGACCAGATTCAAAATTGGGCGCTTGTAATAAAAGCTCACCCTGATTGCTATAAATTAAAGAGCCACCATCGAATATCAATTCATCCTGTCCGCCGACTAAATTTGAATAAACGATGTCGATTGCATTCTTTTTTGAACGTTTTTCTAATAGCTCAATTCGCTCTTTAGTTTTATTGGTACGAAAGGGTGAAGCATTCAACACAAAAAGCACTTCAGCACCTTCTTCTTTAGCCGTTTTTGCAGGGCCTTTGCACCAAATGTCTTCACAGATTAGAAGGCCAATTTTATGTCCATTAATCTCTACTATGCTGCTGTTGTTTCGGTGGCTGTCAGTAGAAGAGCCACCACGCCTGAAATAACGTTTCTCATCAAAAACCCGGTAGTTAGGCAAGTGGCGTTTGGCGTATTCGTGGATAATTTTGCCATCCTTAAGAACACAAGCCATGTTATAGAGGCGTTTAGTACGAGTAACAGGAGCACCAATGACAACTGCAATATCAGGCGCAACTTGTGTCAGGTCTTCAAGCATGGCCTCGACTTTACGTAAGAAGTTTTGCCTAAAAAGTAAATCTTCAGGCGGGTAACCAGTGACTACCAGTTCGGGAAATAAAACGACATCTGCATTCTGTTTTTGTGCTTCCAGAATCGCATCTGAAATCATTTGGAAATTTTGTTTAAAACTACCAACGATAGGATTAATTTGAGCGATAGAAACAGTTAGAGACATTGCATATAGCCATCATTTAAGAAGGCTTTAATTTTATTAGTCTTTTAATCACATAGCTACTGAAAGTATTAACTCAAAAAAGTGGCCATAAAAACAGTCCAGGCCGAGGCACAGCCGAGACAACGTTGGAATGCAATGACGACGACTTGAAGGGTGAGGTAGCTTTATTAGGCTCACCAAGAGCCAATAAAGTTCATCGTAGATTCCATTAGGAATTGTCGATGTACTATGGTCAATATTCTACAAATAAACGTTTAACATCAAAGTGATAGGATATAAGAATAAAAAAGTGCCCAAAAGTAGGGGGGTGACTGCTACAGCGCTTAAAAACAGATTAGGTACCAAAATTAGACTATCTCTCGATTCAACAAGCAAAAGAAAGTATTATCAAATACATGATTGAATCTTACTCTCAAGTCAGGCCTAATCAGCTTAATAATGGCCTGTCACCCGATATTGCAGAAAGATTATATCAAATGATATAAAAGCTACTGAACACTTTTGCTTAGCCAGTACAAAGACCTTAATTTATGTTAAACGTGATTTTTAAAATATTTATCCTATGACAAATATTCTTCAAGAAGTTTCAAATAAATTGCATGATAACAAACTCACTATGACTGCAGCTGAGTCGTGCACAGGCGGTTGGGTAGCTAAGCAAATTACTGATTTGGATGGTAGTTCTGCTATTTTTGATCGAGGTTTTGTTACTTATAGCAACGAAGCAAAACAAGAAATGCTGGATGTATCCAAAATTACTTTAGATGAATTCGGAGCGGTTAGTGAAGAAGTCGTTTTAGAAATGGTTGCAGGGGCAATCAATCACTCTAATGCTGATATTGCGGTAGCAATAAGCGGTATTGCCGGACCTACCGGTGGAACTGAGCTAAAGCCAGTGGGTATGGTTTGTTTCGCCTGGATGACTGAGAGGTCATGAGCTATGCTGAAGACAGTGATATTTAAAGGAAATAGAGATAGCGTACGTAGACAGGCTGTGGATTATTCTTTGAGTGGAATAATCAAACAAATAGAAATCAAATTTAATCGTTTGCTTTTTGTTCGCTTATATGGTTAAAATAGAACAAACAACGAAACAATATAACTAATCAATAAAAAGTTAAGAAACAACAAAATAAATAAATACCGGGAAATAATTAAATGGACGAGCAAAGAAAACAAGCCTTAGCAGCTGCTTTAGGACAAATAGAAAGACAGTTTGGTAAAGGTACTGTGATGCGTATGGGGGACTCTGCAGCAGCACGAAATATAGAAGTAATATCAACAGGTTCTTTAACGCTTGATATTGCATTAGGCATAGGTGGTTTACCTAGAGGTCGTGTCGTAGAGATATACGGTCCAGAGTCATCTGGCAAGACAACAATGACATTACATGCTATTGCTGAATGCCAAAAACTGGGTGGTACCGCTGCATTTATAGATGCAGAGCATGCTCTTGATCCTGGTTACGCTGAAAAACTCGGTGTAAACATTGATGATTTGTTGGTGTCTCAGCCAGACACGGGCGAACAAGCACTAGAAGTAACCGATATGTTGGTGCGTTCTGGCGGTGTAGATTTAGTGGTTATAGACTCGGTGGCAGCGTTAACACCTAAGGCAGAAATTGAAGGTGATATGGGCGACTCGCATATGGGTTTGCAGGCACGTTTAATGTCACAGGCCTTGCGTAAATTAACGGCAAATATAAAGCGTTCGAATACTATGGTTATCTTTATCAACCAGATTCGTATGAAAATTGGAGTGATGTTTGGAAGTCCAGAAACAACAACAGGTGGTAATGCGCTTAAGTTTTACGCATCAGTAAGATTAGACATAAGACGTATTGGTGCAGTTAAGAAAGGTGATGAAATCATCGGAAACAGCACTCGTGTAAAAGTAGTCAAAAACAAAATGGCACCTCCATTTAAACAGGCTGAATTTGAAATTAAGTATGGCGAGGGTGTGTCACATGTTGGAGAGCTGTTAGATCTAGGAGTGCAAGAGAACATCGTCAATAAAGCGGGTGCCTGGTATAGCTACAACAGTGAAAAGATTGGTCAAGGTAAAGAGAATTCAGGCGTTTATTTAAAAGAACACCCTGAAATTGCTGAAGAAATAGAAAAACTACTTCGTGAAAAATTATTGCCTACAAAAGTTAAAGCTTCGGATAGTGAAGAAGATACAGAAGTTAAAAAAGTAAAAAAAGAAGTAGATTAATAGATTTAGATTAATAAAGTAAAACCTTTATTAATCACCCAGTTCCCCTTGGTCAAAAAAGGGTGGGGTATCATCCTCCATAATTTGTGTCAAACACACCCCCACCCTTTTGACCCCTTTTTTGAAACGGGAGAACGCAAGATAGCGTTAAGAGAAAGTAAGAAAGTAAGAGAAAAAATATTAAAACATTAATTAGTGGGGTTCTCAGTGAGTAAGTTAGCATTTACTAAAAAAGATAATTACACCCGCTGTTTGAATTCAGCGATTTATTCACTCGCTATGCGTGAACATTCAAGATTAGAATTATTCAATAAATTGAAGGTTAAAGACTTCTCTGAAGGAGTTGACCTAGATGAACTCCTTGATGAGTTATCAGAAAACAACTATTTGAACGAAGAACGTTTTGCGGAATGTTTCATTAGATCTAGGGTTAATCGTGGTCAAGGACGACTCAAAATTACTAATGAATTACAAAGAAAAGGTATCTCGCAGGCTCTGATCCAACAATCAATGAATAAAAATGAAATAGATTGGTATGAGATAGCAACAGTACAAATTGAGAAAAAATATGGAGAGTCAAAGCCCGCAGACTATAAAGAGAAAACAAAACGTATGCGTTTTCTTTCTAGCCGTGGTTTTGATGCATATGTAATCAGAGACATCGTAGATAAATAGCAAACAATAGAACAAAAATACAAGGAATTGGTTTTTAAATGTCCACTTGCATCATTAACCATAAGAAAAAACTAACTCTATCTTGAATCTCCTCCAACATACATAGACAATAGCGGCTTTATGCACTAGCAGAGTTAAGCATGTCGTTAGATTCAAATAAAAAAATGAGTACAGCTGAAATCAGAAACAGCTTTCTGAATTTCTTCGCTGGAAAAGATCATACGATTGTTCCATCAAGTTCTCTTATTCCTGGTAATGATAAGACATTGTTATTCACCAATGCCGGTATGGTGCAATTTAAAGACATCTTTTTAGGTGATGAGAAAAGTAATTTTTCTAGAGCAACCACCTCACAAAGATGTGTTCGTGCTGGTGGAAAACATAACGATTTAGAGAATGTTGGTTACACCGCCAGGCATCATACATTTTTCGAAATGATGGGTAATTTCAGTTTTGGTGATTACTTTAAAGAAGATGCAATTCTATTTGCCTGGGAATATTTGACTGAAGTTCTAAAGCTACCCAAAGAAAAGCTATGGGTGACTGTGTATGCAGATGATGATGAAGCAGCAGATATTTGGATAAACAAGATTGGTTTCCCTGCTGATCGATTAAGTCGAATTGGTGATAAACCCGGTAAAAAATACGAAAGTGATAACTTCTGGGCAATGGGTGATACCGGTCCATGTGGTCCGTGTAGTGAAATATTCTATGATCATGGTGAACATATTTGGGGTGGTCCTCCAGGCACACCTGAAGAAGATGGTGATCGCTATATTGAAATCTGGAATCTGGTATTTATGCAATTCAATCGTTCTAAAGATGGAACGATGGATAAACTACCTAAGCCATCAGTTGATACTGGTATGGGTCTTGAAAGATTAGCTGCGATTCTTCAAGGTGGTCATAGCAACTACGATATCGATTTATTTCAAAACATTATCAAATATATCGCTGATCTATCAGGGACTAAAGATTTTGAAAATGCATCATTAAAAGTAATTGCGGATCATATTCGATCTTGTGCGTTCTTAATTGTAGATGGGGTAATTCCATCTAATGAAGGTAGAGGTTATGTTTTACGCCGCATTATTAGAAGAGCAGCGCGTCATGGTCATAAGCTTGGTTTAGAAAAAGAATTCTTTTATAAGATTGTAGATCCTTTAGTTGCAGAAATGGGTGAAGCGTATCCTGAGTTGGTTAAAGCACAACAAACAGTTGAAGAGATTCTACTAAAAGAAGAAAAGCGTTTTGCTGAAACCTTAGATCGTGGCATGAAAATATTGAACAACACGATACAAGAATTAGAAATTGATACCATTCCAGGAAAAGTTGTTTTCAAACTTTATGATACTTATGGATTTCCCTTAGATTTAACGGCTGATATTGCTCGTGAACATAACCTTGCTATCGATGAAGCGGGTTTTGATGCTGAAATGAAAATACAGAAAGAAACAGCGTCGTCTGCAGGTAAATTCGGTAGTGATTACACTAATAAACTTGATGTATCAGGGGAAACAAACTTCAGTGGGTATGAAAAAACAAACGACTCAAGTAAAGTTGAATCAATATTTTCTGAAGGTCAAAAAGTTGCTTCATTAAATGAAGGTGAGACTGGGCAAATCATTCTTGGAAATACGCCATTTTATGCCGAATCTGGTGGGCCTGTGGGAGATACCGGGAAGCTGCTCGCTGGTAGCAATGTATTTGAAGTTAAAGATACTCAAAAACAAGGTGATGTCTTTATTCATTACGGCATTGTGTCGTCAGGTTCATTCAAGGCAGGTGATGAAGTAATAGCTGAGGTTGATGAGGAGCGTCGTCAGGCAATTGTACTTAATCATTCTGGGACGCATTTAATGCACAAAGCATTGAGACAGGTATTGGGTGAGCATGTAGAACAAAAAGGTTCACTGGTAACACCTGAACGCTTACGTTTCGATTTCTCCCATGGTGAGCCCATGACCAAAAAAGAAATAGCTGAAGTCGAAAGAATTGTTAATCACGAGATTCGTCTAAATGCGCAAGCAAGTGCCGATATAATGAGTATGGATGCGGCTATTGAGAAAGGTGCTATGGCGTTATTCGGTGAGAAATACGGTGATGAGGTTCGTGTTGTAAATATTGGATACTCAACCGAGCTTTGTGGTGGCGTGCACGTAAAACGTGCCGGTGATATTGGTCTGTTTAAAATCATAAGTGAAGGGGGTGTTGCTGCCGGTGTACGTCGTGTTGAGGCAGTCACAGGTGAAGGTGCGATTAATTGGGTCGAAGAACGCTCTGATCAATTAGAGAATATAGCGTCTTTAGTAAAATCATCAGCAAGTAATGCGGGCGATAAAGTAACACAAATTCTTGAGCGATCTCGTACTTTAGAAAAAGAACTCGAGCAATTAAAAACAAAGCTAGCTACACAAGCAGGTTCTGACTTGGCTTCTCAAGCTATAGAAGTAGCGGGTATTAAAGTATTGGCGGCAAACCTGGACGGGGCTGACCCTAAATCACTACGTGACACAGTTGATCAACTTAAGAATAAATTGGGTAAAGCGGCAGTGATTATAGCGGCAGTTAATGGTGATAAAGTGAGCTTGGTTGCCGGCGTGACCAAAGCTGAAACTGATAAAATAAAAGCAGGCGACTTGCTAAAACATGTTGCTAGTCAAATTGGTGGAAAAGGTGGTGGAAGACCAGATATGGCGCAGGGTGGTGGGAATAACCCTAGTGCTTTAGCGCAAGCCTTGGAATCAGTTGTGAGTTGGGTAGAAGGGCAGATCTAATGGAAGCTAAAAAAAACAGGTTGGTTGTACAAAAGTACGGCGGTACCTCGGTTGGGACAGTAGAGCGTATACAAGAAGTTGCTAATCGTGTGATTCGATATCGTAATCGCGGTGATTCTGTTGTAGTTGTTTTGTCAGCTATGTCTGGTGAAACTAATAAATTGGTAGGTTTGATCAACGAGATTAACCCAAACGGTTCTGCACGCGAGAAAGATGTGGTGTTGTCGACAGGTGAGCAGGTAACCATTGGATTACTCAGTCTCGCACTGGAGGCGAAAGGTTGTAATGCACGTTCTTACACGGGTACACAAGCACGTGTTATGACTGATAATTCATACAGCAAAGCACGTATTAGCGAAATAGATGGCTCCAGGATTAAAGAAGATTTAGAGCTAGGCAAAGTTGTTGTTGTCGCTGGTTTTCAGGGCGTTGATGAAGATGGGAATATCACTACTTTAGGGCGTGGCGGTTCTGATACCACAGCTGTAGCTTTAGCCGTAGCATTAGATGCAGATGAATGCCAAATCTATACAGATGTAGATGGTGTATACACCACTGATCCACGTATGGTACCTGAAGCAAGCCATATTCCAAAACTAGCTTTGGAAGAAATGCTGGAAATGGCTAGTCAGGGTTCTAAGGTTCTGCAGATTAGAGCGGTTGAATTTGCTTATAAATACAATATGCCGATTAGAGTGTTATCAAGCTTTGATGATGGCGATGATGGAAAGAGTACGCTGGTAACGCGTGAGGAAGATATAATGGAACAAGTACTAGTACGCGGTGTAGCGTTTAACAGAGATGAAGCTCAACTAACAATAACCGGCGTACCTGATCAACCGGGTGTTGCATATAAAATCCTTGGGCCTATCTCAGAAGCAAATATTGAAGTCGATATGATCGTACAAAATATCGGTACAGATGGTGCCACGGATTTTACCTTTACTGTGCATCGCAATGAGTTAGATCAAGCGATGAAAATTTTGGGTGAAACTGGAAAAGTCTTAGGTGCTAAAAACTGGACTGGCGATGATAAAATAGCCAAGATTTCAATTATTGGTGGTGGCATGAGATCGCATGCGGGAGTTGCCACTCAAATGTTTGAAACCTTGGCTAAAGAGAATATTAATATCCAGTTGATTTCTACTTCAGAAATTAAAGTATCGGTAGTTATAGATGAGAAGTATTTAGAGCTAGCGGTTAGAAGCCTGCATGAGGCATTTGACCTTCATGAAGCTTAGGTCTATCTAGGCTAATTTAAAAAGCACACCTACTTTTATGAGGTTTTTTTATTCATTATTAATAATGAAAACCTCAACCTTTGGGTCGTTGTCACTGTGTTTCAACGTTGTCTACGTTACATTTCGGCTAGGCACTTTTTCGAAAAGTGCCTATAAGTAGGGGGGTGTGTTTGGATTTAACAGTATGAAAATATTAAATTATTTCTGATAAATTTAACAATCCGCAAAAGTTAAGTCTGTGTTCAGGCGTAGCATGTCATTATTACACCGTATATCGGAAAAAGTGGTCGAAAATAATAATAAAAACTACAAGTTAATAACGAATAAAAAATCTTATACTAACAACTTGTACTAACAATAGAGGCCACACAAAAAAGAAATCGAATACATATATAGCCTCGGGAAAGTGGCTAAATAATTATAATAACGGAGAGTCATTAAATGTTAATTTTAACCAGGCGCATCGGTGAAACACTGATGATCGGTGATGATGTTAGTGTCACTGTAATTGGTGTAAAAGGAAACCAGGTACGCATAGGTATTGATGCACCGAAAGAAATTGCAGTGCACCGTGAAGAAATTTTTAAGCGTATTAAAAGTGATCAACTTAGATTGGTTGAACCAGAGAAAAACGCTGGTTGATTCATTTTTTATATATATTTTCTATACGCATCAAATACAGAACATCATTATAAGCGTGATAGTTAATTTATAACTTTCACGCCTTCTGCTGCACCTAAAATTAGTACATCTGCTGGGCGTCTAGCGAAAAGTCCAACCGTAACAACACCCGGAAGCCTATTAAATTCATCTTCCATTTTTACCGGCTCATATATTTCCAAACCACGAACATCAATAATGATATTGCCATTATCAGTAGTAAAGCCTTCGCGTAATTCTGGTTGTCCACCCATTTTTACAATTTCACGGGCGATATAGCTTCTTGCCATTGGAATCACTTCAACAGGCAATGGGAACTTACCCATTACATCCACTAGTTTGCTGTCGTCAGCAATACAGATAAATTTTTCACTTGCCCCGGCAACGATTTTTTCACGTGTTAAAGCACCACCGCCGCCTTTTATTAAATTTAGATGCTTGTCAGACTCGTCCGCGCCATCAACATATAATGAAAGCTGTCCAGCATTATTAAGATCCATTACAGGAATACCATGGCTTTTCAATCGCTCTTCGCTAGCTATCGAACTTGCTACTGTGCCATCTATTTTGCCTTTGACTGTCGCGAGTAAATCGATAAAGTGATTGGCAGTTGAGCCTGTGCCAATACCTACAACCATGCCTGATTCAACATATTCCAGTGCAGCTTCAGCCGCAGCTTTTTTCATTTCATCCTGTGTCATGAGTTGCTCCTGTTAATTATTCTGACTTCAATATGCACTCATAATACCTAAAGTGACTTTTTCTATAAACACTTATACCTCTTAATAGCTTGCACCTTTTCACATCTACTCGTAAAGTTCGCCCCATGGATAAAAAATCAAAAAATAAATCAAGTTATAAACTAATAGAAAAGATACTTACGGCAAGGGTCTACGATGTTGCAATTGAGACTCCACTCGATGAGGCTAAGTCATTATCAATGCGTTGTGAGAATAAGATTTTTCTAAAGCGGGAAGACTTGCAGCCAGTATTTTCGTTTAAGTTGAGAGGTGCGTTTAATCGTATGTTTCACTTATCGGATGATGAAAAGAGGCGTGGAGTCGTTGCTGCATCAGCAGGAAATCACGCACAGGGTGTAGCAATTTCAGGTGCTAAGCTAGGTATTAAGGCAACAATAGTAATGCCAAAAATCACACCTGAAATCAAAGTAAAAGGCGTGCAATCTCATGGTGGCACTGCCTTACTTCATGGTAATACCTTTGATGATGCATACGCTCATGCGATGGAGCTTTGCGAAAAAGAAGGGATGACGTTTATCCATCCATTTGATGACCTTGATGTTATCGCTGGTCAAGGGACTATCGGGATGGAATTGTTGCGCCAGCATCCTGACCACATTGATGTGATTTTCGTTTGTGTCGGCGGTGGTGGTCTAATTTCAGGTATTGCTAGTTATATTAAATACCTTAGCCCTGCAACCAAGGTCATTGGCGTAGAGCATGAAGAAGCGCCAAGTATGACCAGAGCCATAGAAAAGGGTGAGCGCGTGCTACTCGATAGTATTGGCACTTTTGCGGATGGTGCAGCTGTTCGTCAAGCAGGTGAAAAGACCTTTGAAATCGCTCGTGAGTTGGTTGATGAAATGATGCTTGTAAGTACCGATGAGACTTGTGCTGCAATCAAAGACGTTTTTGAAGATACGCGTACCTTATTAGAACCTGCAGGAGCATTAGGTGTTGCTGGGCTTAAGAAATATGTTGAAAAACACAATCTGAAAGATCAGAAGCTAATTGCTATCAGCAGCGGCGCCAATATCAATTTTGATCGGTTACGCCATGTCGCCGAACGCGCTGAACTGGGTGAGAAAAGAGAAGCGATACTCGCAGTAACAATACCGGAGCGACCTAATAGCTTTAGAGACTTCTGTGATGCATTGGGTGATAGAAATATCACTGAGTTCAACTATCGCTATTCCGATGCGAAAGATGCTCAAGTATTCACTGGGGTAAAAATCTCAGAAGGTGATAAAGAGAAAAAGCTCATTATGGATACTTTAGAGCTGAAGGGATACAAAGTACTAGATCTAAGTGATAATGAGTTAGCGAAAGTTCACTTACGTTTCATGGTTGGCGGCCATGCACAAGGTATTAAAGATGAAGTTTTATATCGCTTTAGCTTCCCAGAGCGTCCAGGTGCGTTATTGCACTTTTTAACCAGTATGCGTGGGATCTGGAATATCAGTTTATTTCATTATCGTAATCATGGTTCGGATTTTGGTCGTGTATTAACAGGCATTCAAGTGCCTAAGGATGAGCGAGAGAAGTTCTCTCTGTTCTTACAAGATTTAGGTTACGAACATTGGGAAGAGACAAATAATCCTGCTTATCAAAGCTTTTTACGTTAATTTTGATTTGTTTTTAAGTAAATATGCAAATAATAGTTAAATTACTCAGATTAAACTTGATGCGATCAGCATGTTTCGCTAAAATCACCCGCCTTTCGACCCTCTAGTATTATAGGAGAGTCTTTGTAATTATAAGAATTTTGGAGATTTATCATGGCTAAAGTTTGCCAGGTAACAGGAAAGCGTCCAGTTTCAGGAAACAATGTTTCTCATGCTAACAATAGAACAAAGCGTCGTTTTTTACCTAACTTGCACTCGCACCGTTTTTGGGTTGAAACTGAAAACCGTTTCGTTAAGTTGCGTTTAACGGCTAAAGGAATGCGTATCATCGATAAGAATGGTATTGATTCTGTGTTAGCTGACATCCGTGCTCGCGGCGAAAAAGTATAGGCCAAGACTGCATACAGTCTTTAAGGAGAATAATCATGCGTGATAAAATCAAATTAGTTTCAACTGCCGGTACTGGATATTTTTATACCACTACCAAGAACAAGCGTACTATGACTGAAAAATTAGTTATGAAGAAGTACGATCCTAAAGTTCGTAAGCACGTAGACTTCAAAGAAGCTAAGATCAAATAAGCTTCTGCTACAAGAATATAAAAGCCCGGCATGCCGGGCTTTTTTGTGTCTGTAAACTTTAGTTTTAAAAGATAAACGAAACTATGGCTATACCTATCTGAAAAAAGCCACTCCCCACCTTTTAAGGGCTTTTTAATAACGGCCCTCCCTAAAGATTCCCATATAAGTATTTAGAAAAATTATTATCTTTTGTATTACTTGGCGAAGAGTCTTTGTCTAAGAGGTTATTTTTACCAGGGTGTTATATAAAGTAGAATTTGGAATTGATACAGTCTCGTTTTTCGAGAGAGTTATAATCGTATTAAGTGTACTGACTTCCTGTATTACTCCTTTAATTTGGTCTATTTCAATTTGCTCACCCGGTTTGAAATGCTCTCGCGCGTAAATTCCAGATAACAAGTTATGTGCGACTTCTTTAGCTCCAAGTCCTACAGAAAAAGCAAGGGCCAGCATAACCCCACTAACAACTAGCATGATAATGTTGTGCAATAATTTTGTTTCTATATCCAGCTGTTCGAGTGCAACTAAAACAATCACTGTAACCATAATGCCGTAGATTAGATTACCCAAAGATTTAGCAGAATCTGAACCAATAGTGGAGGGCTTTTCTATTATGGTACGACGCAAGAATTGCGCAAACATTATACCGAAGATGATAATGACCAGTGCTGTAATGATTTTGGGCAGAAAGCCAACTACCCCTTTGAAAAGATTGACTAGTTCTGTGAAGCCCAGTGAATTGGCTGCGGGTACCAGAAATACAAACAGCACTAACCAAAAAATTATTTTACCAGCAAGTATGGAAGGTCTTTTAGCAAGTCCTGCATCTTGCATGACATCGGAAACCCCGGCATTTTTGCTGACTCTGTCTATACCTATTTTCCGAAATAGCGAGCTGCCAATTTTTTTCAGGATAAATGCAATAATTAATCCGAACAGTAGTATGAGCAATGCCCCTAAAAGGTTAGGTAAAAAAGCGATTAGATCTGACCATTGACTATTAATATTTTCAACAACCGTGCTTTTGAGTTTGCTTATATCAAGGAGTTCATTTTTATCCATGGAGTATATTTCCGTTTTTACTTAGAGTCAGTGCTTTAGCTTTTACTAATTAATAATTTCATAAATAGTGAAAGCATAGTAATCATGGCAAAGATGGTATTACTAGTCAGAATAAGGAAATCACGTAGTGCGAGTTCATGCAGGCTTCTGTGCAAAATTGATTGAAGTCGTGATCTTGAAGATACACTTGAACCCCTTCGGCTTTCGAGAAAAAGGTTTTTTACCATTAATTCTAATTCTTTATTTTCTTGTTGGTTCATTATTGTTACTTTGTTAGTTGTGTACTGGACATACTAAAGCACTTATTAAAAAAGTCTAAAAAAATGATATTTAGATTTATAAACAATATTTCTCATAGAGGCCTTTGAATTTTTCCAAAGCACGATAAAATCCCATTTTTGTTGCACTGAGTTTTTTACCTATAATATCTGCAATTTCATCAAGTGGTAATTCGCTGGTAAAACGTAACAGAATTATGTCACGTTCATCCGGTTTCATTTTATGGATAACTTCTTGAATACATTTTTTTTCATCAAGTGTTTCGGCATCCCGGCTGCTGTCTTCATTTTCATCTTGATAATCATTTTCAGCTTGCTCATTTCCATATTCATAGCGTTGGTTATGAAGCTGGTTCTTTGCTAATAAGCTTTTACAGTGGTTAATCGCAATACTGAATAACCAGGTGGTAAAAGCTGAACGGTTGTCAAAAGAAGACAAGGTATGGAAAACTTTCATAAAGACTTCCTGAGTTGCATCTTCTGCATCACTTTCAGCTGATAAATAACGCTTACAAAGATAAAACACTTTTTTTTGATTGCGCTTTACAAGCTCCTCAAAACCAGTAGGTATATAGGGAAGTTGTTCTTTACACAGAGTTATCAGTGCATTTTCATCAAGTAAATCAAGGTCTTTAAGCATTGGTCTACAGTATTGAGACTAATGATATTAAGCAAAAGTCACAAATAATTATTATTTCTCGATTAGTGGGGTTTTAGGGTTTGTAAATTGGGCATAAAAATCATTTTCTTACAATCAATATAACCTAAAAGAATAAACATATTACCTGAGTAAGGAATGGTTAGGCTAATAATGAAGGAATATTTATTAAAACGTTGTTTTTTTGAAACATTATTTAATAAATAATTAAATATTTTATTTTTCTTTGACTGTTTTTAGATAAATAAAAACAATAAAATCAATAGTATATAAATTTAACAAATAGATTGTTGTTTTTTTGCATATTTTTTGTGACTTCCAAAGCTTTACTTGAGTCTAAATATTAAGTCCGGTAATTTTATCGGAATTTATTAGGGCTCTTTTGGGAAAGAGCGAAATTTATTTAATTAAAGAGGTAAAACTCAATGAAAAAACAAAACGTACTAACTGCTGCTGTAATGATGGCTTTCACAGGTGCTGCAACAACTGTATCTGCTGAACCATTAATCACTGATTACAAAGAAGCTACTTCTGCTTATGAAGATGCATATATATCAGGAAACTTAAATCTTGATAGTGGTAACCAGGATCAAACCAGCTATGACCTTGACCTAACTGTTGATTATGAAAAAGTATTCAGTTCACCAAACCGCAATACAAAATTAGACTTTTTAGGAACGGGTTCAGTTTCTAAAGGATCAACTTCAGGTGATGAAAGAACAAGCGACTATCAGGCCTTAGGTTCTGCAACAGTTGATAGTTACTTCCGTCCAGGCAGTAATGCAGGTTTCTGGTATGGCAAAGGTGAGGTAGGTGTTAAAAAAGGTCAGGAAGACCCATTCACAAAAGCGACAGTAGGTGTGGGTTACGGGCGTGTTGTTAATGTAACGCCTATGGCTCGCTCTATTCGTGTGATTCAGGCCTTGCGTGAGCGTGGAAACCTAACTAGTGATCCATCTAATGCAACTTATCAAGCCGTTGCGACAATAATTGCTCTAGAAAACGAGTATCTTTCAAAGCATGGTGCGGCTGAATATGAGCAATATTGGGTAGAAGATATCGAGAATGCATTGGTTGCTTCTGGCATGGTAAAAGGCGGTTCTAAATTGAGCGCTAGAGGTGTACTAAAGTCATATGATGTATTGGTTAATGAGCGTATCTCTACACGTAAACACGGTTGGTTAGTTCGTGCGGGTGTAGGTGCTGTTCTTAGTGACTATGATGGTGAAGATGGTAAACCTGCGGTAGAAGCGGGTGCTGAATATCACCGCCCTATTAGCAACCAGACTCAGTTCTCTAACGAAGCAATTGCAACTGCAACCTTAAAAGATGGAGACAATGGATTTAACTTTAACAATGCGATGTCTTTGACTCATGAAGTGTCTGACACAGTGGACTGGGAAAACAAGTGGATCTTGGACCACAGTACATCTGACAAGGCTAACGATATTACTACGAATAGCTTGAGCTCAGCTTTCCTTTATAACTTAACGAATAAACTCGACTTTATTGTTGAAGCTAAGCTAACAGATACAGATGATAATATTGCCAATAATGGCAATGATGACCTCGATAAAAGTTTAACTATGGGCGTGAAATACCGTTTAAAGTAAATCTCGAGCAGTGGTACCGTCAGGTTTGATTCTTCCTGTAAGCCTGACGTTTTTTCGGGGGGTTAGACCCTTAACCCCCCTTTTATTTTGGCTGGTTGAAATCCCGAAAGTTTCAAACACCAAAAGTGATTAAAATCACAAAGAGCCCGGTCTTTCCGGGCTTTTTTATGCTCATTTTTTTTAATTACTAATAGAGAATTAGTAATAGCATACGTAATAGAGTACCAACATAAGCAGCACACAAAAAAGTGCTAAGCCGTAACGTAGCGGAGACAACGTTGCAACACAGTGACGACAGCCAGAAGGATAAGACGCAGTCGCAATAAAAACCCGCTAAAAGTAGGGGGGTGTGGATTCAACTACTAAAAAATATAAATTATAATCAGTTATCTATTCTTTATCATCATTCTGCATATGCACCACTCTTTGAGGAAATGGTATTTCAATTCCTCCCTTTCTGAACTCTCGATCAATGCTCAGATTGATATCACTCTGGATGTTCAGGCGGCTATCCACCTGTTTTACAAAACAACGCAACTCAAAATTGAGTGAACTGTCACCAAAGTTAAGAAATAGCGTGCGGATTGGGTAGTCCGGGTGATTGCTAATCACATCGGGATGGCTTTCAGCAATTGTCTTCAGAATTTCCATTACCCGGGAAACGTCCGAGCCATAAGCAACACCTACCGCAGCTTTGAGGCGTCCGATATTACTGCTCAGCATCCAGTTGGTTACCTGATTCGAAATCAGCTCTGAATTCGGCACAATCACATCGGCACGATCGAACGTTTCAATAACTGTAGAACGAATACTGATATCTCTTACATAACCCTCAGTCGTGCCTACAACTATCCAGTCACCACGGCGTATAGGCCGTTCGAATAGCAAAATCAGGCCAGAGACGAAGTTATTGACAATATTTTGTAAGCCAAAACCGATACCAACGGATAAAGCACCTGCAATAATTGCAACGTTTTTAAAATTAACACCTAGTACAAATAGCGCCCAAAGTACCGCAATCGCGATCCCGACATAACCAACCAGTGTTTGCGTGGCATCTTTGGCTCCCTGACTCAGGTTGCTATGTTTTAACCAGCTAGTAACCAACTGGTTTTTTATAAAGGGTAAAAGACCCAGGGCAATGATGAGAATCAATAATGCATAAACGATATTGAGTAAATCAAAATTCATTGAGCCGATATTAATGCCGCTTTTAACTGTGTTTATTAACGACGATATACGCTGTTGTGAACTCCCCCATATATACATTAAGGCAGAAATACTAATAAACAAAATGGCAAAGAAAAATAAAATACGCAGCCAGATTACTCCCGGAAATGCGCGGTTATCCTCAATGCTCATCGCCATGCGAAGTTTATGTTGCCAGGATATTTTCCCCTGGTCGAGACTATCGAATATTTCATTGCTGATACGTAGTAATGAAAAGCTAAAGATCAGCACCACCATTGTTAATAAAGTGCCAAAGTAGAGTAGCGAAGCCAAATTCCGATAGCCAAGAAAAGCGGCAATTATCGCGACTGCCATAGTTGCTATGGGTATTAAAAGTGTGGGGGTGTAAGATCGCCGGGTAACAAAACTACGAATCGTTATCCAGACTAATGCAGTAAAGCTAAGAGCACCAAGGGTTAAGGACACTAACCAGATGAGATAAAGTGTAATGGAATCTGAGTAACGCCCGAGTGCGGAATCATTTAATATCAAGCAAAAGCCACTAAGGAGAATCATGCTCCAGACCATTAATAGAATGGTACTTCTGGAAAGGACGGGTGTGGATGAGAAGGGACGGTCAGGAAATAATATCCCGCGTAAAACAGCAAAGGTCAAGCTGAGGATCAATAATAGTTTAATAAATTGAATCAGGGCTGCTTGCGAATCATCTTGAGTTTGCAGGTAAAGAAATGTGAATAGAAATGTTATTAGTGCTGGTGAAGTGCGCCGAATTCCTCTGGTCACTGCAACCATGGTAGGGCTAGAATGATTTTCAGTAGTTACCTTCGGCCTGGCATTGCGTCGCCATAACAATCCCAGTACGATTCCTGCAAATACTAGTAAAAGTAAAGGCCAGCTCAGCGCGTTATAGGCTTTTTCGGTCAGGGGGAGAACGACTTCGAGTTCTTTCTCTACATTTAACATATCCAGGCTGCCCAGCCGTTTAATGGCAGACCATACCGAAATTTCTTTACTCAGTAATTGTTCTTTCAACAAGTCCAGACGTTGTTGAGAGGCGGTATCAATAATTTCCTTGAGTTGAATTTTTAATAGGTTACACCTTTTTAATTCATTATCAGCAGCTTGTAGTTGGTTTTCGAGTTCCTGCCTTTTGGTTGTAATGTCAAATTCTTCACTGCCTTGATCAGTCCCAAGCAGTTTTAAATTTTCTTTCAAACTGTCAGTTAGAGAAGTATTGTTTGTAATGCATTCATCCAGCTTGAGATCCAGAGCAGGAGTGGTTTTCTGCACCTCATCAATATCCTGTAACCTCAATCTGCTGAGTCCGTCATTTCTTTTCAGACTTTCGAACTGGGTGTTTATTTTGTCAAAAGATTTCTGTAAATCGACTTCGTTCTTGGATTCTGCAAACACAGTGAATGAGACTGTCATTAAAAACGAAACAGTAATGGAAAAAATTAAGCGTTGAAAATTGCGCAATGCAAGTATCCTGGATCTTGTTTAAAGGTATTTAATGATTATAAGGCTGGTGACTTAAGTTGTACGTTTAATATGCATAAATTAAAGCCATTTCTTTCTTCTGAAATAGGCAAGCAAGCCAATGCCTACAGTGATGAAAACAACCCAGAGTATAGGATAAGCTAATCTCCACTTTAGCTCTGGCATGTATTCAAAATTCATCCCGTAGACGCCAGCAATAAAAGTAAGCGGTATAAATATTGATGCGAATACGGTTAATACCTTCATCACTTCGTTCATTTTATTGCTAATGCTAGTTTGATACATATCCATCAAGCCATAAACCATGTCTCTTTGTAACTCTATGGTTTCTGAGATTCGCAGCACATGGTCTAAAACATCCCTGAAATAGATTTGTGTTCTTTCCTCAATTAAATGGCTCTCATTCCTAAGTATAGAACCTAATAACTCTCTTAATGGTGTAATAGATCGGCGAATATAAATGAGCTCGCGCTTGATGCCCTGAATGCGTTTTAGAGTATTTATAGCCGGGTTAATCAGTAGTTCTTCTTCTATTGAATCGATAACTTCGTCTAAGGATTCAAGAAGCGCAAAATTTTGGTCAATAATACTGTCTAGTATTGTATAGGTTAAATAATCTGAACTCAGCGCTCTTATTCGACTTTTGTTATTTTGAATGCGCTTTTCTATAGGATGAAAGAGATCATCCTTTATTTCCTTGAATGTAAATACAAAGTTTTTGAGTAACAGAATACTAATTTGTTCATGAATAACCGTTGTGCCTGCACCCTCATAAGAGAGTCCTTTTAAGACAATGTACTGATATTCTTCAAAGTCTTCAACTTTTGGCCTTTGATGCGTATTCAGGATATCTTCGAGTACCAAAGGATGAATGTTAAATGCTTGACCAATAGATTCTATAATTTCTATATTTTTTAGGCCTTCAATATTTACCCAGGTAACACTGTCCTTTTCTTTAAATTGTAAAATATCATCAATGGATTCAACGTTTATTACTGTGCATGCATCCTTGGTGTAATCGGTGACGGTTATAAGCTGTTCCTGGTCATGTATAGCCCCAATGTGGATCAATGAACCTGGTGCCATTCCGACTTTTTCAGATATGTTATTTGAATTCTCTGTCATTTACTTTTACTCATTATTTATCAATCGAGGTTTGCAAATAGAAGACTTTAAATAGAAGTTTTTATATATTTATTGCTGCCAAATTAAGCCTAAGTACCATTGAAATTTTGCTTTTCTTTCCGTTTGTAACATAGCCAAAACAGAATACTCACGATAATCATCCCAAGTATAATAAAAATTTCATATTTTTTAATTTTGCCAGCTAAGAGTTCGAGAGTGAATCCAAAATAATAGCCTGCTACTCCAAAAACGATCGCCCAAAGAAGTGCACCACAAATATTTAACAGCAGGTATTTAAGCGGAGAAACCTTACTCATGCCAAGAATAAAGGGTGTTACCGTACGCACCCCATAAATAAAACGAAAACCCAGTATCAATAATGTCTGGTGTTTTACCAGTAGATTTTGGACTCGATTGACTTTGGGCTGCCATTTTGGTCTTTTTTCAAGAAACGCTTTATCTTTGATACGACCGATATAAAAGTAAAGCTGATCTCCAGCTAAAGTCCCGGTAAATGCAGCTAGAATAACCAAAGGCAATTCAAGATATCCCCGATGTGACATGAAACCGGCGATTACAAGAATCGTTTTACCTTCAAGGAATGTACCAATTAATACGCCTATATAGCCGTAGTTTGTAACAAGATGTTCCAGGCTCATATTCGCAACCAGGTAATTGACCAGAAAAATTGCCTATACAACGGAGATTAGAATAAACAAGAAAATTTAATCTAATAATTCTTAATATACAATGGATATATAAAACCTTATTTGTTTTTCTTGACTAAGACAGTAAGTATATCCGCAGTTATTGCATATATCCCGATTTAACAGACACCCCCCACCTTTAATGAGGTTTTTACAGAATCTCACTCTATAGGTAATCGTCGCTTTGCTCCAAAATTGTCTCGGCTACGCCTCGGCGAGGCTCTTTTTATGCTGATTTGAGTTTCATGGATATTACTTAGAAAACAAAGCTGTAATCTCATTCAGATTTGCAGTTTATGTGAAATTTAGCATATGATAATTTAGTTTTTTAATCACACACACCTGGGGTAAGATGTTTACTAATAAAAAATAAGAATGGTTTGTTATGTATAATATTATTAATTTAATCACCCCTTTTCTACCTCTCGTTGTAACCTCTATTCTTGTGGTTGCCATACTTTGGGGTTCACACAAATTTTTAATCGCGCGCAATCCTGAGCTCGGCAATGAACGCCTTTTTTCCAGGCAACTTTTTATGCTTGGATTAACTTTCACCGGTATTTTAGCGATAGCCCTTACACTACCGATAAACGAGAGTTCGCTAAACCAGATTCTCGCACTTTTTGGTCTGGTAATTTCAGGAATTATTGCCTTTTCATCCAGTACAATCTTCGCCAATCTTATGTCAGGTTTAATGCTTCGGGTAACAAAGCCTTTTACTACGGGAGATTTTATCGACGTTGAGGAATATTTTGGTCGTGTGGTTCAACGTGGCTTGCTTGATACCGAGATACAAACAGAAAACCGTGAGTTGGTGGCTATTCCAAACACTTTTATGATCTCTCACCCTATTTCTGTAACGCACAGTACCGGAGCCATTGTTTCTGCAAATTTATCACTAGGCTATGACATCCACCATAGTGTCGTCGATACCCTGCTGCTTGATGCAGCGCAAAAAAGTGGTTTAGGTGATCCGTTTGTGCAAGTGATTGAACTTGGAAATTATTCAATTACTTATAAAGTCAGTGGAGTTTTGAATGATGTCAAGAGTTTGCTAACGGCGCGTTCGAATCTTTGCCGCTACGTGTTAGATAGTGTCCATGGAAGCGGATTTGAAATTATGTCACCTGCCTTCATGAATCAACGCAGATTGGCAGATGATTTAAAAGTCATTCCTGATAAAGCGCGCTACGCGCTAAAACCCAGCAAGCAGAAAGCTGAAGAGGTCGTATTTGATTTGGCTGAAAAAGCAGAACAGGTCGAAAAAACCAAACAACAATTGCTGGATACGATCCAGAAGTATAAAGAGAAGCTTGAAACAGCCTTAGATGAAGATAAAAAGAGCATACAGAACAATATTGATGAGATGCGCGAGCAACTCAAAGCTTTTAAGAAGCTTGATACCGAATCAACTATTGATGAGTTTGCTGAAAATAAGCCTGACGATACCATAGCTAAATCTTCTAATGCCAAAGAGACAAAGTAAATAAACAGACTAGTGTAATTTTTTCTAAACTTATTTTATATAAGGATAAGTCCTAATTTGCTTTATTATTCTTAGGCATCAGGCTCGCATTAATCTCACTATCAACACTACGTAAGTGCAAATCACGCTGAGGGTATGGTATCTCAATACCATTTTCGTGAAATTTATCCCAGATCTTCAACATGATCTCACTTTTAATATTGCCACACCCGTTCATGGGGTCATTGATCCAGAAACGTAGCTCAAGATTTACCGAGTTATCACCAAAGTTCATGAGTAGACAATTTGGAGGTGGATTTTTTAATGATCTGAGGGTTTCATTTGCCGCATCAATACATAACTGCATGGCTTTTTTCACATCGGATTTATAGTGAACGCCGACAGCAACTTTGAGTCGAATATTATTATTACTGTAGGACCAGTTTTCCACGGAATGATTAATCAACTCATCATTGGGTATCAATTGTTCTATGCCATTGCGGGTAATCATTGAAACATAACGAGAACTCAGAAGGTGCACCTTGCCGTATTGCCCATTCATGACAATGGTGTCGCCGGGTTTTATCGACTTGTCCATCAACAGGATAACACCAGCGATCAGGTTGGAAAAAACTTTTTGCAGGCCTAAACCGATACCGATACCGATAGCACCACCAAAGACTGCGAATGTAGTCAGGTTGATACCGACTATTTTCAATCCCATTAAAAAAGCTATTGTGATCAGGATGAATTTTGAGAACTTACTAAACAGTGCTTTTGCAGACCCACTGATATGTTGATTATTCCCAATCAGGCGTTCCATCATGGATGAAATCAGCATCGCAACCCAGATAAGAACTCCCACTGATAACGCTGATGAGATTATGTCGTAAAGGGATAGTGAATTTTTATCAGTGCCCAGGCTAATGCCATCAAGATAAGTGATGGTCGCTGGCAAATAACCTAGTATATTAAGCGCCGCAATAATCCATATTATCGTGGCAACCGTCCTGCTGATAAAAGGGTTGTCAATAAACACAGAGCCAAATCGAATAACGGCCCAGGCCATGGCCAACCCCCGGAAAGTGCTTAATACCAGGTGTTGATGCCCCATCAGATCATAAATCACTTCAAAACCGGTAATCCAGACGATTAGTACAATGGGAAATGCGAGATTAAGCAGCAAGCGATAGTAAATGGCTCTGAAACCCTGATTTTCAGGATTTGATTGCTGTTGCGAGAATTTATTGGCGATACGCCGAGCCACAAAATAAGCCAGTATCAAACCTGCAATCACAATGCCATACTGGATGATCCTTTCCACGCTAAACAGGTTCTGCAAAACCCAGGTTTGTGCGGTTTGTAATATATCCAGAATGGTTTTTTCTGAAGGTATAGTCGGTATATCTTTCATATATGGCTCATATCATTCAGCATTATTCATTACTTGAATCAATGCTTTGTTAAATTATTTAAAACTACGTAGCGAAATTTCTTTATTCTCTCAGCCATTTTTTTACGACGGAATACCACCATCAACGCTATGGCAATGGTAGCCATTGTCCCAATAAGGGCAAAATAACCCCAGCGGTATTTCAGCTTTGATATAACTTCAAAATTCATTCCATAGATGCCGGCTAAAAAACCTATTGGAATAAAGATGGCGGTTACTATTGTCAGTTTTTTATAGCAAGAAAATTGTGGCTAAACCCAGGAAGCTTACAAACCCTATTACATCAGTTGCAGTGGTTAGCGCTACTCCACCTGCCAGTGCTGGATCGATACCTGCTTTTTTCATCAGTAATGGAATAGCAAACCCTGCTACAGCAGCAACAACAAGATTGATAACCATTGCGGCACCTAAAACCATGCTGATTTTTATTTCTTTAAACCAGAGATACGAGATCAATCCAACAACAATAGCCCAGACGATGCCGCTAAAAATTGAAATTGTTATTTCTTTATAAGCTAGCCATCGTGAATTGGTTGAGCTGATTTTACCCATAGCTAATCCGCGAATCATTAAAGTTAGCGTTTGTGATCCGGCAATGCCTCCCATGCTTGCTACAATTGGCATAAGCACGGCGAGAGCCACAACTTTATCTAAAGTGGCTTCAAACAAACCTATTACCCAGGAAGCTAAAAAAGCGGTAGCAAGATTTATTCCTAACCAGAATAAACGTCTTTTTGCACTAGGTAGAACGGGTGAGAAAAGGTCTTCCTCTTCATCCAGGCCAACAGCACCAAGAATTTGACGGTCTGCTTCCTCATCTAAAATCTCGATCATGTCTTCTAGTGTGATACGGCCTATAAGCTTATTTCCCTCGTCAACAACTGGCATTGAGGTCAAATCATGTTCTCGAAAAAGTACAGCTAATTCATTTTGCGGCATTTCTGGTGGAACTGAGAGAGCATCCGTATCCATCACATCAGACACAAGTTTATCCGGAGAGCGAATGATTAATTCTGAGAGTGGTAATTCACCGAGGAATCGTCCATCGCGGTCTATGACCATTAATCCCATGGTGTGCACTGGGATAGTCTCTTTGATCCTTAGGTAGCGTAAAATGGTTTCTAAAGTTACATCGGAACGTATTGCCAAAGAGTCCGTTTCCATCAGACGTCCAGCGGTGTCTTCATCAAAAGCTAGACAGGCTTCAAGGTTGCGTAATCCACGAAAATCAAGAGATTGACGAATCGCATCACCAAATTCATCCGGCAATGTATCAACAACATCTGCAAGATCATTAGTATCAAGATCACTAACAGCCTCAACAACTTGTTCTTGATCAAGGTACCTGGCTAACGATATCCGGGCAACATCACCTAGCTCAACAAGTACTTCACCGTTGAGATCATCAGGTATGTATTGCCAGAGTTGTCCGCGGAATGAGTCGGGCACTGACTCTAACAAATGTACAATCTCAGATGCTTCCAGGTTTAGAAAAGAGTTTAGCAGTACTTCTTGATCGTTATCCTCCAATGCATCAAGTACAGAGTCTGTTAAGCTCTGAGTATTGGCTATAAGTATATTTTCTTCTGTCATGAAGGATTCCTTACGTTTTTTATTTTATTATGGTTATGCATTTATCATTTATTTATAGATTCATTATCATCATTGTTTGCATTTTCAGCGTGAATATCATCTGTATCTGTATTTGGCATGCTCAAATCATTTAATGGATATATTTGTACTGTTCCTACACGGTTGTTTTGAACATCAAGTGCTAAAAAGCGTAAATCAGACTCCTCAATTTCATCACCGGAACGAGGCATTCGACTTAGATGATTCATAAATAAACCTGTAATGGTATTTGCATCAACCTCATCAGGGAAATCAATATTTAACACTCGCTCGAGATCCATCATGGTGACAAGTCCATCGGTCTCCCAGTGATCAATCACCCAACGGGCCAGGGCATCTGGCTCATCGATATCCTGTTCGTCGGCTATTTCACCTACAATTTCTTCAAGCATATCTTCCATCGTAACAATGCCTGAGAAGCTCCCGTATTCATCCATGACTAAAGCCATATGCGAACGATTGCCCCTCATTGATTCAAGCAACAAAGAGATTGGCTGAGTTTCTGGAACCAATAATGCTGTTCTTAGATTGTCTTTTATTATCTGCATAGGATCGAGTTGATTATTGTTATCTATCAGTTCGATATATAAGTCCTTGACTAACAGAATGCCGACTGGAGAATCTGGATCACCATCAAAAACAGGGAAGCGAGAGTGTTTGGTTTGACGAATTTTATCCAGGTTGATTTCCCATGATGCTTGTAGATCGAGTCCTTCTACCTCATTTTGGGGCAACATAATCTGTTCCACTTTATGTGAATCAAATTCAAACATATTTTGTAACATTACAGCTTTGTCGCTAGCTAAATCACCATGTTTTTCTGAGGTGTCGATAATGCCTCTAATCTCAGCATCAGAAAGCACGTCTGCGTGAGTGGCTTCTTCGACATTAAACAATGCCAGGATCGAGCCAGAAGCCTTGTTAAGTAACCAGTTTAGTGGGTAGGCTAATAGGTAGAACCAGTGTAATGGGTAAGCTGTCCACATGGAAACTGGCTCGGCCTGACGAATCGCAAAGGTTTTTGGAACTTGCTCACCTACAACAATATGTAAAGATGAGAAGATTAAAAATCCCAGAATAAAAGAGATAGGATGAAGTAATTGCTGAGGAACTCCGATAGCATGGAAAACGGGCTCAAGTAAAGCTGCAACCACTGGTTCCCCGACCCAACCTAGACCTAGGGATGCCATGGTAATACCGAGTTGACAGGCAGCTAGATACGATTCGAGATTAGTTTGAATACGCTTGGTTAACAGGGCTGTTCTGCTACCCCGGTCGGCCAGTAAGTTGATGCGGAAACTCTTGGCTTTTACCAAAGCAAATTCTGCCGCTACGAAAAATGCATTTATTGCTAATAATAAAAGAATGGTAACAATGCCAAAAATACCATGATCCATAATAAAATCCTGTTTTTAATTCTTCAAAGTAATTTAGACGTGATGTCTAACAGTAAAGTCACAACTATTATTGTTGTTACCAAGCCAAATTACTATAGCAAACAAGTAAATCCTCAATGCAGATTCATAATTATCATCGTTTGCTAAAAAGTTTTTAAAAAAGAGTTGTTTAGATTTTTATAAATAATTGTGACTAATCAACAAAACACTCCGTCTAATTAATAAGAGGTCGCATTTTGTGATTTCAAAAATTTTAAAAACAAATAACGTATTTATGGAGTTAGATTATGAAAACAAATATATTTTTATCGGTATTGACTTTGGCTGCAGTATTAAACTCAGCAGTTACTTATGCTGATGAAACAGGAAAAGGAGATTCTACTGATGACCAGGTAGTTGAAACAACATCAGGAAAAAAATTGGTCGATAGTGTGACTGGTGCTATGAAGAAAACCGTTAAAACTGTAAAAGACCAAACTAAGCTTGGCGAATCTACGGCTCCAACCGGTGATAATGCAGATGGTGACGACGCTGTCGAAATGAAACCGAAAGCTGAAGCTGTCAAAATGGAACAAAAAGCTGTAGCAACGAAAACAGCTGAAGATGATTCAAAAGATGCTGAAGCTAGCAGAGTGGTTAGCGATACTTCTATCACTATCTTTTCACAGAATCCCTATATTCAGTCGATTATGGAAAGCACAACGCATATTAAGTCAGCCCGTTTGAAAGAACTTATGGCTCGTGGAGATAAAATGACAATGCTGGATATTCGCCCACGTAGTGAGTTTGCAAAAACACCTGGTATTAAGGGTGTGACGTTGAATATCCCTCGCAACTTCCTTGAAGTTGAAGCCTATGAAAAGCTACCTAATAAAGATGCCTCTATCATTATTATCAGTACCAAAGGAATCCGTGGTGGTCTAGCAGCAAATACATTACAAAATATGGGCTACACTAATGTCCGTAACTTGATGGATGGCTTGCAAGGCTGGAATAAAGACAAGTAAGTTGACTTTTAAGTAAACATATCCGCAAGATAACCTCAGTAAATTCATTTGCTGAGGTTATTCTTTTTTTGTGCATATGTTTATTATTAAGAAGCTGTTATGTAAAAAATATAGACAAATCCCCGAAAACTAACTAATTAACTGTAAACAGGAGTAACAATGAAAATAGCCATAATGTCCCGCAACAAGAACCTCTATTCCACTCGACGTCTAATTGAGGCCGCACAGCAGCGGGGCCACGAAGTACAGGTGATTGATGCATTGCGTTGTTACATGAATATTGCAGTCAATAACCCGACGATTCATCTTGGCGGGAAGACTCTGGAGAATTTTGATGCGGTAATTCCTCGTATAGGTGCATCAGTAACTTTCTATGCCACGGCTGTACTCAGACAGTTTGAAATGATGGGAGTTTATCCATTGAATGAATCAGTTGCTGTTACACGCTCTCGTGACAAACTTCGCTCTATGCAATTACTCTCACGTAAGGGTGTTGGTCTACCGGTTACCGGTTTTGCTAATAAGCCAGGGGATGTTAAAGACTTGATAGAATTGGTTGGCGGCGCTCCTTTGGTGATTAAATTACTTGAAGGCACTCAGGGGATCGGGGTGGTGCTAGCGGAAACTCAAAAAGCAGCTGAGAGCGTGATCGAAGGCTTTATGGGTGTGAAAGCGAATATTTTAATTCAGCAGTTTGTGAAAGAGGCAAAAGGAGCGGACATACGTTGTTTTATTGTTGGTGACAAAGTTGTTGCAGCGATGAAACGTCAAGGTGCACCTGGAGAATTTCGATCTAATCTACATCGTGGTGGCTCTGCTGAACTGAGTAAAAATATCTCCAAAAGAACGCGCTACAGCGGTTAAAGCCGCTAAAACAATGGGCTTGAATGTCTGTGGTGTGGATTTATTACGCTCTGATAGCGGCCCTGTTGTTATGGAGGTTAATTCTTCTCCTGGCCTTGAAGGGATTGAGGGTGCGAGTGGTAAAGATGTTGCAGGAATGATCATTGAATTTATTGAAAAAAATGCCAAAGCGGGTAACACTAAAACACGCGGTAAAGGTTAAATAATGGCAAAAGGTCCAACGAACAAGTCTTTTATCCTGGGTGAAACTACTATAAAGCCTGGGGAAAGCAAATATATTGAGTTGCCGCTACCAGGTCTTTACACTCATTCAAATATACATATGCCTGTGCATGTCACCTGTGGCAAAGAGGCAGGGCCTATCATGTTTGTCAGTGCTGCTGTGCATGGTGATGAGATAAATGGAGTAGAGATCATTCGGCGATTAAAGAATTCAACTGCCTTAAGGCGCCTAAAGGGAACCCTCATCACGATTCCGGTGGTGAATGTTTACGGTTTTATCAATAAATCACGATATCTTCCCGATCGCCGAGACCTTAATAGGTCTTTTCCTGGTTCTGAAAAAGGCTCGATGGCATCAAAATTGGCATATTTATTTCTTCATAATATTAGTAACCGTTGTGATTATGGGATTGATCTACATACGGCAGCAATATCCAGAGATAACTTACCCCAGATCAGAGCTCTACTGGATAATGATGAAACTAAAGAGCTTGCTCTTGCTTTTGGTGCGCCGGTTGTTCTAGATGCTCCTTTACGGGAAGGTTCATTGCGTGAAGCCACATCAAAAGCCGGCACTAAAGTTTTACTCTATGAGGCAGGTGAAGCACTGCGGTATGATGAAATATCAATACGTGCCGGGGTGCATGGAATAATTAATGTGATGCGTAAATTAGGCATGCTTTCTGCTTCGCGCAAGCGCGTTAAGATAGCGCCAGCAATTGCTCATTCTAGTAGGTGGGTGCGTGCGCCTCAAAGCGGCATATTGCGCTCTACCAATCCTATGGGGCAAAGGATCCACAAAGGTGATGTGCTTGGCTATGTGTCTGATCCATTTGGCGAAGTTGAGCAAGAAGTTATTTCCCCGGTAAGCGGTATGGTTATTGGCAGAACTACTTTACCTTTGGTGCATGAAGGCGAGGCTATTTTTCATATCGCTCGCTTTGATGAACTTGGAGATGCGGAAACTGTCTATGAAACGTTCCAGAATCATGTTGATCCAGAAGATGAAGATGTTGAACCGCATGGATATGAACCAGTTATTTATTGATGTCTAGGGGGGATCTCTGATTAAGTCTACTTGATTTAATCAGAGATCCCCTAAAAAACCCCTTAAAAGTAGGGGGGTGTGTTTTAAACACTGGCTTGCTATAATTGCCCGTTGATAAAAAGAGAATTTCTCTTGGGCAGAGAAACGGGGAAGCAATGAGCACTGAAGCTCTGATTCAAGCGACTGCATTAAATCGCTATTACGGAAAATATCACGCGGTAAACAATGTCCACCTTTCTATCAATAAAGGTGAAGTACTCGGCTTGCTTGGTCCGAATGGCGCGGGCAAATCAAGCACCATGCAGATGCTCACAGGGAACCTGTCACCAAGCTCTGGTGAAATCATCATCAATGGCATTAACCTGATCGATGAGCCAGAGACAGCCAAGCGCTCAATCGGCTACTTGCCGGAACAACCTCCTGTCTATAAGGATATGACACCTTGTGAATATTTGGCCTACTGTGCCGCTTTGCATGATGTTGCAAAACCAATAAGAAAAGCCGCGGTCGATGAAGTATTGGAACGATGTGGATTACAAACTGTGCCAAATAAACTGATTGGCAACCTATCCAAAGGCTATCAGCAGCGTGTCGGCATTGCCCAGGCAATTTTACATAAACCCGATGTCGTGATTCTGGATGAGCCAACGGTCGGTTTAGATCCCATTCAAATTAGACAAATTCGAGACTTAATACGAGAACTCGGCAATGATCATAGTGTGATTCTTTCTACGCATATATTACCTGAAGTACAGGCAGTTTGTGATCGAGTACAGATCATTCATCAGGGAAAAACAGTATTTTCTGACTCGTTTAATGCAATGGCAAATGCAGAAAGAACCTCTGAATTTATTGTCGGCTTTAGTCAGGAAATTGAAAAAAACAAATTAGATGATATAGATGGAGTAACGTCAGTTGAGGCTTTTGAAAATAACAGGTATTTACTCAAAGGCGCTCAGCAAATCAATTCAGCCGAGATCTTTAAACTTGCTGTCAAAAATAATTGGGAGTTAGTTGAATTAACCCCTAAAACGGAAACCTTAGAGCAGATATTTATGAATCTGGTGCATACAGATTCTTATACTGATGCTGATCTTAAGTCGGAGGTAGACAAGGTAGATGCAGCATGAGTCTAGGTATGAATAAAATATCAACAATCGCTGTCAGCGAATTTAAGCGCATGTTTAATTCACCCTTGGCGTGGAGTGTATTGGCGATTTTACAATTTATTCTGGCTATGATTTTTCTAACTAGAGTCGATGAATTTGTGGCGGTGTTTCAGCAGCAAATGGCGACTGCAGACAATGCACCGGGTGCTACGTTTTTTATTGTTGCGCCTGTGTACTTGTGGGCAGGTATTATTATGCTCGCCGTTATGCCGATCATGACGATGCGATTGTTCGCTGAAGAACGCATGAATAAAACCCTGACATTATTGAAATCCTCGCCTGTTTCATCCACGCAAATAGTGCTTGGAAAGTACGGGGGTGTGCTTTTATTTGTTGCACTGTTTATTTCGATGCTCAGTTTAATGCCAATTGCACTTTCGTTTGGTACAGAGCTGGATTGGGGAATTATTCTTTCGTCTACACTGGGTTTGTTTCTACTGTTAGCGTCATTTTCGGCGGCTGGATTATTTCTTTCGAGCTTAACTAGTCAACCGATTATTGCAGCGATTAGTAGTTTTGGTTTTCTGATGTTTCTGGTGGTGTTGTATTTGTCGGGAGGTTCACAATCCAATAGTAGCGAATTGTTTATTTATTTATCGCACTTCAGTCATTTTGAAACCTTTGTCAGGGGCATTATTGATAGCAGTGATATTGTTTACTACTTGCTGTTTATTGTTGGATTTCTAATTCTATCTATTCGCAAGCTTGATAACGATAGGCTCCTGGGATAGCGATGATGACGAATAAATCCCATATTGCCTTACGTATTCAAAACGTCATTTTTTACGTGCTTTTTGTGGTTATTATTGGGCTATTAGCATGGGTCGGTAAAACCTATCACAAAGACTTTGATGTCACTAAAAGCCAGCAAAATTCATTAAGCCAAACCACGCAAAAATTACTCAAAAAAATAGACAAGCCGATCTCTCTGACGGCTTATGTACCAGACGATGCAGTTGTACATGCGAATCTTAAACAACTGATAGAAAAGTATAAAAAGTACAATAAAAATATTATGTTAGAAATCATTAATCCTGATCTAGATCCGGCGAGGGCGAGGCAAGATGGCATTGATTACAGTGGCCAGCTGTTAGTTAAGTTAGGCGAAAATAGCGAAAAAGTTAACTCAGTTGATGAGCAAACCATGCTGGATGTATTGCAACGTCTTTCCAGAACAGAGCCACGTTTAGTGGTTTTTATCGAAGGGCATAATGAACGATCTCCATTCAGCAATAAATCCAACGGCTTGTCTGATCTAGCAAAAGTGCTGGAGCAGAAAGGTTTTTTATTACAGCCACATAATATTCTGCGCACGCAAAGCCTTCCTGAAAATGTGAGTTTCGTAGTATTGGCAGCTCCGCAGAAAGATTTTCTGGATGGTGAAGTAAGCATAATCAGTGATTATCTAAACAACGGCGGCAATCTTTTATGGTTGCACGAACCCGGTGGTTTACAGGGTTTGGATAATGTCGAGCAACAACTTGGGCTAGAGATTTACGAAGGTACTTTGCTAGATGCCAATCAAGCGTTGCAAGAAATGCTCGGGATTCAGCATCCAGCGGCGATAGCGATAATTGATTATGGTCAGTCAGATTTAACCAAACAGCTTACAGCTCACACATTATTTCCTTTTGCGACTCCGATTGAGCGAGATGAATCGGTGAAAGTGGGGGGGTGGAAATATCAACCCCTGTTAACGACATTGCCAACAAGCTGGATGGAATCTGGTGATATTCAAGGTAATGTAAAGTTTGACGATGATGCAGATAAGCCAGGACCCCTGGATATCGCAATAGCGTTGACGCGTGATATTGAGACTAGTTTAGATGAAGCTACTCTAGTAAGTGGAGAAGAAAATGAATCTAAAAAAATGAAAGAGCAACGTGTGTTGGTTGTTGGTGATAGCGACTTCATGTTAAATAGTTATATCGGTCAGGGAAGTAATCTTGAACTAGCGAGTAATATATTTAATTGGTTGAGTGCTGATGATGATTTATTGTCTATAGAAGCGAAGGTTGCTGCTGGCACCAAGCTAAATTTATCAACGGCAGGTAGAATAGGTTTAGCAGGGTTGTGGTTGGGTTTACCACTACTATTGCTATTAATAGGAACATTTCGTTGGCTAAAGCGTAGAAAACGCTAAATTTCTTAGCGAGCTTTTCGCTAACAACAAGGCTAAAACTAAAGGGAATACACAATGAAGAAAATAATGATTTTACTTGGTGGCGTTAATTTTAACTGCCTGTGCAGGTTCGGGTGATCTAAATAGCGGAGGAACAAGCGGGGTAAGAAGCATTCCAGCAAATACCAGTTTTTACAATTACTGGGTACATTCTTACGAGGAGCAAAACGGGCAAAAAATACCAAATATCTTTAGGCCAAAAGGTAGCAGGGAATTCCCGCCGAGCCGTTTCCGTATGGAATTTGGTTTTGACCCTAATGGGCAGTGCAATTATAAATACTTAAGCCCGGTTGATGCACATGAGATGCGTGATTGTGTTTATACTAAAATTGGCAATAAGGTTTATATCTATGATCAGGCTGGTGTCTTGCTTAAACATATTTCTTTCACGCTACAATCGTCTGCAAGAAAAGATCAAATGCTAATGGCTTACGGTGTCGCAGCGGCAGTAAAGAAAGACGTGAAGCAAGGGGCTAAGAAACAATAGCAGATTTCAACAATGCCTAGTCTAACCAGTAAACGTTTAATGCAAAACCTCATATTGCTGGGCATAGTGGCTGCCCTTGCTGCGTTTATTATCATGCGAGATGAAGACACTAAAGAACTGTATTCGACGCTTTACGATAAAAGCATCGGTGATGAAGCGACGGAAATAGTTATTCACGCTGAAGGTGCTGAAGACGTCGTATTAAAAAGTACAGATGGACAATGGAAGGTTACAAAACCAGAACAATTTGTTGCCGATAAAGAAAAAGTCAGGCATCTGTTCACCTTGTTATCAGAAAATGCGGATACCAGTTACGATATTACTGATAAAAACCTAGCGGATTTTGGATTAGATAAAGATAAGCTCAGTGTCAGCTTTAATGGCGTAAAATTGATTTTCGGCGATTACAATGAAGTCTCTCAAAAACGCTATGTGTTAAAAGGGGATAAAATGTATTTAATTTCTGAAACAGTTTCAGGTCTGCTTGAAGCCGGTGCTGATTCATTTAAACCTGCTGAAAATAAATAGGCTAATTAAATATGCCTGAGCTTCCCGAAGTTGAAACAACCCGCAAAGGCATCAAGCCTTATACGCATCAACAAATAGTAGCGAAAGTTGTTGTACGTCAGCCAAAACTGAGGTGGCCAGTACCTTCTGAAATAGAACAAATGGAAGGTCAAATAATCGAATCTGTGCGCCGCCGTGGTAAATATATTTTGCTAGAAACAAACGCCGGTACTGCCATTATTCATCTAGGAATGTCAGGAAGCTTACGCATTGTAGAAGAAGCTTTAGCGCCAGATAAACACGATCATGTCGATTTGGTTATGGCTACAGGTAAAACGGTTAGACTGCATGACCCAAGACGTTTTGGTGCTGTTTTATGGACGCAGAAAAACCCACTCAAGCATAAACTTATCCGTTCTCTTGGCCCAGAACCATTGAGTGATGATTTTAACGCTGACTACTTATACACGGTTTCTCGTGGACGTAGTATGACTATTAAACAATTCATTATGAACGGTCATGTGGTAGTTGGTGTTGGTAATATTTACGCTTGTGAATCTTTGTTTATGGCAGGTATATCACCCAAATGGCAAGCGGGAAAAGTTTCTAAGGCTAGATATCAAAAACTAGTTGAGCAAATAAAAAGTGTACTGGCGAAAGCCATAAAGCACGGCGGAACAACGCTAAAAGACTTTGTTCAGGTGGAAGGTAAGCCGGGTTATTTTAAACAAGAGTTGAATGTCTATGGAAGAGCCAGTGAAGGCTGCAATGTTTGTGAGTCTAAGATTAAGCAGATAACACAGGGACAGCGTTCTACGTTTTATTGCGGGAAATGTCAGCGATAAGAGATTCTGAAAAAGTACTCAAAAGTGGCTTTTCTAGGCTCACCAGGAGCCAGAAAAGTCCATCGTAGATTCCGTAAGAAATCGTCGATGTTCAATGTTAAATCTTGGTATTGTGCTGTTAAATCTACTTAAGTACAACCCCCCGGCTTTTAGACACTTTTTCGATCAACTTTTTCTTCTAAATCCCCAGAATAGACCTAAGCTAGCCATTGCCGCCGAAGAAAGATTCGCCGTGATAAATCCTTTGAGGCCACCAAGATGTGGTGAAATCCAGGCGATCATTCCGTTGTATATATTCTCAAACGCTGCCCATTTCACATGGATTAACTCGGCATATTGCAAGCCGAAAAGAAGAATTAATACCGTGCCCGAAATAAAGAATACAAACTTCAAAAAGGTGCGAGTTGCATAACCAATTACAAAGCCCGCAAAAAAGCTAAAACCCATATAGGTAAACAAAGCTATCCAGTTTCCTGTCTGGATTGATTCTCCTACATCCATAGTTGTAACCCGAGATTTACAAAAGGTCAGAAGCATATCATAATTTCCTGATTTTTCAGGGTAAAAACTTTGTCTGCCTCAGCTTCCAAACCTAAAATATCTAGTCGACGTTTTTGCGTTGCGCCTATGCTGGATTGGACTGATCACCACGAACGCCGTTTTCTGCGTTTGTTATCAAAGCGTGCAATGCTGTATACAGAAATGGTGACCACAGGCGCGCTTATCCATGGCGATGCAAAGCGCTATTTACATTTCAATAAAGAAGAACACCCTGTTGCATTACAACTCGGTGGTAGTGAACCAAAAGAAATGGCGATCTGTGCCAAGATGGCAGAAGATGAAGGTTATGACGAGGTAAACATCAATGTCGGTTGTCCCAGCGATCGCGTACAAAATGGCGCGTTTGGAGCATGCTTAATGGCAGAGCCTGAACTAGTCGCAGAAAATATCAGTGTTATGCAAAATTCGGTGGGCATTCCCGTTACCGTAAAAAACCGCATCGCCATCGATGAAATGGAAGAATATGAAAGCTTATATCGATTCTTATCTATCGTCTCTGAAGCTGGGTGTGAGACATTCATTGTGCATGCACGTAAGGCCTGGCTAAAAGGGTTAAGTCCAAAACAGAACCGTGATGTTCCGCCATTAAATTACGAACTCGTTTATCAAATGAAGCGAGAATTCCCAAATCTTGAAATTATTATAAATGGTGGAATTAAAACCCTTGACGAAAGTGAGCAACATCTAGAGCAAGTAGACGGTGTGATGATCGGCCGTGAGGCTTATCATAATCCTTATTTGATGATTGATGTTGATCATCGTATTTATGGTGATGAATACACCCCCCGACTTTCAAGGCATGAAGTGCTTGAAGCGTATATTGAATATATGCAAAGACAAATGTCTCAAGGTGCAAATCTGAAGCACATGAGTCGACATATCCTGGGTTTATTTACTGGTCAGACAGGAGCCAAAGCTTGGCGAAGGTATATTAGCGAAAATGCTTACAAAACAGGTGCTGATATTGATGTTATTAAAAAAGCTGCAGCATTTGTAACTTCTTAAAAAAGGTGGAGCTTTTAATCAATTAGTAGTTGACCACATTTAACGCAGACAGTAAAATTCGCGCCTCCAACAGATCCTCGATAGCTCAGTTGGTAGAGCAGTAGACTGTTAATCTATTGGTCCCTGGTTCGAGTCCAGGTCGAGGAGCCAAACATATAAGGCTTGTAGCGTTTTTCGTTACAGGCCTTTTTTGTGGATTGTCCATTTTTTGTAACGAGGAGAATCCGCAATTAGTTCGACAACTAACAGTCAGTCATGGAATAGTATTACATAGACTAATCACAGTAAAATTCATCCTCGTGTATTTAGACGTCAAGAGCACTCTTAGCATAAAAAAGACATTGTCATAGTCTATAGTAAATTCAAAGTCGAGAATTTGTTGACTAAATTTTTAAGGTGTTAAAGTGACTAAATATATTCTAAGTATTGATCAAGGGACAACTTCATCACGTGTGATTGTATTCGATGAAAATTACCAAATTCGTGGTATTGCCCAACAAGAGATTAGACAAATTTTTCCAAAGCCTGGCTGGGTAGAGCATGACCCTGTAGAGTTACTAAATTCCTGCGTAGAAACTGTGCGTATTGCGATTGAAAATGCTGGCCTCTCATGCTTCGGATATAGTTGCTATAGGCATCCTAACCAGCGAGAAACAACAATTCTCTGGGACAAAAAAACAGGCGTTCCGGTTTACCATGCAATTGTCTGGCAAGATCGCCGCACCTCTGATTTTTGCGAAGCACTCAAAGAAGACGGATATGAATCATTGTTCAGTGAAAAACCAGGGCTGTTACTCGATCCTTACTTTTCTGGAACTAAAATCAGCTGGATCTTAAATAATGTCGATGGAGTCCGGGATAAAGCCATTAACGGCGATTTACTTTTTGGCACAGTTGATAGTTGGTTATTATGGAATCTCAACAAGGGTAAAGAGCACGTCACCGATGCCACCAATGCTTCACGTACCTTACTGTTAAATATTAAAACACAGCAATGGGATCATGAGCTGTTAGAAATTCTTGATATCCATCCTGAAATTCTTCCAGAGGTACTCGACTGTCCCGGAGATTATGGTGTCGCAGATGCTTCCTATTTTGGTGCGGATATTCCGATTTATGGTGTTGCAGGTGATCAGCAGGCAGCCACACTTGGGCAGGCCTGTTTTCAACCCGGTATGTTAAAGTCTACTTATGGCACAGGTTGCTTTGCGATGTTAAATACCGGAAATACATTGGTGCCTTCCACTCATCGCTCACTTAGCACTATTGCCTATCGTTTAGATGGCAATACTACCTACGCGCTGGGAGGTTCAATTTTCATTGCAGGAGCAGCTGCACAATGGCTACGTGATGGCCTAGGAATTATCGAAAGAGCAGACCAATGTGATGCTATGGCAGAAGTTTCTGATCATGATCAGGAGGTCTATCTGGTGCCTGCTTTTACCGGACTTGGTGCGCCCTATTGAGATGCTGACGCCCGTGGATTACTGTGCGGACTGACGAGGTCATCCGGTCCCAGAGAAATAGCACGAGCGACACTTGAGGCTGTTGCTTACCAAACAGCTGGTTTGTTAACTTCAATGCATAAGGACTGGGTTGCTATCGGCGTTGATATATCTCAAACAAGTTTAAGAGTTGATGGTGGTATGAGCGCGAGTAACTGGACCATGCAGTGTCTTGCTAATATTTTAAACGCCCCAGTCGATCGACCGGTTATTCTAGAAACAACCGCACTTGGTTTAGCCTGGTTGGCGGGACACTACGCAGGTGTTTGGGATGGAATAGAAGGCTTTAGCAGTTCATGGCAATTGGAGAGGCAATTTGACGCGGAGATGGATGAAGAAACGCGGCAAAGAAAATTACAGGACTGGCAAGATGCAGTTAAGCGAACCCTGACATAAATTAGATTGAGTTAGAAAAAAGCTTTTAAAAACACACCCCCATACTCTCAGCCTCATTTTCATGATTGAGTCTGTAGCAAAATAAGTAACACCCTTTGTTCTCGTCTCCGGGCCAACTGGAGTACAGAAGAAATTCTAGTTAATAGTGATTGAATTTCCCCCGGTTACCGGGAATTAATTTTCTGACGATAAATCTTATTTTGTCTTAGTAATGCATAGTGGAAAACCACTATACAAACGGCAATATTACCTAATATTAAAAATTAATTTTTTGTATATTGTTTATCCCAACCTGAAACTATCCCCTGATTTTACTTTCAAAAATTTGTTTCAGAGATTATTAAAAATCTAACTAATTTTTTTAGAATGAGCTATTCTTAAAGCTCTAATGGATAAATATATTAAAAAATTAGAGATAATCAAGTTAACTAGGAGGTCAACAATGCGAAAGAGTTTTCGCGTAGTGTCAATTGCTGCTTCAGCATTGGCTATAATGGGAGTAATAGGAATTGCACCTACAGTGGTTGCAGAAGATAAAAGTGCTTTAGAACAAGGAAAAAAACTTGCCTTTGCTGTCAAGAAAGGTAATTGCCTAGCTTGCCATATGATGGCAGATGGTGATCAACCAGGAAATATAGGTCCACCACTGGTTGTTATGAAGGCACGTTTTCCTGATAAAGGGGTTTTGCAAGCACAAATCGCAGATGCGCGTACGAAGAATCCAAACACCATTATGCCTCCTTTCGGCACACATGGTATTTTGACGGCTAAAGAAATCGAATTAATTACCGATTACGTACACAGCCTATAACCAATGATTAGAGACTAAGTTTGTTCTATGGAGGACAACCTTTAATACTTAAAACCTTATATGAGGAATTACAATGAAACGTAGAAGCTTTTTAAAAAGCACAATAGTAGCTAGTGCTACAGGCGTTGCAGTTACTTCTGGCATGTTAAGCCCAAGTAATGTATTCGCCGCTGCAATGACAGCGGATCTTGCCAAAGCAAAATCAGTTGATGAAATTATGACTATGCTTGGCGCTACAGGCGCAACAGAGTCTGACAAAATTAAAATCAAAGCACCTGAAATTGCAGAAAACGGCGCAGTTGTTCCTGTTGGAATCACTTCAGAGATAGAGGGAACTACAGAAATAATTTCTCTTACTGCTGCTAATCCAACACCATTTGGTGCTCGCTACACGTTGGGTGAAGGAGCAGTTGCTGCGGTTAAGTCTCGTTTTAAAATGGGAAAGACCACAGACGTCGTTGTAATCGTAAAAGCTGGCGATAAGTTCTACACAGCAAAAACCAACGTTAAAGTAACTAAAGGCGGCTGCGGAGGCTAATATCATGGCAAAATCAACAATCAAACTACGTACAAAAGAAAAGGGTGGCAAAATAGAGGTGAAAGCCCTTATCACTCACCCAATGGAAACTGGTCTTCGTAAAGATCAGAAAACTGGCGATACAATTCCAGCTCATTATATTACCGAAGTGAAAGTTGAAGCTAACGGTAAAACAGTAATGACAGCAGATTGGAGTGGCTCGGTTTCTAAGAACCCGTTCCTTTCTTTTAATTATGCTGGTTCTAAGTCTGATAAAGTTAAACTTACCTGGACAGATAACATGGGTAAGAGCGACTCTCTCGAAAAAGAAGTAGGAAAGAAGTAAAACAATAAGGAAGCTGTGTCTTAAATTTGAGGCACCGTTATTCAAGCTAGGAGGAAAAAAATGAAAAAACTGATCACATCAGTGGCTTTATTGGCAATTGCGTTTACCCCATTTGTCACAGCACAGGCTTCAACGCCAGCTGAAGATACAGAAGCATTTAGAAGCTATTTTAAAAAAGCTGTGCCAGATGTAAAATTTGAAGATTTTCAAAACGGAGTTTATTCACTAGATGCAGATTCACGTAGCCAGTGGGAAGAAATAGAAGAATTTCCACCGTATGAGATTGACCTAGATAAAGGTGCTGACCTTTGGGCTAAGACCTTTAAAAATGGTAAATCTTTTGCCAGTTGTTTTGGTGATGACATCAGTGGTACTCGCGCTAAATACCCGTACCATGATGAAGCCAAAGATACTATTGTTACTTTAGAAGGCGATATCAATAAATGTTTGACAGACAATGGCGAAAAGCCATTTAAATGGAAGAAAGGCAACATAGCTGCAGTATCAGCTCATATTGCTTATGCTGGTCGTGGAGGCAAGATTGATGTTCAGCCCAAGACTGAAAAAGCAGTTGCCTGGTACGATAAAGGTAAGAAATTTTTCTATGCAAAACGTGGTCAATTAAACTTAGCTTGTGCGGATTGTCATGTATATAACTTCAACCGTAAGGTTCGAAGTGAATTATTGAGCCCGGCTTTAGGTCATCCTTCTCACTTCCCAGTGTTTAGAACTAAGTGGGGTGAGATGGGTACATTGCATCGTCGTTACGGTGGTTGTAATAAGAATATTAGGGCTAAGCCTTTTAAGGCACAAAGTGACGAATACAAAGCTTTGGAATACTTCCAGGCAGTAATGTCTAACGGAATTGAGTTGAATGGCCCAGGTGCTAGAAAGTAACCCATATAACTATTGGAGATATATATGAAGTTCAAATTTTTAATAGCGTCAGTTATATTCAGTTTAAGCTCAACAGTTATGGCTGGTGGCGCTCAAGATGCAATTGATGCGGCGAAAAAAGCTTATAAAGCAGCTGATGAAGCTGGTATGGCTTGGCGTGATATGGGTAAAGCCATAAAGAATGCTGAAGCTGCGGCAAAAGATGGCAAAGATGAAAAAGCTATCAAACTAGCCAACATGGTAGTAATGCAAAGCAAGCAATCACTGAAGCAGGCTGAATTAGCTAAAACAGCGGGTCCACGTTTCTAAACTTCTAAGTTTTAGATTGCAAAAAAGCCGAGTTGAACTCGGCTTTTTTGCGTCTGTAGTTTAGATAATCTCTAATTTAACGTTTGCTGAAGAATTGTGTTTCACTTCAATGGTAATATTGATTAAACATACGCCACCAATCCAAATAATTTCGATCAACCCTTAATGAAACTCTCTAACTCTGGAAAGATAACTCGCACCATACTTCTTATAGTATTTCTGGTACCTTTTTGGGTCTCAGCCGATGTAGTAAAACCAGCGCTTATTGAAATAATCGTAAATGAAAAGGGTCAGGTTAATCTTGAAATTCGAGCCAGTATCGAAGCTTTGCTGACTGGTATAGACGGTCGATACAAGAATACTAAAGATGCTCCAAATGCAGAAGAGTATGATGTTCTGCGAAAAATGGAGGCTGATGAATTATTAATCGAATTTGATAAATTTAAATCTACGTTTTTGGAAAAGCTCAGCTTATTAAATAATAGTAAGAAAAAAATCGATTTAATCTTTAAAAAAGTTGATATTCCTGAGCCAGGGTATACCAAAGTACCCCGTATAAGCCTCATTGAACTTTCAGGGGTAGCGAGTAATTCTACTACATCTATGACGTGGTATTACCCTGCATCATTTGGTGATAATGCTGTACGTTTAAAACAGGTAAATGAGGTCAAGCAAGAATATCACTGGTCGCAATGGCAATGGTTAAAAAATGATAAGCCGAGTGAGGCAATGTCATTAACAGAGGTAGTTGCAGATAAACCGCTTTATCAAACAGTTATCTCATACGTGATTATAGGATTTGAGCATATTCTCCCAAAGGGTCTGGATCATATTCTATTCATTTTGGGGTTGTTTCTTTTTGGTGTCGCTTTCAGGCCTCTTCTTTGGCAAATAACCATGTTTACGGTGGCTCACACCCTTACCTTAGGTTTGGCAATGAATAGTGTTATAAGCTTGCCAGCTAATATTGTTGAACCTTTAATTGCTTTATCAATTGCGTATGTGGGGATAGAGAATATCTTTGCAAAACGTTTGTATAATAGTCGTTTAGTGCTGGTTTTCTTATTTGGTTTGTTACACGGTTTAGGATTCGCAAGTGTGTTGGCAGATTTTGGGATGCCAGAAAATGCCTTTATTACGGCTTTGATTAGTTTTAATGTTGGTGTAGAAATTGGTCAGTTAGTAATCATCCTGGCAGCATTCTTATTGATAGGTTTCTGGTTTGGTAAAAAGCCATGGTACAAAACTGTTATAACAACACCTGCTTCTTTAGTCATAGCACTTGTTGCTTTTTATTGGTTTATCCAACGATTGGACTTGAATTATTTCTAATAGGCCTGATAATCAGGCTTTACACTATTTAAATACAACGCTGGAGTAACAAACAAAGTGAGTATTGTAAGCCTGAGTGATGATTCATTCGAACAAGATGTTTTAAAAAGTAGCACACCTGTTTTAGTCGATTACTGGGCAGAGTGGTGTGGTCCTTGTAAATCAGTAGCGCCTATTCTTGAAGAGTTGGCGGCAGAGTATGAAGGTAAAGTGACTATTGCCAAGTTAAATATTGATGACAATGGCGACACTCCACCTAAATATGGTATTCGTGGAATTCCAACACTAATGTTATTCAAAGATGGTGAAGTAGCTGCAACCAAAGTTGGAGCATTAAATAAATCACAATTAACTGCATTCCTGGATCAGAATATCTAATTAGATTTTTCATAGTCCAGCTTATCTCTTAAAGCTGGACTAATATTTTTTCACGTGATACCGTTATGTAAGTTGTTAGTAACTGTACTTCTTGTTTTGCCGCTTCAGGCAGAAATTTACAAGCAAATTTTATAAAACAAACACTAAATAATATATTTATTATTTCATATTCTAAATTCCATATCGTATTTTAATTCTTTCTGTCATTTTTCTAGATATGACTCAACAATAGAATTTTACTTTATCGAAAATATGTACTGATACGAATAGCTACTCAAAATTCAAATTAACCAATCTTTTTTTCTAATATTATCTCAATAATTCACCTATGAACCTTACTGAACTAAAACAAAAAACACCTCCTGAAATACTGGCTATTGCAAAGGAAAAGGGCGTCGATGGAATGTCCCGTGCACGCAAGCAAGATGTAATTTTTGCTATTTTAAAAGCAGTCGCCAAAGAAGGCGATGATATATACGGAGATGGTGTTTTAGAAATATTACAGGATGGGTTCGGTTTTTTAAGATCAAGCGATAGTAATTATGTTGCAGGAGCTGATGATATTTATGTATCCCCAAGTCAGATACGCCGTTTTGGTTTAAGAACTGGTGATACGGTTGCAGGTAAAATACGCACACCGAAAGATAGTGAACGTTATTTCGCCTTATTGAAAGTTGATACAATTAACACTGAGCCACCAGAAAATGCTCGTAATAAATTATTATTTGAGAACCTGACGCCACTTCATCCTGATGAACGTATGCGCATGGAGCGTGGTAATGGTAGCACCGAAGATATTACTGCTCGAGTTATTGATATCGTAGCTCCTATAGGTAAGGGGCAACGTGGATTAATTATTGCACCACCAAAAGCTGGTAAAACAATGATGCTGCAAAATATTGCACAAAGCATTGCCACAAATCAGCCTGATGCACACCTTATAGTTCTCCTCATTGATGAACGTCCGGAGGAAGTTACTGAAATGTCCCGTATGGTTCAGGGTGAGGTGGTTTCTTCTACGTTTGATGAGCCAGCAACACGTCATGTGCAAGTTGCGGAAATGGTCATAGAGAAAGCGAAGCGCCTTGTTGAGCATAAAAAAGACGTTATTATTTTATTAGATTCAATTACTCGTTTAGCACGTGCTTACAACACTGTTGTTCCTTCATCGGGTAAAGTTTTAACCGGTGGTGTAGATGCAAATGCATTGCATCGTCCTAAGCGTTTCTTTGGTGCAGCGCGAAACCTTGAAGAAGGCGGTAGTTTAACTATCCTTGCTACAGCGCTTATAGATACGGGTTCAAAAATGGATGAAGTTATCTATGAAGAATTCAAAGGTACAGGTAACTCAGAATTGCATCTTGATCGTAAAATTTCTGAAAAGCGTGTTTACCCTGCAATTAACGTCAATCGTTCTGGTACTCGTCGTGAAGAGTTACTGGTTGGTGAAGATGAACTTCAAAGCCTTTGGATTCTGCGTAAGTTCCTACATCCAATGGAAGAAGTTGAGGCCATGGAATTCTTATTTGATAAGCTACAAAAGACAAAAACAAATGAAGAATTTTTCAATAATATGAAAGGCTAAACAACGTTTAGCTATTCTATAAGCCTCTAGAGACCCTAGTCACTAGAGGCTTTTTTATTGCCGTTGTATTTTCATTTATTTTCACTACAATGGTTATAGTATGTCCTGTTTTAATCAGGGCATTATTCTGATGAATTAGTACTTGGAGAGATTGCATGGCGGCCAAATTAGAACTTCGTTGGTTAAAGACAGAAAGCGAAAGGGGAGCAGCAAAACGTTTTGCTAAATTCTGTAAAGAAGATGTAAAAGAGCAGTCAGAAAAAGAAGATTTCGATATTGATAAATATGAAGATGCTATCAAGTTAGTACTTCAAAAGCTGGATGACTCTATTTCAGTAGAGGAGCTTTTCAATGCTGATTAAATCTTTAGTCGCGACTAATTTTCGAAAATATCACAAACTCCAAGTAACGGATATTCCTGAATCTGGTGTAATTACTGTAGCTGGCTCAAATGAGTCTGGAAAAACCAGTATAGGTGAATCCATATGTTTTGCGCTATTCGGCAGGACGTTTTTCCTCAATGAAAAAAACCTTGGTAAGCTCGTTTGTTGGGGGACTGATGTTACTGATGTAACCATAGAGTTTATTGCAGGTGATGATGATAACTATGAGCTGAGCCGTAGTGTCAATCGAAAAGGTCAATCAGAGGCAACCCTGCAAAAAATAGATGGTGACGGGGAAAATAATAAACTCGAGGGTGTTAAAGTGGTGGCCGAAGCTTTACCCAGAATTTTGGGTTTCGACTACGATGCCTTTGCAAATTCATTCTATTTAGCACAAAGAGAGTTAACTTCTCCAGATCCGCAAAGTAGCACGATTAAACAAATGGCGGGTATCGGTGCTTATGCACAGATTACCGATGATTTTGAAAAATCGAACCTACAGAATGAAGAAGCAATTAATGAGTTGTTGCCACAGATTGAGTCAACTCAAGTTGGGTTGGATGAAATTAACCTCGATGAAACCTGGTTGCCAGAATTAATTGATGCCGAAGAAACTCTCGGTATTGAGCAAACAGACAGAGAGAAATTAGTTGCTCACTTAAATGATAATGGCCAATTGTATTCAAATAACTACGGCGCATTTCATGGTGCGAGAAAAGCACTCAGTACATTCAACTTTTTGGGTAAAATATTATTTCCAATAGCTTTAATTTTGTGGGCATTATGGATTTTAAATACCTACTTTAAAGACTCATTTATGCAGTTTTTGTCTACTTCAATGAGTGAAGAGAACACTACATTGTTTGCTAATTTGGCAGAGAGTTGGCTTTTACCCGGCGCAATTATTGCATTGATTGGTTATTTAATTACGATGGTTGTGCGCAAGAATTCAAAAGCAACGATGATACAGATTAGATGATGAGGCGCAAGGCTTCGCTGGCTCACTACAGCAGGGCCATAGATATGTAACAACACTTGTTGAAACTTTACTGCCAGAACGTGTTGTGCAAATGCTTCATGAAAGAGCTGATGAGCCGTCTACGCTGCAAATTCTTCCTCCAAGGGAGCAATTTAATAACCTTGCTCAGTTATCTGAAGGCACTACTGCTTATAAAGCTAAAACTGAAGATATTACTGCCGCAGTTACAAGGTTGACAGATTCGTTAAATAAACAAGATGGTGAAATTGAAGACCTTGGTAAAGTATTACTGAATGAAATCAGTACAGAAAAAACACGTTCAGATCAGGCTGGAAATTTACGATCAACTTTGCAAGGTTTTAATAAGATCGTAGATAAATGCAAATACAGTATTGAAACACAAAATATTTCAATAGGTTTAATGCAACGAGCAGCTAAAGATTCAGTAGAATTGTTCAATAAAAATATTTCAGATATATCAGCGAATACATTACCTAAATTTACTGAAGGTCGTTACAGTGAAGTTCGAATAGCAGAAGACTTCAGCGTGCAAATACATTCTGATGAAAAGAAAGACTATATGGATTTCGACGAGATATCATCGGGTACACAGCGCCAAGTCATGCTGGCATTAAGAATGGCAATGTCTGAAGAGCTAGCGAAGAACTCAGGTAATGAAAAGCAATTTATATTCCTCGATGAGCCATTTGCTTTCTTTGATCAATTGAGAACCAAAGCAACCTTGCGGGCACTACCAGATGTGAGTAACGTCATAAATCAAGTTTGGATTTCTGCACAGGAATTTCCCGCTGACGTAAAAGTAGATAAAGTAATTCTCTGTCCGTTGGATCGCACAGAGCTTATCGTTTAGTCATTGAATCGAAATCAATTAAACCCCCTCTTAAAAACCCCTAAAAGTAGGGGGGTGACTTATTCTATTATTAAGTTGAAAATATTTTTACTGTTTAAATGTTTTCGTATCACAGCGGTTAAAAAGTAAGTTTTTATATTTCTTGCGGTTTTTCTCAAGCTTTTTATATTCAGAATTTCGATAGCCTTCTCTCATTTTATCTGAATAGTAGTCAAACTTTTCTTTATAGCGCTGGCAGTGTTTTAAGCCGTCTTTCCCTTTTGTTTGTTTCTTATTGTGTTTGCTTTTCTTGTGCGCATAAACAACCGTTTGAGTATGATTGATTTGAATAGGTCTGGAGTTATTAGTAATGGCATAGCTGTTACTATTTTGTCTTTTGGTGGTAGGGATAGCTGCTTCTATTGTTTGTGTTTTAAATTGCCTGCTTTTAATAGGGCGTTTATCAGTAAATACCGGTGTGCCACTTTTTGATTTATACGAATACACTTCTTTTTTGCTAAAGCCGTCAGCGTAACTGATGCCAGAAATCAGAAGTGTGGAAATACAAACCAGGTAATTATTCTTTATCATCATCATGTGCAGTCCATTTATATTTGGTGTGCAAAGTTTAGCTAAGTATCAAACTGCCATCAAACCGATCAGATAAATGGATTCTATTAATCGTTCTTTATTTCTATCCTGTTTTTATTGGAACGGGACGTTCAGTAGTTGCGGCATTGGTTGCGCTTCGCGGTTAAAGAGGACATTGGGTTGTGAAATTATCAATGCCTATGTAACTGGTGATAACTTATTGGTATAAATAAAAAATGAAGAGACAGTCAGAGAGATAGCGCCGTATATACAACAGTTAGAACTATTGCCCGCTAAATGTGTGATTGTGACGGAAAGAGGAAATAATGTAGTTTTTGTTTCTCGAGTGTTTGGACCAAATGTAGGAGTTAATGAAGATCCAGTGACTGGCTCAACACATTGTTCGCTTGCGCCTTTTTGGGGAGAAAGACTGGATAAAAATAAAATGAATGCTTTACAGTTGTCAAAACGTGGAGGAGCATTGCAGGTCGAATTTGTGGGAGATCGAGTCAAAATTGCAGGTCAGGCCACTACGGTATCTAAAGGTGAACTCTATGAGTGAAAAAAACAGTCATTTATTGTCAAATAGAATTAGAAATGTCCCTAAATCTTTTATTCGAGAAATACTCAAGGTATCGAATCACCCAGATATTATTTCATTTGCTGGTGGATTACCAAATGCGGATCTATTTCCAATTAATGATATCGCGCAAGCGAGTGTCAAAGTATTGCAACAAAATGGTGCAAAAGCGTTGCAATATAGTAATACCGAAGGTGATGCTTCATTGCGTGACTGGATAGCGCAGCGCTATAAAGACAAGCAGGGGATAGATCTATCGCCAGATAGTATTTTAATTACAAATGGCTCACAGCAGGCATTTGATTTGATTGCAAAAGCGCTGCTTAACGAAGGCGACGACATTATTATTGAAAACCCGGGATATCTGGGTGCCATTCAGTCATTTTCTTTATATCAGCCGAATATGTTGACGGTAGAAGTGAATGAAAATGGTATGGATATAGAACAGCTTGAGAATGTGCTAGAAAACTCTCAACCCAAATTCGTTTATACAGTACCTAATTTTCAGAACCCGACTGGAATCTCATATTCACAACAGAATCGTGAAGCTGTGGCTGCTCAGATAGAGAAGCATGACACGCTGTTAATTCAAGATGATCCGTACGGAGAGTTGAGGTTTTCTGGAGAAGAAAATGCAAGTTTCTATTCTATAATTCCTAAAAGAACAATCATGTTAGGCACATTTTCAAAGGTAGTAGTTCCTTCATTTAGAATAGGCTGGATTGTGGCTCCAGAATGGTTAATGGATTCACTGATTATTGCCAAACAAGCCTCAGACTTACACACCAATTATTATTCACAGTTGATTATGAGTCAGTATTTGCAAGATAACTCGGTTGATCAGCACCTGGAAAAAATCATCGAATTGTATTCAAAACAAAGACAAGCAATGATATCGGCTATCGATAAATACTTCCCTGAAGGTGTAACAGCTGCAACATCTGATGGTGGCATGTTTTTATGGGTAACGTTACCCGAAGGAATGTCATCAATGGATTTGTTTGACGATGCGCTGGAATCGAAAGTCGCATTTGTTCCGGGTCATCCGTTTTACGTTGGAGAGCCAAAAGTAAATACCATGCGCCTAAGCTATGTAACGGTTGATTCAGATACCATACGGGAAGGTATAAAGCGCTTGGGTCAATGCATTAAAAATAGAATGAGTTAGTTCTAACTAACTCATCGAATAAATAGAAAAACAGCCTCGCAAAGCATAAATTCCAATATCGTTTTTTTTTATAACAAATACGAGTTGTCATTCATAAGTAGGGGGGTGATATTAACTGTAAAAGTCATTAAGTGATTAATGCAGATTTCTTAATGATCAATTTTTCACCTAGGGAAGGGAATTGTTCATTATAAGCAATGTAATTTGCTAATGATGGAGCTTAATATGCTAAGCTTGTAGCGTTTTTCACAGTAAAAAAAATAGTTATATAAAGAATGAGTTCAGTCACAAGAATACCCGCAAAAGAGCATGGTATTAACCCTCGGGAAATCGATAAAAAAGCCCGTACCATTTTGAAATCTTTGACTGATGCCGGTTATGAAGCTTACCTGGTTGGAGGCGGAGTACGTGACTTGCTCCTCGGCTTCCATCCCAAAGATTTTGATATAACTACCAGTGCTACCCCAGAACAAGTTAAAGAAATTCTCCCCTCTACACGCATTATCGGGCGTCGTTTCAGATTGGCGCATGTGCATTTTGGTCGTGAATACTTCGAAGTAGCGACATTTCGTGCGCCTCATGATAATAGTGATGAAGGCCAGGTAGGCAAGCACGGACGAATTATCCATGACAATGTTTATGGTACTGTTGTAGAAGATGCGTATCGACGAGATTTTAGTATAAATGCACTATTTTACGATTTGCAAAAAGGTGAAGTACTGGATTTTGTTGGAGCTATGGATGATTTAAAAAAACGCCAATTACGCATGATTGGTGATCCTGTGGTTCGTTATCGTGAAGATCCTGTAAGAATGCTTCGCGCTATTCGTTTTGCAGCTAAGCTAGATCTTGGTATCGAGCCTGCTTCAGAAGTGCCTATCAGAGAACTATCTTCCTTAATGGGTAATATTGCTCCTGCCCGCTTGTTTGATGAATCACTAAAGCTTTTCCATAGCGGTAAAGCTATCAAAACTTTAGAGCTATTACGTGAATACCATCTACTTGAATATTTATTTCCTCAGGCAGAAGCAAGTCTTAATGAAGATATCAATGATAAAAATGAAGAAGGCACTTACACAAAACTAGTCTATGCAGCTTTAAGAAATACCGACAAAAGAATTAAAGCTGACATGCCTGTAACCCCCGCTTTTTTGTTTGCTGTGATGCTATGGAAAAAAGTCTGGGAGGGCTCGATTATGTACCAAGAGCTAGGTAACCCAGCCTTGCAATCTGTGCATTTGGCTGCATCTGATGCATTTTCTGAGCAAGTTAGATGTATCTCAGTGCCTCGAAGATTCAGTAATATGACGCGTGAGATTTGGACGCTCCAAGGATTATTTTCCTTTAAAAACGAAAGAAGAGTGTTAAGGTTTCTAGAGCATAAGCGCTTCCGCGCTGCCTATGATTTTATGTGCCTTAGGGCGCATTCAGGTGAATTGCCTGAAGAAGAGTGTGAATGGTGGACATTAATTCAGGAAGTCGATGTCGCAGAAAAAAAGGCGATGTGTCTCGCTGCTTCACCCAGAAAATCTAAAAGAAGGAACAAGAGACGCAAGAATGGTTAGTAATCCTAGATTAAAAATTAAAAACATTGGTTAATCACTCTATAAAAAGTGAACGTTGTTATATCGCCTTGGGCAGCAATATGGGCGATTCTTTCGCTTATCTACAGCAAGCCATTTCAGACTTAAATGCCCATCCAGGTATTTCCAAGTTAATCACTTCCCGTTTTTATAAAAGCAAACCCCATGGTCCTCAAGATCAGCCTGATTATCTCAATGCAGCAGTATCTATAGACACAGTACTGGATTCCGAATCTCTGCTTGACGCTATGCAGAAAATCGAAATTGATAATCACAGAGTTAGAGAAGGCCTTAAGCGCTGGGGCGCTAGAACGCTCGATCTTGATTTGCTTTTTTATGGCAATCAGCAAATTAATACTAAACGTCTCACCGTTCCGCATCCAAGAATTTGTGAGCGGGCATTTGTTTTGTATCCACTACAAGACTTAGTCTCTGATACCAAAGATAACTTAAAAATTAATAAATCGACTACACTTCAAGACTGTATAGAAAATTTATCCGACACAGAAAAAAATAATATCATGGAGCTTGATCATGCCTAACCGGGTTACTGTAAAAACCATTCGTGAAATGAAATCCAAGGGTGAGAAAATCGTATCTCTTACCGCTTACGATTCGAGCTTTGCACGCGTTGTTGATGAGCAAGGCGTTGATGTAATTCTGGTGGGTGATTCGCTGGGTATGGTTATGCAAGGTCATGATTCCACAGTACCAGTGAGTGTTGATGATATTATTTATCATTCCAAAGCCGTTGAGCCGCAAACTAAACGTGCGCTGGTGATGGCGGATTTACCATTTATGAGTTATACCAATCCAAATCGGGCAATTAGCAATGCTGCTCGTTTAATGCAAGAAGGCAGAGCACATATTGTTAAGTTAGAAGGTGGTGAAGCGCAGCTTGATACAGTGCGTCACATGACGCGACATGGGGTTCCGGTTTGTGCTCATATTGGTTTAACACCTCAAACAGTTCATAAGCTAGGTGGTTATCGAGTGCAGGGCAGAGAAGATAATGTTGCCAAACAAATGCTATCCGATGCACTCGCGCTTCAAGATGCGGGTGCTGATGCAGTTGTTCTGGAGTGTGTGCCAGTAGATTTGGCTCAACAGCTGACCGAAGAGTTGGAGATTCCAACTATAGGAATTGGTGCGGGTCGAACTTGTGATGGCCAAGTGCTGGTGCTACAAGATATGATTGGGATTTCAAGTCTGGCACCAAAGTTCTCATTGAATTTCCTGAAAGATGGGCGAAATATCCCAGAAGCGATTAAGGCTTATGTCGATGCAGTGCGAGATATGTCTTTCCCAACAGACGATCAGTGCTTTTTTTAATAAAAAAAGAAACGATAAAACCCCCCTAAAAGTAGGGGGGTGGCTTTTTTAGGCTCATCAAGAGCCAAAAAGTCCATCGTAGATTCTGTCAGGAATCGTCGATGTGGTCGAAGCAAGGGATGTTGGTATCAATTCATTCTTATATAATTACTAAAGGCTAATACATGTTACAAGCAAATGATAAAGACGAATTAAGAGTAGTTATGCGCGGTTACCGTGCAAGAAATGAGAGAACCGCTTTTGTTCCTACCTTGGGTAATTTGCATGACGGTCATTTGTCATTAGTGCGCAAAGCTAAGCAAATAGCTGATCGTGTTGTGGTCTCTATTTTTATCAATCCCACCCAATTTAATAAAGCTGAGGATTTAGCGGCTTATCCACGGACTCTCGATAGTGATTTGGCACTGTTAAAAGCGGAAGGAGTTGATTTGGTTTTTTTGCCTGCTGCCGAAGAAATGTACCCTGTTGGAAGCGCGGCTCGTGTTGAAGTAGATGGAATCAGTGAAATTCTTGAAGGTGATTCACGACCAGGCCATTTCTCCGGTGTGGCGACCATTGTTGCCAAGCTTTTTAATCTGGTTCACCCTGATGTGTCGGTGTTTGGTGAAAAGGATTTTCAGCAGCTGATGCTAATCAGACGTATGGAAAGTGACCTGGATTTTGGTATTGAAATTATCGCGGCTCCAACAGCCAGAGAAGAAACAGGCCTGGCGATGAGTTCACGTAATAATTATCTGGATGCTGAACAACGCAATAAAATTGGTCCAAGATTATATCAGCTAATGCAGCAAACCCAAGAAAAAATAATCAATGGAAAGAGAGATTACCTCGCTTTGCAGGCACAGAGTATTGAGGCTTTGAACGAGCAAGGTTTTAATACTGATTATTTCGAAGTTCGCAACGCTTCAGACTTATCGGTTGCAGATGCAGATTCAAAAGAGCTGGTTCTGCTAGTCTCGGCCTGGCTAGGTAAAGCCCGGCTGATTGATAACATTACAATCAGTTTATAAAAAAGTGCCTGAAAGGTGGGGGGTGACTGTTTAATTATTATTAACAAATACGAGGCAGTGGATCATCTTCCAGCTCCTCCAGAATACGTTCTCCTCCTAGTTCGGTGCGTAAAGTTACAAAAGGTTTGCCATCACGAATTTCACCGACAATAGCGGCATCTTCACCTTCGGGTAATTGTTGCCATTTGTTTAACGCTTGATCGGCTTGGTCAGCTCCTATTATTGCCACCACGCGGCCTTCACAAGCCAGATACATCGGATCATACCCTAGAATATCGCAGACAGACTGCACCGTTTCCCGAATCGGGATTTGTGGTTGTTCGAGAACCACGTTTTTGTGGCAAGCCAAGGCAATTTCATGCGCTACGGTTGCCAGTCCACCGCGGGTTGGGTCACGCATAAAATGTAATTCACTTAAATCGAGCAGGGCAGTGGTTAATGGTAAAACACTGGCTGCATCGGATTGTAATTCGCCGTGCAATCCGAACTGTTCTCTGGCAAGCATTACGCAGATTCCATGGTCGCCGATTGGGCCGCTAACGAGTATTTTATCCCCAGTATGTATCTGCTTTAGTCCTAGTTTGATATTGGGATCGCGCACACCAACCCCGCTTGTAGCAAGATACAAACCGCCTCCTTCGCCACGTGGAAGCACTTTTGTATCACCAGCAGCAACTTCTACATTTATTGCTTTAGCGCTGGCTGCTAGGCTGGCAATAATTCGATCTAAGGTTTCAACTTCAAAGCCTTCTTCAATAAAAGCATTCAGACTTAAGTAGCGAGGGATTGCTCCGGCAACCGCCAGATCATTGGTAGTTCCATGAACAGCAAGCGAACCGATATTTCCACCAGGGAATTCCAATGGCTTAACTGAGAAACCATCGGTGGTAAACATTAATTCGCCTTCTTCTGGGTGCAAAGTGACCGCATCTGCCTGAATATCGAGGGTTGGGCTGGATAAATGCTTGGCGAATATATCTTTGATCAGCGAACGCATATAGCGCCCACCGTTTCCATGTGCGAGAGTGATGTGTGAATCCTGCATTTTCTAGCCTTTTCTATGAAGAGTCATTTATCTTGTGTCATTGCGGCCTCAACTATCTGGCCTGCACTTATACTAGCATCGTTAACGGGTAAGATTTCTGCCATATAGGCGTCAAAATTAAGGTTTTGTAATTGAGTGATTACATATTCCGCAAGTTTACGATTTTGGAACACCCCCCCACTTATACCGACTTTTTTAAATGAATAGTCTTTGCTCAGTGTTTCTGCCTGATGTAATAGTGTGTTTGCTATCTGTGAGTGGAAGATGGTGGCTCGCTCTTCCACACTTTTAGTGGAATCTTGTAAGGTCGGTATTAGGTTTGCCCAGTCTGTTAGCAACAAACCGTTCTCGTTTTTTGATAGTGGCAAAGAATCGATTTCAAAAAGAGAGTCACATTTACTCTCCAGTAGCATGGGTGCCTGCCCTTCAAAACTTGCTTCATGAATAAGACCTGTCAAAGCTGCTGCAGCATCAAATAGGCGTCCCATTGCAGAAGTCTTTGGTGCGTTTATGCCTTGTTTCCACGCTTGTTTTAATAAACCAGTATCTACGGGGTAATCTTTCCATTCCTGGTTTTCTTCCCAGCATAATGCAATCGCACTGCGCCAGGGTTCGCGCCCGGCCTTTTCGCCACCGGGTAGTTTAAACTGGCGAAAGCTTGCAACGCGTTGCCAATTGCCAGGATAACCATAAAATGCCTCAGCTCCCCAAATATTGCCATCATCGCCATAGCCTGTGCCATCCCAGCAGAAAATTAACCATGGCTCATTTTCAATTTGATCTTTGCCCCAGTTTTCTAAAACAAGTGCAGAAGCGTGTGCTTTATGATGTTGTATTTTGCTGTAAGGAAAACTGCTTTTCACGGCCCATTTAGTTGAGGCATAAGCAGGATGCGAATCACAAACGAGACTAGTTGCTTTAACCCGATAGAGGCTTTGTAAATCTGCGATAGTTTGCTCAAAAACCTGCATGCTACGAGGGCTATTCAGATCACCAATATGCGGTGAAATAACCAGTCGATTATCCCAGGCTAAAGCCACTGTATTTTTCATATGGCTACCGCAAGCGATAATAGGTTCTTTAACTGTAAAAGGGAGATTGATTTCTATGGGGACATGGCCTCGACCTAGACGAATCGGGCGCATTTTTCCAGCAATTTGTCGAAACACCGAATCGTCAGCAGGGCGAACAATACGACGGTTATGATGAAGATACACATTGGTTATATGGCTCAGTCGCTGCTCAATATCAGTCTCATCGGTAAGCACTGGTTCACCACTGATATTTGCAGAGGTAGCGATAAGTGGTTTACCGAAACCATTCAATAACAAATGATGCAACGGGCTATACGCAAGCATGACACCAACTTCAGGTAAATCTGGTGCTATCAGCTTTGAAAGATCATTTTCTTTTTTGCGGACGAGCACGATTGGACGTGAAGGAGAATACAATAGCTTGGCCTCATCCTTATCGGGTAGTAATGATTCACGAATACTATCTAAATCATCTTCATCTGTTGCCGGAAACATTACAGCCAGCGGTTTATGTGGCCTTCTTTTAAGTTTTCTAAGTTGCTGAATAGCAATATCATTGCTGGCATCGCACATCAGGTGATATCCGCCTATGCCTTTTACAGCGACAATTTTTCCTGTGTTCAAGGCTTCTATACAGGCTTGTAATGCTTGTTGAGTAGTCTTTTAACTGTGCATTCTGGATCTTTGAAAGTTAGCTGTGGACCACATACAGGGCAGGCAACCGGTTCAGCATGGAAACGGTGATTTAAGGGGTCTTGGTATTCTTTCAGGCAATCTTCACATAGTGGAAACTCATCCATGGATGTATTTGGCCTGTCGTAGGGTAGGCTTTCTATAATTGTGTAGCGAGGCCCGCATTGGGTGCAATTTATAAAGGGGTAGTTGTAGCGACGATCATTGCTATCTTGCAATTCATTGAGGCAATCCGGGCAAGTATAAAAATCTGCGGGTATATGGATATCTGCATTAGCAGTGGAATTGCTCTGAAGAATATAAAAACTACCAAAGTCACTAGTATCGCAAGCTTCGCAAGATAATATTTCTGGATTTGAAATTACAGGTGAGTCAGAACTTAGTCCTGAATGAAAACGATCAAGGTCTTGGCTATCACCCTGACACTGTATTTCCACTTGCCCTAGATTGTTGCGAACCCAACCAATCAGCTTATTTTGATGCGCGAGTCGATAAACAAAAGGGCGAAATCCTACGCCTTGAATTTTACCGCTTATGATCCAGCGACGGCTGTCCTGCATCAGGCTGCATTCTCACGTACTCCACCTGCCCACCAGATTCGGCATGCACCCTCATCAGACACCATGCATGGTCCAACTGGGTTGCGTGGTGTACAGGCTTTACCGTATAGACGGCATTGATTGGGGTAAATTTTGCCTAGTACGACTTGTGCACAATCACAACCGGGAGGCATTTCACCTGCTCTGCGTCGGGCATTATCATTGTAAGAAGGATAGTTTAATCTTGCATCGTAGGCCGAATAGGCTTTGTTTAGTGAATATCCGGAGTTCGGGATGACTCCTATTCCTCTCCAGTTAGCATCCACAACATCCATGACGCTATCTAAATGTTTTTTGGCTCCGATATTTCCATCATCTTTAACAAGCTGGGGATAGCAATTATCTAAAAATAGATGTGAGTCGATTTTTTGACGTAATACCGAGTAAGTTGCAGCGAGTAAACTTTCAGGAGTAAAACCCGCTATGGCAGAAGGAATATTGTGCTTATCGATAACGAATTGCCATTCCTTTGCTCCCATTACTGTTGCAACATGTCCGGGAGAAACCAAAGCGTCAAATTCAGCTTCCCCTGAATCAAGTAGCATCGCAACTGCCGGCCAGGTTAATCGACCCGAAATTAATAGCGATAGGTTATCAGGAGCACCTTGAGCCAACATTGCTGCGATAGGGGCAATAGTGGTTTCAAAACCCGCAGCAAAGAATATGACTGGTTTGTCCTGATTTTCCTTGGCAATTTGCACAGCTTCCATGGGTGATGCGATGGGGCGAATATCAGCACCAAGTGCTTTTGCCTGTTCCAGTGATCGAGCGTCTGTTTTTGGTGCATTCACTGGTACGCGTAACATGTCTCCAAAAGCTACAAGGATAATATCCTCGTTAAGTACTATCTGAATAGCTTCATAGATATCTTCTTCGGGGCATACGCAGACTGGACAGCCTGGACCAGGGATTAATTCTATATTTTCAGGTAATGCACCACGTAATCCAGCCATCGTAATCGAGCGTTCGTGGCCACCACAAACATTCATAATCCGGATTTTTTTCGGCAAATCAAGTTTGCGGATATCCTCAAGCCAGTCTAGAGCAGTGGCTGTCATGATTAATTTTTATGGACGTGATCATGATTATGGGAATGTTCATGATCGTGGCTATGTTCGTGACTGTTAGTATGAGAATGTTCTGCCATGTGTAATTCAGCACCTTCAGGTTGAATTGCCGGTTTAATGCCCTCATTGGGCGCAATTCTTTCATGATGTTCTTTTACTTCATTACGTAACCATTCTAACCAAATGTCTAACTCCAGTTCGCGTCTTGCAGCTAATTGAAAGTATGGAACGTTACTGGCAAGATTTCGTAAGTTCTGCTCTGCTTTTTGTGGATCGAAATCATCCAATACTGCAAGTAAGTCTGATTTTGTTTGTAAAACGAGATCAGCAGCTCTAAATATTACGGGGTATTTACTCGGTTTATCATCACCTTCAGTCACTGAAAGCAGGGTAACATTGCGATGTTGGCCTAAATCAAAACTTGCGGGACACACCAGATTTCCAACATTTTCTACAAATACAATATCAAGGTCTTTCAGGGCTATGTTATGTAGAGCATCATGAACCATGTGTGCATCAAGATGACATGCGCTGCCGGTGCTAATCTGGATGGCGGGGACACCTTTTGCACGTATACGCTCTGCATCGTTTTCAGTTTCCAGGTCACCTTCAATAACAGCGATTGAAAATTCATCTCCTAAGGTATCAATTGTCGCTTCCAGTAAGGCCGTTTTTCCTGAGCCTGGAGAAGACATCAGGTTGATTGCAAGTACAGAATGATGGTCAAAATGTTCGCGATTGTGCAGTGCCTGGTGGTCATTTTCACTTAATAAACTTTTTAATACGGTAATCGCTGATTTACCGTCTTGTGTTAATGAGAGCTTGCCTCCATTTGTTATCAAATGAGCATTACCAGATGTTACGTTACAACCACAAGTATCACACATGTCTTAATCTCTATATTTATTGATCTGAGTTCTGATGTTTTACAAATTTCATACTGACTAATGAATGGTATTTTCCAGCTCCAGGCTGGCTAAAAGCATTTCATCGCCGCTGATTAGCTCAGTATGAAAATCACCACATTTACCACATATTAGTCGATTTGCCGTTGCAATTGTTTCCTCATGACAACTATTGCAACGAACACGAATTGGCATTGTTTCTATCTCTAGAATAGCTTGTTCGGCTAAAGTGCCTGCTGCTGCTATAGGATAGGCTGATTTAATTAGAGGAGCTTCAGCTCCTGAAAGCGGGCCTATCTGAACCAGTATACTTATCACCTTGTTGGCTTGATGTTCTCTGGCAATATCTTCTACTTGTGATATCAATGATTGGCAAATAGCAAGTTCATGCATGTTCTGCCGCCAACATTTCATCATATATTTCCCAAGCAGATTGAGCCTCCTGCTCAGTCATTTTCTGAATTGCATATCCAATATGCACCATCACAAAGTCACCGATTGATAACTCTTCTTCTTGCATCATGAACAGATTGACGTCACGTTCGACACCTTTTGCTTCACAGAGAGCTAGGAATCCATCAATACTTTGTATCTGCATAGGTATACCCAAGCACATAATTTCACCCCATTATATAGTCAATGAAACTTAGCATAGCTAAGTATCAAAAGCTTTGACACTGAAAAAAGAATATCTCATATGATTACTTGAGAACTATCAAGTAATTGCTGTTTTGGCGTTTTTTAAATTTTCGCCTATGCTAGCTTTTATCTATGAAAACACTTGTTTTAGCTATTGGTAATAAACTCTTGCGAGACGAGGGTGCTGGTCTACATGTCCTTAATGCTTTGAGTGAAAACCACCCAGAAACAGAAGATGTTACATATATTGATGGCGGAATATTAAGCTTTACTCTGGCGGACGCGGTTGAGAATGCTGATTACCTGATTGTAATAGATGCTGCTGAATTAAAGAGTAAGCCAGGTACAGTTAATTGTATGGTAAATGAGCAAATGGATCAGTTTTTAGGTTCCTGTAAACGAAGTGTTCATGAAATCGGACTCTTGGACTTGTTGGATATTTCACGTTTAACAGAAACCTTGCCAGAAAATCGCGCACTAATTGGAATTCCACCTAATGTTATTGTGTAGTAGTAAAGCTACATGCTATTTTCGGTGGTAAAAATCCGCATCCTAATTTTTTAGTCGGTGGAGTGCCTTGCCCAATTGATCTGAATTCGGATTCTGCGATTAATATGAAACGCCTGAGTCAGGTACAGGATGTTATCAATCAGATGATGATGTTTGTTGATCAGGTTTATGTTCCGGACACGCTCACCATTGCCAGTTTCTATAAAGACTGGGGAGCACAGGGTGAAGGTGTTGGAAATTTTCTCTGTTATGGTGACTTACCCCAAAAGGGAATGGATGATCCTTCATCCTTTATGATCCCGGGAGGGGTTATTCTTAACCGTGACCTCTCTACCGTTCATCCGGTAGATATGCATAATCAGGAAGAAATTCAGGAATTCGTTTCCCACTCATGGTACGACTACAGCAGTGGTAAAGATAAAGGTCTGCACCCTTATGAGGGTGAGACCAATCTCAACTACACGGGTCCTAAATCACCTTATAAACAGTTGATTGTTGATGAATCCTATTCCTGGATGAAATCACCTCGCTGGAAAGGAAAACCAATGGAAACAGGCCCGTTGGCACGTGTTTTAATGCTTTATGCCAAAGGTCATGAGCAAACTAAAGAACTGGTTAATATGACTTTGAAACATCTAGATGTGCCCGTTGATGCTTTATTTTCAACACTTGGAAGAACGGCAGCACGAACGCTAGAAACAAAGATTATGGTCGATGCCATGCAAGGGTGGTTTGATCAACTGGTAATGAATAATAAAGCAGGTGATACTAAGACCTTCAATGAAACACAATGGGAGCCATCGTCCTGGCCAAAAGAAGCCAAAGGTGTGGGCTACATGGAAGCACCTCGGGGCGCGCTAGGCACTGGATCGTGATCAAAGATGGCATTATTGATAACTATCAGGCAGTGGTGTCGAGTACCTGGAATGCAGTACCTCGTGATGCAAAAGGTCAGGCTGGTCCATACGAAGCCGCTTTAGCTGGACACAAACTGCATGATCCGAAACAGCCTATCGAGATATTGCGTACGATCCATAGCTTCGACCCTTGTATAGCGTGTGCAGTACATCTAACGGATCCCGATGGTGAAGAAATAATGAAAGTTAAGGTGGTTTAAGAAATGAAACTCTTAAAGAGAATACTATTAGTTTTAAGTGTTGTAACAGCAAGTTTTCCTGTTATGGCCCATATTGGTGGACATCAAAACGGGCTATTTGAGGGTATTGTTCATTCTGTTTCCAGCTCAATTCATATGGGACCTGTGATTTTGGCAGTCTTAGTGTTATTTGTTTTGATATATATCGTATTTGGATACTTTAATCACTGCTAAACTAAGCATATGCTTCGGCGTGAAACCAGAAACTATTAATGGGAGGTGGTGAGGTGAGAATTAGTTTTTACTTGTTAGTCATATCCTTGATACTAACTTCCAGCTACGTCTATTCAGAAACGCTGGAATCTTTATCTGTGATTCCTGTTAAAACACTCCCTATTCCGGCCAATCGCTTACTTGTAAGTGGTAGTGTTGCAGCACGAAAATCGGTCGTATTAACAGCCCAAACGCCTGGGCGTATTACCGTCATTTTAGGAGAGGAAGGCGATCGCTTTAAAAAAGGTGATTTTCTGGTAAAAATAAATGATGATGAGTTACTGGCAAGAAGGCAAACTGCTTTAGCACAGTTTACATCTGCATCAATTGCTGTGAACAATGCGGGAGTGCAATTTAATAGACAAATATCTTCGCGTTCTACATCCAATCGTGCGCCGGGGGGAATGGGAATGCCGGGGATGTTTGATCAGCTCTTTACAAATCCAATGTCCGATATGATGGGGACCCGTGATTATGATGTGGAGCGAGGTGCAGATATTTTTGCTAGTCGTGCACAACTCGATCAGGCTCACCAAGCACTTCAACAAGCACGTGCGCAAATTCAACAAATAGATACAAAACTTCGTGACACTCTAAGTATTGCGCCATTTGATGGAGTTATTGTGAAAAAAAGTATCGAGGTTGGTGATACAGTTCAGCCAGGACAACCATTACTTATTTACGAAGATATTAGTGAGTTGCAGATCGTGGCAGATATGCCCAGTCGTCTTGTTAAGTCAATTAGAGAAGGTCAGGATTTGAGTGCCAGAATTGATGGTATCAATACGCAAGTCGAGGTTAAGGTCAGTAAGATTTTTCCTACTTCAGATCCCGTGAGGCATACAACACCGGTCAAATTTTCTTTACCAGTAACCACTGATGTTTCTCCTGGAAATTATGCTGAAGTATGGATTCCAGTCTCAAAAGGTGTGAGTAAAAAACGTTTTCTGGTTCCATCCAGTGCAATTGTTACGCGAGGTGGCTTACCTACAATCTTTGTTGTCGATCAGCAGAATCAGGTTGAGTTACGCCTTGTAAGAGTGGGTAGGCTTTTATCTTCAGGTGAAGTTGTCATTGACTATGGCGTGAGTGAAACTGATCGCGTGCTGGATAAGCCTCCCGCGTTTATCACATCAGGTTATATTATAAATCAATAAGAAGTTGTAGTGTATTAACTTATCGGTTTCTTAAGTTATTAGCAGATAACTATAAGATATATAGGTGTTAATTAAGTGTTATTGCAGTGACACTTTCAAGACTCAGGATTGAATTATGCCCGAGAAAAAAAACAAACATCTCTCAAGAAGGCCGGCCTTAACCCATCCTCCTCATGAACATGTTGAGGGCCCGAGACTAGGGCTTGCGGGTAACATAGCGAATTTCTTTATCGATTCACCACTTACACCATTGCTTTTCGCAACAGCTTTATTCATTGGTCTGATAGGTTTGATGTACACGCCGCGTCAGGAAGACCCGCAGATTTCTGTGCCGATGATTGATATTTTTATCCAGTATTCCGGTGCATCTGCAGAAGATGTTGCCAACCTTGCGATTGCACCACTTGAAGGGATGATGAAAGAAATTCCGGGTGTAAAGCATATTTATTCAGCCTCCCAGCATGATCAGGGAATAGTAACTGTTCGTTTTAAAGTCAATGAACAGATGGGACCGTCAATAGTAAAAGTGCATGACAAACTGCAAGCCAATATGGATAAGATACCGCCGGGTGTTTCTATGCCGCTTGTTAAACCCAAAGGAATTGATGATGTTCCCGTTGTCACACTGACATTATGGGCTGAGGGGGTCTATGATTCTGAATTACGGGTACTGGCTCAGAAGGTATTGCAACATTTGAAAGAAGTACCCAATACAGGACAGGGTTTTGTTGTTGGCGGCAGAAAGCAGCAAATTCGTATTGAAGTTCTCCCTGAGCGTTTAATTGGCTTTGGTATTAGTCTGGACCAGGTTGCAAATGTCATCAGAACTGCAAATAGTACGTATCCTGCAGGTTATGCGGAACAAGGTGCAACCTCCTTTAAGATTTTTACCGGTTCTTTTTTAAAAAATGTCGGTGAAATTGAGCAACTGGTCATCGGAGTAAATCAGGGCAAGGCGGTATATTTACGTGAAATCGCGAATATTATTGATGGCGCCTCAGAAGCCAGTGAACTGGTTTCCTATTATAGTGGAACTACGGTAGATGAGGCCGAAGCAGATGACGAAACTGACACGAAACCAGTCGCCAGTGATATTCCCGCTGTAACGATTGCCATAGCCAAAAAAGAAGGCTCAAATGGGGTGACTGTTGCCGAGGATGTGATCGCCAAGCTGGAAAGCCTTAAAGGCAGAATGATCCCTGATAATATCCACACTACGATCACCCGTGATTATGGTAAGACTGCTAATGACAAGGTTAATGAATTACTTAAGGCGCTAATTTATGCAGCTGTTGCCGTAAGCATATTATGCTGGATAACGATTGGTGCACGCCCGGCTATTGTAGTAATAACAGTTATCCCAGTTGTCATTCTAATCACTATCTGGTCGAGTTGGGCGCTGGGGAATACCATTAATCGTGTCAGTATGTTTGCTCTCATTTTCTCTATCGGTATCCTGGTGGATGATGCGACCGTTGTTGTAGAAAATATTTTCAGGCGCTGGCTAAGAAATGGCGAGACAAGCATAGAAACCGCGGTTGACGCAGTTCGTGAAGTAGGAAACCCAACCATTATTGCCACTTTTACGATTTTAGCAGCACTTTTACCTATGGGTTTTGTTAGTGGCATGATGGGTCCTTATATGCGGCCTATTCCGGTACTAGGTTCTGTGGCAATGATTTTTTCCCTATTTGCAGCCTTTGTGTTTACACCGTGGTTTTCTTTACGCCTAAAACCAAATGTGGCTCGTTTAAAACGTGCCGAAATACACGAGAAAAAAATTCAGGATAAAATTGGCAATTTCTACCGCCCACTATTACTGCCATTGATAAAGAATCGGTTCTTTGGGTGGGTCTTTTTAGTCATGATTGTCGTTATGTTTTTTCTTTCCTGTGCCATGTTTTATACCAAGGCGGTCACTGTCAAAATGTTGCCCTTTGATAATAAGCCTGAATTTAATGTTTTAATCAATATGCCCGAAGGAACCGCTCTGCTGGACACCGCAAATGTGGCAAGACGCTTGACTGAAACCATACGGAAAAACATCCCAGAAGTGACTGCCATGCAAACCTATGCAGGAACTGCTTCGCCCTTCAATTTTAATGGCATGGTCAGGCATTATTATTTACGTCAGGAACCCTGGCATGCTGACATTCAGGTGATGCTGAAGGATAAAGGTGATCGTGAAAGAAGTAGTCATCAACTCGCAGAAACCGCTCGAAGCTTACTTACTAAACAGGCACATAAACTGGGGGCAAAAATAGCCGTTATTGAAATGCCGCCTGGCCCTCCCGTATTGCAAACGGTGGTCGCAGAAATATATGGTCCTGATGCGGTAACACGCCGTCAGGTTGCCACAGATATGACGCGTATTTTTGAGGAAACGCCCAATCTGGTTGATGCAGATAATTACATGATCATGCCTTATGAGCGTTGGCATTTTAAAGTGGATACTGAAAAAGCATTGCGCCAGGGGGTTTCGATTGAAACGATCAACCGTAATGTACAGATGGCAATGGGAGGCTATAAATTAGGTGATATCAAGGGACATAGTTCACTCGAACCTAAATATATTGTGCTTCAATTACCTTTGGAGAAGCGAGGGGAAATTGAACGCTTGTCAAACCTTCCTATATCCTCGTCAAGTGGACAAATGATGCCATTAAGTGAACTAGGTCGTTTTGATAAAATCGAAGAACAAAATATAATATACCGTAAAGATTTACGCCCGATGGAATATGTTGTAGGTGAAATGGAAGGACAATTAGGTGCCCCAATCTATGGAATTCTTTCTATTGAAGAAGCATTAAAAAAGTATACCTCGCCTGATGGCGTACAGATTACTGGAACAATGATGGGTCCACCTAAAGATGATTTACATTCAGGTTTTGAATGGAGTGGTGAATGGGTAGTGACCTATGAAACTTTCCGGGATATGGGACTGGCCTTTGCGGCAGCATTGGTATTGATTTTTGGTTTGCTGGTTCTTGAATTCAGGAACTTTACGCTTCCTGCAATAATTATGGCGCCCATACCACTAACACTCATCGGAATTATACCGGGACACTGGATAATGAATGCTGAATTTACAGCGACTTCGATGATTGGTTTCATAGCCCTGGCAGGTATTGAAGTTAGAAGTTCTATTCTGCTGGTTGATTTTGTGAAAAATGAAGTACTCTTGGGACAGGATGCCATGCATGCGGTTGCCACTGCAGGGCAAACCAGAATGCGTCCTATCTGGGTGACTAATTTAACCATGATGGCTGGTGCTGCAACCATATTATTTGATCCTATCTTTCAGGGTATGGCTATTTCATTATTATTTGGTCCGATTGTTGCGACTACCTTGACTCTATTTGTCATCCCTCTGGGCTGTACTTCTGTACAACAAAAACTATGCCCCGAAGAAGGTCGTCCTGAGGCTGATGACTGTCCAACCCCAGTTTCTGCCAGTAACGAAGAGTCGGACGATTCATGTTATCAACAACTGCTGAAAGCCATTATCAAGAATAGAACAATCCCACCAACCATTAAAGCAGTCACAAACTTTGAATATAAAGGCAAAACGCTTACCCGGAATGAAGCCAGGGAGTATCTGGATATAATGGTAAAAAAACGTATATTAGAACGTGACAGGAGCAATAGGTATAAAATCATTGAACATTAGGTTGTATGGTTTAAACTTTGAAAGCCGACATGTAATTGTTTTTATTACCAATTATTGATAAAGCCTGGTTTGCTATGGAAGTACATTTTTTCTTTTTAAATCTGTTAACTATTCTGTTAGCAGCGCGGTTCTTTGCAGAAATTGCGGTTTATTTTGGTGCCCCTTCTGTAATAGGGGAACTCATGGCGGGTATTATTATCGGACCTAGCCTTTTCGGCTGGATAGAACCTTATCAAACACTAAAACTATTAGCTGAAATCGGTATTATCCTGCTGCTTTTTGAAGTGGGCCTTAAAACTGATGGTAAACGCCTGTTACATTCCGGATTTAAATCTGGAGTGGTTGCCTTATCGGGCTTTATATTCCCCATGTTATTAGGATTTACGGTTAGCTACTGGTTCTTTGAGTTATCGGTACTGGTTTCGCTGTTTATAGGTGGAACTATAACTGCAACCAGTATTGGTATCACGGTCAGGGTATTGCGAGATATTAACTGTCAGGAAGCGCACGAAGGGCAAGTGATACTGGGTGCTGCCGTGCTGGATGATGTGTTCGGCGTTATATTACTAGCGGTACTGTATGAATTTTCAGTGAGTGGTGGAATTAGCCTCTTTAATATTGGTAAAGTTCTCATCTTTGTTGGTACGTTTTTTGTTGTTGCTCCAGTTGCAGCAAAACTCATGTCAGTCTATATAAAACGTCTGGACAGGATTAGTGAAATTCCAGGCTTGATCCCTACCACGATTATTTCACTTGTCTTGTTTTTTTCCTGGATTTCCCACATTTTGGGTGCACCCGAATTATTAGGTGGGTTTGCTGCAGGTCTGGCTCTTTCTAGACGGTTCTTCATTCCATTCGGTTTAACGATTAGCACAGATAGAAAATTTGCGGGTCGCATTGAAAATCAAATGAAACCTATTATTCAACTTTTCACCCCCATATTTTTCGTTTACATTGGTTTGTCATTAAACCTCAGGGAAATTGACTGGAGTTCACCCTTTATCTGGGGTTTTTCGCTCACGATTTTTGTCGTTGCGATTATCAGTAAAATGCTGGGTCCTTTTTTTATTAAGGAAAAAATTCATTCACAAGTGGCGATTGGCATTGCCATGATTCCCCGGGGAGAAATAGGTTTAATTTTCGCTGAATTAGGCAGGATTAGCGGCATTTTAAACAATGAAATTCATGCAGGCATGATTATTGTCATTATTTTGACAACACTGATGTCACCTTTTGTAATCAAGTGGTATCACGATAAATATGGGGTTTATATGTGTAATGATAAAAGCTAAATTGGCAACTAAGGATGAAATTAGTATTTCTGGAGTAATTATTTTGAATTTTAGAGAAATATAAAATTTCTGATTAGAGTTGTATTTTTTCAACTCACGCCTTCTAAGCCGATTCGGTTAAGGGTCGATTTGTTGTTAATCAAACAACTAGAAAACTTGAGTGACGAAAAAAATAGTGCTTCAATTTAAACGTAATCCTTATTATCAGGTTGCTGTGGCTTAACAGAGTTGAGCAATAAACCAACTTGCGTTAGTACGGAGTTAGTTACCGTCCAAGAACACCAACCCACTGATTAATATCAAGAAAAACAAAAAACACTGGAGAAAACAATGCGACAAACCCGCACCCTCCAGAGTAGTATATTCGATTTATTTGCAGGTCACGAGATCGGACATGAATTACATCAAATGTATAAGTGCTTAGATCAACATTTTGAATTCCCGGAACAAGTCGCCCAGGACCCTGGGTCATGGTAGAGCGCAGGACAGGATACAGGTTCACACGGATTAGCTGCAAAATCTGTCCTGCGGTGTGAGTTACTTAAGCAATATCGCCAACTGAGTTACACTGAACTCGTGTTCCATTTACTGGGTTCTGCCTAATTTATGTGCACACCAGAATGAGCAGGTGTCGAAAAATATTTTGAGAACCTCGCTTTCTGGACGCTAACTAGTTAAAAAAAGTGCCTAAAAGCAGGGGGTGACTTTTTGGGATTGCTAATTATAATTATGCGGGATAAATTGAGCCTAGAATTCTTTTTCCATTGGCGCCTGTAACTGAAGGCAAGTTTCCGGTTTTATTTTCATGTGCTTGTTTCGCGAGCCATGCAAAGGCAATAGCTTCCATCCAGTCTGGATCAATTCCAAGTTTTGCAGTTGTATCAATCTTTGTAGTGGGTAAATGATGCTTCAATCGCTCGATTAAGAAGTCATTATGAGCACCGCCCCCGCATATATACAATTCATCACAATCAGTAACATTGTCGCTTATGCTACAAGCGCTAAATTCGGTAAGTGTGGCTTGTATGTTTTCTGGCTTTTCTTTATGTAGTTGATCTCCAATCATGATTTCCAGCCAGGAAAGGTTGAATAGCTCTTTGCCGGTACTTTTTGGAGAGGTTAAAGAAAAATAAGGCTCCTTCAGTAATCTGATTAATATTTTCTCGTTTATCACTCCAGATTTTGCCCACTTACCATTCTTGTCATAGCTGGCGTTTTGATGCTTTGCAATCCACGCATCTAGTAGTCCGTTTCCTGGACCAGTATCGTAGCCACTTGCCATGAGTGTAGACGTCTTAGGCGGCAGTATTGTGATATTTGAAATTCCGCCCACATTTAAAATAACTCTGTTTTTGTTGGCATGCGTGAACAGTTTCTTATGAAATGCTGGCACAAGTGGTGCTCCCTGGCCACCAGCAGCGATATCACGGCTGCGAAAATCAGCAATAGTAGTGATGCCTGTTTGTTCTGCAATAATGCTGGCATCGCCTAGCTGAAGGCTAAATGGGTGTTTACCTTGGGGTTGGTGCCAAAGCGTTTGTCCGTGGCTTCCTATGGCCGATATCGAGGTTTTATCGATATTTTTGTGTTTGATCAATGAGCAGGCTGCATCTGCAAATAATTTACCTAATCTATGATTCAGTGTGCCTACATCAGCAAGACTTCCTTTCCAGTCAGGGTGAATGGTCTCGAGAAGTGTTTCCCTCAGATTTGGTTCAATGGGATGTACGTAAGAAGATATTAGTGTGGGGCTTTGTTGATCAAAACCCACGAGTACTGCATCGACACCATCCAGACTGGTGCCCGACATGAGTCCAATATAGTAATCAATCTTAGTCATTAGATATGACTAAGAAAAAAATTAACCGCCAATGACACTGTCTATTTCGATGTCAGCTTCAACAAAACGGTGCAATACATTAAGTTGTAGAACTAAGTTTATTGCTTTGTTGCGGAAATCTTGTAGTTCAGATCTCGATAGCGACATACTATTTGGAAGCTTTACAGTCATTGCGTTTACAGCTTTCTTGTCTTGGTGAAATTCATAGTGAAGGTGTGGACCTGTCGCTAAACCTGTCTGGCCCACATACCCGATAACATCACCTTGATAAACCTTGTCACCAGCTTTTAAGCCTTTTTTGTAACGAGACATGTGTGCATACGTTGTTTTATAACCTTCGCGGTGCTGGATGATAATCGTTTTTCCGTACCCGTTTTTACGACCTAAAGTTTTAATCTTCCCGTTACCAGTAGCCATAATTGGCGTTCCGGTTCTCGCTGCAAAGTCAGTGCCTTTGTGTGCGCGAAACTTATGAAGCTTTGGATGGAATCGACCAGGATTAAAATGAGAAGAGACTCTAGCGTGATCGATAGGTGTACGAATGAATGCTTTTTTCATCTCCCTGCCTTGAGGAGTAAAGTAATCTGACTTCCCATCGGCATAGGTGTAACGAATTGATCTGAACTCACGGCCCTTATTTATAAACTCAGCCGCTAATAAATGTTGTGTACCTACTTTATCACCATCATGATAAAGTTCTTCGAATACCGCTGTTACTGTATCACCAACTCGAACATCATGTGAGAAGTCTATATCCCAATCGAAAACTTTAACGACTTGTTTAATGACTGTATTTGCTATATTCGCTTTTTTACCATCAAAAAATAAGCCATTTTTTATAGTGAAGCTAGCGCGAGCTTGGCGTACTTCGAAAACATCGTTTTGCCATGAGCCTTTATAGGCATCGTTTTGTTTTGTAATTACATAACTACGTTTGCTGTCATTAGAGTGAGTAAAGACTAAGTCCGATAGTTCGCCATCTGTAGAGTTTGCGCGAACAATGCTGCCTCTTTTAAGTTCTTTTATATGGTTGTAGATTTCTTTGTCTTGTTTTAATATTTTAAGAAGAGCCTGATGCCCAACTTTGTAAAAAATGTTAGTGATGTTGTCATATGATTTGACGTGATAAGTAACCCATTTACTGTTGTTGTCGGTGTTTACTTGTCCAGCGTATGTTTCTAGTGCTCTATCTGGCAGTTGAAGTTCTTTTGACTCTAAAATTTCTTCTTCATTTAAAAGTTCATCATAGTCGATGTTATGTTTTAACTGAAGTGTGCTTAGTGTAGTAACTGGATTTGATTCTTTTGTCTGACTAGCAACTTCGATTTTAGCAGGAATAATCTCAATAGTTTTAACAGTAGTCTCGGCATGTGCGTTTTTAATTAAATGAGACTGGATGGGGATATTACCAATCACTGCTAATAAGGCAACGAAAATGGCAGATCTAGATAACCATGATGCATGATTAGCAGATGCATGGTTATGATCAGTAACTGGTTGTGAGCTTTCCTTCTTAATCACTATTTCTAGTTTGTTAAGTAAGTCATATCTGCTCGATATATCATTCCAGCTTTTATTGCTATATATGATGTTTTTACGGTCTTTTGACAACAATTTTACAGTCCTTAATATATACAAGTAAAAAAATATGCTTAAAAATTAAACGCATGAATACATTAAAATAATACCGTTTGCAACCTTAATAAGGCCTTAACTCCTGCTTGATGGTGTTTATAAGTAATATAGATACCTTCTTTTCTTGATTTAAAATGGCGTTTAAGTTATTAAAATTTAGAGTTAATTTCTATGTATAAAGTCATGAATTTGCTTTTAAGTTAGAGTTATAGAGGTCAAATAAAAAAATATAAAAATTAATCGAATTAATTTTAAAATAATGGTTGACGTAGATATGAGCATCTATATAATTCGCTCCCTCGTTCGGGCAGAGGCTTGAACTGAACCTTAAAAAAAGAGAACCAGAAAAACTTGTGTGGGTGCTTGTAGCTTGTGTTTTAACGCAAGAAGCAAGAACCATACGAACGATAATTCTTGTTACTATTATTAATAGTAATGATTAACACGTAAGTTAGGTTTGACCTTCAATTTAAAGATACGAAGTCCGTAAGGACTTAAAACATTTTAAACTGAAGAGTTTGATCCTGGCTCAGATTGAACGCTGGCGGCATGCTTAACACATGCAAGTCGAACGGAAACGCGAAGAGCTTGCTCTTTGGCGTCGAGTGGCGGACGGGTGAGTAACGCGTGGGAATCTACCCAGTAGTGGAGGACAGCCAGGAGAAATCCTGATTAATACTGCATACGATCTACGGATGAAAGGTGGCCTCTGCTTGCATGCTATCGCTATTGGATGAGCCCGCGTTAGATTAGCTAGTTGGTGGGGTAAGAGCCTACCAAGGCGACGATCTATAGCTGGTCTGAGAGGACGACCAGCCACATCGGGACTGAGACACGGCCCGGACTCCTACGGGAGGCAGCAGTGGGGAATATTGGACAATGGGCGCAAGCCTGATCCAGCAATGCCGCGTGTGTGAAGAAGGCCTTAGGGTTGTAAAGCACTTTCAATTGTGAAGAAGTTGATAAACTTAATAAGTTTGTTAATTGACGTTAACTTTAGAAGAAGCACCGGCTAACTCTGTGCCAGCAGCCGCGGTAATACAGAGGGTGCAAGCGTTAATCGGAATTACTGGGCGTAAAGCGCGCGTAGGCGGTTAGATAAGTCAGATGTGAAATCCCCGGGCTCAACCTGGGAACTGCACCTGATACTGTTTGACTAGAGTTTGGGAGAGGGAAGTAGAATTTCAGGTGTAGCGGTGAAATGCATAGAGATCTGAAGGAATACCAGTGGCGAAGGCGACTTCCTGGCCTAAAACTGACGCTGAGGTGCGAAAGCGTGGGTAGCAAACGGGATTAGATACCCCGGTAGTCCACGCTGTAAACGATGTCAACTAGTCGTTGGTCTCCTTGAGGGATCAGTGACGCAGCTAACGCATTAAGTTGACCGCCTGGGGAGTACGGTCGCAAGACTAAAACTCAAAGGAATTGACGGGGGCCCGCACAAGCGGTGGAGCATGTGGTTTAATTCGATGCAACGCGAAGAACCTTACCATCCCTTGACATCCGGAGAATTTGCAAGAGATTGCTTAGTGCCTTCGGGAACTCCGTGACAGGTGCTGCACGGCTGTCGTCAGCTCGTGTCGTGAGATGTTGGGTTAAGTCCCGCAACGAGCGCAACCCCTATCCTTGGTTGCTAACAGGTTAAGCTGAGAACTCCAGGGAGACTGCCGGTGACAAACCGGAGGAAGGTGGGGACGACGTCAAGTCATCATGGCCCTTATGGGATGGGCTACACACGTGCTACAATGGCCAGTACAGAGGGTTGCAAACTTGCGAGAGTAAGCTAATCCCAGAAAGCTGGTCGTAGTCCGGATTGGAGTCTGCAACTCGACTCCATGAAGTTGGAATCGCTAGTAATCGTGGATCAGAATGCCACGGTGAATACGTTCCCGGGCCTTGTACACACCGCCCGTCACACCATGGGAGTGGGCTGCAAAAGAAGTGGGTAGACTAACCTTCGGGATGTCGCTCACCACTTTGTGGTTCATGACTGGGGTGAAGTCGTAACAAGGTAGCCCTAGGGGAACCTGGGGCTGGATCACCTCCTTAAAGATAACGTTAGAATGTTAGTTGCGAGTACCCACACAAGTTAATCTGGTTAGACTGTAAAATCTGAATCTAACGGTTTGGATAAAAGCCTGTTCAACGCTTTGAGTTGTAGACAAGGTTAGAAAGCCTTTTTATTGCAGGATTTTTTAGTTATGTGGCATTGAGTAATGGAGACTATTTTTTATGAAGTGTTTTTTTGTTAATCAAGGCGCATGAAGTCGAGAACGAAGGCGCGTACATCAGGTACGCAACTGAGAGAGCGACGAAATGCAACGCCGGGTAACGAAAAAAGACGAAGTAAAAAAGGGTCTATAGCTCAGTTGGTTAGAGCGCACCCCTGATAAGGGTGAGGTCGGTGGTTCAAATCCACCTAGACCCACCAA
>CAVXCT010000020.1:0-26463 GCA_963760355.1 uncultured Gammaproteobacteria bacterium | reverse complement strand
TTACGAGGTTTTTTTTCTATAAATGCAAACTTCGTCCTACGGGCGTGCCTTCTCATTGCATTCCAACGTTGTCTCGTCTGCGCCTCTGCTTGGTATTTTTAAATATAAACAATTAATCATTCACAAAATGCACCCGATTAAACTCTTTTCTCAGTTTAGCTGTTTCAGGTGCAATTCCTTCAGGATTATCAGAGCGTAACGCACGTACTACCAAACTCGCAATTTCACCAATTCGATCAGCCGTCACTCCCCAACGCACTAGCTCTGGTGTACCAAAACGTAAGCCATTCATATCCCCTTCTACAGGATCAATAGGCAACCCTATCCCACTTGCAAGGAAACCGGCTTTGCGTAGTTTCTTGGCTGCTGTCTGACCACCACCAAAACTTTCTGCGATAATCGCAAACTGGTGAGACTTGGTGAAGCCTTTATCTTTAGCGTAAATAGGAATGCCTTCAGCATCCAAGGCTTTGGCAAACGCTTGCGCGACCGCAATCATTTCTATTGCGTAGGCTTCGCCATGCTCGCGCCAATCCAGCATGCTCACTGCCAGAGCCGCTGTTTTTGCTGCATCAAAATTAGCCGTCATTCCTGGATAGGCAATCGCATCAAAACGTTCTACGATTTCTTTATCGTTCGATACTATGATGCCACCTGCTGGGCCACCGAGGCTTTTATAGGTGCTCAAAGTCATGAAATGCGCGCCCTCTTTTAGAGGATTTTTCCAAGCTTTACCCGCGATAATGCCGCACTGGTGAGCCGCATCGAACATCAACTTCGCGCCCACTTCATCCGCAATCTCGCGAACTTCTCTGACAGGGTGTTCAAATAAATTCAAACTACTACCGATGGTAATTAATGTAGGTTTTACTTCCTTAGCTTGTTCACGCAATGCTTCGATATCAACGGTATATCCATCTTCGTTTACCGGCGCATAAACCGTATTCAGACCGTAAAGACCAGCGCAACCATCACTGTGATGTGTAACATGACCCGCAATCGATGCTGGTGGCGCAATAATCGTATCACCTGCTTTACAGGTTGCCATAAAGCCGTAAAGATTAGCGATAGCGCCAGAAGGAACACGCACTTCAGCGTAATCAGCATCAAAGATTTCACAACACAATTCAGCAGCGATTACTTCGATTTCTTCAATCGCCTCGAGTCCCATTTCATATTTATCACCGGGGTAACCTAATGACGCACGAGAACCCAAACCTTTCGCATGAAACGCTTCCGCTTTGGGGTTCATCACATTAGAAGCCGGATTCAAATTGAAACACTGACGCTCGTGAATATCTGCATTCTTTTTCGTCAAAGATTCGATATGATTAAAAACGGTTTTTGAATCTTCTTTGCTGGTACGTTTTGCAATATCTTGCACCAATGCTTCGCTGTGCTCAGGTACCCAGTTTCTTTTGTTTAACGCCATAATATTCTCCCAGGGATTCTCTAAAAAGATGGTTAATAGGAATAACAGAAAGCATGCGCCAATCCTGGCTATCCATGCAACAGAGATTTACTATATTTTGACCTAGAAAAACTAGCCCTATATTATCAATCAATACACAATCTCATTAAAAGTGCACCAAATATGCCAGTTTCACCCCCTCGACCCAAAGGACCACCATTAAACGCCCTACGTGCTTTTGAAGCAGCCGCTCGTTTGGGTGGGTTTAATAATGCTGCGGAAGAATTATGTGTCACTTCAGGAGCGATTTCACAACATATAAAAACACTGGAAGACTGGGTGGGTGCGAAGTTATTTGAACGCCGCTCTCAAGCTGTAGAGCTCACCAATATTGGCGAAGAGGTGGTCGAAGAGTTTTCCAGCGCGTTCGATGCACTGGGCAATGCTGTAAGACTTCTACGCAATAAAACAAGTGTTTCGTCGATTAATATCGCTGCCTTACCAAGCATCGCACAACTATGGTTATCACCGCGTTTAACCGCGATTCGAAGTGCCTTTCCACATATAATTATCTCCATCACTGCTTTAGAAAACCCACCCAACCTGAATCGTGAAATATTCGATATCAGTTTATTCTTTGAAGCGACCAGTAATGCAAATAAAAACGAGATGATTCTCGAACAAGACATCATCTTACCTGTTTGTTCACCTGAAATAGCCAAGCGATTAAAAAAACCAGCCGATTTAGCCAATGAAACCTGCCTATATGATGTGTTGTGGCCGAATGACTGGACTAATTGGCTAAAGAAAGCCGCACCAGAAGTGACGACCCCCAAAAATGGCCCGAGCTATTCGCTATTCAATATTGCGGTAGAAGAAACCAAAAACGGCGCTGGAGTCTTGATCGGCCATAAATCATTACTTGAAGCAGCTTTGAAAAGCGGCGATCTGATTGCTCCCTTTCAGCAAACCGTTACTACCGAAAAACCACTGGTTTTGAAGTTTGCAGATGCGCAAAATACCACTGATGATCTTATGCAAGTGATAGATTGTCTTAAGAAAAAAATGTAATAATCGAGCGTTGTACATCGACGATTCCTTATGGTATCAACGATGGACCTTTCTGGCTCTTGGTGAACCTAGAAAAACCAACCCCCTACTTTTTACCTATTTTTTCATTTATCCAAATGAAAACACGCCCTTCGGGTAGTCCTCGTTTTACTCCGACATTGTCTCGCCTAAGGCTTGTGCTTTTTTCAGGCTGTTCCTTTCGATGCTCGTGAGAATCCAAGCTCAATATTTCTAGTAATCCTCAGGACAATTTCCTTCAAACAGGTCTTTTTTGTCAGTGATAGCTTTTGAAATATGCTTACGGAAGGCTACAACTCTTGCGGTATGTCTTAGATCTGGATGGAACAGCACCCATAAACCTAAATTGTGTTCCGGGTCTGGATCACTATAGCGTTTCAACATTGGATCAGCATCACCCATAAAGCAAGGTAGAAAGGATATTCCTAATCCTTCTCTTATCGCAGAAATCGTCAACAGGGTATCATCACTATTGAAATGATGACTATGGTCTTCACAGTATTGCCTGGTCCATGATTTATGAAAATTACAGCAATCTACGCCAATCCATTTTGGGTCTTCTCCCCGACTTTCAAGATCTTCCAGGTACGAACGACGACCATATATGGCTGAAGCTATGGTAACCATATCTTTACCGATAAGTGTATCTGTTGGGGAGTTGGTCAAGCGTATTGCAATGTCAGCTTCTCTCTGTGACAAACTTAGATCACTATTAGACACCATTATGTGTAGATCAATGAGTGGATATTTTTTATTAAAGCTGGCAAACATTGGCATTAATACAGAGGATGCCATATTGTTTATTGCCGCAATCCTCAATGAGCCAACCAGATTAGCGTCTCTACCCAGCAAGGTAGTATCGACACCGAGAACCTGAGTTTCTATCCCGATAGCAGTATCCATCAGGTTAGCGCCAGCCCGTGTGAGCTCATAACCACCTTGCTTACGCTCCAGCAAGCGCGCACCCAATTTTTCTTCTAGCTGCCGAACACGCCGGGATACTGTGGAATGCTGTACGCCAAGCTGTTTGGCGCCACCCGATATTGAGCCCTTTCTCCCCACAGCTAAAAATATCCTTAGGTCGTCCCAGTTCAAATTCTAATCCCTCTTGTGCATTTATGCACATTACATTTCGTTTTTTGGCTAATGCTTTCTTTAACTTTTCAATCTACTCTTTAAGTATAGCTTTAAAAAGCCACCACAACCGGAGAGAGAATCATGACTAAGAACCCACCAAAATTTGATGCTAACCAGTATAAAATCACTACTACACAACAATGGAATACAGCGGCAGAAGCCTGGCATCGTTGGAATCCCCTCTTATCAAGATGGCTTGGTCCAGCGACTGAAACTATGCTGGATATGTGTGGTGTCAGTTCCGGCAGTCGTGTCTTAGATGTTGCCGCAGGTGCAGGCGAGCAGACAGTAACTGCAGCCAAACGTGTGGGTGAGACCGGCCATGTTCTGGCTACGGATATTTCACCTGAAATTCTTAAATATGTTGATATCGCTGCGAAACTTGCCGGCGTTAATAATATTGTGGATACTAAAGTAATTGATGGCGAAGAGCTAAATTTGCTTGAAGCCGATCCTTTCAATGCCGTTATCTCACGCGTTGGTCTTATCTATTTTCCCGATCAGCAAAAGGCTTTAGCTGGAATGAAACATCAGTTACGTGATGGTGGAAAGGTCGGAGCTATGGTCTATTCTACCGCAGAAACGAATCCTTTCTTTTCTATCCCAGTGTCCATCATACGACGACGTGCACAACTCCCACCACCGTTACCAGGACAACCAGGTCCTTTCAGTCTGGGTGGTGAGGGTGTTCTTGAACAGGTGTTTGCTGATGCAGGTTTCAGAGATATACAGGTTGAAACCATCAATGCGCCTGTTCGGGTCGCTTCAGCTGCTGAATGCTTACAGTTTGAACAGGAATCTTTCGGCGCACTCCATCAAATGTTGTCTGGTTTATCTAATTCAGAGCAGGATGAAGCATGGCATGAAATCGAAGAAGCGCTAGGGCAATTTGAAAGTAACGGCCAGTTTGAAGGACCCTGTGAAATGCTGGTGGCGGTTGGTACGAAATAACCTATAACAAACCTATAAAGCAATCTATAAACAACTTGGCTTATTCTAAGGTCAATAAAGGAGTTACAAATGAATAAAATTGCCGTAGTTCAAAATTCACCCGTCTTTCTGGATAAGCACAAAACGATAGAATTAGCCGTTGCCAAGGTTGCAGAAGCAGCAAGTAATGGCGCGGAACTTGTGGTATTCACTGAAGCATTTATACCGGGTTATCCCACCTGGATATGGCGTCTCAGGCCGGGAGGTGACTGGAACGTGTCCGAGGAATTGCATCAACGCCTATTATCGAATGCCGTAAAGATGAAATCTGATGATTTGGAACCACTCTATGAGGCGGCTCGAAAACATCATGTCACTATCGTCTGTGGCATAGAAGAAAGAGACAGCAAGCTAAGCCAATCAACTCTATACAACACGGCTCTGATTATCGGTGCGGACGGTACATTGTTGAACAGGCATCGTAAATTAATGCCAACCAATCCAGAACGAATGGTATGGGGATTTGGTGATGCCTCTGGTTTGAAAGTTGTTGATTCGCCTGTTGGTCGCATTGGCACCTTATTATGCTGGGAAAATTTCATGCCATTGGCAAGATATGCTTTATATGCCCAAGGCGTAGAAGTCTATATCGCGCCGACTTACGATAGCGGTGATGGCTGGATAGGCACCTTGCAACATATCGCACGTGAGGGTTGCTGCTGGGTTGTGGGGTGTGGAAATCTCATGAAAGGCAGCGATATTCCGGATGATTTCCCAGAAAAATCCAGCTTATACCCAGATAGTGATGAGTGGGTGAATCCCGGTGATTCCATTGTGATTGCGCCTGGTGGTGAAATTGTCGCCGGCCCGATGCGGAAAGAATCCGGCATTCTGTATTGTGATATTGACCGGGAAAAAGTAGGAATAGCAAAAAGAGCACTCGATGTAACTGGGCATTATTCACGCCCCGATATCTTTAAACTTCACGTGAATACTAAGCCCCAAACACCAGTGGAATTTGAAGCTTAATGAGGAGAATTAATCATGAATAACGTAACTAATTACCAAGGCGGCTGTTTTTGTGGCGCTGTCAAATTTACCCTAAACGGAGATCCAGAAGCAATGGCTTATTGTCATTGCGATTCATGTCGACATTGGTCGGCGGGGCCTGTCAGTGCCTTTACATTATGGAAACCTGATGCGGTTCAGATCATTCAAGGCAAGGATAATATTGCCTCGTTTGACAAAAATCCTGGTTCAAACAACGAAACTGTAGTGAGTAAGCGTAAATGGTGCAAAACCTGTGGAGGCCATGTTTATACAGAGCATCCAACGATGGGACTGATTGACGTGCCGGCAGTTGTTATTGAGCAATTTTCCTTCAAGCCAGGATTTCATGTGCACTATCAGGAAACAGTTCACCCGATGACGGATGATTTACCCAAGTTTAAGGATTTACCGAAGGAGGCTGGAGGCTCTGGAGTCGAAATAGCTGCTTGATAGTAATGAGCTTTTGATTTAATTTTAGCAATTGATCTTACCTTATGTTTAACAAAGGAGATGAAACAATGGTGCATTCAACTATCACTAGACGCCAGTTTAATAGCTTGTTTACGGCAAGTATCCTCGGATATTTTCTTGAAGCGAATGCTCTAACAGAGTCACCTAAACTTAAACTACAGGTTGCTGCCATCCAGATGGCTCCAAAGCTAGGGAATGTAGCTTTCAACCTCAAACAAGCGGAACACCTAATTCGTCAGGCCTCAAATAAAGGGGCGCAATGGATTGTGCTTCCGGAAATGTTTACTTCAGCCTGTGGCTTTCATGAGGGTATGCTAAAAGCTATCCAGCCCTTAAATGGTCCTCCATTACAATTACTAAAGAAACTTTCAAAAGAAAATAATGTGGTGATAGGAGGATCGTTTCTAGCTCAACATAAGGAAGAAGTTTTTAATACCTTCGTTCTGGTTTTCCCAAACGGGTTTGTTTCTAGACATAACAAAGATCTACCCACCTACTGGGAAAATTGTTACTACAAGGGTGGCAACGACAACGGTGTCATGTCGACACCCATTGGCAATGTCGGCTCAGCGCTTTGTTGGGAGTTTATTCGTTCAAAAACGGCAAAACGCCTATTGAATAAGGTCAAAATGGTAGTCGGTGGTTCATGCTGGTGGACACTCCCTGATGATGTTGATTCTGACAATTCCCACTGGGCTACAAACCTGAAAATGATTCAAGATGCGCCGCCAAGGATGGCCCGCATGTTAGGTGTGCCTGTAATACATGGCTCCCACGCGGGTGATTTTGAGGGGTTTTTTAGTCCCGACTTAGCTGATGTTCCCTATAACTCTTCCTATCTTGGAGAAACAATGATTGTTGATGCCCATGGAGAAGTGTTGGCAAGAAGGTCTAAAGACCAGGGCGAAGGCATCGTAATCGCAGAGGTTCAAATATCAGATACCGCAGTTCCTAGTGAAGAAATTTCAGAGGACTTCTGGATACCAAAAGAAATGCCTGAAGACTGGAAAGATTCTTGGGATCGGTGGTTTGAAAAGGGTGAAGATTATTATCAACTGGTAACAAAACAATTTTTTAATACTGGTATCATTAACGAATACGAACCACCATATCTTAGATAATTCTATCTCGTTAATTGAATATATAAAATCACCCCTTCTATTAGGCACTTTTTTCAAAAAATGACAGTTATAGATCATACAATAAAGCCAACAGGTACATACTCGGATGACATCGATTGGGATGTTATCTATCGCACCTTCCACAATCCCAAAGATATTGCAGAGCGCATTGCGTTTGAAATGGAAACATTGAAAGCACCTATGGTTTTCTGTGGTTTCCCAGAAGTTGCTGCGTACCTCGCAACAGAGGCAGAAGTTGAATTTGTAGATGTCTCATCGGTAATCATCGAAAGAACACAGGAACGCTACCCAGATATACAACACATCACCACAGGTGAAATCAGCGAGATACTCAAACATAATCCAACAAAAAATATCGTCATCTCTTGTAGACTTTCTGCATTTTGGCAATCCCAGCAAGCCTTCGAAGAACTAGCCAGTGCTATCCTAGCCCGTCCTAGAGATCAGGTACTTATCGACTTCTTCGATCGTGATGCAGTGTATCAAGGCATGCATATTTATTACCATAACGATTCAGAGCAAAACGAAACAGGAGACTGGGATTTCAAAAGTTTTGAAGAGAACCCTAGCAAGAACCCATCAATTCAAATAGCCAATATCGATGTCAGCTATTTTGTAAACGATACTGTCAACGATATAGACTTTTGCTACGAAACCCAGCGCGCATTCTTCACAAAAATGGCCATACTAAACTGGTGCACAATAACATTTCCAGATTATGAAACAACACTCGCAGGCGCTTTACTTGAAGGTGACCCGAGCTTTTTGATTAAACTAAAACGCACTTAAATAGTGAATAAAACTAAACTATTCGACAGTCATCTACATATTAATAGATCAGCAATTTCCGCTGTACGAAAACCAAGGCTACACACCAGAACCCTTCACCGCAAAAGATTATCTAACTCGCTTGGACGAATATGAGCTTTTAGGTGGAACCGTGGTTTCCGGTTCATTTCAGAAACCCGATCAAACCTATCTAATCGATGCACTTGAAAAACTCAGCCCTAATTACGTAGGTGTCACACAGCTACTCACAGACACCTCTGATGAGACAATTCTAGAACTAGATAAGGCCGGAGTCAGAGCCGTTCGCTTCAACTTAAAACGTGGCGGTTCAGAAGAACTATCACAACTACAAAACTTTGCGCATCGCATTTATGAACTCGCGCTGTGGCATGTAGAGTTATATGTAGATTCCACAGAGTTAGTCGATCTTAAAGACACATTAATCAGTTTACCTTCAGTTTCTATCGATCATCTGAGTCTGAGAAATCAGGATTCAGTACTCTACTAGAACTTACTGAGAAAGATGTAAAAGTGAAAGCAACAGGATTTGGCAGAATCGATTTTGACCCAAAACAAGCGATTCAAGAGCTTTTCCAAGCAAATCCAAATGCCTTAATGTTCGGAACAGATTTACCCTCAACCCGAGCGCTAAAACCATTCACCAATAATGATATTCAAATAATCCCTGAAGCGTTGGATGAGTCAGCAGTCGATAAGGTGTTGTTTGAAAATGCGTTGAATTTCTATTTTGGTGATCGTTTAGTTGAATAACTATTGAGAAACAAAGAAAATTTTCTCTAATCAACCTCTGTACATAGACGATTCCTTACGGAATCTACGATGAACTTTAGTGAGCTTATCTTTTTTGTTGTTTAAAACGAATAACTTAGCCGAGCTGCGCGAGACAACAGCTTTAGCTGACCCGTAGGGAGAGACGTCAGCCGAATAATTATTTTACTTGGCATTTCTGGCTTTTGATATGCCTAGAAAAGACACCCCCCCTACTTATAAGCACTTTTTCATATATATTGTTATCTAAACTTAAATTGATGACTATACTCATCAAACTATGATCACTATCAATACCCCTATCGCTTTTAATGACACACTACCCGATGAGGTCGATGCTGTGGTTATTGGCGGCGGCATTATTGGCGTTTTCTCGGCGCTGAATATGGCGCGCAAAGGCCTCAAGGCTATCATTGTCGAAAAAGGTCGGATTGCGGGTGAACAAACATCGCGAAACTGGGGCTGGATTCGGCAACATGGTCGTGACCCTGCTGAATTACCGATTATGATGGAAGCTTCTCGGCTCTGGGAAGACATAGACAAAGAGGTTAAAGGCCGAACGGGATTCAAACGTTGTGGCGTAATGTATCTCTCGAAAACCGAAAAAGACCAGGCGAAACGCGAACAATGGTTAAGCACCGCAAAAGCACATGGTTTAGACACCGTAGCTTTATCGGCTTCACAATTAAATAAATACATCGAATTCGATACCCCTTCGAGCAACAAGTGGATTGGTGGTACTTTTACTGCCAGTGACGGACGAGCAGAACCGTGGCAAGCCATTCCTGCCATAGCAGAATTAGCGCATAGCGAAGGCGTACTGATTAAAGAAAATTGTGCAGTACGCGCTTTGGATATTCAAGGCGGTCAAATTACAGGTGTTGTGACTGAGTCTGGTCGTATAAAAGCCTCTCAGGTGGTAGTCGCTGGTGGCGCCTGGTCGTCGTTATTTTTACGTCGCCACGGCATCAACATTCCGCAGTTATCAGTGCGCGCTTCAGTTGCGAGAACGGTTCCGATAAAAAGTGTTTCATCCACAAATTTTGCGGACCCTGAATTAGCAATACGCCGACGTGATGACGGCGGTTATTCGATTGCATTGACTGATTCTCACGATCATTTTATTGGACCAGATTCTTTTCGTTTAATGACTAAATGGATAAGAACCGGATTACAAAATATTCACGAGATTCGTCCCTGGATTAACGAAGTTAGTACCTCGCCAGATGCCTGGCGCACACCACGTAAATGGGGCGAAGACGAAATTAGCCCGTTTGAGATCACGCGTGTTCTTAACCCCGAACCGGCTAAAGGCAAAGTAAAAGTAATGCAACAACGATTCGCACAAAAATTCCCGCAGATTGGCGAACCTGAAATTCTTGATGCCTGGGCGGGTATGATTGATGCAATGCCGGACATTGTGCCGATTGTGGATAGAGTACCGGATTTAGAAGGGCTTATTATCGCCACAGGTATGAGTGGCCATGGCTTTGGCATCGGCCCCGCTTTCGGTAAAATTATTGCGCAAATAGCCAATAAGGAAACAAGCGAACACGATCTAAACCGTTTCCGCTTCTCGCGTTTTTCTGATGGCAGTGCTTTAGATATCGGGCCTAATATCTAATCGAAATAGTCTGTTTTTTTAAAAACAATTACGCCGCAATTGCTTCTTTATTATCTATTAACAGGTAGGCAAGTGTAATGATTTGATTAGGCTCTAACGCGAAAAATTCTTCTCTCAAAAACATCCCTTCAGGTATCTTGTTTTGATCCCTCATAAAAGTAATAACTTCTTTGTTAGAGAGATCATTATTCTTCTCTGGTAAAAATACTGCTTTAATAATGACATCATCATCTATTCGCTTTTTTCTACAGTAATTGTGAACAAAATCAGAAAGCATAAAAGCATTCGTTTGAACATCATAGTTATTCTGAAAACCAGAGAACGTCTCTATAAGGTGGGATAACAAACCATCATCATCCGTATTTAAAATACTATGCACCAAAAAATTTTTTACGTGTGGAGCAGTGATTTTATTACCGCCAAAAGAACTGATATAAACATTCTTAGATGAATCTTTATAAAATGAAAAAACAAGATATGACCTGATCACAAAATTATACGTGGGAGTTGCCCTCATCATTTCTCTTATCTCATCAATGCTTCTTGCGTAAAAAACATTATCTGCAGAAGAAAGATCTAACTTTTTAAATTTTTGGGCTTGTTGAGATATTTGTTTTTCATATTTATTCCCAATAAATATTTTTAATTGATACAAACTATCCAAACTATCTTTATAAGATATATCTGCAATGACATGTGAAATTTCAGGTGTTTTCATATTTGTATTATCTAGCGTTTAATTTTTTATTTTAATTTATTTATATTGTATACAAATTTTTGAAGCATGTAGTAAATTTAAGATATTCGGTAGAATGATCTAACACCATGTTTTTTGTCTTTTGTAATACTAAACACTTCACCCCTGCTTTTGAGCTGATATTTATTACTTTAGGTCGGTCTATTAATAAATTCTTTCAAATGGATGTTATTCAAATTAAGCAAAATTGCTCTAGCGTAAATTCAAGCTATCCAATATCAATTTTTTTTCATTAACTTGATAATTATTTTTCGCCATTTTTAAGTATATTCTTGATTAAAAAATGTAACTTTATAACCAACCAGTTTGTCTAATTCATAAGTAAATGAGTCTATTCTAGTGGTCACAAAAGTGAATGCTTGTTTTGATAAAATCCGGCTCATTTCCTTAGTTTGAAAAACTATTAACTTATAAAGGATAAAAAAATGAACAAGAAAACATTATTAGTAAGCACACTTATATTAGCTATGAGTGCATTTTTACTACCGCGAGTTACGCTGCGTCACATGAGAAAAAAATGGAAGATACTGATGAAATGGAATGTGTAACTGAAGAAGAATTGGAAGAAATGTCAGATGAGGAAAAAGCAAAAATGACTGAGCCAATGTGCTCTAGTGACGAAGGCGAAGGTGAGGAAAAACCTAAAGCCGCCGAGTAATATGCTAAACCGAGTACCTTCAATTCAGTTAAACTGGCCTCATAATAATGCCTACGAAAGTAGGCATTATTTTGCTAACTGCAAGTAAACATCATTCTTGCGTGAAAACAATAGAACTTAACCAGTACACGAGGCCCTTGGACGTTGCATACCGGCTACTTTGCAGGTCTGTTTGACATAACCATAGGGAAACAAATCGAAAATATGTTTTTTACCAGCCTTCTTGTCTATTTTATACAACTCTGCAAGATGATTTGCTGCATGGCGGATATCTGGTGTAATTTTATTTTCTTTCCAATATTGCCTAACAAAATTTAGAGTCGGCCAATAATCATCAGTTAGTTCGATATCCTCCTCTGCGACAAGCTCAGCTGCAATTTCTGGTGTCCAGTCTTCAGGATGTAGCAAATAACCTTCTACATCGCGTTCGACACTTGATAATTCTATTGATTGCTTCATTGAATGCTGCGTCTTTTGTTGCATTGATAAGTTTGCCATCCTTTCCCCTTAGCTAATTTTATAGATGTAATTCAGCCTATCGGGAGCTTATTGCACCTGTAGAACGATATTTTGAGGTGGTTAGTATCGAATATACCAATATTAAAAATGATATACTCAATGAATCTATTCAAATAACCAGATGAAATCTGCGGTATGAATAAATGGTTTTACATCAATCTTGGGGATGCGATGCTGGCTACAGAGGCACTCTACCAACTGAAAGATGAGTTCAATGATCACTACCAAAAGATGGGTTACCCAAAAGGCATGACTTTATTTTATCGGCATCAGGCAGAAGCTGGATTACACTGCGAGGTGATGGTTTATTTTTCGCCTGGATCTGGTCCCATTGCGAAAAAACTTGATGCGAAACCGTGCAAAATCCCCAACATTAGTGGCTTAAGCTATCTAGCAGGAACTAATCAAGCCCCATAGCATCAACAGGATAAACAACCAGAGCATATTCAATAGAATGGATATCGAACAGATACGCACCTTTCTTGCGGTAGCCGCAAATGGCAGTTTTATCGAAGCTGCTTCGCGACTCTATATCACCCAGTCGACGGTGAGTGCGCGCATCCAGAACCTGGAGAATAATCTACAAACCCGATTATTTATTCGTAATCGCTCTGGTGCAACCCTGACATCTGCGGGCAAGCGTTTTTTACGCCATGCAAAAACACTGATGCTTACCATGGAGCAGGCTCGCCATGATGTAGGATTACCCAGTCGTTACAGTTCCAGCTTGATAATCGGCGCACGTATAGCATTGTGGGATACCAGCTTATTGCCGCAATGGGTAGGAGAAATGCGCAAGCACATGCCGGATGTATCTATCAATAGCGAAATAGGTTTCGAAGAAGACTTAATGCGCAGGATGACAGAAGGAACCCTGGATATTGCACTTATGTATACTCCACAACACAGCCATGGTTTAAAAATTGAACATCTTTTTGATGAAACACTGATTTTAGTCGGTACAGAACCAGACAAACCATGGCCTGATGAAAAATATGTTTACGTCGATTGGGGACCGGGCTTTTATGCTGAACATAGCAATAGTTTTCCGCAACTGGAGCGCCCTGCACTACTCGCAAATATCGGATGGCTGGCAGTACAACTGGTTATGCAAAATGGAGGCTCCTGTTTTTTACCAAAGCGTATGGCAGATCCATTAACCGCCTCGGGAAAACTGGCTTTGATTCCGGATAGTCCTGAATTTAATCTCCCTGCCTACGCAGTTTATCCTGACAACATTGACACCGAGGTGCATCAGCAGGCAATTCAGATCCTGCATGATCTCATCAATTACAAATAAACATTCTGAAATAATAACGGAATCACACTCCCCTACTTTGAGACATTTTTCATTTGATTTAATCGTTTAATCAGAGATCGAATCTTTAATGGGTTTTGCCAGAGATAAAATCAAAAAGCTGATAACCGCCAATACGATAGCAATCTCATAACGATGAAACGCCACTGCTACGCCAACAGCACGCCTATTCCAGATACTCGCTGCAGTTGCCGTGCCGTCGACACTACCGCCATTTTTCAGTATTACTCCGACACCGATAAAGCACAATGCCTGTCATCAAGCCATGGAGCAATTTTGAAAGCGCATCATGATCACCAGAAACTATCGAACTACCAATCAGCATCTAGCCACAAGATGCTATAGAAACCAGCGGAAAAGTGCGTAATCCCATGCTGCGACTTTCTTTTTCGCTATTCCAGCCGATCGGTAACGCGATAATAAAAGCAAACAACAATTCTTTTATTATTAGAAATCTGAAAAAAATTTTCGAATAACGCAAATAGTTCAGGCATAAATCTCTCTTCTGTATATATTTTTGGAGTTTTTACATTGCGGCTTATTAATCAGTCAATCGAAACGTGCTAAAAACTTTTTAATATCACTGTAACTATTATTTAAAAAACGTAACGGCGCTGAGAGACTGCCAATGATTCTTGTATGATTTACACCAGCGTATAAATGTGTGGTTACTGATGCGCCATATTTCGTTAAAGCGCTTGCAAAGCGTTTGGTGTGAAAAGGTAAAACGCGTTTATCGTCCTGGCCGTGTAATAATAAAACGGGTGGCATTCCAGAGTGTATATTAAAAATGGGGTTGGCTTGCTGATCATTTACATTTTTGAATACAGGTGTGACTTCCGGATCATCCAGAGGCAAGTCATAAGGACCTGACATTGCGATTAATCCAGATATTTTAGTTTTAACATTACGACTATTCAAATATTGAGGATCGGTTGCAAGTAAAGCTGCAGTATGCGCACCCGACGAATGTCCCATTAGCATCGCCATTGTTAAGTGGTTCGCCCATTAATGAGTTCGCATGCTGCTCAACAAAACTAATAGCATTTGCCACATCGTTTACAAATTCAGGAAATTGAGCTTCGGGGTAAAGTCGGTAATCGGGAATGATAACAATATGACCAAGACCAGTGAGAGCATGTGCTACAAACTCATAATCTTGTTTGTTACCTTCACGCCAGGCACCACCGTAAACAAAAATAATAGGTATCTTCTTTTGTTCAGTTTTAGGGATATACAGGTCTAAAGACTGCCGAGGATTATTTCCATAATTCAATTGTGTTTTTTCATAGCCACTAGCAGGAAGCACAAAGTTTAGTAAATCTGTTGATTTTATTGAAGTACAACCTGCAATTATTAAAAATATCAGAAGGCCTGAGGAAATAATTAGCGCTTTAGTGATCTTCATTTAAAAGGATCACGACTAGTTAAGCTGATATTTTTAAAACACATCCCAATACCGTTTTATAAATTGTATGGCTGATTCTATCTAGCTGGGGTATCAATCACAAATAGCCTTGAAGAAGGCCTTGGATTTGTGCATTTAAGAAAGAGAAACACAATCTAATTGACAAAACCGCTATGGTAAAAAGTTCGAGCTTCCGCTTACTCTGACAATACCTTCGAACATGGCCTAAGGGCCGTCGTCACTGCGTTCCAACTTTTTCTATTTGTTACATACCTGTACTTCCAGCTCTTCGAGGCAGTTTCGATCCAATCTACTGTTCAAACTTATTCGTGACGAGTTTGTTGACTGTGCCTCAACTGGACAGTTTTTGAATAAATCAGTCGATGCTGAACTTATTGGTCTAGTTGCGGTAAACTTATTACAATTCTAATCCGGTATTAGCAATCACATCCATTTTTTTCGTCTGAAAAACCAGACCTGAAAACCCACGATACATATCAGGATGACGGAGAAGATCAAAAACGAGCCTTTATATTCAGCACCCGGAATCCCGCCTACATTAATCCCCAGGAGGCCGGTCAAAAAGCCCAGTGGCAGAAAAATAGCTGCTACGATTGATAACACGTACATGGTACGGTCCATTTTTTCGGAGAGTCGGCTCAATAACTCCTCCTGTACCACAACGGCACGCTCCCTGACCAGATCCAGGTCTTCGACAAAGCGCGTCATCCGGTCAGCATTTTCCCTGAGACGCATCCGGTCCATCTCGCTGAGCCAATCGATTTTTTCATTGAAGAGGCGCGATACGGCCTCGCGCTGGGGCGCCAGAAAACGGCGCAGGCCAATTGCATGGCGACGCAGTTCCGCAATCTTCGGTCTTAATTCATAGGACTCTTTGGTTAATACCTGCTCTTCCAGGTCATCAACTTCATCGCTCAAATCTTCAATCACATCCACCATACCTTCCACCATATGGTCAGTTAGTGACTCTACAAATTCACCAGCATTGCTCGGCCCTATGATGTTTTCAATAGCCTGTCTCAAATCATTCGCCGTTTTTAAGCGTCTTCTGCGCGTACTAATAATACGCTTGCCGTCGCTCCACAAACGTATTGCCACCATATCTTCGTATTCTGCATCGGGATTAGGGTTGATGCCACGCAAGGTCAATAACAAGCCATGACCACTGAGCATGCTACGCGGTCGGGTTTCCTCCGCCAGCAGGGCTTCAGCAGATATTTCATCCAGCCCGCTTTCATTAAGAAGCCATTCCTGCGCAACTGGATTACTGTATTCAAGATGCACCCACAACACCCCCTGTTGTGGCTGCCATTGTTTAACTTGCTCCCAGTCCTGAACCGTTCCACCACCTGCACCATCCAGCAAATAGGAATAAAGTAAACCCGTGTCATTAGTCATCATAACCTCCAGCCCCTGATCTAGAGCATTTTAATTTGTCAATAATACACTGACCTAAAAATACGAGCGTTATTTATTTTAAGCATCATACTACCCTGCGGTTCGTCATCACTTTATTCCAAGTTATCCCACCTTGTTTGACTTGGCGGTTTTTGTAAAATTAATCGAGATCAAGTATTACCTCATTGGTAAATGTAATATTAGGTTTTGCAATTACAACCTTTAAACACTATTTATAATCGGTTGTTTCGGAATCTTTTTTAACTAGGTAATACAACTTTTGAATAGAAGAAACCGAACTTAACAGTAAAATTTCATCCGCTATTACTTTTAATGCGTAAGAACTGAATAACAACTATAATAGCGCTAATGTTAGAATCACTTTGTGTAAAAATTGTATAATTCCCCAGTAGAAGCTAGTAAAAACAATCAGATAGAAGCTCTTTAAATTATTAAAACCTGCTTGATAGGTTAAAGATAATAATTCATATCATGTAGATACAATAGGGCTAAAAAAATGACATTTTAAATTCATAAAAAACTCTCCCACTTTGAGGCACTTTTTTTATTGTATAATTAACTCTGTCCCAAATCATTCTTTAAGCTAGACTCTGTTTACCAGATTGATTCTCTTCATATTCACAGTACAAAAGAGGTATTCAATGCGCTTTATGAATTACTGCCTATTGAGCCTGTTGCTGCTGGCAACTAGCATCTTTATCGTGCAAGCAGGTAACAATAATTCTGCGCTGATCAAAGCGATGCAGGATGGTGGCCATATCCTGATGATGCGGCACGCAAACGCACCGGGGTTTGGCGACCCTGATAATTTTCAAATTGGTGATTGCAGCACACAGCGTAATCTTGATGAGCAAGGACGACAGCAGGCCGTCAAAATCGGAGACAAATTGCGAAGTAATAATATCGAAACCGACGCTGTATATTCCAGCCAATGGTGTCGTTGTCTGGATACCGCGCGGTTACTGGATATGGGAACTGTTACTGAAATGCCCCCATTAAACTCGTTTTACCAGATGCCTCAAAACCGGGAGCCTAACCTGCATGCTTTAAAACAGTTCATCGCGGAGCAAAAGACAGATAGTAAACTGATTATTATGGTCACTCATCATGTAACTATCGCAGCCATATCAGGCCAAAACGTGGCATCCGGTAACGCTGTATTACTTAAATTGAATGAATCGGCACCCTATGAGTTTGTTGGGGTCGTAAGTAACGATTGAGGTAATTAGTGAATAACAAGGCATGAGAAATGTCACCCCCGTACTATTAAGCACTTTTTAACTAATCCCCTTCTAGAATAAATAATGTACAGTCAGCATTTCAGTGCGTAACGATTTAACTGGTGCGTACTCCTCAGAATCCACAAACGCACGCGCGCTTTTGCTATCGGGAAATTCTATAATTACCACACGGGTTGGTGTCCACAAGGTATCCTCAATCAAATCTATAGCTCCTACCTCTGGCACGATAAACACCCCCATATTTCTCGGCAATGGGTTTCGCCAGCTTTTTGTATTCGTCATAAACCTCAGGATTTTTGATCTTGGTGTCGACAATAAGAAAGGCACTGATGGGATTCTGCTAAAACTAGAAACAGAATAGTTTGATAATAGAAGGATAGTAGAATTGGCTGGATAAGCCTGAAATTGTAATTAAAAGACACCCCCTACTTTGGGGTGGTTTTTAGCTTGAGGGATTAGATTGGGTTTTGATTTTTCTAGTTGGTAGAATTTCGCTAACAGTATACCTTTGAGGCCCTTTGCGGCACCCCAAAAGCACTTTTATATGTTATAGATTAAACAGCAACCACTTTATTTGCACACGGTCCTTTTTGACCCTGGCCAACTTCATATTCTACTTCCTGTCCATCGGCAAGTGTTGCGTATTCGCCGTTACTTTGAATTTCTGAATGGTGAACAAATAGATCTTTGCTGCCATCTTCAGGTGTAATAAAACCAAAACCTTTAGCGGCATCGAACCACTTAACTGTACCTTTACTCATATTTTACTCTTTTAAATTAATTAATCGCAGAAACCCTGCACTAATCAGTATAAAGGTTTATGTGCAATAAAACCGATAAATACGTAAAAGAGCGAAATCAGCTGTGAATTAGAAAGCCTGATTTGTTTATAGAGTAAATTGGGAGTTCATCCCTTCTCCGAAAACTTCTTGCTAAATGACATCCTTGCCACAACTCACTGAAACCGGACTAGTCACTACGCAATGACCCAAAATAATCAACCACAAGATTAATATAAGGCAGTACGCAATTTTTGTGACTGGATGGAACTTCAGTACATCTAATTAGCTCGATATCTGCACCCAGGATTAGCATTGCATTGACAGTACTTTCTGCACTGATGATTGGAACGGTCTCATCTTCTTCGCCATGGAACAATGTAATAGGAATTAACGGTTTCCAGTCATGAACATCATCCTGACGATCATCCGTCAGAAAATGATCAAGGAAGTCTGTTTCATATCCCACATCTGCATCATCTGGGATAAACACCTCCTCGATAATTTGGATAACTAGATCAGCCAGATCACCAGGTATATCAATTCTTGGTATCGATATACCTAAATTCTCCTCTACCATTTCATTCAATGCCAAACTCAAATTATACGGCCCAGCTCCCATCACCGCTGTGACAAGATTTAAACCTTGTTGAGGGTTGTTATGTAACTCCTGAAGCGCTGCCATCGTCACATAGCCGCCCTGCGAATAGCCTGTCATGAACAGTTGGCCATTGGTTTTTATATCACTAAAATCTATCCAGATTTTAGCGGCTTTGAGCATGTCATTCACAACATAGGCTGATGGCAGCTTCTGTAAATAGGGATGATCTCTACCATAAGAAGAACCAAAGCCAATATAGTCGGCAGAAAAGACAATATAACCTAGGGATGCCAGAGCAATTTCAATGCCCTTCTCGCTAGGGGTCAACTGAAAACTGGGTGCCTCATCATTGCTAAAAGTCGTTGCGTGTTGATAGCTGATGATTGGGCTCGGTGTGGCCTTTTCAGGAATTGCAATCAAACCTGATACCTTAATCAAAGCATTCGACGAATCAACTGTCATATACTCCAATTTGTAGGTGTTTACGCCATATTCAGCAGTAATATTTTGCCCACCTCCTAAATTGATAGCCGCTTGAATATCCGCTATTGAATTGACAGTTCGACTGCCAATCGATTGAAAACCGCCCCGTTTCGAGTCGACAGGCAATTCCGGGGGATTATGAACAGACTTCGAATCACCTCCTCCACACGCAATCAAGGATAGGCTAAAAACTAATATGAATAGAAATCTGGTGCTGACAAGGGCAAATTTGTTGTTGATTTGGTTGTTCACAATAAATCCTTTATTAATAAACCATGGTTTGAATACTAGTATAGATGCATTTATGAAGTCATTTGGATATCCAAAAAATAATCGACGAATCTAAACAGAACTTTTTTTTAAAACTCATACCATTACTTTTGACTCATTTTATTCGCCCTACGGGTCAGCTAAAGCTGTTGTCTTCGCTGCGCTACGGCTCATGATTTTTCACTCAAAAATAATGATAGATATAGCCTAGATAATCGCTAGTGCCATCCGGGTTTCGGGAGTTTAACAATCAAAAGTAGAGTAAGTAATTAAATGCCAATAATCATGCGTCAGATGGTGCAAGCTTATCTAACCTACATAGGCGAGTTACCGCGTTAGGAAACTGATTCTGTTTTAGATTTTCTGTATAAATACCAGATATTCAATAATGGGAGAATCACAAAACCTGTGAAGAGAAGCGCCATCATGGGCATACTTATTTCCGACGATTTATTAAAGAATTGAACAACTGCATAGGTTCCTCCCATACTAACAAAGGCAAAATTCAATAACATGGTTACAAAATAGGAGTTTTTCTCTTCTACCTTATAAATTGATCGAATAGAAAAACCGTAAATGATCACCCAGATTGCCGATATTATCGAGCCGTTAAAAAAAGCATATAGCCCCAGCGCAAGAAAGTTTGCATTGATAAGTAATAAGTAATAAGTAATTTTTCATAGAGTAGATCATATAACTTCTTCAAAGTTGCTGTATAGCGGCTTGAGGGATTTTTTCTGTATTTAATTATAAGAGTAAAAACACCTCCCTACTTTTAAACACTTTTTTTGAGTATTTATGAATCTCTCAATAATGCCGGATAGCGTAAGCTTATCCGACTTACCGGGCTTTATTCGTTTAGTTCTTTCTATCAAGTCTGATCTCATTGATTACAACCTGTTTAACAGAAAGCTATCTAGAAGAACATTTGAATTAAATGTTAGGATATGTTTTTTCTAATGATTCATGAATTCGCATCTAACTGTAAACTTAATGAGAAAACTCGATGTACGATTTGACCTACGATTTAACAATGGAACAACAAATAAAACTATCAACTGTTCTAATGGAATATTTAAACGTCAATGATTGGAAAGGGCTGTTTGCAGAAACTGCTTGTGAAGAATTCGCACAGCAACACACTCAATTTTATGAAGATGTCAGTTGGGAAAATGAAACCCTGGAAAAAGACTGTGCCGAAGCTTTGGCGTTTATCTTAAATAAAGACAGTAAACACTTGAAAGTAGTCTGGGAATTGCCTGGTGTAAAGACCATGGCCCAAAGAAAAGACGAAAACTTCCATGCGGAAATTGAAACAATAATCGAAAATGCAGACAATCAAACTGCTGCTCCTACTTCGAATACGGGTACAGATACCTATCCAGACCTTCATGATGAAAATCAAAATCCATATGCAACGTTAGATGATGCTGAAGCTCTCTTAAATTCAAATAGAACAACGCAAGCATTTAGTTTAATGCATGCGGCATTACGTAACTTTTTACAACAAGCTTGTACGAATAAAGAAATCTCTACGGATCAAGACGACTCGGTTTCTGTTTTACACGCTAAAGTCAACGACCATATAAAGCGACAATGTGGCGTAAGTCAAAAAAGCACCAGTCTATTCGACACATCACTGTCAATGTTACGAACCTCTACATTAATTTCTGAAACGATCGACGATTTGAGTCAGCAGAATCGAGATGAAAGCCAAATCCATAAAGCCGATGTGAAATATGCCATTAACCTAACCCGCTCGGAAATGGTTTATATTGATGATCTCATCGGTTAAAAACGCTAAAAAGTAAATAGCGAAAGGATAGAAAAAAATAGTGTAACTAGGTGTTAGATATTTTTAGTCACCCCCCTACTTTTGACTCATTTTATTCGCCCTTCGGGTCAGCTAAAGCTGTTGTCTTCGCTACGCTACGGCTCATGATTATCCAATCTAAGATAATGGAAACCATTCCCTAGGGGACATCGTCGCTTTGCTCCAATATTGTCTATGAAGTACGTCCATATACTTCACCTCTTTGAGGCAGTTTCGTTGCACTCAACTGTTCAAATTCAATCCTGATGAATTTGTCAACTGGGTTCGGCTGGGCTGTTTTTTAGATATTTATTAAGTGTAACCTTTTTTTATTACACTTAATCGTATGATTATCAGCTTTACCCACAAAGGACTTAGAAAGTTTTATCAAACAGGAGATGGTATCCAAACCAACCATGAAACTCGATTGAGTTTAATCCTCAGTTTGTTAGATGTCTCAGAGAAACCAGATGATATGGACGTTGCAGGCTTGTTTCTACATCAATTGAAAGGTTCGCGAGAGGGCATTTGGTCAGTATGAGTAAGCGGAAACTGGTGAATAACATTTCGTTTTATTGGCAATGATTTTGAACTTGTAAATTACGAAGATTATCACTTAGACAAAAACTAACGGTAAACAATTATGGCTAAGACAATGCATAACCCACCACACCCTGGCGGAATATTAAAAGAAATCGTATTTCCTCATACCGGAATTACCGTTACAGAATTGGCTGAAAAAAATAGGCTGTAGTCGTAAAATACTCTCATTGTTTATCAATGGCCACAGCCGCATCAATGCACCCATGGCAGTAAAACTAGAAAAAGAACTAAAAGCCCCTAGCGCTGAAATGTGGATGAAAATGCAAATTACCTATGATATAGGGAAAGCTAAAGAAGAATTAGCGGCTTAGAATATTTTTAAACACACCCCTATTTTTAAGCAGTGATTTGGAGGGTGATTTTAAATTGATTAATTTTATCGGTCATAGTCATCTCGCTGTGAACCATCGAAGTTATTCATTAAGATATAACACTTCTTAAAACCGGTGACCAGATCCACAAGTGCATGGATCGTTTCTGCCTAACTTTACTTTGAGATATTTATCCTAACCGACAATACGAACTCCGCACTTAACCTGTGACTGGCACTTAGATGCCGAGTTAAGGGAGTAGACTATTTCATCAACCTACTGCGCTCACGCAAAGGCCTCTTATAATTAATACCCATCGACCCAACAGAATTTTTACTGCCGGGTCGAAGTGCATGTATTATTCACATTCTGGCTCTTCTTCCTCTGCAGCTTTTTTCTTGTCTTTCTTTGTATCTTCAACTGAGTCTTCAGCAGGGGATTCTTTACTCTCATTATTAGACTCTATTGTTTCACCTGACTTTCCCATAGCAGCTTGTGCTGAATCTTTAGCTACTTCAATAGCATCACCTGCTTTTTCTACAACGGTATCAGTTACTTCTGTTGCGGTGTCAACGACCTTATTAATTGGAGCTATAGCGGCTTCCTTAGCTGTGGCTTCTTTCGCAGCAGCCTCTTTAGTTGCGGCTTCTTTAACTGCGGCCTCTTTCGCGGCAGCTTCTTTAGCGGCAGCTTCCTTAGCAGCAGCTTCCTTAGCGGCGGCCTCTTTAGCAGCAGCTTCTTTAGCGACGGCTTCCTTAGCAGCAGCCTCTTTAGCGGCGGCTTCCTTAGCAGCAGCTTCTTTAGCAGCAGCTTCCTTAGCAGCAGCCTCTTTAGCGGCGGCTTCCTTAGCAGCAGCTTCTTTCGCAGCGGCTTCCTTAGCGGCAGCTTCCTTAGCGGCAGCTTCCTTAGCGGCAGCTTCCTTAGCGGCAGCTTCCTTAGCGGCAGCTTCCTTAGCGGCGGCTTCCTTAGCAGCAGCTTCCTTAGCGGCGGCTGCTTTCACAGCTGCCTCTTTAGCAGCAGCTTCCTTAGCAGCAGCCTCTTTAGCGGCGGCTTCCTTAGCAGCAGCTTCTTTCGCAGCGGCTTCCTTAGCAGCGGCTTCCTTAGCAGCGGCTTCTTTAGCGGCTGCTTCCTTGGCGGCGGCCTCTTTAGCGGCAGCTTCCTTGGCGGCGGCTTCTTTAGCGGCAGCTTCCTTGGCGGCAGCTTCTTTAGCGGCGGCTTCCTTAGCAGCGGCTTCTTTCGCAGCGGCCTCTTTAGCTGCGGCTTCTTTCGCGGCGGCTTCTTTCGCAGCGGCCTCTTTAGCTGCGGCTTCTTTCGCGGCGGCTTCTTTCGCAGCGGCCTCTTTAGCAGCAGCCTCTTTAGCAGCGGCTTCTTTCGCGGCGGCTTCTTTAGCAGTAGCCTCTTTAGCAGTAGCCTCTTTAGCTGCGACTTCCTTCGCAGCGACCTCTTTCATAGCATCTGCTTTTTCAGTTTTGTCACCACCACAAGCTGCAAGTGATAAGGCTGTAACTAGCATTGCCAAAATAATTCGTAATTGCATTGATATTCTCCTTTTAATAAAAATGAATGTTTATAAAATTGATGACTAAGTATGAATTGGATAATTAGGTAGGATTTATGTTTTAAGGTGATTTGTTCAGAGTTTATACAAACAACTTCCCCCATATTGTCATAGGTTTGCTTAATTACACATATTAATTTGAGAGTTTTCGTACTCGTTTGGAGTTTTATACCCCAGGGTTGAGAATAGCCTCATGTCATTATAATAACGGATGTAATCGTTAGCGTCTTTGATCATTTCCTCTCGAATTTAATGGATAACAATCATCATACATCACGTAACCATCAAAGCTATCTCGGGTATAAACGTCGCATACTGTGACGGCGTATTAATCAAATTGAACGAGTCAGCACCCTATAAGTTTATCGGCATTGTAAGTAACGATTTAGGTAATTTGCTACTGAAAAGGTATTGAAAAATCACACCCCCTACTTATTACATGTTTTTTCATTTGTTCTAATCAAAAAACGCCCTTCGGGTAGTCGTCGTTTCACTCCGACATTGTCTCGCCAATGGCTCGGCTGGCACCTTTGGAGTATTGATAGCCCTTAACAATGTCGGATGGCGCAAGCTTATCCGACATACCGCGCTTTTTAATGCATTCATACCACCCTTGCACTTTGCAGAATTTTGCTAAGTATTGCAAGCTGCTATAAGCATGAGAGACTTTCTGCTTTTCAAGACCTTCATCGCCTAGATGTACTGACAGTTTTCTATGTTATTTGTGCCTTATTGCTTCCGATCATTTGTTGGTTGCAATGGATGCTAAAACGATACACTGGCTTATTAAGGCTATATCTGACTCATAAACATTCAGTGCTGCTATCAATATATTATGGCTATTTAATAAACTGCTGTTTTTCCGTAAAAGCCAAAATACAATCACTAAGCTGGCCAGCACTCAATACCCAAGAAAAACTAAAACTCATCGCGCTGTTTCTATTTGTTTGTATTAGTTTTATCTAAAATTTTCTTACGCATGATGTTTCAATATCTAATCGCCTTTATACAGATGCATGAGAGCCTAAAGCAATTAACCAACTTAATTAAAATTTTGCTAGTGTTACCTTTTTTAGTATCCATGATATTTATGAAGCTTGTAATCACCCCACTACTTTTGACTCATTTTATTTGCCCTTCGGGTCAACTAAAGCTGTGGTCTTCGCTACTCTATGGCTGATGGTTTTTCACTCTTAAATAATGAAAACCATGCCCTTCGAGCCGTTGTCGCGATGCACCAATGTTGTCTATGATGTACATTCATGTACTTCAACTCTTCAAGGCAGCTTCGTTGCACTCAACTGTTCAAATTCACTCCTGATGAATTTGTCGACTGCGTTCGGCTTGGCAGTTTTTATTTTCAACTAATCTTCTTCATGAAAAAACTTTAATTACGTTTTTCCATAGCTTTATTATCGAGCCATTGAATCAATTCAGCCCATTGCCCTTGATCTCTTACATTTCGACTTTTGTTTAGTTCGTGAATTCCTAATCCATTCTCATTTGCAAATAAATAATTTTGCGCATCATTAAGGGTTGCCACAAAGGGAATGCCTAAACGATCTAAGAATTTACGCAGTGCACGGTAGGAAACCGTGTTGGACTTCACCCTATTCGCCACAATACCAATATTACTAAGTTTTAAACCGTTCTCTTTCGCTCCCCCTTGAATCAATAGTTTTTCAATAAAATGGGCACAAGCATGTATATCAATGGGAGAAGGTAAAACAGGCAACAAAAGAGTATCCGTATTTTTAATCAATGCTTTTAGCGTCGCATTATCTAAAGCAACTCCCGCAGGAGAATCAATGATGGCAACTTGCATATCAGTAGGTGGTTGGCGTTGCTCAGTATTAACCAATGACATCTTTTTGTTGTTGGCAATAAAACCGTAAATTGGCGGACTATTTTCACTGCGACGACTTAACCAATTGATACTTGACCCCTGAGGATCATGATCAATCAAACATGTGGAAAAACCCTTTCTGGCGTAATATGCCGCTAAATTAGTAGCGATTGTAGTCTTACCACAACCACCTTTTGAATTCATTAGTGTGATTTTGTGCATCTGTCTCTTGTGCTCATTTTTCGCAATAAAAGACACAAACTGCATCCTTTTCTAATTATATTTCTAGGAGATAAGAAATATCTCCGAACGACGATTTGGGGATTCGCAATTCTATATGAAGTTGAGTAATGGTGAAACACTTTGAGCTAAATGCGATTAATTTTAGGTTGTAATTAGGAAATAGTTTAAAAAGACACCCCCCTT
>CAVXCT010000019.1:0-26032 GCA_963760355.1 uncultured Gammaproteobacteria bacterium | reverse complement strand
TATCTGTCTGGGATGGAGTCACTGTTTTAAGATCTCGCCTTAAAGGTGGTTGTAATATCCTATTGGGGAGTAATAAACCCTATCAGTTTATGTTTATAGATCGCCTCGGTAATTCGGTGGGCTGCAACAAGTACCTAGACTACCCGATGATGTAGTCACACCTGAAGCACAATTTCGACAGCCAGCACCTTCCTTTAAGGCTTTTATCATCGATCAATCACGACCAGCAGAAGAATTATCTGCTAGTGCATCGGCCTTAAATACCTCAACACCTGAATTTCAGGTGGGTGTAAATACATTGAATGTGTCTAATAATTCGGTATCTGGCTTTCAACAATCAGTAGGTGGATACCCTGTCAGCTGGGGATATTGGGGTGAGTTTGATTCTACTTTGGCAAACAGGAATGTAGATGATTCTACAAATAGAGGATTGCTCTGGGCAACCTATGAAGCTACTGATCCTGCAGTGGTTAGTGCAAGAACAGGGTCTTTCAGCCGCTATGAAAATATCTCTGATAGTCTTTTAAGCGCCACTGCGGGAACAGCAAGTAATCTACAGGTACAAATGGATGTTAACTTTGAATCTGGTGCTGTAAGCAATGGTGCGCTATCAGCTAACACGCCCAATGAAACATGGGTTGCAGTTTTTGACGGTCAGATTACTTCTGGCGACCTGGATCTTGAAATGAATGGAGCAAGTGTCATAGATTCCGACCCTAATACCCCAAGTCAACCTCGAGATGCGAGTGGGTTTGTTGCGGGTGATTTTATTGGCGATAATGCAGAAGCCATACTCGGTGCTTTTGGTCTATCCGAAGATGCTAACCCCGACAATAATATTGAAGGTTTATTTATTATTGAGTAGCAATAAATCGAGGTAATTATATCGGGAATGTAAAAACAGCCTAAAAGTAGGGGGGTGTCTTAAAAAATAGCTATTCTTGGTTTTAGCCATTTTGTAAATAATAATCTAGCTCATCTAATTGGTTTTGATTAAAAACCCGGATATTATTTTTTTCTAACAGTGCAGTTGTTACTCCGACGCCAAGGGTTAATTCCTTGGTGAATGTGCCATCATAAATCATGCTACTTGCGCAGGAAGGGCTTTTTTCAGTAAGGATCGCGGCTCTGCATTTATTCGCTAAGGCAAGCTTTAACGCCTTGTTTGCGCCATCGATAAAAGATTGTGTTACATCTTCACCATCTATTTGTAAAATATTGGTGTTACCATCAAGGACATTATTGCCATCCCCTGATTGAATTTCTGCGGGAAGTCGAGGGATAGGTAAGCCACCAGCAACTTCAGGGCATATGGCAACTAAGCGTTCCTCTGCTCTCCATTTAACCATAAGTGGGTGATCCAGCATCAAATCAGAACCATTGTAACGGACGGGCTTTCCAATCAGGCAAGCGCTGATTAAAATATTTCCTGGCGTAGTCTTTGTGTTTGTTTTTGTCATCTTTTAAAATAAATGAATTAAGGCTGTATGCGAATTTGTGCAACGACTTCGCGACTAAAGCGAGTGATAGCTTCACTCTGGGCATTTACATAGGAAGCATAACTCGAACTTTTTAGAGGAACAGGTATTAACGCACGTTTTACCAGTAATTCTTTATCATTTTTGAGTAAGCGCCAGCGAGCATTAAGAGTAACGTTTCTACTTGTTGTGCTATCAATGTCACCGTCAAAACTCTCTATGTCGATTCGCAGCTGATAGTCTGGTTTAAACGTTGATTTCCATGGATGCTGTTCAATTTTTTCGGTCTTGAGTAGCACAGAAAGGTTATCGGTAATGGCTTTAATAAGCTCTTCCTTGTATGAACCACCCCATTGATGACTCTCTGACATAATGATTTCAGACTTGTTTTTTCTACTCACTATTTGAGGTCGATTGAGCAATCGAGGAATTTCAACAGGGCCTATGCCGATACTTATTTTATTGGTGCTTGATGCTGAACTAGGTGGCATAGAGGAAAGCGAATAAAAGTGTGCGCCACCTAGATTTTTTGTTGATGAGCTGCTACAGCCAGCAAGGCCGCTGAAAATAAAGATAAATACAGGTATCGCTAAAATTTTAATCATGTTGATCTACTTTAATTTGCCGGTTATTTGTAACTTATTTGCCAAAGATAAGAGCATCGGGTTTACGCTGTAGCGTATCTGCCAATACTGAAAATGACTTGGACGCTTCGGTTAATTCATTTATTAACACCTGCAAACGTTGCTGTAACGCAGAATCTTCACTCAATGTCGATTTTAGGCCTGCATCCAGGGTGCTACTGGTCTTATTTATGCTTTGCATAGTTCTGGCAGCATTCTGCTCGAGCTTATTGCTTACATTACTAAAGGTTTGTAAGGTCTTGCCCGCGTCTTTTTGTAATTTATCAGTTGCTGATGAAATGGTGACGACAGCCTTTTGCGCATCTAACATTAATCGGTTTATAGATTCAGTTGTCTTTTTGGCGCTAGCCAAGGTCTTGACGAGCTTTTTGGAGAAGCCTTCCTTGTCTAATTGACTGGTAATTCGATCCAGGTTTTCGGTGGTACTTGCTAACCCGCTTAAAGTTTTTTTGATGTCGTTTGAATTAACCAAAGCTTTTACACTAGCAAGCGTCTCTTTCAATTCCTCTGATATCTCTGTGGCATCAAAATTCATCAAAGTCGTCTGTGCTGCGCTAGTTGGAAATCGTGAAGCATTTCCTATACTGGTAGGCATCAGGGTAAATTCATTTCTGCCTTTTTCCCCGGTAAGTAGCCTGGTGGGGGGTATATTGAGTGAAATATATTGCGAGCCCGTCAACAAGCTATCAACCACCAACTGTGCTTGAAGTCCTTCATCAACTAGAGTCTTCAGTTTCGTCTCGGCTTCCTTCGCATCTGCTTTACTTGAAAACTTATCAATTCGAAGCGAAACCCTTACCACAGCTTTTATTGTTTGGTTATCTTCACTGTTCTCAAGTGAAATGCGTTCAACTTTACCCACCCTGACGCCACTGTATTCGATAATTGAATCTTCGGTTAAGCCATGTAATGAATCATCAAAATACATGGTATAAAACAGCTTATTATATAATTCGGTGTTTTCCTGGGCAACTTTAAAGGAGTCATACAGCGTAAATGCAGTCTCGCCATCAATCTCCTTGCTGATTCCATCTTTAGGCGTTTCAAAAGCTATGCCACCAATAAGCAGTGAGGTTATTGATTCCATTCTGGCTGATATACCGGTTGCTGAGATATCTAGCTCTATGCCGCTGGCATTCCAGAAGCGAGTATTACTCTTGATCAGTTTGTCATAGGGCTCATGTACGTAAATAAACACATGGATACTTTCTGCGTCGGAGTTAAGGCGATAACTGGTCACTTCACCAACATTTATTTTGTTGTAATAAATGGGTGAACCAATATCAAGTGAGCCAAGGTTTTCGCTACGTAGTGCTATGCGTGTACCCTTTGTATCATTGGTGATAAATGGTGCTATTGAAAGTCCTGAATAATTTTCCAGTGGTTCGCTTTTTGTCCCGGGATCTAGGCCAATATAAACACCTGAAAGTAAAGTATCAAGCCCGCTCACCCCTTTCAATGTAACACGTGGTTTATTAACCCAAAAGCGGGTATTTGAGCCGAGGTTTTCTGCCATTCCAGGAAAAATTTCTGCGATTACTCTTACCTTTTTCAGATCCTCTGTTAGTCCTAGTTTTCTGACTTTCCCAACGACGACATCCTTATAACGAATTGGCGTTTTTTTTTCTTCTATACCAGAGGCTTCAACAAATGTGATACTGATTATAGTACCGCGTTCGTTATAATATTTTAAAATCAACCACCCACCAATTAAGGCGGCGGTGATTGGAATAATCCAGATAAGAGAAAAACGCGCTTTGGGGTTAACCTGAGCTGATGGAAGTTGATCTGGATTGATCCCATATGTTGGATTAGATTCGGATTGTGCCATTATTATGGTTTTACCATCTGGATGTTTTCTTTATTGTTTAATTTGGTTTTAGTATCGGTGCTAGTTTCGGTTTCAACTTCTAAAACATCCCATATTAAACGAGGGTCAAACGCGCGTGCGGCAAACATGGTTAAAATGACTACTGCCGCAAATGAAAGGGCGCCTAAACCCGGTGTAACATTGGCGCTATTTCCAAATTGAACGAGCGTGACAAGGATGCCAATTACAAAAACATCGACCATTGACCACCTGCCGACAAACTCCGTTATGCGGTATAAAGCGGTGCGATCTTTGGGTTTCCAGCGTGCTTTCAAATGAATACTTGTCATTAGCATCGTCAGTATAATTAACTTAAGTACGGGTATAAAGATACTTGCAACAAAAATCAATAAAGCCAAAGGCCACATACCGCCATCCATTAAATGTATGACACCACTCAAAATAGTATCTGGCTGCCCATCACCCCATAAAGTATAAGTCATTATCGGAAGAGTATTGGCTGGAATATATAGAATAATCGCTGCGATCAATAACGCCCATGTGCGGCTGATACTATTGGGCTTACGCGAATGAATATTTGATTTGCAGCAAGGGCAAACCAATTCGGAGTCTCGTAGGTTAATTTCCCTGGGTAGTTTGCTCAAGGTGCTACAAAAGTGGCAGGAGATTAGCCCGGCATGACGAGCTGTAATCGCTGTTTTCGTGCTATATGCCATCATTGTATTGAGGGTTGCCTTAGTCTGCTCCAGACATCCTGGGGGTTGAGCGAGTGACTAAGCATCGTTAGTGAAATTATCAACAAACAAAAGGCGTAAAGTGAGGTGCCAAATACGACTTCCGCAACATCGCCGAGTTTAACCATTGCAACCAGTAAAGCCAGCATGAATATCTCTAGCATGCCCCAGGTGTCGGTGCTTCTTAAAAAGCGGAATAGCGGCGCCGTATAGTCGTTAAATTTATTCATTTTGACTTGCATCAGGATAAAGATGGTTCCCAATAATGTTGTAGCTGGAAATATTATTGTAGTAAACAACACGACTATGCTTAGCAAGGGCATCTCAGCTTTGAATAGCGATATTGAAGTCGAAATTAAGGTTTCATCCTGGGTGATACCAAGTGCCTTCAAAGACAGCAATGGAAACATATTGGATATCACATATAGAATCAGTCCAGTAATAGCAAAAGCCAGGCTTCTATTTACCGAGTTTTTCTGATTCTTGAATAATTGTGCATTGCATCGAATGCAGTTGGCTGTTTGTCCAATGCTCAGGCGTGGCATTTTCTGGAGTAAATCACAGTCATGACAGGCAATCTGAGAGATTTCAACAGGTGATAGAGGTGGCTGTTTCATGGGCAATATCTTGACAGAAATTAATGTTAAAATCTTGACTGATTCAGACTTCAAATTAATTCAAGTTTTCATATGCTGCCACTACTACAAATTGTAAATAAGAAAAAAGATCAATGGATGGAGTCATTTCACTTTCGTTTGGCACGCCCTGATGCCTTATTGCAACTAGCTGTGCTGGGCCTGATATCAGGTTTAATCACAGGTGCTGTAATTGTTATTTTTCGTCTGCTGGTTGAGCAAACACAAGACTATTTGCTACCCGGTAGTGGGCCTGAAAATTATGAGGCTTTGGGTGTCGGGCTTCGTTTGTTATTTCCAATAGTCAGTGCTGTGTTGTTAGCATTGCTGTTTTATAAAGCTTCAGACGGAATTAGAGTATTAGGTGTAGCCCGTGTTATGGAGCGCATGGCGTATCATCAGGGATATTTGACTGTCAGAGGTTTTGTCCTGCAATTTGTCGGTGCAGCTTTAGCTATTATTGGCGGGCACTCGGTAGGGCGAGAAGGGCCGCATATCTATCTTGGCGCTGCTTCAGGTAGTCTTTTTGGACAAAGCCTGAATTTACCGAATAATAGTATTCGAACCTTGGTGGCAAGCGGAGTGGCGGCGGCAATCGCGGCTTCCTTTAATACACCATTAGCAGGTGTTATTTTTGCGCTTGAAGTAATTATGATGGAATACACCTTAGTGAGTTTTATTCCAATCATGCTTGCAGCGGTGACTGCGACAGGGCTTTCAAATTCTATTTTGGGTAGCGACCCTGCTTTTAGTATTCCTGACTTTAATTTTTCCTCATTTGCCGAGTTGCCGCTAATTATATTATTAGGCTTAATCGTTGGTGCTGGTGCAACACTTTATAACCAGATGATAGAGATAATCTCTGTTAAGACCAAGCACATAGAAATATGGTGGCGGGTGATTGCAGCTGGTGTATTTGTGGCAATTATTGGCTTGTTTCAGCCAGAAGTATTTGGGATAGGCTACGACACCGTTAATACTACTTTGCTGGGTGGTTACACGGTTACGGTGTTACTTGGTTTATTTGTTGCCAAGTTATTGGCAACCAGCCTTTGTATTGGTTTAGGTGTTCCTGGCGGCATGATTGGTCCTGCTTTTTTTATAGGAGCCGCCCTCGGTGCTGTAGTTGGGTATCTGGCATCTTATCTGTTCGGTTATAATGCCTCAGACATTGGTTTTTATGCGATTTTAGGTATGGGGGCAATGGTCGGTGCCAGTTTACAGGCGCCACTTGCAGCACTTACTGCAATTATGGAGCTTACTTATAATCCCGGTATTATTATGCCTGGCATGTTAACTATTGTAATCGCTCAGCTCACCGCCAGTGAAGTATTCAACAAGCAATCACTATTCATCAGCATGTTGAGAAATAATGGTCTTGATTACGATATTAATCCAGTAATGCAAGTGTTAAGAGGAATAGGGGTTGCCAGTGAACTTGATAATAATTTCATAAGAATGTCTGCATTGAGTAATATTGCAGAAGCAAAAAAATTAATGACTTCAGATACCAAGGTAAATTGGATACTCATCGATAATGGTGAAGGCGAGTTGAAAACACTGTTGCCGATTGCTGAATTGGCTAAATATATTCAAACCCAACAGTTAGAAAAAATTGATAATGAAACGCTAGAAAGTACCGATATTGAAAACCTTGAAGAACACGAAATCAACTTAATTGAAATTCCTGCTAACCGACTCCAGCTTAGCCCTATATCTTTACAGGCAAATTTGCAGCAAGCCCATGAAAAATTTGAACAAGGTGCTGAAGCATTGTACGTGGTGTTTAACGAAGCGGAGGCTGATAATAATTCTAGAGTCTACGGAATTATCACCAAAACTATGGTGGATGCGTCATATAAAATCTGATTCTACTCTGGTTTCACTCTGATTCATTGCAATTCCCCGCATAAAGCTAGACAGAAAATTATAAACACTCTATTCTCAGGCTCGCTTTAGGTGTCCAGATGCATTAGCAAATGGATTAAACGGGAAGCTGGTGAATGATTCGAACTATTAGTACGCAAGTTGAACATAAACCCAGCGCTGCCCCCGCAACGGTAATTGAATAAAGAGTAATAAAAACAGTCCTGCTGAGCTTGTCGAAGCACCCCCCTACTTTTGAGGGTTTTTTATTGTTCTAAAAAGTTGTTTCATATCCACTGTGCATAATCTTTTGTGCATGGGAAGGAGAACTCACTAACTGGCATTCGCCAATATTCATAAGCCCGGAGACCGGCCTTCGCGAAGAAGACAACGGAAGGGCAATTTGTCCACTCGTTGCTTATATTTTTAAACGGCACGGCGGGTGCTGAAACAATAGGCCATATCAATGAAATATACCCCTGTAGCTACTAAAGTAGCTCCTCTCTGTATTCTCGCAGTTATGCTTGCGTCTATCCAATCTCCAGTTTTTGCTGAAGAAGGTGATAGCATTACACTCAACAATGAAGGTGGTTTGGAATTATCCATCACAGCCAATAGACGCATACAAATTACTAGCGAAACACTCGCTCCAGTGAGTGTAATTACACGCAAAGATATCGAAGCAATCCAGGCTCAAAACATTATTGATGCTTTGCGTTTACAAAACGGCGTGGATATTTCGCGCAGCGGTGGTGGCGGATCACAAACCAGTGTGTTTCTACGCGGCGCCAATAGCAATCAGAGTCTGGTGTTAGTTGATGGCGTTAGAGTATCTTCAGCAACCGCTGGCTCTTTTGATTGGAGTGCGCTGCCAATCGAGCAAATTGAGCGAATCGAAATTGTCCGTGGCGCGAGAACTGCACTCTATGGTTCTGATGCTATAGCGGGTGTAATTCAGGTTTTTACCCGTAAAAATGGCGGTCCGTATGCTTCTGTTTCGTTTGGTGAGTACGGAACGAAACGCGGTAGTGCTGGATTCTCCAAGAACCTAGGTAATTCAAAACTGTCTCTTAATGCTGCTGCTGAAGATTCAGATGGTTTTTCATCAACCAATATCAATGCGGGTGAATTCAGTTTTAACCCAGATGATGACGGACACAAAAAACGCAGTGTAACTGCTGCTTTCTCGCATAATTTTAGTGACACAACTAAAGCTGGAGTGAATGTTCTTGCAAGCAATAACAAAACGGATTTCGATCAGGGCGATAGCGAAACCGACCTGCAAACTGTTAGTGCTTTTTTTGAATCTAGTATCAATGAAAAATGGTCACAGAAGTTGAGTGTAAGCCGTAGTAAGAATGATTTGATGAGTAATTCTACTTTTGGTTCTTCAATATTTGATACTGAGCGTGAGATATTAGATTGGCAAAACAATCTTTACCTGACAGAGAAAACAGCGTTGGTTGTGGGTGCTAATTACCGAAAAGATCACGGTAAAACAAATGATTTTGATGACGATATCAGTAATAAAGCGCTATATGCGAGTTTGAACAGTGGTTTAGGTAAGTTCTCATTAGAGTTAGCAGGTCGCTACGATGATCATAGTTTGGCAGGCAGCGAATTTACCAGTCAATTAGCAGCGGGTTTTGCACTCACACCCAAAACAACTGCTTATGCAAGTTATGGTACAGCGTTTACTGCGCCTAGTATCAATGACTTGTACTACCCTGGTTTATTTGGTAGCTACGCTGGTAATCCAGATCTGGAAGCTGAAACTTCGAAGACATTTGAAGTCGGCATTAAGTCAAGACTGGCACATAAGCATAAATTTGAAGCAAGCATGTTCCGTACCAAAGTGGATAACATGATTGGTTTCACCGGCGAAAATAATCAGGCAAGTAATACTGAAAAAGTACTGTTGAAAGGTATTGAGTTTAGTTACGCAGGCAGCGCGAATAAATTTGACTGGGGTCTAGGTGCTTCGATTCTTCGAGCTAGAAATGACCTTACTGGCACACGCTTGGTGCGTCGCCCAAATAATAAGCTTAGCGCTCAATTGGGTTATGCCGTGACAAGTAAAACTCGTTTAGGAGCAGATCTTATATCTTCAGGTTCGCGACAGGATGATGACTTCAGTAGCTTCCCGTCAACACGTGTAAAGCTGGATTCGTATACTTTATTGAATCTTACCTTGAATCAGAAAATCAATAAGCACATGGACGTGGGTATTAGAGTTGAAAATGTAACGGACGAAGATTATGAACTTGCCAGAGGCTTTAATACCCCGGGTAGATCTGCTTATCTAACCTTAAGTTATCAATAATAGCAGAAGAATTGAAGAAAATGGCTTCAGGATATTTTGAAGCCCTTTAGCTATAAATATCTGTCGCGTATTTAACTGATATGAATAACTGGGGTATACTAAAATTGACTTTAGATACTTTTTGAATGGCTTATTTTTAAAAGCTATTAAACTTGGAATAAATATGAATACATCTACAAAACCACTAACAGGTCCAACATCAGGCTCAGCTCTGAAAACACAATTATTAATTGGCGGACTTCTGTTAGCACTGATGATTGTTACCCGTGGCAACTTATTAAGCCATATGGCTGATGCATCCTGGGCGATCTTCTTTATGCTAGGTTTTTATCTGCGTAGTCAATCACTCAGTAAACTAGCGTTTCCATTGTTTTTTGTCGCAGCGTTTGCGATTGATTTGATCGTAATTGATGCACAGGGTGGGCAGCATTACTGCTTTACACCGTCTTATCCATTGCTGATTCCTGCTTACGCTGCAATGTGGTTTGCGGGTCGTTGGTTTACCAATAAATATCAAGAAAATGCACGTGGATTTGCTTCATTCGTAGCATCAGCTATTATAGGCATTGCCGTTTGTTTCTTAATATCAAATGCTGGTTTTTACTTGTTCTCAGGTAAATTTGAAGAAATGACGGTTGTACAATACGTCTCAAGTGTTGCTCAATACCTACCAGGCTATTTGAAAACAACATCAATCTATTTAGGGTTTGCCGCTTTGCTTCACTTGCTTATTACACATAGCCCTGCTGTAAATAAAGAACAAGCTCATTCATAGCTTGCTACTTATATTCGATATTAAAAATCCAGACTATCAGCCTGGATTTTTTTGCTTAAAACAAAACCTCCTACTTTAAGTGACTTTTCATTTCGTTTTTTGAAATGACAAAAGGAACTTATGCTTTGCGGAATGATATTTATGCGGCTTCGCCTTTCCTACGGATCAATGTTAAAAAACAACGTTGTTGTCTCACTGCGTTCGGCTCGTTTTTGTTTTTTAAAAGGTAAATAGAATTTATGCAGAGCTAAGGCATTTTTCATAGCAGTTTTATATTCGCAACAAACCATCTATAATTTTTAGCTATGAAGACCATCTACCTCGCAAGGCACGCAAAATCATCATGGAATAGTGATGCCGCAACTGATTTTGATCGCCCTTTGAGTTCCCGAGGAGAGGCCGATGCAAAACGCATAGGCGAAGAAATGCTTAACCAAGGCTGGTTGCCACAAAAAGTCATCGCGTCACCCGCATTAAGGGCAAAACAGACCTGTAAAATTCTATGCAGTGAAATTGATTATCCTATTGAATCCATCGAATGGAATTCTGAAATCTACTCTGCCTACACGGTCACCTTATTGCATATTTTAACGAATCTCGATGAATCGACAGAAAGCGTGATGCTCCTGGGTCATAATCCCGCGATGGAAGATTTATTGGTGCATATTTGTGGTTTCGCAGAAACCCATCAATACAAGCAAGCTAACGGTAAACTATTTACCACGGCGAACGTGGTAAAAATTAATGCCAATGTAACATGGAAGAATTTAATGATGCATCATGCAGAACTGACTTTTATGCTCAGGCCTAAAGAGCTAGATAACTAGTTATTTTATTTAAATATGCCATCTCCCTACTTTTGACTCGTTTTACTCGCCCTTCGGTCAGCTAATGCTGTTGTCTCCGCTGCGCTCCGGCTGGCACTTTTTAAAAAGATACTTCATTAGAAAATAGCCTAAGTTTTAAAAGATAGTCAGCGAAAACATTTCTTGTAGTGCTGCTATATGTTAAATTTCCCCATCATAATCGCGTTTCAATAGCGCTTCTGTTAATCAACAGATTCCTAATAAACATATACACGGTAAAAACATGTCTCTGACACCTGAAGAAGTCAAAAAAATAGCCTTTCTGGCGCGACTCGCCATCAAAGAAGAAAGCATCGGCCAATACTCTGAAGATCTATCCGGGATTCTTGATCTTGTAGATCAGATGGATGCAGCAAACACTGACAATATCGAGCCAATGGCTCATCCTCAGGATGCGATGCAGCGACTACGTAAGGATGCTGTGACAGAGATTAACCAGCGTGAAAAGCTCATGAAAAATGCACCAGCGACTGAAAACGGTTTGTTTTTAGTGCCAAAAGTACTGGACTGAGGTACGAATAATGATTGAGGGGCAAAAATGATAATAAATCTCTGGCTGAACTCAGTGTTGGCTTGCAAAGTGGCAAGTTCTCAAGTGTTGAATTAACCCAATTCTATCTCGATCGTATTGCTAGTCTCGATAGCGAACTAAACGCATTTATCACGGTTACTGAAGAACAAGCACTGGCTACCGCTCAAATAGCGGATGAAAAAATTGCCAGCGGTTCTGCGAGCGGTTTAACCGGAATACCTTTGGCGCATAAAGATATTTTCTGTACGGATGGCGTGCGTACTTCGGCAGGCTCTAAAATGCTGGATAACTTCATTGCGCCTTATAACGCGACAGTGGTTGAAAAGCTAAAATCAATCAGCATGCCAATGTTGGGTAAAACCAATATGGATGAATTCGCGATGGGTTCATCGAATGAAAACTCATACTACGGCGCAGTAAAAAACCCGTGGGATCTGGATCGTGTACCAGGTGGCTCATCAGGGGGGAGTGCAGCAGCGGTTGCGGCAAAGCTTGCTCCTATCGCGACAGGTACGGACACAGGTGGCTCTATTCGCCAACCAGCATCATTGACCGGTATTACGGGCATTAAGCCTACTTACGGACGTGTATCCCGTTATGGCATGATCGCCTATGCATCAAGCCTTGATCAAGGTGGGGTGTTTGCCTCATCTGCGGCTGATAGCGCTTTGTTATTAGGAGCTATGGCAGGTTTTGATGAGAAGGATTCAACCTCCGTTGATATTCCTGTGCCAGACTATTCAACCACTCTGAATGATTCGTTACAGGGTTTAAAAATCGGCCTGCCTAAAGAATATTTCGAAGAAGGTTTAAACAGCGAAGTTGCCAAAGTGATCGAAGCGGCCATCGAAGAATACAAAAAGCTTGGCGCTGATATAATCGAAGTTAGCTTGCCAAATACGCATCTGGCAATTCCTGCTTATTATGTAATTGCACCTGCAGAAGCTTCATCGAATCTTTCGCGTTTTGATGGCGTGCGTTATGGTTATCGCTGTGAAGACCCGGTAGATCTCACCGATATGTATATGCGTTCACGTGGCGATGCATTTGGTCGTGAAGTAAAACGTAGAATCATGACAGGCACCTATGCACTTTCAGCCGGTTATTACGATGCTTACTACTTAAAAGCACAGAAAATCCGCCGTTTAATCAGTGAAGATTTCAAAAAAGTATTTGAACAAGTCGATGTGATTATGGGGCCCGTTGCGCCAGAAACAGCATTTAAAATTGGTGAGAAGTCGGATGATCCGATCAGCATGTATTTATCAGATATTTATACCATCGCACTTAATCTGGCAGGTTTGCCGGGTATGTCAGTACCAGCAGGTTTTGCTAACGATATGCCGGTTGGCTTACAAATTATCGGCAATGCTTTCACCGAAGGCAAAATGTTAAACGTAGCGCATCAATACCAGCAAGTAACAGATTGGCACAAGCAAACACCTTCGAAATACGCCGTTAGTAGTGAAGGGGAGGAGAACTAACATGGAATGGGAAACAGTAATCGGGCTGGAAATACACGCCCAACTTTCGACTAAATCCAAATTATTCTCTGGCTCATCCATAGAGTACGGACAAGAACCAAACACACAGGCGAATGTCGTAGACCTCGCGATGCCAGGTGTTTTACCAGTGTTGAATGCAGAAGCGGTGCGTATGGCCGCAATGTTTGGTCTGGCGATTGGTGCGCCAATCGGTAGAGGCAATGTCTTTGCCCGTAAAAATTATTTCTACCCTGATTTGCCACAAGGTTATCAAATCAGCCAGTTCGACAAGCCCATTGTTGAATTAGGTCATATCGATATCATTTTGGAAAACGGTGAAACCAAGCGTGTGGGTGTAACCCGTGCGCATTTAGAGCAAGATGCAGGGAAGTCTTTACACGAAGACTATGCCGGAATGACGGGTATCGACTTAAACCGTTCAGGTACACCATTGTTAGAAATTGTATCTGAGCCGGATATGCGCTCTGCTAAAGAAGCCGTAGCCTATATGAAAAAGATTCATGAGCTGGTGCAATACCTGGGTATCAACGATGGCAACTTGCAGGAAGGTTCTTTCCGTTGTGATGCCAACGTATCAGTACGACCCAAAGGCCAGGAAGAATTTGGTACACGTGCCGAGCTCAAAAACATTAACTCATTTCGTTTTGTCGAGCGCGCAATCAATATCGAAGTTGAACGCCAGATAGACCTAATCGAAGAAGGCGGAGAAGTGGTACAGGAAACTCGTTTATACGATCCTGATAAAAATGAAACGCGTTCAATGCGCTCCAAAGAAGAAGCGAATGACTATCGTTATTTCCCTGATCCTGACTTATTGCCAGTTGAAATCACCGATGAATTCCTGGAAGCGGTTAGAAAAACACTGCCAGAATTACCGGATGTTAAATTTAAACGTTTTGTCGAAGAATATGACCTTAGTGAGTACGACGCTGGCGTATTAACAGCCAACATTGCAACTGCAGATTATTTCGAATCTGTAGCGAAAGGCTCAGATGCTAAAATAGCGGCTAACTGGATTAGTGGCGAGTTATCTAGCCATTTAAACAAAGAAGACCTTGGCATCAACGATTCACCGGTAAATGCAGAAATGTTGACTGGAATGATCAAGCGTATCGAAGACAAAACAATCTCTGGCAAAATTGCCAAGCAAGTCTTCGAAGCTATGTGGAATGGTGAAGGTGGAGAAGATGAATCTGCTGCTGATAAAGTCATTGATGCAAAAGGTCTCAAACAAATCACAGATTCAGGTGCTATCGAATCTATTATTGATGAAATTATAGCCAATAATCCTGCCCAGGTTGAGCAATTTCAAAGTGGTAAGGATAAAGTCTTTGGGTTCTTTGTTGGCCAGGTTATGAAAGCATCTCAGGGCAAGGCAAATCCTGGGCAAGTGAATCAAATGCTTAAAGATAAATTAAATTCTTAATTAGTTAGCGTCCAGAAACAGGGTGTAGCGAAACGATTCAGGTGCGTAATATTGTAACTACTACATATAGGAGTTTGGTTATTCTTAAATAACTTGATGTAGTAGTTGCAAGATTGCGTGCCTGAGGCGGTCGCAGTAGCCATGCTTTCTGGATGGTAACTAATTACTTATAAACTCCATGATCTAGCCTATAAAAAATAATTCTAAAGGTTTGAACATAATAGTGCTCTGTTACCACATATAAGTGGTAAATACTTTATTTGTCAAAGGGTTGTGCGACATCAAAATACCAAGGTATTTTTGTTTCAGCTTTATTGCTAGTCATCGATTCAGGGCAAGGCAAATCCTGCACAGGTGAACCAGTTACTTAAAGGTAAGCTAAGTGGCTGATTAATGATAATTATTTTTAATTAGAGTCATAAAAATAATAAGATTATAAATGTATATAAAATAGTGCATTGTAATAATATAATAATAGTTAATATATTGTTTGCAATATAATTGCGCGAAACATAAAGATCAAGGTTGTTTATATCTGTGTTTTTTAGATAATCATCGATTCAGGCATACCCCTTTATAAGTGACCCAAGCGAATTTTCTATTGCTTAGGTTAACGTACTATTTAATCTGAAATATTCAGATATTAAACAATATGTTATGAGCTTAATTGAGGAATATCATATGGCATATCCACAAAGGATTGATGGAGATGTAACGCTTGACCATACAATATTTAACGAAACACTAAATCTATTAGTTGATGTACTCCAAAAGGGGGGGCCTGATCCAGAAGAATATGATTTATTAACCCAAAAATGCCAATTTCTAAATTATGTGAAATTATCACTGGAACAAGAAAACTCAATATACGAACTATTGAAGCCAATATTGACTGAGGAATCAATCATAGGCTTTTCATTTCTTAAACCGTATGGATATTCGGGTGATTTCGAAATTATTGATAAAATCTATCAACAGTGGAAATCCCCTAACTCAGATAAGTATCATAAATGGGATGATTTCTTTCACAGCACACATTCAGCTAAGGCTGTCAGAAACAGAAAACAGTATTTAGTAAACCAATTGACAGAACTTGCCTTAAGGGTAGAACAACCTAAGATATTAGATTTGGCTAGCGGGCCATGTACTGATTTATACGAATACTTTAGTAAAAATCCAACAACTAATATACATGTAGATTGCCTGGATATGGACGAAAAAGCTATTGAATATGCCTCGGTGATTTGTGATAACTACATTGATTTAATCACATTTATAAACAGGAATGCTTTTCGTTATAGAACAAAAAAACAATATGATTTAATTTGGTCTGCAGGTTTATTTGATTATTTTACGGATAAGTTATTTATCCGTCTGATGTCTAATATGTACAACTTATTGTCTGAAAATGGAAAGTTAATTATAGGTAACTTCGGTAGCTATAATCCCAGCAGGGGTGCGATGGAACTATTTTCTCAATGGTATTTACATCATAGAAGCGAAGATGAACTTATAGATTTAGCTGTCAAAGGTGGTGTTCCCAGGAATAAGATTACAGTTAAAGCGGAGGCTACAGGTGTGAATTTGTTTCTTCATCTTGAAAAAAAAGCTAATTAATATAAAGCTTTTACAATCGAGGCCACTTATCTGAAAAAAATATAACTAATGAGATTACAGAGGTACACTAGACCTGTAAATCAGTTCTATTTAAAGACCTGAAAAATAATAATAAAATTAAATGTTTAAGTGTAAACCTAAAAATACTTCCCGAGATGCGGAGTATCAGCTTTTTCTTAAAGACGAGAAAATCAAGCTGACTCGGCTGTTAACCTTTCTAGGAGTTGTACTCTATGGTGCTTTTATAGTAGTTGATTATTGGGCACTACCCTCTGCATTCCATATTTCAAAACCCATTCGTTTTATAACAATTTTTATAATAGCACTTGCTTTTGCATTTACCTATCACTCAAAGTTCATCAACTATTATTGTTCTGTTTTAACCCTAAATTTCTTTGTAGGTATAACTAGCGTTGGATTGTTGATTTATCTCGCAGCTCCATCAGATTATGCTTATAACTCCTATTTTTCTGGGTTCATGATAATAATGGTTGCGTTGTTTTCCTGGACTTACCTCAAACTTTTTATCACATCGTCTATTGCGATACTCTCATTATTAATGTACCTGGGTTTAGAGTTGTTTGTAAGGGAGGAACTGGAGGGTGTAAATAAAGCTCCTGTTATAATCACCAACATATTTTTACTTGGTAGTGGAGTTATTTTTGGGTTTTTGGCGCAAGTACAAAGGGACCGGTATCTACGCGAGAACTTTATGCTGCAAAAATCACTGGCTGAAGCCTATAAAGCAAAAGCGGCAGAAGCAAAAGATCATCAATATAAAGCAAACCATGATGCGCTGACAGGTTTACCTAATCGCCGTTATATGACTGAATTGCTTGAGATTTCCATGAAAATAGCCGAGGAAAGAGGCAAAGTACTGATTATTTTGTTCCTTGACCTTAATGGCTTCAAGCAAGTCAATGATACTTATGGTCATGCAGCTGGTGATACAGTGCTTAAGGTGGTTGCGAAACGATTAGAGTTGGCCATTCGCAGCGGAGATCTTGTTTCCCGTTTAGGTGGTGATGAATACCTCATGGGTTTACTGGTGAACAGCGATCGCCTTGATGAAGCAGACAACATAATTGAAAAGTACACTGCGATTATTTCTCAACCAATGAATATTGAAGGTATTCAGATCAAAGTAGGTACCAGTATCGGTCTTGCGGCATATCCGATCAATGGTAATAACATTAGTGCACTAATCGATATTGCTGATAAGAAAATGTACGACGATAAGAAGAATAAAAGTTCTGTAAGATCTGAAACAACCAATCAAGAGCGGAATAACACAGTAGCTATTTTCCCTGGCGCCAAAGCTTAATTTATCTGTTGATAGTATTCTGGGTTATTGCTTCATTCGCTCCTGTTAAATTTTCTATATCGTTGCTGTTCTGCATTGCCCATATCTGAGTTAGAATTGTACTTTGCAACAAAGGTACTAGTTCATGTCAGATTCACTTCATCGTTTTCATTTAGAAAATCTGCACGTTCGCGGCGAGTGGGTTTCACTTGATTCTTCATGGCGAGAAATTTTAAGCAATGCTGATTATCCTGAGCCGGTAAAGCAGGTTTTGGGTCAGGCATTAGTCGCAATCAGCTTATTAGCAGAATCATTGAAGTTCGACGGCTCGCTGGTATTACAGATACGAGGTGCGCAACCGGTTTCCACGCTTGTCGTTCAGGCAACATCAGATGGCGCGATCCGTGGTATGGCAAACTGGCATGGTGAAATTGCTGATGATGCTAAATTCCAGGATTTATTTATTGCAGAAGATCAAGGCTTGGCGACAATGGTTATCAGTGTGGAGCCTAATGCATCTCAAGGCGAACGATATCAAAGCCTGGTAGCGCTTGAAGGTGAATCTGTTGCAGATTCATTCACCCAGTATTTTGCCCAGTCTGAGCAATTAAAAACACGTTTATGGTTGGCGGTCGATGATACTCGAGCGGCAGGATTGTTGTTGCAATGTCTGCCTTCTGAATCCTCTGAAATCCAGGATGAGGGATGGAATCATGCAACCATTCTAGCGGATACTGTTAGCCAGGAAGAATTGCTCAACTTAAGTTCACAAACCTTGTTGCATAGGCTTTATCACGAAGAAGATTTACGTATTTATGAAGATAAAGCCATTCATTTCGAGTGCAGTTGTTCGAATGAGAAAATCGAGAATACCATTCGCGCTATAGGTGAAGAAGAGGCGAATGCTATTATTGCAGAACAAGGTCAAATAAGCATTGATTGTGATTTCTGCAATACCCAATACAAGCTCGACAGTATTGATGTTAAACGCTTGTTTGTAGATGCTGATGTAACTGATATTTCCGGAACGGGAATTGTCCACTGAGGTTAACCAGACTAGTTCTAGTATGCGTAAAATCATACATATCGATATGGATTGTTTTTACGCTGCAGTCGAGGTACGTGAAAATCCTCAATTACAAGGTAAACCAGTAGCCGTTGGAGGAAGCCCTAAAAGTAGGGGGGTGGTTGCAGCCTGTAATTATGAAGCACGTAAATTCGGGGTGCATTCAGCGATGCCGATGTCGCGGGCACTTCAACAATGTCCGGGTTTAATTACTACCCCTGTAAATATGGATTTATATAAAGCAATCTCCTCTGAAATCCATCTGATATTTCAGGATTATACTGACCAGATTGAGCCATTATCGCTTGATGAAGCTTACCTGGATGTTAGTAGCGCAACACATTGTGCTGGCAGTGCCACCTTAATAGCCCAACAAATTCGAGAGCGTATCTTCATTAAGCAACGTTTAACTGCATCTGCCGGTGTAGCACCCAATAAGTTTCTAGCAAAAGTAGCGAGTGACTGGAATAAGCCGAATGGGCAGAAGGTGATCACCCCAGATGAAATCCAGGAATTTGTAAAAGCCTTACCCGTAAAAGCAATATCGGGAGTAGGTAAAGTCACCGCTAAGCGGATGTCTGAACTGAATATAGAAACCTGTGAAGACTTGAATCAGATGGGCCTGGATAAACTCAATCAGCACTTTGGAAGTTTTGGAGAGCAGCTGTATAAATACAGTCAGGGAATTGATAATCGTCCCGTACAAACACACTGGATTCGTAAATCACTCAGTGTTGAAGATACTTTTGCTGAGGATTTGCCAAACCTGGAAAGTTGTCTTTTAGAGCTTACTTTAATTTATGATGAACTGTTGCTTAGACTTGCAAGGGCACAGCAAAAACAACGCCTTATCCCAAAATCGCTGTTTGTAAAACTACGCTTTGATGATTTTGAAACAACCACCATTCAAATGGTTGCTAATAAACCAGATAAACACGCCTATATGAGATTGTGTGCCGATGCGTGGCAACGCGGGCAACGACCGGTGCGTTTGATTGGTTTAGGGCTGCAATTTAATCCACCTGATATGCCAGAACAATTAAATTTACTTTAAAATACGAATTTTCAGCTGTCAGGTTTATTTGCTAATCAGCTCTGTAAAATAAGCAGATTTCCCCTTGTTTTGATAAAATGTCTCTGTAAAAGAGTAACTTGAGTCGCACATGAGCCCTGTAAGGTATAAATACACCCCTCCACTTTTGAATGACAACTCGTTTTTGTTCTATAAAAACGATATTGGAATTTATGCAGAGCCAGACTGTTTTCTATTAATATAAACTAAGTCTGATTTTTAATATTTTAACTGTACATTTGCTCAGACAAACTATCAGTAAAACTAGTATCTATAACAAAGTAGCCGACAATATGACCAAAGAAATATTTCGCGAGAATGCATACCTAAAAGAATATCAAGCCAGTGTGATAGTAACCTCAGATAAAGGTATTGAACTGGATAAGACAATATTTTATCCAATGGCAGGAGGACAACCCGGTGATCATGGTGAGTTTGTGTTAAAAGATGGAAGCAAGTTGATCATAATCGACACCCGATACGATCGGGAAACCGGGGCAATTCTGCATGTGCCTGAACAGGGCAGTACTTTGCCAGCCATTGGTGAACAGGTGACCATACGTTTGGACTGGCAGCGCCGCTATCAGTTAATGCGCCTGCATAGCCTTATGCATATGTTATGCGCGGTGGTACCGGAAACTGTAACGGGTGGCGCGATACGTGAAGATGGTACAGCCAGACTGGATTTTGATATCCCTGAACCTCCAGACAAGGAAAAAATAAATGCGGATTTAAATACGATTATTAACGAAGATCACCACTTGAAAATCAGCTGGATTAGCGACGAAGAAATGCAGCAAAAACAGGATTTGATACGCACTATGTCGGTGAAACCGCCAATGGGTCAGGGCAGGGTTCGTTTGATTGAATTTAAGGGTGCCGATATCCAGCCTTGCGGCGGTACACATGTTAACTCCACAGCAGAAATTGGACCGGTAGAAATTCAGAGCATCAAAAAGAAAGGCAAGTTAAATCGGAGAATTACAGTTCGTTTACTGGAGCCTTAGAAGGACTGATTTTCTGAAAAAACCACTTAAAAGGTGGTGGGTGTGCTTTGTAATAATCTGGTTCCTAAAATAAGCCAGCCCGGATATAGTAATCAGTTTGCTCGCCATTAGTCTGGATGTAATGGCTCTGTATAGGCGTTTAGTGCTATCTTTAGTAGGGGTGTATAAAAAAATCAATAAGAATAATTATAAAAAACATGACTAAAAAAATAACCATTCCGAAGTATCTCGAGCAAGCTTATCAGAATCATTTGGCCGATGAAAAAATACAGATTACGCGTATTTTTTGTGTACTTGGAATATTGTTACTTTTAACCTCGGCAGTTATTGATCTTTGGGCTTTACCGTCTGCTTTATACGAAGCATTGTTGATAAGAGTTGTTGTCGCTACCGGTTTGTCTCTGGTTTTTTGGTCAACCTATACCGATTTCTTTTTAAAACGTTATCACACGATATTACCCGGTGCGGTTTTGCTTTGTTGTTCAAGTATTGAATTTGCCATTTATTTATCCAAGCCTACGGAAATTGCTTATTACATTTATTTCTCGGGCCTGATTCTAGTGTTAATGATTCTATATTCCTGGGCGCATATCAATATAAAAAGGCTGGCAGTTACAACTACGTTTATCATTATTGGTTATATAGTAGCTATGCTGGGTCATAAAACAGAGGGCATACACAGTACCGAAGCGGTGTTGATTCCGACTGTGTTTTTCCTGCTTGCCGCTGCTTGTATAGGATTCGTGAGCAAGATGATTCGCGATCATCATACCCGGCAGAATTTTCTATTGCACGAATCACTCAAAAACCGTGCTGAAGAGAAAGCCAAAGAAGCAGACAAGCATGAGCATCTAGCGAATCATGATGCACTCACTGGTCTGGCAAATCGCCGTAATGCTGAGATCATGATGGCGAGCGACCTGGAATACGCCAAACGCAAAGACAAGTCGATGGCGGTGTTGTTTCTGGATTTGAATGGTTTTAAACAGATTAATGATGTGCACGGACATCACGCCGGTGACGAGGTACTTAAAGTTGTCGCAGAAAGACTTAAGGAGTGCACCCGTGAAGGTGACTGTCTCAGTCGCCTGGGTGGTGATGAATTCGCCATTGGCCTGATTATCGAAATCAACGAAGAGTATATTATCGAAGGTATTTGCAACAAAATAAAAGAAACCATCACTCAACCGATAAAATTCCACGGTGAAGTATTATCCGTCGGCACCAGTATTGGTGTTGCAGCTTATCCTGAAAATGGTGAAAACGTTAGCGTACTGATCGAGATTGCGGATGAAAATATGTATCAGGACAAGAACAGGGAAAAAGACGGCTTAGAACAAAGCAACAAGTCTTCATCCAAAAAACATGATAATAAAATAGCCATGTTTCACCGCTAATTAATTCTTATTAAATAAAATGGCTAAAAAGGTAGGGGTGTGTTTATTAATTCCTATTAATCCTTCTGAATAGAATTAGGAACCACTAAAACCGGAACTTTACTGTGCTGAGTCACCTGTCTGGCTGTTGTCCCAAGAAAATGCATTGGTGATTTGCGGGTATGGGTATGACTACCGATAACGATCAGGTCAGCATTTAGTTCATCCGTGTATTTATCTATTACTTCTGAGGGTTTACCTGCACCGACGACAACTTTTTCAATGAGTTGATCGCGGTCCTTGCATAGGTCTTCATTATCTGAGCAATAGTTCTCAAGGCGCACTTTCATAGTGGCGATGACTTCCTCAAAATCCTGCTCTTCAATCTCTTTGATTTTCTGTTCTGATAAATACAGGGATAATAGCGCCTCTCCTGTTGCACCTAATGGGCTAACAGCATGCAGCATAATGATCCTGGCTTTATGGATTTGTGCCAGATTCAGGGCATAGCGAAACACCGGACGCATATGAGGGCCAAGATTGGTAGCGTATATAATACGTTCGATGGGATTTTGGTCATTCATTTCAGATACCTCTATGAAAACCACGTGTACGAATAAGAATCATTATTAAGCCGCTTTCTTGCTGAAGTAGCTCATCCAGATGCCACTCAATATCCAGGAATAAAGCAAAGTACCAATAAATATCAGTGCAAAGGCAGTTGCAATATCAGTAGCAGAACCATTCAGCGAGAACCCCGGGACATAACCAAACAGGAATGGTGCGAGGTATAAAAATTTGGCGAATTTAAAGGCAGTAAATGCGGTCTTCCACATATTGGCTTTGGCGATAGTGGCACCGGCAAAGGCGGCAATACACACTGGAGGTGTGATATTAGAATCTTGTGATAGCCAGTAGACAATCATATGTGCTGCGATCATATTGACACCAAGATGTGTTAGCGCGGGTACTGCAACAACAGCGGTGATCAGATAGGCGGCTGTTACCGGTACACCCATACCGAGTACCAGTGAAGCTAAGGCAATGAAAAGGATGGTAAGGTAAAGTTTGCCATCGGCGAGTTCTATCACAATATCTGCAAAAGTTAGAATCAAGCCACTGTAAGTCAAAACGGCAATTATAATTCCAATCACGCCAAGTGTTGCACCAATTTGGAGGCTACTCTCGGTTCCAGCCCGGGCAGCACCGACAAACCCTTTTACATCAATTCGTGTTTCCTTTTTTACCCAGCTTACAGCGATACAGGCTAAGACTCCCAGAATGGCAGAGTAGCCAGGTGAATACCCCATCAGCATGAACACAGTTATGACAAGCAATGGAATAATATAAAACCACTCACTGATAAAGATTTCCATCGGTCTTTTTTCTGACTTTTCACCCACGATATTATGTTTCTTTGCGTAGAAGTGCACCATAGTGAAAACACTGAAAAAGTACATAAGTGCGGGGAATATCGCGACCAGCATAATTTGCGAATACGGAACCCCCGTGAGTTCTGCCATAATAAATCCACCAGCACCCATAATCGGTGGCAAAAACATTCCACCTATCGAAGCTGCAGGTTCTATACCACCAGCCACATGCGCCGGGAAGCCTGCTTTTTTCATCATGGGAATGGTAAATGCACCGGTTGAAACCGTATTTGCAATGGCGCTTCCCGAGATTGAACCAAATAGGCCACTGGCAATAACCGATACTTTCGCTGGGCCGCCTACTTTATGACCAAAAGCCGCCAGGGGAAAATCGATAAAAAAGCTCTGAGCACCACTTTTTTCCAGAAAGGCACCAAATATAACGAACAACACAATATAGGTGGCAAGTACATTTGCCATGATGCCGAAGACACCATCACTCTTGAAGAAGATGCTGGTACACAAGTCCTTAAAGGTATCGCCGGCATGCTGAATGACTTCAGGAACCCAGGAGGCATCACCGAAAACACCATAAATTAGCATCACTGCGCCTATGATGACAAATACGCTTCCAACAACCCGGCGTGCAGCTTCGATGCCGATAAGCACACCAACAACCGCGATGTTTTTATCAAGTTCTGTTTCAGCACCTGCGCGATAGTTTATTGCTTCGAAATTGGCTATCCAGTAACCAACCGTAATTATGGATAACACAATCAATACATAATCCATCATCCTTAGCCATGGATTTTGATGTTTATATAGCAGGAAAACCAGAACGTAGGTGATAATTACATATATGCCGCGGTGAAGCTGGGTTTCTGCAGGAGCTATTACGGCAGAATACGCATAGAAGAGAACCAGAGTTAAGGCGAGAATATCAAAAAAGTATTTTTCTAGTTGGTGCAAAGAATTATAGCGTCTCATATCCTCACTCTTTTGATAGGTTTTTGTATAAAGGTTGAATCCAGATTTACTTACAAGTTATTGAAGACTTTGTAAGTTGTGATTCAACTCAGCCTTACTGATCATAAATGACATTAATGCATACCAATCTTGTTGATTGGCATGCATTACTAGTCATGTGTAATTAAGAAAGTATTAATCAATCAACCTGATGGTTAATTAGCCTTAAATTATTTCAATACACCTTTCTCTTTCCAGAACTTTTCAGCGCCAGGATGAAGGGGAGTCACAATACCATCCGCTCCCGCTGCAACAGACATGCTCTTAAAGGTCTTCTTTTGTGCTTTCATGTGGGCAAGACCTTCATCGGTGTAGATTTTGGTTAGCATGTCATAAACGATGTCTTCTGGTACATCTTTGTTGGCAACCCATAGCGCAGAATCCTGGAATGATGGTGTTTCCTTATCTACCCCTTTATAAGTACCGGCTGGTACCGAAAGTATGGAGAAATAGGGGTAGTCCTTGTAAAAACCAGATTCTATCGCATCATTACCCAAATCAATTAAATCAATATCATTGGTTTGTGCTGCCATAATAACCGCACCACTGGGGAAGGCCGTGAATAACCAGAATGCGTCAAGCTGGTTATTACCAAATGCCTGGGCAGCATCGTTATAACCCATTGCATTGCGCTCTATCTTGTCCCATATACCCATGTGGGTAAAGAATAATTCACAGTTTGCAAATGCACCTGAACCCGCGTTTCCAACACCTACTTTCTTACCGACAAGGTCTTTAACGCTGTTGATACCAGACCCTTTTTTCACAATAAGTTGAGCTGGTGCGCCGTAAAGAAAAGCTACTGCAGAAACATTTTCATACTTTTTTGTATCGTTTTTTAATTTACCTTCACGTCCTAGATAGACATGGCCAGAATAAACTGTGGCAAAATGAGATTTACCGCTATTTACTTTGCGTAAATTTTCAATTGAGCCAGCGGATGATTGAGCTTTAACGACATATTTATCTGATGCTTTAATAGGATCATATACCTGGATAGCATTAGCTACGACCTGAAATGTACCTCCAGCTGGTCCGCCACCGAAGACGATACGTTTTTTTGCTGCCACGGCTTGTGACATTGTTCCAACAGAGATAATTGTTGCTAATAAAGTTGTTGTTAAAAAGGTTCTTCTAGACTGGTTTTTCATTGGTTCCTCCATATAGATTTACAACCGTCATGAATGAGTCTAGTACAAGCTATTCATTTAGTAGTAAATAAATGCTAATTCCATTCATTTACTTGAGTTAAATCAATAAGGTTGAAGTTAGTAGCTAAGCTTAAAAACTTAATACACGCTATTTCAGACTCATATATTTCTCGTCTGTGTAGCGCTAACCCGCTTAAACACGAATAGTAATCAGTACCAAGGTCAGTTGCTTTCCTACGTTGCAGGATTAGTATTGCTATTGGTTTGACATCCCTGCAAATCATTCATTATGACTTTCTGGCTAATCAGCGGAATCTGGTGAATTCCCGATTGTATGTTTTCTTGCTAATTATCGTTTCTCCCGCATTTTATTTTTTTATTCGCGATGTTCTGCGTGTTGAAAACAGTTATCAGTCGCAGCAGTTG
>CAVXCT010000018.1:0-49419 GCA_963760355.1 uncultured Gammaproteobacteria bacterium | reverse complement strand
CCAATAAATCATCATCTTTTTAAAATAAACTTAACCCGTGGTGCATATTGATTTAAACATGGTAATTAGTTGAGCTTAAGTAAAATGTTTATATATATTAACTACTTGAAGAAAAACAAGTAGATTCACTCATTTTTTACAAACTACAATTACCCAATATTTCTCTCAAGATATGCCATTTTTTGCAAATACATGCTGATATTGGTTCTTAACACTAAAAATGACGTGTAATCATTTTTTAAAAATACTACTTTCAGGTTGATATAGTGGGAAACCAAAAAGCCTACTAATATAAGTAACTGAAAATATAAACAATTAAATATGCACCACGGGTTAAATTTAATTAAACAATTAGCCTGTAAAGGCTCTTTCAGAATTTAAATATTCGATTTCCGGTTGCGTATTCTTCCGACCCAAAATATCGTTTCGATGAGGAAATCTTCCAAACTCTTCGACTATGCCTCGGTGATGTTCGGCAAAACGAACATTTTCATCCAGTTTCCTTCTATTAAAACAGTCAACAGACAAATTCTGGTCACTGATATTTTCACTATGCATTAAAGGCATATACAAAAATGACACTTTGCTGTCATCAATGTCATTATCGAAACCTCGCTCAATGGCATGTTTAGTGATAGCCACCGCTTGTTGCTCAGTCTGAAAGGCTTTTGCCTCACCTCTAAACATATTTAACGGAAATTGATCCAGAACGATACATAAAGCCAGACAGCCTTCTGCAGTTTCCATCCAGGAGTTTAATTGATGATTTGCTGCCTCTTCCCACAAAGATTCAAACTTTTGCTTAATATCGGTATCCAATTCTGGTATAGATGAAAACCACTGTTTCTTCATTTCATCGCTATACCAGAATGACAACACTTCGGAAATTCGATCGTCAATTTTCATAAAAACCTTTTAAATCGGATGATTCATTTCACCCATAAACATAAAAATCGAGCGTTCGCTCTATTTTAACAAGTGTAACAGGCGTATTGAATTATTTGTCGATTAAATCTTATTTATTTATTGATGTTATTTCTAAAAGCGACATCCAATGCCTGTTTATTCTCAATCACATCATGCACTCGAAATATCTGCACACCCGCCTGAACACCCAATGCAGTTGTTGCACAGGTACCAGCTACCCGTTTCTCAGGATTTTCTTCGCCCTTCTTTTCACCAATGATTTCGCCAATAAAGCGTTTACGACTTGTACCCAGTAAAATGGGATACCCCAGAGCTACCAATGATTCAAGATCGGCCAGTATGGCCAGATTGTGTTCCAGCAACTTGCCAAACCCAATACCGGGATCAAGAATAATATTGTCTTTGGAAATACCTGTTTTAAGCGCCAGATCTGCACGCTCTTGCAAATACTGTTTAACCTCAGCACAGACATCATCGTAATAAGGCGCATCCTGCATGGTTTTCGATTTACCTTGGCGATGCATTAAAATAATCGGTATTTTTTTATCAGCTGCGAGTCTCAGTATTTCTTCTGAATCTTCACCCGCAGAAATATCATTAATCCAGTTTGCACCCGCATCAATTGCCACTTCCGCAACTCTATTGGAAGTGGTATCAACGCTAATTTTAATGTCCTTATCAAGTTGCCGAATACCTTTAATGACTGGAACTACTCTTGCAATTTGCTCATCATCTGCAACCTCTTCGGCGCCTGGTCGAGTAGATTCACCACCAATATCAATAATCGAAGCACCCTCATGATGCATTTGCAGCGCACGCTTAATGGCAACTTCGGTCTGATAGTGCTGCCCACCGTCAGAAAAGCTATCAGGTGTGACATTAAGTACTCCCATTATTACCGGAGGATTGATTAGTATTTTTTCGGTCATATATGTCAAGAATTTAAAATTATTATTAAAGCACACCCTCTACCTTTTATAGTTAAGAAATCCCAACGCGTGTCGCTAGAAATTTATTATTATGGAAGTTGAGTCCCCTAGCGATTTGCTTTTGGGGATAATAAATTTTAGTACAGTTTTTTCTAATTTAGCCTGAAATAAACTTAAATCACACCTTTAACGCGATATATCAATTCAAATTCTTGTTAATCCCCTTTAAAACTGCCTTCTCTGAGTAGAGTCAAAGCAAAACTCTCGGGAGTTATCTTTATATTTATTGCTTTACTGATGATGCTGGGAAATCCCTAGGCGGACTTTACTGTAAGAAAGAATTAGGTATGTAAGCGTTTACACCTTATATAGATCAACTAAAACACACTACATAATATTATTCTATTTGCAAAAACTAAGAATCACTATATTATGATGCACTAATATTTAATTATTGGAACGTTTCATTCCATTTATGATAAAAATCTTATCTTTATTAACAATCACTATAGGTTTTCTTTCAGCTTGCAGCCATACTCCAGAGAAAGTGAGCTCAAAGCATGCAAAATCCAGCTCAAAATCTAGCAAGGGAATGACCTGTATTGCTCCTAATATCTATGTCGACGCTGACATGCCAGAAACCCAGAGAAAAGAATTATTACAAACCGTTAAACAATCAAAAGTCGAAATCAATAAATTTTTTGGTGGAATGAAGTCAACACCAAAGATTTACGCATGTTCCACCAAAAAGTGTTTCAAAAAATTCGGTGGCGTATATGCAGATGCTAAAACCATCAACGATGATACGGTACTACTCTCCAAAAAGGGCCTAAACAAAACCACTGTCACCCATGAACTTGCTCATGCGGAATTCAACAAACGCCTTGGAAAATCGCACTGGAATAAAGTACCGATGTGGTTTGACGAAGGTTTAGCTGTATTGATATGTAAAGATCCAAAATACACTAAACCAGTACCCAGCATGTCCCTGGCTAAACTCTCAAGCCATGATCAATGGCTAGAAGCCGTACGCGATCAAAAGCCCGTATATAATGTTGCCAGACAAGCAATTGAAGGCTGGTATAACGGTGTAGGAGTTAAAGGCTTACATGACTTGATTGATCGTCTACAAAAAGGTGAAGACGTTTCTTTCGATAAAACAGTAAATTCCGTACATCAGTACAGTAAGCTTTAACAAATAAGTCACCCCCCTACTTTGAATCATAACTCGTTTTTGTAGTTTGAAAACGACCTTGGAATTTATGCATAGCTAGGGTGTTTATCAATTCAAACACCCTTCGAGTAAACTTCACTTCTCTCCGACATTCTCTCGTCTAAGACTCAGCTAGGCAGTTTTTAAACTCACATACCTCTAATTCAGAATGTATTTATTGATGGTCTCTTGATTAAAGGTAAATCCTGTACCTGGCCTATCCGGAATCAAAATATCTCCGCTCTCGATTTCCATCTTTTCATTAAACAAAGTTGTGAACCAGTCCATATGTTCCACTGACATGCAGTTATAGCAAGAACCAGCAATACTCAAGCTTTGTTCAGTGAAGATATGCGTTGATATCAGCATATTGTGTGATGCCGCCAAAGCTGCTACCCGACGCATTTCAGTCAAACCGCCAATACGCTGCAAGTCTGGCATTAGAATATCGCAGGCTTTCTTCTCGATCATCGCCTGCATACCAAAGTGTGTGTATTCCGTTTCACCCGATGCAATATGCGTATCTAACGCCTGTCGCACTTGTGAATGGCCTTCTAAATCATAAGCAGGAACAGGTTCTTCTATCCATAATAATTCGAAAGGCGCTAGCTTACGACCTAGTTGAATCGCCGTTTTTGCATCGAGTGCCTGATTGATATCGACCATCAAATCAACCTCATCTTGCTTATCGGGGCATCGTTTTTTCAACTTATATTTAAAAGATTTAAATAATGTGAAATACAACACAAAATATTTATTCGGTTGCGCATAAACTAATTACTAGATAACTAATACAAGAGACCTTTTGTACGAAAATGATGATGAATAAAAATGACTTTTTTCAACATATATTACTCATATGTTACTAAGGAATTGAGGTTGCTAACCAAGGAGATTTAAGATGAAGAATTCAACAGATGTTGTTATTCATATCAATGAAACAATGGATAAGGAGAATTTAGATACCTATTCAAACAGAGTAAAAGATATTTCGGGGGTAGTTTCAGTTTCTTTAAAGAATGCCACACCGCATTTGATGATTGTTGCTTTTGACCCTGGACAAACCAAAGCTCAGAAAGTCCTTGAAGGGGTTAACAGTACCGGTGTCAATGCACAACTGGTGGGGTGGCTATAACTGCTTTATGTAAACTAAGTCAATAAGTGAAATTAAGCTTATAAGTGAAATTAAGTTGCGAGGGAGTAATCATGTATAAATTCAATGACAGGTTTATTTTTAGTACCACTATTAGTTTTATTATTGTGTTTTTAAATCTATTTGTGCTTCTCTTTATCATGCTCTGGGTGCCTGTCAGTGCCGCTGAAAAACCCAAATCTGTCGAGAAATGGACCGTCGCTGGAAAGTATTTAACCGCTCGGGAAGCCTTTGAATTTAAGCAGACGCAAGGGGAGAAACTTTTATTTGTGGATATTCGGACACCTTCAGAATTGAATTTTGTTGGTTCACCGAAAAACATGGATATCAATATTCCGCTAGTTACGATGGATTATAAACAGTGGGATGATAAAGCCTCATCTTTTACGAAAATACCCAACAAGCATTTTATTTCTGCGTTCAACAATGCCATTCAATCAAGAGGAATGACAAAAGACAGTTCTATTATTTTGTTATGCCGATCGGGAAAGCGCAGCGCGAAAGCAGCCAACCTTTTAATGTCTAATGGTTACTCGAAAGTGTATTCGGTAGTCGATGGATTTGAAGGCGACAAAGCAAAACTAGGCTCTAACAAAGGCAAGCGGGTAGTGAATGGATGGAAAAATGCCGGTTTACCCTGGACTTATAAACTCCAGCAAAACCATCTAACTTTGAATTAATTATTATTATTCAATCATTATTTAAACCTTAAAGGAGAATATTGCGAATATTCTAGGATAGATCCTATGGAATACTTAACTAACATTTTATACATTGGTCGCCCTTGTTCAAAGACTCGCCACATCGTCTTAAAGCAATATAAAAAACTGGGTGAGTCAAAAGCAGCGATTGTAACAATTCAAAAAGAACTCAATCGCTTAGTAAAAAACAAATATAAAATAGCATCAGTGCTGCCGAATTATGTCCAGCTATTGAAAGAAGTTGAAACCACAAGAGAACATAAAATTGTTCGCCTGGCCGACCATAAATATTTTAAAGCGGCTATTCATATTATCCCATCTCATTATGAAATCCCTTGTCACTTACATATCGGTCAAATCAGCGCCATTAATGTCCAGCAGGGTGAACTTCAGATTCGGCAAAGCGGTTTGGTTGATGATGAGAATAATTATCAGCTCACTTTGCAAGAACAGCAAACATGTGTAGGTTTGCTTCGATTACGGAATATGCATCATATTCAAACTAAGTCAGATGCGTGTATTTTTATAAGTTTTCGTCTTTCCAGGAAAAAAGCTTTATCGATTGTTAATAAATCACGTTCAATTATTGCATCAATGGCAATCATGCTACTCCCGGATATCCTGCATGCTTTTCCAGTAGCAGGAGTAAAAAATCAAATTATCGCTTCATATCAATTTGTAGCTAACGCTTATGAGCAGTCAAATCTCAATGTCATAAAAGCAAATAAGTTACGAACGAGTAAGGGGATCGAAGAAAACTTATATATTGCCGTACAAATTTATAAACAAGAAGCAAAAAAAGGTAATGCAGAGGCGCAATACTGGCTGGGTATTATGTATCTTGAGGGCATAGGAATCACAGATGATTCAGATGCAGCGTTACACTGGATAGCATTGTCTTCTAATCAGGACTATCCACCAGCAAAAAAAGTATTACATCATTTGCTAACCGCGGAATACGTTTCTGATTGTTAATTCTTAAGCTGGCTATTTACCAATGCTTATGTCACCCCCCTACTTATAGGCACTTTTTTAAATTAAGCATCCATTGCTAAATTAATGATTAATTACGGATTCAATTGATTCATTTATAATAAGAAATTTATAATAAGAAACCTATACGAATAAGTCTTTATCAAAAGACTATCTAAAACAGGAAATAAATGGATCCCATTACTCAAGGCGCTTTTGGTGCTGTCTTCGCACAAACTCAGGGTAAAACAAAAGATTTAGCAAAAGCCGCTGTTATTGGTGGGCTTGCTGGTATGGCACCTGATTTGGATATTCTGATTCGCTCAGATAATGATCCGCTATTGGCCTTGCAGTATCACCGCCATTTCACCCATTCACTGCTGTTTATTCCTATCGGTGGATTCATCTGCAACCTGGTTTTACACCCGACATTGGGCCGATGGTTTGGCGTCTCGTTTTGGCAAACCCTGTTCTGGTGCATTATTGGTTATGCCACGCATGGGCTTTTAGACGGCTGCACCAGTTACGGCACACAATTACTCTGGCCGCTGACGGATAAACGTTTTGCCTGGGATATCATTTCGGTTATCGACCCCTTGGTTACCTTGCCTTTATTAGCTTTCGTCATTCTCGCAGCGAGAAGAAAAGCACGTCGTTATGTTGTTTACGGTCTCATCTGGCTGGGGCTTTATTTTGGTTTATCGACTTATCAACACCAACGCGCTCTGAAGGAAGGCCAGAAACTTGCGGCATCTCGCGGATTGAATACATTGAGTATCGAAGCGAAGCCTAGTTTCGCCAATATCCTCGTCTGGAAAATCATCACTGAAACAGAGAATTCCTATTATGTCGATGCGGTTAGAATCGGCCTAGACGAACCTAAAATATTGGAAGGCGATTCGGTAGAAAAATTGTCGATTGAAAGGGATTTACCGTGGCTAGATAATCAGTCACAACAAGCAAAAGACATAGAACGATTCCGTTGGTTTTCAACCGGTTATATCGCCTTAGATAAACAAAACCCTAACCGGGTGGTTGATATTCGTTATTCCTTATTACCGCAACAGATTAAACCCTTGTGGGGTATTGAGTTATCACGCACAGCTAAATCAGATAAGCATGTTGATTACTACAATAAACGTGGAGATAGTGGCGCTGCCTTTAAGGTGTTGTGGGGGATGTTTTTGGGAATAGGACGCAAGAATCTATGATGTTGTAAGGTCAGTTGAGACTGATCGTCCAATGTACATCGACGATTCCTTTGATCCATCGTCATTGCATGCCAGCGTTGTCTCAACTAAACCTCGACTTAGCAAATTTAAGCTAATTGTTTCTCATAAATCTGCGGCTTTATCTTCACAAAGCCGCTAGAATCAAATGATTTCTAACTCGCTTTTCCTGCGGCAGTCGCGTCGGGAATCTCTACCAATTCACCCGTTTTGCAATCATAGATATAACCGTATATAGGAATATCTGCAGGCACCATTGAATTGCTTCGAATTCGCTCCACGTCTTCAACCACACTTTTTGCATTATCACTAATGGTTAACCAGTTGATATATTTGCCATCCGTGGTTCCGCCACCCGCATTGCTGTCATGCCATCCTGAGGCATCGACGCTGGAGGTTTTCAAACTACCTGCTAATAAATCACCCATTATGTCGGTGGTGAATGTCTCCATGCCACAATCGGTATGGTGTATCACGAACCATTCTTTGGTCCCCAGCAATTTATAGGAAATAACCAGAGAGCGAATTGCATCATCACTGGCTCTTCCACCGGCATTTCGTATGACGTGTGCATCACCTTCTGCTAGTCCTGCGTATTTTGCTGGATCCAGACGAGCATCCATGCAAGTCAGAATCGCAAACTGTCGGCCGGGAGGCATCGGCAAATCTCCCTTATCACCAAAATTAGACACATATTCAGCATTTGCTGATTGTACTTCATCAACTACTTTACTCATTTACTCTCTCCTTTGCTATGCCGCTTATTTTCGACATCAGGTTTCACTGCGGCTAAGTTGGAAACCTAAGTTTTGACTGTGCATTTTTACTTTGTGATATTACTTTGTGAGTTTTTAACTCATTAGATCTATTAAAGTATAGTCAAGCCAAAAAACTTAATAATAAATCTATATAAAACTATCGTAAGTGACTGATATTTATTATTTTAATAAATGTATTTTAAAGACGCAGGGTTTCTACACTTACTTTTACAGGCTGTTATACTCCAATCCAATTACAGACCTCTTGGTATTATTATGATCTGGCTTATTCTCGGCGTTGCTCTTTGGAGTGTTGTTCACCTTTATCCTAGTGTTGCGGTTTCGCATCGTAATCAATTATCTGAAAAATTCGGTAATGGCTATCAAGCTGTTTATGCGTTGCTTATCGTTGGTTCGATCGTTTTGATGGTTATCGGCTGGAAAAACACCATACCTACAGCGGTTTATAATCCTCCTTCTTGGGGACGCCACGCTACCATGCTTTTGATTTTAATTGCGATACTACTGTTTGGCGCGGCGAATACCAAAACCAGGATTCGTGAATGGGTGCGACACCCCATGCTGACGGGAATGATAGTTTGGAGCATCGGTCATTTACTTGCAAATGGTGATATCCGCTCGGTGATCTTATTCGGTGGTTTAGGTATTTGGGCGATTATTTCACAAATCACGATTAATAAACGCGAAGGTGCCAGAGTGATACCGACCGATTCAAAAGGTATGAAATCGCTGGTGATTTTGTTTATAGTGAGCGTGGTTTTGTATGCGATTCTGATGTTCTTGCATCCGTACTTTGCGGGTGTATCGATTATGACTCGATAAGTAATGTTTGATGTCCGGCTCTTGGTGAAAGTAAAAATAAAATTGTCTTGAGATTAAAATAGACTGTTACTCGCCTAATCGACCGTAAAATGTCATACGTGCAGATTCTGAAAGCGCGATTTTTGGCTGCGAGTTATATGCCAACACAACCAGCATTCGCGTTCGATCACCTTCATTCGGTGTTACCCGATGAATCGCATTGCGACCTCTGAATAAAACCAGAGCACCGGCATCCATCGATAATTGATTCGGGGTTTCTTTGCCATCTAGTACATTGTTTACGGTATCAAAATTCATCTCACCAGCATCAGCATCTCGCACTTCTTTAATGTATTCGAACTGACCTCCTTTTTCAGCCGGCTGAATCATCAGGGTGATGGCAAATGAGGAGTTATCGAAATGCCAGCCAAGTTCCTGCCCTTTTTTGGCGTAATGCAAATTGATTGATGAGAGTGGATCAGCATAGGGATAAAGCGCGTCTTCACCGAACACATAACTCAAAAAGTCTTTAAACGATTGCGCGTTATACAGCTCGCGCAATGCTGAGTCTTCACCCACGATATCATCGGTAATACAGCCTTTGGATGAAACCACCTGACGATTAAATGCATGATCATCTGCATACTCTGGATTGTTATCGGTGAGATAGACATTGTGATACTGAAGACTAAAGAAAGCCTGAGATTGTTTCTGTTCGCCTTCTTCACGGATTGCATTCAACGCAGCATCGCTTAAAAACCCAGGCATAGCTATAGCGCCCTTCTCCGCAACGGTTTGTCGAGACTGTTCTTTAAACGCTTCATCCGTAATCGGATAACGCTTTAAATCGATAATATCTTTAAGCTTCAATCTGGTTTTCCGTTTCTATGAATCCTAGATCATTAACTAAACACACCCCCCTACTTTTAGAGGGTTTTATTAATTATTAATTATCTTGCAAAGATCTCTCACCTTAATCCTTCTTTCTTAGGTGTTCGTAACGCGGTTCTTCTTCTTGAGCTTTAAACGCTGTCTTATAATCTTCAAGATTCTGCGTCAGCATGCGTTTGAATTCTTTAGTAAAAAAATTGGTAGCCGTTTCTATTTCTGCCTCGTAAGCATCTTTGTCTGGGGATTGTGACGCAACCACAAATGAGCTGAATCTGGCTGTTGCAAAAAGCATGGCTGAACCCACATGATTGGTTTCTTTTTTATCGCAATGCCCATTTGCCACATCGATAAATGTATCGGCCATTGTGTAAAATTCTTTGCTTTCTTGTTCGTTCAATTGATCGTCTACCATTTTTTTGCCATATGAAATTATTTAAAAGGAAAATATAACCGCGCAAGGCTTTTAAACCAAACACTTTATTGTTTATTTACGGCCTTCTTTTTTAATTTTATAAATAGATAGCACCCTTTACTGATTCCCACCACAGAAGTACAATAGCCCGGTTTTACCCTCACTAAAAAAGCTATTTATGTGAGTCTTATTTTAATTAAATTCGCAAAACCGCGGATTCAAGTTTTTGGAGTATACTATCGTGGCAATTGAACGCACTATTTCTATCATCAAACCAGACGCAATCGGTAAAGACGTTATCGGTGAAATCTACTCTCGCTTTGAAAAAGGCGGATTAAAAATCGTTGCAGCTAAAATGAAGCACCTTTCTAAAACTGATGCAGAAGGATTTTACGCAGTACACAAAGATCGCCCTTTTTTTGGTGATTTAGTTAAATTCATGACTTCTGGCCCTGTAATGATACAGGTACTAGAAGGCGAAAATGCGGTTAGCAGAAACCGTGAACTTATGGGTGCAACTAACCCTGCTGAAGCGGATGCTGGAACTATCCGTGCTGATTTCGCTCAAAGCATTGATGAAAACGCAGTACATGGTTCTGACAGCCTTGAGAATGCTCAGATCGAAACTGATTACTTTTTCTCGGCAGACGAAATTTGCCCACGTACTCGTTAATAATTGGCTATAAGAATTGTTAAGGCAATTCTCAATAAAATGAATTCAACGAATAAAATCAACCTTCTGGATTACAATTCAGAAGACTTAAAGGCTTTTTTCCTCGAACGCGGAGAAAAGCCTTTTCGTGCCACGCAGATAATCAAATGGATTCATCAGCATGGCGTTGATAACTTTGAAGATATGACTAATGTCAGCAAGGCGCTTCGCGAAGAATTACAGAGTATTGGTGAGATACGCGCTCCCGAAGTAGCTATTGATGACAAGTCTGAAGATGGCACGCATAAGTGGTTGATTCGACTGGAAGATGGTAATTGTATTGAAACAGTATTCATCCCAGAAGATGGCCGCGGAACCTTGTGTATTTCATCGCAAGTCGGTTGTGCACTGGATTGCACCTTTTGCTCTACCGCACGACAAGGCTTTAACCGTAATTTGACCGTTGGCGAAATTATCGGCCAGTTATGGATTGCCAAAAAAATTCTTCAACCCGACCCAGAGTCAGACCGCGTTATCAGTAATGTGGTGATGATGGGAATGGGCGAGCCATTGCTTAACTTCGAAAACGTGGTTAAAGCAATGGAGTTAATGCTTGATGACAACGCATACGGTTTGAGTAAACGCCGTGTCACATTAAGTACCTCAGGCGTTGTGCCTTCACTAGATCGTTTGCGCGATCGGGTCGATGTAAGCCTGGCGATTTCACTACATGCACCTAATGATGCATTACGTGATCAGCTGGTTCCGGTTAATCGTAAATATCCAATCAAACAGTTACTCGATTCATGTTTACGTTTTATGGACGGCAAAGCCGCCAGAGAAAAAATCACCATAGAATATGTGATGTTAGATAAGGTAAACGATAGTGATGACAATGCACGTGAATTGATTGCCTTATTAAAGAATGTACCTGTGAAGGTGAATTTGATACCATTTAACCCATTCCCTGAAACGCGTTACAAGCGTTCTTCTAATAATAGAATTTACAGATTCAGGGAAATTCTGGAAAGCGGTGGGCTAATCGTGATGACCAGAAAAACAAGAGGCGAAGATATCGACGCCGCTTGTGGGCAGTTAGCTGGAAAAGTTAATGACAAAAGTCGCAGAGAAGTCCATTTTGCGCGGATAGAACCTTAAGTTCTGAACCTTCTATCGAAACTTTGATCTATATACTTATTAAATTTGGATTAAAAAAATAAGAATAGTTTGCTGATTAGTATTGTTTACATAGGGGAATTTCAATGAGCACCATTTGCAGCTCCGTGATTCAAAACATTAAAGCTTTTGTTTCTGATGTTAACTCTTTTAACCCGATGGCAACCAAGACTCTTTTGTCTACTGGTGTTCTAGCGAGCGCTTTATTACTCACTGCCTGTTCCACAACTGGTGTCAAATCAAAGGAAGCGTCAAATTATAATTCTGATTTAGGTATCCGTTATTTACAAAAAGGCCATTTGAATCTTGCCAACGAGAAACTACTGAAAGCACTGGAGCAAGATCCTAACTCTGCCCAATCGAATCATTACTATGCCATTTTGCAACAGAAACTAGGCAATAATGAAAAAGCACGCCGCCATTTTATAAAATCAATTAATTTGAAACCGAAAGATCCTGAAATTAGGAATAATTATGGCTCTTTTTTATGTGATACAGGGCAACCGCAAACTGCAATTAAACAATTTACCGCTGCCTTCAGCGACCCTCTATATAGTACACCTGAATTTGCTTATACTAATGCAGGAATTTGTTTAAGAAAAACCAATAATGACGCCCAAGCTGAGACTTATTTTCGCCAAGCGCTGAAGAAAAAAACAGCATTCCCTTCGGCATTATTAGAAATGGCAAAACTTTATAGTGATCGTAGGAATTACCCTAGAGCACAAGCATTCATGTTACGTTACGAAAGTGTTGGGCAGTCATCTCCAGAAGCATTGGATTTATGTAATAAAATCAACACTAAAATGGGGGACTACGCAAAAGCCAGTAGCTGTAAAGCAGCACTATTAAGGCTTTTTCCTGCCAGTAAAGAAGCACAACAAGCTAACTAGTTTATCAACAAGACATAACTAAAAATCTAATAAAACACAAACATTAAATGGCCAAAGAAAATAACAAAACTGAAGTACCGATCGTCCTGGAAGGCGAGTTAAAAGAACGCCTTATTCGACTTCGCGAAGATGCGGGTTTTTCGACATCGCAGTTAGCTGATGCCATGTGTTTATCAGAAGAAGTTATCCTACATTTAGAAAATGAAGAATTTGACCAGCTAGCTGAACCGCCCTATGTTCGCGGATATATACGCAACTATGCAAAACTTGGTGAAACAGATCCTAATGAGTTAATAAGTCGTTATGAAGCATTACGCGGAGCAGATGCGAGTGAACTCGATTACCAGATTAAATCATCAGCAAATATAAATATAAGCAAACGCAAAAGTATGTCGCCTGTTTGGGCACAACTGATTTTATTAGCAATGCTAATTGGTGGCATCGCCCTTTTAGCCATGATTCCTGGTGTTAACCAATGGTTTAAGGTTACCTGGAGTAGCTTATCTAACCAGCTTCAATCAAGAAATGGTGAACCTGGAACTAACCCATTATTGACTGGCTCCTTACCTGTGCCTGTGCCATTACCGGATACAGAATTTCCCACAAACGGCGAAACAACAAACTTGCCTCTAGCTATCGGCAATAGTCAAGAAAATAATAAACCGGTAACTGAAGAAGGATCCGAGCAAGCCAAACCACCTGAAACCCAAACCGAACAATCAACTGAAACTAAAGCTAACACAGAATCTACAACTGAAAATACCCCACAAGTTACCAATACAGAAACAAACAACAAAGCTACAAATGCAGCGATCAATACAGATCAGGCGGGACAAGAAGAAATACCATCGACGAATTCTAGCAATCAAATAAAAATCAAATTAGTGTTTAATAAAGATGTTTGGTTAAGAATTAGAAACAAAGACAATAAAACAGTGTTTGAAGGCTTAAATAAACTAGGCACGAATAAAGACCTAAGTATCGAAAAACCTTTAACGTTTAGAGTAGGAAATGCGCAAGGCTTATCCCTTTTTGTTGATGACAAAGCCGTTGATATCAGCCAGTATATTAATGGCAGTATTGCCAATTTCACCTTAGAATAAACTTTGAATAGTTCCTGAAATAAGTTTCGGTAAAAAACATGGCAAAAAATCTGCAATCAGTTCGTGGAATGCGAGACATCCTTCCAGAACAATCATCTTCCTGGCAATATATCGAAAATACCGCACGTCAGCTTTTCAATAGCTATGGTTATAGTGAGTTACGGACTCCAATAATTGAATCTACAGATCTTTTTAAACGCTCTATTGGTGATGCTACCGATATCGTTGAAAAGGAAATGTATACCTTTGAAGACAGAAATGGCGATAGCTTAACGTTGCGTCCAGAAGGTACCGCAGGTTGTGTTAGAGCTGGAATTCAGCACGGAATATTTCACAATCAACAACAACGTATCTGGTATATCGGCCCCATGTTCCGTCATGAGCGCCCTCAAAAAGGACGATACCGAGGGTTTTATCAGGCAGGTATCGAAACCTATGGCATTGATGGACCTGAAATAGATGCGGAAGTTATTGCAATAGCTGCACGGTTTTGGAAAAACCTCGGATTCAAAAATGTACGACTTGAAATAAATTCGCTTGGAAGCAACGAAGCACGCCAACAATATCGTGACGTTTTAATCGAATACTTTAGTGCTCATCAAGACCAACTCGATGAAGACTCTCAAAAACGTTTACACAAAAATCCATTAAGGATTTTGGATACCAAAAACCCCACGATGAAAGAGTTGGTAGAGAATGCCCCTAACCTACTCGATTATTTAGATGAAGAATCTAAATTGCATTTCGACAGTTTAAAACAACGTTTAGACCAAATCGGGATAGCCTACCAAGTTAACCCTCGCCTGGTTCGTGGTATCGATTATTATAATCGCACGGTATTCGAATGGATTACCGAAGACCTCGGAGCCCAGGGCACAATTTGTGCTGGCGGTAGATACGATGGTTTGGTAGGACAACTTGGTGGTAGAGAGACTTCAGCATGTGGATTTGGAATTGGTTTAGATCGATTGCAGCTACTTGTAGAAGAACAAGGCCTGAACAAAAATGAAACCCATCCACATGCCTATTTAGTCATGGCAGGAGAACAAGCTGAATTAGCTGGTGCCTCGATAGCAGAATCATTGCGTGATACAAACCCTGATTTACGTTTGATGTGTAATGCTGGCGCAGGAAGTTTTAAATCTCAACTCAAGCGAGCAGACAAGTCAGGTGCAGCCTTTGCTTTTATTCTTGGAGAGAATGAGTTAAGTAATAATGAGATAACGGTAAAGCCGTTACTAAAGAGCTTGCAAGATGATCTTCAGCAACAGACCTTATCGCAACAAGAGCTTAGTGATTTCGTAGCAGAACACATTATCAACATGGTATAGTCCCACCACCCTGGAAATACCATATTGAACGACATAATTAATTTATAGGATAGTAACAAAAATGGCAGATTTTGATCTTAAATCAGATGAAGAAAAAGCAGAAGAACTGAAAGCCTGGTGGCGTTCAAATGGCACCTCTGTTATTGCTGGTATAGCACTTACCGTTGGTGGCATGTTCGGCTGGAATCAATGGAAAGAACACAAAGTTACTCAATCTGAAGGCGCTTCAAAATTATTTGCTCAGCTTAGTCAGGAAGGTACAGATTCTGCTGAAGTTTTAAAGAAATTAAATGATGAATACAGTGGTACTTCATATGCCTATCTAGCTGCACTTAATTCTGCAAAAACAAGTTGTGAAGCGGGAAAAACAGATGAATGTATTGCCCAATTAAAAATAGCATCTACGAGCCCTCAAGACAGTCTTGCCAATATAGCAAAGATTCGTTTGGCTCGCACACTAGTTAGCTCAGGAAAATTAGATGAAGCGAAATCGATTCTTGCAGAAAAGATGCCTGCTTCTTACCAATCACTAATCAGTGAATTAAACGGCGATATCCATTTTGCCAAGAAAGAGTTTAAACAAGCTTACGAGGCATACGATAAAGCGATTTTAAGCTCAAATGGTGAAAATACACAGCTATTAAAAATGAAGCGTGACGATCTGGGTAACCAACTTAAAAGCGGAGCTTAAATAGTGACTCTTAAACCTTATGTACTGATTATAATTGGATTGATCGCTTTTCAAAGTGGATGCAGTCAAATCAGCCAACTAACAAGTCAAGTAACTAGTCAAAAATCTCGCCCTGCTCCTTTAAAAGCGCTTAAAGCAGTTACCCCTTCCATTACAGCTAAAACCGATTGGCAAGTTGCTACGGGAAGCGCGATGGGAGAAAACAAAGTTCATCCATTGATTGATTCTCAATTGGTGTACGTGGCAGGTGGTGCATCTGCCAGCGCATGGCAAAAAAGCAATGGCAAAATGCTTTGGAAAAACGCTATTGGAGAAACCATTAGTGCGGGTGTAAATGGTAATTACAGTACTTCAAACAATACTAGTACCAACACCGTATTTTTGGGTACAATAAATGGCAATGCAATTTCTCTTGATGCTAAAACGGGTAAAATACAGTGGATAGAAAGACTCAGCAGCGAAGTACTTTCAGTGTCTGCCAGCATCAACAATCGAGTAATATTCAGAACAGTAGATGGAAAGATTCATGCGCTACAAGCAAATACTGGAGAGCTAATCTGGCAACGTTCACAGCGTACCCCCGCAATTAGTCAGCTCGGTGCTGGAGTTCCATTAATAGTACCTCCTTTAGTTATTGCGGGTTTTGATAATGGCAAAGTGGCTGCCTACAATATAGAAAATGGCCAGGGAATCTGGGAAACATCGCTAGCGTTACCTCGTGCTAGCACCGAACTAGAGCAAATTACCGATCTTGATGGGAAAATCAAACACCTTGGTAATGCTTTATTTGCTGCATCAATGAATGGTAGTTCTGCCGGAATCAATATCGAAAACGGCAAAAAGGCCTGGTCCAAAGCATACTCAACTCCAACAGGTGTCAATGCTAATCAATTAGGACTATATAGCTCTGATGACAAGGGCAATGTGTGGAAATATGATCCACAAACAGGTGAGCCAGTATGGAGCATGGACGATCTCCAAAGTCGCCTGCCTTCAGTGCCTGCACTCGTGGGAGATTCTCAAATTGTCGTTGTAGACAAGCAAGGGAATATTCACTGGGTTAATTCAGCAAATGGAAAGTTCAGCGCCAGAAGTAAGGGTGACCCACGAGGTTATTCAGTAGAGCCCGAAGTAGATGGAATGAGTATCTTTGCCTTGGGTAAAAGTGGTATTCTGACTAAAGTAACAAGACGCTAGAATTAGAAAGTAATAAGATAAAAACACACTCCCTACCTATAGGAGGTTTTTTTATATATGTTTAATCTAGACTATTCTTTCTAAACCAATCAAGAAGACCACTGGTAGAACTATCATGTTCATACAGGTCTTCATCGCCTTCTAGTTCCTCAAGAATATTCTTCGCCAGCTTCTTGCCTAGTTCCACACCCCATTGATCATAAGAATTTAAATTCCATACAATTCCTTGTACAAAAATCTTGTGTTCATACATCGCTAATAGTGAACCTAGCGCTCTTGGTGTTAATTTTTTGATAACAATGGAATTACTCGGCTGGTTTCCCCCCAAAATCATATGAGGTAACCGCTTTTCTGCCTTATGCAACTCTATATTGGCTTCCTTTAATTGCTCACGCGTTTTTTCCATAGTTCTTCCTTTCATCAACGCTTCTGTCTGAGCAAGGTAGTTAGAAGCAAGAATGTCACAATGTTCTTTATGGTTACCGTGAGATTGGATCGAAGCAATAAAATCTGTTGGGATTAAACGTGTACCTTGATGCAACAACTGATAGAAAGAGTGCTGACCATTGATACCTTCAGCACCCCAAATAATCTTAGCTGTAGAATAAGTTGCTTGCCTACCTTCTCGATCTACCGATTTACCGTTACTTTCCATATCCGCCTGCTCAAGATAGGCAGGAAGCATACGCAAGTTATGATCATAAGGAAGTACTGCGCTGGATTCTGCATGGAAGAAGTTGCCGTACCAGATTCCCAGCATTGCCAAAATTACGGGGATATTCTGATCAAGAGGTGTTTCTTGAAAGTGCTGATCCATCTCATGAGCGCCTTCAAGCATTTCTATGAAGTTATCCATTCCCACATAGATTGCACTGACAAGACCCACGGCAGACCACAATGAATAACGTCCACCAACCCAATCCCAAAAACGGAACATATTGTTAAGATCTATACCAAACTTTTCAACTTCTTTCTCGTTAGTTGATACAGCCACAAAGTGTTTCGCAATATCTCCTTCGGTAACACGTCCAGTACCTTCTAAAAACCACTTCTTTGCGGTATTGGCATTAGTCAGTGTTTCCTGAGTAGTGAATGTTTTGGATGCCACGATAAAAAGTGTCGTTTCAGGGCGAAGATAACTAAGCATCTGACCGATATGTGAGCCATCTACATTTGAAACAAAATGGACACGTAAACTTTTATGTGAATAGGGTTCTAACGCTTTACAAACCATATTTGGACCAAGATCAGAACCACCGATACCGATATTAACCACATTGGTTATAGCTAGGCCTGTATAACCAATCCATTGTCCATTTCGCACCTTGTCAGAGAAAACTCGCATCTTCTCTAGCTCTGTTTCAATCAAAGGCATGACGTTTTCATCATCCACAAAAACAGGGTTACCTGATCTGTTTCTTAATGCGCTATGAAGTACAGCCCTACCTTCGGTATTATTGATTTTCTGACCAGAAAACATTCTATCACGCCACTTTTCAACACCAGCTTGTGCTGCCAATGCAAAGAGCAATTTCAGGGTTTCATCAGTAACTCGATTTTTAGAATAATCCACTAACATGTCATTGAACTGGATAGAATATTTTTTGAATCTTTCTGGGTCTTGTTCGAAAAGTTCAACCATATGTACTTTCTTAGCACGCTCAAAGTGTTCAAGCAGTGCAACCCAGGCAGGTGTATTGATTAATGGTGATTTAGCATTCAGAACGACTCTTGCAGGTCTCATATTTATTCTCTGATAACTTTTTAGTAATTATTTTTGTGTGCTTTCAATGAATCTTTATTAGATCTATTTATTTAAGATTCTGATACAACGACTACAATAAGCACTTGTATAGCCCAGTATAGATAAGTTTTTCCTTACTGTTCATTCTTATAATCTATCAAAAAAAATTTCGCTACACCTGTTATTTTCTGCATTCCCATAAAAGTAGTTTTTGTCCCCGCTTAAGCCGCGATTTAGTCCTTAGGTTATTCATTAGTTTAATTTTACTTTTATTAACCCCGGTTTTTTGCATAACCCTCATCAGGGTATCGCCTTTTTTGGCAAAATAAACCCTCTGTCTCAATCGACCTCTCTTAAGATATTTAGTCGCCCTTTTTAGCCGTTTACTGGTTTTAAAACAACTACTTTTTGCGTAGGTCTTTTGACGGTTTTTGTAAGGGCTTAAACTAGCCCTTGTCTTCACAAATGATCGATAAGATCTAACCCTCCCCTGTCTAAATACTGCTGAAACTTTTACTCCTTTCGAATAAGTTCTATGCAATGCGGTTACTTTAGCAACATAGTTAATGGTTTCTTTATAAGGAGGAACCCCCCGATACCTAGCGACCGCACCTTCTCCCGCATTATATGCAGCAACAGCATGTTTGGTGTATTGATCAAAATGAGACAGAAGAAATTTGAGATATTTGGTACCACCACGAATATTTTCGTCAGGATCAAAACTATCAATGACCCCAAAACGCGCTGCAGTCGGCGGCATAAGCTGCATCAAACCCTGAGCTCCTTTGGGCGAAACAGCCCTCGGATTGAAACAGCTCTCAGCAGTTATCACCGCTTTAATTAGGGATTCTGGAACACTATATTTCTTGCTGTATTTATTTATAATTTTATTATAAATACGCATTTTTTTTTCTAAGGAGGTAATTTTTTTAACACTACAGACTTTTATCGTTTCTGAGCCAGATCTTTTTGCGTATGTATTGCTTGTGAATAAACACAGTCCACACAGCATAACTACTCTTAAGAGCGTCGTGTTTAACATATCGTAAAGCCCAGTATTAGAATTAAAAAATTTTATCTGATTCTACAGGAACTCACGACTAATTTCAGTTTGTTCAAAAAATCAAATCTAAACCGCTAAACCATTTTGACTAATTCTTCAATTTCTTCCTGGCTAAACCCTGCTTGTAAACGCGCTTCTTCATAAAAAGGACCGCTTAAGCCCTTCCCCATATATTCAACAAGAAGCTCTCGAAATGTTTCCTCCGGATTTAACCCTTTATTCTCACAACAAAATTTAAACCAGCGCGACCCTATCGCCACATGACCAATTTCATCTTGAAGAATAATACGCAGAATTTCTACAGTGTCATTATCGCCTGCTTTTAGTAAACGTTCGATCATACCTGGGGTTACATCAAGACCACGAGCCTCCAACACGCGAGGCACTAACGCCATTCTAATCAAAACATCATGGTCAGTTTTCAATACCATTTCCCAAAGACCATTATGAGCTGGAAAATCACCGTAGGAGTATCCTAAATCAGCAAGTCGTTTTTCTAGTAATGAGAAATGATAAGCTTCTTCTACGGCTACTTTTAGCCAATCTGAATAGTACTCTTCAGGCATATCACGAAATCGATAAACCGCATCGAGTGCTAAATTAATCGCATTAAATTCGATATGCAAAATTGCATGAACCAGTGTCGCACGGCCTAAATCTGATCCTAATTTACGTTGTTTGAGTTCTGAAGGGTTTAATAAATCTGGTTTATCGGGGCGACCAGGAACAGGAATAGCGACCAATGCAGAATCGTTTCGGTCTAACTCCTCGTTTTGCCAGGCATCTCGTAATAGAGAAACCATCTTCTGTTTCTCGCTGGTATCAGTTTGCATCAAACAGGCTAAAGCTTGCTCATATAAATTCATGACTAGAAGCCGTGCAAAACACGCTAATAAAAAAAGGGGTATGTATTGAAACACACCCCCCCACTTTAAGCGATTATTTAGTGATTGGTTTTTGATTTACATTGTTTATGAGCCCCATTGAGATATTGCAAAAGACAAAGGCACTTGCTGTCCATTAACACCAACTAAACAATTAACGTCATGATGAGCCCCACAACCTTTTCCTAATAAAATACTTGCTTAGAGAATTAAGTATTCTGGTATGTATTAATATATTATTCAATCCAAACTAGCTACCGGTCTATCAAACTAGGAGCTATCAAACACTAATGTCACCCCCTACTTTTACTCGATTCCATCTCGCCCTGCGGGCCGTCGTCGCTGTGCTCCAACTTTGTCTCGGATACGCCTCGGTTTAGCACTTTTTTACAAAATGTGATTACAATTAATCAATACCTTACAATGCCTGTAATCATTAATAGCAAGTATGACTGTGACTACTTGCGTTAACTTACTTATGTTATTTTGAATACCCCTTTGAATTCCAGAATGATTCCTTATACTAAAGGTCTAGTCTATTATAGAATTTTTGATTATTTACTCATTGGTTGATCACCAGTCATTTCGATTAGAGCTCGTTTATGGATTCTCACAAAACCACAGAAAATATAGCAGTTCATTCGCCAGCTAGAGTGCGCGTTAAAATATGCGGAATAACATCTGTAGCGGCTGCTCAAGCAGTGGCAAATGCTGGTGCAGACTCAATCGGACTTGTTTTTTATGAAAAAAGCCCAAGAAATATAAGTATTAAAAAGGCTGCAGAAATAGTTGCTTCGCTCCCTCCATTTGTGACGAGCGTAGGACTGTTTCTGGATCCATCTGTCGAATTCGTAGAAACTGTACTAGCTAATGTGGGTTTAGACTTGTTACAATTTCACGGTTCTGAAACACCAGATTTTTGTCAATCATTCCCACGCCCTTACATCAAAGCTATTGGTATGGTTGGGGTAAATAATGATGAGGATTTCAAACGCATTGCAGATCAATATACAGATGCAAAAGGTTTTTTAGTCGATAGCCACCCAGCAGGTAAAGCTGGCGGCACAGGTAAAACGTTTGACTGGAGTCATGTTCCACAAAAATACGCTAAACCCATTATTTTAGCGGGCGGATTAAACCCCAATAATGTTGCTGATGCTATGCAAGCTGGTGATGTCTATGGTATTGATCTCAGTAGTGGTGTAGAAAGCCAGCCAGGAATAAAAGATGAACGAAAAGTTACGCAGTTAATGAAAGAGGTACAACGTGTCCACTGTAACAAATAGCCAAATTAAAAATAACTTAAACGACCACGACTTAAGCAATATCGATTTAAGCACGATTGATTGGGACAACTTAGCGGATGAGAATGGACACTTTGGAATATACGGTGGTTGTTTTGCTTCAGAAACATTAATGGAAGCGATTCAAGAACTCGACGCTGCCTACAATAAACTTAAGAATGACGCTGAATTTCAGGCTAATTACGACAACGATTTGCGTCATTATGTTGGTCGACCTAGTCCACTTTATCATGCTGAACGCTGGTCTAAAGAACTAGGTGGCGCTCAAATCTACTTGAAAAGAGAAGATTTAAATCACACCGGTGCACATAAAATCAACAATACCATTGGCCAGGCTTTACTCGCAAAACACATGGGTAAACCACGTATAATCGCCGAAACAGGCGCAGGCCAACACGGTGTTGCAACAGCAACTATTGCTGCTCGTCTAGATTTGGAATGCGTGGTCTACATGGGTGAAGTTGATGTAGCGAGACAAGCCCAAAATGTATATCGAATGAAACTCTTAGGTGCAGAAGTTAGACCTGTTTCTTCGGGCTCTAAAACACTCAAAGATGCATTAAATGAAGCGATGCGCGACTGGGTGACTAACGTTGATAACACTTTTTACTGTATCGGAACTGTAGCAGGCCCACATCCTTACCCAAGCATGGTGCGTAATTTCCAAACTATTATTGGTCGTGAAGCAAAAGAACAATGCCTCGAACAAACAGGCCGACTTCCCGATGCATTGATCGCTTGTGTGGGTGGCGGATCAAATGCCATCGGTCTGTTTCATGAATTTCTGGCTGATCTTGAGGTAGATATCTATAGTGTTGAGGCCGCAGGACATGGCTTAGCAACAGGAGAACATGCTGCTCCATTAAATATGGCAAAACCCGGGGTATTACACGGTAATCGCATGTACTTAATGGCAGATAAAGACGGGCAAGTTATAGAGCCTCATTCGATTTCCGCTGGTTTGGATTACCCCGGCGTTGGACCTGAGCATTGCTTACTCAAAGACCTTGGTAGATCTTATGCTGTTGCCGTGACAGATAATGAAGCGATAGAAGCATTTCATTCATTAACGCGTATTGAAGGTATTATCCCAGCACTTGAAAGCAGCCATGCCCTAGCATATGCAATGAAACTTGCGCCGACCATGGCAAAAGATAAAACCATTATTATCAACCTCTCAGGGCGTGGTGATAAAGATATCAATACAGTAGCAGCATTAGAAGGAATCAAGTTATGAGTGGTAGATTAACTGAGTGCTTTGCCACACTCAAAGAAAACAACCGCAAAGCATTAATACCATACATAACAGCGGGCGACTCCAATCCAACCATTACAGTTCCGTTAATGCATCGAATGGTTGAAGCTGGCGCCGACATCATTGAATTAGGCATCCCTTTTTCTGATCCGATGGCAGATGGCCCGACCATTCAGCTTGCCTGTGAAAGAGCATTGGAGCATCACACTAGCTTGCACGATGTAGTTGATATGGTAGCTGAATTTCGTCAAACCAACACATCAACACCGATTGTTTTGATGGGTTACCTTAATCCTGTTGAAGCTTTTGGCTATGAGGAATTTGCTGAAGCAGCTAGAGACTGTGGCATTGATGGACTATTGACGGTTGATCTTCCACCAGAAGAGAGCACTCAACTTGTCGAAGTGTTGAAAAAGTACGATATAGATCCCATTTTTCTGTTATCGCCAACCACCACTAAAGAACGAATTGGCAAAATTGTGCATGCAGGTTCGGGCTACCTCTATTACGTTTCATTAAAAGGGGTAACCGGTTCTAGTGCACTGAATGTGGATGAAGTGGCATCAAATGTGGCGAACATCAAAACTCAAACGAGCCTGCCAGTTGGTGTTGGATTTGGAATCAAAGATGCTGCAAGTGCTGCTGCTGTAGCAGCGGTTTCTGATGGCGTGATTGTTGGCAGTGCAATTGTTAAAATTATTGAAAATAATCCAGATGATGCTGATACAATATTGAATCAAATTGGTGCATTGTTAGCTTCAATGCGCAAAGCAATGGGTAACTAAACTTATAGCTCTATATTTAGCTTTTAGCATTATTTTAGAGATTAATTAATAGATAGTTGCAAAATGTTGAACACGTGCTGCAACGCTGAGATAAACAAATAGAGACGCCCTCAATATGAGCTGGTTTGAAAAATTATTACCATCACGAATTCGTACTGACGCTACCACAGCAAAAAAGAAAACCATACCTGAAGGTCTCTGGCACAAATGTCCTGCTTGTAATGCCGTTCTCTATCGCGCAGATCTAGAAAGAAACCTTGAGGTTTGTCCTAAATGCAATCACCACGAGAGATTAGGCGGGCGTAAGCGCCTGGAAATGTTTCTCGACGAAGGAAACCGTGAAGAAATTGCAGCCAATATTGAGCCAATTGATTTCTTGAAATTCAAAGACAGTAAAAAATACAAAGACAGACTTTCAGCAGCACAAAAAGAAACCGAAGAGAAAGATGCATTAATTGTTATCAAAGGTCAGGTTCACGGCGTTCCATTGGTTGCTGCTGCATTTGATTTTCGTTTCCTTGGCGGTTCTATGGGGTCAGTAGTTGGCGAACGCTTTGTACAAGGTGCCAATGAAGCTTTGCGTGAAAATATCCCTTATATCGTGTTTTCTGCCAGTGGTGGAGCGCGTATGCAAGAAGCTCTCTCATCACTGATGCAAATGGCTAAGACGAGTGCGGCACTCACTAAACTCGCTGGCGCGAATATCCCATATGTCTCAGTTCTTACTGACCCAACTATGGGCGGCGTATCGGCAAGTTTTGCCATGCTAGGTGATCTAATTGTTGCTGAGCCACGTGCTTTGATAGGTTTTGCAGGACCACGTGTGATAGAACAAACCGTGGGTGAAAAACTACCAGAAGGTTTCCAGCGCAGCGAATTCCTGATTGAAAAAGGTGCTATTGACAGAATTATCCCACGTCAAAAACTGCGTGCTGATATTGTCGATATGTTATGCATGTTGACGCACAAACCACGCCCAGCAAATATGGAAGAAATCGACGCAATAGCAAAACCGGAATTAATTAAGCCAGCAGAAGAAGATGAGGCGGAAGAAAAAGAGTTAAAGTAAACATACCTATTTGACCTTAATTGCAATTACTCTTCAAATATAATGATACTAAAAGTATTAAATACACCCCCCTACTTTTAAACACTTATTTACTACTGTTTGATTTAGATAATTACTGTTTATATTCGAAAACACTAATATTAATTTAAACACAAAATTAATTTTGAACTCTCCCCAAGCCTTCATTACTAATCATTAATGAAAAGAAATTTACAAGACTGGCTTAGCTGGCAAGAAACGCTACATCTTTCTGAAATAGACCTTGGCTTAGATAGAATTGGCCGTGTAGCAAAGCAACTTCATCTACTCAACCCTGCTTTTCCAGTCATTACTGTTGCAGGCACTAATGGAAAAGGATCTACAGTCGCTTTCTTTAATGAAATCTTACAAGCACAAGGCTATAGAACAGGTGCTTACACCTCACCACACCTCATTAACTATAATGAACGCATCACCATCAATAGTGTAGAAGCTAGCGACAAACTCATCATAGAAGCCTTTGAAGCTATCGAAGATGCACGGTTTATTAATAATAACAAGAAGATAGAAGAGGTAAGCTTAACGTATTTCGAATTCTCAACACTAGCTGCCATGTGGTGTTTTCAACAACAAAATATTGACGTTGCAGTGCTTGAAGTAGGATTGGGCGGAAGATTAGACGCAGCCAATCTTTGGGATACCAGTTTAGCTATCATCACCAGTATCGACATTGATCACATAGATTGGTTGGGTGATGATCGTGAAATAATAGCCAAAGAAAAATCAGGAATCATGAGAAATGCTGTACCCGTTATTTGTGGTGACCCTAATCCACCTAAAATGATTAAAGCTGAAGCATTGCGCATTGGAGCATCATTGAGCCAGCTCAATGAAGACTATAAATTTGTTACAGATAAAAACAACCCAGATCGATGGACATGGAAAAATACAGAGATAGAACTGTCACTACCAAAACCTAAAATGCAAGGCGCATTCCAAATCAATAATGCGTCAACAGCTATCGCTGGATTAATGGCCATTCAAGATATTCTTCCTGTCACTAAGGAGTCTATTTCATTTGGCTTAGAAAAGGCCAGAGTCACAGGCAGATTACAAATCATCAATGAATCCCCTGAATGGTTACTGGATGTCGCTCACAACCCACATTCGGCAAAAGAATTGGCAAAATATATTAATACACATAAGATATCAGGCAAGACAATTGCACTTTTTTCAATGTTAGCAGACAAAGAAATTATTGAAGTGATAAAGCTCATGGGACCGGTTATTGATGAATGGCATATCGTACCATTATCAGGGTCACGTGGGATTCAGTTAAATGAGTTAAAACAAAGATTTATAGATAGTTCAATAGATACAAAATTAGTAACACATAAGAGTTTTCCTGATGCTTGTCAATTACTAAAAAACATCACTAAAAGTGAAGATAGAGTAGTTGCCTTTGGCTCTTTTCTGGTAGTATCAGAAGTATTAGATAATAGTAATTTTAGGAGTTTATTTTAATCATGGATAATGCAATGGTAAAACGTGGAATTGGGGCAATTGTTTTAGCAATAATTGCTGCGTTGCTATTAGGGTATTTGCTTAAAGATAAAAGCCGTGAACGTCAGGAAGTGATTGACATGAAGCTTCCTGGTGCACCAGAAATTAATATACCAAGCCTTTCAGAAGCTACTAGTAAAGTCACAGATACTGCTGCTAGTCTAATGGATGAAGCCAAAGATAAAGTTGTTGATGCGGGTAACGCAGTTGTCGCTTCAGCTAGTGGAACATTAAAAACAGCTACGGATAGTGTTAAAGCCGTGTCTGAAAAATCTAAATCAGCCGTGAAAAATGCAACAACTTCAGCATCAGATGGAAGTGCTAAGCCGGGCTTCTCTTTCAGACCTCCTAATCTGAACGAACAAAAGGAAATCGTTGATAATGTGAATGCAACGACACAAAACTCTACGGTTGAAAATACTGCAACACCCGCACAAAATGATACTGTAGTAGCTAGCAGTACAACTAAGCCAGCTAAAAAAGTCTTCAAACCAACCATTGAAGAAGAGCCGAAAGCAAAAAAACCTGCCAGGAAAAAAGTTGTTGTTAAAAAAGTTGAGAATAAGCCTGCCCCAGCTAAAAAGACTCAAGTTCCAGCGGCTAGTTCTAACGCAACTGGCGGAAAATATTCAATCCAGTTATTGGCCACATCAAGCCAGTCACGTGCTAATAAACTTGCTAGCACAATGAATAGTGAGGGTTATGTCGCATTCATCACACAGACGACTAGTAATAATAAGATACTTTATCGAGTACGTGTGGGCGGACATAACGATCGTAGCAGCGCAATTAATGCCCAGGATTCAATGAAGAGACGCTATAAGAAAAATTTCTTTGTGCAAAACAGTTTGGTTGTTTCAAAATAGTATTTAAGTACTGAGTTTGTATTTATTCTATAGCAATTAGAAACAAAGGATACTTGAATGGATTTTAACTATTTTGATATAGCGATTGTTGTCATTATACTAATTACTGCGTTGATTGGTTTTATGCGTGGGATTGTATGGATGGGTATTTTTCTTGCGACTTGGGCTGCAGCCATTCTATTAGCGATAAAATACAAAGACTCCGTTGCACAGGTTTTACCAATTAAACTTAGCAGTGAAATTGCCCAAACTGGTTTAGCTGCCCTTCTAATTTTTTTGGGTGTGCTAATTGTAGGTGCAGTTATTAATTTCCTCTTTAGCAAAGCAGTTGCTGCAGTTGGTCTTGGTGCTTTTGACAGAATCTTAGGAACAGGACTTGGAGTCGTTCTTGGTGCGCTGGCAATCACCCTACTCACCATGTTGTTGAGCTTGACTGAATTACCGAGTCAGGATGCATGGAGTAAGTCAAGATTGATTCCAAAATTCCAAGAGGCGTCGGAGTGGTTACAAACGCTAATTCCAGATAATCTAAACCAATACATCAATGACAATGTCGGTGATAGTGATAGTACTACTACACTTACACCATCTGATAGCTCTGTCACTGATGATTCAGATACCCCAATAAACACTATCACCCCTTCAAGTAATTAATTTTCAGGTCATCTTCCATGTGTGGAATCATTGGTATTTTAAGTCATACACCAGTCAATCAAGAAATCTATGACGGTTTACTGGTATTACAGCATCGCGGGCAGGATGCCGCTGGCATGATAACAAGCGATGGAAAACGCCTCTATATCCGTAGAAAAAATGGCCTGGTAACAGACGTATTTCGCAAAGAACACATGAAACGCCTCCTAGGCAACATGGGTATTGGTCATCTACGTTACCCAACTGCCGGTTGTTCATCAAATTCAGAAGCTCAGCCTTTCTATGTAAATTCGCCCTATGGTGTCTCGTTAGCACACAATGGTAATTTAACCAATGCGCACGAATTAAAAAAAGAACTCTACAAACAAGATCGTAGACACATTAATACCTCCTCAGATTCAGAGATATTACTTAATATATTCGCCCAGGAGCTACAAAAATACGATGCATATAGAGTACACCCAGAGGAAGTATTTGCCGCTGTAAGCGGTGTACACAAACGCTGTTTGGGTGCCTATGCTGTAATCGCCATGATTACCCGTGATGGCATCGTTGGTTTTCGCGACCCTAATGGTATTCGTCCGTTGGTTTTCGGTAAACGCGAAACAGAGGCCGGTACCGATTACATGCTTGCCTCTGAAAGTGTTGCTTTAGTTACTCAAGGCTACGAAGTGGTTCGTGATATCGAACCTGGTGAAGCTATTTATATCACTAAAGAAGGCGAAGTTCACACTAAACAATGTTCCGACAAAGCCACTTACAATAGCTGTATTTTTGAATACGTTTACTTTGCCCGCCCGGACTCGGTGATTGATGAAGTATATGTTCACAAAGCTCGCATGAGAATGGGACATAACCTCGCGGAAAAGGTAAAAAAGATATGGCCAGATCATGACATTGATGTAGTCATCCCTATTCCCGATACCAGCCGAACATCAGCATTAGAAATGGCGATCACCCTTGGCGTCCCTTATCGTGAAGGCTATATAAAGAATCGCTATATTGGTCGTACGTTCATCATGCCAGGGCAAAAATTTCGTAAAAAATCCGTACGTCGCAAACTTAATCCCCTGGATATCGAATTCAAAGGGAAGAATGTAATGCTGGTAGATGACTCGATTGTTCGCGGAACTACATCGAAAGAGATTGTTCAGATGGCAAGAGACTCAGGAGCGAAGAAAGTTTACTTCGCATCAGCATCACCAGCTATTCGTTATCCCAATATCTACGGTATTGACATGCCAGCAGCCAAAGAATTAATCGCACATGGAAGAACAGAAACTGAAGTTGCCAAAGAAATTGGGGCGGATCGACTTATATATCAGGAACTTGACGACCTGATCAATGCAGTCACAAAAGGTAACCCCAAACTTAAACAGTTCGATTGCTCTGTTTTCACGGGAAAATATATCACTGGCGAATCTGACCGCTACTTCACAGATCTAGAAGCCCGACGTAATCATGATAAAAAGAATGATAAAGAAAATATGGTTGCTATAGACATGTCAGATACAGATTAAATACAAGAACATTTAATCATGTATGCGCACAAGCCTGATATTCAAGCTTTTCAACCATTGCTTGATGAATTACATCAGCGCTTTCCCGAAACCTCTCTCGATAAGATAATAATCGTTTCTACAACTGAACAGCTATTATTTTTTATCAAAAATAACTACGTAGTCTCTAGCTACCCTGTTTCTACAGCAAAAGCAGGCCTAGGTAATTTTTCAGGTAGTTTTAAAACACCTTTAGGCGTTCACAAAATTAAAGAAAAAATTGGAGAAGGTGCAAAGCCAGGTACTATTTTCAAAGGACGTAAAAATACTCAAACTGTCACGAAAATTCTACGAAACCCTGAAGAGAAAAGTGATTCAGACAATATCACTTCCCGTATTCTATGGCTTACTGGAATGGAAAAAGGCGTGAATCTCGGAGGAAATGTTGATACTCATGATCGATATATCTATATCCACGGAACCGACGAGGAGGGAAGGCTAGGATTGCCCGTTTCACATGGTTGTATACGCATAGGCAATACTGAAATAATAGAACTTTTTGATCATATAGATGTAGGAACTATTGTAACTATCCTAGAGTAATCAAAAGCCTGTTAATAAATACCCCCCCTACTTTTGAATGATATTACGTTTTTGTTTTTTAAAAACGTAAATAGAATTTATGCAGAGCGAGGCACTTTTTTCGTTTAGCTCAGCTTTTTGTGTAACTTGCTGCAAATGCAGCCTTTAAATACTGCAACATGGAAATTACCGTTAACACCGTGGCTATCACTAAGAACACCAGGCCCACTTCTCGTAATGGCAACCCCCAAAGATCCTGGTTATACAACAAGAATATTAAAGAAAATATTTGGGTAACGGCTTTTACCTTTCCAATATAAGCCACAGCCACTTTGCTTCTTTGGCCTGTTTCTGCCATCCATTCTCTGAGTGCAGAAATTGTAATTTCACGAGAGATAATAATCACTGAAGCCAGTGTTATCCACATTGTCCCTTCGCGCTCTACAATTAATAATAACGCTACTGCAACTAGCAGTTTGTCTGCCACTGGATCAAGGAATGCCCCAAAACGGGATTCCTGATTATACTTTCGCGCCAGGTAACCATCAATAAAGTCAGTAAGTCCTGCTAAGCCAAAGATGGTAGATGCAGTAAGCGGCATTTCCAGATAAAAAAATAAAACTACCAATGGAATAGCAAGAATTCTAAGTATTGTAAGAAAAATAGGTAGATTGAAAATCACGGTTACCTTTATTTAATAAGAGTTTATTGGGTTTCAATTAAACTATTCGGAATGAAATACATCATAAATCTTTTGCGCCAATTTCGCACTAATTCCATTGACCTTGCTTAACTCTTCTACACTCGCTCGGGTGATTGCTCGAATTCCACCAAAACGTTTTAATAAGTCTTGTCGTCGCTTTGGGCCTAAACCTTCAATGCCTTCTAAGGGAGACGTATTTCTCGTCTTTTTACGTCGTTGTCGATGCCCACTGATGGCAAATCGATGCGCCTCATCACGAACATGCTGTATCAAGTGAAGCGCACTTGAATGCGCTGGCAGCATTATCTTTTCTTTGAATGATGAAACACCACCTTCCTGCGTAAGCACGGTTAATGTATCCATATCCTGACGGCGACCTTCGCCTTTAGTCACACCGATTATATCAACACCACTTATCTGCAATTCATTGAGTACGTCAACCGCTTGCGTAACCTGACCTTTTCCGCCATCAATGAATAAAATATCAGGAAGTTTACTGTCTTTTTCTATAGCCTTTTTATAACGCCTTTCTAATGCCTGATGCATAGCAGCGTAATCATCGCCACCCACAACCCCGCTAATATTATATCGACGGTATTCTGATTTAATCGCACCTTCCAAACCAAATACCACGCAAGATGCGACAGTCGCCTCACCCATCATATGACTGATATCGAAACATTCCATACGCGCTGGAATATAATCTAAGCCTAGTTCTTCCTGAAGCGCCAAAACACGTTTCTGAATACCCGCTTTTGATGCTAAATGTGTTGATAATGCATGTTGAGCATTTCTTACCGCCATGTCTACCCAGCGCTGTCGATCTCCACGAAGCTTGTAAGCTAATGTCACTTTCTTTTCAGCTTTCAGTGACAACATCTCTTCGAGCGGTTCATTATCTTCAGGTTTGTGACTCAACAAAATTTCAGCAGGAATCTCACGCGAAATGTAATATTGTGAAACAAACGAAGACAGAATACTTTTTTCTAAGCTTTTAATGTCCGAATCTTCTTTTTTAGTACCACGAACCTCTTTAAAAAAAGTAGGTAATTTGGGAAAAAAGTTTTTATTTCCAAGATTATGACCATTTCGAATAGTTAGTACCTGAACACTGGCAATGTTAGAAGCAAACTGCAGAGCAATGACATCCACGCTAGACTGACCTACGCTGATACTTTGCTGCTGAGATACTTGTCTCAACTGCTCAATCTTATCCCGATAATTAGCTGCTTGCTCAAAATTCAACTGGTTTGAAGCCTTATCCATTAACTCCACTAATTCTTCAATTACCAACTGGCTCTTACCCTGAAGAAATTTGATGGTATGGCTCACACCTTGTTGCTGGTAATCTTCCGCAGAGATCTCATTGGTACAAGGTGCGGTACATCGTTTGATTTGATATTGCAGGCAAGGTCGAGAACGATTACTAAAATAGCTATTTTCGCATTGGCGAACCTGAAAAAGCTTCTGTAACAAAGCCAGAGTTTCGCGTACTGCACCCGCACTTGGATAAGGTCCAAAGTACTGGCCTTTACCCTTCTTAGCACCACGGTGAAAAGTTAAACGAGGATATTTATGATCCGAAAGATAAATATAAGGATAGCTTTTGTCGTCCCTAAGTAGGATATTGTAACGAGGTTGATGTTTCTTGATCAGATTACTTTCAAGCAACAATGCTTCAGCTTCGGTTGCAGTAATAGTGACTTGCACATCCCGAATCTGTTTGACCATTGAATAGGTTCGAGAGTTAACAATATTACCGCGAAAGTAGCTAGATACTCTGTTTTTGAGGTCTTTGGCTTTACCGACATAGAGGATTTTTTCATCCTCCGAAATCATTCTATAGACACCGGGTTTATGCGGAACCGTTTTTAAAAAGACCTTACTATCAAAGTCTTTACTACCTTTGTCTTGATTTAAATCGTTACTCATTTGATTTGACTGAAGCTATATAGTAGCCGATTGTAAAATAAAGACAAAAATGCCCTACAAGTAGGGGGGTGGCACAATTAGAAGATTGATCTTCTAAATTCTAGTACTTTATCAGGGCAGATCCCCAGGTAAAACCACCACCAAATGCTTCTAGAAGAATAATCTCACCACGCTTGATGCGACCATCACGTACTGCTACATCAAGCGCTAAAGGAACGGAGGCTGCGGATGTATTGCCGTGTTCATGAACCGTCACAACAACACGATCCATCGACATTTTTAACTTTTTAGCGGTGGCTTTGATAATTCGAATATTAGCCTGATGTGGAACCAACCAATCAATATCTGACTTCTTCATATGATTGTATTCAAGAGTTTCATCAACGATACGCCCAAGTGTATTAACAGCCATACGGAAGACTTCGTTACCCTTCATTTGCACAAAGGCTCCACCAGAATCCATCAAGGCTTTGTTTTTAGAAACTCCAGCTGTGGTATTTAGTAAGTTTTCGTATTTTCCATCTGCGTGCAAATGTGTGGAGAGAATACCCTCTTTCTCTTCAGTTGCCTCAAGTACAACAGCACCAGCACCATCGGCAAACAAAATACAGGTTCCTCTGTCGGTCCAGTCGATAATATTGGAGAATTTTTCTGCACCAATGACTAGCGCACATTTATGCGAACCACTTTTGATAAATTTATCAGCAACACCCAAGGCATAAACGAAGCCCGTACAAACCGCTTGTATATCAAAAGCAGCACATCCACTAATTCCAAGTTTCTTTTGTAATAGACAGGCAGTACTAGGAAATATTAGATCAGGAGTTGTTGTTGCCAATACAATAAGGTCTATATCTTCAGGAGTTTTTCCGGCCATTTCCATGGCTTTTAAGACTGCTTTTTCGGCGAGGTCACAAGTAGATTCATCTTCTGCTGCGATGTGACGCTTTTCGATACCAGTACGCTCTACAATCCAGTCGTGCGTGGTATCAACCATTTTTTCCAAATCGTGATTGGTTAATACCTTTTCAGGTAAGTAACTACCTGTGCCTGTAATTTTAGAATTCATCCTGTATCCTATTCCTTTTCTGTTTTTTTTATTATACACTTTTCATGCTACAGAATTAATTGACCAAATGTTTTTGCAATTGTTCTTCAATTTTATCAGTTACTTTCTCAATGACCTCTTTACGAGCTATCCCTATTGCGTTTGCGAAAGCCACATCATCTGCCCCACCGTGACTTTTAATCACTATACCTTTTAAGCCCAAAAAGCTTGCGCCATTATAACGTCGATGATCAAAACGATGGCGGAACGATTTGAGCACTGGATAAGAAACTAAGGCTGCAATCCTGGTAAATATAGATTTAGTATATCCCGCTTTTATTTCTTCTGAGAGCATTTTAGCCAAGCCCTCTGAAGTTTTTAACGCCACATTGCCGACAAAACCATCACAAACGATTACATCAACTTCGCCATGAAAGATATCATTACCTTCAACGAAGCCAATATAATTAAACCCTCCATCTTGTAATTGTTTATGCGCAGCTTTTACCTGCTCATTGCCCTTCATGTCTTCAGAACCGATGTTGAGTAAGCCAACGCGTGGTTTTTCTACACCATCAATAGCAGTTGCGAGCTCGGATCCCATGATGGCAAATTGATACAAATGCTCTGAGGTGGAATCAATATTTGCACCAAGATCTAGCACATAAGTATGACCTGAGGCTGCCGGAATCGGCGCACAAATAGCAGGCCGGTCGATGCCTTTAAGTGTACGCAGGACAAAACGCCCAGTAGCCATTAGTGCACCCGTGTTACCCGCACTTACCGCTGCATCTGCTTCAGCAACTTTGACAAGGTTAATTGCGATACGCATAGAAGAGTCTTTCTTGCCGCGCAATGCCAAAGCAGGTGACTCATTCATCAACACAACTTCCGATGCGTGCTGAACCTTTAAGCGATCGTTAGGCTGTTGTTTGTATTTTTTTAACTCATCTAGGATTTTAGACTCGTCACCAACCAGGATTAGAGCTGTGTCGTCGTATTCTGTTAAAAATAACAATGCTGCGGGAATCGAGGCTGATAAGCCATTGTCCCCACTCATTGTATCTATAGCAATACGATGTAACTCTGTCATTTAACGTGTAAACCTTTTAATGCTTTATATATAAAAAATCGCGAGACGATGCTCGCGATTTTAATCACCAATATAGTAAAACACAATGCTTACTCGTCATCATCCTCATCATCAACTTCTACTGCAGAAGTGATAACTTGTCGACCACGGTAAAACCCGTCTGGTGTCATATGATGACGTAAATGAGTCTCACCAGAAACTGGATCAATAGATAATGTAGGATTCGATAAAGAATCGTGTGAGCGACGCTGCCCTCTTCTAGAACGCGTTACTTTACTTTTTTGTACTGCCATGGGTTACTCCAATTCGTTAGAAATTAACAAATGTTAACTCTACTAACTCTAGTTTTCTTAATTAAGTTTCAAATCTTTTAAAACAGCAAAAGGATTATCTTTATCTTGCTGCTCATCACTAATTTCATCTTCAGGCAAAGCTTCGATCAACTTTCTTGCTGGTTCACATTTCTCGTGAGCTATTACTAACGGCATCGCCAATAGTAATTCATCTTCGATGAAATCTCTTAAAACCAGTTTTTGGTCTTCTACTAACCAAATGTCAAAACTCTCCTGTAATCTCTCTGCCTGTGCATCGCTTGTAACTAGTACCACTTCAGTCTGGGTTTCAACTTTTAGGGCAGTAGCATCAAGACATCGATTACATATCATCTGCATTTCTGCTGTAATCTGTCCCTTAATTACAGGTAAACCTGTTTCGTTTCGCGTGAACTCTAAATCCACTATAACCAGTTTATCGTTATCTGCGGATTCACCTGTATAGAGTAAATCCTGAAGACGAGGAAAATCACTTAAAGGCATTCTTCCTTCGAATAGACGACCCTGTTCAACGAGCTTAAATGGATCCACCTCAACCGGTAAACGCTGTATTTGACTGTTATCCGACATAAGAGCGGAATTATATTAAGCATATACCCCTGCTGTAAAGTATTATTAATAGTATCAGGGGTGTTTTTATTTTCTTTTTTATTCTACTCGCTATAGTTAAAATAACTCTCCCATCGCTCTATGTAATAGAATTCAAATTATATATGCAAAAAAATCATCATACACTACTCATTTTGGGATCTACTTCTCCCTTTCGTAAAGAGCTATTGCAAAGATTGAATCTGGACTTCACAACAGACTCACCAGATATCGATGAAACGCCTTGGCAAGATGAAAGCCCTGAAAACTATGTAATTCGACTTTCTTTAGAAAAAGCAAAAGCCGTTGCAAAACGATACAAGAATGCATTAATCATTGCGTCTGATCAGTGTTCAATCCTAAATGGTGAAATTAGGGGCAAACCGGGGAATCATGAGAATGCCGTTAGGCAATTGACAGAAAGTTCGGGCAAACGCGTTAGCTTTCTCACTGGTCTGTGCTTATACGACTGCAGTGATGATAGCTATCAGTTAGACATGGTTCCGTTTCATGTTGATTTCCGGGATTTATCAGCGAGTGAAATTGAGTCGTACCTTCAGGCAGAACAACCTTATGGGTGCGCTGGTAGTTTTAAATCTGAAGGTTTGGGTGTTACCTTGTTTAAACGATTAGAGGGTGAAGACCCGACCGCTTTAATCGGACTGCCTCTAATTAAGCTTTCCGAGATGCTTCGGAATAAAGGCTATCTGCTTCCATAAATATTAGATATGGCAGTTACTTGAGATGCTAATTTCCTTCCGCTGCGGGCAGCATAAAAAACTGAATTAGCTCACCTTATAAATTTTTCGACGATGAAAAAAATCATTAAATCTTTTATTCTTAATTCCTGGCAAGAAATCGCATTAACCAAGAATATTTGTTCGATTTCCAGTTACAGCAAATTTAGGAACTATGGGACTAGAATCAAACGTAGCAGGGGATTGTGATTTAGGCTTTTAACAATAAATAACTTCAAGCTACGTCACACTGTTAATAATGAAGATTTAGCCGGTTATTGAATTTTATATCAGGCGCAGACATTTAAGAGATCAGCAATCCTCAACTTACAATACCTTGTTACACAACACCTACCGACCTCGATTTTATTCTTATTGGTTAGTCATTGGCTGGATTTGATGCTTTCACTCCTGCAGGCATTTATATAGACGCGGTAACTGTTACCGTAACTACACAATAAAAAATTACACCCCCCTACTTATAAGCACTTTTTTCTTCTATCACTTTAACTGGCGGGAAGTTTTTTAAGCCGGATTATCTATATCCACAAATTCACAGAGTAATCCGAACTTAGCTGCAACATGTTCACCCAAAGCCTTTACTCCATAACGCTCTGTCGCATGATGACCTGCTGCAATGTAATGCACTCCATTTTCACGCGCTGTATGCACCGTATGTTCTGATATCTCACCGCTGATATATGCGTCAACACCGGCTCTTGCAGCTTTATCTATATAACCCTGTGCTCCTCCTGTACACCAGGCAACTCTTTTGATGGCATGGTCACCCGCATTTATTAGCATAGGTTTACGTCCCAGTTTCCTTTCGATAGTCTGACCCAACTCATCAAGACTCATATATTGATCTAGGCGACCGAAATTTCCAACGCCTTGTCCATCCATTATGTCTTCAATGTGTATATCTAAAATTTTCGCGAGTTGCGCGTTATTCCCAAGCTCAGGGTGAGCATCTAATGGCAAATGATAGGCAAGTAAATTGATGTTATTTTCCATTAATAATTGCAGGCGTTTGTGCTTTATCCCGATAATTCTTGGATCTTCTTTATCCCAGAACCAGCCATGATGAACCAGTATCGCATCTGCATCTTTTTCAATCGCGGATTCTATAAATGCTTGTGTCGCTGACACACCCATGACTATTTTCTTAAGCTTTTCCTTGCCCTGAACCTGTAAACCATTGGGTGCGTAATCCTTGAATGCATCAACGTTTAGTAATTCATGTAGATAGTTAGCGACATTTTTTATGGTTGCCATGGTTTAATTTTCCCGTTTCCAGATAACGCCTAGTAGTAAAATTACACCTAGGATAACAATAATCAACCAATTCCCCCAACGCACATAGGGAGTTGCACCAGAAAATGGTTGTACTTGGCCAGTAATAATACTTTTAGAATTTACTGGTGCAGTCGCTATTAACTCACCTTTTTCATTAATTATTCCAGATGGACCTGTGGTTGTAGCACGGACCAAATAACGACCCGTTTCCACAGCCCTCATTCTGGCTATTTGCATATGCTGGTGTGGTTCTAAGGAACCGGTAAACCAGCCATCATGCGTCACATTAATCAACATAGATGCCAAAGGTAACGATTGAATAATCTCCGAACCAAACGCATCTTCATAGCAAATTGTCATTTGCGCTATATGATCACCTACCATCAGCGTGCCATCATTTACGCCTGATGCAATATTATCGTAAGGTAACTGAATCCATTTACTCAGCCAACGGATATACTTTAACAAAGGTGTATATTCACCGAATGGAACCAAATGCCTCTTTGAATATATTTCTCTATTGTCAGCGGAAATCGCCAATACACTATTCTCGACCCCTTGATTCTCATTGACATAGAAACCACCCACCAAAATCGTTTTTCTGGTTGTGGAAAGAGACTTTTGCAATGGCTCGATAAGGCTTCCCATATGCCTATCAAATGTGTCAAATAAGCCTGTTTCAGGCCAAACTATCAAGTCACTGTCCATACTTTTTAATGTCATATTCCGATATAGTTCAATCGAGGGCATTAAGGTTTCTGGATTTAATTTCTCATTTTGAGATATATTTGACTGCAGCACACTGACTCGTAAAGGCTTATCAAATTTCACTGTCCAGTTTATGCTTTGCAAAGCAAAAGCACTGCTGACTAACAGCACTATGATTAATGCCGACATAATTCTAATGGATGAGCCAAAACGCTCTTCAACCAAAGCATTATTACTTACTGACTGATGTACAGGATCCACTTCAATATGCACTTTCCTTTGTACTGAGTTACCCAAAAGGAAACTAAGCAAAGCACCTGCAATTATTACACTAGAAAGACTGACCGCAAACACTCCTGCAATTGGCGCAAACGCAGCAAAGAAAGTATCAATTTGGCTATTCCCAAGGTACAACCATGGAAAACCCGTTAAAAACCATGAGCGGAACCACTCAGCCACTACCCACGAAACTGGATAAAAGAGCAATAGTTTTAAAAATAAAGGTCTAAATCGAAATAGTGATGCAAGCAAACCAAATGATCCAAGGCTTAGCAATGAAACTAATAACACAAACGCCGTAGTTGCGAATAACGCAACTGCTAAGGGAGCATGTGCAAAAAAATACAAACTATAGAAAGGCCATGATGCACCCACACCAAACATACCGATGCCATACACCCATGACAGATTGAAATACTGTTTTTTAGTTTGCGCTTTGGATAATAAATAAAACAGAATTGCTGGGCTAAACCACGCAACTGGATAAATAGTAAATGGGGAGAATGCAAATACCAGCATCGCGCCAGAGAATAGCGCCAACAAGTAATCCCATTTTGAGAGTTTTGATTGAATCCCGAGAAAGCTCATACTAATTTTTTATGAGACCTCTGCATGAGAGTATGACGAGAAAAAAATGTGTATTATTTTTCAAATTTTTAAGGGAAAACTGGGGAATTAAAAACATTTTTATCCGACATCACTCTTGTGCAATGGTCTCATCCTAAGCGCTTTTTATTTTACGCACTTCAAGCAATTGAATTCTGCGTCCATCGCTACGCAATATTGTAAACAAGAACTTATTCAGTTTGATTTCCTCGCCCTGCTTTGGGATTTTTCCCGCTTTTTGTGAAATCAAACCACCCAAGGTATCATACTTATCTAAAGGCATATCACTATTGAAATATTCATTAAATTCTTCAAGCTCAGTGCTTGCCTTAATGGTGAATCTACCATCACTCTGGGCCCGGATATTATGTTTTTCATCGACATCATCATGCTCATCATCGATATTACCCACTATCTGCTCTAAAACATCTTCGATGGTGACCAGACCGGAGGTTCCAGAATATTCATCAACCACCATCGCCATATGGTTGCGACTATTTCTAAACTGACTTAAAAGCGTATTAAGCTTTTGGCTTTCTGGAACAAAAGATGGTGGTCTTATAATGTCATCGATATCAAAACTTGCTTCGTTACCTACGTATTTCAGTAGGTCTTTAGCGAGCAATATACCTTCTACGTCATCTTTGTTTTCATCGATTACGGGAAAGCGCGAATGTCCGGCTTTCATTACCGTTTTTAAAATATCGTGAAAGCTATCGTGCAGATGTAAAAAACCAATATTAGCGCGAGGAATCATAATATCCCTCACTTGCAGATTATCCACCTGCATCACACCTTCAAGCATGCCCAAAGATTCAGATGAAATAATATTATTCTTTTGAGATTGCCTTAGGTCAGCAACCAGTTCTTCCTGATCGAGCACACTGGTATCTATAGTGCTTCTTATCCATTTATGGAGCCATGGTCGAGTTTTATCGTTCTTTTCTTCTTGATTCATTTGTAAGGGTTCTTAATTCCCAATTTATTTAACGTCACTATTTCCAAAGCTTCCATCTGTTCGGCTTCATCATCTTCAACATGGTCATATCCTTGTAGATGCAATACTCCATGAACCATTAGATGTGCCCAATGCTGTTGCACAGTCTTTTTTTGTTCTCCGGCCTCTTTATTGACTATACTCTGGCAAACGACCAGATCTCCTAAATGGATTGGCTGATTTTGGATCTCGGGAATCGACAAGAGTTCCTCAGGTAATTCAAAAGGAAAAGAGAGAATGTTGGTAGGGGTTGTTTTTTGCCGATATGTTTGATTTAACTCTAAACCTTCTTCTTCATCAACAACACGAACAACTACAGTCACCCCCCCACTTTCAGAGAGTTTTTTTTGTTTGATATAACTGGGTTGCAATGAAATTGCACACCACGTTTTTAAGTCTTGTAACGATGGAACAGATGAATAATTAAACGGATTCTGCAATTCCACATTAACATTGACGAGATGCTCGTCACGAGCGTCTGACATTTGTTTTGAAGTATTCATTACTTAATTTCTAACTTATGTAGAGAAAACAAAAAGTCGGTTCTTTATTATTTATCTTCGTACTGTTCATACAAATCAACAATACGCTGTACCAAACTATGCCTTACAACATCTTTCGATTCAAAAAAGGCAAAACGAATTTCTTTCACCCCTTGTAGAATATCGATGACATGCTTCAAACCTGAACGCTGATTATTTGGTAAATCAATTTGTGTAATATCCCCTGTAACAACCACGGTTGAACCAAAACCTATGCGGGTTAAAAACATCTTCATCTGTTCTGCGGTTGTATTTTGTGCTTCATCCATAATGATGAAAGAGTCATTTAAAGTACGCCCGCGCATGTAAGCCAAAGGAGCAACTTCAATGACATTTTTTTCAATCAGTTTATCCACCTTCTCAAAACCCAGCATTTCGTATAGCGCGTCATACATTGGGCGTAAATATGGATCAACTTTTTGGGATAAATCACCGGGTAGAAAACCAAGCTTTTCCCCTGCCTCAACAGCAGGTCTTACTAATACGATTCGCCTTACTTCATCTCGCTCTAACGCCTCTACTGCACAAGCAACCGCTAGATAAGTCTTACCCGTACCGGCAGGACCAATTCCAAAGGTTAAATCGTGCGTTTGAATACTGCGGATATAGAAATTCTGATTCGGCCCACGACCACGTAATAAACCACGTTTGGTTCTTATTGTGGCTGAAATACTTGCATCTTTAATATCGCCCACTTCGCTTTCTTCAGACTCAGCATGATTGGATTCTTGCAGGTATAAATGAATCTTTTCTGGAGCAAGTTGCTCAGTCGAGGTCAAATCGTACAACTCTTGCAATAAGTTGATCGTTTTTTGAATCTGTAACGGTAACCCCGAAATAGTGAAATCAAAAGCGCGATTACTCACAATAACATCAAAATGTTTTTCTATCTGATGCAAATGCTGATCAAACTGACCACAGAGATTTGTCAGTCTTTGATTATCTTCTGGTTCAAGGTGTAAAGAAAGAGAGTGACGATTAGTGTCGGTGACGTGCTTAGAGCCGTCCGCAGATGAAGCTGCTTTTGATGTGTTCAAATGTGGTTTTGTTTCCTTTTTATAAGAGTATGCAGTGGTTTAATACTAGCATGAAAGATATTGAGTAGAGAAATGATACTTAACGATTTCACGGTCATTTCTGTACGAAAAAGGCCTTAGCCGGAGCGCAGCGTAGACAACGTTGGAATGCAATGACGACGACCCGCAACATGAGATTATCATTATTTAAAGTAAAACCTCATAAAAGTAGGGGGGTGGATCAAATCAATGAATAACGACATAACTTATGGAGTTAGATCGTAGTCCTTTTACACCAACAAGTAGTTAGCCACCAAAAGTCTGACAATCTTGTACACGTCCATTCTTCACACCACGCGCAAACCATTCAACACGTTGCTTTGAACTACCGTGGGTAAAGGTATGCGGTATTGCAAAGCCCTGAGCCTGTTTCTGCAAACGGTCATCACCAATGGAAGCGGCTGCGGTAAGCGCTTCTTCCAGATCGCCTGGCTCTAACGCTTTAAACTGCTTTTGTACATGATGCGCCCAAACGCCGGCATAGCAATCGGCTTGAAGTTCTACGCGAACCTGCAATTGATTCTTGTCATTTCCGGTTACTCGATGTTTTGCAGTTTCAACTTTATCCAGCGTTCCTTCCAGATTCTGTACATGATGTCCTACTTCGTGTGCCAACACATAGGCTCGCGCAAAATCTCCACCGGCTCCATGTTTGTGCTCTAAGTCTTCAAAAAATCCCATATCTACATATATTTTTGTGTCCGCAGGACAATAGAAAGGTCCCATACGTGAACTCGCAGGACCACAACCACTGGTTGTTGAACCCGTATACAAAACAAGATGTGGTACAGGATAGCGTTGACCCGCTTGCGCAAATATCCTGGACCATACTGTCTCTATATCGCCGTGAACTGTTTTAATAAAAGCTGCATCTTCGCTATTAAGATCAATATCTTTTGAGCTCGAACTGCCGCCCAGTCCTATTAGTGATGGACCGATAAAATAAACTGCTGCACCAATACCCACAACAGCAATACCGAGTTTCGAACGTAATAATGGTTTAACTAACGGCCACAAAAACATTAATGTACCGATTGAAGGCAAACCCCTTCTGCCTCCACCGCCGCTACGTCCGCGCCTATCGTCAACATTAGTGCTTTGTTTTCTATCACGCCACTTCATATTTGAAACCTTTTATTACTTGTAAAGATACTACTTTTATAAATACTTGCTTTAATTCTAAACAAGCATACTAAACAAGTTTGCCTCGTAGAGAATTGGGTTGAGCTTCGGTAATTTCAACCTCCGCAAAATTTCCAATTAATGCCTCATCGCCGTCAAAATTAACAATACGGTTATTTTCGGTTCTACCTGCAACCTGTTTTTCACCTCTTTTAGAGGCGCGTTCAACCAACACTTTTTGCACGGTACCCACCATTTTTTGGCTGATTTCCTGTTCCATTTCTGTAATGCGTTGCTGCAAACGGTATAACCGCGTTTTCTTTACAGCATCTGGCACATTATCTTCAATCGATGCTGCAGGTGTGCCTGGTCTAGCGCTATAAATAAAACTAAAACTTTTATCGAAACCCACATCTTCTATCAGCTTCATGGTGTCTTCGTAGTCTTTATCAGTCTCACCGGGGAAGCCGATGATAAAGTCTGAAGACAAACTGATGTTGGGTCGTATTTCGCGAAGTTTGCGGATTTTCTGTTTGTACTCTATAGCCATATGACCGCGCTTCATCGCAGCCAGAATTCTATCTGAGCCACTTTGAATAGGTAGGTGTAAATGATCTACAAGTTCAGGCACTTCTGCGTAAGCTTGAATCAGACTATCACTGAACTCAACAGGATGAGAAGTGGTATAACGAATTCTATCGATACCCTCTACTGCTGCTACGTAATGAATTAACATCGCCAAATCTGCTATCTCACCATCATGCATGGGTCCACGATATGCATTTACATTCTGACCCAGTAGATTGATCTCACGCACTCCCTGTCTTGCAAGCTCTGCAACTTCCACAATGATGTCATCAAAAGGACGGGAAATTTCAGTGCCACGCGTATAGGGAACAACACAGAAAGTACAGTATTTACTGCATCCTTCCATAATGGAAACGAATGCACTCACGCCATCTGCTTTGGGTTCTGGCAAACGATCAAATTTTTCAATTTCAGGAAATGTGGTATCAATAACAAAAGACTTATCTTTTTTTGCTTCTGCAACCATTTCAGGTAATCGGTGCAAGGTCTGAGGACCAAATACAACGTCTACAACGGGTGCACGATCATGTAAGGCTTTACCTTCCTGACTCGCTACACAACCACCCACCCCAATGATTACATCAGGATTTTTTTCTTTTATTTTCCTCCAGCGACCAAGCTGATGGAAAACTTTCTCTTGAGCTTTTTCACGAATCGAACAGGTATTTAATAACAGCACGTCTGCTTCCTCTGCATTGTCTGTTAACTCCATTCCATTTGCATCATTGAGAACATCAGCCATTTTCGCTGAATCATACTCATTCATTTGACAACCGTGGGTCTGGATAAAAATTTTACCTGCTTTTTTATCTGTACTTTTACCTGTGCTTTCACTGATGTTTTTATCTGCCATTTCATTGGGTTCTTTAACGGACATAAAGTTCACTGTCTAATAAATTGGAGGGTTATTATCCGCGATGTTCGCAGACTTGTCATTAAAAGCCTAAAAACACAAATTTCCTATAAGCAGCAGTACTTTATGTGATGCAACTTAAAGCACAGTGTTTGATATACCCTCTAGTTTGAGTTATTATGCGGCTGGGCTGTATGAATCTTAAACGGATGTGTACATAAAAAAAGGGGAAGTAGTTATGAAGCGGATATCAATATCAGCATTCATCGTATTTGCATTGATCACAGTTGATGTATCAATTGCTTATGCTAAAACAAGTGCTGACAAAAAAATCACAATATTCAAAGTCAACAAGGTCTCACCAACTAACACACTTAAGCTTCGCGCTTGGCCGAGCACTAAATCTCGAATAAAACAAAGACTACCATACAACGCCAAAGACCTCACTGAAACGGGAAAGCAGCGAGTTATCAGTGGCACAAAATGGGTGGAAGTGAACTGGAGAAAAGACAAAGGCTGGGTAAATGCAAATTACCTAAAAAAGACCGGGGTTCTACTTCGACCAAACCTTCAATCAAACAAGGTAAATAGTAATATTGCCTCAAGAAACAATAAATCAATCAATGCCACTCAACAAACAGCAAAAGTTATAGCAACACCTGTGGAATCACTAAATGACAGACCCATAGAATATGGTGGAGATCGTTACGATCAACCCGCTCCGGTTGCAGTCACTGAGACAAAAACGGCGTTTGACATTAACGAAGCAAAACAGCCGAGTACCAAGATACTCGTATGCAATGGAAAAAACCCAAAGCTCTGGAATATCAAAATGAATGTTGCGAATCGCAATATGAATATCAAGTTCGGTAAAAACAAAGCGTTCAATGTACCCATTAATTATCACGCCTGGGCAACGCCTAATGAAGTGCGTATGAATATTGGAGGAAACCAGGGTCGTAACAGCGTAGAAGTAAACCTGGAAAAGACCAATGCTTGTTATAATGGTCTATCTAAAACTCGATTTACTTATGAAGTAAATGCTACGGTTAATCGTGAATTCTATACAGGATGTTGTGAAGTTATAGGTCAATAATTCTTTGTTACACATACACAATGTCAGTTAAAAAAACCCGCTTTAAGCGGGTTTTTTATTATATTTTAATCCATTGATTTTTCATACTTTAGTTAGAAAGGAATATCATCATCAAAGTTATCAAAATTCTGTGGTGGTGTAGTTTGTTGTGAAGGTGCTTTTTCTGGCGCTTTTTGTCCACCTTGTGGTGATGACGACTGTTTAAAGTCACTGCTTCCACCTGCTCTACTACCCAGCATTTGCATTTCACGCGCCACAATCTCGGTAGTGTACTTATCAACACCATTTTGATCCTGCCATTTACGTGTTCTAAGGTTTCCTTCGATGTAAACCTGTGAACCTTTGCGTAAATACTCACCAACAATTTCAGCAAGACGATTAAAGAAAACTACCCGATGCCACTCTGTATTTTCTTTCTTTTCACCTGTCGCTTTATCTTTCCAAGAATCAGTCGTTGCAATGCTGATATTCGTCACTGCACCGCCACTAGGCATGTATTTTACTTCTGGGTCTTGGCCCAGATTACCTACAAGAATTACCTTATTTATGCTTGCCATATTTTTGCTTACCTTTTCTAATTAATTTCTAAGAATCCAGAATCTGGATAGTTCTTGTTACTTCTAAACTTCGTTTAAAGCAAAAGTAAAATTTACTTTTTAGTATTGGTTTTGACACCAATCTGGATATTTTACGCTAAGGGGATGTAAAACACACCCCCCTACTTTTACGCTATTTTTCTAAAATGTTTTTACGAATGTCTACAAAGCAGCTAAAGCACTATCGTAATCAGGCTCTTGCCCTATTTCAGGAACCATTTCGTTATACACAACATTATTGTTCTCATCCATTACAACAATAGCTCTGCTGGTAATCCCAGCAAGTGGACCATCGACAATCTTTACACCATAATCTTCAGAAAAAGCCTGAGAACGCATGATTGATAAAGGCTTAACTACATTTAAGTTTTCTGCTTCACAGAAACGGCCCTGAGCAAAAGGTAAGTCTGCTGATACAGTCAGAAAAACAGTATCTTCGTGCTGTTTAGCTGATTCATTAAATTTCTTTGTAGAAGTCGCACAAGTTGGCGTATCGAGACTGGGAACAATATTGAGTAATTTCTTTTTGCCCGCAAAATCTGCCAAAGACACATCTGAGAGATCACCTGCCGTTAAAACGAAATCAGGTGCCTGACTACCTACTGCTGGTAAAACTCCATTTGTATTGATTGGATCGCCGTGTAATGTAATTGCCGTCATTTTAAAACTCCTTTATTTAATGATTATTTGTATAAATGATTTTTTTAATATATCGATTAAAAGTAGTCCTAATTTTGTGAATATGCAAATGAGCTTAAAGATAAAAGTTTTAAGCTCTGTACTTTTAGACTGGCGGATTTTAGTCACCCTCCCCACTTTTAAATGGTTTTTCACTCTAAACTAATGAAAACCATGCCCTGCGGTTAGTCGTCGCGATGCTCCAACTTTGTCTCACTGCATTCGGCTTAGCACTTTTTTAATATGGCCTTTATGAATGGAAAAGGATCTTACCTATCAGATGTTTTATGTGAATAATGACTTGGTTCTTTATAAATTTGTTTTTGGTTTAGGGTCTTTTCCGGTTATAGATTTATTTTCGTTGTTAAAAAATATATTATTTACATTTGTAAAAATGTACATCAATGCTATCTTAATAAAGTACATAAACTTAAGAGGCTATATCATGAGTCGACTAACAATAGAAATAACAGGACAAGAGCATCAAGAAATCAAAGCAATGGCGGCTTTACAGGGTAAAACTTTAAAAGAATTTGTCATGGAAAAAATTTTTCCTCCTCATAATAATAATAGCGATGAAGAGGAAGCGTGGGGAGAATTAAAATCACTTTTGACCACTCGTATTGAAGCAGCAGAATCTGGTTCAATATCTCAAAAAACAATGCAACAAATCGCTAAAGATAAACTAACAAAACTTGGCGCTGAATAAATGCCTTTGTATAAGCTCAGCGATGATGCTGAAAACGATCTTGCTGAAATTACTGAATACACCTATGAAAATCATGGCGCGACTCAGACTCTAAAATATATTAATAAGCTTTCCGAGTGTGCCTCTAAACTAGCAACTGATGATGGTAATTACAAAAAGCTGTCAGAAATTCATCCGCAATTAAGAATAACGCATTGCCAACATCACTATATATTCGGTGTAATGAGGAGTTCTCGCCCAATGCTGGTAGTAGCAATTTTACATGAACGAATGAAACTTATAGAAAGAGTTAAAAAAAGCTTAAAGTAATCAACAGAATAACCACTTTTGGACTGTTTTTAGTCACTCCCCTACTTTTGAGCACTTTTTATTCTCATTAATAGAACCTACACATGGAACGCAATCACTGAACTCCAACACTGTTTTCGTTATACTTCCGCTAGCACTTTTTCATAATACTCAGAATCAAACTGGATTAAACGCACACCCCATACCCTTAATCCATCTTCGCGATGTTTGTTCTGCAAGCTGTCTGAGAGTTTCAATATTCCCTGCAACAGTGGGAAATTGACGCTCAAAGTAGTGAATATGATTAACCCAGTCTTTTTCGTCAATACCCAACCTGAGCAATACAGGCGGAATATCCTCAGTTATAGAGCTTCGTTTATTGTGTAAGATAGCTCTACCAGACCAATCCACCAAAGCAATATATTCATTTAATCCAAAGGGGATTGCCCTCTGTTTGTCTGTTTCTGTTATTCCTTGTTTGTCAAAACCAAGGAGTGTACACGGCTGTTTTCTTATAGCTTTCTGGATACGTTCTTGAATGGAAGTGAAATCAGAGGCTTCAGGTGTGCTAGTAATACCTGCACGTACAGGATTCAAATCAACGTACGCCATACAAGCAATCAACGCTTGTTCATCCAATAATGCCTGACTTTTAAAACGACCTTCCCAAAATCGTCCTGTGACGTTATCTTCTTTGTTTGCCTCACGTGCGATATGCTCATTAAGTATCCGCATATACCAGCTAACGCTATACAAGCGCTCACGCCATTCTTCGACAATCTTATCCACGACCTTAAGCTCAGGACTACTTTGATGCTCTCCCTTCAGAAAATTGCTAATGATGATGGGTAGTTTAAACAACTCACCCCATCGCTCAATCACAGTCCTGTGGGACCACTGCTGCGCCAGTTCTTTATCCACCCGCACAACAATATGGTAATGGTTATTCATCACTGAATACGCTGCTATATCAATCGAAAATAAGTCAGAAAGTGACTTGAGTTTATCCGCAATCCATTCACGACGATGCTCATAACTTTGTCCAGTCTGTTTATCTTCACCACACAAAAATGCACGGCGCACACAGCGGTTAATGCAGTGGTAATACGGCGTAACCGATAAATCTATTAGTTGTGAACGTGAGATAGTCATGATGGTTACTCCTTTAATGAGTAACCATCATGTGATTTTTAGAACAAATAGTGAAACAAACCTCGATAGACGGCTTGGTTATACGGATATAATTGTGGATGTC
>CAVXCT010000017.1:0-309666 GCA_963760355.1 uncultured Gammaproteobacteria bacterium | reverse complement strand
TAAACAAGGGAAGTGCTACAGAAGCGATAATAGCCAGTACAAATATGCCTAACAGTAAAAACGCGCCTACTGTAATCGCCGTGCTATTTGGCGGAGGTTGATGTCCGAAATTATTTTCATCTTGTGTGCCAGGCCAAAAGTAAAAAATCAAAGAAACTATAGGAACTAATAACAATAAAGACAACCAGCCAGTTTTATTGAAATCATGACAGCGTTGGATAGTTAGTAAAACTGAAATAACAACAATACCAATATATAAAGCGATAGCTAAAAAAGGACCAACAAAGGGTATCATCATCAAGATCATCGCAAGAATGCCTCCTGCAAGACCTATACTCATGGTGTACATCAAATAGCGGATTCTTCCAAGTCTTCCCGCTGCTGTAAAAATATTTAAATCACCCACACCACTGGTATCAGTGCCTCGTGTAGTTAGTGGTGCTTGTGGTGTCGCATATGGATTATTAGCAGACATGGCTCTTCCTTTATTTATTATGAAATTGCGGCAAACTATATCCTATGAGATATGAATGTGAGCTTAAATCGATAAAAACAGTTTATATTATGAGTAAAATTAACATTGACGTAAATTGCCTAGCCGAAGCTAAGCGAAGACAATGTCAGAAAGTAATGGTGATCACCCGAAGGCTAAGGTTTTCTTTATATTATAGTAAAACCTAATAAAAGTAGGGGGGTGATCTAGCTTTACTTTACAAAACCTAACTTAAGCATCAAAACAGAATCTATTTAAAAACTCTGTTAAAGTTCTTTCTCATAAGGTCGGTATAAGACATACACTAATAGTTTCTCCTTGAGGATAAATTTTGAAAAGTAATGATATTTTGCGTCGCGTACGTTTTATTTTTGATTTTGATGATTCAAACATGATCTCTCTAATGAGTTCTGCTGAAGAAAAAGTGACGCGTGCTCAAATCAGTAATTGGATGAAGCGTGATGATGACCCAGCACAACAAGCGCTTCCCGATAGCCAACTCGCACTATTCTTAAATAATTTGATCGAATCCAAAAGGGGTAAGCGCGAAGGTCCTAAACCGCCCGTTGAAAAGCGTTTAAATAATAATCAGGTTTTTATGAAAATGAAAATCGCTCTGGGTTTACAGGCCGAAGAAGTCCTGGATATTTTGTCTAAAGCCGGATTTAAACTGAGCAAACACGAACTAAGCGCATTTTTCCGCAAGCCGGGACACAAGCATTATCGCGAATGTAAAGATCAGGTGTTACGCAATTTTCTGCATGGCTTACAGTTAATACATCGCCCTGAGAAAACTTCTACTGCACCCGTGTATCAGTGGAAAAAAACACCTGATGATAAAAAATAAACGCCTAAAAATCAGGATGCTTTAAAATTATAATGGATCTATTAAATTGAACTAAACTATTTTTATAGAAGCTTAATTAACCAACGCAAATAATTAATAATAAATTTAAAACAGAATGAGGATAATGTTATGAATAGTTCACCTTCTAATATTAAACATCGTATATTTCTCGTTCGACTACTCGTAATAGTTTTTATTTCAATCGGATTTACGGTATCCGCTGCAACAAAAGATTTTGAAGATAGCACCCATGTCGAATATCCGGACTGGTTTGTAGAAAGCCCTTTTCTGGACCTTGCCGAACTCAATGATGAGGCTTCAACAAAGGGTAAAAAAGGGCTTATGCTTTTATTTACCACCAAAGGCTGTTCTTATTGTGAGCAATTTATTCACCGCAGCCTGAGTGATCCTAAAATTGCCAAACTCGTCCAGGAGAAATTTGATTCAATAGGCATGGAAATTTTTGATGATGCTGAAATGGTAGGACCTGCGGGCGAGACCCTGGCGGTAAAACACTTTGCTAAAAAAGAGGGTGTCGGTTTCGCACCAACACTATTGTTCTACGATAAAAATGGCAAACGGGTATTGCGTCAGATTGGTTATCAAACTCCACAACGATTTTTGCATTTAATGGATTATGTCACCGACGATCATTATCAATCTCTATCTTTGCGTGATTTTCTTGCGACTAAAATACCGAAACAATCAGCTAAAGACTCTTATACCCGTTTGAAAGATGATGCTCTTTTTGATGAGCCGCCCTATATACTGGATCGCAGCCATTTTGCCGCAAGTGAGCCTCTGCTGGTTATATTTGAGAAACCGGGCTGTACTGAGTGTGAGGGTTTTCATAACGAGGTTATGACACTCGAGGATATTAGGGGTACGATGAAACAATTCCAGGTGGTACGCCTCAACGCAATGGATAATAAAACCCCGGTATTAGCACCCGACGGTAAGCGAATTACCCCGTCTCAGTGGTATGAGCAAGCTGAATTTACCCAGCTACCAGCACTTTTGTTTTTTAATGAAGCTGGCAAACAGGTATTAAAAACAGATTCCTTTGTGCGACATCAGCGAGTGCTAAACACGCTTAATTATGTTCTGGAAAAAGCCTATAAAAAAAACTGGACCTACCAGCAGTTTGCTCGATCTAAAGGAATTGAGAGGAATCTGCAACAAGCAAAATAATGGTTAAAAACACACTTAGGTCATAGTATTCCTTTCATTTGAGTTATGACTAGATTTTTTGCAATGAAGCGAGAAAAAACACCTAAAAGTAGGGGGGTGCATCTAAAGTATTTTTATATGAGTTAGTTATACTTGATTACTAAACCGCAACCACTCCTTTGATATGCGGGTGAGCTTCGTAATTTTGTAATTCAAAATCTTCAAATGTAAAGTCGAAAATTGAATCCACTTCAGGATTAATCTTCATCGTCGGCAAAGGTAAAGGTTCGCGGCTTAATTGCAATTCAGTTTGTTCTAAATGATTCGAATACAAATGCGCGTCTCCAAACGTATGAACAAAATCGCCAGCTTTAAGACCTGTCACTTGAGCTACCATCATGGTTAAAAGTGCGTAAGAAGCAATATTAAAAGGCACGCCAAGGAAGATATCAGCACTGCGCTGATAGAGCTGGCAGGAGAGTTTTCCTTCGGCAACATAAAACTGGAAAAAGGCATGGCAGGGTGGCAGTGCCATATTTTCGACTTCGGCAACATTCCATGCACTCACAATAATGCGGCGCGAGTCTGGGGTGTTTTTAATCTGGTCGATAATCATTTGAATTTGATCAATATGTCCACCGTTGGGTGTGGGCCATGAGCGCCATTGAGAACCGTATACTGGCCCAAGATTACCTTCTTCATCAGCCCATTCATCCCAGATACGCACACCGTTTTCTTTGAGGTATTTGATGTTGGTATCACCTTTTAAGAACCATAATAGTTCATGAATGATAGAACTATTATGGCATTTTTTAGTAGTAACTAAAGGGAAACCTTCTGATAAATCATAACGGGCTTGATAGCCAAAAACAGACTTTGTTCCTGTACCCGTTCGGTCTTCCTTAATAGTGCCGTTTTCATAAACGTGACGCATTAAATCGAGGTATTGCTTCATGCTTTTACTTCCTTTTTGCTTCCCGGTTTTGTGTCAGCATTGTTACTTTTGTATGCCCATACCAGCAGTCCGACCCCCGCGACAATCATTGGTATGGATAACAGCTGTCCTTGTGTAAGCCATTCAATACCGAGGAAATCACTATTATCAGGGACTCTGAAAAACTCTACGGTTGAGCGTGCAAATCCATAACCAAGTAAAAATAGACCTGAGACTGCACCTAATGGACGCGATTTTTTGGAGAAGAACCATAATATCAGGAATAGCAAAACGCCTTCACCAATAAACTCATAGAGCTGTGACGCATGTCTGGCCTGATTGTCGACATGAGGAAAAACCATCCCCCAGGGAACATCGGTAGGGCGCCCCCAGAGTTCACCGTTAATAAAGTTTCCCATTCTTCCTGCACCTAAACCAATGGGCACCATTGGTGCGATAAAGTCACCGAGTTGTAAAAAGCGTAGATCCCATTTTCTGGCAAGTATTAGCATGGCGATTAAAACACCAATTAAACCACCGTGAAAACTCATGCCGGGTTCCCATAATCGAAAAAGTTTCATTGGGTCAGCCATTAGCTCTGAGAATTGATAGAAGAACATTTCGCCAATTCTACCGCCTGCAATAACGCCAATCGCCCCATAAAACATGATGTCATCAACCTGTTCAGGTTTAACTGGGCTATGCGGGCGTCTGGCTCTGATTTTACCTAGAACGAGAAAAGCTAGAAAGCCAATCACATACATTAAACCGTACCAGCGCACACCGGTTGTTTCGGTGAAATGGATGAGGATGGGATCAATTTCGGGGTAGGTGAACATAGGTAAGTTTTGCCAATTAGCAGTCAAAATTTGAGGGGTTAATAAAGAGACATCAAAAGAATAGTTTCTTAAGTTCTTCGCCTGGCTCTGCTACGCGCATAAATGCTTCACCAACCAGGAAAGCATTAACATGGTGATCACGCATCAGTTTTACGTGCTCAGCTGTATGTATACCACTTTCTGTAACTACTATTCTATCAGCTGGTATTTTTTCCAGTAGGTCAAGTGTTGTATCTAATGAGGTTTCAAAATTACGCAGGTTGCGGTTATTGATTCCCACTAGTGTTGCCTCTAGTGGCAATGAACGCACAAGTTCTTCTTCATCGTGTACTTCAATCAGTACATCCATGCCGAGTTCGCGCGCAAGTTGATAAAGCGATGACATTTGTTCATCGCTTAATACCGCTACGATAAGCAAAATACAATCCGCTCCCAACGCACGAGCTTCATAGACCTGATAAGGGTCTACCATAAAATCTTTACGAATAACGGGTAAATTACAAGCCGCCCTGGCTTGTTGTAAGAACTCATCACTTCCCTGGAAGAAGTCGATATCGGTGAGAACAGACAGGCAACTTGCACCCCCTTTCTCATAACTTCTGGCAATATCAGCAGGAATAAAATTCTCACGCATCACACCTTTGCTGGGTGAGGCCTTTTTTATTTCAGCTATTACCGCTGCTTCTCCATTGGAGATTCGTTGTTGCATCGAATTTACAAAACCACGAACTGGTGACGCATCTTCTGCATTTTTAATGACGTTATCCAGGCTTAGTCTTTGGATACGTTCTGCTATCTCTTGCTGTTTGCGAAGAATGATTTTCTTCAGGATATCAGGTGTATTACTTTCCATTAGTTCCATTTACCATTAGCACAAGTTTCTATTAGAACGAGTTTGATTCATTGATTAGGTCGAGTAGTTTCTGGCGTGCCTCTCCTGACTCAATAACTTCCAGTGCACGTTCAATGCCTGCTTTGTGAGATGCGGTTAAGCCCGATACATAGATTGCCGCACCTGCATTCAATGCAACAATATCTCTAGCGGGACTATTGTCATTGTTTAAAACAGAGTTGACCATTGCCAGACTTTCTTTGGCATCTTTGACGCGGATATGGCTGATTGGATACTGGCTGAAGCCAAAGTCTTCAGGTTTAATGATGTATTCTGAAATTACACCATCTTTGAGCTCTGCCACATAAGTTGGAGAGGATATACTAATCTCATCCATACCATCTTCTGCATGAACCACCATTACGTGGTTAGAACCTAACTTTAATAGTACTTCTGCAATTGGTCTTACCCAGTCTTTACTAAAAACACCGAGTACCTGGTTGGGTGTCCCCGCAGGGTTTGTTAGTGGCCCTAGCAGGTTAAATAAAGTGCGTACCCCCATTTCTTTTCGTGGGCCGATGGCATGTTTCATTGCACTATGATGTTTCGGTGCAAACATGAAACCTACGCCGATATCTTCAACGCATTGTTTTACCTGATCTGCATTGATTTCCAGATTAACACCAGCGGCTTCTAGTAAATCAGCAGCTCCGGAGCTACTCGATACTGAACGATTACCATGTTTGGCTACTCGTCCACCCGCAGCTGCTACCACAAAACAGCTCGCTGTTGAAATATTGAAAGTACTACTGCCATCACCCCCTGTGCCAACGATTTCGACGAGTTTATCTTTGTCTAATTCAACTGGTGTCGCGAGCGAGCGCATTACACTTGCGGCCGCAGTAATTTCTTCAACCGTTTCGCCTTTCATACGCATAGCGATCAGGAATCCGCCGATTTGTGCATCGGTTGCCTGTCCGGTCATTATCTGGTGCATAACATCAGTCATTTCATCAATGCTGAGGTTTTCTTTTTCAATGGCTTTATTAATTGCTGATTGGATATTCATGTCTGTATTTACGTTATTGATACGTTTCTGGATGGCAGAGAATATTAACATGGAAGTTTTTTAGATGTTAGAGCAATCAACTTCAACTTTCACTCAAATAAAAAATGCCCTAAAAGTAGGGGGGTGACTTTTCCAGGCTTACCAAAAGCCAGAAATGACAAGTCAAATAATTGAGTTAATCGTTTTAAATAACAAAACGATAAGCTCACTAAAGTCCGTCGTAGATTTCGTAAGAAATCATCGACGTACAATGGTTGATATTTGATGAATGAAATTCCAACATCCATAAAATTCAATTAAACGCCCACTGTGAGTCAAAATATGAAGGACTTAGACTTAACAAAGATGCTCCTCTACCATTAACATGCCCCAATGGTAATACTTAAACTGATTTACGATCATGTTAGCATGGAGATTTTTAATCTAAGGGCCCTTTTAATGGAAGACAAGATCGACGGAATATTTTATCCCAGTGAAAATCCTGGTGCACATGAGCGTCACTTAATTCGTCGCAGTAATAATGTGTTGTTTGGAGCGCGCCAAACAGAAGTAGATAGTGACTCATTACAAGAGAACCAGAAAAAAGATCACGATATTCTGCAACAGTTCATGTCTGACTTTCGTGATTTAATGACTAAAGCAGTTTCTCTTAAACCGAACGAAGATAGCGAAGTCATTCTGGAAGTTAAGGACGGTCTGGATAAAATGTATGCTACTTCAGTGAGTGTTGCAGATGATCAGAGTAGGGTGCAGGAGTCGATTAAAAAACTACTAACAGTGATTATGCAATCTGTCCGTCAGGGAGCAGGTAAAGATGCTCATGCACTTCAAGAATTAGATCAGGAAGAAGCAGCTCGAAGAGCTAATTTTGCATACCTCGAATCAAAACTGGTGGCTGATATTCTCGACCCAGAATCACCAATCGCAAACGATGATTTGGTGCCTACTTTATTATCAGCAGAAAAAGATGATTTGGCTTTGGCAACCCAGTTGTTTGACGAACAACAGATGGGGTTTGTGCTTACTCAAAGCGAGAATTTATTGAATAAGTTAGATGCTGAAGGTCACGATGTGAAACCGGCTGCTGAAAATTTTGTATTTATGGAAGGTTATCTGACTTATCTAAAACAGCAGTTAGATAAGAAATAATTTCAGGAACCAGAAACTGTATTAAGACAGTTTTTGAACCAGTTGCTTTATAAATTTTTCCATATCTGGATAGTCTAGATTAGCTTGACGTTGTTTCTTACCCCACATAGGTTCGGGAAAGAAACTATCTTCCTTAAAACGAGCCATAATGTGCCAATGAACTTGCGGTACGTAATTGGCAAATGAGGCAATGTTGATTTTTTCAGGCTTGAAGTAATCCAGCATTTCATGTTCTATCAAATCAAGAAGCGACCATATTTGTAGTTTGGTTGCCTGGTCGCAATCCGTCATTTCTTTGCAATTATCTTGGGCAAAGATCTTCAACCACGGAATCTCTGAATCTTCCACTTCTATACGAATATGCTCGTTTTTATATATGCTCGTCATGCGATGAGTTAAGCACGGTTTCAAAAAAAAAGCCAAGGAGTTTCCTTGGCTTTTTAGTGTATTTCTCCCCCTAATGGCATAACGATTCACCACTTTGTTATTTTGCCTGATTTTGAGCTGAAACCAGAGGCTGTTACATTATCTGTTTTTTAAACACCTTAGTCACAAGATGGGGGGAAGTTTAAACGATATATGGATTAAGAGAGAAAGTCTTTGATTACAAATTGCATCATCTCATACATAACTCTATTATCAGCTTTCTTTAGAGTCCCACCTTGAGCCTGCTATATTAAACGTAATAAAATAAGAAAATGTGTTTCCTAGATCATATAAAACAGTGTAATAGTTATAATTCATTGAATTATAAGCCATTTATGGTAGATGATATTCAGTATGGTTGGGCACTTAATGAATTCGTAGACAAACTCAAAATATATGAATCAGTTTTCACTATCGAAGAAAAGAATCTCAAAGTTAACCCTGCTTTAACGACATGTGAAGCGCGCAGTGAAGCAATAAAGCCTGTTTTACAGCAACTCCATAAAGAGGGCATTATCGATACATGGGTAGATGAACTTTATGCCATTACCAATAACTTTGGTGATGAACCCGCACTGCTGATAGAAAGAGCATCTGTTAGCTATTTTGGAGCCAGGGGTTATGGCGTTCACATTAATGGCCTAGTTGAGAAAAGCGATGGGGTTTATATCTGGATTGCCAGGCGTGCCAAAGACAAACCATTTTGGCCAGGCAGCCTCGATCAGATAGTTGCAGGAGGACAGCCTGCAGGAATTGGTTTGATGGAAAATGTCATCAAAGAATCAGCAGAAGAAGCCTCAATTCCAGAATCACTATCTACAAACGCCGAATTAGTGAGTGAAATTCATTACCGAGGTGAAACGCATAGTGAGAAGAATAGGGGGTTAAACGTTGACACTTTATTTAATTATGATTTATGGCTGCCTGAAAATTTTACCCCGATAAATACAGATGGCGAGGTAGATGAATTCATCTTGATGCCACTAGAAGAAATGGCCCTTATCACAGATACTACAAATGACTTCAAGGCTAATTGTAATCTGGTTAATATTGATTTGTTGATTAGACATGGTTTGATAAGCGAAACACACCTAGACTATAATGAAATTACACAATCACTCTACTCTCCAGCTAAACTTTAAGCTGCCAGGTTTTCACTTAATTAGCGCTTAACTTAGAGAATAACTGAGAAATTTATGACCTATACCACTGAAAAGAATAACAGCGTTCCATTGATTCCTGTTTCAAGCAGCGAACTTGATGAAACGTTAAAAAAATACCCTGATTCGGTTTCTAAATGGGTAGCGAGTACTGATTTCGAGGCTAAGCCAGATCAATTTAACGTAATACCTGATGCAGATGGATCAGTGTTAATGGTGCTCGTGGGTGTTGAAGAGAACATCACAGAAAAGCCGGAATTATTGATGTGGTCAATAGCGGATCTTCCCAAGAAATTGTCCGCAGGCCATTATCACCTGAAGGCTAGCTGGACTGACTATCAAAAAATAAAGGCAATCATTGGCTGGGGGCTTGGTGACTATAGTTTCGACTTTTTCAAAGCAGATTTTCTAGAGCAAAAAGAGAAGGCCGTGTTACAAGTTGAAGAACAACAACTGGATGAAGTAAATTCCTTTGTGGATGCATTTACGCTTGTCAGGGATATGGTCAATACGCCTGCAAATCATATGATGCCAGAAGATATGTCATCGTTAGTTCAGGAGCTCGCAGAACAACACGGTGCAACTTTTAGCGAGGTAATAGGGGATGCACTACTAGAAGAAAATTTCCCGGCAATTCATGCCGTTGGGCGAGCTAGCGAGCATGCTCCACGTTTATTGCAAATGAACTGGGGTGATGAAAAAAACCCAATGCTTAGTTTAGTAGGCAAAGGCGTTTGTTTTGATACCGGCGGTCTGGATTTAAAGCCGTCAAAGTTTATGCGTAATATGAAAAAAGACATGGGTGGTGCAGCGCATGTTTTAGGTTTAGCTCATTTGATCATGAGTAGGAAATTACCCGTCCGGCTTCAGGTGCTCATTCCAGCGGTTGATAACGCAATCTCGGGCGATGCTTATCGTCCCGGTGATATCATCGATACTCGTGCACATAAGACAGTCGAGATAGATAATACAGATGCAGAAGGCCGCGTTGTTCTTTGTGATGCTCTCGCCTTGGCGTGTGAGCAAACGCCAGATTTAATTATCGATTTCGCTACATTAACCGGTGCAGCCCGTGTTGCAGTAGGCACTGAAATCCCCGCACTTTTTAGTAACACAGATTCTCTGATTACTGGTTTACAAAAAGCATCAATAAGTTCGGGCGAACTGGTTTGGCCATTACCACTGCATCAAGGTTATCGTTACCAATTAAATAGTACCGTGGCTGATATCGTCAATAGTTCATCTGAAGGATACGGTGGTGCTATTACTGCGGCCTTATATTTAAATGAATTCATTTCTGAAGATATCCCATGGGCGCATTTCGATATGATGGCGTATAACACTCGAGACCGGGTTGGCAGACCTAAAGGTGGAGAGGCGATGGGGTTACTGGCGACATTTGAATTTTTACAAAGCCGTTATTCATAATGACGTGATTCAAAACAAAATACACCCCCCTACTTTCAGGGCATATTTTAAATATTCTTATCTGTAAAACCTATGTTAATTAAGAGCGCTTCTATTTGTTTTAAGATCAAAGCTTCATAATATTTAATGAAAGAGGAATATCGACATGAATAGAATAATGGCTGAATTACATCAGGATCATATTCACCTTTCTCGTTTGTTAAATATGCTAGAACGCCATGTGAAGGTGCTAATGCATGATGGTGAACCAGATCTCAATATGATGCTTGATGTTGTTGAATATATTAGAAATTACTCTGATCATTTTCATCATCCCAAAGAAGATAAAGTATACGCAATTTTCAAAAAACGGACTAAAGAAGGCGAAGATATTGTAGATAGCTTGCTTGATGATCATCAGCATATTCCCGGGGTGACACTTGAATTTCAACAGATTCTATACAATGCAAACAATGGGTCACTGATTATAAACAGGGCTGAGTTAAGTAAAAAAATCACACACTATATAGATATCCAGAGGACACATTTAAATACAGAAGAGGAGAAGCTATTTCCACTGATTAACAACACTTTGAAGGTAAGTGATTGGGCTGAGCTTGAAGCATCAGTTCAAGAGAGAAGTGATCCTTTATTTGGTGCAAATGTCGAAGAGTCCTACGAGGGTTTGCATCAAACGATTACAGATCAGGATGTTTGATTGTCTATGTTTGCAAGCAAAGGATAAGTACCCGTTTTATTAATAAGAATGGCTAAAAGGAGAGCGTTTAGCTAGACGGCTTGCCCCGGGGGGACTTTATTTATTTGTAAAAGTGTCGATAATCCCTTTGCAGATAGTGTGGTGTCTCCTAACCTAATATTTCAACTAACTGATTTTAATATCTATAGGCCTGAGAGCAATTTTCACACTGTGTTTTGTTTTACAATGGGTTTTGTTTTCGCAGATTCCAATGAAAATCCCAAAAAACACTCAGAAGTAGAATTAATTACATTGCATGATTCAGCCATGGATACCTTAGGAAGTGCAAAGTGTAGGGCAAAATTTCGTAAATACATAAATGAAAAAGCGTTGCTTAAAGCTTTTTCTTAGTATGAAAGTTTATATAAATCAGAAGGATAAGTTTCAGATTACACCACTGCATTATGCGGTTGATGGAGCACATTTTAAAACGGTAAAACTATTGGTAGAAAATGGCGCTAATGTGAATGCAAAATCCAAAACGGGTAAAACAGCGCTGGATTACGTCATCAATAAGAAAGAGCAAAGGATAGCCAGATATTTAGATAGTAAGGACGCCACATCTAATTATAAAAAAACTGTTAAGCCTCTGTAAATACGCTAAGACCTATCATCTACAGTACACTTACAACTTAATTTATGGGGAATGATTATGATTATTGAGAATGGTAACAAAGTACACGTCATCTATAGAGCACTTTACGATAGTTCTACACGTAGGCACTTTTTAGGTGAAGTGGTAGCCGCCGAAGGGGCTTTATGTCGTCTTGAAGGCTATGTTTTTGTGCTCGATCCTGAGTCGGATTTATATAAGAAAAAACCTGAAAAAAGAATCACGATTATTGATTTGGCTGAAAGTGGTTACATCGTAAATGTTCTTGATCAAAATATTGTTCTGGCAGATGTCAATTATAAATATTTAGAAAATATCGGCAGAGTTGCTACTGATGGCAAAGGCTTTACCCTGGATATAAATGAGTTTGGACCGAAAAGCTGATCTGCTTTGTGAGTATAAAGTTTTAATAAATGTGAGATCACGGTTTTAGACGATACCGCGGTGATTTGTTCGATCATTTTTTTCTATTAGCTTCTTATATAAATAAAAAATAAAAAAAGCCTTGAAAGTAGGGGGGTGTACTTTTATCTATCCTATACTCTAGTTTTACCATGAGGCTTTCGAATGAAGTTGCTAACCCCCATGCTTTTGAGTGTGTTTTTAACATTATCTGTTTTTGCAATGACAGGGGTTGTTTATGCTAAAACATTAAACAACCAAACTGATACGAAAGCATTAGCGGATGAAATGGTGAGCCACTTCATTAAAAAAGAGTTTACTTAAGGCATGGCCCTGGCAAAACCATACTGGCCTTTGCCCCAGGCTGAGCTGGATAACCTAATAAAAACAATCGAGAAACAGTGGCCTGTTGTTGATAAGCGTTTTGGACAGGCTGTGGGTTATGAGTTAGCGACTGAACAGAATATTGGAGGTTCGTTTTTACGTTATTACTTTTTACATAAATTTAAAAATCACGCTATTTACTGGAAGATGACTTTTTACAAGCCAGAAGAAAACTGGGTCGTAAATGGCGTTAGCTTTAAAGACAACCTTGATATTTTGTACAAATAATCATCGATGAATATTAAAACAGAAAATACAGAAACAGCTAAGCTGGATTCTGACATGGATATACTTGCTTCTAGCAACCTGCGTGATGAATGGTTAATGCTTGAAGATGTCAAAAGTAGGCAAACTAAATCACCCTTAGAATGGTTTATCGCAGCATTTGCGGTTGCTTTTGGTGTTTGGCATATACTCACCAATATATGGTTGAATGAACCAGGCCTTTGGCAGAATGCAATACATTTTGCCGGTTTTGCCTTTCTGGCATCTACCATTTATAGCGCTTTCGGACACAACAAGAATAAGCCATGGGCGATTAAGCTCGACATTTTGTATGGCTTGTTAGTTGCGTCATCTGCACTGTGGGTGGCTGCTTCAGAATCCAGAATCTATGATGATACTTTAGCGGTAACCGGACAAGCGTGGCAGTTCAATGTGATTGACTGGACTGCAGGGGGTATTTTGTTATTTGCGGCCCTGGATTTATCTCGCAGAGTATCCGGTTGGGTGATTCCAATACTTATCGTGTTGTCACTTTCATATATTATGTTTTTAGGGGAACTGTTGCCCGGTGTTTTTCGTTCGGCCAGTTTGCCGATAAACGATATTATGTTCCGCTCCTTATTTAATGACGAAGGGATGTTCGGCATTTTGGCGAGCATTTCATCCACTAATATTACCTTGTTTATGATTTTTGGTGGTTTTCTGGTGGTCTCTGGTGCCAGCGATTTTGTCATCGAAAGTTCTAAGTTAGTTGCAGGTCGTGTGCGCGGCGGTGCTGCATTTGTTGCGGTGTTGTCATCAGCCTTGACAGGCACGATAAGTGGTTCTGCTATTGCAAATACTGCATCTACAGGTGTTATTACCATTCCATTAATGAAATCGAATGGCTTTCGTGGAAGGTTTGCTGCAGGTGTTGAAGCAGCAGCGTCTACCGGTGGACAATTAATGCCTCCAATAATGGGTGCGGGTGCATTTGTTATGGCGAGCTATACGTCAATTCCGTATGCAACGATAGTGACGGTTTCAGTAGTCCCAGCGATACTTTATTTCTTGTCTGTGGCATTTATTGTGCGTATCGAAGCGGTTAAATACAAAGTCGGTGATGATCAGGATTTAGTGATTGATAAGGGAAAAATTATCTCGGGTGGATTGACTTTTATATTGCCCTTAACGGTGATGATCTGGCTATTAATGACGGGCGTCACACCAAGTTACGCCGCATCCTGGGCGATTGCCTCACTAGTGTTGGTGTCATGGACAACATTTTTGATCGCTAGAATAATCAATCGCGATGATTTCAAACCCACGGTTATGAACCCCACACGTATTGCAGAAGCTTTTATGTTTGGTACAAGGGCTTCTATCTTGACGGGCATCTTGCTGGTAGCAATCGGTATCATGAATAATGCGATTGTTACGAGCGGTATTGGTAATAGTTTCTCGTTAATGATTGCACAGTGGTCTCAAGGTTCGATGGTGATAGCGATTATACTGATCGGGCTTGCTTCATTGGTTTTAGGAATGGGTCTGCCAGTGACGGCTGCGTACATTATTCTCGCAATACTGAGTGCGCCGGCATTGGCGGGTATCCTTGCTGATGGTGTGATAGTTGATCAATTAATTCAAGGTATTGCAGATCCATCTAAATCCGCAATGTTTATGCTGGTAGATAGTCCGCATGTGGCCAAAATAGCTGCTGGGATGACCAGGCCAGAAGCCTTGGAACTGATGTCTGCGATGCCATTTGAAGTGGCCATTACACTACGTCCTCTATTGGTTGATGCAGAGCAATTAACCATGTATTTGTTAATCGCACATTTAATTGTTTTCTGGTTGAGTCAGGATAGTAATGTTACCCCCCCAGTTTGCCTTGCAGCGTTTACTGCGGCAGGTATTGCCAAGTCACCTCCAATGGCAACAGGATTTCAAGCGTGGAAAATAGCCAAGGGTTTGTACATTGTGCCTTTAATGTTCGCTTATACGCCTTTAATAAGTGGAAACGTGTACGAAGTAATTCAAATCGGTTTCTTCGGACTTTTCGGGATTTATGGACTTAATTGTTTGGTACAAAATTATTCCGAAGGGCCATTAAAAATCTGGCATTATCCCTTATTAATTTTAGGCATAATAGGGGCCTTTTTACCGTTAAATATTCTGGCTAATCTGGTAGGTGCGGGGCTTATAATCGTTGTCGTTGTTTTCACACATAAACTGATGCTTCAAGAGAGTAATACTGCAAACTTAAATTAGAATTTTTAAAAAAAAATGCAAGAGCAAAAAAAGAATAAAATAATAGAAACGATGTTGAATCATCGTTCGATTCGTAAGTTTCTGGATAAATCTATCGATACAGAGACCCTCGAAAAAATCATAGAGTGCGGTCAAGCCGCAGCATCATCCAGCTTTATTCAAGCGTACTCAGTCATACGCGTAACAAATACTGATACACGCAAACAGATTGCTGATGCTGCGGGGGGACAAGGCTGGGTAGAAGATGCACCTGAATTTCTAGTATTTTGCGCAGATTTGAAGCGCATAGAAGTGGCCTGCATAGAACAGGGCGCAGGTGAACTAGAAGGGCACGCAGAACATTTCCTGGCGGCAAGTATTGATGTGGCATTAATGGCTCAGAATGTATTATTAGCTGCAGAATCGATGGGCATGGGTGGAGTGTTTATTGGAGGGATTAGAAATGACCCACAACTGGTTTCTGATTTACTGAATTTACCTGATCAAGTCTATCCCGTGTTTGGCATGTGTTTGGGTTGGCCAGCGATAGACCCCGATGTAAAACCCCGTTTCCCTGTAAAAACAGTTTTGCACCAGGATCAATATGCTGTTGAAAAAGTTGAATCACAGGTTGAAGCTTATGACCTACAAATGCGATCTTATTACCAATCGCGATCAGGTAAGACTCGTGTTTCAAATTGGTCAGAACAAACTGCCAAAGCTGTGCAGGATAAAAAACGCGAGCATATGCTAAAGTTTCTAAATAACCGGGGATTAATCAAACGTTAAAAAAACTATGGATTTCACGTGTAGACCATTGAAAGATATCATTTATATTGATCCAACAGGTTTTGATAGCGATAAGGATCTGGAATACTGGCTTCAGTTGTGTCTGGATTTTAATCCTGTTGCCAAGTCCAGTAATTAGCCAATCATTGGATTAATCTGCTAAAGCTAGATATCTACTATAATTATATAAATACTAACTGATTTTTTATATTTATTTAGGTATGGTTGATAAAGAGCTTCTGTGACTTTGAGTAATTCTTCAACAATTTTATTCACAAGCAGGATGACTATTTTTCTCATTCTAAGTCTGATATTGGGAATTATAGTAGTCAATACAAAATTCATAAACCTGACTCAAAGTGAGTCATTCATAGACCAAAAAACTGATACTACACAACCAGACAATTTTATTTTAAGTTTTATTAATCTATTGCAGAGTAGCGAAACTCAATCTAATCCATTACCCATTATTCTTTCTGATCTAAATCTTTCAGTCCCTTTTGAAGATTTACAGATTAGATTACATGGCATCGTCTACAACGGAGAAAACGCCAGTTATGCATTGATATCTCGACGAAGAGGAGTACAGGAAGTTTACCAAACAGGATCTTCAATTTTTAACAATACAACGGTTAGGGAGATCACTAAAAATCAGGTAAAAATTAACTATTACGATGAGAGCCATATTTTAAAAATGGAATCTCGGGGTAATAACGATTCTTTACCTTATTGGAAAACGGTTGAAAATGATATTCAGCAACAAAGGATTACTCTTGAAGAGGATAAACGTCGTAACCCAATAAGATTGTTAATGATTAGACGGCCTTTTGCTGTAGTTGAAGGTGGGAGGTTTCTGGGTTATAAAATTATGTCTGGGGGAAATACTGATCAGTTTATACGCCTTGGTTTTGAAAGTGGAGATATAATGACTAGTCTTAATGGTAAAACGCTCGATGGACCGAGTATGCAACATTTCATAATCAGCGAATTGACACATTCTCGTAATCTTGATCTTGTAGTATTACGTGGTCAGGATCAGTTAAGCATTATGTACGGGTTTTAACAAATAGCTACTAAATACTTTCTCAAAATAGATGGTTTATAAGTGTAATATATTTGCGGTATATTCAAGTATCTTGCGCCAAATATGAATTAATATAAACGTATGCAAGTATTCTGATGATTTTTAAATAAAATATTAAAAAATATTTTGCTGATTTGCTGCTAACTAAAAAATTATTTAATAAATAAAAATGGTGCGGCGAAAATATAGTTATGTTGCTTATGGGTGAGACTTTTTAATATTTGAAAAGCTCAAATGCAATGATGAAAACAAAAATATTTATAACAATACTATTAGTGTAGCTATCTGCAAATGTAATCGCTGATACATTAAAACTAGACTTTGGCATCTATGGGTCAGAGCGACGTACTTGGTTGGATGAACAAAATACGCCAATACTGCAACATCTTGAAAAGAGCTTAAGTACTCAATTTAATAAAAAAGTAGAAATCAATACTGTCTTTTTTCCTGCTTATAAAGATGCAATAGATGCTCTTATGAATAAAAATATTGATTTTGCCCGACTTGATGACGCTTCATACGTTAAAGTCAAGAGAAGAAATCCAGGCGTCTCGATTCTGGCATTAGAGTCGAGTAAAGGTGTGCCTTATTTTGAAGGTGTTATTGGTGTCTTGAATAATAGCCCAATCAAAAAAGTTGAAGATTTATAAAGCAGAAGTTTCGCTTTCGGAAATAAAGCGTCGACTATAGGCAGATATTTGTCACAAAAATTCTTAGTGGATAGTGCTATTACAGCTGGTGATTTGGCCGGTTATAATTATTTAGGTCGACATGACAACGTAGCAGTTGCAATAATCCGTGATGTATATGATGTGGGTGCTTTTAAGATTTATATCCTAAAAAAGCCTTTTTATTAAGAACAGAAATGGTTTCATAGAAAAAGATGATAGCAATTTTGACAGCTTGAGAAAAGCAATTGAAAATAATGCGCGAATTTCTAGTTACAGTGAGTGTTAAAATCTAATAATTTGAAAAGGGCTACTTTAAAATTTGAAAATGATTTACAAAAAAGTGCCTGAAAGTAGGGGGGTGATAATTTATTTACTAAGGCTACTTAGTAAACGTTTATTTAAGATAGAAATCAATTTAGGGTGTTCACTGATCAGTGGGCTGATAGAAATCTGAAACCCCGGATATTTTTCCATTATTGCAGCACATATCTCTACAATATCACCATCTGCTCCTGCGTGACTTCCTGGTAGGAAAAACATCAAAATCACTGAAGCTCGAATTTCACCTGCTTGGGCCTTTTGTATCAGCCAATCTTCCAATAAATCACCATTGAAATCATATTCCTTACCTTTGCGGCGCTCCATCACTGCTTCTTCTAAAACATCAGCGTCAATGTCTGCAACGATTAATTTTTCTCTGACGCTTTCTGCAAGATGCTGCCTTACCGCAGTTACTCTAGGTACGGGTGAGCCATGATCTACGAGAACGACATTTTTTATCGTGGAGTGTTCTTCTGATTCACTAGATGACGTGGAAATAATATGATCATAAATAATAGAGGTGAGGTCAGGCTCACCGAGTGGAATTGGGTAAATGGTATCTGCAATTTTTAATTCAAACTTGCCAAACTCTTGTTCTAAAATAACTACTTCATCTGGGATGAAAGAGGTTAAAGCTCTGCTATTACCAAAAAAGAGTGGCAGTATTATAAACTCCCTTTCTCCAGCAGAAAGTTGCTGTTTCATAAAATCACCAAAGGTATCTGCAAGTTTGCCATTAAGTTCTGTTGCGGGGATTCGATTCGAATGTTTACAGGATACAGGGTGAATTTTATGACCTGATTCTAGGGATAAATTTTCTGCTAATGATCGTAATTGTAGCGCAGCACTAGGACGAATAGATCCATTATCGATGAGTATGATGCAGGGCATTTATAGGTTCTCATTCACTGAAATTTAGAAAAGATTTGATAGTAATCTAAGCTACAAGCAAAAGTCTATTACCCTTAATATGTAATTATAAAAAATCGATTAAATAAGTTATTTACTGGCAATTATTTACCAAAGACAATGCCTCAGATAGCTTGAATACAAGTGTGGTAGGTATAAGGTTGAAAACCTATCCCTTCCAGATGCTTATATTGTTATGACATTAGATAAAGATTAGAAAAATCATTTAAACAACTTTGAATTGTAGTCGTCGTTTTATCCAAAGAGTTAAGTTAATAGCATTACGATTTTTAATGTGAGATGACTAAAGCATAAGGTTATTGCCATATCAAAGCCTCACAAATTTAAAGGTGTGACTTTATCGAAGTATTATTAATCTTTAGGAGTATGCTTTTCCAGTATCTCAATAAATGCTTTACCGGCGTTTGAAAGGCTTCGATTCGCGTGTTGCACAATTCCCAGTGTTCGTTCTATCTTTAAGCCTTTTACTTTAATTTCAGCCAGATCTTCACCTAACATGGTTTTGGGTAGAGCGCTCCAACCTAAACCTATAGTTACCATCATACGTATGGTTTCGAGGTAGTTGGTTTCCAGGATTACATCTAGTGCGCCGTGTTTTTGAATCACTGGCTGTTCGATTACGCTTCTCGTATACGTCCCAATCGCGGGCAGGATGGCGCTGTGTTTGGCGAGTTCAGTTAAATTAATCGACTTGTTATTGGCTATATCTACCAATGGATGATCGGGTGAAACAGCAATCGTCAGGGGGTCATTCCATAAGGGGGTAATTTTAAGACGTTTGGAATTTGATAATGGAAGCGTGACGACGCCAAGTTCGAAATGGCCTTTTTCTATATCATGGCAGGCATCTTCAGAATCCATAAATGCTAAATCTAACCTTACTTGAGGATAGTTTTCGGTAAAATTTTTTAAGATGTCAGGTAATCGTCGGAGCCCAATATGGTGGGAGGTTACCAGTGATAATTCACCACTGACTTGGCCATTGAGGTTATCGATAACACGTTGTGATTCTTTCATGTCTTGCAGGATGCGTTCTGCAATTGGTAATAATGCGCGTCCCGCTTCATTGAGCATTACACGTTTGCCTATGCGATCAAATAGTCTGCTACCTAATTGTTCTTCCAGTAAAGCTATGCGTTTGCTCACGGCAGGTTGCGTAATATATAGATGTTCTGCTGCCTTAGAGAATGTCCCTAATTCGGCAACGCCAATGAAAGCTCTGTATGCTGATATATCCATAATAACAAGAATCTTAATTATATATAACTAATTGGAATGAAAAATATGAATAAATACAATTATAGTTATATAAGTATTAAGAGTAAACTCACTTGAATTAAAAGTATCTCACGTACTTCAAAGCTTCTGGCTTTTGCGTGGTTGTTACTAGGATTGAATAAAAGGAAGATATCATGTCTGGAAAAACACTTTACGATAAGATATTCGATTCACATGTAGTCCGTGAAGAAGACGGAACAGCTTTATTATATATCGATCGACATCTTGTTCATGAGGTTACATCTCCACAGGCTTTTGAAGGCTTGAGAATGGCGAATCGTGATCTATGGCGCACCAATTCGATTGTCGCTGTTCCTGATCATAATGTGCCGACAACCAAAGCACATCGAGGTAATGGTACTGCAGGTATCTCTGATCCAGTAGCCAAGATTCAGATCGAAACGCTGAATAAGAACTGTGAAGAATACAAAATTATTGAATTCTTGATGGATGATATCCGTCAGGGAATCGTCCATGTTATCGGCCCTGAGCAGGGTGCAACTTTACCGGGTATGACGGTTGTGTGTGGTGATTCACATACTTCTACACATGGTGCGTTTGGCGCATTGGCACATGGTATAGGTACTTCTGAAGTTGAGCACGTGATGGCAACCCAGTGTTTAATTCAAAAGAAAATGAAGAACATGCTGGTGAGTGTCGATGGCAAGGTTGGCCCTGGCGTAACAGCAAAGGATATTGTATTAGCCATTATCGGTGAAATCGGAACGGCAGGTGGCACAGGTTGCGCTATTGAATTTGCTGGTGAAGCAATCACTGATCTTTCTATGGAAGGGCGTATGACTGTTTGTAATATGGCCATCGAAGGTGGTGCACGTGCGGGCATGATCGCAGTAGACCAAACTACTATCGATTACGTAAAAGGCCGTCCTTATTCACCAACAGGTGAAACGTGGGATAAAGCGGTTGAAGCGTGGCAGGATCTTAAGTCAGACGATGATGCAGAATTCGATGAAATCGTACGTATTCATGCAGGCAGTATCGAGCCACAAGTAACTTGGGGAACTTCACCTGAAATGGTGTTGCCTGTGAACGCCAGAGTACCTGATCCAGCAGCTGAAGAAGATGCGGTTAAAAGCCAGGGCATCGCTGCTGCGCTTAAATACATGGGGCTTGAAGCAGGCCAGTCGATCAATGAAATTGCTGTTGATAAAATATTTATTGGTTCATGTACTAACTCACGTATTGAAGATATGCGCGAAGCTGCATCAGTGGTTAAAGGTAACAAAGTTGCAGATAATGTGACGCTAGCAATGGTTGTTCCGGGTTCTGGTCTAGTCAAAAAACAGGCAGAAGATGAAGGTTTGGATACTATCTTTAGTGATGCTGGTTTCGAATGGCGGGAGCCTGGTTGTTCAATGTGTTTGGCAATGAACGCCGATAAACTGGAACCGGGTGAGCGTTGTGCGTCGACATCAAACCGAAATTTTGAAGGGCGACAGGGACAGGGCGGAAGAACGCATTTGGTAAGCCCTGCCATGGCAGCGGCTGCAGCGATAAAAGGGCATTTTGTTGATGTGCGCGAACTAGATAGAGCAGAGATGTAATCATGGAGAAATTTACAGTACATAAAGGTTTAGTGATTCCATTAGATCGTTCGAATGTGGATACCGATGCGATTATCCCAAAGCAATATTTAAAGTCGATCAGCCGTACCGGTTTTGGTCCGACCTTATTTGATGACTGGCGCTACGAGAAAGCGGGTGAGCCGGGCATGGATCATTCTAAACGTGCGATTAAACCAGACTTTGTGTTGAATCAAGCACGTTACCAAGGTGGATCAGTATTATTGGCACGTGAAAACTTTGGCTGTGGTTCATCGCGCGAACATGCTGTCTGGGCACTAACGGATTTCGGTATTCGTGTGGTTATTGCCCCAAGTTATGCAGATATATTCTTCAATAATAGTTTTAAGAATGGTTTGTTACCTATTGTTTTAAAAGATAAAGAAGTTGAAGAGTTGTTCCAGGTGGTTGAAGCAAATGAAGGCTATGAACTTACAGTTGATTTAGAAAAACAACAAGTAATTAGCCCTGATGGAAAAATTTACAGCTTTAAAGTTGATGAGTTTCGTAAGCATTGTTTATTAAATGGTTTGGATGATATTGGCTTAACATTACAACACGCAGATGACATCAAAGCGTATGAAGAGAAGAGACAGCAATCCGCTCCCTGGTTATTTAGTTAATATTAAAAAAAGTGGCTAAAAGTAGGGGGGTGACTTTTCTAGGCTCACCAAGAGCCAGAAAATGACAAGTCAAATAATTGAATTAACCGTTTTAAACGACAAAACGGTAAGTTCACTAAAGTCCATCGTAGATTCCTTTTGGAATCGTCGATGTACAATAGTCGAACTGGGTGAAATGTGAAGAATATATCAAAGGTCACCCCCCCCTACTTATAGGGTTTTTTAAAGGCATAAAGGACCAAGAAATAAAGAATTCACAGAATATAAATAGATCTAGAATTAACAGGAAAACACATGACACAGAAAATTTTAGTACTTCCCGGAGATGGTATCGGCAAAGAGATTGTTGCAGAGGCAATCAAAGTAATTGACACCCTTAAATCAGATTTTGGTTTGGATGTGGAAATTACCAATGCTGATATCGGCGGAGCAGCTTATGACGCTGATGGTCATCCTTATCCACCGGCAACTCAAGTTTTAGCCAAAGAAGCGGATGCTATTTTATTGGGTGCTGTAGGTGGTTATGAATACGAAGAGTTACCTCGTGACCTTAGACCTGAACGTGGCTTATTGGGTATTCGTGCTGATCTACAATTATTCTCGAACTTGCGTCCTGCTATTCTTAATGAAGAGTTAGCAGATGCTTCATCATTACGTTCTGAGATTGTTGCGGGTCTGGATATGATGATTGTTCGTGAATTAACAGGTGGTATCTACTTTGGTGAACCAAGGGGTATTCGTGAGCTAGAAGGTGGTGAGCGCCAGGGTTATAACACACTCATTTATAAAGAATCTGAGATTGAGCGTATTGCGCATTCTGCTTTCCAGATTGCCATGAAGCGTGGCAGGCGTCTTTGTTCGGTAGATAAAGCCAACGTACTTGAGGTTATGGAGTTGTGGCACGAAGTAATTGACCGCGTGGCTAAGGAATACCCTGAAGTTGAAGTGAGCCATATGTATGTGGATAACGCATCGATGCAGTTGGTGAAAGATCCTAAACAATTCGATGTAATGGTAACGGGTAATATGTTTGGTGATATTTTATCAGATACGGCTGCGATGTTGACGGGTTCTATCGGTATGTTGCCTTCGGCGTCATTAGATGCAAACGGCAAAGGCATGTACGAGCCGATTCATGGGTCAGCACCTGATATCGCGGGAAAAAATATTGCGAATCCTTTAGCGACAATTATGTCGGTAAGCATGATGCTACGTTACTCTTTAAATCAGCCAGAATTGGCAGATAAAATTGATGCAGCGGTTAAGTCGGTATTGAAGAAAGGTTTACGTACTGCGGATATTTACGTTGAAGGAAAACAAGGTACGCAAAAAGTAAGTACAAGTGAGATGGGAGATGCGGTTGTTGCATCTTTAAAAGGAAAATAGACATGTCAAAAACATATGATGTAGCAGTAGTAGGCGCAACGGGCGCTGTAGGCGAAGTAATGCTGGAGATTCTGGCGGAGCGTAATTTTCCTGTAGGAACGGTTTATGCCCTAGCGAGTGAGCGTTCAGCAGGTAAGCGTGTTAAATTTGGAAGTAAAAGTATTGTCGTTGAAGACTTGGCGACCTTTGATTTCTCAAAAGTACAAATTGGTTTGTTCTCACCGGGTGGTGCAATCTCTCGCGAATATGCACCAATCGCTGCTTCGCAAGGTTGTGTGGTTATCGATAACACTTCAGAGTTTCGTTATGACGATGATATTCCATTGGTTGTGCCAGAAGTTAATCCGCATGCGGTGGCTGAATATACCAATCGTGGAATTATAGCTAATCCGAACTGCTCGACGATTCAAATGTTGGTTGCATTGAAACCGATTCATGATGTTGCGAAAATTACGCGAATCAATGTGTGTACTTATCAAGCGGTTTCCGGTTCAGGTAAGCCAGCTATTGATGAGCTCGCTGGGCAAACTGCACAGTTATTAAATGGCAAGGAGGCGAAAGTTAAAGTTTATCCAAAGCAAATAGCCTTCAATGTCATCCCGCAGATTGATGTATTCCAGGAGAATGGTTACACCAAAGAAGAAATGAAGATGGTATGGGAAACAAACAAGATCATGGAAGATGAGGATATTTTAGTGAATCCTACAGCGGTTCGTGTTCCTGTTTTCTTCGGTCACTCTGAAGCGGTTCATATTGAAACTCGCGATAAAATCACTGCTGAATATGCCACTGAATTATTACAGAATGCACCGGGCGTAGAAGTTATAGATCGACGTGAAGATGGTGGTTATCCGACTGCTGTTTCTGAAGGAGCGAATAATGACCCGGTATATGTGGGTAGAATTCGTGAAGATATTTCTCATTCTAACGGACTGAATATGTGGGTTGTTGCAGACAATGTTAGAAAAGGTGCGGCTTTAAATAGTATTCAAATCGCTGAAGTATTAATTCGCGATTATATCTAAACAGTGATTCTTTTATTACTAGTTGTGTAAAATTACTATTCTTTAAGCCTTAATACATTAATAAGGTTTATCAAGGTTACAACGTTAAAACCTGTCAGGTAGTGTCACTTTCTGACAGGTTTTTTTTATAAATGGACAATTAATGACAAAAACTTTAATCGTTCAGTTTTGATTCATGCTTATTTTGATATATTTATTCACAGTATCCAGTGTTTAGGGGTCTGGAGCATTTACTACATGGCATTAATAATAAATAAAGGACGCTATAAGTAAATGTTTAATAACAATAAATATAACTAACCATTAGCTCTAATAAGAGCAATGAGTCTCAGGAATGTTTCGAATGTTTGTTGAAGCAATGAATGGATTCAGAATGTTGATAAAAATAATAAAAGGGGAATAACAAGTGAATAAGAAAGCCTTAAGCCTAGCCATATGTATGGCAATGGCTATCCCAACAGCTTCTAACGCACTCAGCCTAGGCGAGATTGAATCAAAATCTAGTTTGAATCAACCGTTCCAGGGTAAAATTAACTTGCTTTCAACAAGCGTCGCAGAAGCGAAAAGTCTACGTGTTAGAGTTGCTTCTCCTGATGTGTTTAATCGAGTAGGAATTGATAGGCCAGCATTCTTGAACAGTATTCGTTTTAGAACAACTGTACAAAATGGCCGTCCAGTTATTCTGGTTAGTTCCAGTCAGCCAATTAATGAGCCGTTCCTTAACTTCTTACTTGAAGTTAGCTGGCCTAATGGGCAACTCCTTAAAGAATATACCGTTCTTCTTGATCCGCCTGTATTGATGCGACCTAATACGGCGATCGCTAGTAATAATGCAGGTGTTCGAGCAGAGCCAAGAGCACAGGGTCGTATTACACGTCCTGCTGTTCAGCCTCGCCGCGTTCAACAACAGCCTCGCAGAGTTCAACAGCCACGCCGTGTAGTGCGAGCAGCGGCTCCTGCGCCAGCTCGTAGTGCCCCGGTAAGAAGGCCTGCTGCAGCACCAGCTAGAGTAGCCCAGGCACCACAAACTAGAAATTATCGTGTTAGACGCGGTGATACATTATCAAAGATTGCAGGCAAGCTAGGTTACAAAGGTGTTCGTAAAGAGCAGATGATGATTGCTTTGTTCGAGAAAAACCGTAGAGCGTTTAGTAAAGATAATATGAATAACCTGAAATCAGGTGTTCTTATGGCTCGTCCTTCTGTTCAAGAAGCTCGTTCAACGGCTGTTCGTGCAGCTAAATCACAAATTGTTGCTCAAGCTAGAGCTTGGAAAGCAGCGCGTGCAGAACAGGTTGCAAAGGCTAAAGGTAGTTCGAAGTCAGCGAATCAAGCAGCTCGCCTGGAAGTTATGGGTAAAACTGATAACGCTGCTGGATCAGCAACAGGTAAAGGTTCGGTTGCAGAACTTAATAAGCAGTTAGTGATGTTGACAGAGGCTTTGACTTCTAAGCAAAACGAAAACGAAGAATTAAAATCTCGAGTTTCAGAACTTGAATCATTGCTTCGTAAAAAGAATCGTTTGATTACACTTAAGAGTGAACAATTAGCCGGATTACAAGCTAATTTGAGTGGTGAAGCATCTCCAGCACCAACTACAGAAGAAACAGTAGATGCTGCTGTAAATAATGAAACAGCTGAAGAAGTAGATACAGCTCAACCAGTTGTTGCTAATCAAGGCACAGATATTCAAGAGCAAGTGGCGGGTAGTTTAGCCAATGAGAATGGCGAAATAATTCGAACTCCTGAGACTGCTGTAGTTGCAGATACTCCAGTAGTTGTAGAGCCAGTTACGCCTAAAGTTAAACCAACTCCTCCATTTAAGAATGACGTTGCAGAAGAGTCTTTCGATATTATGAGCATGATAAGCTCGCCAACTGCCTTAGGTATTGGAGGAGGTTCACTGCTTGCTCTGCTAGGTGGATTAGCGTACATGAGACGTCGTAAATCCAAAGGTGATGATGTAGAAGATTTTTCAAGCTTGATTGATGATGGTCTACATGGTGATCAAAGTGATGACTTTGCAAAGGATGAAACAACATTCGTTGATGACAATGAGATGATTGATGAATCTGTATTGGTAATGCACGATGAAGATATAGAAGCACACACTGATGTGGAAGAGAATCATCCAGAACCTGCGTCAGCTGAATCTGAAAATGAATTAGATGACTTGATACAAGAAGCTGATGTTTACATAGTTTATGGTTTACATGACCAGGCAGAATCTGAGATAAAACGTGCAATCACTAATTATCCTAATAATGCAGCACTACATGCCAAGTTGCTTGAAAATTATAAAGCGGCAGGCGAGAAAGAATCATTTGAAGAAGCCACTAAAGTCTTCCTGGATCTAGAAGCAAATGATAAGCAAAACTACTGGGATGAAATCTGTGAGTGGGGTAAAACACTGCTTCCAGATAGTAAATTATATGATAGTTCATCATTGCCAAAGATGGGTGATGTTGCAGTAGCTGCAGCTGGTGTTGCGATGGTAGCTGGAACAGCAGTAGCATCGGCGGATGATAAAGCAGAGGAAGTTGTTGAAGATATGGCTAACGCACTTTCTGATGACGACTTGATAGAAGACACTATTCTTGATGAACCTGAGAAAGCTAGTTTTGATGAAGAAACGGACGATATCGCAGACCTGGATGAAGACATCGATGGGCTAGAAGATTTCGATCTAGATGATATCCTGGGCGAAGATGACACGATTGATCCTGTCGCGACTGTAGATGACCTTGAAGAGTTTGATGCAGATATCGATACAGATATAACTGATAGCGCTGATACAGACATGATTGATCTTGATGATGATTTTAGTAACGATATATTTGGAGCAAAAGATGATACGACTGATAAAGCAACAGAAGCCGTAGCCGATGTTGCAGATGATCTAGATATCTCAATGGATGATGATTCATTAGATAAGATGTTAGATGAAGCGGATTTTTCTGAAGTTTCTTTGGAAGAGGGCTTGGATATGGCAGAAAGTCATGATTTGGCAAACCTTAATCTTGAACTTGATTCAGATGACTTTGATAAAATTATGCCAGATGATCATGCCTACAAGGCGGCTGCCAGCGAAAATCTAGATGACACACTTGATGAAGATAATTTATTAGCTGATTTCGATGATAACTTATCATTCCTGGATTTGGATTCAGGTGCTGAAGTGATCGAAGAAACACAAGTTGAAACTAAAATTGATCTTGCAAAAGCGTATATCGACATGGGAGATATCGAAGGAGCAAGAAGTACATTGGAAGAAGTAATGGAAGCAGGGAGCGATGAACAGAAGCGTCAAGCAGAAGAGTTGCTTCATAACAATGGCTAAACTATAGCTAAGTACTAATTTAACTAATCAATAGTTAATTAAAAACCGGGCATAGCCCGGTTTTTTTATGGTCGAAATCTATTCATATGGGTCTAAAGATAGCATATAGATAAGGCAAGGCGATATACTTGTGCCTCACTATCTCAGAGTTTTAAATGAAATACGCAGCATGCATAGAATACGATGGAACTGCTTACTACGGCTGGCAGCGTTTGTCACATGGACCTTCAGTTCAGGGTGAGGTAGAAAGCGCTTTATCCTCAGTAGCAAACCACGAAGTTAATTTGACATGTTCAGGTCGTACCGATAGCGGTGTGCATGGAATTGGTCAAATAGTGCATTTTGAGTCTGACGCGATTCGGGATGAAAAAGCATGGATTATGGGAACCAATACTAATCTCCCTGATGATATTGCTCTGAGCTGGATTCAAACGGTTGATAAAGAATTTCATGCGCGTTTTACTGCGCTCTCAAGACGTTATCGCTACATTATTCTCAATCAACAAACGCGTCCGGCTCTATTAGATAAAAAGGTCTGTTGGTTTCGAGATCAATTGAATGAAAATGCCATGCAAGATGCTGCGACTAGATTGCTAGGAGAAAATGATTTCAGTAGTTTTCGAGCTGCAGGGTGTCAGGCAAAACATGCAATGCGAGATTTGCAGGAAATAAGGGTGACTCGAGATCGTCGATATATCTACGTTGATATCGTTGCCAATGCATTTCTGCATCATATGGTAAGGAATATTGCTGGTAGTTTATTAAAAGTTGGCACTGGGGATAAATCACCTCAATGGTTTTCAGAGCTACTAGAAATAAAAGATCGCACTCAAGCAGGAATAACTGCACCCGCCTGTGGCTTGTATTTTGTGAGTGTCAAATATCCTGAAAAATTTAATTTGCCTGATGTAGCTTCGCCACCCTTTTTTGGTTTGTAAATAAGCTGAGAGAGCGTGGTAGATAAACTCTTTAAATAAAAAACTGCCTGAAAGTAGGGGGGTGGCTATTAAATAAGCTATTTTAATGTAGTAATCTCCCAATCCCGTTTAGTGGCTACTTCACGTAATTTATCATCTGGGTCAATCACAATGGGCATATCTACTATTTCTAGCAAAGGAAGATCGTTTATTGAATCGCTATAGAAATAACTTCCTGCCATAGATTGCTTATTTGTTTTAAGCCATTCTTTAAGGCGTGTTACTTTGCCTTCCTGGAAACATGGAGTGCCTTCAATCTCTGTGGTGTATCTGCCATCGATGACTTTTGGTTCGGTAGCAATGAGGTGTTGAATATCTAAGTGAGTCGCAATTGGACGAGTAATGAAACTATTTGTAGCTGTAATAATGACTAAGGTATCTCCTTGATTCCTATGCTTATTTAGCACGTTGGCAGTTTGAGGTTTTATTCTAGGTAAAATGTAGTTATGCATAAACTCTTTGTGCAATGAAACTAGCTCTTCTCTGTCACGTAAGGAAAGTGGTTTAAAGCTAAAGGCGGAAAATTCTATGATATCCAAGGTGCCGTTCTTGTATTGCTCATAGAAGTAGGTATTGGCTCTTTCATATTCTTCTTCATCAACAAGATTTTTTGAAACCAAGAAGTTTCCCCATTCATAATCGCTGTCCCCATCTAACAGAGTATTGTCTAAATCGAATAATGCTAGTGCCATGCTAATTCCATGTAAAAAAGATTAATTCCCTTATTGTATCGCTAAAAATTTGCTGATTCACTGTCGATGTGGAAGAATTGGCATATTTGATAGTTTTGGAGAATATCGTGATTGATGATGAAGGCTTTCGAGCCAATGTAGGTATCATCCTTTCCAATTGCGATGGTGAAGTATTTTGGGGAAAAAGAATAGGCCAGACTTCCTGGCAGTTTCCACAAGGTGGTATTGATAAAGGCGAAACACCACTTGAAGCAATGTTTAGAGAATTGCATGAGGAAACGGGTTTACGTGAAAAGCACGTTCAGGTGGTAGGATCTACTCAAGATTGGTTACGTTATCGTCTTCCCAATAAAATGGTTCGTCGTTGCAATAATGGTAAGGTTTGTATTGGTCAAAAACAGCGTTGGTTCTTATTAAGACTAACATGTGAAGATTCTTCAGTAGATTTAACGGCATGTGGCGTTCCTGAGTTTGATGGCTGGCGTTGGGTAAATTATTGGCTACCAGCCAAAGAGGTAGTTTATTTTAAACGCCGTGTGTACGAACGTGCTTTACAGGAATTGGCGCCTTTAACACTAATTGGACACCCTTCCACAAGTAGCTCTGAAAGCGTAGATGAAGACGAAGATAATAGAGAAGTCAGTTAATTACTGTACCTATAATAGAAATAAAGAGACAAAAGTGCCAGCTTCAAAGTCTGATTTAATTCCCTATCTTAAAAAATATGGCAGCCACTGCATGGCATATACCAGCCTTGAGCCTGACAGGGAATATTTTGTTATGGAAGGGGTGGGTTATATTGCCTACATCAGCTTTAAGCATTGGTTTTGGGTATGGAAAGAGCGTAAATTGATACTTGCCGATCCTATTTGTGCGGTTGGGGATTATCAAAAAATAATTACTTCCTTTATCAAAAAATATCCTAATGTGATTTTTGTCAGCATATCAAAAAAGTTTGCTGAAATCCTTGTTCAAATGGGGCTTCAGGTCAATCAGTTTGGTATTGAAACAGATATACTGATCGAAGATTCTGATCTCAAAGGGAAAAAGCGCGCAAAATTACGGCAATGGCGTAACAAATGTATTCGAGAAGGTGTTGTTGTAAAGGAAATGCCGATTGAAGATTGCCAAAACATTGATGAAATTAATGAATTATCTAAAAAGTGGCTAGAAAGTAAAAAGGGCAGAAGTTTTGGTTTTGTAGTACGACCTTTGCGCTTTAAAAACGAAGAAGGTGTGCGCTATTTTTGGGCTTTTAAAGATGAAAAATTAATCGCATTGGCAGTGTTTGATCCTATTTATGAGGATAGAAAAATCATAGGATATTTTCATAATATGGATCGTATGAATGATGAGGCGCCGCATGGCACCAGTGTATTTATAATTTTGTCTGCGATAGAGATTTTCAAGGAAGAAGGCGTGCAGTTTGTCTCTTTGGGAATGTCTCCGCTTTGTCTGCAAAGGGGGATGGTGAATGAACTTGAGAACTACCATATGTACACCCGGAAATCATTTATGTATGCCTTTGAGAAACTAAACTTTCTTTATCCCTTTATGGGCAATGCCTCGCACAAAAATAAATTTAATGGTTTGCAGAAACCCATTTACATATCAAGCACGAATGGCATGGGATTAAAAGAAGTGTTTGTCATGATGAAAGCAATGGGTATGGTTTAAAACTTTTATGAAAGTTTTTAGAGCTTCCTATATATCAGTTATTGCCTGATTAATTGTTATTACTACCTAGTATGCAAAGTCATAGGCAGTTTGCCTTTTGGTCGTAAGGTCAGACGACATTCGTGCTTAACATCAACTTCTGCAGGTAACGATAAACGGAATCGTTGCGCGATAATTGCAACTGCGAGTACCGATTCGGTTATTCCGAAACTCTTTCCTAAACAAACTCTAGGGCCTGCGCTAAAAGGGATGTAGGTAAACTTTATTGGTTTTTCAGCCCCCGGCATAAAACGTTCAGGTATAAAGTGGTCAGGATCTTTCCAGTATTTTTTATGGCGTTGAATTAACCAGGGAACGACGAGCATTAATGAACCCGCCGGAATTTTTTTTCCACGAATCTTGTCTTCTTTCAATGCTTGTCTGGAGAGGATAGGGACAGGTGGATAAAGACGCATGGTCTCATCCAGGATGGCACGCGTGTATTTTAATTTTTCTATATCGGCATATTCTGGAGCCCTGCCATCTAATACATCACCAAGTTCCTCATGTAGTTTTTGTTCTACATCAGGGGCTTGCGAGATTAAATACCAAGTCCATGCAAGTACATTGGCAGTTGTCTCATGGCCCGCTAGAAAAAATACAATCAGCTCATTGCGAATCTGTTTGCGAGTCATTGTGTCGAGTCCATTTTCAGCCTGATTGGCTTTGATAAATTCTGCGACCATGGTACCATCATGGCCACCATGTTCGGCTTTGGCTATAATTGCATCAACAGCTTCATGAATAGTTTTTGCGGCAACACGTGCTTTACCAATTTTTGCATTTACATTGGGCATCCAGTCTGGAAGTCCCAGAAAGTTGGATAAAGCCATTTGTTTTACAACAGATTGATAGTCAGCAAATGCCCCAACGACAGCGCCACTGTTTTCAGCTCCAAGTTTTTCACCAAACATTGTACGAGCAATAATTTCGGCGGCAAGTTTTGCCATTTCAGTGTGCGCTTCAATATAGGCATTATCTCCCTTTGTCTGCCAGTTATCAGCCATTTCCTTGATAGTAGATATCATTGTTTTACTGTACATCTGGATGTGAGAATTATCAAACAAGGGGGTTTGTATTTTGCGTCTGGACGACCAAGTTTTACCATCACTAATAAATAATCCATCACCTAAGAGTGGCTCAAGCGCACGTTTAATCTGAGGGCTTTTACGCTCATAATTATCCTTGTTTTCGATCAGGACATAACGGATGGTATCAGGAGAATTTGCAATAAAAACATGTTGCCTGAGTATTTTTTGTGACATGAACTCGGTGCTAAAGTCACTTTCATTCCACACTGAAAGCAAATCGTTGCGCGCGTAATATAATACTTGAAAGGGATTTATCTTTTTCTTGTGTCTTTTTGGGTAGGGTGGTATTAATGGGGTCATCTAGATTTTGCTCCAATATTTTTTCGGAGGTTTTGTAATTTAATGGGGCATCTTGCAATTAATAAATATTAAATTCAAGAAATATGTTAAATATAGGAGAGGTTACATTAATAATTAATAAGTTGGTTAGTTTTGAGGCAGATGTTGAATCATCAGCATGGAAAATACTGGGATAAACCAGATCATTTTATACCAGAAAGATTTATGCCAGATGCTCCCAAGCCAATTAAATTTACCTATATTCCATTCAGTGCTGGTCCTAGAGTTTGTTTGGGTAAAAATTTTGGAATAATCGAATCTGTATTATCGATAGCTATCCTGGCGCAAAAATTCCGTCTATCTCTTGATCCTGTGAAAATGAAGAGGTAAAGCATGAATGTCGACTGACCTTAAGGCCCAAAGGGCATCTACCAATGAAAATTAATCATAGAAATTAATAATTGAACTTATAGATTTCAGATTGTCTGTTAAGCTATAACCTGTTTATCATTGCTTATTAATTTAGTTTCATAAGCTATGCACGAAAGGTGCATTATCATGTAGAATCCCTAATACAAATAAGGGTGTGAGATCTCCTCAAGGATAGTTCATTGTCAGAAGCAAAAAAGAAAATTGCCGTTGTCGGTATGGCTTGTCGTTTTCCAGGTGAAGCCTCTTCACCTGAAGCCTATTGGGAAGTTTTAAAAAACGGAATAGATGTAGTAACGGAAGTTAGTTCAGAACGATGGGGAACTAATTTTTACAAACACCCGAATAAAAAAGAACCAGGTAAAAGTTATACGTTTGCCGCAGGTGTGTTACCACAGGTAGATGAATTCGACGCGGCTTTCTTTGGTATTTCCCCTCGTGAAGCTGCCCAAATGGATCCACAACAACGGCTCCTTTTAGAACTAACATGGGAAGCTCTCGAAGATGGTAAGCAAATACCTGAAACTCTAGCTGGCTCCCAATGTGCTGTATATATAGGTATCGCCAGTACTGATTATGCACATCGTCGCATGGATGATTTAAGTTCATTGGATCCTTATTCAATGACAGGTAATACAGCCAGTATTGCTTCAAATAGAATATCTTATATATATGACTTGCACGGACCAAGTGTGTCTGTAGATACTGCTTGCTCTTCTTCTCTAGTAGCGCTACATCAAGCCTGCAATGCGATTTGGAATGGCGATGCTCCTATGGCTATAACTGGGGGGGTGAATATGCTGCTTCATCCATTTGGTTTTGTCGGGTTCTCAAAAGCATCCATGCTGTCACCGCGTGGTCGTTGTCGAGCTTTTGATGCTAGTGGAGATGGCTACGTTAGATCTGAAGGTTCTGCTGTATTATTCCTCAAACCACTGGAAGATGCAGAAGCAGATGGTGATCCGATTCATGCTGTGATAGTGGATACTGCAATTAACTGTGATGGGCGTACTAATGGAATCACGTTACCCAGTACTGAAGGTCAAGCAGGATTACTTGAAACTATATACAAACGAGCAGGCGTAAATCCCGATGATCTTAGCTATTTGGAAGCACATGGCACAGGCACGATGGTTGGAGATCCTTTGGAAGCAGGCGCTTTGGCAAAAGTCTTGGGAAGGCCAAGAAAAAAAGCCCTACCTATAGGTTCTGCAAAAACTAATTTGGGGCATCTTGAAACTGCCTCAGGTATGGCTGGCTTGTTAAAAGTAATATTAAGCCTAAAAAATAGGGCGATACCGCCGTCATTACACTTTGAAACACCAAACCCAAATATTGACTTTGAAGCTGATAAATTATCAGTTGTTACTTCATTTACTCCTTTAAAAGGAAAAAAGAAAACCTTGTTTATGGGTGTTAATTCTTTCGGCTTTGGTGGTGCGAATGCTCATGTGATTGTTGAGGAATATAAGGTTGCGGAATATAAAAATTCAACTAGTGTAAACAAAGTAAAAAATAAAACAGATGATAGTAGTACACAACAGCACCTAACACATTCACCGCTTTTGCTTTCAGCTAAAAGTGAAAATGCTTTGAAAACAATGGCAGGGCAATATCGTGATTTGTTACATCATTCTAGTAATGATTTTGATGATATCGCATATTCAGCCTATAAAACCCGTCAAAAGTTTGATCATGGACTTGCTATAAATGCAGAAACAGTAGAGGAAGTTATAGAGTGTTTGCATGCTTATTCTCAAGGTGAAATTCATACCGGTGCAACAGCTGGAACCAAAGTAGAGATTGAGAACGAAAATTCCTTGAATCAAAATGGCACTGTAAAACTTGCTTTAGTCTTCTCTGGCAATGGATCGCAGTGGCAGGGAATGGGGTGTGAGTTATTAGAAAAAGAGCCTCTTTTCCTTGAAACCGTATTGAGAATAAACAAACTGATTAGTGTTTATGATGATATCTCTTTAATCGATGAATTTAAGGCTTCTGAAGAAGATTCAAAGCTTCACTTAACGGAAGTTGCACAACCATTGTTGTTTGCCTTACAAGTAGGTGTAATTAAAGTACTTGAATCTAAAGGTTTAAGAGCTGATGCTGTCATTGGTCATAGTGTCGGTGAAGTTGCTGCTGCATGGGCTTCAGGAGCTTTAGATTTGGCTCAAGCTACTGAGGTTATCTATCGACGCAGCCATGCTCAAGGGAAAACCAGTGGTATGGGGCGAATGGCTGCCGCAGCTATTAGCGAATCAGAAGCTATAAAACTAATAGAAGAGCTTCTGCTTGAAAGCGATGTGTCAATTGCAGGTATCAATAGTCCAAAATCAGTCACACTTTCTGGCTCATTAGAATCACTTCAAATTATAGAAAATCACTTAAAAGAGAATAATATTTTTTGTCGCCTACTTGATTTGGATTATGCATTTCATAGCAATGCTATGGATCCTGTTAAGGATGAAATTCGGACTTCCTTAAAAAATTTAAAACTTCAAAAAACTAATGTAGATTTTTTCTCAACAGTTAGTGGAAATAAATTTAAAGGTGAAGAGTTAACCGCTAATTATTGGTGGGAAAATATTCGTAAACCTGTTCTGTTTTCTAAAGCAATGGGTAAAATGTTGGATCGAGGATATCAGGTATATCTAGAAATTGGGCCTCATCCAGTTCTAAGAACTTATGTGAACGAATGTAGCAGAGCTAAGGATATTTCATCCTTGGCGTTAACCACTATAAAACGCCAGGGGGAAACAAAAACTGGTTTACTTAGTGCGCTTTATAGTTGTCATCTTGCTGGATGTGACTTAGACGAAAATACTATGTTCCCTAAAAAATCAGGCCAGCATATAGATTTGCCCCATTATCCTTGGCAGAAAGAAAAGCATTGGTACACTTTAACCGCAGAGGGATTGGATCTCGTAAATAGAGATAGAACTCATCCACTACTCGGATATCGTTTAAATAATCAAGAAGCTAGTTGGGAGAACCAGGTAGATGTGGAAATACTCCCGTATCTAAATGATCATGTTGTTGATGGCGGTGCAGTAATGCCAGCGGCTGCTTTCGTTGAGATGGCACTTGCTGCGTCTAAAGAATGGTTTTCAAATGATGAGGTTTCTAAACAGCAGTGGGAGATAGAAAATTTAGAGATTAGAGCGCCGATTGTATTAGATCATGCCAAAACGTTACGTTTTAAGCTACTCCCAAAAGACGGTAGTTTCATTATAAGTAGTCGTGATCGTCTAAGTGAAAGTCAGTGGTCAGAAAATGTTGTTGGCAGGTTGCTAGGTAAAACGAATAAGAGGCAACCCGAAAACTATGCGTTGAATAGTTATATTGCTAATACTAATCATACTATTTCTTCTGCGGGTCATTATAAACTTACGGAGTCAGTTGGTTTGAGTTATGGCCCGACATTTCAGGGGATTGAGGAAGTTTGGGTTTCATCACTTAGTGCTTTGGCTAAAATTAAAAGCAGGAATCAATTAACAATAGATAACTCTTCATATCTACTTCACCCCGCGTTACTTGATGCCGGTTTTCAGGTTCTCGTCGATATTTTTTCAAACAAAATTGAAAGTGGAAATCAGGCAGCATTAATACCTGTTCAAATCGGAAAGCTCTATTACTATTCTTCGTCAATACAAAAGCTTTCATATTTGCTGTAAATGTGACCAAGCAAAGTCCTCAGTCTGTGGTAGCTGATTACTTATTATTAGATTCTGCAGGAACTGTTTTAGTTGAATTAAAAGACTGTCGTTTTAGAGGTGTACAGCTGATGCGTAGTGCAGCTTTATTACCTGCTAGTTATGAATTTCAACCATTTTTAATGCCATTGAAAGATACTACTAAAGCTTCTCCGATTGCGGAACCAGCTGCTTTAGTAAGCAATGCTGTTGAATTTTTGAAGAAGTCATGAGTCTACCTATACAAAGAGATAGGCACTATCAACAAGTTTTACCCTTATTTGATTTAATGGTATCTATGTTTGCATGGCAGGCTATTCAAAGTCTGAACCCAAAGGGTGATGAATTCACTTTACAGTCATTGGCAGAACAAGCACATATTGAATCAGTAAAACTACCATTGTTATCACGTTTGCTTGAAATATTGGTAGAAGACGAGTTAGCGACTTTTGAGAATGATCAATGGCTATTAGAAGTATCAAGTGATTTACCATCTGCAGAGGATATTTGGCTGTCTGTTCTTGGCGATTCACCTGATTATCTTCCTGAGTTAATGCTGTTAGGCCGCTGCGGCAAGCATTTGGCTGATGTATTACAGAATAAAGTTGATGCTAAAAGCTTATTGTACTCAAGTAAAAGTAGTATTCAGGAACATTGGAGCGGAGCTTCTCCAAGTAACTTAAGCATGAATCTTGCACTTAGAAAAATTTTAAGTGAAATAGTATCGGATTGGCCGGCAAATAAGAGGCTTAGAATCTTAGAAATAGGTGGCAATGATACTGAGATAAGCCAACAAATTTTACCAGTTCTTCCGTCGGAACAATGTGATTATTTGTATCTTCATCATGATGAAGAATTGTTATTAAAAGCTGGTTTCTCTTTAGAGGATTGGAGTTTTGTCACAACAGAGCAGTTAGATTTTAGTCAGGAAATTTCAGATGGTTTGTTACAAGGTTCTAAATTCGACATAGTAATAGCAGCAAATACCTTATACCGATCAGATGATTGTGTAAAAGCACAAGAGAATATTAAAAAGGTCCTTTCTTCCAAAGGGGTCTTGTTGTTAATTGAAAGGCAATCAGATCGCTTTATGGATATGACTTTTGGTCTGCAGGCTGACTGGTGGATTCATACAACAGAGGAAACTAGTCCTTCGCCACTTCTGATGACAGCCAAAGCTTGGCGCTCAGACTTGAAAGACTTAGGTTTTGATCAAGTAGAGTTGTTAGTAGAGCCAGAGGCCACAGGCGATGTTGGTGCTTTTATGGTTATCGCCAACCATAATCAACCAGTAGAAATTGAAAAAACTACTTCTGATGAAGCTGAGGTTCAAAATTGGATGATTTTGAAAGATGATGATGAGATTTCAAATTCATTATCACATTCAGTGATCACTGAATTAAAAAAAGCAGGTCACCAAGTAATTTTAGTAGAAACGGGAGAGACTTATAAACGTTTGGGTCCAATGCATTTTTCGTTAAATTTTAATTCAACAAATAATGAAACAGAAGAGCACTTTGATCACATCTTTTCTACATTGAATAAACAAGATGTGAGTTGTGATGTAATAGTTCATTTAATGGGTTTACGTTGGCATAACGAGGTTGAAGATAATGGTTTTAAACTACAGAATTTAAGATGTAGTAGCACAGTAGATTTAGTGAGGGGCATAGAAAAGTCTGAAATAATTAAACAACCTCAATTAAAAATAGTGACCTCTGGGGGTGCAACAATAGCTAAAGAAAATCAGGATTTCTCGTTTGAGACTAACCCATCACAAGCACCTTTATGGGGACTTGGGAGAGTTATTATGAATGAGCATCCTGATTTGGATTGTAAACTTATTGATTTACAGGGAAATTTTGATACGGAAGCATCTAGTCGTATTCTCATACACGAGTTAATGCTAGTAAGCCCAGATAATACTGAGAACGAAGTAATTATTAATGAAAATGTACGCCATGTCATGCGTATGAAAAGATCTGATTTATTTCCAAAGATCAAAACTCAAAATACCAAGACAAAGAAACATGCTGATTATTGCCTTAAATTCAGTTCTCCAGGCCAACTCAAAAACTTGATTTGGCAAGAGTTATCAGAAAGTTTTTGTAGAGCAGATGAGATTCAAATAAAACCTCATGCAGCAGGACTCAATTTCCGAGATGTGATGTATGCGATGGGTTTGTTATCGGATGAAGCAGTAGAAAATGGTTTTGCTGGCCCTACATTAGGAATGGAGGTCTCAGGTGTTGTTACGAAGGTTGGAAGCGCTGTAACAGAATTTAATGCAGGTGATGAAGTGGTTGGATTTGCGCCTGCTTGTTTTAGTTCTAGGGTAATTACTCAAACGACAGCAATCACTCATAAGCCTAAAGACTGGAGTTTTGAAGAAGCGACTACAATACCTACAACTTTCTTTACGGTTTATTACGCCCTTAAACATTTAGCACAAATCGAGGCCGGTGAAAAAATACTTATACATGGAGCCGCTGGTGGTGTTGGTATCGCTGCCATTCAATATGCTAGATATTGTGGTGCCGAAATTTTCGCGACCGCTGGAAGTGATGAAAAAAGAGACTTTGTTCGTTTATTAGGTGCTGACCATGTAATGGATTCAAGGTCCTTAGCATTCGCTGATGAAATCATGGAAATAACCAATGGTTCAGGCATTGATATTGTTTTAAATTCTTTAGCAGGAGAAGCCATAACAAGGAATCTTTCAGTACTGAAACCATTTGGTCGATTCCTGGAGCTAGGTAAACGTGATTTCTACGAGAATAGCAAAGTTGGTTTAAGACCATTTAGAAATAATATCTCATATTTTGGTATAGATGCTGATCAGTTACTTATTGAAAGACCTGAATTAGCAAACCGCCTGTTTAAAGAAATGATGAAGCACTTTGATAACGGTAGTTTAAGACCTATGCCTTATCGCGCTTTCCCAGCTACTCGAATTGAAGATGCATTCCGTTATATGCAGCAATCGAGACAAATTGGTAAAGTAGTTGTATCCTTTGAAAATGGTAACTCAATCCCTACAAATGTAATTCTTCCATTACCCAGAAAAGATAAAGGACTTGTCTGCAAATCAAATGCTAGCTATTTAGTTACTGGTGGTCTAAGCGGCTTTGGCTTGAAAACAGCGTGCTGGTTAGTAGATAAAGGGGCTAGGTCTTTAGTTCTTGTCAGTAGAAGCGCTAAAATTGATAAAGAATCAAAAGAGATACTGGAATCACTTAAAGAGAAAAGTGTGAAAATATACACTCGTGCCTGTGATGTATCTGATGCAACAGCATTAAGTAAATTAATTGCCGAAATCCAGCGAGAGATACCACCTTTAAAAGGAGTCGTCCATGCTGCTATGGTATTGGAAGATGGTTTAATTCGAAATATGACTCAGCAACAGTTGCTAAAAGTTATGCAGCCGAAAGTACTTGGTGGTTGGAATTTACATAAAGCAACGTCTGATATTGATCTAGATTTCTTTGTGTTGTATTCGTCCGCGACAACATATGTGGGGAACCCAGGTCAGGCAAATTATGTGGCAGCAAATAGTTACCTTGAGTCGTTGGCTACATACAGAAAGTCTTTAGGTCTTCCAGCAAGCTATGTAGCTTGGGGTGCAATCGCTGATGTTGGTTATTTAGCAAGAAACGAAGAAACTAAGGAAGCTTTACAATCACGCTTAGGTGGAGAGGCATTAAACTCGGATAAAGCACTTAAAATGTTAGAGAAAATCATTTTGAGTGATAAGGCTGGAGTAGCAGTGATTGACCTTGATTGGGGTGTGATTCAACGTGTAATGCCGGCTGCAAACTCTCCTAAGTATGATGAGCTAAAGCGAATGGTGAAAGCTTCCGATAATGATCATTTTGAAGATATTCAGACATTAATTGCGAATATGGGACATGCAGAGATCCAAGAGCTTGTAGTAGACCTTTTACTCGATGAAATTGAACAAATATTAAGATTGCCTCGTGAGAAACTTGATGTAGAAAGATCTATTTTCGATTTAGGTATGGATTCATTGATGGGTATGGAATTAGTTCTAGCTATTGAAGAACGCTTTGGTGTTAAATTGCCTGTTATGGCTTTAACAGAAGGTGCGAATATTCTCCGTATTGCAGAGAGAATTACAGATCAACTATCCGAGTCTGATGATGGTGAAATAATGAGTGCTGATTCTGACTCAAATATGAGCAAAAGTTTACATGAAGAAAGTATTTCTGTTGCTGCATCTCGTCATGGTCATGCTGAAAATATGACAGAGAAAGAAGCAGAAGATTTATCTAAAAAACTTATCGAAGATGCAATGAAACAGTAACCAGTGGTAAAGTAAGCGGATGTCAAAACCTATAAAAAATAACTTGTTTGGTTTAAGCGGGTCAGTTAAAGATCAACTAGCACAAAAAATGCTGGAAAAACGCTTAAAGAAAGTCACAGAAGCTAAAATGCAAAACGGGGATGTGTTAAGAACAAGAAAGTCATTGCAATCAAACTCGAAAATACCCGATGAATTTTGTCGCTTTGATAAGTTTCCTGGTTACCAACAAATCAGAATATTAGAAACGGGTGGAAAGCAATTAGGCGTACCTAGTCCTTTCTTCAAAGAACATGAAGGTATTGCTGGAAATACCACCAGTATCAATGGTCATGAATATATCAACTTTGCTAGTTATAATTATCTAGATTTGTGTGGGCACCCAGATGTTTCAGAAGCAGCTAAACAAGCTATCGATAAGTATGGTACATCTGCCTCAGCCAGTCGTCCTGTAGCTGGTGAAAGGCCCATACAGCGTGAGTTGGAAATCGCATTAGCAGAAAAATATGAAGTAGATGATTGTATAGTTTTTGTTAGTGGACATGCTACAAACGTTACTACTATTGGTTACTTATTCGGCCCAAAAGATCTGATTTTGCATGATTCTTTAATACACAATAGTGTAGTACAGGGTGGTCAATTATCTGGTGCAACTCGTTTACCATTTCCACATAATGATTGGCAGGCGCTTGATGAATTATTATTCCAACAACGTAAAAACTACGAGCGGGTGTTAATAGTCATCGAAGGTATTTACAGCATGGATGGTGACTATCCGGACCTCAAGCGTTTTATAGAAATTAAAAAGCGTCACAAAGCTTTTTTGATGGTAGATGAAGCTCATTCCTTAGGAGTATTAGGAGATAGAGGACATGGTATTAAAGAACAAACTGGCGTAGATGGCCATGAAGTTGATATGTGGATGGGAACACTGAGTAAAACCTTAGCAAGTTGTGGTGGCTATATTGCAGGGGAGAAGGCACTTATTGAACATTTGAAATTCTCTGCACCTGGTTTTTTATATAGCGTGGGCATTTCTCCCCCACTTGCAGCTTCAGCTATTGCAGCATTAAAAATATTAGACAATGAGCCTGAACGGGTGGCAAAACTTAAAGCACGTGGTCACCAATTTTTAACACTAGCACAAGAGAAAGGCTTGAATGTAGGGTCTAGTGCTGGATTATCTGTAATCCCAATAATAACCGGTAGCTCAGCAACAGCAGGTCGTCTAGCCAATGCATGTTTTGAGCGTGGTATTAATGTTCAACCCATATTCTATCCGGCAGTACAAGAAGGTATGGCGCGTTTACGCTTCTTTATCTGTTCTTCACACACTGAAGAACAGATTGAGCAAACTATCGATATCCTTGTAGAAGAGATGGGTAAGCTCTAGTAAACAATGGTTCTACAACAGAGCTATGGCAAAAAAATTGTAGATAAAAAAAAGGTTATTTTTTGCACATATGCGAGTATCTATTCATCCAAAGTAATGGAACAACTAATATCTGATGATGAAATAGAGCTTGTAGGGGTTATTAATTCAACGCGGGTATTCATTCCTCAATACGGTCATTTTAGAGGTGCCCTTAAACAAATACGAACATCAGGCTTACGTTATTCGAGTTACCTTTTTCTTATAACCGATTTTTTTAAGCTTCTTCAGCCATTATTTTCATTCAAAAAATGGCCACTTCGAGATGTACACGGTTTAGCTTCATTTCATAATATTCCAATACATGACACCAAAAATATTAACAACACAGTCTCCGTTGATTTCATTAAATCGGTAAATCCTGATTACTTATTAGGTAGCCATTTTAATCAGTTAATTAAGACGCCGGTTTTAGATATGGAAGAGCTTGAGTGCATTAATATTCATCCCTCATTACTTCCCAATTACAAAGGTGTTGATCCGGTTTTTTTTGCGATGCAAGATGAACAAGAAGCAATTGGCGTCACTGTTCACAGAATGGCAGAAAAATTTGATACGGGTGAAATACTCATGCAAAGAGCCTTTGATATTGATAAGAGCAAGTCACTAATTTTTAATAATTGCATGTTATTTCAAGAAGGTATAAGAATTGCGTTAAGATGGATGAAAGATAACCAAAAGCAACTTTTACCTAGTAGTACTGACAAACTGGTTGGAAGCTACGATTCTTGGCCAACATCAAAAGAGGTTAAACATTTTAAAAAATCAGGAAAACGCTTGATAGCTTTATCAGAGCTTTGGAAACAACAATGAATACAAATTCTTATTTTAAAAGTTCTGGATATATTTCTGATCCGTTGATTACAACACCTTCTGGTTATGCAATAGACCTTAAAAATATCCCAATATTTTTAAGAACCCTGATGGTTACAGATGGAACAGTTACCAAATCACTTGAAGCATGGTTCTGGGAGCCAATTAGTATTATCCCCCTAAATAATTCATTAGAAACACTTACACAAGGTGTTGATGGCTTAGAAGTTGAAGCAGGAGATAAAATCTTACAACGAGAGGTTTATTTAAAAGGTAATCATACAGAACAGTTATTTGCCGGCGCTCGTTCAACTGTATCTCTAAAACACCTTCCCGAAAAGATTGGAAATCAATTAGAAGAAGGAAAAATTGGTATTGGGGAATTACTAAGAAAACAAGGAGTAGAAACTTACCGAGACATTTTCGATGTGAATTTTATTAAATCAGCTCCTGAAGATGACGAGCTATTAAAACAACTTAAGGGTGAGTTGATATCTAGAAGCTATCGAATCCGAGTGAATGGTCATCCCGCGATTATTGTTACTGAATTTTTTCCTATAATTATTTACCAATAGTAATATAAGGATAGTTGCATAGTTGTAAATATCACCTTTAATAGATTTGAATCTTATTATTCTTGCCGGTTAATAATTGTTATAGGCATAGGGTGCAGATTTGCCTTTCGGAAGCGTCTGGAAATTTCTTTGCGTTTTTGATTATTCATGCTGGGAGTTTATTACCAGGGGTTCATGATTGAAAAACAAGTTAGTTTGAAAAGTGTTTAAAAAAACCACCTAAAAGAAGGAGAGTTTGATTCAACAATGGAAAATGCGCATTTTTAAAAACTCTAAAAGCAAGCCGCTAAATATCTCTCAGCAGAACACCTATATTTAAGATTCAGCAGTCAGAATAATATTATCCCGAGAACAACTGCTATGACCTTTACCGCAGTGGCTGCTAAATAAGATATAAGAAAAGCAATGCATTTCTATTTATGGCAGACGTCATCCCCGACACTCCGTCTCTCGGGTACCCATCGTACGAGAGTAGCTTCGTTCACTAAATCATGGTATTTATACCGGGCTAACATATGAGTCAGAATGCAAACTACCTCACGCTCGCGCGTCCATAGGCAATCAATCCGCGTATCACCCTCGAACAATGGGCACATGTTGATTACTCGCTTCGGCAAGACGTTAGCTGAACATGACTTTGATTGCTTGCAGAACGTGAAGACATTTATATCAGTCACTAATGGATCTATCAGCACATTATGAATGACAAACGTAATATGGTAAGCTTCATAAGAGTCACAATGTAACAGTTTTACTCTATCACTTAGTTTTTCCAGCAAAATATAGGCGGGTTGTATTCGATAAAGGTGTTGATAGGGCGCTATCGGATTTTCTTGAATGGAGGGCGTTTCATTCCTAAGCTCACCAATGGACCAGAGATGATCACGTGCATTTTCTAGTTCAGTCAGTGCCAAAGTATAGTATCACTAAGTTAGTTACACTCATCAAGAGTTTGATCGCTCGTGAAGTTTTTAGGAAGTGCCCTTAAGTTAAGAAACAATTGTGGTGAGGAGAATTTTGGAGGGATGGATTTTTCGCTAGCACAGTAGGGAGGCATGGTAACTAAAAGTGAAAAGGACCTATGTTAAAAACCAAGGTGATGAGTATATAAAATCTATACACAGATCATCAGTTGGTCATGTTCTGAAGATGTTAATACCCACGCTTTCGAGGTCCGAGCAAAGTCGAGCGTTCGCGAGAGGGCTTGCCCCGTGGGATTTTTATTTAAAGGTTTTTGAATGAGATAATGAGGCATATTTGAAAACTCTTAAATCTGACGATCGGCACAAGGGATGTGATCGAGTTTATAACTTGACAGAGTTGCGAGCGAAACAGGTCAGGATAATTATTTGACTGTTTTGTTTTCATAATTTGCAAGGTTTTGTGAGAAAAGATATTGTTTCTTGCAAATTATTTTACCATATATTAGCGTTTTATTTTGTATCTCAATGATTATTCAAATAATTAGGGCGATATTAAACGTTTTAAACATCTAAACGATGAAGCTCACTAAACATACATCGTAGATTCCGCAAGAAATCGCTGATGTACATTGCTTAATCTAATGACTATTTTTAATTAACTAGTTTATCTATAACAGCCTCTATTTCAGGCTCCTGCCAATCCATTGCGCCTGTTGCTGCGTAGCTGAGCTTTCCTGTTTTATCGACGATAAAATTACTGGGGTACACATAGACTTTCCAGGCTTCTGTGATTTCTGATTTGGTGTCTTTGAGTATCGGGAAGTTGATTTCCATTGTTTTAGTGAATGATTTTATTACGTCGTTTTCTTCGCGGACATTAACTGCCAATATTTCCAGATCGTCTTTGTATTTTTGTTTGAGTTTTACCAGTGATGGCATTTCTTCGATGCAGGGGCGGCACCAGCTGGCCCAGAAGCTGACTATGACGATTTTATTTTTATAGTTTTCGAGTTTATGTTGTTTTCCATCAAGGTCGTTTAATACAAGTGCAGGCGTAACCATCGAAATCTTTTTCAATTGATTGGGGCGTCTTTTGGTTTTGATGGTTTCATAACTGGCGAGTGGTTTTAATGGTGCCGCTTCAGCAAATTCAAGCATGCTGAGAGCATTGTTAATTTGTTTGGGGAGTGATTTTTTTGCTTCTATATCAATAGTGGTTAAATCTTCTTTGTCTCTCGCATAAAATCCTCCACTAACACCTTTTAATATATGGGTGTAGACCTGGCTACCGCCTTGTTCTAGTGCGTTGATTAACTGTGGTAAGGGAACAAAACGCGGTGATCGCTCTGCCTGAAATACATATAACGGTAAATTACTATGTTTTGCAATTTCTTGATATTCAACGCTTTTTCCAATCTCTGGCGTTTGTGTTTGCAAGTAGGGTGCTATCAGGATTAGTCCCGCAATATTATTCGTTTTTTCTGTTTGTAGTTGGTGTACCGCTTTCAATGCTAAGCTAGCGGACCTTTCACTGGCTAGGATAAATAATTTATCGAATCTATCAGCGTAGTGTTTAATTAAATCTTTATAGTCTTGTTCGGGTATTTTTTCCAGAGCTGATCGCGAAGGCTCTAAAAAATAACTATCATGCCAATCGGGCATCAGGATATGTAAATCATTTTGTTTGCTAATAGCTAAAACTGTTTTTTTTAACTCGCCAGAAATGCCGCGTTCTGAGGTAAGCCAGAGTAGATGTTTTTTACTGGCATCTGAGCCGTATTCTTCGATATTCACTTCTTGTCCTGAAGGTAGCAGGACTGATTCTGCGGCAGCGCTAGAGTGACTCAATAATCCAAATGTAAATATGCTGAAAAGGCAAACTAAGTGGAGTAAAAAGCGATGTAGTAAATTCATCGGTATATATTATTCGTTTTCACTAGAAATTAAAATACACCCCCCCACTTTCTGGTGTTTTTAAAGGTGATTTTTACTCACTACGTAAGGCGTCAACAGGTGTCATCGACGCTGCACGCCTTGCTGGTACCAGGCCAGCTATCATGCCAGTAGCTATGGCAATGATTTCTGCCAGAATCACATAATTCCATTCTATACTGACGGGTAGGGCGGGTATCAGTAGATGTAGCAGCCATGCAATGCCAAAGCCTGATAACATGCCGACAATGCCGCCCAGACCAGAAAGTACTGCAGCTTCAAACAAAAACAGTAGAGTCACCTGCCTACGGGAAGCCCCAAGTGCGCGTAATAGTCCGACTTCCTTGATACGCTCGTTTACTGCGATGCTCATAATGGTGAAAATACCCACACCGCCAACAAGTAAGGAAATACTACCGAGTCCTGCAACAACGGCGGTTAATATCCCCAGTATGGAACCGAGTGTGCCGATAATGTCGTCTTGAGAAGTAATGGTGAAATCTTCACTGCCATGGCGCTCTATCAAGCGTTTTTTTATCTGATCTATGATTTGTTGTTCATCACGTCCAGGCGCATATGCAACGTCAATTTCCATCAGACTTTCACGGTTATACAGTGACATCGCGTGTGCAATCGGGATGTAGACAATATCATCCATATCGAAACCGATAACCTGACCTTTGCGTTCCATCACTCCGATTATACGAAAACGTTCCTGACCGATGCGCAGGAACTCACCAAGTGGATTGCTGGTGGGGAATAACTCATGCTTGATTTTATTGCCAATCACCACAAAGTTACGCGCCTGTTCTGGAGGTTCATTGGGTAAAAAACGTCCTAGTGCAACTTTCAGGGTCCAGGTATCGGGGACTTGGTGATTGACCCCAAGGACATTAGTCCAGCGGGTACGGTTACCACGTTCGATGGGTGAATTACCTTGTACTGCAGGCACTGAAGTTTTGATATTTGGCAGACGACGCAGGCTTTCAGCATCGGCAATGGTTAACGGCCGTACATTGCTTATAACTGCGCCTGAGAGACCCACGGTACTGGTTTTACCCGGCGCTATCTGAATGATATTGGCACCAAATTGGCTAAACTGTCCCACCATATATTCCTGTGCTCCACCACCAAGAGCAGTCAGGAGCACAACTGCGGCGATACCTACAGCGATCCCCAACGCAGTCAAATAAGAACGTAAACGACTGTATTTGAGGCTGGATAAGGCAAGTATTGAGTAGTCTGTAATGTGCATTTTCTACTTGCCTGAAAGGGCTAAGACCGGATTTAGTTTGGCAGCCTTGCTCGCCGGGATACTGCCAAATACTAAGCCGGTGATAATGGTAACGATCAAGGCTGCAATAATCGCCCAAAGCGGGGTTTGGATCGGAAAATCTGGAAGCCAATAAGCAATTAGTTGCGCCCCTGCAAGGCCAATCAGCAGTCCGATGATACCGCCAGCTACAGAGAGCATCAGCGCTTCGCTGAGAAATAGCGTCATTACCTGGCTGGTTGGCGCACCCAGTGCCTTGAGCAAGCCAATTTCGGCTTTGCGCTGGCTGACGGATACCAGCATCACATTCATGATCAATATCCCTGCGACAATCAGGCTTATCGCGGCTATTCCTGCCAATGCCCAAGTAAGTGTTTGCAGAATACCATCGAAGGTGCTGAGTAGTGAATCCTGGCGTAAAATAGTGATGTCTTCATCGCCATCATGCCGCTCGCGGATGATTTTCAACACATCCTGTTCGGCTTTATCCAGAGATTCCTTGCTGCGTGCCTTGATAATGATACGGAATAAAGAGGGCACGTTGAATAATGCCTGGGCACTTGCTACCGGTATTATCGCGGAGTCGGTCATGTCCATACCAATGGATTGTCCTTTGGATGATAGAACCCCGATCACCCGGAAACGGCGTTGACCTATGCGCACCCATTCACCAATGGGGTTTTGATTGCCGAATAATTCTTGTTTGAGCATATCGCCCAGTACACAGATGGAGCTGGCATAGCGCGGATCCTGATCCGGTAAAAAGTGGCCTCTGGAAAGTTGCATGTCAAGCGCACCCTTGATTTCATGGCTACTGCCAAGAACCGTTACCTCACGTTCCCGCGAGGAAAAAGACACTGGCGCGTCACCGATAACCACTGGTGCTACAAATTGAGTCGCGCGGCTGCGTTTAAGTGCCAGTGCGTCATCCACAGTAAGGTCACGGGGTGAAGTGCCGAGTAAAGGCGGTAAGCCTCCGGTAGTCTCAGTCCGTCCTGGCAGCACAAACATCAGGTCTGATCCAAGCATTTCAAACTGATCTGTTACGTAACGGCGGGCGCCTTCACCCAGTGAAGTCAATACAATTACCGAGGCGACACCTATCGACATTGCCAATAAAATTAACAAGGTACGACCGGGGTTAGCGGTTAATGCTATTTGTCCAAAACGAATGGTGTCCGTGTTTCTCATTCTGCACTCGTTGATAAAGCATCTACATGTTGGTCTTGTATTATTTTGCCATCCAGCATTTTTATCTGACGTTTCGCACGTTTGCCTAATTCAATGTCATGAGTGACTACAATCAGTGTGATTCCAGCGTTATTTAATTCTTCTAACGTTTTGATGACTTCAGTACCAGAGTGCGTGTCCAGATTGCCGGTAGGTTCATCGGCTAATAACAAAGGAGGTTTGCGGATCATTGCGCGTGCAATTGCAACGCGCTGTTGCTGTCCGCCAGATAATTGTTTGGGTAAATGATTAGCTCGATCAGCAAGCCCAAGCTCAGCTAAAGCCTGATCGACTTCAACGCGGCGCTTCGATGGCGTCATGCCCATGAGCATCAACGGTAGTTCAAGGTTACCCGCTGCAGTGAGGCGTGGTATCAGGTGGAAAGATTGAAAAATAAAACCCACATTTTCTCTTCTAAATGTCGCCCTTTTTTCTTCCGATAAGGTTGTAAGCTCTTTGTTTTCAAATGTGTAACTTCCAGAATTGGGTATATCTAGCAGGCCTAGCATATTCAGCAAGGTTGATTTTCCTGATCCGGATGCGCCCATTATGCTGATGTAATCACCGCGGGTGATATCCAGTGTGACATGATCAAGCGCATGCACGGTTTCATCACCGACCTCAAAAGATCGGCAGATGTCTTGTAATTTAATCATCGTTTGTGGTTTTTGATTGTTTTTCTGTTGTAGCTTTAACTAAGGCACCATCCTTGACGCCTTCAGTTCCTATTGAAGTTACTAGCTGATCTCCTATTTTTAGACCATTAAGTATTTCAGTAAAGCTCCAGTTGCTTAGGCCTTTTTTAACTTTGGTCTTGTGTAATAAGTTGTTATCAGGATTGAAAAGCAACACATGATTATCATCTATCAACGCTTCGCTAGGGATACGTAATACATCTTTATTGGTTTGTAAGACAATATCAGCATCAGCACTGTAACCAACCAGTAACTCCGTGAGCTGTTTTTTATCTTGGAAGTCTAATTCGATTTCAACTGTGCGTGCCTGTTTTTCGCTGTCGATGACGTAGGTACCGATACGGGTAACATTGGCTTGAAAAGATTGACCTCGCCAGGCATCTAAAGTAATACGTGCAGGCATTCCCGTTTTGATTTTGGGTGCGTCTACCTCATCTACTGGCACACTTACCAGAAAACATCCAGGTTCGATCAAATCAATGACTGGCGGAGTTTGTACACCAACCGGGGAGGGTGTCACGTACTCATTAAGTTCACCGTTAATTTTAGCAATAACACCATCAAATGGTGCATACAGAATGGTACGTTTCAATTGTTCCTGTGCTACCAGTAAACTGGCTTTAACCGAATCAATATTTGCTCTGGCGGCCTTACATGAAGCCTTATGCACTAAATATTCGGTGTATTTGAGGTCGTATTCTTCTTGTGAAATAGATTGGGAACGTAACAGCCGTAATTCACGATTTGCGGTACGTTGTGCCATGTCAGCCTGCAGGCAGGTGGCCTCGGCAGTATCTTTACTGGCGATAATATTTTTTTTGATGTGCTCGACTTCAGCCTGAAGGTCTAAACTCCAGATTTTTAACAGCATCGTATCTTTTTTAACGAAATCACCTTCTGCATAAGGGAGTTCGCTGATTTGCCCGCCAATTGAAGGAGATAGCTTGGCTCTGCGGCAGGCTTTAATCGTGCCAGCTCGAGTATTCGCAACGGTTGCTTCTACATTACCTTTCGCAATGGTTGTGACTGTTACCGGAATAATATCGGGGTGGGTTTGTTTCCAGTACCAGGCGTAAGCGCCAGCGCCAATCAATAAGGGAATAACAATGTATGAAATTCGCATTAGATATCCTTCAATAATGTATGTATTAGAGTATTACACAGCACATTATGTTGGGAATTGATCTATAACGGTTTTTTGATGGATATATCGTAGATTCAAAGAGAGTTATTGTGTATGTGATTAATAACGCACACTAAAATCAGAACCGGCTGTATTGAGTGGAGTTAATGACACACCCCCCTACTTATAGGCACTTTTTTAAAAAAGTGCCTATAAGTAGGGGGGTGTGTCATTTTCTTTACGCTATTAAAATAAATCTCTGAGCTTTAGCATAATACGATTGTGCAATTCGTTATCCGTAGTGTGGTAGTCCATGAGCAGGGATAACAGTATTGGATCTTCAAGATCCAATAGTTCTCTAAACCCGCGTTGGGTTTCTTCATCAGCCGTTGGGTAATGGTTTTCTAAAAACTCACAAAAAACCACATCGAGTTCTTTAACGCCACGCCGGCAATGCCAGCGCAGCTTTGAATACTCGGTTGTGTCTTTCATCAGGATATTATTAGTTTAGGACTTACGCTTAACCATTAGACGTTTGATTTCTGCAATCGATTTTGCAGGATTCAAACCTTTTGGACAGGCATCTGTACAACTCATGATGGTATGACAACGGTAAAGTTTGAATGTGTCTTCTAGCTCATCCAGACGCTCGCCGGTGTTTTCATCGCGCGAATCAACAATCCAGCGATATGAATTTAATAGTGCAGCCGGACCCAAGTAGCGATCACTATTCCACCAGTAACTTGGGCAACTGGTTGAACAACAGGCACATAGAATACATTCGTATAAACCATCGAGTTTTTCACGGTCTTCTTTTGACTGCAGTCTTTCTCTATCAGGAGATACTGCTGCATCTGTACTCATCCACGGTTTTACCGATGCATATTGTGCGTAGAAGTTAGTCAAATCAGAAACAAGGTCTTTGATCACTGGTTGATGTGGAAGCGGGTAGATCTTCACATCACCTTCGATATCATCGATAGCCTTGGTACACGCCAGAGTGTTTCTGCCATCGATATTCATTGAACAAGAACCACAGATGCCTTCACGACAAGAGCGACGTAGTGCAACAGTTGAGTCCATTTCGTCTTTGATTTTTAATAAACCATCAAGAACCATCGGACCACAGTTATCCATATCTACTTCATAGGTATCTGTATGCGGGTTTTCGCCGGTATCAGGGTCGTATCTGTAAACGATAAACTTTCTGATATTGGTTGCCCCTGCGGGTGCTTTTACTGTTTTGCCCGTTTTGACAATGGAATTAGCAGGTAATTTAAATTCAGCCATGTGTAAGTATCCTAGTAAACGCGTTTCTTTGGTGGAATGACATCGATGTCATCGGTAAGTGTGTACATATGTACTGGTCTGTAATCGAATTTAACTTTACCTTTGTCATCTATCCAGGCCAAAGTGTGCTTCATCCACTCGTCGTCATTGCGTTCGCTGAAGTCTTCACGTGCATGCCCACCACGGCTTTCTTTGCGATTTAATGCACCTTCGATAGTAACCATTGCTTGTGCTAATAAGTTTTCTAGTTCGAGTGTTTCAAGTAAATCAGTATTCCACTTTAAGCCACGGTCGTTGATACCAACATCGTCAAATGAATCAAAAATTTCTTGCATCTTTTTAGCACCTTCTTCCATGCTATCGCCAGTGCGAAAAACCGCCGCATATTTTTGCATCGTGCGTTGCATTTCGCCGCGGATGCTGGCCGTTGATGTTGAACCCGAAGCATTACGTATCTTATCGAAATGCTCTAAGAGCTTAGCTTGAACATCATCGGCTAATGGCTGGTGAGGCTGATCTTTATCGATTAGCTCTTTCGCGCGTAATGCCGCAGCACGTCCAAATACAATAATATCTAATAGTGAGTTAGAACCAAGGCGGTTTGCACCATGTACTGATACACAAGCTGCTTCACCAATGGCCATCAAACCGGGAACCACTTGATCAGGATTGTCGCCATCTAAAGTAACCACTTCACCATGGTAATTAGTTGGAATTCCGCCCATATTGTAGTGAACAGTCGGAAGTACTGGAATAGGGTCTTTGGTTACATCAACGCCAGCGAAGATACGTGCACTTTCTGCAATACCAGGTAAACGTTCGTCAATCACTTCAGGGCCTAAATGCTGAAGATTAAGGAAGATATGATCTTTATCTGGGCCAACACCACGACCTGCATTGATTTCCATCGTCATTGAGCGTGATACAACATCGCGTGATGCTAAATCTTTTGCATTAGGTGCGTAACGCTCCATGAAGCGTTCGTCTTCAGAATTGGTTAGGTATCCGCCTTCACCACGTACACCCTCGGTGATTAATACACCAGCTCCATAAACGCCTGTTGGATGGAATTGCACGAATTCCATATCTTGTAATGGTAAGCCAGCACGTAACACCATGCCGCCACCATCACCTGTACAGGTATGTGCGGAAGTTGCAGAGAAGAATACACGACCACAACCACCAGTTGCCAAAACAACTTGGTGACCACGGAAACAGTGTAATTCACCGGTGGTTAAATCCCACGCCATTACACCTTTACATACACCGTCTTCCATAATCAGGTCAGTAGCAAAATACTCGATATAGAATTCAGCTTTGTGCTTAAGAGACTGTTGGTAAAGAGTGTGCAGAATTGCATGACCTGTACGATCAGCGGCAGCACAGGTACGTTCTGCCACGCCCTCACCGAAGTGTGTAGTCATACCGCCGAATGGACGTTGGTAAATTTTACCTTCTGCGGTGCGTGAAAATGGAACACCGTAGTGTTCTAGTTCGATAACTGCTGGTACGGCTTCTCGACACATATACTCGATCGCATCCTGGTCACCTAACCAGTCAGAACCTTTAACAGTGTCATACATATGCCATTGCCAGCTATCTTCACCCATATTGGCTAGTGCTGCTGACATCCCACCTTGAGCGGCAGTGGTATGACTTCGAGTAGGGAAAACTTTAGTAATACATGCTGTGTTTAAACCTGCAGCTGCCATTCCTAAAGTAGCGCGTAAACCTGCACCACCAGCACCTACGATGACAACATCGTATTCGTGATTAATGACTTTGTAATCTGATAGATTTTTATCAGTTGATTCGTTTTTATTTGTTGACACCTTACAGTCCCCCCAAGGTGATTTTAATGATCGAATAAACTCCGACGATCATTAAAAAGTAGCTTAAAAATTTTACAACCAGGATACCAGCTAAGCGAATTGCATGATTTGATACGTAATCTTCAATAATCACTTGCATACCTAAATGTGCATGCTGAAATGAAACAATTACCAAAGTAATCATCATAATCGCGTTAAAGGGTGAGCCTAGCCATGTCATAACCGCTTCATACGATGCTTCAGGTAAAAATGCCATACTGAAACATAACCAGATTACGAGTGGTACCAGTGCTAATGCGGTAAGGCGCTGTACCCAGAAATGTTCAGTGGAACCGTGTCCGTCTGCGCCAAGGCCTTTAACCTTTGCCAGTGGTGATCTTAAATCTTTCATGTTTTAATAACTCTTTTTTAGACTAATGCAGCAATAAGCCAAGTGAGAAGGGTCAATACAACACCCCCAATGAGAACACCAATTCCAGATTGGCGTGCATGTTCTAAATCAAGGCCTATGCCAATATCCCAGAATAAATGACGAACGCCATTACAAAGGTGGTAGTAAATAGAAAAGGTAAAACCAAAAAGTATCAACTTACCAAAGAAGCTAGATAAAAAAGCATGCATGCCTGCCCAGCTTTCAGGGCCAGATGCCGCTGAAACTAATATTGCAATCATTAAGATTAAGCCTAAGAAAAGCGCTCCACCAGTGCCTCGATGTAAGATAGACAACTTGGCAGTTATAGGTAATTTATATACCTGTATGTGTGGCGACATTGGCCGCGGATCATCCCAAGACATTTGTTTTCCTTTGGTGTTAATTAATCGGTGATATTCAATCAGTTTTAAACAATCGTGTAAGTATAGAACAAATGTTTCAATTTTATGAATTTAGCGATTGAATCCATACTATAGGTCTTTACTTATAGTTCTTTAAAAATGCTTCTTTGCTTATAACTCTTTATCATCAGTAAGCTTGCTACTTGTAATATATTTACGGGTTTGCATCTCGTTGATTCTGCTAACTGCTCTTACAAATTCAAACTTTAATTTTTCAGCGGTATAGAGGAATTCTGGTTCCTTTTCTGCTGAAACAACAATGTTGACCCGCATATCATAGAAGGTGTCGATCATATTGATAAAACGTCTTGCTGCGTCATCTAAATCAGCACCCATTACAGGAATATTGGAAATTAGTATGCTTTTAAAGTAAGAGGCAATTTCTGTGTAATCTTCTGTTGATCGCGGTGCATTACACAGGTCATCAAATTCAAACCAAACAACGTCTGGGCTGAATTTTTTTACAGGGATTAAACGACCATTGATAATAATGTCTTTTCTATTTTCGTATAACTCTATACCCGAAAGTTGGTGAAAGTGTTTTTCGAGTATTTCTTCTGAGCCTTCATCATTTATGAAGTAATAAATGCCTATCTCTTTAAGAGCTTTTGAGCGGTAATCATAATTGCCACCCATTTCTACCATTTTGGTGTTTTCTTTGAGTAGTTCTATGGCAGGTAGGAACCGATCACGTTGTAAGCCATTTTTATAAAGATTGTCAGGATGGAAATTAGAGGTTGTTATTAAAACCAAGCCTTCATCAAAAAGGTGCTGAAAAAAACGACCTAAAATCATGGCGTCGGTTATATCGATTACATGAAGCTCATCAAGGCAGAGTACTCTGGTTCTTTTGGCAAAGCTTTTGGCTACTTGCTCCAATGGGTCAGCGACACCGTCCATGCTTCCCATTTCATCATGCACAATTTGCATAAAACGATGGAAATGTAAGCGCATTTTATTCTCAATAGGAAGCTGATCATAAAAGAAATCGACCAAATGAGTTTTTCCTCTGCCTACTCCACCCCATAAGTAAAGGCCGTTGATTTTATTGAGCGTTGATGTCTTCTTTGATTTTAAGAAAAAACTGGAGAGTGTTTTTTTAGGTTTTATTGCTGTGGGTGTTTTTAATAACTGATCATAAATGATCTGGAGTTCATCTATAACTTCTTGTTGATCTGGGTCGACTCTTATTTTGCCGTCTTTGATACTCTGGAGGTATCCTTCCATGAGGATATTTTGTTTTTCTGCTAAAGAGTATTCAGGAGCGTGCTGGCCTGATTGACTCATAATAGTTTCTCCAGTAGAAGTATTCATTCGACTTGAAGCGGATGATATACTATATGAGTAGTGTTTATAGGATTATAGATTAATGCTTTATATTGAAAATTTATATCGATAGGGGCTTTTATGATTAATAAAACACCTAATAGAAATATTACAATAGCAATTCACTCATCACCACAAAAATGGATATTAGTTCTGCTTCCTCATATTGTTTCTTTAATCGTAATCTTTAGTTTAGTCCAAGTATCAACTTTATTATCGATAGTTCTATTTTTTGCGATTGCCTATTCGACATACTATTTTTTACATCTGCATGTCTGGCTTGATGCAAATAAATCAGTTAAATCTGTTTATCAAGATTCAATTAATAATTGGTTTTTGATAGATTCCGCTAACGTGGAAAAAAGCGTTAGTTTATTGCCAGAAAGTTTTAATTCTAATTATTTAATAATTTTAAATTATATAGATATAAATAACACAAAATATAATGTGATCGTTACTCCAGATAGCGTTAAGAGAGATTTATTCAGGCAGCTCAAAGTTAATCTAAGAACCCAGTAAGTTGTTCATAAATAAAATTTATTTATGGATAATTACTGGACAATTAAAATCTTATATATTAAGATATCACATTATACTAATATAGCGGAGTTAGTATTATGACAATGTACAATAATAGTGGGTTTGGGGCTGGGCATAGCTCTGATAATAATTCATGCAAGTTTCTTCATGGCTTACTTGCGGGTAGTAATTTAGAAGATGCATCTCGTTCTTTAAAAGCAATATCCCACCCTTTGAGGCTTAATATTTTATGTGTATTAGGCAAAAGTGAGGTCAGTGTTCAGGATATTTTGAAATCTGTTGGGACAACGCAGAGTAATGTTTCTCAGCATTTATGTTTATTGAGGGATAAAGGCATTGTGGCATCCAGAAAGGATGCGAATCGTGTATATTATTCTATTAAAGATGAAACGGTTAAGAAGATTTTAGGTAATGCTAGTTAACAACTTTATAAGATATTTACTGACATAAAAAAGGGAACAGTTTGTTCCCCTTTTTATGTAGGTTTGTTTGGATGATGTTTATACACTTAAGCTTGTTTTGATCCTGCTTTAGCTTCTTTAATCATGGTTTGTAATTCACCTTTCTCAAACATTTCCAGAGTGATGTCACAACCACCAATCAATTCACCATTAATGTATACCTGTGGGAATGTTGGCCAGTCAGCATAACGTGGTAGGTTTTGGAAAATTTCCGGGTCTGTTAGAACGTTTACATAAGCAAACTCTTCACCACATCCCATCAATGCCTGTGCAGTTCTACTTGAGAATCCACATTGAGGTAGTTGAGGTGTACCTTTCATAAACACTATAACTTCGTTGCCTTCAACAGCCTCTTTGATTCGATCCATTACGTCCATTTCTTCCATTGTGTACTCTCTAATTAGTGTGTGGTTAATGTGATTATTATGGGGGAGTTAACTGGTTTTTCAAATAACCATTTAAACTCGATAGAATTCTTTTTCAAGCGTGTCAATCCAAAAAAGTGCCTAAAAGTAGCGGGGTGGCTTTTTAGGCTCACCGAGAGCCAGAAAATATGCAAAGCTATATAGCGCTACACAACGCATGACGCAGTGTAGCTTATATCAATGCCATAATTTAATATAAATAGCACCCCTTACTTTTAAACACTTTTTAAGAGCAATCGTTTTTGATCGACCAATGTACATCGACGATTCCTCATGGAATCTACGATGGACTTTTTCTGGCTCTTGGAGAGCCTAGAAAAGCCACTATCTGCCTGTGAAAAGTAGCTTCAAACTATACATAAAAAATAAGGCAAAAAAGATCAGAGTCAACTCGGGAATACTCAATCCAAACATTGTCCAGGATACTTCTGCACATTCACCAGACCCACGAAAAACCTTTTGTATCACTTCTATCGCGGGCAGATTATTCATCCAGAATTCTAAACCTGGCCCACATTCCGGGATTTTATCTGCTGGTAAATGTTGCAACCAGGTATGTCTTCCGGAAACTGCAACACCTGCAGCACTGACTAATGAAAGCAACAGTCCATACACTCTTCGGCCCCAGGATATAGGCCCGTGCAGGAAAGCGAAAAAGAATACTGCAACCAGAATAATAACGATTACACGTTGTACGATGCATAAAGGGCATGGCTCTAAACCCATGTAGTATTGGAAGAACAACGCTACTGCAATCATGCCAAGGCTGAGTATTAAACCAAAAAACATAGCAGGGCGTATTGAGTAGCCGTTATTAACCATTTTTATTTTAGCCTTTGTTAATTGTTTTTTTAGTAGACATGGTTTTATTTGATAGTGTTATTGCTGCGTTAATTGCTGCAACCATACTGCCTGAAGATGCTTTTCCGGTGCCAGCTAAATCTATCGCAGTACCGTGATCAACCGATGTTCTAATAATCGGAAGGCCTAAAGTAATGTTAATGGCGTGACCAAAGCCTACATGTTTTAAAACGGGCAAGCCCTGATCGTGAAACATCGCTAATACTGCGTCTGCAGTTTCCAGGTATTTTGGGGTAAAGAGTGTATCAGCAGGTAGTGGGCCAGAAAGATTCATTCCCTGATTATTTAAAGTATTTATCACGGGTGAAATAGTCTCTATTTCTTCCAAACCTAAATGACCATCTTCACCCGCATGTGGGTTCAATCCACATATTAAAATGTGCGGATTCGAAATGCCAAACTTATGAATGAGGTCATTATTTAAAATAGAAATGACCTGGGTTAAGGACTCTTGAGTGATAGCTGCACTAACATCTTTTAATGGTAAGTGTGTAGTAGCGAGCGCAACTCGTAAACTATCCGCAGCAAGCATCATGACAGGGAGTTTAGCCTTTGTAAGCTCGGCTAAAAATTCAGTGTGTCCAGTAAATGGTACACCAGAGTCATTAATGATGCCTTTGTGCAATGGCGGCGTGACCATTGCATCAAACTCACCAGATAAGCAGCCTTTGGTTGCTATCGTTAAGGTTTCTAGAACATATGCGGCATTTTCTTTATTCAAAACCCCTGCCGTAACAGTTGTTGCACATGGAATATTAATTATTTTGATTTCACCAACATTATTGGCAGACTTAGGATTAGTGGAAGCAAAGTGATTAAATATAACGGGTATACCTAATTGTTCGGAACGTTGCTGCATCATTCTCTTATCAGCAATGACGATTAATTCAGCTGGAAATGATGTATGCGCGAGTTGAATAATCAGGTCTGGACCTATGCCGCAGGGTTCTCCAGAGGTGATTGCTAAACGAGGTAGGCTCATGACATTATAATACTGTTACTAATTTCTAAGCTAGTAAGCGCTATAGATTTAAGCGATATTCAACAAAAGCTTGATCACGCAAACTTTTTAACCAGTTCTTATACCCTTCTTCCTGCTTCTTTTCACTGATTAGCGTTTGTGCTTGTGTTTTAAGAGCATCTCGAGTTGAGTCACTTACCTTACGTTCCAAGACTTCAATAATATGCCATCCGAATTTTGTTTGTACGGGTTGGCTCAAGGTGTTTAGGGGTAAAGAGTTCACAGCTTCCGCAAACGGCGGCACAAAGATAGCAGGATTAGCCATTGGCATTTCTCCTCCTTGTGCTGCACTCCCTTTATCTGCAGAGTTCAATTTAGCGAGTTTAGAAAAGTTTTCACCAGCAAGAATCTTATTGCGTATTTGAATAGCTTTGAGCCTACCCTTGGGGGTATCGGCTGAAATAAGAATATGACGCAATCTTGCCTGTTTAGTTTGCTTGCGTTTGCCGCCTTTTTGTTCGATAAGTTTTAATATATGAAAACCTCTCTCATCTCTCACGACGTTAGATAGTTCGCCTTCACCGATAAGGCTTAAACTACGCATAAATGCAGGACTCAAAGTGCTAGACTCTCTCCAGCCTAAGTCATTGCTGGTAGCACCCATTTTAGTTAAGGTGGCTTTTGATAGTGTCGATTGTCCTAAAAGCTGTTTTCTAAGTTGTTGTGCTCGATTGTAAGACGCATTAAATTGTTTGACCGATTGCCCTTTCTTATTGGGTATAAAAATATCGATAAAATGATATTGTACGTCTTTATTTATAGAAAAACTTTCCGCCTGAATCAAATCATCCACTTCGGATTCAGTGATGCTTTTATTGCTACCCTGTTGTCTGTTTCTCAAGGTGTTGATGTATAGGCGATCACGAATATTTTCACGAAAATCTTTATAGTTAAAACCTTCTTTGATTAATGCTACTCTAAATTGTTGGAGGTCGAGTTTGTTTTGTTCTGCTAGTGATTGCATGGCCTGATCAACAGCAGCATCATCAATTTTTATACCTAGTGCTTTGGCTCTCTGTACCTGGATTTTATCCAGTATGAGCTTTTCCATGGCATCTTTTATCAAGGTTTGCTGCGATAAATTTTGTTTACTTGTGCGTTGAGCTTTAATCGCCGCCGCTCTTACTTCGCTAACCATGATTACATCATTATTTACGATAGCGGCAATGCTATCTAGTGTCTTATCTGCAGCGAAACTAGAATGGGAGAATAAAACACAGCCAAGACAGAGCAATAATTTATTCGATGATTTTACTAGTTTGTTAAAAATCGTCATATCCGTAAATATTTTCCTTAATTTGGTTCGTTGCGCTCCTACCAATATTTCCCAATCCTTTTAGTTCGAATTCAAGAAAAACAGGGCTCTCATAGCTTATATTATCTGATGTAAGATAACGTTTCACTACCAGTCTGGTTTTCCAGCAGCATTCTTGATATTCAACACCAACAAGTGCTTCCAGATTTCGATTATTCTTTAAATCTCGATCAAAACTTCCTACCATCGACCACTTGTCATTGATGGGTAATGACCCTGACAAGCTTAATTGATCTAGCTCGGTATCTAATTTACGTAAACTAATGTTCGCAATACGTTTTTTGTCGTCTTGGTAGTTTAAGCGAAAATCGTAACTGGAAACACTTCTATCTTCATTATTCAAACTTGCTGTCGTAGATAATCTAAATTTATCATTCAATCTACCACTTAGTTCCAATACTAGGTCAGAGCGTGTTCCTGTTGAAATAGTTCCCCCGGGAAGAGTAACTTTTCTATCTGAAAAATTAAAAACCTGGCCAATACTGGCTTTAAAAAGTTCCCTACCCTGGTCTCGATTTTGAATCCGTGAGGTAACGGCAAAAGTTAATTTGTTTGTATCTGCAATGCGGTCTTTGCCGGTGAATCTGTTTTCAAGGAAAAGCTGATTACTTTCTGAAAAATTGGTAAGTGCCGTATCAAAAATGGGGATGTCACTTTGATCTTTATATGGAGTGTATGTATAAAACACCCGAGGTTCTAGAGTTTGTGTATATTTATAATTTTTAAGTTGTCGATCAAAGAAAAGTCCTGCGTCGAGGGTAAAAGTAGGCAATGAGCGGTCAAGACTTGAATCAGTAGCAGATTTGTCAACAGAAGAAGAGTCATCTAGTGAGTAGATGGTATGCTCAAGACTTAGCTTAGGTTTAAAGTACCAGGCATCATTCCCCCATTTTTTAGAAGCGGTAATCTTAATATCTGCTCGGGCACCATTTATTTCATCTTCCTTATCGAAGTAAACCAATTCTGAGTCTAATCCTACTTTGAAGTCTTTTGCTCCACTTTTGGGGGTGTAGCTAAGTTTTAATTCGGGTAATTTAGAATAGGGGTCATCATCACTGTCTAAAACTTGATAGTCTTCAATAGCAATACTTGCACTCCAGGGCTTATCTGTTTTTAATATTTCCAGGCGCCTTTGCAAAGCCTGGCGAGTACTGGTCTCCAAAGATGTGGAAAAATCATCAAAAAAATTGGCGTCTGATACGCCTTCTGCCTTTATTTGTAAACGCGTTTTTTCGGTAAATTTGGTTAAATGGTTAACATCGAAATAGTAACGTTTCTCATTATCAAATGATTTATCCTCAGGAATGAAGTCATATTCCAAGGTGCCTTTATTCTTTTCAGTTAAGTAGCGAAATTCACTGTCTAGTTGTATACCGCGTTCCTTAATGGTAGTAAGTTTAAAGGTCGCGTCATAATTGGGTGCTAAATTAAAGTAATAGGGTAACGAGATTCCTGCATTAGTTTGAAGTTTGATACTTGGTGTAAGGAAACCTGATAGTCTCTGATCGTTCATGGGAAATCTGAGCCATGGAAAATAAAATACAGGGACTTTACCTACATTAAATGTAACGTTTTTTGCATTTCCAATTTGGGTTTTATTATTCAGTAATATACCGGAAGATGCTATATGCCAGCTGTCTATGTTAGCCGGACAGCTTGTAAAGGTAGCATTTTGCATTTTTAGTCGCTCATCATCGATTTTTTTTATCTCTGTGCTTTTCCCTCTAAAGCCACTTTCTCCAACTGAATACGTTGCATCCTTAATTGTGCCAGTCTTGCTTTTTAGATTGTATTCAACCTCAGGGCTTTTAAGCTCATAGTTAGTGTCTGAAAGAACCACATTTCCTTGAGCGTTAATCTGATTATTATCTCGATTAATTTGTGCTTTATCTGCTTTAAACACGGTAGTGTTTTGCTGAATAATAATATCGCCATCAAGTGTAGAAATACCCTGTTTTTTAATAACACCAGTATCAGCTTCTAGGTATATAGCATCTTTAGTCGGGTTTTCAGTGATCAGTTTTTGTGTGGAATTTGCCCCTAAAGTAGGGGGGTGAACTAAACAGGATGCGTATTCCTCTGCTGTAGTTTGCTTGGCGTAGGATGCAGAAAATACAGCAATAAATCCAGAGCATACGATGGTTTTGAAGGAGGCAGAAAATTTCACGGCTCAAGTATACGTTTGAACCTGTTTTCTTTGCTACTACTTAGTAGAAAATGATAAAAATAAACCATTGATTATTGCTAGAATTTTGAAGTCACACATATACTAGTCGAGTGATTCAGGATATTCATGGACTTTAATTTCAGGATGTATTTGTAGCAGGGTCAAATGGCCTAAGTCTTTTTCTTCGACGTATGAGGCTCCTGTGTCTATGTAATACAGATTACTGATTTTCATTGGTTTTGAAATTGGAGTATGCCCCATGATGACAAGGTCTATACCTTCTACGTGTTCGGTTTCTCCGGTTAACTGGATATATTTATAACGATTTCGCGACCACATAAGATAGTCTCTTATTTCATTGTCGACGTGGATATCATGTACAAGCTTCTGCCAGGAAATCCCAACAGGTATATCTGCATGTACAATACCAACTTTACCTACATTACTAGCTACCTCAATAGCTACTGGTAGTTCTGCTATACGTTTTCGGATCTCAAATTGTGTGTCTATATCGATATCTTGCCACCATTCGCCCCCGTTATTATTTACCCAGCTGCGATAAGTCGTCTTTTTGTGTTTGGCTTCTAAAAGCATCATTTCGTGATTACCCTTAATAGAAAAAAACCAGGGTTGGTCTAGAAACTCAAGCACACGGAACGATTCTGGCCCACGATCAATCAGATCGCCTACTGAAAAAACCCGGTCAGTTTCTGGATTAAAATCGAGTTTATCTAACTGTGATTCTAAAAGGGAAAACATTCCATGCAAATCACCCACCACATAATCTTTACCATGTATGTTCTCGTTGAAATATTTGAATGGGAAAAAAGGCATCGAATTTTTTACTTAAATTGTTGCTTAAAATTGTTAATTAAATGATCAGATTATTAAGTTAATAAATATCATGGTCTGAGAATAACTGTTTAGATACCAACTCTGGACAGTACAATATTGCAAAGGGTCATATTAAATTATAGTTAAAGATGAAGAATTGAGTGAAAATAGTGATAAAGAGTCATTTATTACGACTTGATCTACAGATTGGATATTAATGTTTATGGAACTACTAGATACTATGCTAAGTACACCCCCCCACTTTCACGTCTTTTTTGATAAATTCGGATGCGGTCTATGACTATATCTACAATACCTATCACATCTTTGTTACTTGTTTTGATTCCGTTAGTTGTCGTTTTATTTATTCAATTCTCATGGTCTTTAAATTATAAAGAAGGTATCTATGCTACTTTAAGAATGCTCGGTCAGCTGATTATTGTGGGTTATGTTCTGGGTTATATTTTCAGTACGGATAGTTATTGGCTGATTTTGCTGATTTTACTCGGGATGATGATGCTTTCAGGCTGGATCGCATTAAGAACCGTCAAAGAGCAGCGGATTCACCAATATGGTTATGTATTGATTGCTTTATTGGCTGGTGGCGCAACCACTTTGGCATTAGTGACTCAAGTAGTATTAGATTTTACACCCTGGTATAAGCCACAGTTTATGATTCCATTAGGAGGTATGATTTTTTCTAATTGTATCAATAGCATCAGCTTGGCTGCTGACCGATATGCTGAAGAAACTATTCGTGGAACGAACAACATTGAAGCAAGAAATAAAGCCTACTCAAATGCCATGATTCCAGCAACCAACGCCTTATTTGCGGTGGGGATTGTATCTCTACCTGGGATGATGACGGGTCAGATTTTGTCAGGCGTGGATCCATTAATCGCGGTGCGCTACCAGATAATGGTGATGGCAATGATTTATGGTTCAGAAGGAATATCAAGTGCAGTGTATCTATGGTTATTGAGTCGATCACAAAATTCATCTTAAAAGTCTACGTCGTCTTAAGTTTTATCCTGTCACTAATAATGGATCTGATATCTAAAATATTAAACAGTATCATCATTACAAAGTAGCTCGCAGCACCAATTGATAACTGCATCAATAACCATTCCCAACCACTTTTATCTCTTAACCAATACAAGCATAAGGACATCATCAATGTTGCTATCACTATCTTAACTGTTTCGCCTACGGGGAAAGGTAATGAGAAGTACTTACGCCCAAAATAAGCGCTAAGAATACTACCAACAGAAAACGATGAAATGGTGGCTATTGCTGCACCATGAATTCCCATAATAGGGATTAACCAATAATTTAAGCCAATATTGATTATAGCTATTGCTACCGCGATTTTAACGCTAGCAATAGTCTTATGGCCAAGTTGGAAGGCCAAATCAAAATAGAAAACTTGCAAACCTAGCAGGAAAATTGCAGTGGTAATCCAGGGCAACAGAAAAATAACAGATTCCTGATAATCAACATCGATAAGTAAATGCACTAAATTGGGTCCAACAAGGTTAAGTCCGATGACTGCGGGAATCGAAACGCCTAATAGCAGAATCACATAATGTCTAAAATAATCTGTGGCGGCTTTTACACCTTCATTATCCAATAGTTTGATAATGACAGGGTAGGCGGCAATATTAATCGCAGACATAATCATCAGAATCGAGTTGCCTGATAAGTCATAACCCACAGCATACAGACCCGCTTGATCTTTACCTTGTATACCCGCCAGCATAAAACGGTCGGACACTTTAGTGATTTCTTCAATCAAGGCAGCTGCCGCTAAAGGCATTCCGTAAGTTAACAATCGTTTAAATAGTGGTTTACTGAAGTCACTCTTTTTATAAGGTAGCCATAATTTTTTAAATACAAACAAGGCGGGGATAGCCGTACCCAAAGCAATACCAAAAATAACCCCGGTTGCGCCATATCCCATATAGGAAAATAGTCCACCCAAAGCGAGTGAACTAATCGAATAGCATATGGTTAGAAAGGCATAGTTAGTGGGTTCTATTTTTGCGCTAAACAGGTTTTGCGTAATGGTGAAAAGAGCAAGAGCAATCAATAGAGAAAAAGAGGCCATTACCCAGATCGATTCAGTTTTCCCCCAAAATAAAGTAACTGCAATTAATGAAAGTACTAGTAAAGCCGATGATATCCGCAGATAACTGGTTGAGAGAGTATTGATAAATTGTGAGTCGCTGTATTCCTTATTCGACCAGTAGCGCAAAGTACCAGACGATAGCCAATTGAACATGACATTATGGATAAACAGTGTGCCAGTAAATATTAATGTATAAACACCATATTCACTTGGTGATAGTAAATGTGTATAAAGGCTTAAAGCTGCAAATGCCATCAAACCAGGAATTAATTTAGCGAGTATATAAATACCGCTGTGGCGGAATAGCATATTAGCTACCTGAATCGTTTACGTTTCTGAATACGCATGAATCGCAAGCATGGTCAGTGCAAACCAGCTTTCCTTATCGAAAATGGGTATTCATAGTTATCTGACTCACTAATAGCACCATTAACAAGGACAATGAGGAAAGCCTTATCAGTTTAGGTGTATGCAAGGAAGAGTAACAATAATACTAAAAATCATCATAAGTAGAGGCTTAAGCCGATGATTCCATTTTCTGTTAGAACCTGGATAAAAGTGTTATGAGCACTACCATATTCTACATGAGTGAGTCTAAGAACATTAGCCAGGCTTCCTATGCCATTTCCAATTAAAGCAGCCTGTTTCCATTGTTCTATTGAAGCGGCCCAAATTACTGTTCTGTTATTTAAAGTACCAGTAGTAATAGATTCCCCAGAACTTAAAATTCTATCCAAAGACTTCTGTGGTGCAAATGAAAAAACAGCAACCAATGAGGCTAGAAACAATATAAGGAAAGTGATTTTTATTCGCATTGGGGTATTTCGATAAGTAAATAACCAATATGCCACGCCTATAATTGCAACGATAGATGCAGTACGAGTTCCCGTTAGAAATATCGCAAATATAATGGTAGGTATTGCTAAAATATTAATAATTTTAAAAATCTTACTTTTAAATTGGGTTGTCAAATAAGCCGCCATGGGGATAGCTAGGGTAAGCATGATCGATTGTCCATCAATATCTAAAGCCGGTATTGCATAACGTTGATAATATATTGATTCAATTCCGTTTAGGTAGTTGTAGATGATTATTCCGGAGCCTACAAGATTACCAAAGACATAGCTTTGATACATTAATAACATTTTGTATTTCGTATCTAAGACGAAGGTCACAAGAAAGGCGATTAATAATAACTGTAAGGTAGTGGTTAATAAAAATTCACCACGTACTAGGTCAGGTGTCCACATAAGGCTAATCATTAACCACACACCAAAAAGCGCTATAAATAAGTGGAATATATTGTAACGAGTATGGGTTCCATGTGTAATCAAGGCAAGTCCAGCCGCCCCAAAAGCAACAATACCAAAAATACGAGTGAGTCCATCCCAGACGGCATTTCCCCAGGGAATGGAGAAAATAAAGAAAAAAGATAGAAACAAGGCCAATTTTACAATAAGGCTAGAATCTATTTTTTGTTCAATCTCATGTTGCTGATAGGAGATATGATTCATATCGGATTTATTATAATTGTACAAAATAGAGTGTGACTTAAATTGCTAGTTGTGTAAATAATGAGCAGATAAGAAGTATGGCAGTACTGAACAAAGGACAAAGTGAAGGATGGTTACTTATTCAATAAATAGTATTGTTTAGCATTGTGATTTTCTTTATATTTATTGTGAATAAGCTCTAAGTTGCTAATAAGTATTAAATTATTGTGGATAATTATTTATTGTGACTGGTTATATCTCAAAGCAGTCATACTTCTAATACTGCACAAATACATTGATCTACTTGTTCTTGTTTAAGCCTATGTCTAGTTTAACTGGATAAATGCTCACTCTGTCCTTTTACACTTGAAAATTTAAAGTACTCATTTAACAATTCACACCTACTTTACTAATTCTAATTTTAAAAGTTACAGATAGTCATGCGTTCATCTAAGCCCATACTAAGCTCCAGTTTAAAAATTATTACGCTGTTAGCATTTATCTTGCTTACCAACCAAGGTTTCAAATTTAGGCTTGATTATCTTATCGAGACTAATAACATCACTACGATTGTTGTTTTAGCCTTATTATGGGTATTTTCCATTTTCGTTTTATTGCTGGTAACCTTTCAACAAAACTGGCTGATCAGAGTATTTTGGGCATTTGTAATTGCAGCGACAACAGCAGTTTCTTATGGTTTTTATGCGGCGGGTGGTTCAGAATTAGAAGTACTGGATGTATTAGAACTCTGGCAAGCTAGACACGAAACGGGTAGGGCATTCGAATATTTTCAGCATGCAGTTATTAAGGCAGGAATAGTCGCTCTTATTGGATTTATCATCATTGCTTACCCACCACCAAAAATTAATGGTAAAGGAAGAAAATTCCTTACAATTTTCTCATGGTTACCACTAATTCCTTTGCTGCTATTTGTCGTATTAATTTTTATTAAATCAGATAAAGCCGTTGCAGGTTTGCCACAACAACTGTCGCCACTATCTATTGCTACTGCAGTTGGTTATAAATTGTCAGTTCATCAAATTCCAGCTAGAGATACTATAAAGAATCCACCAAAAAATGATGCAAAAGTTAAACATCTGGTATATCTCGTTGATGAAAGTATCAATCCGAATTATCTCTATGCACAAAATGGCAAGCTGTTAAACAGCTTTAATCAGAATCAGCATAGAATCGCCAACTTCGGAACTTCCGTTTCTGGAAGTAATTGCTCTGCCAGATCCAATGCTATTTTGCGCCTGGGTGCAACACGGGACAATTTAATCGAAACAGTTAGATCCAGCCCTACCATTTGGCAGTATGCAAAAAAGGCGGGTTTTCGTACGGTATACATTGATTCTCAGGCTTCTGAGAAAACAGTTACCAAGCCCAACGATTTTCAAAATTATATGACGTCTGAGGAAGCCAAATTAATCGATAAATTCTATAAAGTTAAAAATGTAGATGGACCTGATCTTGATTATCGCTTGCTTGATATTATGAAAGCAGAACTTCTAAGCGACAAACCCACTTTTATTTATGCCAATAAAAATGGAGCACACTTCCCATATAGCGATAATTACCCTGAATCTGCTGCTATTTACCAGCCTGTGGTTTCTGTTCGTGAACACAGTAGTATTGGTGGTTTAATGGATCTTTATCAAGATGGTTCGATGCAACCTGTGATTAATACCTATAAAAACTCGATTTACTGGACGGTAGATAAATTTTTTGAGAAGTTATTTCAGGATGTGAATTTGAGCGATACTGCGATTATTTACACATCTGATCACGGTCAGTATTTTGAACCTTCTAGCACTACGCATTGTTCTTCAGGCGATAATGCTCCGGCAACTGAAGGACTGGTTCCATTAATGTTTATTACAGATAAAAAACCACTTATACTTAGTTTTGTGGAGTCAGCGAATAATAACTATAACGCTACTGACCAGTTTTCATTATTCCCAACAGTGCTGGATTTGTTGGGTTATTCAGATGAAATACAGAATAAATATGGTCCTGGTTTACTTGATCCAATGCCGGGAAAAGTTTCAGCGTTTAATACTGGAGATATTCTTGGTATTATTTCAACTGAAACAGTTTGGCGTGAAGTGAGTTATGAGGAACGCATCAAACTAGTGCCTAATGCGCCGCAAAAATCAAAAACAAACTGATTAGATAATAAAAAGTGCAAGCCGCAGCGAAGCGAAGACAACGTTGGATTACAACGACGACGAGCCGAAGGGTGTGTTTTCAATTTACAAAGTAATAAAACACGTAAAAAGTAGGGGGGTGTGTTTTAATATTAGCTTAATCCTAAGCTTCAATATTAATGTCAAACACCATAGAAAACGCGCAATCTATTTTGCAAAAGACTTTTGGCTATAGCCAATTTCGCCACAATCAACAACAGATTGTTCAGCAGCTTATTGATGGAGGCGATGCATTCGTTTTAATGCCTACGGGTGGTGGCAAGTCCTTGTGTTACCAGATTCCAGCCTTGACGCGCGAAGGTGTCGGAGTGATAGTTTCACCTTTGATTGCTTTGATGCAGGATCAGGTGGATACCCTGAAACAGTTAGGTATTCGTGCGGCTTACTTAAATTCAACTTTAACTGCTGAAGAGTCGCGAAATGTACAGCAGGCATTACTTAATAACGAATTGGATTTGCTGTATGTTGCGCCTGAGCGCTTGCTGGGTGAGCATACGCTGCAGATGCTTGAACAGTGTAAAATCTCCTTATTTGCGATTGATGAGGCGCATTGTGTATCGCAATGGGGGCATGATTTTCGTCCTGAATATCAGCGTCTTTCTGCTTTGCCCGAGCGTTTTCCCAAAGTCCCTCGAATCGCACTGACTGCCACAGCGGATAAGCGTACTCGTGAGGAAATTATTCAGCAGCTAAATCTAAATAACGCTGGTGTTTACACCAATAGTTTTGATCGGCCTAATATCACCTATACTATTTCAGAAGCGCAAAATGGACGTGATAAGTTGTGGAAATTTATCAAAGACAACCATCCTAACGATGCAGGCATTGTATATTGTCTATCGCGTAAAAAAGTGGAATCAACTGCTGAATGGCTTAGCAAACAGGGTGTAATTGCTTTACCTTATCATGCAGGTTTAAGTGCTAATATTCGCGCACATAATCAGCAACGTTTTTTACGTGAAGAAGGCATCATTATTGTTGCAACCATTGCCTTTGGAATGGGGATTGATAAACCTAATGTGCGTTTTGTGGCGCACTTAAGCCTACCAAAAAACATTGAAGCGTATTATCAGGAAACAGGTCGTGCAGGGCGTGATGGTGATCCTGCAAATGCGTGGATGAGTTATGGCTTGCAGGATGTGATTACGCTACGTCAAATGATGCAAGATAGCAACGGCAATGCAACCTATAAACGCACTATCCAACAAAAGCTGGATTCCATGTTAGGCCTTTGTGAGCTGGCCAGCTGTCGCCGTCAAACTATTCTCGGATATTTTGATGAGGATTTACCCAAGCCTTGCGGTAATTGCGATAACTGTTTGAACCCACCTGAAACCTGGGATGCGACCGAAGATGCGCAGAAGGCACTATCGACAGTCTATCGTACAGGGCAGCGTTTTGGGGTTTCATATGTTACCAATATACTAATGGGAAAAGCAGATGATCGAATCGTACAGAATCAACACGATAAAGTCACCACCTGGGGAATTGGTGCACACCTTAAACAAATCGAATGGCGAAGTTTATATCGACAATTAATCGCTCAAGGTTATATCTCCATCAATATGGAAAAATTTGGTGCACTTGAATTAACAGAAGCAGCGCGACCATTGCTTCGTGGTGAGATTGAATTATATGCGCGCAAAGTGAAGAAGGCTGAAAAAACCTCTACGGGTACTAAGAAGGGTAAAGTCAAAGCAGATTTACGCAGCATGGATGAGCCTTTATTCGAAGCGATGCGTGTGCTTCGAACTTCATTGGCGGATGAACAGGGTGTTCCACCCTATGTAATTTTCAGTGATGCAAGTTTACTCGAAATGGCACGACAAAGGCCAAAAGATGCGAATGCCTTCAAGTTTATTAGTGGTGTTGGTGAAATGAAGCTGGATCGCTATGGACAGCAGTTTATGCAAGTGATTAAAGATCACCCATTGCCTAAAATACTCAGAAATAACTTTTCAGATACCATCAATGAGACTTTGAATTTACATAATGATGGATTGAGTGTTCATGAAATTTCAGAAAAACGTGATTTAAGCGCATCTACCATCTATTCGCATTTAGCGGATGTGATTGAAGCAGGAATGTTAAAATCAAGGGATGTTTTGGAAATTGATGACGAAGTTATCGCTATTATAGAACGAACCGCTGAGTTTTTGAATACAAAGGAGGAGGGTGTATTAAAACCCTTATTCGAAGAACTTGATGGCGAATGGAACTACGGTGTTTTACGTTGTGTAGTCAGTGGTCTATAAATCGTCCATCTATTTACCAGTGAGTCGGCAGACGCTTCAGAATGCTGACTTGCTTACTTTCTACTGCAATATAACCACCTTCTTTTAAATCTTTAAATATTCTGCTGATCATTTCTCGAGATGACCCTATCATCTCGGCAAAGTCTTGATGGGTTAATTTCTGTGTAATTAGAACACCATCCGAATTTTTTTCTGCCAGTTTGTAAAGTGTCTCAATCAACCTTCCATAAATGTCTCTGGAAGTCAGAGAGCAAATAGTTTCGTCCATGGAACGTATACGGCTGGTTAATGATTTGAATAAAGGCCAACAAGCGGTGGGGTGAGAGTCCATGAAGTCTTTAAATTTAGTATGGTCTAAATTTAGAACGGTACAATCTTCCAGGGTGTAGACAGTAGCAGAGCGCGGAGCATCATCTAGCAGGCTTAATTCACCAAAAAAGTCACCATTATGCAAAAAGGTGAAAATGGTTTGATTACCTTCTTCGTCGGTAGCAAATACTTTTAGTCGTCCATAAACAATCACAAATAAACTGCGGCTCAAATCACCTTGATTAATGACGATGGTGTGTTTTTTATATTTAATTTCTTTCATCATGCCAGCTAGCTCGGTAAGCTCTGACACATCCATGCCTTTGAAAAATTGTATATTTTCTAACTGCTTAGCGCGATTAGTCAATAACAGGTTAGAATCATTAAGACTGCTACTCATTGATTTTCCTTTTTATTACTTGTGCGATAGTTAAACTTATCTACTTCAACTATAGCTAAAATATGTTGATTCTTCTCTGGATAGTGACTTTTTTCACATAAATATAACTATTACCACGATATGATGAGGGGTTAAATACACAAAAAAGTCCCTATTAGTAGGGGGGTGCCCTTCGACTTAGCTCAGGAAGCACTTCGACAAGTTCAGCAGATCTGTTATTTTTTAATGATTCCAGCTGCAAGAAGTGCAATACCAAATAATCCGAGCGCCCAAGTGATCGGTGAGGCCTTTGAGGGTACCAATAGTAACGGTGAACTAGATAGTACGGCACTGACTACCAATACTCCTCCACTGATGGTCAGAGTGGTTCTCTGATTGGCTTTTTTTATCTCTTCGCGTAGTGCCTGAAGCTGACTTGATTCTGTTTCTGTTTCAGGATTTTTATTTTTATCATGAATCTGACGAATTACTTCATTAATCATTACCGGCATGTGTGGTAGTTGTTCGATGAATTTTGGCAGGTTTTCTTTGGCGCCCTTGAATAGTGACCTGACTCCTGATTGTTCATCCATCCAGCGTTGGATAAAGGGTTTAGCCGTTATCCATAAATCTAAATCGGGGTATAACTCGCGCCCCATACCTTCGATATTCAGTAAGGTTTTTTGTAATAAAACCAGTTGAGGCTGAACTTCCATATTGAAGCGGCGTGCGGTTTGAAAGAGTCTGAGTAGCAATTTACCATATGAAATATCTTTGATCGGTAACTGAAAAATAGGCTCACATACTGTGCGAATCGCCGCTTCAAATTCGCTGGCTTTGGTATCAGAGGGAACCCAGCCGGATTCAATATGTGCTTCAGCTACACGTTTATAATCACGGTTAAAAAAAGCATGCAGGTTTTCCGCGAGATAGCGCTGATCTAGTGCTTCCAAAGTCCCCATAATGCCGAAATCAACGCTGATAAAAGTTGGATCTTTTGGATTACTGATATCTATAAAAATATTGCCAGGGTGCATATCAGCATGGAAAAAGTTATGCGTTAAAGCCTGGGTAAAGAAGATGTCGACAGCGCGTTCACCGAGCACTTTCATGTCTACACCATTAGCGTGCAGTTGTTTGATGTCGCCAGATGGAACACCGTAAATACGTTCCATTACCATCACATTTTCAGTGCAGTAATCCCAATAAACATCCGGTACATAGAGGTCGTTAGTACTTGAATGATTACGTTTTAGTTGACTAGCATTTGCTGCTTCACGACCTAGATCAAGCTCGTCAAAGATAACTTTTTCATAATCCTGAACGACTTCAACGGGGCGCAGGCGTTTACCCTCAGCACTGAAACGGTTTACCATTTTTGCAATAAACAACATAAGGTCGATATCATGGCGAATGGTTTTTTCTATTCCTGGGCGAACTACTTTTACAATTGCTTCTTTGCCATCGTGTAATATCGCCGTGTGAACTTGAGCGATAGATGCAGAAGCGAGAGGCTTTTCATCGAAGTCTTGAAATAATTCATCAACTGATTTCTTTAACGATTTTTCGATGATGCTTCGTGCTAATTTACCCGAGAACGGAGGGACATTATCCTGAAGCTTTGCGAGCTCATCCGCCAGATCATCTGGCAGCATATCGCGCCTTGTCGAAAGCACTTGTCCAAATTTTACGAATACTGGGCCAAGATCTTCCAAAGATTTGCGGATGCGTTCACCGCGTGGTGCTCTATCTTCCTTTTTCCAGTTCCATGGAGAGAGATGATAAATAAAACGTAATGGACGAAACGCAGGAATCGCGTAGATAAACTCATCCAGATTGTGACGAATCAGCACACGGTTAATGATAAATAGACGGTAAAGCTGAGAGAAAAAATTCATTTTTATTTTTATTCTTTAGAGTTAGCTTTCAGGTTTGCAATTCTAGCATCGAGCCTATCAACGCCCATTCTTAAATCATCCACCTGATCCATATAATGTTTTACTTCAGCATCAGCAGGGGAGAGTTTGGCTTCTTCACTAATATACTCAGCTGTATTCATCTTCATCGCTTGATTGGTTTCTGTAAGCCAGCGAGTGGCTCCACGGGTAAACTGCCCCGCTTGATGGGCCACAATATCTCCAACTAATCTGGATAAGTGTTCTTCCCAATCAATATCGACTTCTCGAAGTACCTCGCTAAATTTTTCAGCAATGCGTATATCTCCATCTATCTCAACATCGCTTTTAAGTAATGTCTCACCAGAGTTTTCGGCAGTACTTACGCGGATTAAAGCCATAGGTGAGCCATGAATCGTAGCATCTACAATACCGCCACCATCTATGTCGGGGTAATTTCCTAAAACGTTAATGCCTGCAAAGGCAGGTAAAAAATACAGATTGAGTTCCAAGCCCGTAATATGGAAACGAATGATTTTGCCTTCTACGCGTTTAAGTTTTTCCAAAGACTCACCATCAAGTTTCAACCAGGTGTTAATTGCTGTCTCGATGGCGGATAAAAAAGGGATCGGGAGATTCATAAATGTTTATTTCTTTAATATGGCTAACAAATAAAGCTAACTTAAAGACCGAATTAAAATTTATAACCCGTATGTAGCGCAACTACTCCACCTGTCATATTGTGGTATGAAGTTTGTTCAAAGCCAGCTTTATCCATCATGCCTTTTAAGGTTTCCTGATCAGGGTGCATACGAATCGACTCTGCAAGATAGCGATAACTGTCTTCATCATTGGCAATTACTTTACCAATGAGAGGGAGTATTTTGAATGAATACTGGTCGTATATAGTTCCTAAGCCTGGCACAACCGGCTTGGAAAACTCCAGAATCATCAGTTTACCGCCTGGTTTCAACACGCGATACATCGACTTTAACGCAGCATCTTTATCTGTGACATTGCGTAAGCCAAATGCAATGGTGATGAGATCGTACTTGTTATCCGCAAATGGCAAACATTCAGCATTTGCTTGTACGTATTCAATATTACCTGCGATACCCATATTAGTGAGGCGTTCACGGCCTTTTTCCAGCATAGAGCCATTGATGTCTGAAAGTGTTACCAAGCCTGCTGGACCTACAATACGTGTGAATTTAGCCGCTAAATCACCTGTGCCACCAGCAAGATCGAGGATCGTGTCACCTTTCTTTGCGCCAGAAGTTTCGATGGTATAACGCTTCCACAAACGATGTACCCCAGCCGACATTAGATCATTCATTAAGTCGTATTTATCAGCAACAGAATGGAACACGTCAGATACTTTGTTCGCTTTATCGGATACCGCTACTTGCTCATATCCGAAATGGGTGGTCTCTTGAACATCTTGTTGTTTAGACATTATTTGGTACCTGATTTTTACCTAAAACTATTCTTAATTCTTTGATTTATGAAAAGATAAAGGCTGTTTAAATATTAATCAAAACAGTGTTTTAGTAAATAAGTTAATAAATTTGTAGGCTATGATATCAATAATTGTGCCAACGTACCTTGATATTTTTAAGCTTAATAAGGGTGTTCATGAACTCTATGAAGGGATTCATTCGACTAAAATTAACACTAACTGTTATCAACTTGTGATCAATAAGTAATCAAGGTATTAAATCGTTTAGGCATGGTAGCTTATTTTAGTTATAAAGAACTAATTGTTAAAACAGTATGGAGACTAGTTTAATGAAGATTAATTCGATTAAAAAATTAGTATTAGCGCTAATTTTTACAGTAGGTAGCTTTATGACTTTACCTGCTTACGCATGGCCTGATGTTGATCACATGAATATGTGTGGTACTCCGGCTAAAACGGTTCGTGCCTATGGCGGGAGTTTCCGTGGTTGGGCTGATCATGACAACTATATTGCTCAGCGTGTTGGTGCAAAATACTACTTCCGCACGATGTGTCCTGAAACTAAAGCGGTTAAGATGAAGAAAGCGGCTTATAAAAAGCCTGTTATGAAAAAAGCTAAAAAAGCAGTTGTTAAAAAGACAGCCATTAAAGTTACCAAAGTTAAAGCAGTAAAAAAAGTAAAGCGTGTCTCTAAATCAAAATACAATGAGAAGCTAGATTGTGCACGTGTTGATCGTATGAATGCATCAAACATGAGTGCGGTAAGAGTTATTCGTAGACGCTAGAGTCGATAAAAGTTAGAAAGTTGACAACTGTATGACTGAAAAAGCAGGCACCTCATAAGGGTGGCTGCTTTTTAATGCCAGAATTACAGCTTCTATGTATTGACTGGTGCAAACCATCTCGACCTTAAATTCCTCTACTTTTTTAAGTGTATTAACCTCACCGATATAAGGTTGGCTGCCATCAAGCGGTTTGAACTGGCCTTCACCTAAAGTTTGCCAGGCACATTCCTGATAACCTCCTACAATACCCGCACCTGCGTCGAACATGGCTTGCTTTACTGTTTCGCATTTTTCTGCAGGAACGTAGAAACTTATTTGGTATAAGACTTCATTCTCATGAACTTCATGATTGGGGTCTTGGTATTGTTTCGACATGTCGATATAATCCTCTATTACTTAATGGATAGAACATAAAACGAGCTTAATGTAATAATGAGTTTAGGACTTATATGAGTGTAAAAAAAGCAGAACAGGGTGTAAAACTACGAGGCGCCGAAAAAGTTGCGCGTATCCCTATCAAGGTAATACCCAGTACTGAAATAAAACGTAAACCACCCTGGATTCGTGCCAAAGCACCTAATACACCTGAGGTCAAGAGATTAAAGAAAGTACTACGTGAGCAGAAACTCAATACCGTCTGTGAAGAAGCAGCTTGCCCGAACTTAGGTGAGTGTTTCACCAAAGGTACAGCAACCTTCATGATTATGGGTGATATCTGTACCCGCCGTTGTCCGTTTTGTGATGTCGGGCATGGACGTCCAGAACCTTTAAATGTTGATGAGCCAGCAAGCCTGGCCGAAACCATCAAAGCCATGGCACTTCGTTACGTGGTGATTACCTCAGTAGATCGTGATGATTTACGCGATGGTGGCGCGCAACATTTTGTGGACTGCATAAATGCCGTGCGTGAAAGTAATCCAGAGATTCAGATTGAAATTTTAACACCTGATTTCAGGGGACGTATGGATATTGCTCTGGAAATCATGACTAAATCTCCACCGAATGTTTTCAATCATAATCTAGAGACTGTGCCACGCTTATATAAACAATCACGTCCGGGTTCTGATTACCAGTGGTCACTCGATTTAATCAAGAAGTTCAAAGCAATGCATCCTGGTGTGCCCACTAAGTCAGGCCTAATGCTAGGGCTTGGTGAAGAGATTGAAGAAGTCAAAGCAGTGATGCAGGATTTACGCGATCACGATTGTGAAATGCTGACCTTAGGCCAATACCTACAACCAAGTCTTGATCATTTGGCGGTAGAAAGATTCGTTACCCCTGATGAATTCAAACAACTGGAAGTGGTTGGCTATGAAATGGGATTCTCGCATGTAGCCAGTGGCCCAATGGTGAGATCTTCCTACTTTGCTGATGAGCAGGCTGCAGGTGTAATCTAAAAAATGGTCTGAAAGTAGGGGGGTGGCTTTTCTAGGCCCACCAAGAGCCAGACAAGTCCATCGTAGATTCCGTAAGGAATCGTCGATGTACAATGGTCGATAATCTACAAATAATATTTCAACATCAAAAGTATTTTGAGTTAGAGCTTGGAAAAGATACTTGTAGCTATCTTTTTGTTTATGTATTTTCTTGCAGTTCTTTTAAATACTGAAATAGTAAACGTGAGGATTTAGGCGGCTTATTCTGCTGCGCTTCTTTACTGGCATTTCTTATTAGTTGACGCATATGCTGTCTATCTGCATCGATATTGGTCACTAATTGCTCAATAAGATTATTATCGCCGCCAATGAGTTGATCTCGCCAGTTTTCGATCAGATGAAATTCTGCAACTTCTTTTTGCTGAGGCAATGCTAATTGCTTTAGTTCCAGTTGAATTGTATCAACGTCTTCTTCTCCCATGATGCTGGAGATAAAACGAAATTGCCTCTGCAGGGCAGATTTCTTCATCTTTTTCGCAGAAACAATGGCATCGTACATACGCTCAGAAAGAGTCACGTCTTCCAGTTTGTTTTGTGCAAGCTCTACCAATTCGCGCCCGAGGTCATGTAAAACCTTCATCTCGCGTTTTAGCTGGGTCTTATTCGGGCGTATTTTGTAAGGTACACCCGTATGTGGATTTATATCGTCTAGTTGGTGTGAATTATCAGTCATATCTACTTAGCCCTGATTAGATAGCTTGTATCCAATCTAAGTGGCTTTTAATTATTTTAACGACCACGAATATAATTGATCATGGCGTTATACTTTGGTGAAGAAGTTCCCGCCTTTTCTAGCATCGGGAAGTAGTTGCGATCATCAATTGCCGCGATACCATTAAAGTGCATTAGCATTCCGCCGCCAGCGCGATTCCAGGCTCTTAAGTACTTGGTATAAGCATTACCCATTTGCGGGTTTTTATTCGCATTGGCAAACAGGCTGAATACACGAGGATCTTTGATGCGATGTTGACCATCAACACGCAGTAAATGTTGTCCACCCTCGTATGCCAAGAGTTTTACGCCATACTTTTTAGCTACTGCAACATTTTTAACGACTCGCTCTTGAATCGTATTTTCAATCGCGCCGCCTTGATAATTATCTTTAGCGAGTCCGCCATTCATGATCTCTCTAAATAATTGGCTTATGCCGTTATTGCCAGATGCCGCCCAGCGTTTAACTAATGGGCGGTTCTCTATACGTGCAATATAATCACCAAAATAAGGGGCTACCGCATAGGCATCGAAAGACTTGTAACAATTACCACCAGCCAGTGGACAGGTCATTAATTCTTCTGCCATTTTAGGTGCAGAACCATAAGCAGAAACAACACAAACAGCACGATTACCTAAAACCTGTTTAAAGATACGACACATTTCACGGCTACGTTTTGCGTTGTAATTAAGCGCTAAAAATAGACGTCGTGAACCAGCATTTTTAATCTCGAGTTTGCCACGAGGCCATAATTTTAAGGCTTTGCGAGTAGCATCATGCGTAGCTGGATACATTGAGTTCCAAATTTCATTTGAATTTTCAATGTACACTTTACGACTAGGTTGAAGGCGCGCTTTTACCGTTTGTGCAAATTTGCGATAGAAATCATCAGAAGCTAAATGTGGCATTGAAAACCAGGGGTCAGCCTGACTTTGATTCGCTAAATCAACCATCGTTTCAACAGGCATACCGGCATTATGATTATAGAAAGCGGATTGCGGTGTGGCACGTTGATGCCATTCAGAAAGCTTGGTTAACTTGGTATTCTGCCAAGGCATAAAGCGAATTGAATTAAAGTTACGCGATGTTTTTAAATATTCCGGGTTAAATGTCTGACGCGTATAGATACCCGCATACTTTTGCGGAATCACTTTAATATTGCGAATGTAATTACGCGGATTAATACGGGTTATGTGCAAACGCAGGTTACGTTTTGCAGAACGTAAATTAAAGTCGATACGTCCTGGAATCTGACGAGTCACTTCAACATCACCGTGTACTTTGATGTCAGCATCACCCTCGTAAGTTACGAAATGTCTTCCAACTGGGAAGTTGTCTGGCATATCCCAGATAGCATTAATCGACGTATAAATCGGGCGTTCACCACGTGCAGGTAGGCGAGTTGGCCAACCGTTTCTATCAACAGGGACTTGATCTGACTCTTTGGTATTAAAAGAAGCTTTGCGAGTACAGCCCGGATCTATAGGGCGATTTTGTTGCCAGTTAAATTCACACGATGTTATCCAGCCGCGTGATATTTTGAAGATGTCAATGAAGGGGTTTGATGAAGCTAAATGATGTAAACCACTGGTGTTATAACCAAGGCGATTGCCTGGAGTTGCTTGTGATGTAGTAGATAGTGTTAACACAAGCATAGCCAATAATGAGCTGCTTAGCAGCTTAATAGATAACTTCATATTAATTCTTCATTCCTATGATTTTCTGGTAGAAAAACTTAAATACAACTTCAAGTTTATTACCTGATATTCCTACTGTAAAAGCGATTGAGCGGAGTTCGCTTGTTATTGCTTTGACAGACCCCTTTTGAATAGTTCAGGCGATTTTAACCTTTCCTTGTAACGGTTGCACGTATATCTGTAAGATTATGAATTCACATTAAAAAATGGATTTGTTTATATTGTAAACTAATAAGAAAGTGCTAGGCCGAAGCGTAGCGAAGACAACGTTGGAGTGCAACGACGACGACCCGAAGGGCGTGGTTTTCACTATTTATGACAAAAAACCACGTAAAAGCAGGGGGCGTGTGCCTTTCCATTCTGTTGTTCCTACTGCTTCGTAGATCCAAGAAATACTTGGCCAATTTGGCTTCAATAATGCGCGACAATTACCAGCGCATTCCATTGTTACTTGTTGTGTAATTTGAGGTAGTGATTTTAAATAATGCATATCCAATGTCATCGGGTTATTGACTAATCCACCAATTTCTAATGACCAATGTTTCTCATCCTCAACATAGGGGGATATCAAAATGATTTAACAAATAATGCATACCGATAGGGGTGATATCGTGGCGTAAGGTTTCTAATGCAATGTCTGAATTTCTATTCGCCAATTGAACTTCGGTATGGCTGAAATCACCATCGGTATTTGTTTTACTTCCTGGGTAAAGGATAGGATTAAGAATCGGGTTTTTTATTGGCATGGATTCCCCTAAAATATGGTGAAATTAGGCATCTATTATTAAAAATAAATTGATTATGTTTCTTTTATTTCCCTCTTTATAGTATGTAATAAATTATTGATACTATAGTTGTTGGATTATCTAATTTGCATGTCCATCTTTGGATAGCACAAAACACAAAGGAAAAAGAAATGAAAGCAGTCGGTTATTTAAAGTCATTACCCATTGAGCAAGCAGACTCATTGATGGATATTGAAATTCCAAAGCCAGTAGCAACAGGGCGTGACATTTTGGTAAAAGTAGCAGCGATTTCAGTAAATCCGGTTGATACTAAAGTAAGAATGAGAGCAGAAGCTGAGGCTGATCATCATAAAATTCTGGGTTGGGATGCCGTGGGTGAAGTTGTGTCGGTAGGCGATCAAACTGAGTTATTCAAAGTGGGTGATCAGGTTTGGTATGCAGGTGATATTACCCGTTCGGGCTCAAATGCAGAATTTCAGTTGGTAGATGAGCGCATTGTTGGATCAAAGCCAACCTCACTCTCTGATGAAGAAGCTGCGGCCATGCCTTTGACTTCTATTACAGCTTATGAATTACTATTTGCTCGCTTGGATTTTACACCTGGCCAAAAAGATGAAGATGCTGAATCAGGTTCACCAAAGCCAAGTATTCTAATTATGGGAGCTGCGGGTGGTGTTGGTTCTATTTTAACGCAACTTGCGAAGCAGCTAACCAATGCAACCGTTATTTGTACAGCATCACGCCCAGAAAGCCAACAATGGGTAGGTGATTTAGGGGCTCATCATGTGATCAATCATCACCAGCCTTTAGTAGCACAACTGAAAGACCTAGGCATTGATAATGTAACGCATGTCATTAGTCTCACACATACTGAACAGCATTATCCTCAATTGGTAGAAGCGTTAGCACCACAGGGTAAATTAGCGCTAATTGATGATCCAGAAAACGGACTTGATGTAACTGCGCTTAAAGTTAAGTCTTTGTCTCTACATTGGGAGTTAATGTACACACGTTCAATGTTCAATACATGGGATATGCAGAAGCAGCATGATTTACTCAATCATGTTTCTCAAATGATAGATGAAGGTATGATCAAAACGACTTTGGGTGAGAACTACGGCAAGATTAATGCTGAAAACCTAAAGCGCGCACATGCGCATATCGAAACCAATCAAACGGTTGGTAAAGTGGTACTTGAAGGGTTTTAAGTAACAGAGTTTTTTATATCTTCATTAGATGAAAGGGTGATAGCAAGTTGCTAAACACCCTTTCAAATAAGTTCTATTATCCAGTAACAGGGATTTTATAATAAGGGCTGCCGGTCAACTATCTATCGGCACCCAGAGCATCCATCACAATCTCTACAGAAAATGCAGCCAGAATCATCCCCATTATTCTTGTTAAAATGACGCGCCACCAAAGCCTGTTAGCCTGATAATTTGACTCGATAAGAGTAGCAAGGCTAGTATGATCAACAGGATGAAGATGGGTAAGACCCGCTGTAACCGCTTGTTGTGAAATAGGGTATAGATTGTTATCAGTGCGTAGAATAACCGCCAAAATTGCAGCCGGTGTTGTTGTGGCAGGTATGGCCAATGGGAAAACCGCAATATCATGATCTGATTCTTTTTTAGTATTTTGTGATTGGTAACCGAAAAACATTTGCAATCCAAGCAGGAAAAGAATAATTCCTCCGCTGAGTAGAAATGAAATCATGCGGATACCCATAGCATTTTTTATCAACTGACCAACAATGATAGAGCCAAGTAATACTTCACCTGCATATAAAATTGTGCGAAAAGCGCTGTGTTGTCTCTCTTTATCATCTAAATGCTTTACTTTTTTTTAATAAATCTTTCAGAAAAAATAAGAAATTAATTAGAGTATAATGGGCGATTATTACGTCGTTTTCATGCGCAATTGCAGTTTTATCTGTTGGATTTCCTGCTCAGAAAGTTTCGACATTTCTTATATTTCTTCCGAACTAACCTTGACTGTAACAAGCTTTATCGACCTTATTGTGGCACTACACTACAAATATTTATCATACTTTAATTGGGCGGCGAGCCATTTAATAAAATTAAAAAGTGCTTAAAAGCAGGGGGATGCACTTGAGAATAGTAAATATAATTTTTTAAGCGCTTACACCCAAATAGCGGCTACTAATATCATCATTCAACTGTTCTGGTGTGCCATCCCAAACCGATTGGCCTTTTTCCAGGATAAAACAGTGGTCGCATACTGGCAGTAATTCTTTGAGGGTTTTATCGACGAGCAAGATTGATTGCCCGTTTTCTCTCAATTGGTGAATGGCAGCCCAAATCTCTTGTCTGACCACTGGGGCGAGGCCTTCTGTTGCTTCATCTAGAATAAGTAATTTGGGATTGGTTAATAGCGCTCGACCAATCGCTAACATCTGCTGTTCTCCACCCGATAAAGTCGCTGCATATTGTTTGCTGCGTTCTTCTAAACGCGGGAATAGTTGATGAATTTTCTCCAGATCCCACTGGCCAGTTCGTTCCGTCGCTATCAGGTTTTCTTCCACCGTTAAATTAGGGAAACAACGACGTCCTTCAGGGACAAGACCAATGCCTTTTCGTGCCACAGTGTGTGTCGGGAGTTTGGCCAGATTCTCACCAGCTAAGGAAATAGTGCCTGAAAGTGGGGGGGTGAGGTTACAAATGGCACGAATCGTGGTTGATTTTCCCACGCCATTTCGACCCATTAATGCAACGACCTCACCGGGATTAACCACAAGGCTGACATCAAAAAGGGCCTGGGATTTGCCGTAGAATACTTCGATATTATCTACTTTGAGTAAGGACATTAATCGTCCCCCAAATAGGCTTTTCTGACTTCTGGTGAGGCTTTAATTTCATCGGGTGTTCCAGAAAAAATCAGTTTGCCATAGACCAATACGGAGATGCGATCAGAGAGTTGGAACACCGCATCCATATCGTGTTCGATGAGTAATATTGGAATTTCATATTTGAGGTTCTGCAAAAAATCGATTAAGCCCTGAGTGCTCGCAGGGTCTAAACCGGCCATTGGCTCATCCAGTAATAGTACTTTTGGTTGTAGGGCGAGGGCACAGGCAACTTCTAATTCCCGGCGTTTACCGTGCGACAGTTGAGAGGCGACTACATCTTTAAACTCGCTGATGTGTAATCGCTCTAGAATTTTATCGGCTTCTTCGATTAGGCTTTGATCAGTGGCAGCGGGTTTCCAGAAACGATAGCTAGAACCCTGGCGTGCCTGAACAGCGAGCATTACATTGCGTTGCGTGCTTAATTCCATGGCGAGGCATGAAACCTGAAAACTTCTGCCTAAACCTAGGCGGCTGCGTTTCGCCACATTCATTCTGGTGATATCTATGCCATTAAGATAAATCGAGCCAGCATCGGGTTTTATCCAGCCGGCTATTTGTCCAACCAAGGTGGATTTTCCCGCGCCATTGGGGCCGATCAAGGTATGGATTTCACCTTGTTTAAGATCACAGGTAATTGCATCACTAACGGTCAATGCACCATAATGTTTGGTGAGGTTTTCAATTTTAAGCACGGTGTTTATTGCAGATTTAGTCATGGTGTTTCTCTCCCACAACCAGCTTCATCAAACCACCATTGGCGTAGAGCACCACGATGAGTAATACCAAACCAAGGAATAGTTTCCAGTGTTCGGTGTAACCACCGATAAAGGTTTCGAGTAACACAAATAAGGTAGCACCCAGAATAGGCCCCGATAATCGCCCCACACCACCCAATAAAATAAAGATAATGATCTCGCCCGACATTTGCCAGCTGAGCATGTCAGGACTTACAAAACGGTTGAGATCGGCGAATAAAGAGCCAGCGATACCGGTAATTACAGCAGAGATAACAAAGGCGGTTAATTTAATTGGGTAGGGTCTGATGCCTACAGTTGCAAGGCGCACATGATTCATTCTTGCAACTTGCAGGGCTGTGCCAAAGCGTGAACGTACAATGCGCGAACTAAGAAACACAGTGAGCAGCAATACACCAAAACAGATCAGGAAAAACACCAGTTCATTATCGGTATCGTAGCCAAGAAACTGGTTTCGAGTGGAAATTAACAGGCCATCTTCACCGCCGTAATCCGGCCATGAAATCGCAAAGTAATACACCATCTGTGCAAACGCGAGGGTAATCATAATGAAATAAACGCCCGTGGTGCGTAGCGATATCAATCCAATAAATAATGCCAGAAGGGCACAAATAACGATGACTAACAGCCAGATAGTGAGCATTTGGTTAGTACTGTCTAAGCCTGCAATAAATGATGAGCTTTCACTAAAATGCATGGCTGAGATGCCAGCGATATAACCACCAACACCAAAAAATGCTGCATGCCCCAGACTTACCATCCCTCCGTAACCCAGCGAAAGATTAAGCCCGACACCCGCAATGGCAAATATAACTACGCGTGAAACCAAATTGACGTAATAACCTTGATCTAGCCAATAGGTTATCAACGCAGTAACAAAGATTAACCCCAGAATAACCAGATTGAGAGTCTTTTCTTTAGAAACGTTTTTACTGTTAGGGCTAAGCATTGGCCGGGAATAAACCTTCTGGTTTTATAGCCAGAATAACAGCCATGAGAATATAAACCAGCACAGATGCCAGCGAAGCGCTGAGCGTTGCGACCTGACTATTATCGATAAATAAAGCCAATATATCGGGTAGGAATACACGACCCAGGGTATCAACCAGCCCAACCAGAATTGAGGCAATCAACGCACCTTTAACCGAACCAATACCTCCAATAACGATTACCACTAACGCGAGAATAAGCACAGGTTCACCCATGCCAACTTCAACCGAATACAGAGTGCTTACCAGTGAGCCGGCCAATCCTGCCAAAGCAGCACCCAAAGCAAAAATCAGCGAGTAAATTACGCGGATATTTACACCCAGTGCAGCAATCATTTCACGGTCGGATTCTCCCGCACGGATGCGCATTCCCAGACGAGTTTTGGTGATCAGTAAATAGAGTGAGTAGGCAATGATTAAGCCGATTACGATAATTAAAAGTCTGTAGATAGGATAGGAAGCGCCTCCGAATAGGGTTATAGAACCTGATAACCACTCTGGTGTACTCAAGTACAAAGGTGACGAGCCAAATATCCAGCTAGTACCTTCAGAGATAATCAGGATTAGTGCAAAGGTTGCGAGTACTTGATCGAGGTGATCACGGTCGTAGAGTTTACGAATCACGATAACTTCTATAATCAAACCAGCTATGGCAGCACCGACAAAGCCAGCAAGTAAGCCGAGTAAGAATGAGCCGGTTAAATTTGTAATGGTGGCACAACAGAATGCGCCAATCATATACAGCGAACCATGCGCGAGGTTGATTAAACCCATCACACCAAACACCAGCGTCAAACCTGCAGACATTAAGAATAACGTCATACCGAGTTGTAAGCCGTTTAGGAGTTGCTCAAGAAATAGGGCAGCTGTCATGGTGTCAGTTAATTAAAATAAGATAAAAAGCCACCCCCCTACTTTTAGGCACTTTTTAAAAAGCCTTCAAAAGTGGGGGGTGACTTAGCAATAATCAGGAAGTGATTATTATTTCATTGGACAATCTTTGGCGTAGGCATCCTGATGATTTTCCAGACCTTTGCTGATGATTTTGTTGGTAAGTACATCGCCTTCTTTAACCACTTCACGAACGTAAATGTCTTGAATCGGGAAGTTATTGTTACCAAATTTGAAATTACCACGAGGTGATAGGAAATCAGCTTCTTTTAGCGCTTTACGGAAGGCATCCTTATCACTAACAGGTGATTTTTTAAGTGCAGATAAGATTAAGTTTGCCGCATCATATCCCTGACTTGCGTAGAGTGAAGGTAAACGATTGTATTCAATTTTGAATGCAGATACGAAGACTTTATTCGCTTCATTATCCAGGTCTTTATTCCATTGTGATGAGTTTTTAACACCCAAAGCCGCATCGCCAACCGCTTTCAGAATGCCCTGGTCGAATGAGAAAGCAGGGCCCATTACCGGAATTTTTGAACCCGATTGAGAATACTGTTTCATAAACGCGATACCCATGCCGCCCGGAAGGAAGAAGAATACCGAATCAGCACCAGATGCCTTGATCTTGGAAATTTCAACCGCATAGTCTTTCTGCCCAAGCTTGGTGTAGATTTCACCCGCAATTTCGCCTTTGTAGAAACGTTTATAGCCGGTTAACGCGTCTTTACCCGCTGGGTAGTTTGGCGCCAGAATAAAGGTTTTCTTATGGCCTGCACCGTTGGCGTAGTTTCCCATCGCCTCGTGCAAATTATCATTTTGCCATGCCACATTGAATGAATTCTCGTGGCAGCCTTTACCTGCTAAAGCCGATGGGCCAGCGTTTGGGCTGATGTAGAAAACCCCTTTCTTAACTGTTGAGGGGATAACCGCCATCGCCAGGTTTGAGAAGATAATACCCGTAAGGATATCGACTTTATCTTTTTGAATAAATTTGTCTGCGATCTGCACTGCTTTCGCTGGTTTGCGACCATCGTCTTCAATAAGCAGCTCGACATCCTTATTGTCTGACATTTTCAATGCCAGTTGAAAACCATCTCTTACATCTTTACCGAGGCTAGAACCACCGCCTGAAAGCGTAGTGATCATACCAATTTTAGTGGTATCTGCCCGGGCCAGGGTTGTTGCAGAAGAAAAGATTAGCGCCAGGCTAGTCATGGCTATTGTCTTAACTGACAGTTTATTTATAGATAAAGTCATAGAATTTCCTTAAGGGTTAAAGGGGTTGGAGAGACCTTAGCAAGAGAATGGTGCCAGAAAAATAGCTTGAGCTGAGCAAAGCGAAACAAAACTACAGCTGTAGCCGACCCGTAAGGTGAGGCTTTAGCCAAATAATTACCCATATTTTCCACTACAACCCGGTGTATAGCACTGCTATTCCCCTCAATTTTATGAAAAATCTGTGTAATTAGGTTTATTTTTCTCTCACCATATTCTCATGCAAAGATCTCTAGTGGTATGAATAGTATAGAAAAGATTTGCTTAAAACACCTAATATGATTAGCTCATTAAATTTACATATTCTGATTCAACATTATGAAATCTCATGTCTCTAAATCAGTCAACTTGTTGATGTCGGTCTAAGTTATATTTATCCGTTTTTATTATTGTTCATTAATCAATTAGTGTTCCAAAGGTTTTTCGGGTTTATGGAACTGTATTGTTTGTTCTTGCCGGGATTGTTCATAACTTCTATCGTAGACAAACTCGATGGATATTCCACCTTCATCTACTTCGCTACCTTCACATTTTATCTGTTGTAAATCTGGCATACGCTTTCCCAGAAAGGTACACATCGCAATCGCTTGATCATAGTTCTGTTTCAGTAATGAGTTAACTAGAGAGTTAGCGACAAACTGTGCACGCTGTAAAGGGTTAGGCGCTTCGATAAAAGCTTCACCCAGCTGAATCCCTTGATCCATGCGCTCATCCATTTTGTCTAGATATTGCCTTTGCTTTCCGGGAATTGGCTTGCTTCTATCGTATTCTAGTACGGGCTCAGTATTAAAAATGACGAGTAGTTTGCTATCTTGCATATATTTGTTTCATTATATCTTAAAAAAGGCTTAAAGGTAGGGGGTGGTAATACTGGTAGCTTTATATACCAAGCTGGAATTAGCCTAGATCATCAAACCCCGCAGCTTTATAAAGCTGTTTCGCCTTCTCAGAATCCTGCTCAACCCCATCACCTTGTTCATACATCATAGCCAAGGTCGTCATTGATCCTTGCAAGCCTTGCTCTGCTGCTTTCTCAAACCATTCCACAGCTTTCGTAGCGTCTTTTTCTACACACTCACCCTGCATATACATAAAGCCTAGTCCGTGTTGTGCAATTGGGTAACCTTGTTCTGCTGATTCAGTCATCATAGACAAAGCTTTTTCAGAGTTTTCAACAGTACCAAGACCATTTTGATACATGATCGCTAACATATGTAGTGCATGAGCGTCGCCATCATTGGCAAAAGGCGAGAGTAACTGCATTGCGCGTGAAAAATGCTTTGCTTCAAAAGCAGCTACGCCACTTGCAAATTCTACTTCTTCGTTATCTGTTCTGTCTGAATCCATTGCCTTGTGCCGATATTATCTAAAAGAGCGAAATTTATAGCAAGATACACTAAAAATCAAAAAACCTTTATAAAATTTAATCCACAATTTTCATTCAGGTATTAAGTAATTTTAATCAGAATAGTAATTTGTCAATAACATGTCTCTTGATAGCGGTAGTTATCGCTAATAAATTATATTATCAATCCGTTTTTATAGAAATCCTGTATCGTATAAACGATATATTATTAAATACTCTAAGCTAAATCATCAAAGCCAGCAGCCTTGTATAGATCTTTGGCTTTCTCTTTATCCTGAGGTACAACTCCACCCTGTTTATACAATTTTATTGCAAGTGTAGTGAGTGAACCGTGCAAACCTTGCCCGGTTGCTTTTTGAAACCACTCAACTGCTTTCGCAGGGTCTTTCGCAACATATTTATCTACATTCATTATCTTACGTATAATCAATAAGTTATTAATTTTACGTTATTCATTATTGGTTAAGGATTCTAGTGTTACTCTCCAGTTTGAAAAAGGGGTATTTTGTATTCAACAGATTGAATATCAAAGTACTCAGCTTTTTAGGGGATAGGGTGTTACAACATAATTGTAATATCAATAATAAATATAATTGCTAATTTATACTTTTAAATCAAATAGATAGCTTGGTTATTTGAGTCAATAATAAAAATAATGGATTTTATAATGAATTTATTTGAGGCTGTAGTTAGCCAGATTCTTAAACTTAAGACGTTTCTTTCTGTAATACCATATATTGGATTTATAACAAGCCAAAGAAAAAAAACCATTCCAAACAGCTGTGGAATATCGGTTCAATTAAAATGCATATCCTTTTTTATTCTGGCTTTAGTCAGTTCTTCTGCATCTGCAGTTGAAATTACCTTGGACAACACAATAACTAAAATTTCTGGAGGGACGAACCTCCTTACTTGTGCTGTAGGTGATGTCTTTAGGGTTGGAACAACCGCAAGTTATGACGGTCAGTCTTTAGACCTATTGGTCGAAGTCACAGCAGAAGATAATGAATGGGATACGCAGGGTTCTAGCATTCCATGTATTACTGTTGCGAACGGTATATTGGAAACAAGTTTAAGAGATACTGATGCAGGGGATGATCAAGCCTATATGGATCTCAAAATATCAGTGGTCCTCAAGAATACATTAACAACAATAGAGGTTGATAGAATTGTTTTTTCTGGATTTGACCTTGACAGTAGTGGAGTAGCAACTGGTGCATCAAGCACCGGTACAGATGATGTGTATATGATTGAACCAAGTAGAGGTTATATTGATTCTGGTGCCTCTAATGTGACATACAGTGAAGGTGCTTTTGGTGCAGGTTACAACGTTAAACTAAAAGGGCAGGCTTCAGGCAACTGTAATGACTCCGCAACAACTCCAGATGCTTCATGTCGTGGCGGTGGTATTGCAGTATTTGGAACAAATGGTCCTAACAAAGTATCAGAAGTCAATATAAGAGTATCAAATGATAATGCGTATGGTCAATATGTAGGCACTGGAGCTCGTCGTTTAATACAACTTTCATTCAAAGAAATTGATTTCAATGCGCTTTTAGCAAGTAGTGTTGATCATGGTGATATTCCTAGTAGCTATTTTGATGCTTCACATAATGTTAGCGTTTTTACAATTTTGGGATACGGTGAACCTGCTGATAGTGAAAATGCCCAGTACTCAACTGATGCAGATAGTGATGATTCGGATCCTTCAGGTCAAAACTTTGACGATGAAGATGGAGTAACAATTGATGGCCTTTCGACAGTGTTCGCGCTACTGGACATGACTGTGGGAAGAACTCATGATGTTGAAGTAACAACAATTGGAACGGGTTTCCTAAGTGGATGGATGGATCTAAATGGTGATGGTGATTTCGGAGATTCGGGTGAAAAGATATTATCTGATGCTTCATTATCGAGTACGGTTGCTATCAAAACCAATATCTCCATCAATATACCTAGCACTAACTATACCGGTGTATCTTATGCAAGATTTCGATTCTCCCAGAATGCTGGTGTTGGTTCCAGTGGAAATGGTGGAACAGGTGAAGTAGAAGACTATAAAGTTATCTTCAATCCGAGTGGGAATGTCGTGGGGCATTTGTATACTGATTCAAACCAAAATGGTACACAAGATCCAGGTGAGCCAGATTTAGCTAACGTTAATGTCATTATTACAGACAGCGTTGGCGCTATAACATCAGTCCAGACAGATTCAGACGGAGACTATAGGGTGACTGGCATTCGTCCTGGTAATGCATCAGTCAATATAGATGAAACAGATCCATACTACCCGATAGGTGCATCACAAACTGAAGGAACTGACCCGACTAATGTAATCGTCAATGCGGATGTCGATAATACAGAAGAAAATAACGGTTTCTTTGTGCCGGGTGTTGTTAGTGGCAGTGTTAAAGACGATTCTGGGAATGGGATATCAGGCGTAACAGTTGCTATCAAAGATGGTTCAGGAAATACGGTCAATGATTCTAATGGCAACCCTTTAACAACAACTACCAACGGAAGTGGCAATTACACTTTCAATAATATTCCTGCAGGAAGCTACGATATTATTGAGACAGACGCTACTGGTTACGTTTCTCTCAGCGATAATGACATCAGTTCTGATGGTGATACAAATGCAAACACTCATACCAATGACAATAAAATTCCGGTAACGATTACATCAGGTAAAAATGATTCAGATAATAACTTTGTTGATTTATTTGGACAAGCGCCAGTTGCAGTCGATGACAGCCAGGCGAATAGCGGTGTTCCATCACCCACTAATCCAACGACATTAACGGCAGTAGGAGCCAACGATACCGATGCGGATGGTACCATCGATGCAGCCACGGTAGACCTTGACCCAGCCACAACGGGTCGACAGACCAGCTTCAGCAATGCGGACGGCAGCTATGTAGCCGATGCTTCGGGCAATGTGACGTTTACCCCGGATGCAGCCTGACGGGTAACCCAACGCCGATCACGTATACGATAAACGATGACGATGGGATTACCTCAAACACAGCGACACTGACGGTGACTTACGGCAGAGCACCGGTGGCTACCGATGACAGCCAGGCGAATACGCGGTGTTGCATCACCGACCAATCCAACCACACTGGCCTTGGTCGGCGGCAACGATAGCGATGCGGATGGCAGCATCGATGCAGCCACGGTTGACCTTGATCCTGCCACAGCGGGTATCCAGAGCAGCTTCAGCAATGCGGACGGCAGCTATGTCGCGGATGCTTCGGGCAATGTGGTGTTCACACCATCTGCAACGCTGACGGGTAATCCAACAGCGATCACTTACACGATCAATGATAACGACGGCAATACCTCGAATACAGCAACCTTGACCGTGACTTACGGCACGCGCCACCGGTAGCGAATAATGACAGCCAGGCGAATAGCGGGGTTGCATCACCAACCAATCCAACCACACTGGCCTTGGTCGGCGGCAACGATAGCGATGCGGACGGCAGCATCGATGCAGCCACGGTTGACCTTGATCCTGCCACAGCGGGTATCCAGAGCAGCTTCAGCAATGCGGACGGCAGCTATGTCGCGGATGCTTCGGGCAATGTGGTGTTCACACCATCTGCAACGCTGACGGGTAATCCAACAGCGATCACTTACACGATCAATGATAACGACGGCAATACCTCGAATACAGCAACCTTGACCGTGACTTACGGCACCGCCCCGGTCGCGAATCATGACAGCCAGGCGAATAGCGGGGTTGCATCACCGACCAATCCAACCACACTGGCCTTGGTCGGCGGCAACGATAGCGATGCGGACGGCAGCATTGATGCAGCCACGGTTGACCTTGATCCTGCCACAGCGGGTATCCAGAGCAGCTTCAGCAATGCGGACGGCAGCTATGTCGCGGATGCTTCGGGCAATGTGGTGTTCACACCATCTGCAACGCTGACGGGTAATCCTACGCGATCACCTATACCGTCAACGATAACGACGGCAATACCTCGAATACAGCAACCTTGACCGTGACTTACGGCACAGCGCCCGGTAGCTAACGATGACAGCCAGGCGAATACCGGGGTTGCATCACCAACTAATCCAACCACACTGGCCTTGGTCGGCGGCAACGATAGCGATGCGGACGGCAGCATCGATGCAGCCACGGTTGACCTTGATCCTGCCACAGCGGGTATCCAGAGCAGCTTCAGCAATGCGGACGGCAGCTATGTCGCGGATGCTTCGGGCAATGTGGTGTTCACACCATCTGCAACGCTGACGGGTAATCCTACGCCGATCACCTATACCGTGAACGATAACGACGGCAATACCTCGAATACAGCAACCTTGACCGTGACTTACGGCACAGCGCCAACCGCAGTCGATGACAGCCAGGCGAATAGCGGGGTTGCATCACCGACTAATCCAACCACACTGGCCTTGGTCGGCGGCAACGATAGCGATGCGGATGGCAGCATTGATGCAGCCACGGTAGACCTTGATCCTGCCACAGCGGGTATCCAGAGCAGCTTCAGCAATGCGGACGGCAGCTATGTCGCGGATGCTTCGGGCAATGTGGTGTTCACACCATCTGCAACGCTGACGGGTAATCCAACAGCGATTACTTACACGATCAATGATAACGACGGCAATACCTCGAATACAGCAACCTTGACCGTGACTTACGGCACAGCGCCAACCGCAGTCGATGACAGCCAGGCGAATAGCGGGGTTGCATCACCAACTAATCCAACCACACTGGCCTTGGTCGGCGGCAACGATAGCGATGCGGACGGCAGCATCGATGCAGCCACGGTTGACCTTGATCCTGCCACAGCGGGTATCCAGAGCAGCTTCAGCAATGCGGACGGCAGCTATGTCGCGGATGCTTCGGGCAATGTGGTGTTCACACCATCTGCAACGCTGACGGGTAATCCAACAGCGATTACTTACACGATCAATGATAACGACGGCAATACCTCGAATACAGCGACGCTGACCGTGACTTACGGCAGCGCCCCGGTAGCGAATAATGACAGCCAGGCGAATAGCGGGGTTGCATCACCAAGTAATCCAACCACACTGGCCTTGGTCGGCGGCAACGATAGCGATGCGGACGGCAGCATCGATGCAGCCACGGTAGACCTTGATCCTGCCACAGCGGGTATCCAGAGCAGCTTCAGCAATGCGGACGGCAGCTATGTCGCGGATGCTTCGGGCAATGTGGTGTTCACACCATCTGCAACGCTGACGGGTAATCCAACAGCGATTACTTACACGATCAATGATAACGACGGCAATACCTCGAATACAGCGACGCTGACCGTGACTTACGGCAGCGCCCCGGTAGCGAATAATGACAGCCAGGCGAATAGCGGGGTTGCATCACCGACTAATCCAACCACACTGGCCTTGGTCGGCGGCAACGATAGCGATGCGGACGGCAGCATCGATGCAGCCACGGTTGACCTTGATCCTGCCACAGCGGGTATCCAGAGCAGCTTCAGCAATGCGGACGGCAGCTATGTCGCGGATGCTTCGGGCAATGTGGTGTTCACACCATCTGCAACGCTGACGGGTAATCCAACAGCGATTACTTACACGATCAATGATAACGACGGCAATACCTCGAATACAGCGACCTGACCGTGACTTACGGCACGCGCCCCGGTAGCGAATAATGACAGCCAGGCGAATAGCGGGGTTGCATCACCAACTAATCCAACCACACTGGCCTTGGTCGGCGGCAACGATAGCGATGCGGACGGCAGCATCGATGCAGCCACGGTTGACCTTGATCCTGCCACAGCGGGTATCCAGAGCAGCTTCAGCAATGCGGACGGCAGCTATGTCGCGGATGCTTCGGGCAATGTGGTGTTCACACCATCTGCAACGCTGACGGGTAATCCTACGCCGATCACCTATACCGTGAACGATAACGACGGCAATACCTCGAATACAGCAACCTTGACCGTGACTTACGGCACAGCGCCAACCGCAGTCGATGACAGCCAGGCGAATAGCGGGGTTGCATCACCAACTAATCCAACCACACTGGCCTTGGTCGGCGGCAACGATAGCGATGCGGACGGCACCATCGATGCAGCCACGGTTGACCTTGATCCTGCCACAGCGGGTATCCAGAGCAGCTTCAGCAATGCGGACGGCAGCTATGTCGCGGATGCTTCGGGCAATGTGGTGTTCACACCATCTGCAACGCTGACGGGTAATCCAACAGCGATTACTTACACGATCAATGATAACGACGGCAATACCTCGAATACAGCGACGCTGACCGTGACTTACGGCAGCGCCCCGGTAGCGAATAATGACAGCCAGGCGAATAGCGGGGTTGCATCACCAAGTAATCCAACCACACTGGCCTTGGTCGGCGGCAACGATAGCGATGCGGACGGCACCATCGATGCAGCCACGGTTGACCTTGATCCTGCCACAGCGGGTATCCAGAGCAGCTTCAGCAATGCGGACGGCAGCTATGTCGCGGATGCTTCGGGCAATGTGGTGTTCACACCATCTGCAACGCTGACGGGTAATCCAACAGCCGATCACTTACACCGATCAATGATAACGACGGCAATACCTCGAATACAGCGACGCTGACCGTGACTTACGGCACAGCGCCAACCGCAGTCGATGACAGCCAGGCGAATAGCGGGGTTGCATCACCGACCAATCCAACCACACTGGCCTTGGTCGGCGGCAACGATAGCGATGCGGACGGCAGCATCGATGCAGCCACGGTTGACCTTGATCCTGCCACAGCGGGTATCCAGAGCAGCTTCAGCAATGCGGACGGCAGCTATGTCGCGGATGCTTCGGGCAATGTGGTGTTCACACCATCTGCAACGCTGACGGGTAATCCAACAGCCGATCACTTACACGATCAATGATAACGACGGCAATACCTCGAATACAGCAACCTTGACCGTGACTTACGGCACAGCGCCAACCGCAGTCGATGACAGCCAGGCGAATAGCGGGGTTGCATCACCAAGTAATCCAACCACACTGGCCTTGGTCGGCGGCAACGATAGCGATGCGGACGGCAGCATCGATGCAGCCACGGTTGACCTTGATCCTGCCACAGCGGGTATCCAGAGCAGCTTCAGCAATGCGGACGGCAGCTATGTCGCGGATGCTTCGGGCAATGTGGTGTTCACACCATCTGCAACGCTGACGGGTAATCCAACAGCGATCACTTACACGATCAATGATAACGACGGCAATACCTCGAATACAGCAACCTTGACCGTGACTTACGGCACAGCGCCAACCGCAGTCGATGACAGCCAGGCGAATAGCGGGGTTGCATCACCAACTAATCCAACCACACTGGCCTTGGTCGGCGGCAACGATAGCGATGCGGACGGCACCATCGATGCAGCCACGGTTGACCTTGATCCTGCCACAGCGGGTATCCAGAGCAGCTTCAGCAATGCGGACGGCAGCTATGTCGCGGATGCTTCGGGCAATGTGGTGTTCACACCATCTGCAACGCTGACGGGTAATCCTACGCCGATCACCTATACCGTGAACGATAACGACGGCAATACCTCGAATACAGCAACCTTGACCGTGACTTACGGCACAGCGCCAACCGCAGTCGATGACAGCCAGGCGAATACCGGTGTTGCATCACCAACTAATCCAACCACACTGGCCTTGGTCGGCGGCAACGATAGCGATGCGGACGGCACCATCGATGCAGCCACGGTTGACCTTGATCCTGCCACAGCGGGTATCCAGAGCAGCTTCAGCAATGCGGACGGCAGCTATGTCGCGGATGCTTCGGGCAATGTGGTGTTCACACCATCTGCAACGCTGACGGGTAACCCAACAGCGATTACTTACACGATCAATGATAATGACGGCAATACCTCGAATACAGCGACGCTGACCGTGACTTACGGCAGCGCCCCGGTAGCGAATAATGACAGCCAGGCGAATAGCGGGGTTGCATCACCAAGTAATCCAACCACACTGGCCTTGGTCGGCGGCAACGATAGCGATGCGGACGGCACCATCGATGCAGCCACGGTTGACCTTGATCCTGCCACAGCGGGTATCCAGAGCAGCTTCAGCAATGCGGACGGCAGCTATGTCGCGGATGCTTCGGGCAATGTGGTGTTCACACCATCTGCAACGCTGACGGGTAATCCTACGCCGATCACCTATACCGTGAACGATAACGACGGCAATACCTCGAATACAGCAACCTTGACCGTGACTTACGGCACAGCGCCAACCGCAGTCGATGACAGCCAGGCGAATACCGGGGTTGCATCACCAACTAATCCAACCACACTGGCCTTGGTCGGCGGCAACGATAGCGATGCGGACGGCACCATCGATGCAGCCACGGTAGACCTTGATCCTGCCACAGCGGGTATCCAGAGCAGCTTCAGCAATGCGGACGGCAGCTATGTCGCGGATGCTTCGGGCAATGTGGTGTTCACACCATCTGCAACGCTGACGGGTAATCCAACAGCGATTACTTACACGATCAATGATAACGACGGCAATACCTCGAATACAGCGACCCTGACCGTGACTTACGGCAGCGCCCCGGTAGCGAATAATGACAGCCAGGCGAATAGCGGGGTTGCATCACCAAGTAATCCAACCACACTGGCCTTGGTCGGCGGCAACGATAGCGATGCGGACGGCAGCATCGATGCAGCCACGGTAGACCTTGATCCTGCCACAGCGGGTATCCAGAGCAGCTTCAGCAATGCGGACGGCAGCTATGTCGCGGATGCTTCGGGCAATGTGGTGTTCACACCATCTGCAACGCTGACGGGTAACCCAACAGCGATTACTTACACGATCAATGATAACGACGGCAATACCTCGAATACAGCGACGCTGACCGTGACTTACGGCAGCGCCCCGGTAGCGAATAATGACAGCCAGGCGAATAGCGGTGTTGCATCACCGACCAATCCAACCACACTGGCCTTGGTCGGCGGCAACGATAGCGATGCGGACGGCAGCATCGATGCAGCCACGGTTGACCTTGATCCTGCCACAGCGGGTATCCAGAGCAGCTTCAGCAATGCGGACGGCAGCTATGTCGCGGATGCTTCGGGCAATGTGGTGTTCACACCATCTGCAACGCTGACGGGTAATCCAACAGCGATTACTTACACGATCAATGATAACGACGGCAATACCTCGAATACAGCAACCTTGACCGTGACTTACGGCACAGCGCCAACCGCAGTCGATGACAGCCAGGCGAATAGCGGGGTTGCATCACCAAGTAATCCAACCACACTGGCCTTGGTCGGCGGCAACGATAGCGATGCGGACGGCAGCATCGATGCAGCCACGGTTGACCTTGATCCTGCCACAGCGGGTATCCAGAGCAGCTTCAGCAATGCGGACGGCAGCTATGTCGCGGATGCTTCGGGCAATGTGGTGTTCACACCATCTGCAACGCTGACGGGTAATCCTACAGCCGATCACCTTACCGTCAATGATAACGACGGCAATACCTCGAATACAGCAACCTTGACCGTGACTTACGGCACAGCGCCAACCGCAGTCGATGACAGCCAGGCGAATAGCGGGGTTGCATCACCAAGCAATCCAACCACACTGGCCTTGGTCGGCGGCAACGATAGCGATGCGGACGGCAGCATCGATGCAGCCACGGTTGACCTTGATCCTGCCACAGCGGGTATCCAGAGCAGCTTCAGCAATGCGGACGGCAGCTATGTCGCGGATGCTTCGGGCAATGTGGTGTTCACACCATCTGCAACGCTGACGGGTAATCCAACAGCGATTACTTACACGATCAATGATAACGACGGCAATACCTCGAATACAGCGACGCTGACCGTGACTTACGGCAGCGCCCCGGTAGCGAATAATGACAGCCAGGCGAATAGCGGGGTTGCATCACCAAGTAATCCAACCACACTGGCCTTGGTCGGCGGCAACGATAGCGATGCGGACGGCAGCATCGATGCAGCCACGGTTGACCTTGATCCTGCCACAGCGGGTATCCAGAGCAGCTTCAGCAATGCGGACGGCAGCTATGTCGCGGATGCTTCGGGCAATGTGGTGTTCACACCATCTGCAACGCTGACGGGTAATCCAACAGCGATCACTTACACGATCAATGATAACGACGGCAATACCTCGAATACAGCGACGCTGACCGTGACTTACGGCAGCGCCCCGGTGGCGAATAATGACAGCCAGGCGAATACCGGTGTTGCATCACCCACTAATCCAACCACACTGGCCTTGGTCGGCGGCAACGATAGCGATGCGGATGGCAGCATCGATGCAGCCACGGTAGACCTTGATCCTGCCACCGCAGGTATCCAGAGCAGCTTCAGCAATGCGGACGGTAGCTATGTCGCGGATGCTTCGGGCAATGTGGTGTTCACACCATCTGCAACGCTGACGGGTAATCCAACAGCGATTACTTACACGATCAATGATAACGACGGCAATACCTCGAATACAGCAACCTGACCGTGACTTACGGCACGCGCCCCGGTAGCGAATAATGACAGCCAGGCGAATAGCGGGGTTGCATCACCAACCAATCCAACCACACTGGCCTTGGTCGGCGGCAACGATAGCGATGCGGATGGCAGCATCGATGCAGCCACGGTTGACCTTGATCCTGCCACAGCGGGTATCCAGAGCAGCTTCAGCAATGCGGACGGCAGCTATGTCGCGGATGCTTCGGGCAATGTGGTGTTCACACCATCTGCAACGCTGACGGGTAATCCAACAGCGATCACCTACACCGTCAATGATAACGACGGCAATACCTCGAATACAGCAACCTTGACCGTGACTTACGGCACAGCGCCAATCGCAGTCGATGACAGCCAGGCGAATACCGGGGTTCCATCACCAACCAATCCAACCACATTGGTAACTGGTCGGCGTTAATGACTACGATCCGGATGGCACCATCGATGCAGCGACAGTAGACCTTAATACTGCAATTGCTGGTATCCAGAATAGTATCACCATCTTAGATGGCACCTGGACGGTCGATGCATTAGGTAATGTGACCTTTACACCAAACGCTAGTTTGGCGGGTAATCCAACACCTATTCTTTACACAATACAGGATAACGATGGCAATACCTCGAACCAGGCAACATTGACGGTGACTTACGGCAGCGCCCCGGTGGCGAATGATGACAGCCAGGCGAATACCGGGGTTGCATCACCCACTAATCCAACCACACTGGCATTGGTCGGCGGCAACGATAGCGATGCGGATGGCACCATCGATGCAGCGACCGTAGACCTTGATCCAGCGACTGCGGGTATCCAGTCTACGTTGACCAATGCTGACGGTACTTACACTGCCGACATATCAGGTAATGTCACCTTTACTCCGGATGCTTCATTGACGGGTAATCCAGCACCGATCAGCTACACCGTGAATGATAATGATGGCAATACCTCAAATACTGCTATTTTAACTGTAACTTATGGAGTAGCGCCGGTGGCTACCGATGATAATAAGGATAATCCAGGTGTACCGAGTCCGAGCAATCCTACGACATTAACCACGGTGGGTACGAATGACACCGATCCGGACGGAACCATCGATGCGGCAACGGTTGACCTTGAACCTGCCACAGCAGGCATCCAGTCAAGCTTCACTAACAGCGATGGTACCTATGTCGCAGATGCTTCCGGCAATGTAACCTTTACCCCGGATGCTACACTCGTTACTGATCCTACGCCGATCACATACACTGTTAATGATAATGATGGCAATACCTCGAATACAGCGACCTTGACTGTGACCTATGGTGAAGCACCGCTAGCCACTGATGATAGCCAGGCAAATCCGGGTGTACCATCACCGACTAATCCAACGACATTGACTACCATTGGAGCGAATGACACAGATCCGGATGGTACCATCGATGCTGCGACGGTAGACCTTGATCCTTCAACCTCAGGCATCCAGTCGACCTTCAGCAACAGCGACGGCAGCTATGTCGCCGATGCTTCAGGTAATGTAGTGTTTACCCCGGATGCGGCCTTGACGGGTAATCCAACAGCCGATCACTTACACTGTAAATGATAACGATGGTAATACTTCTAACGAAGCGATCCTGACTGTTACTTATGCTGGTGCTGTTAGTGGTGTTGTATACGAAGATACCAACGCCAACGGAACACAAGACGCTGGAGAACCTGGAATAGCAGATGTTAGTATATTAATCACTGAATCTAATGGTGACACACAAACACTTACTACTGATAATGAAGGTAAATACTTTACGGTTGTAGAAATTGGTAACACAACTATAGATATTCAGGTGAATACCTTGTCAGGCAGTAACAAACAAACTGAGGGAACAAATCCTACTACAGTTGAAGTTGTATCGGGAGTTATTGCCAAAGATGTTGATGGTTTCACCCCAGCTAACCCTCCAGTTGCTGTTGATGATTCTAAACTGGATCAACCTCTGCAACAGGCAGTAACAGTATTAACAGTAGCTAATGATAGTGATCCAGATGAAAACCTGGATCCTACATCCGTGAAATTAATTGATCCAGATGGAAATCCAGTTACAACCTTAGTTGTTGCTGATGAAGGTACCTGGATAGTTGATACGACTACTGGCGATATTACTTTTACACCAGAAGATACCTTCCTGGGTGATCCAAAACCTGTTCAATACACGATTAAAGATACTACAGAACTTGAGTCTAATATTGCGACTGTGACTATTGATTACGAAGATCCAGCAGCAATAGAAGGTACGGTTTGGTTAGATCGCGATAAAGATAATGAAATTGACCCGAATGAAGATCTCAAGGCTGGCTGGACGTTAAAGGTTAAAGATAACGATGGTAATGTTATTGCCACTACGGTAACCGATGCACAAGGTAACTACTCGGTAAAAGGTCTGATCCCTGATGAGTACACCGTTGAGTTCTTTAATACTAAAGGCACGCTGATTGCGACTCAATCTACACAGGGTCCATTAGAATCTGGTCAAACTTTAGACTTATCCTTGTCAGTAGATCCAAGTGGTGTCATTTATGACAGTACAACACGAGAGTTACTTGGTGAAGTTACTTTACAACTGGTTAATTCACAGGGTACACCTGTTAATGCAGCCTGTCTTGGAGAGGGTCAACAAAATCAGGTAACTGCAGATGATGGTATTTATGCCTTTGATGTTTATCCTAGTGCACATGCTACTTGTCAAAATGGCGGGACATTCAAGATCAAGGTTGTTTCTACGCCTCCGGGTTACTTCACCGATAGCACGATCATTCCACCACAAACGGGTATGTTTGATAGTGATGCCAATGAAGCCAACTGTACAGTCGATATTATCGCCAATAGTGATAACTGTGAAGTGCAAGGTCAGCCTGATGCCCCACAAGGTAATCAGGATACCAGTTACTATATGAATTTCTCACTGAACTCAGGTGATAGTGATGTAATCTTCAATCATATTCCTTTGGATTCTGAGATAGCGCGTCATAGTGAACTGGATGATGACACAGTGTTGTTGAGTAAATCAGCAAATAAGAAGCAACTCAGTGTGGGTGATCAGCTTTACTATACTTTACGTGCAGAAAATACGAAAGAAGATGAGATAAGCATAGATATCAGTGATGACCTACCAAAAGGCTTTAAGTTTGCATCGAGTGCAGCAAAGCTCACCAGAGCAGGAGCAGATAATAACTTTGGGACTGCTGACGATATTGTTTCCAGGATTAAACCAAATGGTACTGATCCGATCAGGTTCGGCCCATTGAATCTTAAGGGTAATGAAATTGTTCAGATTGGTTATATCCTTAAAGTAGGTACTGCAGCACCACAAGGCAGCGCAGTCAATACTGCACAAGTCTTTAGCTCAGGTTCTACTGATGATATTGCCAGTAATATAGCTACAGCGACGGTAACAGTCGTGGCAGATAGTGTTTTAGACCAATCAACTTTAGTCGGTAAAGTCTTCCATGACCGTGATGGTGATGGTTATCAGGACGATGCTAGGGTCACTGGTTTAACCATTCGAAGTGGCAAGTGGAGTAAAAATCTGGGTGAATTAAGCAGCAGAGTAAGTGTTCTTGATAATCCAGCCAAACATAGCAAAACCATTCGAGTTCCTAAAACAGGTGCTAGCCAGATCAAAGTGACTTCTAAGGAAGGTTCAGAAATTAGTATTGATCTAACCGGGCAAGTGATTGAGTCACACAGAGGTCAGAAAAGCAAAGGCTTGACTGCTCAAGATATCACTATCAGTGCACGTCCTGTTGGTGAAGCTATGGATATAACCATTACTAACCTAGGTATACAAGAAGAAGGAATACCTGGTGTCAGGTTAGCTACAGTTGGAGGTTTATTGATAGAGACGGATGGCTATGGTCGTTATCATATTCCTGATGTTGATGGAGGACGTCGTGGCATGGGTAAGAACTTTATTTTGAAAGTTGACCCTGCGACTTTACCTGATGGCGCAACATTTACCACGGAGAACCCACGTGTATTGAGGATAACGAGTACTGCACTGAATAAGATTAACTTTGGTATTAAACTTCCTGTTCAGCAAGCACCAAAACGTCAGGTACATAGCGTTGCAAAATATCAGATGCAAAAGCGCAAACGGACAGTCACTCGACAAGTGCCTGCCTATAAAACCGTTGAAGTGAATCTAGGTTCCATTTTCTTCGACAAAGATAAGCATCATATTCGTGCAGATCAACGCGGCAATATGGATTTACTTATAGATCGTATCAAACGCTATGGCAAAGGTCATATAACCATAGATGCCTTTACTGATTCTCGACACAATGCTCAATATAATATTGCGCTGGCGCAACGAAGGGCGCACTCAGTGAGGCAGGTGTTAACAGAGAGATTGGGTTCATCTTTGATGCGTCATGTCACAAGTAGAGATTGATCGCAGTGCTTATAAGGAAATTCCCCATAACGATAGCAGGTCTATTGACTATAAATCGCAGATGTAAGCATTAAACACCCGGCTCTTATGAAATAAGCGCTGGGTATTAATAAAAATAATAAAAATAAGCAGGTTAAACCATGAAACACACAATCAAATCGTATACCTCCCCCAGGGACATACAGCAATTAAAATGTCGGCGCCCCCTTCTAAGTACTGTATTTACTGGCTTGGTTTTGTGTAGCGTTAGCGTTTTAAGTCAAGCGGCTGATTCAGCTTATCAGGGTAAACCAGCTTTTAGTTTAAAAGTAGTTAATCATGGCGAAGGAGCAAACCGTTCAACCAATATGGACGAGATCGGAAGAACCGATAATCGTCGTGCTGATGTAAGCATTGTTGCTCAGGTACCGGCAGGTACACGCACTGTCAATGAAGAAATAACCGAAGAAGTCGAGGTTAAAGTAAGTGAAGCTACTAGTCGAAGTATTCGCTTAAAAGACGGGGGCGTCATCTGGGTAAGTAAAGACCCGTCATCACTAACACCTGTACTTAATGTATCAGCTCCACAATCCGTAGAGATGGTAAAAGGGAAGTTCAAAACTCCAATGAGTTTTGAGATTACCACCAACTATGCACACTTTATAGACAGCTGGGAATTGGAAGTTTTCAATGCAGAAGACGAACAACAACTAAAACCATTAGCCACATTCATGGGTCGTTCATTGGATACGGGTCGTACGGTTAAATGGAACGGTTTAAGCAAAAAAGGCAAGAAACTAAAAGAGGGCGATAAGCTTACTTATATACTTAAGGTTAAAGATAAAGAAGGACATCTTGATAGAACACATTTACGTCAATTCAGTCTGATTGGTCCGCAACGAAATATTACTACACAAGAACCTGGCAAAGTCTTAAGTAACCTTGAAAATAATCTTGATCTACAGACAATTCCTGTTCACGGTTCACGGGTTAGAATTTTTGGTCGAGACATTCCAACAGATAACAGGATTACTATTGATGATGAGGATATTTCACTTCTTGAGAACAAATTCGTTTTAGAAAAGTTATTACCTGAAGGAAAGCATAACTTTGATATCGCCATAACAGATAGCAATCAAGACACTTATCACAAACCACTTAATGTGGATCTTAAGAATAAATACATGTTTATGGTTGGTCTAGCTGATATTACCGTAGGTAAAGGTAAAGTCAGTGGCAATCTGGAAACACTCAGCGATGGGGATAAATACCTGGATGGTGACATTTTTATTGATGGCCGTTTAGCCTTTTACTTAAAAGGTAAAATCAAAGGTAAATACCTTGTAACCGCGCAAATGGATACTGGAACCGATGAGATTGAAAATCTATTCGATGATATCCACAAGAAAGACCCCAAGAGTTTATTCCGTCGCTTAGATCCTGATAAATATTACCCGGTGTATGGTGATGATTCAACGATTGTTGATGACACCAATAGCCAGGGTAAGATGTATGTCAGAGTCGATTGGGATAAATCTCGTGCAATCTGGGGTAACTACAATACCGATATTACCGGCACTGAATTAAGTTCGTTTAATCGAAGCCTCTACGGTGCCAAACTGAATCACAAAAGTACCAAAACCACCAAAGACGGAGAGCATAAAACTGATGTCACCGTATTTGCTTCTGAAGCCCAAAGTGCTTTCAGACATAATGAATTCTTAGGTACAGGCGGAAGTCTTTACTATTTAAAAGATGCGGACATTGTGGATGGTTCAGAAAAAGTCTGGATAGAAGTTCGTCAAAGTAACGGTGATCGTGCAGTTGAGAAGATCATTCTTGAAGAAGGTCGTGACTACCAGATTGATGACTTTCAGGGACGTATTATCTTGCATCGTCCACTGTTACAAATTGCCAAACAATCCTACCCATCCATTGATTAAAGATACACCACTTGATGGTGATAATGTCTACTTGATGGTCGATTATGAATATGTACCAGATGATTTTGATAGCAATAAAGCCAGTTATGGTTCACGCGGTAAAGTCTGGTTAAATGATCACTTTGCGGTCGGTGGTACTTATGCCCATGAGAACCGTAATGACGATGATTATGACCTTAAAGGCATTGATATCACCTTAAAGAAAAACAAAGGGACGTATATCAAAGTCGAATACGCAGAAAGTCAATCAAATCAAACACAAGGCAGTTTTTCTTCGGACGATGGTGGTTTAAATTTTAACCCATTTAACTCCAACAGTGCTGCATCCGATATCAGAGGCAGCTGCAATCAGCGTTGAGGCGAGGGCAGACCTGGAAGACTTTAGTACCCTAAGTGGTTCTATCGGCGCCTGGTTTAAACAAAGAGATGCTGGTTTCTCAACCGCGAGTCTCGACAATGGCTATAAAACCACTAACATCGGTGTTGAAGCAATCAGCAATATTAACGATAAAGTAGATCTTTCGTTCAGAGCTACTCAATTAGAAAAATTAGGGATAAGTGAAGAGACTGCCCTTAGTATCCTGGCGGATATCAAAGTCAGCGATAAGGTCACCTTAAGTGGTGAAGTTCGCCATGTTAAAGACGAGGACTTAAGCGATACGGCAAGTACTGCAGACTCTACTGATGGAGAAGGAACCCTGGGTGCCTTTAAAGTCGGTTATGACGTCAATGAGTCAATCAACTTGTACGCTATTGCCCAAGGCACGATCAGCAAGAAGGGCGCTTATGAAAGTAACGACTTACTAACCTTAGGCATTAAAGCCGCTATCAATAGTAAATTTAATCTTAATGCTGAAGTTAGCAGTGGTGATCGTGGCGATGGTGTTACCCTGGGTGCCGATTATAAAATGAATGATGCTTACAGCTTGTACAGTAACTTTACACTCTCGAGTGATCGAACTGATAACAAGAAACAAGCCTTTACCGTAGGCCAACGCAAATCAGTCAGTGATCAACTCAAGGTTTACAGCGAACACCAGTTTACTCATGAAACGATTCAATCAGGAGTGGGGCATACCTTCGGCCTAGACTATCAAGTAAGTAAAGAGCTGGTTGCGAATGCCTCTGTGCAAACAGCCCGCCTCGATAAAGTAGAAACGGGTCTTACAGACCGTGATGCGTTCTCTGTCGGTTTAAACTACAAAGAAGATGCGACAGATGCCAGTACCCGACTTGAATTTCGTCGTGACAAAGGTTCAGAAGAAGATACCGAACAGTGGGTTACTACCAACAAGGTAAATTACCGACTCAGTCCATCGCTCAGACTCCAGGGTAAATTTAATTACTCAGAAACCAAAGACCAACGCGGGAATACACGCGATGCTAAATTTACCGAAGCGGCATTAGGTTTTGCCTTGAGACCGATCAATCATGATCGTTTAAACATCCTCGGTCGATTGACTTACCTTTATGATTTACAACCGCTTTCACAAAGCATTGAACCGGATGAGAAATCTTTAATCGCCAGCCTAGAAACAAGCTATCAGCTAGACCAGAAATGGGAAATCGGTGGCAAGCTTGCGCACAAAGAAGGTGAAGTAAGATCCGATCGTGATGCGGGCACATGGTCTCGTAATGATGCGACTCTGGCTGCAGCGCGTGTCCGTTATCACATGACCAAGAACTGGGATGCCATGGCACAATACCACTGGATGAACTCAGATGAATCTAAAGACATGCAGCACGGAGCAATGATCTCAGTTGACCGTCATATCGGTAAGAATCTGAAGGTTGGCATTGGCTATAACTTTACAGACTTTGATGATGACCTGAGTAGTAATGACGGTACTGCTGAAGGATGGTTCATTAACCTGGTGGGTAAATACTAAACCCTCAAAATAATTGTTCCTAAAAAAATAAATATAAAAAAGCCCATCTATGGGCTTTTTTATATCTGGTATAAGTAAAAGGACAAGTAAAAAAGCATTCTCACTTTACTCTTATATTATTAATGACCTTTGATCATTCTAGTTTTACCCCTATGGGGATATTCAGAAACACTAATATACGGGTATACTTCCTGAATCAATTTTCGATCAAGAAGTTTTTAGTTTGTTTAATTAACTTTTTGGTTATCATTATTTAATATAAATTTTCAAAAGATTTAAGAGGATATAGGCAATGAACCAGGAATATTACGATGCAGTTGTTGCAATGGAAAAAGCAGGTGTGGATGCTGAGTATCTACAAGGCTGGCAGGGTGGCTACCTTGTAAATCCTGAGCGTGAAGAGCAACGTGTTACTGATGCGTACGAAGCTGGTTATGCTGACGGAACAGAAAAGAACATGGATGGCTATAAAGAGTGGGTTAAATAATCATTTATTTATAATCATAAAAAAAGCAGGCAAAGCCTGCTTTTTTTATGTCTGTAATAATGAGTAAGAATTATAAATATAAACCCACCCCCCTACTTTTACATGGTTTTTATAATAATCGATCCTAAGCCGGTTTATCCCTAAGTAATACATGTCGAGAATCCAATTCAGCTCCACCGACATCTTTAATCTCATCTTCAACCAGTCCAACTGATTTTACGGTCTTCTTAAACAGTCCATAAAATTCTGGCATCAGTACCTGCTGGATATAGTCTAGAGCCCATTTTCGATCATTGGGACCAAGAACGTCAGCAGATATTGTTGCCAAATTCACGACCCATGGAAAAACCAGGCTGGTGTTTTTCAATATCCCATTTTGTATCTGAATAAGATTCAAAACGTGCATTTAGCTTCTCTATAAAAGGCGTTCTGTAATCACCTGGGCCACTAAAATCACGTGCGTTATCTTGTACATGATCTGCAATTTTTTTTGCATACATGCTGATAAGAGCTGCACGGTCTTCATTATTAATGGTTTCGTGGACAATACGATCCAAGGATTGGATCATAAAAGCCATCACTTCTTCGATGACTTCGATGCGTTGTACTTGTGAATCCACCTGGAAATTTTCATTTTCAATTTCTAATAGGGTTTGCATGCCGATTTTCCAGCTATTAAAGGCAAGTACGCTCACCGCATCTTCTACGGAAACTTCGCGTTCTTCTTTGCTCCACTTTGTTTTAATACGAATTCGCATAATGACTTCCAATTGATATATAAGGGAATTATAGGTATCTCTTAAGGAAAAGCGAATACCTCTTTAAAAACTTGTATTATGCCTTTATGAATAGCAAGTTAGAAGAACTGGTAAAAACAGTACAACACAATTGCCATATCGCAGATGCCCGACATGCGGGCGATTACACCTTGTGTGTCTATTTACTCAAAATGCGCGAAATGTATCGTTGGGAGCGGAGTATTGATTTTAAAACCATACTGACAACTGATGATGTCGGTGATTGGCTGACGAGTCGCGAGGGTGTCTGGGATGAACTTGAAGAACAGGATTACAAACATCTGGAAATCGACCAGCAACGCTTTGAGCCTTTCGATAATGAGTTGATTAATACCTTTATAGGCAAGGAAAACCTGGTGTATAACGCAGGTTTGGGTATCCGTTGTAGACCTCATTTCTTTATTGCCGAATTAGAAAAATCAATACAGCACGATGATTACACTATCTACATCTCTGATAAAGAATATGCACGGGATATGGCAGCTCCTGCGGCTATGGCGCAAGGCAAAAATATCTTCGTCAGGCGAGAGTCTTTAAGGCGCGTAATTTGGGAAATTCTGGATGATGCCAGGGTCGCAGGTTTGGATAATCCACTGACGCGTACAATGAGCTTCTACGACTTTGAAACGGATCCTGAAACTGCAATCAACAAAATGACCGACGTTGAAATTGAGTATGTGATTGAACATGAAATTGGTGAAGTTAAAGCGGGTGAGTTACTTGGCAAGATAGAAGGTGATAAAACCTGGAATGACATGCTGGATAAATATTCACAAACTCATGCTGAAATAATGTTACGTGCGATTCGTGATCATTTAGCAGATGCTATAACCACCTTACCCAAATTATTAGAAAGTGATGGTAACAATGCCGCTTCATTGCATTTTTATTTTGGTAATCTGACCGCTATGCGAAAACATCTTGCTCCGAAGCTAATAGAAGCTTATCAGCATTGGAATGAATCTGGGAAATCAGATCAATTACAACAGGTAGTTGACCAATCAAAGAGCCATTGGTTGGGATTGTCGAAACAACTCATTGAAAAGTATTCGGCTGGTCAAGATGCTACGTCTATCGAAAGTACCGTAAATGAAAATAAACAGATATGAGTGAAATAATAGAAGTTAAACCCGGCAGTTTCTTATTCGAGATCAAGAACGCATTACCCGATTTTTTGTGTGATGACATGGTGGCCCGTTTTGAAGAAAATCAAGCTGATCAATATCAGGGACGTGTCGGTGCAGCAATGACGGATAACACCCTGTTGAAGAAAACGACTGATCTTGTTGCCAGTGGTAAAGAGCATTGGAAAGATGTTGATAACAATCTATTTCGTTCATTAGCAAAGGCTTTGAAAAGCTTTAAAGAAAAATATCCATATTTCGCTGATATGAGTCGTTACAAGGATATGGGCTATAACTTACAACGTTATCAACCAGGTGAGTATTATCATTGGCATGTAGATGCGGATAATCTTGAACTGGCATCACGCCAGTTAGTAGCTTTATGGTATTTGAATGATGTGGAGCAGGGTGGAGAGACTGATTTTATCCATCAGCAGGTTTCAATAAAACCTGAAAAAGGAAAACTGGTTTTGTTTCCGCCATTCTGGACACACGAACATCGTGCAGCTGTGGTTGAAAAAGGTACTAAATATATTGCGACCACATGGATTACATTTAGATAGTTAGACTTTTTATATTGTTATTTTTTGTTTATGTATGGTTATTAGGTTAGAGAATGTTTCTTCTCTTCGAGTTAATCTCTTATTCAAAGCCTGACGTGTAATACCAAGAATTTTTGAGGCTTTCTTCTGATTATTATTGCAACGCCTTAACGCTTCATCGATAAGTGAATTAGTTGCGATCTTAACGGTAGGTAAGTCCTCCATCGTCACAAAATTACCCCATTTTTCTTTGACTTTTGCAGCCCCTCCTGTTGAAGAAGTAAGAATGCAAATGTTTTTTAATATGATCCAGGCTTAACTTATTACCGGTTGTGTGAATGGCTGCATCATAAAGCAACATCTCTAATTCACGGACATTTCCCAAGAATAAATGGTTGTTGAATAAATCGTATAACTCATCTGGTATCTCATGTGTTTCTTTACCTAATTCGTCACAGGCTCGTTTAGCAAAGAGTTCCGTTAAAACAGGAATATCCTCACGCCTTTCCCTTAGTGGCGGAATCTTAATCGTGTGAATTTGCAGTCTGAAATATAAGATCATTGCGGAAGCTACCTTGTGTTATTAAGGATTTTCCAGATTTTGATGTGTCGCAGTAATAATTCTTGCGGTATTTGTCTCTGCAATATCAGAACCTAATGGATAGTAGGTATTCTCCTGGATCAATCGGAGTAGCTTTAATTTGAGATGCTGTTTTTAAATCACCTATCTCATCGAGAAAGATTGCACCATTATTTGCTTTCTTGATTAGACCTTCCCGATTATTAAGCGCACCAGTAAATGCCCCTTTTTTATGACCAAAAAGGCTATCAGAAAAAGCAGTACCATCGAGTCCCGCTGCATTTACAGTAACCATATTACCAGTACAATCCGATACATTATGAACGGCATGTGCCAACAGTTCTTTACCTGTACCAGTTTCACCTAGAATCAGGACCGGTCGATTGGATTGAGCGATGGCTTCAATATATTTAAAGAGGTTTTTCATCTCGGTACTTTTCTGTCAGAATATTTGAAAAATACTCATGGGTAGCAACTTTATTATCGATCAGGTGTTGTTGAATTCTGAGTTGTTCGTCGTTGTATTTTTTCTCTTTGATCGATTTGTTGATAACATCAATCAAGCGCTTATGATCTAGTGGCTTAACGAAATAATCGGTAGCACCTAATTTCGTACATCTAATCGCAACATCTACGGTATCGTCTCCAGTGATCATGATGACAATCGTGTCGGGGAAGTCTCTTTTGATCTTTTCGAGTAAGGAGAATCCACTGATATTGGGCATGTGCAAATCAAGCAAAACAACATCAGGTTTATTATTAATAATCTCTGGGATGACTCTCTCTGGATTATTGATTATTGTTGGTTTAGTAAAACCCTGTGTTTTCAATAAAGTTGATAAGCCTAGTAAGGTCTTCTGATCGTCATCGATTAGCATTATTGATATTTTATTATTCATTAATATCTTCCTTAGATTTACCCAAGCTTCCTAATGATCTGACTCATCGGATGCTGTTGATTTTTTAATTTGATTCAATACGTCTATAAGTCTGATGTTGTCTAAAGGTTTTATAAAATAATCGAGAGCACCTAAACTATTACATTCTTCAATGGTTTCTTTGTGATCAATTGCAGAAATCATGATAATGTAAATATCAGGATCTATCATCTTGAGCGGGATAATTAAGTCCTTACCTGATAGGTGTGGAATATTAAGATCAAGTAACACCACATCAAATTTATTGGCAGAGACTGTTTCTAATACTTCACGGCTATCAGTTAAGGTTGATATATTCATAAAACCTTTCGTTTTCAGATAAGTAGAAGTACTCCTGGTTATCATTTCCTGGTCATCTACTATTAAAATATTCATCACAATTCTCGCTAAACTTTTTATTCTTGGTTATTTATTTTTCAGTTTTTTTATCATTGTTAGGACCGAAATAGTTATTTCCTTAGATGACAACTTACATTGTTGTTTTTCTTTTTAGGTCTCATTGGGCGAAATTTTTTAATTTGTTTATTGTTTACTTATAAATAAGCAACTTCTGTGCCAAAAGAAATCAAGGCGTAAAACCCGCAAATAATAGTGTTAAGGCTGATTAATGTATAAAAGGAGGACAGGCAGAGACAATAGTCTCTAAATGGAGACAAATGTTTACAGAAAATTGGGGGTGTTTAAGTGATGAAAGCCCACTTAGTATTAAAAAAGTACCAGACCGGACATAGTGAGACAACGTTGGGGCACAGCGACGACGATCCGAAGGGTAAGACACAGCCGCAATAAAAGTTCGCTAAAAGTAAGGGGGTGGTTTAATGATTTTTTCTTTAGAATTCAAAACTATCGGGTTTCTAAATCATAAAGTGTCATATCACCTTCTGTATTTAGGTGCAGCGCAAAGGCGTTAGGAACTCGAGATAAAATATATCCAGCCATCAGTGTTCCCGTTTCTTTATTGTCAGTTTCCAGGGCCGTTAAAATACGATCACCGACGATTTGACAGCGTTGCATTAGGTCGGGACTTTGTATCCACGAACGACTCATTTGGTAGCCTTGGTCCATGTCTTTATCGATCATGTCGAAATATTCTCTGGCTTCGGTGATTATTTCATCAGGAACATGAATATCCTGCTCATGTTCATCGACAAAGATTTTAAGTATCATGGAACTGCTTCCTATGAAAGACAGTAAAGAGTACTAGAAAAATTAGCGTAATAAAAACTAAATTTAATATAAGGTAAAAAAGTAAAATTATGTTATTAATTATTAAAGATGTTCTTAATGAAAATCAATTAAAAGTAATTTCTACATTACTTAAAAATGCTGATTTTGTGGATGGAAAATTATCAGCGGGTAAAGAAGCAGCAAAAGTCAAAAATAACGTCGAATTAGCTCAACAGAGTCCGTTACATGATCAGCTAAATCAAATGGTTATGCCATCATTACTGCAACATGCTGATTATCAGTCAAGTGTATTTCCGCTCAAGGTAGCAACGCCTTTCTATACTCGATATGAGACGGGAATGGAATACGGATTTCATGTCGATGACCCGGTTATGGGGCCTTTACAGAGTCGATACCGGTCAGATGTATCAACGACTGTTTTCTTGAATGATGATTATGAGGGTGGAGAATTACTGATTAAAACTGCTTTTGGTGAACAAAAAATTAAACTCTCTGCGGGTGATGCTGTTGTTTATCCATCCAGCAGTTTGCATAGAGTTACAGAAGTGACTAAAGGTGAGCGCTTAGTTGCAGTAACGTGGACACAGAGTATGGTTAAGGATAATTCCCAGCGTGAAATATTGTATGAATTAGGTCAGGCAAGGGATACTCTGTTAGAGAAAAATCCTAATAGCGATGAGACTGCTAAAGTGAGTAATGTCTATGCAAACCTGGTACGCCGTTGGAGTGAGGTTTAATTAAAAAGTGCTTATAAGCAGGGGGGTGGCTGAATTCTATTTTTAAGAAGATAGTAGTTTGTTAAGCGTTTGTATTTTACTTAGATATGGCAAACGCTCTTGAGCAGATTTTACCGCTTTGATTGTGATGTTTGCATAGATAATTTCTTCGCCAGCCCCAGCTCTTGCTGCATCGATACCATCAGGATTTACAATGCAACTATCCCCATGGTAGCTTAAACCGTTCTCAGTGCCAGAATGATTGGCGTAGATGACCCAGATACCATTTTCAAAGGCCCTGCTAGGCATGACTTTCTCAGATACCACTCCCCAATTTTCAGTAAGTGCCGTGGGTATTATCACAGCATGTGCTCCTGCTAAAGCTGCAGCACGAACTGATTCAGGAAATTCAGCATCGTAACAAATCAAAATACAAAACTTGAATTCACCGAGCTTGAAATAACTCATTCCATTACCTGAAGAAAAATAATCGGCCTCAAAGCCGGGGGGTAAAAATAGCTTACGGTGATTGATTAAGACTTTGCCATGTTTATCTACACAAAGCGCTGAATTATAAATAGCCTTGTCAGCCAGTTCAGGATATCCATAAACAATAGCCGTGTTATATTTTTTTGCCAACTCAGCAACACGTCTCGCAATATCTCCAGATTGAGACTCGGCGAGGTTTTTTAGTTGTTTTACCCTATTGTAGCCAGAGCTAAAAAGCTCAGGACAAACGAATAAATCAGAATGATGTTTTGTTAATGCATTTTCAAGCTTGTTGAGTCGCTCTATAGGTTCTGATCCATCAGCATCACTTTGAAATACTGCTACTCGTAACGACATATTTCTAACGGCCTGTAATCATAATTTCGCGAGGGAAATTAGTCAGATATTCAGAGCCAGAATCTGTCACTACAATCGAATCACCTATACGACCTCCCAGTTCACCATCGACAGAAATGCCACCATCCACGGCAAAGGTCATTCCGGGTTGCAGGATGGTTTTATCACCTGTTTTAAGCTCTGGCGTTTCCAGATAAGCCATTCCGATTGAGCGTCCAGTGCGATAGCCCGTTTCATAACCGTGTTTGTCATATACTTCATTGGCAGCAGCTGCGATGGATTCTGCAGTGACACCCGGGCATATTGCTGCGATTGCCGCTTGTTGTGCATCGATAGCTACTTGCTGTACTGTGGCGGCTTCATCCGAGACTTCTTTGACAAAGAACATCCTGTCGAAGCCTAGTTTGTATTGTTTGAATTGCACCATGTTGCAGAAGCAGAAATACACCGGGTCACCATGTTCTAACACTTTTACACTGGCGCGTCGATGCACCATCGAGGTATCTTTTCCTGATTGCATAATTTGCAGGTTATGAATCATTGGTGAGATAAAAGCCTCCCAGCCTTTGTCTGTAAGAAAACCTGCTGCTTTACGTGTACCCGCATTGATTACTGCTAACGCTGCTTCGTATTCTGGAAGTCCTTCTGCAAGACTGTCCGACGCGGCTTGCATCATCGAACCAGCAATACTGCCTGCTTGCTTCATCACTTCGATTTCTTCGGGTGATTTAATCATGCGCATTTCTCCCAACAATGGAGAAACATTGATTGGCTTGTTGCGGGGTAAAGCCTCATCAAACCAGTTTCGTACAATAGCTGGGAGTTCAGCAGACTCTACGGCTATTGTTTGTTGCTTGCTTTGATCACTATTTAGACCAAGTGCTTTTGTTAACACATTCTCCCATCGATTGGGTCCTGAATCTTCCCAAGACATGATGTTATATACCCAGGTCATTGCAGAAACCATTTCGCTTTCCATCAAGGGTGTAATCACAATGGGATCAGTATCTGGTCTAACAATCAAGAAAGTAGGGCGTCCGAACTCAATCGAAAGATATCCCCAAAATCCGGCAAGGTACGCTATTGAACTTTCATCAGTTATGACAGCAATATCAATGTCAGCGTTTGCGAGGCGTTGCTGGAATTCTGAGGTGCGTAATTTGGCTTGTTCTAACATGATTTTTCCTTGTAGAGTCAAGAGGAGGTGAATCATAAGCCACCTATATTAATAGCAATATTATTACAATCTTAGAAATAGTTTAGTAACTTAAATCCCTTAAGGTCTATTCCCGACCCTGATGCTAAAGGGTAAAGAAACAGCATTGATTAACAACTCGAGTTGAGGTTCTAAAAAAGTGACCAAAAGTAGCGAGAGGGCTTGATCTTTGATATCAATTTACTATGAACTTAATCTCAAACAGGCACAAAAAAGCCGCTCTAAAAGCGGCCTTTTCAAAAATCCATTGTATCTGATCGATTACTTCCAGAAATTTGCTTCCTCTGATGCTAGGTCACGAACTTGGTTGGTTAATTCCTGATAACGCTCACGGTAAGCTTTCCACTCACCAACGTAGTAATCTTCGGCATCAAACTCGCCGCTTTGCTCGTATTTAATGAATTTAGCCTGCATATCAAGCATTTCTTGGATGAGTTCTGCTTTGTTGCTCATGTGTTGTCTCCAGCTATATTTTGGATTATTTGGATGAATAATATGGTAGATAAATATACCTGTAGCGCTCTTTCAGGGGTATACCCATTTAAGGATATTAGAATTGGTTAATATTTATTTCCTTAGTATAGGAGGGGGTGACATTCGATTTAAGCTATGACAAAGTATACCTATATTAGAGAATGCTGAATTATTTTTATCTCAGGATTTTCGTCTTTTATTAATCTCAAGAAGAGGAATTTTTGCATGGCACTTGAAGTTAATGGCAATTCAATAGCTACTACTGAAGCAGGTTATTTAATTGACTTAAATGACTGGAATGAAGACGTTTGTAAAGCACTTGCAGCAGGAGAAGGCATTGAGCTTACTGACAGGCATATGGACGTGGTTGCATTCTTGCGTGATGAATATATTAATAATGGTGGTAACCAGCCAATGGAACGTGCAATTACTAAGCACATGTCTGGCGTTTGGGGTGAAAAATTAAAGGGTAAAGACCTTTATAACCTGTTCCCTGGTGCACCTAGCAAGCAAGGATTGAAGGTAGCAGGTTTACCAGCTACTACGCGCAAAGGCGGTTACTAAAAGCACGATTAAAGCTTGTTTTTAAATTGAAATAATAACTGTCTGATGGTAATCGGAATAGATGCTATCAGGCAGTTTCAGTTTTTTCGATTGAGAAAAACTATCAATCCATTTGGTTACTCTTTTCAGAGTTTCCTCAAGCTTGTTACTTTTTACCGGCTTAGTCAGATAAGCCGTTGGTCCTGCGATTACACCCTGTACTTCATCCAGTGGTGATGTTTTCCCACTCAGCATGATTATCGGAGTTTTTGTATTCAGGCATAGCATGCATTTGTTTACAGGTTTCATAGCCATAAATACCAGCCATAATGATATCCAGAAAGATCAGATCAAATTGACCTTCTCTAACTTTTTCTAAAGCGTCTTCTCCTGATTCAGCAAAGTCTGAAGTAATACCTGCATCGCGAAATTCTAATTCCAATTGCTTTCTAATAGATGCGTTGTCATCCATAACTAGGGCGTGATGACCTGTTTGGTTAGTTTCTTCTATTGCTTGTATTTCATTTACCACTTCATTATTTTTAGTAGTTGGCTTCGAGAGTGGTGTAATTGTTATCTACAATAGTATCTACGTTATCTTGGTAATCCGGATTTTCGTTAGATTCTATTTCTGATGAATTAACTTCTTGTTCTGATTCTACTTTAAAGTTTGGCCGATACTTTTATTGGTGTTGTTACTAATTCACCTGCTAAGTTCAATAGCTTATCAATAATAACAACAGGAACGCGGATATGTGTTTCAGAAACAGATAGATTGGTATCAACTGGATTTGTTAATGAAGGTTATACTAGGTTCGCGGTAACCTCTAAACTCTCAGAAATTTTCTCTGTAGAATCTTCTATAATTTCCTGTTTATCACTGGTAGTAATATTAATAAAGTCATGAAACTCTGGAGCCGTTGAGTCTATGTTGCCTTCGTTGTTATTACTTTCAGTCTGTTCTTCATTTATTATTTTCGGTTCTACTTTTGTTTCTGCTTCTGATTTCTGTTTTTCTGGTGTATTTATTTCCCTGGCTTTTGTAGTCTTTTTTACGCTTTTTGCAGGTTTGCTGATGTCTACTTCTCTGGTAGCTTGCCTGTTGTAATTTCATTTTTTTTGATTGTTATTGTTCGTTTCTAGCTCAACAGTATTGTCAACAGAGTCACTATCGGCTTCGTCAATCTTATTCTTTCTTATTACTAACAGTACATTCTGTAATTCGCTTAAGTCGAAATCTATAATCCATTCTTCTCTTATTATTTTTGTAGTTAGAAGAGAAAGGTTAGATGGTTCATCTGGCGTATTGATACAAATTCCCAGATGTTCTAACCATGCCCAACACTCACCAGTGGCAATAAATTGCTTGGTAGTATCAGTGTGATTATTGGCAAACTCTGTTAGGTTGGTTTGGCACCATTGGCTTAACTTTGATAATTCAGGGTATCCTGAGATTTCTGACAAAACATCAAAACGATCTAATTCAGAAGTATAGTTATTTATATTTTTGAAAACGTCTTCTGAAGTTTCATCGGGTATTTTGATTTCTTCTAGCTCATCAGAAGCTGAATCGATAGTTTCATCACTTAGTCCAGTTTTTTCTGTTGCAGAGGGCTTTTTATTTTTCTTAATCGCTTCTTCTAGTCCATCCTCGATTTTATTTTCTAATGAATCACTTAATGTATTTTGAGTTTGAATAAAATCCGGTAATGCTAAAGTATCTAATGATTCAAGTTCTGCTTGATCATCGTTTTCCGCGTTAGTTCTGCCAATAAAATAATCATCAATCTTATCAAAATGTTGAGATAGTTGATTAATAGTTGATTATATATACCTAAAAATTCTTGTGGCTCTTGTTGTTTGCTTTGAATTGCTGCAAATAGTATTTCTAAACAAGCAGCTGCTTTGGGAAATATCTCTAAAAGTGCCTTGGGTAATTCATTTTCTACTGAAAAATTCAAAAGCGTTTCTAATTTATCTGCATACTCTGAAAGTATAGTGATACCAACGACTGCACTAACACCTTAATGGTATGAGCCATTCTAGCTGCAGTATATTTTTCATCTCTGTTAGCCGTATTTTGATTAATGGCTAAAAGTAGGGGGTGAGTTTGGTTATTTGCTCAGGGGTTTCTTCTAGGTAAACTGAGAGAAGCTCAAGGTGTATGTCATCATTTCATTTTGTTTCTAATCCTGATGTTTCATCAGCATTTGTAATGTTGTTGTTTTCACTTGTAACTTCACCTATTTCAAAGTCGATATCAAGTAGTTCGGGAATCTCAATGAAAGGAATATCCAGATCATTGTGCTGTTGAAGTGGTTCAAAATGATCCATTTCAAGACAATAATCTATTTCTAATTTGTCATCAGAATCTTGTTTTAATTCTAATAGTAGCGTTTGTAAGGCATCGTTTTCAAAGGGCTCTAGCCATTCTTCTCGTTTAAATTCATTAGTTAGTGTGGCTAAATGAGAAACTTCGCCAGAATCTCCAAGGCTAATATTCAGTAGCTCTATCCAGGACCAACATTCACCTGTTTTAACAAAGTGTTCTATCGCTTCGTTTTGATTTGCATTAAACATTTTAATGTTTCTTTGGCACCAGTCTGATGCATTTGATACACCAGCATAATTTGAAATTTCTGCTAGGAGTGAAAGTCGCGTTAGCTGTTTAAGATAGGGGTCAATATTATCTAAAGGTGCAGTTGAATTAGAACTATTTACTGAGAGTGACATGACGATTTCATCCACTTCTTTTGCAAAATCTGATTGGTCATTGTCAATAAGATCATCAATATCAGTCTCTTGGATGCTTTCTATATTAGAAACCTGATTTCTATCGTTGTAATCTTTTGAATCAGTAAGGCCAGTTTTAACTACTTCAATTAAAGATATCTTAAAGTCTGGATGTTCTTTTAATTCTTTAAGGATAGCTTCAGTACAATAGTTATAATCCTTGTTTAAAATAGTAGGATCTATTTCTTCAAATATGTGTTTTGGTCGAAATTCATCTTCTTGTTTATTTGAAATATGTTTATCGAAACTATTATTTTCAGAGTCGTTTTCCTCTGAATAACTTTCATCTGTACTTGGTTCGGCATCAACAATATTTTTATGTTGTATTGCATGAGTTTCCTCAATCCAATTTGCAATACCTTTAAGCAGGGGAGATGATGGTTTTACGGGCCATTGAGGAGAAGTTAAACTTTGATATAACTGTGGAAGTAAAACTGGGTCATGTTTACGCAACATTGATGTTAGGATATTAATCCACGTTGAAAAACTATCCTCTTCAAGTAAAGTCATTACATGAGGTTGTGTTCTATCATCGAGCTCCAGATTCAGTGACATCCAGTGTGAGATAGCTCTCAAGGCTGTAGCATCATGTTCTTGAGAAAGATCATCAATGCGCGCTAAGCCTTTCTCTATGGTTTGTAAAGTTTCTATCAGATTATTTTTTTCCAGCGTGGAAAAAACGAGCAAGATATCTTCAAGTTCATTTGCAATTAAACTATTAGTGTTGTTGGTATTGGTCATTTCGGTCATTTTTATATATCCCTCAACTTAATCTTATACTTCTTCATTACGAACAGTTTCTTTCGCGTTGTTTTCATCATTTTTGAAGACATTTGTCGACTTCACATGCTGTTGAGCATATTCCGTCATATTGCGGCTTAAGCTAGTAAGTGAGAGTAATTCTTGTCCGGTTGATTGAGTGGATTTAAGAATGTCTTCTGCCTTATGCTTAACACCCTCACTGATACTTACATAATCTTTTGACGCAATGGCAATTTGGTCTACTGAAGTGGTTTCGAGTACATTTTCATCTGTTCTGCTGCATCTTCAGCTTTTGTAGAACCATCAATTACCTGCTCGATGGTTTTGTTCGTTTCTTGCTGTATATTTCGTACTAAATTAGAATACTTACTTGTTGATTTACGCGAACTTTCTGCCAGTCGTTGCATTTCATCAAAATCATTTATCATTTTGATCATTATCAGCAGTTTCGTTGACATTACTATTAGTACTTAGGTCGATAGCTTTTTAAGTGTCGCAGAGAAGGATGTTTCACCTTCTATAATGGCTCTATCGAGTTGTTTCTTCTTGTTCAATAGTTATCATCTGAAATTCCTGAAAATGTTGTAAATATTTTTATCAAGTTAATTAATATGTTAGTTTTTTCCAAGTTATATGGCTTGGAGCTTTTCTAGAACTTCAATATATATTATAGGGTTTTACAATATAATCGGCTTCATTAAGTTGTTTTGCCATTGTTTGTCTACAGAATGTGTTTTGCTGGAAACCTTAATGATTGGCATTTTATTTGTATCTGGTTTCTTCTTGATAGTGCAACGAACCAAAACAGTAAGCCGTCTACCCCCTTAGTTAACACTTTAAGTTCAATTTTGATAGTTTTGGCTGATGAGTGGTTCGAAATCAGCATTGGTGATAAGTTGGGATTTTACTGTCAATAACCAGTATCTATTAATTTGTTAGTTAACAGCAAAGAATAGTTAGTATAAGTATTAATTGCGTCACAAAAAAGTGCCTGAAAGTAAGGGGGTGACCTATTCAGTGGGTTTTAGCGTCTTAATACTCTTATGTGGCAAGAATAAACCACATCCTAATTCTCTTGAGCCACCTAGCCCAAGTTGTTGAATTTTAATAGATGTGTCGCTATCTAGGTCGGCAATCATTAGGTGTTTGGTATGTAACTCGGTTTCTGGTGTGAAGATATTATGGCTTTTTCCGCATAACATTTTCTTTACCTTAAAACCTGTCTTGGTTTTGATTTCTTTGGCAATTCTGGTCAGGAAACTATTTTCATCTTCGTTTGGTTCGCATAACACATAGCGTGCGAATAATACCCCAGCATTGGTAAAGGCCTTCTTTTTTGCTTTACCAACGACAAGACTATGACCATCGATATCCAAAGTCTGACCAACCATATAGCTAGCATCGTCATACATTTCTAGAGGAATTCGTATAGTTAACTTGGTTCTTTTTGAAGGGTATAAAACGGCACCTTCTTCATCGTCTTCGGGACGCATCCAACCATTATTGCTTTCAGCGACATGGATTTGGTGAATACCTGCATAATCGTGCTCTGACATCCAGGGAAGGTATTTAATAATTTCTCTGGAAAGAGGCCATGCATGATTCAAGGGAAGTGTTTTGCTTTGAATAGCAAATACCATGTCGACCACATCATCAGGCACCTGGTAAGGTAATGTTTTATCTTCGTCTTCTTCCCAGAACATTTCTAAGTCTCTTTTCTCACAAGTTTTCTATCGTGCTGACTCAAATGCTAAATTGAGTTGGTCGTGCCAATCATTGGGGCGGTCATCATACGCGGGTGGTTCGATATCCACCTGAAAATGAAGCTCGCGTGTTTCCACGGCGGTTTTTTGTATACAGCTTTTGAGTTCGTCAAAGCTGGATAGGTTATCTCCTTCTTTTAACAGGAGTTCACTGAGTGAAAGCATGGTTGTACCTTGTTGTATCTGATTGATAATAAATAGTTTTATGTATTTTTGGTTGTCTCTGATAAGGGTAATTCATCATAAAAACGACCACGAAAGAGTAAACGTTTTTTTTCTGGATTATCAGAATCCACATAAGCAGTGCGGCAATGCAATACGTTTCTACATATAATGCCTTCACCGGCTTTTAGCTTGTGTTTGATGATGTATTTAGAATTTGAACTAAAACTCGAGCTCGAATCGTCTTCAAATAGCTTTTCTAAAAATGTCACTGCTTCTAATGTGGGGGTATCTTGTTTCCATTCAATGTTTCTTTTGCGGGCAGAATAACGCATGTGTAACTTCCCTTGAGAATTAAGCGAGAAAACAGGCCCTGTCTGTGCAGGTCTAATCTCTTTTCCATCCAGTATATTGGCAGGAATGGTTAAAACATCCTCTTGCATAAAGGCTTTAATATAATCTGGGTTTTCATCGCGAAGTAGAATATATGCTATTTCGTGATCCATAAATTTAGATTCACCACCTTCATCTGCCGCTTGAGCACAATGCAAAAGCATCGAATTTATAGTGTTCTGCGGTAAATTATAATAACCATCAGTGTGCCAACTTAATCGTTTGGTGGAATAGGGAATGTACTCATGCTGTCCCGGATGGCTGGTTTGAGTAATTGAAGTCAGGCTATCGTTATCCGCACAAATATTTCCGTCTAACTTATGGAGGCCAAGTTTGTTAGCGAGTGATAAAATGATGCGTTTGGTTTGATCAATATCATAGCTTTGATGATCCTTGATTTGATAGACAGAAAGACTGTAATCGTCACATTGTTTTATGATGTTGTTTAATTCATTTTTTGAAGGCGTTTTACCTTCTTCAATAATGCCGTAAAAGTGGGGGGGTGACATTTTATAGGCACTCTCAACCCTTGCAAGCTTTGCATTTCGCCAGCGTAAATAATCTTCTTGATTGGCTTTACTATTAGCTAAACTAAAGGGTGAAGACATAATAATTACCGTGTTGTAGCATCTAAAGCATTATAAATTTTGCTTGCTATTTAAGCATATTCGAATATTCTATAGTTCTTTTTTAGGTGTAGTCTGTATTAACGCAAAAAATACCCAAAAAAACACCTACCCCCTAAGGGATAGGATAAATATTTGATAACCTCCCATGGGTGAGATTCTTATATAAGGGCTTAACAATTAGACTATGTCCATATCGTAAATATGCCAATTTTGAAGACGGTGTAATGCGGCTTAAATTTAGTGACAGAATGATTTGATGTTCTGTTAAGTAATTAATTAATTGGAGGCAATAATGGCTGATATCAAAAAGTATCCTACGCCGATGTTAGACGTTTTAGAAGATGGCCCATGGCCGAGCTTCATTACCGGCATCAAAAACATGCGTGACAACCATCCTGATGAGCGTATTAATAACGTAACGAATGGTTTGCTAGGTCAGCTAGAACATTCTTACGAAACCAAGATGGGTTACTGGAAAGGTGGCACAATCTCTGTGTTCGGCTACGGTGGCGGCATTATTCCTCGTTTCTCTGAAGTGGGTGATAAATTCCCTGAGTCTAAAGAATTCCACACGCTACGTGTACAGCCTACTCCAGGAAACTACTATACAACTGATATGATGCGTCAACTTGCAGATAGTTGGGAAAAATGGGGTTCAGGCCTTCAGACTTTCCACGGTCAGACAGGTAACATCATGTTTATCGGTGCGGATAACGATAGCTTCCAGCACTTCTTCGACGAGATTAACGACTACGGTTGGGATCTTGGTGGTGCAGGTCCATGTGTGCGTACTGCGATGTCCTGTGTTGGCGGGGCGCGTTGTGAACAGTCGAACTGTAATGAGCATGCCATTCATCGTCATTTGGTAAATAACTTTACAGACGATGTTCATCGTCCAGCTCTTCCTTACAAATTTAAGTTTAAAGTCTCCGGTTGTCCTAACGATTGTCAGAACGCTATCGAGCGTGCTGATTTTGCGGTTATCGGTACCTGGAGAGATCACAAGAAGATAAATCAAGATCATTGGAAAGCATTTGTTGCTGAAAAAGGCGTTGAGTATGTAATGGATAACGTAATTTCACGTTGTCATTCTAAGTCACTGTCTTTAGGTGAAGATAATTCACTGATAGCTGATGAAAGCAATTGTGTACGTTCTATGCACTGTATGAATGTTGTTCCTAAGGCGATCAGTCCAGGTGATGATAAAGGTGTAACGATTCTTTGTGGTGGTAAGCGTACGCTTAAGATTGGTGATTTGATGGGAACAGTTCTGGTTCCATTCATGAAGCTAGAGACTACAGAAGATTATGAGCAAATCGTTGAGCTTGCTGAAGAAATCATTGATTTCTGGGCAGAGAACGGTCTTGAACATGAGCGTACTGGTGAGATGATTGAGCGTATCGGCCTGGTTAATTTCCTGGAAGGTATCGGAGTAGATCCGGATCCAAACATGATTGCGCAGCCACGTAACGTATCTTATGTGCGTACTGATGGTTGGGATGAGGCTGCTGAAGAGTGGTTTAACCGCAAACGTGAAGAGAAGGCTGCTAGCTAACTAACACAAACCTTATTAAATGATTGACGAGGCTTAGATTCTGCCTCGCCTAATTAACAGATTTTAGGAGCAAAACCATGTCAAAACCAGAGATGCGTGAACCGATAGAGTCAGGTTGTCCTGACGGTTTTCAATATATGCACCCTACCATGCGTCGTAACTTCGGCATGTGGGATTACCACGAAGATACACAACCAGGTGTAATGGTTCATATCGCAAAAAATGGTGACAAGCTGTATACCGTTAAAGCGGGTACTCAGCGTATTCTTGATGTTTTCACTCTTCGCGATCTTATGGATATCGCTGATGAGTATGCAGACGGACACGTACGTTTTACTATTCGCAGTAATATTGAATTTTATACAGATCACGAAGACAAAGTTCAGCCATTAGTAGACGCGCTGAAAGACAAAGGCTACGCAGTAGGTGGTACGCGTAACTCGGTTGCTTCAATCTCTCATACACAGGGTTGGTTACACTGTGATATCCCTGGTACAGACGCATCGGGCGTTGTTAAGTCTATGATGGATGAGTTGTATGACGAATTTACAAACTGGAATATGCCTAACCGTGTTCATATTACGACTTCATGTTGTCAAATCAACTGTGGTGGTCAAGGTGATATCGCGATCAATGTACAACACACTAAACCACCTAAGATTGATCACTCTCTAGTAGGTAATGTTTGTGAGCGTCCTTCGGTTGTTGCTCGTTGTCCAGTTGCTGCGATTCGCCCTGCAATGGTTGATGGTAAGCCTTCACTAGAAGTTGATGAGAAAAAGTGTATTTGTTGTGGTGCCTGTTACCCTCCATGTCCTCCAATGCAAATCAACGATCATGAGTTTACCCAGCTTGCAGTCTGGATTGGTGGTAATCACTCAAATGCCCGTGGTAAGCCAACATTTCAACGTCTGGTTGCTGCTGGTATTCCAAATAACCCACCACGCTGGCCTGAAGCGACTGCAGTTGTTAAGAAGATTCTTGAGAGCTACAAAGAAGGCGCGCGTGATTGGGAGCGTATCAACGAGTGGGTTGAGCGTATCGGATGGCCGCGTTTCTTCGAAGTTACTGGTTTGCCTTTCACTAAGTATCACATTGATAACTGGCGTGGAGCTCGTGCTAACTTGAATTCATCAACACATATTCGTTTCTAATTATTTACAAGTAACGATCGAATAGGAATTAATAGATGAAATTTACAATTATGGTTAACGAAGGTCCTTATCAGCATCAGTCTGCTGATTCGGCTCTTCAGTTCGCTCGCTCAGTGTTGGCGCAAGGTCACGAGATATTTCGTGTGTTCTTCTACCACGACGGCGTATATAACGGTACGCGTTTAAGTGTTCCTCCTGCAGATGATCGTTTGATCCAAAAAGAATGGTCTGAGCTTTCTAAAGAGAATGATCTGGACTTGGTTATTTGTATTGCTGCTGCTCAACGACGCGGTGTTATGGATGAAGCTGAAGCTAAACGACAGGGCCTGGATGCTGACAATATTATTGAAGGTTTCCGTATTTCTGGTTTAGGTCAATTGATCGAAGGTGGGATTGAAGCCGACCGTACAGTTGTATTTGGAGATTAATAGAGATGGCTACTAAAAAATTCATGTTTGTTAATCGCAAAGCTCCTTATGGAACAGCTTATGCATTGGAGTCTTTAGAAGTTGTTTTGATATCTGCAGCTTTTGAACAGGATGTTTCTCTCGCCTTTATAGATGACGGTGTTTACCAGATTACTAAAGGTCAGGATACCACTGGTATCGGTCAGAAGAACTTCTCTAATACCTATAAAGCCTTGGGAGACTACGAGATCAGCAAACTTTATGTTGAGAAAGAGTCTTTAGATGAGCGTGGTTTGACTCAAGATGATCTGATGGATCTTGTTTGGGAAGACGAAGATGATGATTGGGCAGAAAAGCCGTCAATCATTATGGTAAACCGTTCTGAAATGGCTGATGTTATGGCTGATCAAGAAGTTACTCTTAGCTTCTAGTGGCTATCAGCTAATAAAGATTACGGAGAATATTGAAATGGCAATGTTACACATAGTAAATAAGTCACCGTTCGAAAAGGTGTCTTTTAGAAGTTGTTTGAATCATGCGAAAGCTGGTGACTCAATTTTGATGATCGAAGATGCAGCTGTTGGTGCAATTGACGGGACATCATTTTCTGAGAAACTTAAAGCAGCAATGGCAGATAAGTCGGTGTATGTTTTAGGTGGTGATCTTGCTGCGCGTGGTTTGAGTGAAGGTCGTATGATTGATGGGATTAAGACTGTTGATTATGCAGGTTTTGTCGACTTAACCGTAGAAAATGAGACGACACAAAGCTGGCTATAACCTGTAGCGCAGTATCGAAAGATATATGCGATACGATTTTTAGCTATTTATTATTTAGTTTTTTAAAAAAGGAGAGCTCACATGGCACTCGAAGTAGATGGTCAATCAATTGAATTAGATGAAGAAGGTTATTTGGTGGATCTTAGCTCATGGACACCAGAAGTTGCTAAAGCATTAGCATCAGGTGAAGACGTAGATTTAACGGATGAGCACTGGGATATCATAAACTTCCTTCGTGAGTATTACGAAGAGTATCAAATTGCTCCTGCAGTACGTGTTTTAACAAAAGCTGTTGGTAAGCGTTTAGGTAAAGACAAAGGTAATTCTAAGTACCTTTACTCTTTATTCCCATATGGTCCTGGTAAGCAAGCGTGTAAGTACGCTGGTCTTCCAAAACCAACGGGTTGTGTATAAGCCCTGAGCTTATATCAAAACCAAAAGATTCGGGGTGAGAATTTCCCCGAATTCTTTTTCTAAAGTTCATAATATTCGGCCTTTTTTAAGTCCTGGGGAATATTGTGAGTTTTAGAAAGAGAAGCAAAAAGTAAAGCAAGAAACAAATAAGTAAGAATTACAATAAGTTATATAAGTAAAAGAATTTTAGGAGCTACATAGTGCAAATGACCGTTGGTGTTATTTATGCAGTATTATTTTGGGCTGCGACGCTTGTTCTGGTACTAGGTGTTGCAAATAAAATCCGAATATACGCAAAAATCCCTGCACCACTTAAGATACCTACAACACCGGCTCCTGTCACACAGGGCGGGGTAGTACTTCGAATGATTCAAGAAGTCTTCTTTTTCAAGAGTCTGTTTCGTTCGGATAAGTTACTGTGGGCATTAGGTTTTCTGTTTCATTATGCAATGCTTTTGATAGTGATTCGTCACTTCAGATATGTACAGGAACCTATTTGGGGCATTGTTCAATTTATGCAACCTTATGGCAAGTATGCTGGATTCTTATTTATTATTGGCTTGTTAGGACTCCTTGCTCGAAGAATACTGATAGACCGCGTACGTTATATTTCAGCCCCTTCGGATATTGCAATGTTGTTATTGCTCATCATGATCGGTGTTTCAGGTTTATTAATGTCGTTTGTTAGCCATACTGACATTGTAATGGTCAAAGCATTCTTTAGAGGTCTTGTTACCTTTGATTGGCAGCCGCTACCTACTGATGGAATTCTATTATTGCATCTGGGCTTGGTTGCATTGCTTATGTTTATTTTCCCAATCAGTAAGTTACTACATGCACCTGGTATTTTCTTTAGTCCAACTCGTAATCAAATTGATAATCCGCGTGAGAAACGTCACGTTGCTCCCTGGGCAGAAGAGTTAGAAAAGCAAAATAAATTGTTTTTGGATGAATTGGACTAATACGATGCTAATGAACCTAAAACTAGCGTCGAAAGAATCGGAGAACTATCGTGGCTGATTACGACATTCCAGAAATAACGGGTGAAGATGGCATTGTAGATGTGCCGAGTTTGCAACCAGATGCAACGAAATCGCACGGGCCCTGGATTTCTAAGCCTGAATTTCAGGAAGCAATGCACTTCCCAATAGATTTCACTATGCCTGAAGATGTTTCTGCATATGGAAACTCAGATACCCTAGTTGAAAACTGGAAAGAGCGTGCGCTGGATAAAATGGCTGACCTAAAAGGCCGTTATCGCTCACTACAAGTATTCCTGGATATCTGTGTTAAGTGTGGTGCTTGTACAGATAAATGTCACTACTACCTAGGCTCAACTGATCCTAAGAATATGCCTGTCGCAAGACAAGATTTATTACGTAAAGTATATCGTCGTTACTTTACCTTTGCCGGTAAGTTCTTCGGTAAAATGGGAATGCCTGGCTTTGTAGGTGCAGCTGAACTAGACGAAGATGTGGTTAAAGATTGGTATAACTACTATCACCAATGTTCACAATGTCGTCGTTGTTCAGTTTTCTGTCCTTATGGTATTGATACTGCTGAAATATCAATGGCTGCTCGTGAAATCCTGGATCATATCGGTATGGGGCAGAAGTACTGTACAGAAATAATGGGTAAGCTTAACAAGATTGGTAACAATCTTGGTCTTCCAGAAGCGGCATTAGCAGATACACTAGAAGGTCTGGAAGAAGATATTTACGATGAAACAGGAGTAGACGTCAAGCTACCTTTAGATAAGGAAGGTTCAGATATTCTTCTGATTACACCTTCTGCTGATTTCTTTGCTGAGCCACATGTAGATGGATTGATGGGCTACGCAAAAGTATTTCACGAATTAGGCTTAGACTGGACCTTAAGCTCTTATGCGTCTGAAGGTGCAAATTTTGGTATGTTCATCGGTAGTTACGAAAACATGCGTAAAGTTTCACTGCGTATTCGTAAAGCAGCTAAAGATCTTGGTGTTAAGCGAATTGTGTTTGGTGAGTGTGGTCACGCATGGCGTGTTGCTTACAGTTTCTTAAATACGCTTGCGGGGCCGTTTGATTTTCTGGATCAGAATTACCCAATTCCACAGCATGTATTAGAAATTACAGAACCAGCACTAGCTGCTGGAAAGTTAAACATCGACAAGTCAAAGAATGATGACAAGGTTCTTACATTTCACGACTCTTGTAACATTGCACGTGGTAGCCGTATGGGGTCAAAACCTGGTGGACAGTTTGATATCCCACGTAACGTTATTAGAGCAGTCTGTAATAATTTTGTAGATATGCCTGCAGATACAATTCACGATGCTACTTTCTGTTGTGGTGGTGGAGGCGGTATATTAACTGATGATTTGATGGATATTCGGATCAAAGGTGCCCAGCCAAGAATGGAAGCACTCAAGCACGTTACCGATAAACATCAAGTAACACATATGGCTGCGATCTGTGCCATCTGTAAATCACAATTCACAAAAGTCATTCCTTACTATGGATTCAGTATGGATATGATCGTAAGTGTGCACCAGTTAGTGAGTAATGCGATATTCCTCACTGGGCAACTCACCGAAGAAGAGATAGAAGCGAAAGAAGCTGCTGAAGAAGCAGAGAGAATTGCAGCGATGGAAGCTCGTAAAAAAGCTACTGAAGAAAAGGCTGCAAAAGAAGCCGCTGAGGCTGAAAAAAATACAGAGAAAGAAAAGTAAGAAGAAACAGATACTGACGATAAATAATTATCGTTGATAAAAATTGAAATAGATTTACAACGTTTTTTAGAAATTAAATTATCTAGAATTTTCTGGATAGAGTAATGGAGATATAAGCATGGCAACTTCACCTGATGATAAAAAATTGGCAAAAGCCCACACATTCAGACGTTATGACGATGATGACTATACTTGGGATAGTATGGGGGAATATATCTTCCAGGAAGATACCTCTTACAAATGTCCTACTTACATCCAGAAAACTCCCCCATGTCAGGGCAGTTGTCCTTCTGGTGAAGACATTCGTGGATGGTTACAGATTGTACGTGGTATAGAAAAGCCTACAGGTGACATGACAATGCAGGAATATGCTTTTCGTCGTTCTACTGCAGCAAACCCTTTCCCTTCAATGATGGGTAGGGTCTGTCCAGCACCCTGTGAAGAAGGTTGTAACCGTAACGATGTTGATGAGTTTGTAGGTATTAACTCTGTTGAGCAATACATCGGTGATCAAGCGACGGCAGCTGGTTTAACATTTGATGATTCAACAACGCCATCTGGCAAGAAAGTAGCAATTATTGGCGGTGGTGTAGCGGGTATGGCGGCAGCTTACCAGCTTCGTAAAATGGGCCATTACTCAACAATATTTGACGACCATGCACAATTGGGTGGAATGGCTCGTTACGGCATTCCTGGATACCGTGTACCACGTGACAGTATGGATGCAGAAATATCACGTATTACAAACATGGATGGTGTTGAAGTAAAACTGAGCACGCGTGTAGGTAAAGATATTGCAGTTGCTGATCTTGAAAAAGAATACGATGCCATTCTTTGGGCACTTGGTTGTAAAAAGGGTCGTGGTTTATTTGTAGATAACTGGGATCAAGTTCCAAATGCAGTTACAGCGGTAGATTTCTTAGAAGCTTTTAACCTTGGTGATATGAAATACACAGCTCCTAAAGTTGTATGTGTGGGTGGTGGTGATACCTCTATCGATGTAGTTTCAGTATCACGTCGAATTGGTTCACTTGCGGGCTATACAGAGCATGCTGAAGATGTTGCAACGGGTAAAGTTAAGCATGATGCAGAGCCAGCTAATAAAGTATCCGCTGAGGTGACATTAACCTCATTATTCCCATTAGATCAAATGACAGCTGCAGAGCACGAAGTTCAAGATGCCCTCATCGAAGGTGTCACAATTTTAACCGAAGTTATGCCATCTGAAATCGTTGTAGATGAGAACGGCAGAGCAATTGGCCTTAAAGTTGTTGAGGCTGTGATGGAAGGCAATATGCCTAAGCCAAAAGAAGGCGGTAAAGAAACATTGATCGAAGCTGATCTTATTGTTTCTGCTATTGGTCAGTTTGGTGATCTTGAAGGAGTTGAAGAGTACGGCAATGATCGCAACGCGATCGATGCTGATAACTTCTATCAGGTTCCAGGTAAAGAAGGTCATTTCGTAGCAGGTGATATTGTACGTCCTCACCTACTAACAACGGCAATCGGTCAGGCTTCAATAGCTGCCGAGACAATCGATCATTATCTAGTGCATAACGAAGAGAAGCTACATAAGCGTCCAAAAGTTGATAAACATCACTTTGACTTGTTAGATAAGCTTAAAGAATTCAACTTAAGCCCAGTATCTTATGATGAAGGTAAAGAAGAAGATCTACGTGGTACTGACAATGATGATTTTGCCGTACATAACTTTGACGATCGTTCAGAGCATGAAATAGTCGCTTCTAGTGAATTATATTTAGGCCATTTCGAGAATGTTGAGCGTAATAAACGTACTGAAGATGTGCCTAATGAGAGTCAGGTTTTGGGGCATTTTACCGAGCGCATGAACGCCCTGGAAGAACAGCAAGTAGTTGATGAAGCAGAACGTTGTATGAGTTGTGGTATGTGTTTTGAGTGTGATAACTGTGTTATTTACTGTCCACAAGATGCGGTATTCAGAGTCAAAAAAGACCAATCAACAACAGGACGTTACGTAGACACTGACTACAACAAATGCATTGGTTGTCACATCTGCGCTGATGTTTGTCCTACTGGCTACATTGAAATGGGCTTAGGTGGTTAACTGCTGGTTAGTTTACTGATCAAACAGTAATCCATACTTCACTAATCCTGTTTAATAGGATTAGTGTGTTCCTTCAGAGAAGAATATGTTGAGAATTCAATCCACATTTGCACGATCAATGCGTTTTTTCGTATTGTTATCGTTTTTGTCGGTATCACTTTTAGGCTTAAGTGCTTGTGATAGTGAACCGCCCACTTTGATGAAAGCATCAAAGCAGTTTGATTCAGATGAAATACGCGACAAGCATGTTGCTCATATGCGCAAGAACCATATGGACGAACTCATGCATAAGCGAGATGAAACTGTTTACAAAGGTATTCGCACAAAAAAATATAGCTTAAATGCTTGTATAGATTGTCATGTTCCTGAACAACACAATGGTGAAGTATTACGTCATACTAATCCTGAGCATTTTTGTTCTACTTGTCATGGTTACGTAGCGGCTAAATTAGATTGTTTTCAGTGCCATGTTGATCATCCAGTTAAACAGGAAGTTACTGCAGAAATGAGACCACAATCATCTGAAAATGGAGATGAAAAATTATCATTGTTGCAAAGTCATAATACATCTGACAAGAGTAATTTAAAGGGGGTCAACAGTGAGTAAGATAGATTCATACCGCCGTAACTTTCTTTCTGGTCTTGCTGGAACAGCAGCTGCTGTAACAATTGCACCAGGTATTTTCTTACGCGAAGTTCATGCTAAACCTGCGGATGAGCCGATTAGCGATAAAGTTCGTTGGGGTATGCTTATTGATGTCAATAAGCTTACCGATGGTGGTGATGCTTGTATTGAAGCGTGTAAGAAAGAACATGGGTGGGGCGATGAAAAGCATTCTAACGATCTACAAGATGCACAATGGATTCGTAAAGTAAAAGTTACTGAAAAAATGACAGGTAAAACAATGAGTTTGCCAGTTATGTGTCAACACTGTGAAACCGCACCTTGTGTCGATGTTTGCCCAACAGGCGCATCTATGAAACGTGCTGATGGCATAGTTCAAGTTAATAAACATATTTGTATTGGTTGTCGTTACTGCATGATGGCTTGTCCATATAAAGCGCGAAGCTTTGTGCATGAGACTTTGGTTGATCAACGCCCAGGCACTCCACGAGGCAAGGGTACAGTTGAGTCCTGCAATATGTGCGTTAATCGGGTAGATGCTGGCAAAAACCCTGCTTGTGTAGATGCAGCGCCAGAGGCCATGCTGTTTGGTGATCTTAACGATGATAATAGCCAAATAAGTAAAGTATTAAAGCAATATGGTGGTACGCAAATCCGTGCTGACCTTGGATTAAATACTGGCGTACGCTACTGGGGTATATAAAAAATGGCAACGAATACCGTATTTAGCGAAATTAAAAATAGTGGTACTGGCTTTTGGGCAGTACTGGGCTTCTTCGGCTTATTAGTGTTAGCTGGAGCAGGTGCGTTTTATTACATGGAGCACCATGGCCATTATGTGACGGGTATGAATAATCAAATTGTATGGGGTATGCCTCATGTATTTGCAATTTTCTTAATTGTTGCTGCATCAGGCGCAGCTAATGTTGCCACATTGGGAACGGTTTTTGGTAAGAAAATCTATCAGCCATTAGGACGCTTATCGGCGTTTCTGGCAGCAGCGTTACTGGTTGGTGGTTTGATCGTGTTATTGCTTGATTTGGGAAGCATTGGTCATGTAATTGAAATGGCCTATGGCTATCTTAATTTCAAATCGATATTTGCCTGGAATATGATTCTTTATTCTGGTTTTCTGGCGATTATTGCTGTGTATTTGTGGACCATGATGGATCGCAATAAGGTCGTTAAAAAGCTTTATAAGCCGACTGGAATAATAAACATGTTCTGGCGTTTCATGCTTACTATGGGTACGGGTTCTATCTTTGGTTTTCTGGTTGCCAGACAATATTACGATGCAGCTATTTTAGCCCCGCTGTTTATTGTTGCTTCTTATGTATATGGAACAGCAATATATACCTTGGTTTTGATGGCTACTTTCAAAATGACAGGACGCGAATTAGGTGATGCTGTTCTTAATCGATTACGTAATACCTTGGCAATCTTTATTGCCTTGGTATTGTTCCTTGAATTAGTTAGACATCTGACTAATCTATATGCCACTGAGCACCATGGTGTTGAGTCTTTTATTCTGAATGGCGGGCCATTTTCGAATTTATTCTGGTACGGTCAAATTGTAGCTGGTAGTTTAGTGCCAATGTTTTTGGTGTGGTGTACTTTCCTTAGGAATAACAGGACTGCACTTGTTACTGCTGCGGTACTTGCAATCCTTGGCGGCTTTGCCCAGATTTATGTGATCTTAATCGGTGGGCAATCATACCCACTAGTCTTATTCCCTAATTCAGAAACCAGCAGTACATTTTCTGATGGAGTTTACAACGCCTACTCTGCAACATTGCCAGAATATTTATTAGGTATTGGTGGTGTAGGCCTGGCTATATGTTTGCTTATCATCGGGATGAAAGTATTCAGGTTATTGCCAGATACATTAGCTGATGCGAGTGTTGATCCGCATCATTCGTAACTGTTAAACATATGCCCAGCTAACTTAGTTGTGGAAGGATTTTAAAGCCCCTTTGAGTATACTCATAGGGGCTTTTTTATTGCTTGAAAGAAATAAAAAGTGCCTCGAAAAACATAAGTTCTTTTAGTCATTTCAAAAAGATATGGAAAATCACTTCGCGAAGCATGAATTCTATTTACGTTTTAAGGCGACTAAAACGTAATATCATTCAAAAGTAGGGGGGTGGCTTTTCTGGCTATTGCTAAGCCTATAAAACCATTTATAGCAATTTTTCCAAATTTGCATTCTGGTACTAGAATTATCATATTACTGGTACTAATTTATATTGGTATCAATACTATTATTAAGATAACACTTAGATGAAGTATTAACTTTCTAATTTATATAGTGATATATAGGAGTTTTACCATGTTAATAGGCGTACCTAAAGAAATAAAAAATCATGAGTATCGCGTTGGTATGACGCCCGAATCTGTCTCATCTGCTGTAGCACATGGACATTCAGTAATGGTGCAGAGTGATGCTGGAATTGGAATCGGGGCAGATGACGCAAGCTATAAAAATGCGGGTGCTGATATTGTTCTTGAAGCTGCTGATATTTTCGCTACTGCTGAAATGATTGTAAAAGTAAAAGAGCCTCAGGCAGTCGAGCGCGCTATGTTACATAAAGACCAGATACTTTATACCTATTTGCATTTGGCACCTGACCCAGAACAAACCAAAGATTTAATCGCCTCGGGAGCCCATTGTATCGCTTATGAAACGATTACCGATAATCATGGAGCATTACCTTTATTAAAACCTATGAGCCAGGTAGCTGGACGCCTATCCATTCAGGCAGGTGCCTATGCACTAGAGAAGAGCCATGGCGGTTTAGGTATTTTACTCGGTGGAGTACCAGGTGTGGCTCCGGCAAAAGTAGTGATTCTAGGTGGAGGTATCGTAGGGTTTAATGCAGCGCAAATGGCTGTCGGCGTTCAAGCCGACGTAACTATCCTTGATACTAATCCAACAACTGTGGAAAGCTTGAGTAACTATTTTGGCAATACCGCAAAAGTTATTCATTCAAATGCAGGTATTATGCGCGATTACGTATTAGCTGCTGATTTGGTTATAGGTGCTGTGTTAGTTACTGGAGCTGCTGCGCCTAAATTAGTGACCAAAGAAATGCTAGATGAGATGAAAGATGGCGCTGTATTGGTAGATGTTGCTATCGACCAGGGTGGGTGCTTCGAAACTTCTCATGCGACCACGCATGCAGATCCTATTTATGAAATTGATGGTGTAGTTCATTATTGTGTAGCGAATATGCCCGGCGCAGTCCCAAGGACCTCTACCTATGCACTGAACAATGCGACTTTGCCTCACTTACTCGCGATCGCAGATAAAGGCTGGAAGCAAGCGCTGGCAGATGATCAGAATTTGAAAAATGGATTAAATGTCAGTGGAGGAAAGGTGACTTATAAAGCGGTAGCGACAGAGTTAGGTTACGATTTTGTTTCACCTGATTCTGTGATTTAGTTGAAAAAGTGCCTCAAAGTAGGGGGGTGACATTTTAATCATAAGCCAGTACTTAAGACTAGCTTTTGATATAATGAAGCGTCATATGTGATTTCTAGCTAGCTCACCATGCTAATCATCACACCTGCAGCAATTGCAGAACCAATAACGCCAGCGACGTTTGGACCCATCGCATGCATTAGTAGATGGTTGTGTGGATTTGCTTCTAGCCCGACTTTATTGGATACACGAGCTGCCATGGGTACCGCAGATACACCAGCTGATCCGATCAAAGGATTGATGGGATTCTCGCTGAATTTATTCATCAGTTTGGCTAATATAATACCTGAGGCTGTACCAATACAGAAAGCAATAGCGCCTAATGCAAGAATACCCAAGGTCTCCCAGTTGAGAAATTTGTCAGCGCTCATCTTCGAACCAACACCTAAGCCAAGGAAGATGGTGACGATATTGATCAATGAATTCTGAGCAGTATCACTCAAACGATCAACAACACCAGCTTCGCGCATCAAGTTACCAAAACAGAACATACCCAATAATGGAGCCGCACTCGGTAGAACCATTGCAACAAGCCCAAGTAATAATAGAGGGAATACAATTTTTTCTGTCTTAGTTACATGACGTAACTGAACCATTTGAATGGCGCGTTCACTTTCGGTCGTTAATGCACGCATTATAGGTGGTTGGATAATGGGTACTAAAGCCATGTACGAGTAGGCTGCAACAGCTACTGGTCCTAAAATATCAGGTGCCAGTTTACTGGTTACAAAGATGGCGGTTGGACCATCCGCACCACCGATAATACCGATGGCAGCAGCATCATTAATACTAAAATCGAGGATACCAAAATAGCTTAAACTGACTGCGCCCAATACCGTTGCGAAGATTCCAAACTGAGCAGCAGCACCTAACAATAAGGTTTTTGGATTGGCGAGTAGTGGACCGAAGTCAGTCATGGCACCCACACCCATAAAAATGATCAGCGGGAACATGCCTGAGGCAATACCAACATTATAGATATAGTACATCATGCCACCAGGGCTGGTCATATGGCCAACAGCATCATAAACCGGTTCTGCTTCAAAACCGCCGCCTGGAACATTAACCAGCAGAGTACCAATCGCGATAGGAACCAGGAGTAGGGGTTCAAACCCCTTTTTGATCGCAAGATAGAGTAATACCAAGGCGACAAGCATCATTGCGGCCTGACCGAACTGTAGTTGAGCGATTCCAGAATCGCCCCATAATTTTAGCAAAGTATCCATTCGTCAGTCCTAGGCCAATGTCACTAATATATCGCCAAGGGCTACATCGTCGCCTTCTTTTATCGCGACATCAACAACGGTAGCGGCCTTAGGTGCGATCACCGTAATTTCCATTTTCATCGCTTCGAGGATAATCATCACGTCACCTTCTTCAACGTGGTCACCAGGTGCAACTTGAACCTTGAACACATTACCAGCCATGGGGGCTGGGAAACCTTCGCCTTCTCCAGTAGCCGGAGCTGTTGCTGCTGAACTTGGTGCTGCTGCGCCCGAGCCTGAGGTAGGCACAACACCTGTAATATCGCCACCATTGCCAACCGTAACTACATGGTCAACGCCATCTACCGTAACGGTGTAAACCTCTTCTCCGCTGGCAGATGTTACTGTTGAACCTTCATTGCCTGTTGGAATTGGTTCAAATGCATCAGGATTATTCCTGTTTTCAAGAAACTTCAAGCCAACTTGAGGGAAAAGTGCATAGGTTAAAACATCATCGATCAGGCCTTCGCCTTCAGTTAGTTGTATAGATTTCTCTTTTGCAATTGATACAAGTTCGTCTTTGATTTTATCTAATTCAGACTCTAGTAAATCAGCAGGTCGGCAAGTGACAAGTTCATCGCCTGCTAAAGCCTGCTTTTGTAATTCTTCATTAACCTTGGAAGGAGGCGCACCATATTCGCCGCGAAGTACACCAGCAGCTTCATTGGTAAGCTTTTTATAACGCTCACCCGTTAATACATTCAAAACAGCCTGTGTACCAACAATTTGCGAGGTAGGTGTAACCAATGGGATATAACCCAGGTCTTTTCGCACTTTAGGTATTTCCGCTAATACTTCATCTAACTTATCGCCAGCGCCTTGCTCCTTAAGTTGGCCTTCCATATTGGTAAGCATGCCACCAGGAACTTGAGCCAGTAAAATACGTGAATCTATGCCCTGCAATGAACCTTCCCATTTGGCATACTTTTTACGAACTTCGCGGAAGTAGGCTGCGATCTCTTCAAGTAATACTAAATCTAGATCTGTAGCGCGCTCGCTTTCTTCCATTATTGCCACCACTGATTCAGTGGGTGAATGACCGTAAGTCATCGACATCGAAGATATTGAAGTATCGACGCGATCAGCACCCGCTTCAACACATTTGAGATTGGTAGCTGTTGATAGCCCTGTGGTTGCATGACAATGGATATGTATCGGTACAGAAACAATTTTTTTAAGCTCAGAAACGAGTTTAAACCCGGTATAAGGCTTGAGTAAACCCGCCATATCTTTAATACAGATTGAGTCACAGCCGATGTCTTCAAGTCGGCGTGCCATGTCCAGCCAGCCTTGCAGCTCGTGAACCGGACTTACGGTGTAAGATAGCGTTGCTTGCGCATGTTTACCCACATCTTTAACTGCTTTTAGTGAGGTTTCCATATTGCGAGTATCGTTCATCGCATCAAACACGCGGAAAACATCAACCCCGTTTATAGCGGCACGTTCTACGAATTTGTTAACCACATCGTCGGCATAGTGGCGATAACCAAGAATGTTTTGAGCACGAAATAGCATTTGCTGCGGAGTTTTAGGCATTGCAGCTTTGAGTTGACGAATACGGTCCCATGGGTCTTCACCAAGAAAACGGATACAGGAGTCGAAAGTAGCACCACCCCATGTTTCAACTGACCAGTAACCCACATTGTCCAGCTTTTCAGCGATAGGTAACATATCAGCGAGTCGCATTCTGGTCGCAAATAATGACTGGTGTCCATCACGTAAAACCACATCAGTGATATGCAGTTTCTCGGGTTTATTGTTGGTATTTTTTTTCTGACTCATGGTGATCTAACTATTTTATTTAGGTTACTGTTCTCTCCCCACAAAAATGGGAGCTTATTTATTTACCTTTACGGTGTTGGTCAACTGCCGCCTGAAGTATTTTTAGGGTGGCAGGGGCAATGCTGGCTCCGCTGGCCGTATTGACTTTCTTTCTTGGGGCGGGTGGCTCAATAATTTTTTCAGGAAACCAGCGCAATATAACTTTAGACATGCCTCCAGTCGCGAAAATCAGTATCGTGAGGAAAATAAATACTGTCCCCATGCCAAACAGCATAAGGTTAAGCCCTTGTTGTATTAAAGAGTTATCCATTTATGAAGTATTCTTAAATTAAAAAAACTGAAAATCTATTTTCAGGGCTTGATTTTAACATCATGATAGAGGAAAAGCTGGCTATCAGGACAAAAGATTTTATTGTAAAGCCGATACAAACTAACTTTACTCATTGGTATTGTCAATTTAGATTCAATACATCATTGAAAATCAATTTTCATTATTAGAAATGCAAGTATAGCAAAAACAGCCTAAAAGTAGTGGGGTGTCATTTTACTACCTTTCTGCTGGCTTTCTTACTCATATATAGACCTATAATATCTACACCGATAAACTCAACTATCCAGAAATACCTTGGTAATTATCCGGTAAAAATAATTCAGTAAGTGCAGTCTCTGGTCGATAATGCCGAGCTCGCTGATTTTCTGTTACAACGACATCCAGCGACGTACTGTGTTTATAACGATAATAATTAACTTGAATATGTGCTGACATTAAAGAATCAGCATATGAATAAATCATCACCACTGAGCAAGGTAATTTACGACAGTAAAATTCATGTAGTACATGACACTTTGGGTTTACATAGCTATGTATCGCGAAAACAGGGCGGCAAGTTAAAGTCTAAAAACGAATTGTGCGTGAGTGCAGTGTTTAAAAAGTCGTCAGCAAGCTTTGTTAAATATGTTTGTGGTGCATGAATTAACTAATTTGAGAGAGAAAGAACATAACGAAGCATTCTATCCATTGTGTTTACACATGCTGCCAGATCATTACCAATTGAAACTTGATATGCCTTTGATGCTTGTTTAATTGGAGCAGGGTGGCTCGATTTATGATTAATTCTGCTTGCAAGTCATAATCAATAAACCAAGACACACCCCCAGTTACCATGAACTAGCCATTTTGTTGTGTGAAATGGACAAATCATGTATGCCAGGGCTTAAAGCTAGCTTGCCGATAGGCGATACTAGGTTTTAGCGTGTATACAGGTACTCTTTATTATAATCAGTTTTACCCAGTATTGCGCATACCCGCTGCAATCGCATTAATCGTAAGCAGTAACTCAGCAAGCCAAGGAGACTCTTCCTCAGATTTACTAATATGTTCACGGTGTCTTCCAAGCACAGTTATCTGGATATGATTCAAAGGATCTAGATACGGTTCGCGACGTTCCAGAGAATATTGCAACAGCGGCGTTTCTGCCATTAGTGTATCTATCTGCGCGATTGATAATAATTCTCTGACTGTTAGATAATATTCAGCGGCAATTTTGTCATAGATAAATGCTGATCGTTTTTTGTCTTTCCAAAGATTTGAATATTCCTTAGCTATATCCATTTGTGCTTTGAATAAAGACATTTGCACATTACTCATTAATGCTTTGAAGAATGGCCATTTCTGATACATTTCTCTTAATAGTGCATCGCCATTTTCTTTGCGGAATGTTTCTAGGGCTGTACCTATGCCATACCATGCAGGAAGTGTATGTCGAGATAGGGACCAACCGAACACCCATGGAATCGCACGTATAGAGGCTTTGGAGCGATCTGTTTTACGATGTGAAGGGCGTGAGCCGATATTCATCTGGCCAATCTCGGTAACGGGTGTGTTTTCGTAAAAGTAATCCTGAAATCCTTCGGTGTTATCAGTTAAATCCCGATAACTGATCTCACCAGATGCAGCGATGTCGGCCATTGCCTGAAGATAATTATCTGCATATTTTCCATGCTTTTTGACGATAGATTGACTGGCTTTTAACAGACCAGTGATTCCCACACCCAATTCGTAAATTGCGGTTTCGGTATTACCGTACTTATTCGACAAAACTTCACCTTGCTCGGTGAATTTAATTTGACCATGTACGGTATCAGGCGGTTGCGAAATTATCGCTTCATGCGTTGGGCCGCCACCACGTCCGACCGTACCACCACGACCATGAAACATACGGCATTTGACCTCATAGGAATCTGTTAGAGCGATAACTTGTTTTTGGGCATTGTACAAATTCCATTGCGAAGCAAGTATTCCACCATCTTTACAGGAATCAGAGTAACCCAGCATAACTTCCTGTAAATTCCCAGATGCTTTAAGTAAATCCATATACACCGGGTTTTCGAATAGATTGGTTAGCACTTCACTGATATGACGTAAATCTTCAATAGTTTCGAACAGAGGTGAGATTTGAATATTACAGAATGTTTTACCGTTAGCATCTGTGCCAACTATTCCAGCCAATCTAGCTAGAAACATCACTTCTAAAACATGGCTGGCAGTATGCGTCATTGAAATAACATAAGTACCAAAGATGCTATCGCCAGTTTCGGCGCGCATATCAACCATCGTATCAAATAATTCTAATGTCTCGACAGATTCAGCGGAAAGTGATTCCGGGTTTGGTTTCGGTAGATTAGTCCGTGATATTAAATTTGCCAGAGTTTCAATGCGTTGTGATTCTGAGAATGTCTCGTAATCCAGGTCCGGCGTAAACTGTCTTAGTACCTCAGAAACAGTTCGAGTATGTACGTTTGATTCTTGTCGAATATCGAGTTCATAAAGAGTAAAACCACAGGTTTCAACCAGGCGGATTAAATCCTTAAGTTCTCTATTCGCGATATATTCATCGTTATGACTAATCAGTGAGTCACGAATTAAATATAGCTCATTTAGAAATTCAGTAACTTCCTTATAAGCACCTGTATATGCACCAGTGGAAATATCAGCTTTTATCCCACTGATATGACTTCTTACGATTAGAAAATTTGCATTCAGCCGATGCGCGATATAATCAAGTTTTTGTCTATAAGGCTCATTTTCGAAAAGTTCGGTTTTACGTTTAGAAATACATTCTTTGAGTTCTGCTTCATCCGCTTTAAGTGTTGTAATAAATTCTGCACTAGGTGTTATGAATTCAATATCATGAGATAAAATACTACGCAGCTTCACTATTCTAGAATGATATTCGTTGAGCGCTTCTTGCATATGCAGACGAATGGCATTTCTAGTGACAGCGGGAGTGACGAAAGGATTGCCATCTCTATCACCACCAATCCAGGAACCAAACTTTAATATACTGGGTATTTTAATTTGTCCATTGCCATACACTTTACGAGTTGCCCGTTCAAAATAGCGATAAATCATCGGTATCGCTTCAAACAAACTTGCCTGAAAATAAAATAACCCGTAGCGTACTTCATCTTCTACCGTAGGTTTATTCAACCTGACTTCTTTTGTACGCCATAATAATTGAATTTGAGATTTGAGCTGATTTTGTAAGGAGCCACGTTCTTCTGAAGTGAGCTCATCTTTATTAAGCTGATCGATAATTAGGAATATGCGACGTTGTAATGTCATCATCGTTCTACGACGTGCCTCGGTAGGGTGTGCTGTAAATACGGGGATGTAACGTAATTCATTAATGATTTTTTGTATTTCTTCTGCGGACATTCCAGATTTAGCTATTTCATCAACCGTTCTGAGAAATGAGCCTTCCCAGAGTTTTTTATCACCTTGTTTATATAGATTGCGGCGTTCACGATGCAAATAGTCTTCTTCCACAATATTAGATAGCACATAGAATGTATTAAAAGCGCGAGTGACTTGTTTTAGTTTGTGTTCGTCCAGGGTCTCTATATAAGCCATTAGATCCTGTCGCTTTTTCGGATCATCTTTATGGCGCAAGCTGATATAACCCGTTCTTAGGTATTCAACAGCATCAAATACCGCTTCACCTTCTTGCTCTTTTAAAACTTCACCAAGAAGATTACCTACAATGCGAACCTGTTTTTGCAGTGGTTCCATGTTTGTTTCTGGTTTAGTCATTTGTGTGGCTACTTCATTGGCGATAGCTTTGTTGTTTGATGCATCATTATTCATAAGGGATTAATGTACTAATAAATTTATCATTACATGATCATAGTTAGGTCTTCAGGAAATGCAAATACTCATGCGTGGTTATGAAGTACTTAAATCTTAAGTCTCAGATGAGAAGTTAATAAATAATCATTAATTAACTATCCGGTTCAGCTTTTAGACAGCTAGTTATAGTTATTATAGACAACGCTAACAACAAGAAATCGCTTGAGCGATCATATTCAACGGGCCTAGCGCCCGTTTTTTTTTGCCTGATATCAGAAGAATCTGTGACCTTGTTTAAAACTATGTTACAAATGCGGTTATGAAAGAATCAGTTAAACCTTCACCACGCAAGGGTATTTATCTTCTACCTAACATAGTAACTACTGCCGCTTTATTCAGTGGCTTCTTCGCTATTCTTGCAGCTATGAATGGTCAGTTTGAAAAAGCGTGTATCGCGGTGTTTGTTGCGATGATATTAGATGGACTCGATGGCAGGGTCGCACGCTGGACTAATACTTCCTCCGAATTTGGAGAGCAATACGATAGTTTATCTGATCTCGTGTCGTTTGGTTTAGCACCGGCATTGGTAATTTACCAATGGTCATTGATATTTATGCGAGATACGAGTGTCTCATGGGGCAAGCTCGGCTGGATGGCAGCGTTTATCTATGTGGCATGCGCGGCTTTAAGGCTAGCGCGTTTCAACTCGCAAATACATGAAGTCGATAAACGACATTTCATCGGTTTACCGAGTCCAGCTTCTGCGGCCATTGTGGTTGGTTTAGTATGGATGTTTCATGATTTGGAATTTGAAGGTAAAGCGTTACAGATTCCAGCATTGATTATTACTATCCTGGCCGGCTTATTGATGGTTAGCAATGTTAAATACAATAGTTTCAAAGACTTAGATGTAAAAAGCAAAGTACCGCATTTAACCATTCTGGTGATTATATTGATCTTTGCTTTGGTACAGGTTGCACCACCAATCGTGCTATTTTTTGTGTTTTTTATCTATGCAATGTCTGGCCCTTTTAACTGGGTCCAAACCAGAAGAAAAGCATTGAAGCGCTTATCTGATGCCCAGAAGAAAAATAGTAACAATGGATAATTACTTGTTCTTTACTTGAAATTTTATAGAAATAAAATTATATTCGAAACATGTACTCTCAACGCAACACAGCCAAGCTAAAAACCAAGGTAATCATGAATAGTCAATATTCGCGATTATTTGTGTCTGCAACTCTCATATCTCTACTGCTACTCAGCTTACTATTGCTCCTGCCTTTGGGCAGATAATATGCGCCTTAGCGAGGCTAAACGCTAAACTAATTTAATTTTTTGTAAGCTTTCTCTAGCACCTTCTTATCTTTATAATTGCATAAAAAATGCGTGCGGAGAATGGAGTAAATACCAATGACAGATAATAGTAAGTCGAATGATCGTTTGATCATTTTTGATACAACTTTGCGCGACGGCGAGCAAAGCCCCGGGGCTTCCATGACTTTGGAAGAAAAAGTACGTATTGCCAAAATGCTTGAGCAGATGCGCGTTGATGTTATCGAAGCAGGCTTCCCGATAGCAAGTCCTGGTGACTTCGAAGCAGTAAAAGCAGTCGCAAGCAAAGTTAAAGATAGTACCGTTTGTGGCCTGGCAAGATCACTAGATACAGATATTGAGCGTGCAGGTGAGGCACTAAAACCTGCAAATTCCGGACGTATTCATACTTTCATCGCGACTTCTCCTATTCATATGAAAGAGAAACTTCGTATGCAACCGGATGATGTATTAGCTCAGGCAGTAAAAGCGGTAAAAAAAGCGAGGCAATATACGGATAATGTAGAGTTTTCTGCAGAAGACGCAGGCAGATCAGAGTTTGAATTCTTATGCCGTGTTGTTGAAGCAGCTATTGATGCTGGGGCCAGCACAATCAATATACCAGATACGGTTGGATACAATATTCCGCATCAATTTGGTGAATTGATACGTCGTTTAATTGAAACAGTACCTAATTCAGATAAAGCCATTTTCTCGGTACACTGTCATAACGATCTAGGTTTGGCTGTCAGTAACTCACTATCTTCAGTATTGAATGGGGCGAGACAGGTTGAATGTACCATCAACGGTTTGGGCGAAAGAGCAGGTAATGCCTCTTTAGAAGAAATAGTGATGGCGATTCATACACGCCACGATGTATTCGATTGTCATACCAATATCGACACAACATTCATCGTGCCTGCATCTCGTTTAGTATCTTCGGTTACAGGTTTCCCGGTGCAGCCTAATAAAGCCATTGTAGGTAAGAATGCATTCGCTCATGAGTCAGGTATTCATCAGGATGGTGTGCTTAAATCCAGAGAAACTTATGAAATCATGCGCGCTCAGGATGTTGGCTGGTCGGATAACAAAATCGTATTGGGTAAGCATTCAGGGCGTAATGCATTGAAATCACGTCTAGAAGAAATTGGCATCACGCTTGATGGCGAAGAAGCATTAAACGCAGCATTCTCAAGATTTAAAGACGTTGCAGATCGTAAACATGAAATTTTTGATGAAGATTTAATTGCCATTGCCTCAGAATCACAGGCAACGTTAGAGCATACACGTTATCACCTGGTATCATCCTGGGTTTGCTCTGAAACGGGTGAAACTCCAAGAGCTAAAGTCGTGCTCAATATTGATGGTAAAGAAATGACTGGAGAAGCAGAAGGTGGTGGTTCTGTAGATGCAGTATTCTCGGCGATAAAAACGATTGTTGAAGACCACGGTACACTTGAGCTTTATTCAGTCAATAACATTACCAGTGGTACGGATGCGCAGGGTGAAGTGACTGTACGATTAGAGAAAGAGGGACGTCAGGTTTATGGCAATGGTTCTGATCCTGATATCGTCATTGCATCAGCATATTCCTATCTTGATGCACTGAATAAATTAGCCAGTGCGGATAGTAGGGAACATCCTCAACACAGCGTCTAATAAAACGTTTAATGACTAGTCCTGCGCAATTACAATACCTTAATGCCATGGGAATCCCTGTTTGGGTTTCCCGTGAGCTTGTAATTGATGAAGAACCTGATAAAGCTTCAGCGAATGCCACAACCAAAGAATCCAATCAAACTGCAATCGATAACCCAGTAGCTAAATCAGCGAATGTTTCTGGTGCTTCAAATGCAGTAGAAAATATTTTACAGGACCTCGTGCAGAACACCGGGACTCCTAAAGTAACTGAAAATAATATTTTAAATCAGGCACCTAATGAGGCTACCAAACAAGTCACAGAAACTTTGGTTTCTGAGCCAAAGGTTTCTGAAAACGTACAAACTAGCATTCCAAATATATTAGCTAAAACAGCTCAGCATACTGTGTATGCCGAGGGAAGTTTAGAAGCTGAATGGGTCGTGATAGGCCAAAATCCAGAATTTATAGAGCACGAACACGGACAGCCTTACTCGAGAGAAGAGGGTGTCTTGCTGGAAAATATGTTTCGCGCAGTCGGGATTGCTAATCCGCGGAATGATGCTTATCTGGTTAATGTGCTAAGAAATTCACAGCAGAATGATGCAGATGCAGCAAAATCTAAAGCTGAGTTAAATGCCATTTTTCAAGACTGCATTAAGCAAGTTCAACCAAAAGTCATCGTTATAGTCGGTCAACTAGCCGCGCAAAATGTGTTGCATAGTGATGAACCCCTGGCACGATTGAGGGGAAAATCTTATACCTTGCCAGATTCTAATACTCATCTGGTCGTTAGTTATTATCCAAGCTATCTCTTGAGTCAACCCATGGATAAACGCAAAGCCTGGGATGATTTGAAATTGGCGATGAGTCTAATCGCTGAATGATGGCTACAATCACCGAATGAAGAAGCCACAGCATCATCAGCTTCAGTATCTTCGACCAATGCAGCAGGCAGATTTAGTTGAAGTGATGATTGGCGAATTAGCATCTTATCCATACCCCTGGACTCGGGTTAACTTTGAAGACTGTATCAATAATCAGGCCTATTCTTGTTGGGTTTTCCAGCAGGGTAAACAACTAAGTGGTCACCTTATTCTTTCATCCGTTGTTAAAGAAGCGCATATCCTGAATATCTGTGTCTATCCGGAATTACAAGGTAATGGCTGGGGAAGGAAGTTACTATCTGAAGCTGAAAATATCGCCAAAAAGAGACAAGCAGAAACGGTGTTTTTAGAAGTCAGGCCTTCGAATAAAGCGGGAATCAATCTCTATCTAAGCGAAGGTTACAATGAAATTGGCTTGAGGAAAGGCTATTACCCCGCCGATGATGGTCGTGAAGATGCACTGGTAATGGCAAAGACTCTGGTATTTAAATCTTTATGAAGTGATTAACCGGTTTATTCTGTCGCTTTCTTTAAGTAAGCAATCAGAGCTTTACGTTTCTTGTCATCCGCTACTTTTTGCAGTGGCATTTTTGTACCGGGTACAATTTTCGCCGGGCCTTCTACAAATAAATCATCAATGGTTTTTTCATCCCAGATAATGCGGGAGTCTCTTAAACTATCCGAATAACTATAACCCGTAAGACTGCCTGCTTTACGACCGAAAATTTTGTGTAAAGAAGGACCAGCACGGTTTGCATCATCAGGTTCCAGGGTATGACACACGCTGCACTTGCGCGCGAATTGCAGCTCTCCCAATGGCATGCCCGCTTTTACCTGAAAACGTCTGGGCTTGTGTCCAATCCAAAGATTCTCATCTTCTTTATCGGTGATTTCCCAAAATCTCACTTCATCATCGAGTGAGCCGTAATACAGCGATTTTCCATCCAGGTTAAACGCTAGTGTCCACACGGGGCCTAATATAGTGATTGTTTGGCCTTTTAACTCCCAATCCTTGATATCCCAGACTCTGATAGCACCATCATTACCACCACTTGCGACTAGTTTGTGTTTTATAGAAACCGCTATTCCTAATACAGGTTTTTCATGTGGAGTCAGTATCTTGCTGATTTTTTCTGCATCAGGATCGAAGATTTGTACATCGCCATTTGTGGTACCAAAAATCAGTTGTTTATGCTCGGGTAACCAGCGCATGATATTGATTGGCCAGCCGTGTTGATGCAGTGCCTTAATAAATTCACCAGTGGTCGCATCCCATGAGCGTATCTTTCCATCAAAGCCAGCCGAATAGAGTGTTTTACTATCCGCTGAGATTAATACGCTATTGACTGGCTCATTATGTATCTGGATAGTATGAAGCGATTTTTGAGTGACTAAATCCCATAAGATGATGTTCCCATCCCAGCCTGATGTGGCTGCATATTTAGCATCATTTGAAATATCGATGGAAACGACCTTGGCATTATGGCCCTTTAATTGGGCAATCATTTTTTTATTCACCAAGTCCCAAATATAGACATCTCCATTATCACCAGATGAGATCGCTTTGTCGCCCGATGGGAAAAACTCAATCGCGCTAACAGCGCCTGTATGAGCTATAAAGCGATGCTTCTGTTTGGCTGGGGCGGCATTTAAGTCCCACATCATTACAGCATAGTCGAGGCTACCAGAAAGCGCAGTCTTCCCATCAGGGCTGATTGCAACGGTATTTACCGGGCCACCATGGCCGATTAGGTTTTTGTTATTTTTTACAGCATCAGCGATTAGATTGCTGTGGAACAGCAAGCAAATAGGTAGAGTGAAAATTAACAGGAAGCGTTTCAAATGTTGGCTCTTTTAATTCCTTATCTAGGTTATATACAATAAAAGCGGAGAAATGCCAAATTGTAAATTAATGCAGTACAGAAAAAAGGCGTAAAAGTAGGGGGGTGATCTATATTAAAATAATAGGTCACCCACCTAACTCATAGAAGGTTATTTCTAGATATAGTGGGCGTTTGTTAGGTATAACTTTCGAGTTAACTAGCCGACAAGAACTGCAAATAAAAAATAAACCGAGCCCTAACCACTCTTTTGATTATGTGTAGATACTAGCCTGTAATACGCGTAGGATACGTCACTCTCAAAAGTGTACTAGGACTTTATTGTGATGAATTTTTTAACCTCGGACTCAATGCTATGGGTTGGCATTGCTTTTTGTATTTCACAGTCGGCCATGTTCTCCGGGTTGAATCTTGCTTTCTTTTCATTGAGTCGATTACAGCTAGAAGTGGAGATGAAGCATGGCAACTTAGAAGCTGGCAAGGTGCTCGCTGCTCGTCAGGATTCAAATTATCTGTTAACTACCATTCTTTGGGGTAACGTCGGCATTAATGTATTGTTGACGTTGTTATCTGACTCGGCGTTGGCTGGAGTGATGGCATTTGTATTTTCGACAGTATTCATAACCATCTTTGGCGAGATTCTGCCGCAAGCATATTTCTCACGCAACGCTTTGCGCATGGCCTCGTTATTAACACCCGTACTTAAATTCTACCAGTTCATTCTGGCTCCAGTTGCACGACCCTGTGCGATGTTTCTGGACATGTGGCTTGGTAAGGAAGGCATCGATTACCTCCGTGAAAAAGAATTAATGTCAATGATCAGAGCGCACATGGAAGCAGAAGAATCAGAAATTGATGCGTTAGAAGGTCGTGGTGCACTTAACTTTCTAACAATTGATAAAATAAAGGTAACCGAAGAAGGTGAGCTTGTTGATGCCGACTCAATTATTCGTTTACCGACCAAAGTCGATTTGCCACTGATACCTGAAGTCAGCCGCAATGCGGATGATCCTTTTCTTCGAAAGATCAATGCAAGTGGACACCATTGGGTTGTGCTCGCCGACGAAAATGATAATCCACTACTGTTGCTTGATGCCGATGCTGCATTGCGTGCGGCTCTAATGGACCAAGGCAAACCTTACGATATATATGATTTTTGTCGCCGTCCACTGGTCATAAGAGACACTAGTAAAACGATTGGCGAAGTGATCAGCTACCTTAAATCGATACCAGTCACTTCAACTGATGAAGATTCTGCCATAGATTACGACGCAGTTTTGATATGGGGTGAGCAGCCACGAATTATCACTGGTGCAGATGTGCTTGGTAAATTATTAAAAGGGATCCAGTCCGCTGAGCTTGCATAACAGAATATTAAGAAAAATTGTCGTTCAACAAAATACCTTACGGTTTTACTGTGCTCCTCAAAAATAACAGGGATGAAGAAAATTAGCTCCGTCAAACACCTTCATCCTGATCTATTATTTCCTGCAGTGCTCGTTGCTTCTGGGATGGGGGAATATACATGGAAATAAAAAGTGCCTAACCGAACGCAGTGAGACAACGTTGGAGCACCGCGACGACGAGCCGAAAGGGCGTGGTTTTCATTAGTTTAAAATGGAAAACCACGTCAAAGTAGGGGGGTGGCTTTGTATTTAAATATCAATACATCTCTCTACATATAAAGGTTTATTTTTGATTTAGAGGTTTTTCCGATATTACGCCAGTTTAAATTGCTAGCCGTAATGGATACCATGTTATTGGTAAATGCAAATTCTACTTTTAAACGGTGATTTCGCTAACCGGACAGCCATGGCAGGTTGATTTTGACGCGGTCGTTTGCTGTTTACAAAATAATTAACTGTATCTTACAATATTTTCTCAGCAGAAAGTCCAAACACTTTTTCGTATTCTTCCCTAAACATTGGGATTGATTTGTTGTCAAGCCACCTCTCAATGGAATTTCTTAACCTGATCGTTGGAACGACTTTCGCTAGATAAACATCTAGTTTTTCTATAATAGTTTTGCCCCATTTATTTTTTGTGCAGGCTATCTGCGCTTTAGAATAGCGAAGTGGATTTTCTTCGATTGGTATGCTGGCAATTTCTCCTTGTTGAGCAATTAACGCAGTATATTTCGCTGACCATGGGTACTCGATAATATAATCAATTCGGTCTAGCATCATCATTTTATGAAGGCGACCACTAGTTTCTGAACCGTTAATTTTAACAATATTTTTTGATGTTTTATAATTTTCTAGCATCTTGTCAATAGCCGGAGAATACGTTCGGGAATTTACTATTCCAAGTTTTAATTTGTTTTGAGTAAGTAACTTTTTCAATGAAATAAATTTATTGTCAGAAAATAGTTTCTGGCGTCTTGTACTTTTAACAATGATTGAAACAGTTGGAACAATCGCTTGCCACTTTGTAAAATAGGCTAAGTTTCCCCTCTCTTCTGTTTTAAGGGAGGACACGCTACATAGATTCTTACCATTTTTTATTTCACTCCACATTCTAGCTATTGACATTTTTTCTATTTCGTGGCGATATTCTTTGAGTCCTTCTCGCTCAAATATCTTTAAAAAGAAATCGCTCATTCCTTGATACTGATATGGCCCTTCCAGAATATGTACTGGAGGCGAATTAGTAACTGCCCAGGTTATGCTTTCTTTTGCTTGCAACCCTATAGGGATTAATAGTAAAAACAACATCAGTTTTTTCATATTTTCTCCATAGAGTTTTCTCCATTAGTTAAAAAGTTTAATATCAAGGTCTATGACCTCTCATTTTTTGTCAGGTATCAAATCTTTGTTTTGAATGAGTTATTATTTGAAATGCCTAATAAGTAATATTTTTATATGCAAAATCATGATAAATGATTTTGTTATATTTTCCAATTAGCAGGTTTAATCATATTTATTGGTGTAACAAAAAGTGCCCAAAAGCAGGGGGGTGGCTTTTTAATAATAAAAAAGACTTACCCATCTATTACATAACCACTGTAATAACTATGTAATAAACAGCTATGTCCAATATCAACCACAAGCAGTGAAGAATTAGTTGTGAAAGTCTTTGCCTTCTTTGGTTACTTTTACGTATTCGGCTCTGATGACATAATCTCCAAAATGTTCGTGTTGGTTTCGGTTGTTTGCGTAATCTGTGAGTAATAAATCCATCTCTTCTAGGATTTGTTTTTCATCGAGATTTTCTTTGTACAATTTACTTAGTCGATCTCCTTGATGGCTTGAGCCAAGATACACATTGTATCGACCGAGTGATTTTCCGATAAAACCAATTTCACCCATTACCGAACGGCCACAGCCATTTGGACAGCCTGTCATGCGGAATTTGATTTCATCATTAAATAAACCATTTTTTTCCAGAATGGGGTCTATTTTGGTAATCAGGCTGGGTAGGTACCTTTCAGCTTCTGCCATCGCTAGTGGACACGTATTTAGCGCAACACAGGCAATTGCATTGCGGCGTATTCCACTTAGGTGACTTGCGTCTGCAGATAAACCATGTTTTTTGAAAATAGTTTCAATTTTGGCTTTGTTATTTTCATCAATATCCACGAGTAATAAGTGCTGATTACCGGTGAGTCTGAATTTACATACGTCTGATTCGGCAATCTCTTTTAAAGCTTGTTTCTGTTGCGAGCCTTCGACATTTTGTACGCGACCATGCTCAACAAAACACAGAAGGTGCCATTTACCATCGGTGGCTTTATGCCAGCCAAATTTATCGGCTGAGGTTTTGAATTCCACAGGCTTTGGCGCATCGAGTTTGTAGCCAAGGCGATCAACCAACATGGTATTGAAAGTATCCAGACCCATGCGATCGATGGTGTATTTCAAACGCGCCTGACTTCGGTCTGTTCGGTCACCATAATCGCGTTGAATTTCAACGATAGTTTTGACCACTTCGAGTAATTGCTCTGGTTTTACATAGGCAATATCGGTGGCGAGCCTTGGGTAGGTTTCTTTACGCCCAAAGGTCATCGCCATGCCACCGCCAACGGCGATATTGAAACCTTGAAGAACATCATCCTTAACGATGGCGACAATTCCAACATCATTGGTGTAAACATCGCTGTCATTATTGGGTGGAATGGCGATGCCTATTTTGAATTTCTTGGGTAAATACAGTTTTCCGTAAAGCGGTTCTACTGTTTCTTTTTGCTCGGGAGCATTGACCCGTTTTTTACCTTCTCCCTTCCCTTCGATAGAGCCTTCATCCAGCCAGATTTCATGATAGGCGCGAGACTTGGGAAGTAGGTGTTCGCTGATCTTTTTTGCCCAGGGGTAAACCTGCGCATGAATTTCAGATTGCGTAGGATCAGGATCACACATTACATTTCGATTTACATCACCACAGCCGGCGATGCTATCAAGTAACGCTTTATCCATGGCTTGAATCGTTTGCTTCAAATCAAACTTGATAATGCCGTGAAATTGTACTGCCTGACGCGTGGTTAGCTTGAAATTGTGGTTTCCATACTCATCACTAATCGCATCTAGCGCCAACCAGGCTTTTGAGGTTAAATCGCCACCGGGAATTCTGACGCGAATCATAAAAGAGTAGGCGGGTTCTAATTTCTTTTGCTGGCGGATTATGCGCTGATCTCTATCGTCTTGTTGATAGGTGCCGTGAAACTTGATTAAGTAGGTATCTTCAGCAGGAATAGAGCCAGTAATCTGATCAGCAAAGGTCTCGACCAAGGTGCCGCGAAGGTAATTGCCTTTATCTTTAGCAATTTCCACGGGGTTGCTATCTGCGATTAGCACACCTTCGTGTTTGAGAATTTCTTTGCCTGGGTCTAAAACATTATTCATTGATTCTTATTCCTGATAATTTCCTGATTTTTCTTTGTAGTTTAAGCGCTTTTGGCCTGGCTTTTACCATGTAAGCCACATTCTTTTTTATCGGCATCTTCCCACCACCAACGTCCTGCACGTTCATCTTCGTGCAAACCGATTGCTCGGGTACAAGGCTGACAGCCAATGCTGGGGAATCCTTTACGATGCAATTCGTTATACGGAACATTATGTCTATTAATGTATTCCCAAACGTCACTGCTTGACCAATTCAATAAAGGATTAAATTTGATTAGCTCGCGCTCGCTATCCCATTCAAAATGCTTCATGCCTGCTCGGTAACCAGATTGCTCTGCACGGATGCCAGTCACCCAGATATCGACATTTGCTAGGGCGCGATTTAAAGGCTCAATTTTTCTGATGTAACAACAGGTTTTACGTAACTCCACCGAATCGTAGAGTGCATTAATACCATTACCCGTCACATACTGCTGAAGTTCTTTGGTCTTGGGGTAGTAGACTTCGATGGGCTTGTCGTATTTGGCCGTGGTTTCTTCCAGCAGATCATAGCTTTCTGAAAACAGCCTACCCGTATCCAGAGTGAAAATAGTGATATCTAAATCATGTGTAAATATTGCATCGGTAATCACCTGATCTTCGGGGCCCAAACTACTTGAGAAAGAGATGTTTTTGGCTTCACCTTCAACTGCTGTTAGTGCCTCTGCAAGAGATAACTCAGCGAAAGAGTTGTTTAGTATTTCTAGTTTTTCCTCTTTTTGTTCCTTTGTATTTTTCATTTTATGTCCCTGAAATTTAAAAATTGTTATCTATAAAAAGTGCCCAAAAGTAGGGGGGTGCTTCGACTAGCTCAGCAGAACTGTTATGTATTATTTAATAAACGTCACATTGGTATTTTTTGTTGATCTTTAACTGGTCGATATAGTTATTTACACCGTTATCATCTAAACCAGAATGCTGGCTAATGATTTTGATCAGAGTGTCATGAACGCCTTGCGCCAGTCTGTCGATATCGCCACAAACATAAAGGGTTGCGCCTTGCTCAATCCACTCAAAGACTTTCGCTGATTCTTCGAGTAATTTGTCCTGGATATATATTTTCTCTTGCTGATCACGAGAGAAGGCGACACTCATGTGTTGCAGCGTTCCATTCTTTAGAAAGTGCTGCCAATCGGTCTGGTATAAGAAATCACTCTGAAAGCGCTGCTCGCCAAAGAACAACCAGCTATTACCCTGTGCTTCACGCGCTTCACGTTCATACAGAAAGCTTCGGTAAGGTGCTACACCTGTGCCTGCACCGATCATAATGATTTTGTCTTCATTATTTTCAGGTAATGAAAATCCGCTATTGGACTTAATGTGAACAGGGACGGTATCGCCAGCCTGTTTGTCGATTAACCAGTTAGAAGATACGCCAAGGTGTTCTCTGTCATTGTGATCATAAAAAACGGGTTTGATCAGGATGTGCGCTTCTTCGGTATGCACTTGTTCGCTACTTGAGATCGAATACTGTCGTGAAAATAATGGACGCAAGATGCTGAGTAGATCTGCTACTGATATCTCACCAGGATAGTCTTGTAGTAGATCGAGTAGATCAGAACCGTAAAGATATTCCTTTAGGTGTTTTTTATCTGCGATGTGCGCGGATAAGCCTTTATTGTCTATTAACCCGGCATAAGATATTACGACTTTTGCTGTGAGATTCGCGATTTCAACTTTATGCGATAAGGCATAGTGTAATGAGCTGGTTCCACCTGCAACAGTCACTAACTCGGTTTTACTTGCGTCGAGTTTATGGATGATGGCATCAACCATTTGTTTGTTGTTTTCAGGCAAAATTGCAATGACATCACCGGGTTCGTAACTTAAACTTTCGGCCTCAGTAGCAATTTCCAGGTGATAGGCATCCTGTTCAGATTCGTCGGTGGTGAGATTGGTAATTGTCAGAATTTCAGCGTGGTAAGGATTCGCTTCCGTCCAGCTTTCCGATTCAGGAGTGGTAATCGCTTGTTTGCTATTAATGTCGATGACAATATGCTGTTCGTTGTTCTGATTATTAAGAGCATCTACTTTCGAAACAATTTGTTGTTGCCAGCTTTTTGCACCTACTTCGAAATCAAGATCCAGATCAAGACGATTGTGAAAACGTGTAGCGCCTAATTCTGCAAATTTTGCATCAACTTCTACTGCTGTCTGACAAAAATCATCGTAACTGGAATCACCCAATCCCAGGATTGCGTATTCGAGCTGTTCTAACTTTGGGGCACGATCACTCTGGATATATTTATAAAAGGCAAGTGCTTCATCGGGTGGCTCACCATTCCCGTGGGTACTTATCACCAGTACAATTTTTTGTTCATTCTTTAGTTGTTGTGGTCGATATTCCAGCAGGTTCTTTAGGGTTACTGCAGCCCCTTTGTTTTTTAGTTCTGCAGTTACTGATTCTGCAATTTTTTTGCTGTTACCCGTTTGGCTGCCGTATAAAACAGTCACTTTTTCAGCTGTTTGTAATTGCGCCGCAGCCTGTGTGTCGGCTTGGTTATCTGCTTTTGTATCTGAAAAATCTGTTATCTGGTGTTGAAGATGGGTATCAGAATTCGCTGATAAACCTGAGAAATAACCACTCACCCATGCAAGTTGATTGGCATTAAGGCCTTCGACTGCATAAGACACTTTTTGTATTTGTTGTTGATTCAGTAATGTCATGATTATTTGCTCGTTAGCATTGGAATGAATGATGACTGGTTTCAACTGCCAGCGATTTGTCGAAGCAAATATCGCTTAAAATAATCAACATTAAAAGTGATATAATTCGCTATCTATATGCCATAATTAGATATATGAAAATTACACAGTTACAACTACTCAAAATATTATTAAACAATGGTTTGAATATTAGTGAGGCCGCAAAGCAAACTTACGTGGTGCAATCAGCAGTGAGCAGACAGCTTAGTTTGTTAGAAGACGAGATTGGAATGCCGCTGTTCATCAGAAAAGGAAAACGTCTGGTTGAACCTACTCCAGTATGTGTTGATATCTGCAAAGAAATCGACCATCTGGAGTTTGCTCTGGATAATATCCGTGCGGTAGCCGATGATCATCGAGATGCGAGAATAGGTGAGTTGCGTTTAGCTACGACACATACTCAGGCTAGATACTTTTTGCCCGAAGTGATGAACGTATTTCGTGAAAAATATCCCAAAGTTAAAATTCATTTTCTGCAAGGTAATCCTGCCCAACTGGTGGAAATGCTGTATAAACGCGAAGCTGATATTGCCGTGTGCACCGAAGAATTGGCGGATCACGCCGATTTGATAAAGCATAAATGCTACGACTGGAATCACGCCTTAATAGTGCCGCCCAAGCATCCGCTCGAAAAAGGTAAATTGAGTCTGGAACGGATAGCAAAATATCCCTTGCTTACCTATGTATTTGGCTTTACCGGTCGTACTAAAATTCACAATACATTTGAGGATGAAGGTCTTGAAACTAATGTCACTTTTGCAGCAACCGATACCGATGTGATCAAGAGTTATGTACGGCTAGGCTTTGGCGCAGGAATTATCGCGAAAATGGCCTACTCGGATAAAGTTGATAATGATTTAATCTTGCGTGATATGTCGAAATTTTTCCCCAAATCAACAACTACTGTGGCTTATGTAAAAAGTAAATTTATGAAAAGCTATTTAAACGAGTGTGTTGATTTGTTGGTGGAGCATGGTCGTAAAAATATGTCCTCATAATTAATAAAGGTGTAAAAAAATATTTCTACTCAGGGATATAGAAAGTTATAAAATAGTTGGTATGATTTGTTAGATAAAAACCACAATTTACAAAACTAAATCCATCAGGAGTATTTATGAAATTATTATCGTCTGCATTTATTGCTCTTTTAATATCTTCAGCTATTAGTGTTTCAGTGAACGCCGCGGATGAGCACCCTGGCAAAGCCATGCATGATGAAAGTTGTCTTAACTGTCATATAGGTGATCACGACGAAAAGTTCTACACCAAAAAAAATAGACGTGTAAAAGATTTAGCAGGTTTAGGCTCGATGGTTAGAATGTGCGACGCTAATCTGGGGACGTCATTATTTGACGAAGACATGGATGAGATTACTGATTATCTTAACCATAGCTACTATAAATTTCCTAAAAAGTAGATTGAAATTTAAGTCTTTGCCCAAATATTAATGGTGCTGTTACTTGTTAGATTAACAGGAGGAAATTATGTTTGAACCAATAGAAATACCTTTTGGTTGCGTTATGTTATTTAATGTTGTTGATCTCAAAGATGGCGTTACTATTGAAGATGTAGAGTTAACACTCGGTGAAATGTGTAATGTCGTAAAAAATAACTATGGCGACGATAAAGGTGGATTCATAGCTGGCCAGGTTTTTAAATATGCGGGCTTTATTTCTGAAGAAGGCTCTGTCGGTGCAACTCCAGAAGAAAAGGATAAAGTAGCCAAGATTAAGCAGGGTGAAGTTGCTATTGTTACTTATTGGAAATCATTTGAGCAACACGAAAAATCCCACGCAGATGCTTTATTCAAAGAGAAATTTAGTGAATTAGCCAATTTCTGCGATGACACTCACGAGCTGGGTTACGAATTGTTATGGCAGGGTATTCCTGAATAAATAACAAAACTATAAATAATTGTAGTTAAACCAATGATTAAGAGCAGCTGTTTTCAGCTGCTCTTTTCAATTTCATCTAGTCTCCTTTAACGCAAAGTGTAAACAAGGTGAAACTGGTGAATTTTTAGCCAGACATTTTAGGATTCGCATATTCCATTTTTTTGTAATACTTCGAAGACCTCGTTTTTTTATGGACAATTTTCAAATAAAAATAAGCGCAATATTTTAAATACACTAGTCTGTTGATATTGGTCATAAATCTATTCAAATAGTTTTTACAATTGCTTAAATCTAGGCTATAACTGCAACCGAAATCCACTCAACCCAATACCTGATTATCGTGATGTAGATGCAAGGTTGTGTTTTTGAGTCTGGTAGAAAATTACTCTTTTCTTCATGAGTTTTTGTTTCCTTTAAGAGCAACAACAGGAATTTATTGTATGGAATTATTGAGTATTGATCAGATTGAAAAAGGGACTAGCTGGAGTGAAACACTCCGCAAGGGTTTGATTTTTGGCATTTATGGTCGGAATTGTATTGTATACATGTTTTAATATACCCGATGTACACAACCGTATTTTAATAGTTGCGGCTATGATGTGTGGCTATATGGCATTAAATTTTGGTGCCAGTTATGAGTCAGGTTTTCAAATTTTAAAAAAAAGAATAAGAGACATGCTTTATGTATAGAAAAATCATCCTTATTAGTATTTTTATGGTGTTATCCTATGGTTTCTGGGTTAGTCCTAATCTGAAACAGATTGCGGCGGGAGTAGCAATATTCCTTTTTGGAATGCTTTCTCTCGAAGAGGGATTTAAAGCGTTCACGGGCGGACTTTTAGAGAAAATACTTAAAAAAACAACGACCGGATTATGGAAAAGCATGAGTTTTGGTGTTGTCACGACAACGCTGATGCAATCCAGCTCCCTCGTTTCAGTTATCACCATTTCTTTTCTATCAGCAGGACTGATTACACTGGCCTCTGGTATCGGTATTATCTTTGGAGCTAATCTTGGAACAACTACTGGTGCATGGCTAGTTGCGGGTTTTGGCCTTAAAGTCAATATATCAGCATATGCAATGCCCATGCTGGTTTTTGGCGTTCTACTGATCTTTCAAAAACCCAAAGAACTTAAGGGTATCGGCTATGTACTCGCCGGCCTGGGCTTTTTGTTTCTGGGTATTCATTATATGAAGGAAGGTTTTGAGACCTTTCGGGAGCATATCGACTTAACAAAATACGCAGTATCCGGATTAAAAGGGCTTCTACTTTATACACTGATCGGTATTGCGGCTACGGTTATTATGCAATCAAGCCATGCTACTTTGGTGTTGATAATTACTGCATTGGCAAGTCAGCAAATAACCTATGAAAATGCACTTGCACTTGCGATTGGCAGTAATGTGGGAACCACGATAACAGCTATTCTTGGTTCAATCAGCTCCAATATCAATGGTAAACGACTTGCAGCTGCCCATCTTATTTTCAATGTTGCTACCGGCATAGTGGCAATAGCACTAATTGCGCAGTTGATGGGGGCAGTTGATTGGCTATCGGATCATTTAGGTATAGCCACTGATAATTTCACGCTAAAGCTGGCTGTTTTTCATACCTTGTTTAACCTCCTGGGAATAGTCTTGATGCTTCCCTTTATCAATAAACTAGGATCGTTCATTACAAAGTATTTGCCAGAGAAGCAACGCGAGACTGCAGAACCGTTGTATTTAAACAGTGCTTCACTGGAACTCCCTGACCTTGCTTTTGAGGCAGTGCGTAAAGAAACACTTAATCTTTATCAATATTTCTTTGGTATTCTGTGTCATGGCTTGAGTTTCAGAGTTAGGGATATTAATTCAGATATCCCTGTTAAAGAAATCATCAAGTCTTTAAAAAAACCCATTCCCGTCAATATCAAAGAGGAATATACGAATAAAATTAAAGGACTTTATGCCGAGATCGTAGATTTCATTAGTAAGTCAAATGAAAAAATGTCCCAGGAGCAGACTAATGAAGTATTTGAATTACGTTCTGCGGGCAAGAAGATGCTGGAGAGTATTAAGAGTACCCAACATCTGCATAAAAATCTTTCACATTATATGAATGATGATAACCCGTATATGAGGGATGAGTATGATAAAATTCGCTATCGTCTTGGCTCAATCCTTAGAAGTCTATCTGATATGGAAAAAGATACAGATGAATTTAGCACGTCACTTCCGACACTTGAAGCTATGAAAATTGGAATTCAGGAAGCAGAACGTCAATTTTATATTGATATTAACCAGCATATTCGTGAAAAACACATTACAGGCGCAATGGCTACCTCTTTAATGAACGATATCACCTATACTAATAATATCGCTAATAACCTGTTAGAAATTGGCACTATCCTGTTTAATACCAGAGATTCAGAAATGCGCGAAGTAGAACAAAGTCTCATGCTTGATGAGCAGGAAACAGCAGAAGCAGTTGCAGCACGTAAAGCTATAGAAAAGGGAGTATAAATTGTGAAAATTAAAGAATTTATGAAGGTAGCAAATGACTATCTAGGTGCAGAAAATCGTAAACGCAAATCCAAGATTAAATGCTTGAAGCAGGTATTGAAAAAATTACGTAAACGTGAAAAAAAGCTTGAAATAAAATTTAAACAAAGTGGCGTAAATAAAGAAAAAATTTCCAATGAGCTTGCCATCATCCGCGCGCACCGTAAAAAAGGTTTGAGTCAGATGAAAACATTAAAAAAGAGCAAGAAGAAAAAATAAAAGCCAGGCAATTAGAAAAATCAGATGATTGATCAGTGCAGAGCAGACTTTTATACGCAAAGCGTAAATCTCGGGTGGCTTGCCCCCGAGGTGGATAGCTTACAATGGGTATTTTTTTCATTGTGAACTATTCTGCTTATGGAGTTGCAGGAAAATACATTTCATGTCTATCGGTTAATGTAGCATTTTATTTGGATTCCAAAATACAATTTCAAACTACAGACACTAAGTATTTTCGGAGCCTTACCACGAAGTATTGAAAATTAACTTGTTGTTGTTTTTAGCAGTTCCTTCAGAGGTTCCAGCATAAGCTTATCATTATATAAAAGCTCACCTCCATTATATTTCAAATGACCTTCTGCTAAAATCTTCACCGCTTGTGGGTAAATTTGGTGCTCGATCTTATGTACACGATCTGCTAATGATTTTTCATCATCATCTTCTTTAACTTCTACAATGCCCTGAATTATGACTTTTCCTGCATCTAATTCTGGGATTACAAAATGCACACTCGCTCCATGTTCTGATTGCTTATCTGCTAGCGCTCTTTGATGTGTATGCAAGCCTTTATATAAAGGCAGTAGAGAAGGGTGGATATTGATCATCTTGCCATTGTAATGCTCAACAAAACCATCACTAAGAATACGCATAAAACCAGCTAATACTATTAAGTCTGGTGAGTAGCTATCAATTAATTGCTTTAATTCCGAATCGAAAACTTCGCGCGAATCAAACGCAGTATGATCAAGAACCTTAGCTTCAATTCCTGCTTTTTTAGCACGTTCTAAGCCATAAGCATCAGCACGATTACTGATAACGACTGCAATTTTGGCATTGATATTGGCGGTTTCGATATTGTCGATTATTGCCTGCAGGTTGCTGCCACTTCCAGAAATTAAAACAACCAGTTTATAGGTATTACCAGCTTTGTAATTTAGGGCGTTATCAAAAATGCTATCAGACATATTCGATATGCGGCTCAGTCTCTGTTGAGCTTTCTATGGTCCCAATTACCCAGTTATTAATACCAGAACCTGCAAAGTGTTGCTGTATGCTTAAGGCATCGTCTTTATCAACTACCGCGACCATGCCGATACCGCAGTTAAAGGTACGCAGCATTTCCTGTTCTTCAATATTGCCTTGCTGTTGTAGCCAATCAAATACCGCAGGTTTTTCCCAGCTATTCAAGTCAATAACGCCCTTGCTGTTTTCAGCCATCACGCGAGGCAGGTTCTCAGTAAGACCGCCTCCAGTGATATGTGCAAGTGCGTTGATTTTGTGTTTTTTTAGTACTTCAAGTAATGGCTTCACATATATTTTAGTCGGTGTGATTAGTGCTTCTCCCAAAGTTTTACCATCAAACTCATCAGTTAATGAAGCGCCGCTAACTTCCAATACTTTACGAATCAATGAGTAACCGTTTGAATGCGGTCCCGTTGAAGCAAGACCAATCAATACGTTACCATTCTGTATATTGCCAGGGTCGAGAATCTCTTCTTTTTCCACAACACCTACACTAAAACCAGCAAGATCGAAATCTCCCTTGGCATACATACCTGGCATCTCTGCCGTTTCACCACCGATTAATGCCGCACCTGATTGTACGCAGCCATCTGCTATGCCTTTTATGACGTCTTCAGCGATATCATTATCCAACTTTGCGGTTGCATAGTAATCGAGGAAGAATAGTGGCTCTGCGCCAGTGACGATAATATCATTGACGCACATCGCAACCAAATCGATACCAATAGTGTCATAAATACCTGCTTCGATAGCAAGTTTTAACTTAGTTCCAACGCCATCTGTACCAGAAACCAGAATGGGTTCCTTATAGCCTGTTGGTAATGACATTAATCCACCAAAACCACCAAGGCCACCCATAACTTCAGGACGCATTGTGCGTTTAGTGTGTGGTTTTATACGATCAATTAAAGCATTACCAGTGTCAATATCGACACCAGAATCACGATAGGTCAAGGGTGTTTTAGATTCAGACATAATCAGTGCTAAGGGGTGTTGAAAAAAAGAAATTCTAACACGAAAACGATCTAATTCTGCTGGATTTATTCAATACTATTGTGAAGAAATACGGAGTAGAGCTAAGTGCTAATAAAGGAGATACTACAAGAATTACTACAAAAACTGTGTAAGAAAATGGCTGGCTAGCTAAATCGTCTTAGGAGAAGGAAATATTATCTAGTTGCCAGCCCACACAATCACCAAAAGAGATATATTTGTTAGGCGTATAACAGCGAATGGGGGAAATCGTCTTTTGACATAAGTCACGTTTTTTCTAAATGGAACAATTTTTGTCAGGTTAAGTTAAGTAGATATTCATCTACTGTATGTCATTATTAATTATATTTTTATTGGTTTTGTCTTAACTTTTAATCTCTGAATTAGTTCTCGAATATGAAAAATTCACTAAAAGCTGCATTACTCTCAGCACTGGTTTTACCTGGTGCGGGCCATATGGTGCTTAAGCGTTATTTTTCCGGGGTCGTTTTTGCCTTGATATCGTTGGTCGCTTTAATTGTGATTGTGGCAAAAATCATCAAATTATCTAGCGTGATAGTTGCAAAGATAAATAGTGGAGCGTTAGATGAGAGTAGCAATGGTTTGATCGGTATTATTTTAAATAGCATGGTCGAGGCAAATACAGGAGTAATGAATACCGCTTTTTTGATTTATATAGTTGTTTGGATGCTTAGTATCCTTGATGCTTACCGAGTCGGTGATCTTGTTGATAAAAAACAGGATAAACAAAATTCGGCTAACTTTAACTTTTCTTGAAGTTTTTTCAATCTTCCCTATATTCTTTTCTCTATCTTTATTTTTTCTCTGTATAGTTTAAAACGAAAAAAGCCCCGTACGATCTAGTAAGGGGCCTTCAAAGGAGAGAGTATATTTACGTGTTTCTTTTAATTGCTTGCTCCTTGTGGGAAAAAGTCATCATTAGTATCTTTGTAAACAGGTTTTTCACTAAGAGCTGGATCACTGACTTTTATGATGTTTATGTTCATAACTGTAGTTTCACTTTTAGTTATTTCTGTTGAGAAAAATCCTTCTTCAGTAGCTTGACTAGCGATTGCAGTTTGGCCTGCAAAAAGTGCTGTAAGAAGTGTGCCTGCCAAGATTGCTTTAGTTTTAGTGTTCATGATTTTTACCTTTAAAAGTTAGTTAAAATTTCCTGTGTTTTGTTTAAGACTTTTTTGTCTGTGTCTTGGTTGTAGTAACGCAACATAATTTTTTTTGGATTCATGAGTTTTTTAAAATGAATTTTTTATAATCGCGAAGCATATCGAGGTAAATGATGGTATTTTTATTAATTTAAAACTTTATAAATATTATTTATCATACTGTTTTGCAAGAAAATAAAAGTATAAATAACTAATCTTTAATTAAGGTGTTTATCAGGGACATAATCTAAGAAATTAATTGAATAATTATTCAATAATAATTTGTAGAGATGATCTATTATTAACTTATTAAGTCTTTTAGTGTTAACAATTACTAAAAATAAGAGACTAGTAAAGAATAATATTTTATCTATTTTCTTTAAAGTAATTGAGAAAAAATGCTACAAAAGTAGGGGGGTGATTTAGCAAAAAACCTGTAACAAAATTAACACTGCTAAAATGAGTAAAAGACTTCTGAGTATCTTTTTGTATAGATCAACTTCAATTTTCTTTTTTATTTTGACACCAATAAACAAAGCCGCTGCGGTGACTATCAACATCATCACAGAAGTTGTAATTTCACTTTTATTAATCTCGCCATAGACAGAGAAAAGTACAATTTGGACTAGTTTGCCGAATAGAAAGCACAGGTTATTGGCTTGAATTATTTGCTTTTTAGAGTGCCGGGATTCTAATGAATAGATGATTAATATCGGAGCCATTACATTGGTTAGGCCGCCAAGCAAACCAGCAGAAGTCCCGAATGCTAGCTTAGATAGATGTGGGTGTCGTCTTACCCAGGTTAGATTAAACTGGATTTTATCAGCTAATAAATATAACAAAATGGCTAACGCCAACAATGCTTTGAAGACGTCTGAATTAAGTGATATCAGTAGTATTGTGCCTACTGAACTCCCTATCAAGGCATACAAAGCGAGTCGAAAATGTTGTTTAACCGCATTTAACGCTTTCCCTTCACTTATGATACTAACGATATTGACTAATACCGTCGGGACTAAAGTCAGAATAATAGCGGTTTGAATATCAGTGATTAACGCGAGTAGGGGCGTGGCTATCATCGGAAAACCAGTGCCAATACTGCCGTGAAACACAGCAGCTGAAAAGAAAATGATCGCAGCAATAAAAAGAAATTCTGGGCTAAATAGCATTAAAAAAGAAAATCCTTGTCTTGATAATAGTAAGTAATCATTTCAATAGTCACCCCCCTACTTATAGACCCTTTTTAAGCAATTGTTCTTTTATGTTGAATGACTGCTTATCTAGATCATCTTTTTTTTCATGAACAAAATTTAATGGCAGATTGACTCAAATGTATAGCTTAGTCTGCAACGTTGAATCATTAAATTGAGAAAAAAGTAAAAAGAGCGTTTGGAGTATTTCTAAGCGATTGATTTTATTAAGTTCTTTTTTTTCGGAATTATAGTAAACTAAGTACGGGTAAAGTAAAAAAGTATTAAAATGCAAGGGGGGCATTTTACTTATGAAATTATTTATAAAAATAACTAAATTATTACCATATTCATTATTGCTTTTATCCTTATTCACAAATCAGGCTTTTGCAGTTGAGGAAAAAGACGTAGCTAAAGTACAAAACGTTATAGAAGCATTCAAAAGTGGGAACATGGCAAGTATTGCCAAGATGGTTTCTTATCCTTTATTTACAGAATCAAACAGCATGCCGATCAATAACCCTTATGAATTCGTATCGCGTTTCGATGAAGTGTTTGATCAAAATTTGCTGAAATCTATTATTTCATCGGATGCACGAATAGATTGGAATACGGTAGGCTGGCGCGGCATTATGTTATTTGATGGTGATGTTTGGCTTGATCACGATGGATATATTCTTTCTGTTAAACCGTCTAAGATTTACGCTGCAAATAAAAATGCCAATAGATCAAAAGTGTTAACCAGAGGCCGTAGTGCCTTACATAGAAGTATCAGTAACTACGCGCAATCTGTTCTCGAGTGGAAAACAAATCACTACCATGTGCGCGTAGACGATATGGGAAATGGAAGCTTACGTTACGCCTCATGGCCGGTGAATTCCAGCACTATTAATAAGCCTGATATCGTATTATCTAATGGTCGTAAAGAAGTCGATACAACAGGTAGAAATCATCGTTATGTGTTTAATAATGGTAACTTTAGTTATCACCTCAATGTAAACGCGAATGGTGATCAGCCATCCGGTTTACTTGAAGTATTCCACGGTAATCAACGTTATCTTAGAGATAATGTTAGAGAGATTATTAAAAATAAATAATGACCTGGTTTGTAGTCTATTACAGTAATCTTTAAGTTAAGGTGCTTAAGATAGGACTTAGAGCCATCCTACTATTTGTGCATTAACACCAGTTTTATTTACCCCTTCAAGGACATGAAGTGCTTTAGTTTTACCGGGGTTATAAGCGACTACCATCAAATGTGGGTGAGCATCCTCTAGTGATGCAGATTTAACACCATCAATATTTTTTACTTTATTGGAAAATGTTGACCTTTGATTGTTATTCAATGTTTCATTTATATGAATAACAATATCTGTTGAATCTTTCATAGCAAAACTCCTTGTTTGATGAATAAATATCTTTTTTAGAATTATTGTTTTGTAGTCTAACTATTAAAAATTAATTATTCTGTGCGTTTTTTCACATAATGTTTAAATCTAGATTCTATTTTCTGAAGTTTATGATTGCGCAAGGATAGTTTTTCCTATGTATCTGAATGTATTGAATTTATATCTAAAATAGAATTTGTTGGTTTCTCTCCGGGTTTGAATATGCCTAAATACCACTTTTGTTAAAGCGCGTGAGAAAACCTATTAGTAATGTTGAAACAGAATTTAGCCTATAAATTGGTTTTGTAAACGGCCAACCCCATCAATTTTAATTTCGATCTTTTGCCCAGTTTGCATATCAATCGCACCTGAAGATGCATCGCAGGCAATTACCTCACCTGGTGGTAGTTTGATGTCTTGTGAAATTAAGCTGATGATTTCTTGTGGGCTACATATCATGTCCGAGACGAAGTAATCCTGTTCCAGTTAACCGTCTATATTCGCTTGAATCTTTAGGTTGGCAGGATCGATTTCTGTTTCTATAACTAGTCCTATAGGTTCAAAAGTAGGAAAACTTTTAGAGCGACACCATTGGGTAAAATCCTTTTTCTTCTTCAAACAGTATTTCCGGAACGGTGACATCATTTACGCGGTTATCACCAAAAATATAATCATTCACTTCATTATGCGAGACCTGGAAGCATTCTTTGCCAATCACTGCACCTAACCCCACTTCGAATTTAACACTTTTTTCATAACCCTTAGGCGAGGAATTTCGGTATTATGGACGTTAATACAGCTAGCAAGCTTGATAAATATAAGTGGAGCTTTCGGCATAAAGAGCTTGTTGAACACAAGCCGCTAGCGGAAGTTATTCCACAATCCCAAAAACGCTTGAGGGTCAGTGTGCAATGAATTCTCCATCGGCAACAGCGACCGTTGTCCCGTTTTCTTTATGTTCAGAAAACGAATTGCCATCGTGCAAATAAAGTGTATCGCCTTTAACTTCGGCTAATATTGATTTACCTTGGTAACCTATTTGAGCCCACTTTGCCATTTATCAATCACTTTATTTAATTTAGATATTTCATCCTATAAGTTAGTTTTACTTCAAACAAATATTGATAAGTCCTGCGTTTTTTTTGTCTAATTAGTTTTAGTTGATAGCTGCTATAGATAAAGAAATGGTGTAAAAGGCTAGTGGTTAACATCTATAATAAGAGAACAATAAAACTATAATTAATAATTATATGTGTATATAGGATCATAATAGTTAAGGTAACACTTACTGCTTGCGAAGGAGAATGAAGGTGTACTCTGGTATGGGCATAAAGTACGTATTGTTTTTATTAAGTTAAATCTAAGCTATTCGATTATAGATTAGTATTTTCACACCACGTCCTTGTGTTTCTTGATAAACCATTGGAGGCTTAATTTCTTCGATTAATTGATAATTTGGGGTTATCTCTTCCATTTTATTCAAAAGGAAATCCTTGCTGCTTTGTTGCTTAATATAAGGTGCGTTGATGCACATCATTAATTGGCTATCAATATCCATGAAACTATCTAAGCGACGAATAATCTTAGGATAATCACGGGCTATATCGACACTGCCTTTTTGTAAAGTGGGGGGGTCACAGATCAATAAATCATAGGGGCCATGTTTTTTGATTCTGCCAAAAGATTTAAAAATATCGAGCTTTTGAAAGCGTACATTTTCCAGGGACTGATTATTTAGTCGGTGGTTAGTACGACCCAAATTTAACGCGGCACTGCTCATGTCGATATTCAATACCGATTTTGCACCTCCTTCAATCGCAGCCACTGAAAATCCACAAGTATATGAGAATAGATTTAAGACCCTTTTGTTTTTACTATGTTGCCGTACCCATTCACGGCCATTTTTCATATCCAGAAAAAGACCAGTGTTTCTGGTCTTGCTCAATGAAATTAGAAATTTTAAATCACCTTCTAAGACTTCTAATTGATGAATCGGTTTGGATTGATCATTATTGTAAATTTCATCAATCGGCCCATGCGATAAATAACGATGCTGGAGTAAAACCACATTGGCTTGTGGAAGTCTGCTTTTAAGTTCTTTTGCCAGATGATTGATGATGGTAATTCGTTCTTTAGCAAACAAAGTAATTAATATAACGGGTGATAGCCAATCTACAGTGACATGATTTAAGCCTAGATAGGCATGACCTCTACCGTGAAAGAGTCTTTGTGCTTGATTAAGTTTTTCAGGATCAGTTGGAAGATAGAGGTTATCCAACAATGCATTTAAATTGTTTTCTAGGTCAGACATAAATAAAGTATTAGTAAGATAATAACTGAAGTTTTAAGAGAATGGTTTTAGTCATTGAATCACTTATATTTTCTTCCATTAACCGATATCCAGCCACCCGCTTTTTTACCTTTGGGATCATGATGTGTCCAATGGATGACACCTCCTCTATTATTCCATTCATAACGACCTTTTAGACTAATGTGATCATTGACTTTTACTGGTACTCGCTGGGCAAGATCAATATTATGAGAAACCAGTAAGGTCATATCATTTTCTACTTTGATTAAGAATTTTTGATGTCGACTACCAGACAGGTCATCTTTGAGAAGCTTGATAACAGTCGCATTAAGCCCAATCCAGAGCCTTGAGTTGGTTTGATCTTTAGCCTTTTTGAGTTTTGCTAGAGCATCAGTTTGATGTTTTTCACTAAACTGATAGCTTCTTTGTAAATCAGGGCTATTTGTATTTGACTGCTGATTTTCGGCTAGTTCTATTTGCGAGTTATCGGTATTCCGATAATTCGTATTGTAATAATTAACACCAGTAGCGATCGCAGCAGCCACCAGCATAAAAATAATACGCCGTACTTTTCTATTTAACTGTCGTTTAAAAGGGTAATTTCTTCTTTTATTGTGTTTTGTATTTAAGGTCATAAATCAAGGCTGGAGGTATTTAATAAATAAGTTTGAAAGGCAAAAAAAGTTGAAAAGCAAAAAAACCATAAATCATGCTAATCTGTAGCTATGATAATCGATTCAATATTAACTTGCCCTATTTGCATGCATAAAACCCAAGAAGAAATGCCAGAGAATACCTGTCAGTTCAGTTATCGTTGTCCTAACTGCAAAAAAGTGATTAAAACCAAAGAAGGTGAGTGTTGCGTCTATTGTAGTTATGGTGATTATCCTTGTCCTCAAGCACAATTTATCGGTTCTTCATGTTGTAGCCCAGATTAACCCCTATACCCAGAGCTACCTTTAATAATTCATGATTTTTAGTGGAGTAAATAATGGCTAGAAAACCTTTTGCAACAGGTGGTTGCTTATGTGGAAAAGTTACTTACAGTTTATTAAGTGAACCCGCACGCATGGCGCAATGTCATTGTGATCATTGTCGTCGATCAACAGGAACAGGCCATCAGTCGCTTGCTTTCTTTAATAAAAATGATGTCAACATCGAAGGTTCAACCAGCTCGTATACAACAACTTCTGATAGTGGAGTAAAGATGACCCGCCATTTCTGCCCTGAATGTGGCAGCAGGCTATATGGTACTAATAGTGCCGCGACATCAATTGTTAGTATCGCGGTCGGTTGTGTCGATGATAGCTCATGGTATGAGCCACAAGCGATTCTATATAACAAAAGAAAACCACACTGGGATCATATGGATGAGAGTGTTTCAACCTTCGAAGAAATGCCTCCTGCGCCACCTAAATAGATCTCAAGAGCCTACTAACATTTAATGTTATGGACTATCTATTTCTTCAATACGACTAGAAATAGGAATGAAATGTGGTTATCAAGTTAAATTTTTAAAACACAATTTTTACTCATCGTAAGGAGCAACGGTAATAGTTTTTGGCTTTCTAGACGTTACATTTATTATTAAATTGAATCAGGCTCTTTATATGAATAGTGCTGACTCGATAGCCAATGTACTGAATAAGGCTGTAATTACTAGAAGCCGTATTTTGGTGACAAAACCTACACAACCTCCTGCTTTTAGGTACTTTATAAAAGTGTTTAAATGTTGCCGTTTGGTTTAGAAAGCTTGTGAATCATTTTTAATAACGATAAAATCCCCATCTTGGTTTTTTAGTGGCAGCTTCAATTTTATAGAATGATTCACTCTTAAATTATAGCTACTAAAAAATTGCAGGCGCGTAGCTCAGTTGGTTAGAGCATCGTCATGACATGGCGAGGGTCCTCGGTTCGAGTCCGAGCGTGCCTACCAAATACTTATTTTTATATATTTTTTTGTAAATAAATGATAAACACGTGGCCTCTCGTGAGGGTCACCACTGGGGAATAATAAAATGCCAACTATCACCTTGCCAGACGGCAGTCAGCGTACATTCGATAACGCAGTATCCATTTTAGATGTAGCAGCAGATATCGGTCCTGGTTTAGCAAAGGCTACCCTTGCAGGCGCTATTGATGGAAAACAATATGATGCTAGTCATGTCATCAATCAAGATGCATCCCTGAGTATTATCACAACCAACAGTGAAGAAGGTGTAGATGTTATTCGCCACTCTTCGGCGCATTTAATGGCTCAGGCTGTAAAGCAATTATTTCCAGAAGCGCAAGTTACGATCGGCCCAGTGATTGAAGATGGCTTTTTCTATGACTTTTCTTACGAGCGTGCATTTACTCCTGAAGATGTGGAAGCTATCGAAAAACGTATGCAGGATTTGATCAAAAAAGATATTCCTGTTGAACGTAGCGTTATGTCACGAGATGAAGCGGTTAAATTTTTCCGAGACATGGGTGAAACTTATAAAGCTGAAATTATCGAAAGTATTCCAAGTGATGAAGATCTATCACTTTATAAACAGGGCGATTTTATCGACTTATGTCGTGGGCCGCATGTTCCAAGCACTGGTAAAATTCCAGCAGTTAAATTAACTAAGCTCGCAGGAGCTTATTGGCGTGGTGACTCTAATAATGAGATGTTACAACGTATCTATGGAACAGCATGGGAAAACAAGAAGGCGCTTAAAGCGTATATGCGCCGTATTGAAGAAGCAGAAAAGCGTGATCATAGAAAAATAGGTCGCAAGTTGGATTTATTCCACATTCAAGACGAAGCGCCTGGGCAGATTTTTTGGCACGACAAGGGTTGGACAATTTATCAGGTTATTTCCCAGTATATACGCGAGCAACAACGCTTAAGAGATTACAAAGAAGTGAATACGCCTGAATTGGTGGATTATTCTTTGTGGGAACGCTCTGGCCACGCTGCAAAATATAGCGAAGACATGTTTTCACTAGAATCAGATGGTCGTCAGTTTGCCCTCAAGCCCATGAATTGTCCTTGTCATGTACAAATATTCAATCAAGGTTTAAAAAGCTATCGTGATCTGCCTTTAAGAATTGCTGAATTTGGTGCTTGCCATCGAAATGAAATGTCTGGTGCTTTGCATGGTTTAATGCGTGTGCGTGGATTCGTACAAGACGATGGGCATATCTTCTGTACTGAAGAACAGATTCAAGGAGAAGTCGCTGATTTTATTGATTTCTTACATGATGTTTATCATGATTTCGGATTTGACGATGTTATCTATCGCCTATCAACTCGCCCTGAAAATAGAGTGGGTAGCGAAGAGGATTGGGATAAGGCAGAAAAGGCCCTGGCCGATGCATTAGATGCACAAAACCTAGAGTGGGAAGAGTTGCCGGGTGAAGGTGCTTTCTACGGCCCAAAAATTGAGTTCTCACTTAAAGACAGTATCGGTCGTGTTTGGCAACTAGGTACAGTACAGGTGGACTTCTCAATGCCAGAACGCCTTGATGCTGAATATGTTGCAGAAGATGGTACGCGTAAAACACCAGTAATGCTTCATCGTGCGATCTTAGGTTCATTCGAGCGATTTATCGGAATCTTGATCGAGCATCACGAAGGAAAATTCCCGCTTTGGTTATCACCTGTTCAAGCCGTCATTATGAATATTACGGATAAACAGTCAGAATTTGTGACAAAAGTAGAAAATACCTTGAAAAAAAGCGGTATTAGAGCAGTTTCAGACTTGAGAAATGAGAAAATAGGCTTTAAAATTCGCGAGCACACGCTTCAACGCACCCCTTACCTTTTAGTAGTTGGTGATCGAGAAGTAGAAACTAACTCTGTTGCAGTGCGTACACTATCAGGAGAAGACCTTGGAAGTGTAACCGTTGATGAGTTGATTAAACGTATAACTAAAGAAAATGCTAGTTGCGGATTATCCGATTAGCATTAACTTGATACATAACTAGATTATTAAAGACATTTTTTAACACATAGAGGAAGACGAATATCGCTAAGCCAAAGAAAAATCGGGTTAATGAAGAAATAAACTTGCCTGAGGTTAGGCTCATTGACAAGGATGGCGAGAATGTAGGTGTCGTAACAATAGAAGACGCGATGGAAAGGGCAGTTGCGGATTCATTGGATTTGGTGGAAATCGTGCCAAATGCAACGCCATCTGTTTGTCGCATTATGGATTACGGAAAGTTTAAGTTTTCCCAAAGTAAGCAAAAAGGCGCAAACAAGAAAAAGCAAAAGAAGACTCAGGTTAAAGAAATTAAAATGCGACCTGGGACAGATATTGGTGATTACAATATCAAATTAAAAAAACTTATAGAGTTTCTTGAAGAAGGGGATAAAACGAAAGTAACTATCCGCTTTAGAGGTCGTGAAATGGCTCATCGCGAATTAGGCATGGAAATGCTGAAACGTGTTGAGAAAGATTTAGAAGAATACGGCAGCGTTGAACAGTTTCCGAAAATGGAAGGTCGCCAAATGATTATGGTGATTGGTCCAATTAAGAAAGAAAAAGGTAAGGCTTAATTTTTAAGCTTTGTAGTTATTGAATAGTTAGCTGCAATTAAATTAAGACCAAAAGATTTATTTCATTCCTTAAGGAGAGGCACTCTTACAGGAATGTTTTCACTCAATCACAGTTTATTAATGCTGTGACCAATATGGAGAGTAAAGATGCCTAAGATGAAAACCAATAGCGGCGCTGCAAAGCGTTTCCGCAAGCGTGCTAATGGCACGTACAAGTGTAAGCAGTCACATCTGCGCCACATCCTTACTAAGAAAAGCAGCAAACGTAAGCGTCATTTACGAGCTGGTGATGTCGTCGAAAAAGTCGATACACCAATGGTTCGCAGAATGCTTCCGTACGTTTGATTGATTATTGAGGATATAGATAATGGCTAGAGTAAAACGTGGTGTTACGGCACGCGCAAAACACAAGAAAGTATTAAAGAAAGCTAAAGGTTATTACGGTGCACGAAGCAGAGTTTATCGTGTAGCGAATCAGGCAGTTACTAAGGCAGGTCAATACGCATACCGCGACCGTCGTCAAAAGAAACGTCAATTCCGTAGTCTATGGATTGTTCGTATCAATGCGGCAGCTCGTATGTTTGATATGTCTTATAGCCGTTTCATGAACGGCCTTAAGAAAGCAGAAATCGAAGTGGATCGCAAAATGTTAGCTGATTTAGCGGTACATGATATCGATGCTTTTGGACAGTTAGCTGAGAAGGCAAAAGCTGCCCTAGCTTAGTTTTACTGTTCCGTCTGGTTGTTACTCTTAGCTATAAATTTTTAGTAGAAAGCTTTAATTGTAATAGACAGACGAATAAAAGATGTAAATCAAAGCGAGGAAAGGTTTCTGCCTTCCCTCGCTTTTTTGTGCAAATTTTTTGTTGCTCGTTTTTTATAATGGAAACGTAGATTACCAAAAATATACTCAATAACGGATTACGGAGACTTCAGTGGACAAACTGACAGAACTCATGCAACAAGCTCAACGGCAGCTTGATGCGGCAACTAACCTTACACAACTTGATGACGCACGTGTACATTATCTTGGTAAGAAAGGTTTAATCACTGGTCAATTAAAACAGTTGGGTCAATTACCTGCTGAACAACGACGTGAAGTGGGTCAAGAGATCAATAAAGCCAAACAGGCTTTATCAGAATTAATCAATACTAAAAAGGAGTCTCTTGAAGTTGATGCATTAAATCAGCGATTACAAAATGAGGGTGTTGATGTTACTTTGCCTGGCCGCAAAATGGGTGAGGGTAGTTTGCATCCTGTAACACGCACTGCTAAACGTATCGAAGAGATTTTCATGCAGCTGGGTTTTAGGGTTGAGGTAGGCCCTGAAATTGAAGATGACTATCACAATTTCACTGCGTTAAATATTCCTGATCACCATCCGTCCCGAGCTTCACACGATACATTTTATTTTAGCGATGGTACTTTATTAAGAACGCATACTTCTCCGGTACAAATTCGTACCATGGAAAATCAACAACCTCCTTTGCGTATTATCGCACCGGGTCGTGTCTATCGTTGTGATTCCGATGTAACTCACAGCCCGATGTTTCACCAAGTAGAAGGTTTGATGGTAGATAAAGACGTCACTTTTTCTGATCTTAAAGGTATTTTAGAAGCATTCTTTAAAGCCTTTTTTGAAGTAGAAGACTTGCCAACTCGCTTCAGACCACATTATTTCCCTTTTACAGAGCCTTCGGCAGAAACAGATATCCAATGTGTATTGTGTAATGGTGATGGCTGCCGTGTTTGTGGAAATACGGGATGGATTGAAGTAATGGGATGCGGCATGGTGAATCCAGAAGTATTCCGCCATGTTGGGATTGATCCAGAAGAATACACAGGGTTTGCATTTGGCTTCGGCATTGATCGTTTAGCCATGCTGCGATATGGCATTGATGATTTACGTAAGTTGTTTGATAACGATGTACGTTTCTTAAAGCAGTTTGCGTAAAGTTGATATTAAGGTTAATAGAAAGCTATGAAAGTAAGTGAAAACTGGTTAAGAGAGTGGGTTCAACTTGATGCTACAACAGAAGAAGTTGCGCATCAGCTCATTATGGCAGGTACAGAATTGGATGGTATTGATCCAGTTGCCTCTTCCTTTACCGATGTGGTTGTTGGACAAATAGAAACTATCGAACAGCACCCAAATGCAGATCGTTTGCGAGTGTGTCAGGTAAACGTGGGCGATGAAAATCTGATTCAAGTCGTTACAAATGCTACGGTAGAAGTATCTCAGAAAGTTCCTGTTGCGATGATAGGTGCAGTATTACCTGAGCCAGATGGAAAAGCTTTTAAGATTAAGGAAAGTAAGCTCCGCGGTGTCTTTTCACAAGGTATGTTTTGTGGTTCTGAAACGCTTGGAATGGGTGAGGGCAGTGAAGGTCTGTTGCCAATCCCTGATAGTGCTGAACTGGGTAAAAACTTAAGAGAAATTTTTGATTTAGATGATGTGGTTCTTGATCTTGATGCAACGCCTAATCGTGCTGATCTATTATGTGTGGCAGGAGTGGCTCGTGAGTTAGGCGTAATCATGCAAGCGCCTGTAACTGAAGTGTCAGTTAAAACAGCGTCACTAGATAACGAACAGTCATTCCCAGTAAAAATTACTGCTGATGAGTTATGTCAGCGCTATGTTGGTAGAATTATTAGTAACTTAGATGTAACTGCTAAGACACCTGATTGGATTGTTGAAAAATTACAACGCTCTGATATTCGTAGCTTGGGTCCAGTTGTTGACATCACCAATTATGTGATGCTTGAGCTAGGTCAGCCAATGCATGGCTTTGACTTTGATAAGCTCAGTGGCGGCATTGATGTTAGAAATGCTGTTAAAGGTGAAAAATTAGCACTGCTAGATGGTAAAGAAATTTCTTTAAGCGCTGATACGATGGTTATCGCAGATGAGGAAAAAGCACTCGCTTTGGCTGGAATCATGGGTGGACAAGATAGTGCTGTCACCGATGATACCAAGAATATATATTTAGAAAGTGCTTATTTTGTTCCTGAGAAAATAATGGGAAAATCTCGTCAGTACGGACTGCACACAGATTCCTCACATCGTTTTGAAAGAGGTGTCTCACCTGATCTGCAAGTTAAAGCAATTGAACGTGCCACTGAGTTAATTACTATGATCTGTGGAGGCGAAGTAGGACCGTTTAATGATGTCAGTGTAAGGGAAGATCTACAACAGCGTGATAGTGTGCATTTCGAGCGTAGACGCATCAAACGTCATCTCGGTATCGAGATCGATGGTGCACGTGTCGAAGATATCCTCACGCGTTTAGGGTGTCGCGTTGAAACGGCTGAAAATGGATGGATCATCACCCCTCCGGTTTTCCGCTTTGATTTAGCGACACCTGAAGACTTTGTTGAAGAAGTTGCCCGCATCTACGGTTACGATAATATCCCTGCGCGTTTACGCCCTATGGAACCTCGTATCGCCAGAAAAGAAGAAACGCTGGTAGATGAGAATACCTTGCGTAATATTCTGGTTTCTAGAGGATATCAGGAAGCCATTACATATAGCTTTGTTGCACCAGAAGTTGAATCACTATTAAGTCCAGATCAAGAGCAAATAGCGCTATCAAATCCGATTTCTGAAGAGTTATCAATCATGCGCAGTACCTTATGGTCTGGATTAATTCCAGCGCTTGATAAAAATGTTAAGCGCCAACAGTCACGTGTACGTTTCTTTGAAACAGGTCTAAGCTTTTTAAAGACTTCTGATGGCTTGACTCAGAGAAAGAAGTTAGCTGGAGCAATTACTGGAAAAGTATACTCTGAGCAGTGGAATACCGATTCTAGAAACGTAGATTTCTTCGATGTTAAAGGTGATGTGGAAGCATTAATAGAAGAAGCGACTGGGCAGACATTCGAGTTTGTAAAGTCTGATCATGCCGCTTTGCACCCGGGTCAATCGGCCAATATTATTTCTGATAATCAGGTAGTCGGTGTGTGTGGTGCATTGCATCCAACAGTTGAGAAGAAATTAAGTTTAGATCAGCAAGTATTTGTTTTTGAACTGGATATGGATAATATCTCACAGAAAAAATTACCAGAATATATCAAGTTGTCACCTTATCCTTCGGTGCGAAGAGACCTTGCATTGTTGGTAAATAAGGATGTTGATTATTCAAAAATCGCTAAAGTATTGAATAGTTTGAATATTCAGCAACTGGTCGAGAGCTTTGTATTTGATGTTTATTCTGGGACTAATATAGATTCAAGTCAAAAAAGTCTCGCTTTAGGCTTGATTTTTCAGGATTTTTCGCGCACCCTAGAGGAACAAGAAATCAGTGCACATGTTGAGAAGATCATGGAAGCGCTAGAAAGTCAGACAGGGGCAGTGTTAAGATAAAATATAGCCAAAAGTAACGCATGTTAGTTATGCCTTTTTATCTTATTATAAAATACAGCCATTGTTATCTACCTTAGGAGAGCAGCAATTATGACATTGACGAAAGCAGGTATGGTTGAACATCTGTTTGATGAATTAGGGCTAAACAAACGAGAAGCTAAAGAACTCGTAGAAATGTTTTTCGAAGAAATTAGAACTGCTTTGGAACAAGGGCAAAATATTAAACTTTCTGGTTTCGGAAACTTCATGTTGCGCGATAAAGCACAACGTCCCGGAAGAAATCCAAAATCTGGTGAAGCAATTCCTGTCAGTGCTCGACGTGTTGTTACTTTCCGTCCTGGTCAAAAACTAAAGCAAAGAGTAGAAAAATATGCTGGAAGCATCCAATAATAAAGAATTGCCTGCAATACCGAGCAAACGGTATTTCACAATTGGGGAAGTAAGTAATCTATGTGGTGTTAAGGCTCATGTCTTACGCTACTGGGAACAGGAATTTCCTAATTTAAAACCTATGAAACGTCGTGGTAATCGTCGTTATTATCAACGTGATGATGTGCTATTAATTCGTCAGATTCGTAGTTTATTGCACGAACAAGGCTACACAATCAATGGTGCGCGTCAGAAGCTCTCAGGTGTTGAAGCCGAAGACGATAGTACCAAAGCAAATCAATTATCCCGTCAGGTTATTACTGAGTTAGAAGATATTTTAAGGGTACTTAAATCTTAGAAACATTATAGTTAATAGTAGTTAAGCTTCTGTAATAGCTAGATAAATAAATAAAGAAATACACCCCCCTACTTATAGGGGGTTTTTATTGTCTGAAGGAAATATAAATTTATCGGGAAGGAAAAAAATGCGTGCTTTTTCCTTATATCCATTTTGATCAGCCTTATTAATTTCAATATAACATTGCGCTCTATCTTCAAAAGTTTCAACTGGATTATTCTGTAAATCAATGATGTCATTATGATTTAGTTCGGATAACCAAAGCGTTTTGTTAATCGCTAAATATCTCCCATCAGCTTTTTTAACAACATCTGGATATTCCCATGAACCTCTAAGATGATTAGGTGTTGTACCTTCAGGAGCAATGTTGTTTCCTTTGGGATAGAAAAGTCTCCCCTTAATAAAACAATGACGTTCATCGATTTTATAAGAGAAATCCTTTTCATATTTTTTACTCAACTGGGATTGTTGAGTCAATAAATGATCTAGCTTTCTACCTAGTTGATCTTTGGTGTTTGTGCCAAACCATCGATAAGGGTCTTTATAAGGTTGTGTTCCCAGATAAAATTTCACACACACTTCTAAGTGAATATTTTTGCCAGTAGCAAGCTCTTTAATGATGAAGTCAATTTCACCGAAAGTAACGCCATTTTCAATTATCTGGATATTTTGCTTTATGAGTTCGTAGTTAGGACTAATGTTCAGCCAATAAGAAACTAAGGCTTCAAATCTATGCCCCAGGCGTTTGCTTTTTGATTGAGATAAATGTTGTTCTAAAGGTGATGGATCTTTATCTAATTCAATTAAGCTAGCCAGACAGTCTTGGTATTCTCCCTGGCATTTCTTGTGTTCCCACCAATAGGTATTACCAATATGTCCGGATTGTATCGGCGGACTGGCAATCACCCACGCAAGGTCTCTGACTAATTTTGTGTTAAAAGTGGGGGGGTGAGCTTTCATTTATTGGCATTTAATTTATTAGATCTTTTGCCAGACAAGTATGCGGTTATTCGCCGGCATAGCGATATCATCTACCAGTTTCATTTCACCTTCCTCAGCGAGTACATTAAGTTTTTCGAAATCTTTAATAGAGCTTTTGAGGTCATTGTTTTTTAACCATTGATCAAAGCGCGCATTACTTTCACTGGTGTATTTTCCGTTATAGTTAAATGGACCATATAAAATAAAGTAGCCTTTAGATTCTAAAAGCGGACAGGCATGCTTGAAGTAATCGACGACATTTTCCCCAGACATGATATGAACAGCATTAGCAGAGAAAATAGTATCGAAAGTTGCCTCAGGCCATTGATCTGTAGTGACATTAAGTGATAGTGGAGGTCTGGTATTTTCTAAATTGGCATCATCTAACCAGAGTTTAATGCCTTTGTGGTAAATACTTTGATCGCTGGTTTGCCAGATCAAATGCGGCATCTGTTTTGCGAAGAATACAGCGTGTTGTCCCGTGCCACTTCCTATCTCAAGTAAGCGTTCTTTATCTTTTAGTAAAAGCGATAAAACGTCGAGTATGGGTTGTTGATTTTGTACGCATGATTCTGAAAATGGCTTCTGAATTTTCATGGTTCTTGTTTTTCTTGATACGGTGATTTGAGTGAATCCATATAAGCCTTCACGCCTGCTTGCTCATGTATAACGAAATTTTCAATGGATTCCTGAAAAGGCGAATCATTCAACCAATGGCTAGAGCGAGTTAGTGTCGGTATAAAACCCCGTGCAATTTTATGTTCGCCTTGAGCGCCAGGTTCGAATTTCTCTAGTTTATGCTTGATGCAATATTCGATACCCTGATAGTAGCAGGCTTCAAAATGCAGTTTATCTATGTGCTCAATACAGCCCCAGTGTCTTCCATAGAGTATGGTGTCGCTCGCATACATAAGCGAGCCTGCGATACATTCGCCTTTACCTGTTTGATCATCTTCAGATTGTTTTGAAAGATCATCGGCCAGCACCAGAATGACTTGATCTGGTAAGGCGTGTGCCACTTCTTTAAAAAACCCCTCGTTTAAGGTGGCTGTTCCATATTTTTCGGCAAAAGTTTGTTGGTAGAATCTGGAGAAATTCTCCCAGTCATCATTTGTGGCTGTATGACCATTTAAAACGCGCAGATTAACCGCTTGCTGTTGCACTCTACGGCGTTCTTGTCGAATATTTTTACGTTTCTTGGGTGTCAGTTTATGCAGAAAGTCATCGAAATTTGAATAGTCTTGGTTGTGCCAATGAAACTGACAATCATGGCGCGCAAGCAGGCCATAATTCTCTAACCAGTCCTGTTCATCGCTGTTTGCAAACAGGCAATGAAAGCTGCTGTAGTTTTGCTTTTCAGCAAACTGCTTAACGGTTTCTATCAATAAAGGGTAAAGCTCATCAATTCTTCCCGGTTCACATAATAGTCTTTGGCCGCTAGCCGGTGTGTAAGGAATCGATGAAACTAGTTTGGGAAAATAGGGGATTTGATTTCTATGATAGGCATCAGCCCAGGCATGATCGAATACAAATTCTCCGTAAGTATTAGTTTTAGTGTAAAGGGGCATTGCTGCGACAAGTTTTTTATCTTCATAGATTGCAATATGACAAGGGTGCCAGCCAAATTCATCACTTGCGCAACCATGAGTTTCTAATGCAGAGAGAAATTCATGTCGCACAAATGGGTTATTATCTTTAACCAGTTTATTCCATTGTTTACTCGCTATTTGCGATATTTCTGAGTGAATGTTTATCTGCATTTATTTGATTTAAAAGTTATTATCTGTTGTCTTAAGGTATGAAATATAAGGACTATTTTCAACATTGAAAGAGTATCATAGCTACCAATCCGATAGTGAAAAGAAACGAGGTCTCGGCTCCCGAGTCTTAAAGTTCTTTGCGCAGTCTGTATTGCTTTCTGTGTTGTTGCTATTTGCAGTGCTGTTGGTCTTTCGCTGGGTACCTTTGCCGACATCATCGTTTATTTACAAACAAAATTCACTCGCGGCTAATTCACCTGAAATTTATAAAAAAGCAGTTTATCAATGGGTGGATTGGGATAGTATTCCTCCGCATCTTGCTTTGGCAGTTGTTGCTGCTGAAGATCAACGTTTCCCCATGCATTGGGGTATAGATACCATTGAGTTGAAAAAGGCTCTTGCTCAGAAAAACCGGGGGAAATCTTTACCACGTGGTGCTAGTACCATCACTCAACAAACAGCAAAAAATCTTTTTTTATGGAATCAACGCAGCTATTTAAGAAAACTGATTGAAGCAGGTTTGAGTCTATCATTAGAAATAGCCTGGCCCAAAAAACGCATTCTAGAGGTGTATTTAAATATTGCACAATTTGGTGATGCTATTTTTGGCGTGAAAGAAGCAAGTCGTTTATTGTTTGATAAAAAAGTTCAAGACTTATCGGTGGAAGAATCTGCAATGTTAGCGGCAGTGTTACCCAAGCCTGCGATATCCAATGTGAATGATCCGAGCTCATCATTGGTGAAACGTCAGAAGTGGATATTGAAACAAATGAAGCAATTGGGTGGGAATGATTATATTCGACATCTTTAGTTTTTTTCTTATATAGATAACAGATTATTAAAAAGGAGCTTAAAGAAGCTCCTTTTTAATAATTAACACTGATTTAAGATGCGTTAATCCATTGTCCGTTAGCATTTTTACACGCTCGACCGTGAACTTGTTGCATGCGTCCATCAATCCAGGCATCCATTACATAGTCACGACATTGTGTACGTTGACCATTTACATTGCCTTCATACTTATTTATAGGCGTGAACTCGTAATTGGTTCTGGTGTTTGGGTTATCCCAGGCTACTTTTTGATTATCAGGAGTAGACTCGAGAGATTGGTTAATTCTACGCTGATCTTCTTGATCTAACCCGCGACCAATATTGCCACCGACCATACCACCAACGACAGCGCCAATAACAGTCATGGCAGTTTTACCTTTGCCTTTACCAAACTGATGACCAACAACACCACCGAGAACAGAACCTGCAATGGCTCCTTGTTGTTCCTTGCTGGTGGTCGTGCAGCCACTTAAGATAGATACTGATGAAACTACAACAGCAAGCATAGAAGTATTGATTACTGATTTAATAGATAATTTGTTATTCATGTTTTACCCTATTTATGTTCTTAGTTAAGTCCTTCTATTCGTAAGATGCTTATTCTTACTATAAGTTCCAATAGAAGTAGGTGGGTGTGAGTTATATCATGTAATAGTTAACTTATGGATAAAAAATGAGCATTATTATTGATCTTTTTATTCTTTTTATCAGAGGTCCCTTAAGTTTCCTGCATTGCACAGGATTTCATAAGCGATGGTTTCTGCTTTTTCTGCAATGGTATCGACACTTAGATTTTGTCCCCATAATTCAGCCCAATCTCCAACTTTAATTGGGGTTTTTTTATGAGTATCGGCACTCACCACAATCATATCCATAGAAACGCGGCCTAATAATTCTGTGGTTTTTCCATTGATCCACACGAGGGTTCCGTTCGCTGCATGCCTTGGGAAACCATCTGCATAACCACATGCGATTACCGCAACATCCATATCTTTAGGGCATTGCCAGGTTGCAGCGTAACCAATGCTATCGCCTTTTTTCAATGAATGAACAGCGATCACAGGTGCCTCAAAAGTCATAGCAGCTTGTAGGTTTAAAGCATCTCTGTCTTTGTCAGCAAAAGGTGAGCTGCCATAAAGCATGATTCCGGGTCTAATCCAGTCCGCGTGTGCTTCTTTCCAGGCTAATATCCCCGCAGAGTTGCATAAGCTCTTAGCTGCATTTAATCCATCACATGCCTTATTGAAAGTCGTTATCTGATTTAATGTCGTGTCACTTTGCGGGTTGTCGGCGCTAGAAAAGTGGGTAGCTAACATGACGTTATCAGAATTTACTTGAGGGTGATTTTTTAATTTGTTGAAGAGGCTCTTGGTACGATCTGGTTGAAAGCCTAAGCGATGCATTCCAGAATCAATTTTTAAGGTGATGTTGAATTTATGATGTTTTGAGTACTGATCTAATAGAGTCAGTTGGCGTTCTTCGTGCACCATTAAACGAAAGTCCAAATCAGCAGATATGTTTAAATCATCATTGTTTTGGTGTCCTTGAAGTATCTTAATCGGTAAATCAATGCCAGCTTCACGCAAGACAACAGCTTCAGGAACACAGGAAACAGCAAAGGCATCAGTGTATGGGTAGAGAATCCCTGCTGTTGCAACAGAATTATGCCCATAGGCATTGGCTTTTATGACAGAAAAGACTTTTGAGTTCGGTGCGCATTCTTTGGCACGTTTCAAATTGTGTTGTAAGGCTTCTGGGTGAATAGTAATGCGAGCGGAACGTTTCATAAGCTACTTTCAACGATGTAAATTAGTATAATTGAAAAAGAATCTAGTGACCAGGTGCGTAAATATCAGGCATAAAGTTATCGAAGCGTGTGTATTTACCCGTAAAGGTTAAGCGAACTTTACCGATTGCACCATTACGCTGTTTACCAATAATAACCTCTGCCATTCCTTTATCTGGGGTGTCTTCGTTATAAACTTCATCACGATAGATAAACATGATTACGTCCGCATCCTGCTCGATTGCACCTGATTCACGTAAGTCTGACATGATCGGTCGTTTATTGGGGCGTTGCTCCAAACTACGATTTAACTGAGATAGTGCAATAACGGGGCATTCTAATTCTTTAGCTAGTGCTTTAAGTGATCGTGATATTTCAGAAATTTCTGCTGCACGGTTATCAGATTTTGAACTAGTTTGCATCAACTGGATATAGTCTATAACAATCAAACCCATATTGGCCGTGTTCACGATGCAGTCGACGTGCTTTAGCTCGTACTTCTGTGGGAGACATGGCAGCGGTATCGTCGATAAATAGTTTAGTTTCACCAAAGGTCTTAACCGCCATACCTATACGAGGCCAGTCTTCTTCGCGAATCTTACCCGTTCGAATGTCATTGAGTGGTACGCGACCCATTGAGGCAAACATCCTCAGTACAAGTTGTTCTGCGGGCATCTCCATACTAAATATTGCGACAGGCTTTTTATCGTTTACCGCAATAAATTCCGCCAGATTCATGGAGAAAGTAGTTTTACCCATCGAAGGTCGACCTGCAACAATGATTAAATCACCTTTTTGCAAGCCCGAAGTCATGCCATCGATTTCTGTGTAACCAGTAGAAGCGCCAGTAATGGATTCAGTAGATTTACTGAGTCTATCTATGGTTGCTAATGTCGTTTTAAGTAGGTTTTTAATCGTATGAAAATCTTGCTTACGATTACCTTGCTCGGCGATTTCGAAAACTTTTTTCTCAGCTTCATCGAGTAGTTCTCTACTAGGCCTTTCTCCGGCATTGAATGCCTCTTCAGAAATTTCTGAACCGATACTGATAAGCTGACGTAACACGGATTTTTCTCGAACAATATCTGCATAGGCTTTGATGTTCGCTGCGCTCGGCGTATCCTTTGCGAGCGTACCTAAATAGGCTAAGCCACCTGCATTTTCTAGTTCATCTCTGTCTTTTAGCCATTCAGAAAGAGTGATGACATCACGCGGTTTGTCAGTTTCTGCTAATACTGCAATAGAGCGAAAGATGAGTCGATGATCATGACGATAGAAGTCATGTTCTGTGATGATATCTGCAATTTTATCCCATGCCATATTTTCCAATAGCAGTCCACCGAGAACAGATTGTTCTGCTTCGATTGAATGTGGCGGGACTTTAAGATGTTCTACGGATGATTCTGATGTAAGGATAGCTGACATGGTAAGAGTTTATCGTGGATAGCATTTAATAGTTAGTACCAAATCTTATGAGTTGATTGGTTATAGCCTGTGGATAAGTTGTGAACAATACTAAATATGTATGAGTTAAATGTCACCCCCCTACTTATAGGGTGTTTTTCCTATTTCATACCACGGCTTTTCTTTATCGTGTCGTATGCTGTTTGTATTTCCTGAGATCGTTCTGTGGCTTCTTTGATCATTTCTTCGGGAAGCCCCTGTCCCATGAGTTTATCTGGGTGATATTCTCTTACTAGACGACGGTAGGCTTTTTTGATTTCAGCATCGGTATTATCTTTTGTAACCCCCAATGCTTGATAGGCGGCTTCTACGGCATTTACCGATGAATATCCACCCACACCTGAACTTTGTCCACCTCGTTGGTAGTGACCTCCAGAGAATTGATCCTGGCCGTGTAGCATGGCCAGTAGCTGCTCGAATGCCTGAGCTGAATAACCAAATTGTTGCGCAATTGATCTCAATAACTCTGTTTCCGCTGGTTGCAGCTTGCCATCAGCTACCGCCACACGAATCAGGTAAACCATCACCATTTGTTTTAAATTCGGTGATGTTGCATTAACCTGGTTAAATTCCTGAATTAGAGGCTCAATGGCATAATCTGGCTTAGCGCCTTCCTGAAAATGTCCAATGGCACGCTTACGATTTTCAGCGCTCATATTGAGTTGTGTCATGAAGTTTTCTACATGAGCGATTTCCTGTTCAGAGACTCGACCATCAGCCTTGGCCAACTTACCCATCAGGGTGAAAACGGTTTTGAAAAAGGCGGCTTGCTTGTTTGTTTTTATCCCTGTAATTCCACCAACATTGCCAAAACCGCTAAGTTGTCCAATCAGTCCACCAGAGAGTTTAAAGCTGATGAAACCACCCACAAGAAGCCCGATGAAAGCCATGAAAAAGCTGTGGTCAAAAATGTAGTAGAACAGAACTGCGGTTATATATTTAATATACTTCATCGTTGCATCATGGTGATTTAGAGATATTTATCAAGCTTTTATCAAGCATGGGCTCGATTTCAGAAAGGCATTTTACTGAAACGATAAATTTATTACAGTTTAATTATCTGTATTTTATTAGAGTTTTTAATCAAAGGCATTTCGATAAAAATCGGGAAGGGGGGTTAATACACCAGTTTCTTTCCAGCCTTTTTCCTTAGCCATGGTGCTAAAATTTTGTATACGTTTTTCATCTTGAGGGTGGGTGCTGAAGAATTCTGCGGGTTCTTTTGAATCCATTGCAGCGCGTTCGTTATTAAATATTCGAAACAATTCAGCGCCGCCATTGAGGTGCCCATAAAGTGCTTGTAAGGTGCTCATTGCTTCAATGTCTGATTGCTGTTCCATCTTACGGCTAAAGTGCAGGGTAGAGAGTAAGCCGGTATCTCCGAGTATTTGACTATCGGCACTTCTTCCAAGTGTTGTCATGGCAATAGATACCGCAATGCCGCCACCTAAGGATTTAATAGGATGACGATATTTTACGTGCGCAATCTCATGGCTTAGTAATGTCACCAAGGTATTTTCATTGGGAAGTTTTTCCAGTAAGCCTTTGAACATGAATACATTTCCACCGAGTGTTGCGAAGGCATTCATGGTATCCGAATGCATATAGTGGATTTTGATTTTCATCTCCTCAGGGAGGTTTTGTGTCTTACTGATTTTATCAGCAAGTTGCTGTAAGTATTCGGTAATTTGTTGATGATCATTATTATCGTCATGAGCCGAAACATCGTATAGACCTGCGACTTTTTTCTCCGCAGTATAGGGTATTAGACCTGCTAACCAACTACCACCAAAACTGAGCAATAGTGAAACGATAATGACTAGTACAACCGAACCAATTAACAGTGTAGAAAACTCCTTTAGAGGGTGCTCTTTACTGGTGTTAATTTCTTCAGGTATTTGCGGGTTTTCGTATTGCATATTTATTAGTAGATATGGATGGTTTTGGTCTTTATATTTCTACAGTTTCTTCAATGCCGTGCCATAGGCATGGACTTCGATAATGGGCATTTTTCTGCTGTCTTGTCCCGATATACTGGAAGTCTCGTATTTCACATTAAAAACCAAATCTGCTCCAAATTGCTGTGCCTGATCTTTCATGCGCAACACTGCTTCTCGTCTTCCTCTGTCGAGGAGTGTTTCGTATGTACTTATTTTTCCGCCAAATAAATTACGCAGGCCCGCAACAAAAGTTTTGAAGTAATCATTGGCAATCACAACGTTACCTGAGACTAGTCTCTGTTCATATTGACCGTCTTGTGGTGGCATGCGACTTGCCATCGCAGGTAATTGATTCATCACTTTTTCTCTTTCGATCAAGCTGATGAAATGTTTTTTTTCTGCGCGTCGGCCAAACAAATAACCCAGTGAAACAAGGATAGCGACTATGAGTATTTGATCCATAATATGTACTTCAAAACTCTTTTAAAAAGTGCCTGATGTTAAAAGCAAATAATTATTCAGCTTACGCCTCACCCTGCGGGCCAGCTAAAGCTGTTGTCTCGTTTTACTCGGCTGAGTTTAACGTTTCAAACAACGAAACGAAAAGCTCGCTAAAAGTAGGGGGGTGACTATATATTTATCTGGTGCTTAATCAGTTCCATCTAGAATGACAGCGGTGCCATAAACATAAATTTCAGCCGCTCCAGCGGTAATGCTTGATGTCGAAAACCTTACATTGAGCACTGCATTGGCGCCTACTGTACGAGCCTGTTCAATCATGCGTTCAGTCGCCTCTTCGCGAGATTCCTGCAATAATTCGGTATAAGCGGTCAATTCCCCTCCAAACATATTTTTAATTCCTGACATAATATCTTCGACCTGCATGCTTGGCACGTACCGAGCTACCCTGGACTGAGCCCTAGATGTTTGGTTACTTTTCTACCAGTCATAAATTCAAGGTTTGAAATCAGCATTTAGGAAATTCCTTATTATTTTAAAGATAGATTTATATTTGATTAGTATCTTGAATGTGTTTTCATAGTGTATCACTTGGGTCAAAGTTCATTCATTGGTCATTACTCACTTAATTCTTACTATTCAGCAACCGCTTTTTTGATGCGTTTGATAGCTTCTTCGAGTAACGAACGTCTACAGGCAAAGTTAAGTCGAATAAAGTTTGAATCACCAAAATAAATACCTGCTGAGATACCCACTCCAGCTTCTTCAAAGAAGGACTCAACATTATCAAGGTTCAGTTTTGATACATCTATCCATGCCAGAAAAGTGGCTTCAAGAGGATACATCTTTAAACCAGATATTGCGTTAATTTCCTGGAGGAGATAATCGCGATTAGCTCTTAAGTATTTGATTTGTTGTAGCCTCCAGCTTTCTCCATATTTAAAAGCGGCTTCAGTGGCAGTCTGGCCAATTAGATTTACATCGGGTGCTTTTTCCAAGACATTCTTTTCAAAAGCTTTGCGTAGATCTTCATTGGGAATAATCGCAAAACCAAAATTTAAGCCCGCTACATTATAGGTTTTACTTGCAGCCATTAAGGTAATACTTCGGTTTGCTGCATCTTCATTGAGATTACCAAATGGATAATGTTTTTTGCCTTCATCCAAAATTAAGTCACAGTGAATTTCATCCGAGCAAATCAATAAATCATGTTTTTCACAAATTTCATGTAACTCCAGTAATTCTTGTTTACTATAAACAGTACCTCCCGGGTTATGCGGGTTGCAGAATAAAATCATTCTGGTGTTTGGGGTGATAGCAGCTTCCAGAGCATCAAAATCTACAACCCAGCGTTCGTCTTGTAACTGCATTGGGATTCTGATTCTTTCTCTATTGGTATTAGCAACGACGAAATTGAAGGGCGGATAAATAGTTTCTGGCACGATAATTTCATCACCTTCGTCCCCAGCCAGAAGAGCAGAGAATGTTAAGCCATTAACAAGGCTCGAGAGTGGCACAATCCATTCGCTTTTAATAGCCCAGTCATAATGAGTAAAAAGGTGAGAGATGATTGCTTCGCGTACACCAGCAGTGCCCTGTGTGGTATAGCCAAAAACACCCTGAGCAACTCTTTGTTGTATTGCTTTTGTGATCGCAGGTGCCGTTTCAAAATCAGAGTCTGCTATCCAGAGGGGGATTATATCTTTGTCTTTATATTTCTCCCATTTTATGCTGTAGGTGTTTTTTCTGTCGATGGGTTTATCGAAGATGCTCATTGTGCTCTTACAAGAATTAAGGTGGCAGGTATTGTATCGTGAAAACGGACTAAAAATCGCTTAATGAACTATCTGCAGAAGACCATTATTTATAAATAAAAGCTAAATTTTCATTTTAAGTTCATTGTTAAGCGCTAAGATTAGGGTTTTCACAATTAAGATAGAATTAATGGAATCAAAATTAAAAACTCAAATTGACTCATTTATGGATGAAGTTAAAAAGCGTAATGGTCATCAGCCAGAATTTTTGCAGGCAGTGGAAGAAGTCGCTGAAAACGTAATCCCCTTTATTGCTGAAAACCCAATTTATCTTGAGAAAAAACTGTTGTTACGCATGGTAGAACCGGAGCGCCTGATTTCATTCAGGGTTGAATGGCTGGATGATAACGGTGAAATTCAAATTAACCGTGGCTATCGCGTACAAATGAATTCGGCGATTGGCCCTTACAAAGGTGGCTTGCGTTTTCATCCTTCTGTGAACGAGAGTATCTTGAAGTTTCTGGGTTTTGAGCAGGTATTCAAAAATGCACTGACTACATTACCCATGGGTGGAGGCAAGGGAGGTGCTGATTTTGACCCTAAGGGAAAGTCAGACAATGAAGTGATGCGTTTTTGTCAGGTATTTATGCAGGAATTAAGCCGTCATATCGGCCCGAATACCGATGTGCCTGCGGGCGATATTGGAGTTGGCTCACGCGAGATTGGCTACCTTTTTGGAATGTACAAAAAAATCAAAAATGATTTCACGGGTGTTTTGACGGGTAAAGGTCTTAGCTGGGGTGGATCTCTTGTGCGAAAAGAGGCCACAGGCTATGGACTGGTGTATTTCGCGCAAAATATGATACATACCATCGACCAGACAATGTATGGCAAATCGGTGGTTATTTCGGGTGCAGGTAATGTTGCCCAATTTGCAGCAGAAAAAATTATCCAGATTGGTGGTAAAGTTCTCACCTTGTCTGATTCCGACGGTTATATTTATGATGAGGAAGGCATAAATAGAGAAAAGCTAGATTTTTTAACGGATCTTAAAAATAACAAACGGGGACGAATTTCTGAATATATTGAGACATATCCTTCGGCCAAATATTACAAAGGAGAGAAGCCGTGGGGTATCAAATGTGATATTGCTATGCCCTGCGCAACACAAAATGAACTGGATTTAGACGACGCCAGCTTACTCATCAAAAACGGTTGTTTCTGTGTTGCAGAAGGTGCAAATATGCCATCGACTACTGAGGCTATAGATGCGTTTCATCAGGCTAAAATCTTATTTTCTCCCGGTAAGGCCTCGAATGCGGGTGGTGTTGCTACATCCGGGCTTGAAATGTCGCAAAACTCACAGCGCCTAAGCTGGACACGAGAAGAAGTCGATGAACGTTTAAAGGGAGTTATGATGAAAATTCACGATGCCTGTATCGAACAAGGCAAAGACGAAGATGGTTATACCAATTATGTCAAAGGGGCGAATATCGCCGGTTTTGTGAAGGTGGCTGATGCGATGATTGCTCAGGGTGTGGTTTGAAGTAAGCCTGTGTTAAAATACGAAAAAGTGCTTACCTCTGCATAAGTTCTTTTAGTCGTTATCAACAACAAAACGAAAAGACGCCTAGCCCGAATATTTCACGAATAAAAAAGGAAAAAGGCACTTCTCCGCTTCGTTGAGTCTAAAAAAGATACTAGAACCACTATAACCTGTTGAACTATAAGGTTACCTATAACTCTATAATCAGTGGGTAATATGGGTACTAGCATCCCGATAGATATTTTGTCCTTGAAAGGGCAGAGGGTCAACAAAATTGAGCATGATCAATCTCAGCACCAAGTCATTATTCACTGCTCCAGAGATAGGCGCAGATCGCCTGTAGTTCCAGGCAGCGGATTAAAAGGAACCGTTAACCAATATATTCACCGACAGGTAAGAGACCTTCCGCTCATGGGACTACCCTGTCTTATTAATATCGAACTTGCACAAGTAAGGATTAAGGGCAAGGTACGGCATATCGAAGAATGTGAGTTTATTGATAAGGGCAATCGCTATACCAAGCGGTTTTGCAAGTTGGTGAGTGGCATGTGCCGCCACATGAGTATCCAGGCCATCTCCAGGCATCTTGATCTACGCTGGGAAACGGTAAAGAATATGGATAAGTCCTATCTGGAAGCCTCCTTGCCAGACCTTGATCCTAAACACTTGAAGAACCTAAGGCGTATCGGCGTAGATGAGGTTGCCAGAGCCAGGGGGCATGACTATATGACGGTTATCTATGATATGGATGAAGGGCATTTAATTGGTGTCGAAACAGGTAGAACCTCTGATGTTCTTTCAACCTTCTTAAAGAAAATTCCCAAGCCTGTTGCACAAGAAATTGAAGCGGTTGCGATGGACATGGGACCGGCGTATCAAAAAGCGGTTAGAGAATGTTTACCCCATGCCGACATTGTTTTTGATCGTTTCCATGCGATGAAAAACTACTCAAAAGCACTCAGTAACCAACGTCGTATTGAGCTTAGAAAAGCCAACAAAGAAGGTAAAGACTTACTAACAGGCACCCATTATCTGGTGTTAAAAAATGCGGCTAAGCTCAATGAGAAACAGGAGAAAAAACGACAAAAGTTATTAAATAAGAATGCCAACCTACATACGCTTTACTTGATGAAAGAACAACTTCAATCACTTTGGATGTCAGAGAGTGTAGAGCAAATGAGAAGTAGTCTGGAAGCATGGTGCGAGCTTGCGGATGACTCTGGCTTGCTCTACTTAAAGAAATTTTCCAAATCCTTAAGACGACATTGTATTGGTATCTGTAACTTTGCAAAACACAGATTAACCAGTGCAAGGATTGAAGCTGGCAATATCAGTATTGGCATGATTAGAAAGCGCGCCAGAGGCAATGCCAGTAAGTTAAGCATTAACTCATTGATTATGTTAAACTAAACTCACGATGAAACTCACCATTTTAACAGCTATAAGGAACTCAAATGACCATTACCAATCACATTTGAAAATACTTATAGGGGTATAAATTCTACTATTGACAGCTTGTCTTTTAAACAAAAGCATCGTCTTTCTGATACTGCTTTTACGCGAAAACGATCACTCGATTTTCCTACACTTATTCTTTATTTACTGAACCTAAGAAAGCACTCTAATTAAACTGAATTAGACCAGTTTTTCAAAACCATTCAGGGTGAAGAACTTGCCTCTCAAGTCATTACTAAATCCGCTTTCATTCAAGCAAGAAAACAACTTTCTCATACAGCTCTTCAAGACCTAAATCAACAGTTCAATTGCTATGTTTATGAAAGTGATTGGATATCTAAAACATGGAAGGATTTTCGTTTATGTGCGATTGACAGAACCTCCATTAGGCTACCCGATGAAGCTGATATTACTGAGCACTTTGGTGAGCAAAAAGGTCGACCTGAACAAGGTCAATGCACGATGGGTATGTCCTCTGTTTTCTATGATGTATTAAACAATATTGTTATTGATTCTGGTATTCACCCAAGGAATACTTCTGAGAGGGAATGCGCTGAAGATCACTTGGCTTTCTCCGATGAGAATGACTTAGTATTGTTTGATCGTGGTTATGTTGCTTTCTGGCTCTATACTTATCTTTTAAAGCACAATATTAGTTTCTGTATGAGGGCAAAAGCCAAGCAAAGTTTACTCATAAAAGAGTTTGTAGCTTCAGGTAAAACCGAAGCCATAGTGACCTTCGAGCCGAATAAATCATCGATAAAAACCTGTGAGGAAAAAGGCTTATCAACACAGTCGATTACCTTGCGATTAGTCCGCGTTGACTTACCCAATGAAGTGGAAGTATTGGTGACAAATCTCATGGATAAGGAACTATACGATTGCTCTATTTTTAAAGGATTGTATCACCTTCGCTGGGGTATTGAAGAGAACTACAAGCGGCTCAAACAATGGCTGGAAATAGAGAATTTTTCAGGTAAATCTACGCTCTCAGTCAAACAAGATTTTTACGCTAAAGTAGTCGCCTCAAACCTAACGGCATTAATGGAAATTCAAGCTCAAGAAATGGCCACTAAAAGAACAAAATACCTAAGGCGAATGTACCAGATAAATCATGCTCAAGCCTTATCTAAAATGAAGCATCGGATCGTCACTTTGCTTCTGACTGCCTCAGGAGATATGCGGAGATTAATCGAACAAACAGCAGAGTATATTAGCAAGACAATTGAGGTGGTCAGAGAGGGCAAAAGCTACCCGAGAAGGCTTAAAAATGTCAAGAATGATATTCACTTCCCGGTGTATAAAAGTGTATTGTAATTAGTGGCTTAGGGCTTAACTTACTGACATTGGGGTAAGACTGTTTTTACAGGTTTTGAACAGGTAGTCATTGACGTGGTTGATGAAAAGAAACCTACAGCAAAGCAGGATGAAGATGAAGCATCATCTTCCGATCAAAAGTCCTCCAAAGAAGAGTCAGGAAGTCTAGAAAAAACACACTCTGAACATCAAGGGAAATTAATACTGGATGCCACCGTTGCCCCACAGCAAATTCGCTTTCCAACAGATATTAGCTTACTCAATGAAGCACGCGGGATAAGTGAACAGATCATAGATAGACTCTACCCACACAGTCACCTGGGAAAGAAACCTCGCACCTACCGGCAACGCGCCCGCAAAGACTATCTTGCCCTTGTCAAACAAAGACGACCTCGCGTTAAGGTGCGCCGAAAAGCGATACGTAAGCAACTCAGTTACCTCAAGCGCAACCTGAAACACATTGATACGCTTTGGGAAGAAGTTTGTCTCCCACCATTACCTTACTCTTTAGCGCAACCCCATCACGCACCAAAACGACTCCCTTACCGTCTGCTCAATAGACTCTGGGTAATCCAGACTCTCTATCAGCAGCAACAAGCCATGTACGATACAAAAGCACAACGTTGTGATGATCGAATCGTCAGTATCCATCAACCCCATGTACGGCCTATCCTCAGAGGCAAGCCAAATCGTTCTGCTGAATTTGGTGCCAGGCTCAATGCCAGCCTGAATGGTGAAGGTATCACCTGCCTTGATGAAATACGCTGGGATGCTTTCAATGAAGGGAAAGACATTATCGTCCAGGTTGAAAACTATAATAATCGTCAGGGTCACTATCCAGGGGTGGTCTTGGCTGACCCTATCTATGGTACGCGCTCCAACCGAAAATACCTCAAAAAAAAGGCATACGTTATGGCGGCAAGCCCTTAGGTCGACCAAAGAAAGAGACCGACGTCAATAAAGTGAAACTGTAACAAGAAAAGAAGCAACGAAGGGATGATTACCGACAATGTATTCCAATAGAGGGTAAATTTGGTCAGGGTAAAATGGCTACGACTTAAACCTCATCAAGGCAAAGACAAGACAAACATCAGAAGCGTGGATTGCATCAATCTTTTTTGTCATGAATCTGCTTGTTTTATCAAAGCTGTGGGGCACTTTTATTAAGAACTGGCAAACGCTAAGCTATAACTTGTGTGTCATTGATTTGTCGCGCCCAGCAACGCATAAAATGGCTTGTTCCGAATTTGGTAGGTATTTTTCTGAAAACTTTGATCAAAATAAAATTAGAGTTTTTGATGAGACCCTAAATAAGCTCAAATAACTTGCTAATAAGACCTCACGCTTAAGATATTGGCCCCTTGGGGCTATTTAAAAGTGGCTAAAAGGTAGGGGGTGTGCTTTTAGGTTCTTTATTTATGCACCTAGACGGTGTTCTTAGATAGGGTCTTAGAACTAGAAAACACCTGACGCTCATTTTTCATGATGGCACGATAATCTTTGTAGAGGCTAAGCAAAAAGCCAATCCAGATAATACATCCCAGCATAATGACCCAGCTTAAATCAATAACATCAGGTGTTAAATTTGTCCATTGAGTGAGGATGATGATGATAAGTGCGCCAAAGATCTTGAAGGTGCGATAACCAAACATGTCAATCCAGCCTTTTACCTGATACATAATAGATGGCTCTACGGGTATATATAAAAGCTCTTTTGAGGCGCGGTTGATGGAGTAAGAGAGGCCACGATCACTAATCTTCATGGTAGATGCGGTCCACAAACTTGGGTTCATCATAAAGCCGAAAGTAGCAATAAACATAGAAACAGGTTGTATTAGTAGTCCTGCTAATACACCAAAGCTGCGTAAGATAAACGGCGTAACAATAAGGTTTATTGCGATCGCAAATATGCTCAGAATGCTGAAAAAGAAGGATAAAGCTTCAGTGCGGGATTCTCGTTCTTGATACAAATCCTGAATTACCAGCATGAATTGGAATTCAACCATTGGTGACACCAGTTGCACCATTAGCATCACTGCAGCGATTAACAATAGGTAGCGGCTTTTGATTAGGTGGCGCCAGCCTCGTTTACTTTCAGCAAGTTGAGGATTTTGCGAGGCATCTTCATAGATCTTTTGATGTCCCAGCCACCAGGTTAGCAGCATGATAAACAAAACGATGCCAGCTCCAACCAGTAATAAATCTTTAGTTTCTAAAGGGGTAGATTTAATCAAAAAAGCAGCAGCTATGCTTCCGGCTGCACCACCGACCAAACCACCGGTGCCAATCATGCCGTACCAGGTTTTGCCTTCTTCGGTTTTGTAGACACTATTCGCCAGACTCCAAAATTGCTCGACCAATACCACACCGAATAAATCGACAAAAATATAAAATGCAATTGCAGCAATTGGCGTTGAGCCATTTAAAAATAGCCAGAATATAATTAATAGTGTAATAAATAACAAAGAGGTGATTAAAACCATACGAAATCGGTTAAATCTATCCAGAAGCTTCTCATAAACCACAATCGACACAAATAAAGTTATGGCCGAACCTACCCATACCCATGGTAGTTGTTCGGCATCAATGGCATCTAGTATCAATGATCGGCTGGCTGGTTTTAATTGATATAACGCCATGATAATCAAGAAAAAGTTGCCGAACATTACGGCTGAACGTGTCGCTGGAAGTCCTAGCCAGCCTTGTTGTTTCGATTTTTTCATATGTTTGTTATTAATATGTTAATTACGTAGATAATTTTCGTTCATTTGAGTTTAAGGTTGATTTAGCTATAATGACGCCTTTATTTACTCGGGCTAATTATAATGAAAAAACGGATAAGCGTACTTTTTTGTTTGTTAATTTTTGTCTCATCATCTGTTTTTGCCTCTTCTCCCTATCCCGATCTAGCCAGTAGCGTAGATACCGTCTTGCAACTTAATTTAAAGAAATCTCTGAAAAAACTGGGATTAAGTAAACCCGCTTCTAATAAAAAACTGGCTCTTACATTGGTAGATATCACCGACGAAGACAACCCTAAAGTTGCTGCTGTTAATGGCGCTGAAATGATGTACGCAGCAAGTCTTCCAAAAATCGCAATTCTGCTTGGTGCATTTGAACGTATCGAAAACGGTACGATGAAACTTGATAAGCAAAATCACAAATTATTAACTCGCATGATCCGTAATTCTTCCAACACCGCTGCAACTGCTATGCTCAATAAGGTGGGGAAAAACTATCTCGCTAAATTACTTCAATCGCCTCGTTACAAGCTTTACGACAAGTCCAAAAACGGTGGACTTTGGGTCGGTAAAGAATACGGAAGGGGAGCAGCCTTTCGACGCGATCCGTTACACAATATTTCTCATGGAGCAACTGCAATGCAGGTTGCCCGTTTTTACTACTTTCTTGAAACCAATCGTCTGGTTTCGGCAAAGCTCACCAAGCAGATGAAAGAAATTCTTAGTAAGCCAGCAATAAATCACAAGTTTGTGAAAGGCTTAAAAAATGTTCATCCTGCCAGTGAGATTTATCGCAAGTCTGGCTCGTGGCGTCAATTTCATGCCGACAGCGCGATTGTTGAACGCGATGGACGACGTTATATTGCTGTTGCCCTTGCCCAAGATCCAAAAGGCGGCCAATGGCTAAGTAAGCTTATTGTTGAAATGGACAACCTTATTTTTTCAGAGCAGCTGGTTGCTTCTTCAACAAAATATCCTGTCCCGCTTTTATAATTACCTCGGTTGGTTTGCTTAATTGATGGCGTTTTTCTATTAGCTTATGTAAACGTGTCGCCAAGGTTTGGTGGTCAAATGCAGCGTTATGTCTGAGCACATTAGACGTAACTACAACCATATAAAACAATCCCTTTATATTTTTATCTGGTGTATATCCAGCGGGTGATTCCACAATCGCTACTGAGTTCAACAAATTACGTACATTACCCCGGTATTTACCACATCCAAACCCAGCTTCGGCTCTACAGCTATAAAGTGAACCGGACTTAAAATACACAGCGGCATTATTCAATGCCGGAGAAGAGGCATAGCGAATCCTCTTCTGTGTCATATAAAGCAAGCGTTTAATCTCGCGACTGGAAAATGGATCAATCACTTTACCACGCTCCAGATTAAACAGAAATTTGATCAACTCCCTTGGCGTAGCGGTGCTACTACCTCCAGACACACGTCTTTTACCGCCGGAAGTGAAAAAACCACCTTGCCTGAAATTATCTGTACTGAGGCCGCTAGCCCGCACACCGCTATTCAGGCTATAGCGTAGCATGTCGCTTAATTCTCTACGGGGACCATTAAAATATGACTTCTGTTGAGAATCAAAACCCGGATAACCTTTACCGAAAGCTTCCAGTAACATCAGTTGTTTGATTACCATCGAAGCGGCAGAATTGGAACTAGCAGACATCATCCAGTCCATATAGGTCCAAAGGCTAGCGGTGTCGCCAATTTTTAGTTTGCGTTTATTCACGCGTTTCTGATTGGTTTGCCAAAATGGTACGGCGTGTGAAGGTTTAATCATGAAGCCATCTGCTGTGACTAAGGATCTTCGTAACATATTCTCTCGTGCTTTAATATTTCGTGGGTGAATCTTTTTGAGTGCATTAAATATACCCATTGCAACCGCTAACTTTCCAACACTGCCAGGATTAAATTGCCTATCCGCATTGTGTTCAGCATAGACTGGATTTTTAAGATCACTCAAATCCAATACCGCAATACCATAGGAAGGTGCTCTTAATAGCTTTTTAACTTCAGCACTAAACTGTCTATTTACTGCTGGTATTTGCATACCCTTAGCTTTAAACAAACGTGGCCTAACCTGATTTAGATTGAGTAATGCGCCTGGATGTAATTTACGTGATCGTACTTTTCCTGTCTGACCCAATCTCATACCTTCCAATCGTTGAATGCCAGTATATTGGGTTCCATCAAGGGGGTAAGCTTCGACGCGATTTGTCAAGGTTAAAGTCAGTAGTGTTGTAAGTATGCAAACCGAAAATAAAATGGGTAATTTCATGAGCTCGGTGCCTCATTCATATTGACGGAAATATCAATGCTATCATTAAGTGCCTGATCAAGCGTATTTAGATAATTATTCTTTTTTACCCGCCTATTTTGTAAAAAAGGGCGTACCTGGAAAAGTACAAGTCGGCCTTTATCAAAGCCGAATTCTACATCTGCCGCGGTTATTTGTTCCAGATCATCCTTTTGTGGAAATTTATCTTTAAGTTCACGTGAAAACTCGATTAATTGTTTGATTTCATGGTGCCAGAGTACCCTGCCATCGGCAGAGAGCTGTTGTTTTACCAGTCCACCTTTGCTACTTAGCACGCGCTGTTCGGCAGAGGTGGAATCTGTGAGTAGTCTGACTTTTTCTGAATGAGCGTCAATAGATAGTTCTTCTGCGGATTCTCCTTGAACTGCACCACCAATACCATGATTAACGGCTATAGTAATAAAATCACGATTGCCTGTTTCAGTATCTAGCGTCAACATTACACCGGATTTATCTACCGAGACACTTTTCATTAATAACACCGATGGATAAACATGCTCCGGATTTGCCATACGTTGCTGGCGCCATGCAAATGCACGCTCAGCGAATGGTGAGGCCCATACTTTCATGATTGCATCAAGGATGTTATCCATACCTCTAACATTTGGCACAGTAAGGTTCAAACCAGCTCCGGTAAAACCGGGGAGATCCTCTACATTGGTGTCGCTGCGAACAAAAACGGCATAGGATCCATCCTTGCCAAATACATCCTGAAGGCGTTTGGCCAGGAGTTTGCGAAACTTATCCCCAGGGTCAGATTGTAATATCCAGCGTCGAATACCCTCTTGTAACAGTTTGGTAGCTTGCTGTTGTGATTCTGGTTCTAGTTGCCTAATACGTTGATACTCAGATTGCATCCAGTCGAATACTGATGTACTACTATCCGCATAGGGCTGATCTAGCAGCTCACGAAATGCACCAAAGGGAACTACCAGTCCGGAAGTCACTGCTTGCGGAAAATGATGTTTTAACTCGCCTAAATTGGCGGCTTTGGGGCCAGCGATACGGCCCGCATGTTCGGCACGTAGGTTTGCCAGTGAAATTAGCTCGCGTTGTTCTAGATCGAGTTTTTTAAGGTCAGGACTGATACGTCCTTCTTTGGGGGTGATTTGACGGCTAAAATATTGATGCCAGCTAACACTGTCAGATTCGAGCTGAATCAAGCCTCCCGGGCTTACAGCTAGAACCACCATTTGATTCTGCATCGGTTTTAATATTGACTGAAGTTCTTCAGAAATAACCACATTGGGAATGCCAAGATTGCCGGCTAATAACTGAACATGAGAAAGAGAATTTCCTTCTCCCATGGTTAAGATGCCAGCCACTGGTGATAATTCAGCGGTGGTTTCTGGTAGCAGCACTATACTGTTTTTATCGTAGACTTGAGACTCAATATCTGGCAAGCGTAGAATCCCACGGGCCATGCCAGGATTGAGTGATCGGAGTCCTGCACCGATGGTTTCACCAAACACCTTATGATTCACGCCGGATAACTGATTAGCATCTTTGATCAATTCATTCAGAATTATACCGTAAGCCAGAATAGGGCTGCTGCGTAGTCTATCAGGGATAAATTGTACGGATAACGGTTCTATTTTGGAAAAACGATTGATGGCGAGATTGAAATGAAATTTTAACCATTGGTTGGCCCATCCTGGCATACGGTTTAAATAGTTTAATTGTTTGCGATATACCCCAAGTGATAAATTTTGTTGGGATAATTCATCGATGCTATTATTAAAGGCGGTTAATTGACGCTGAGATATCATGCCAGTGCCGTAGACGACTGAACCTAATGCGCTGAGCCACCTAAGGTTTTGTTGGCGACTGGCATGTTTGGCCTTTAGGCTGAGTCTGTTAGCTGTTGCGAATGCATCCTGTTCCAGGTGTCGACTTAATTCTAATGACCAGATTCGAGTAGTACTCGTGAGGAAATGGGGGTATCTATCACGAAGTTGTTGCAATAAATAACCTGAACGTATCAAGCGTCTTTCATCATTAACCCCCTTGCGATAGCTATCTACTGCACTTATTAGCGTAGATTTTAAATCGCCTTTTTGTAGTCTTTTGGCAAAACGTTTGATTTCAGTGACAATATTGCCTGGGGCGTAAAGTGTATTGATCGCTTGTGCTAACTTGCCATAGTCTTTTTTTAATGAAGCAATTCCTTGTTGCTGAGCATAATTTCGCACCCTGGTAGCATCTGTACTGTCAGGTTGATTGTGTATTTTAGTGCGAATATTCGAGAAATTACTGTCCCGTGTTTCTATATAAGTTGAAAGGTTACGTATAGTTTTAACGTCTGATTTTTTCTGTTGTCGTGGAAGCAACAGGTAAGCTTCTCTTGCCAGCAGATAATCTTGATTGCCGCCTTTTGAGCTTCTATCCAGCTTCTGAAAAAGACCATTTAGTAATTCTCTGGCACCTTCGGCTTCATCCTCGGTCTGCAATGCGCCGCGATAAAATCGTGCACTACGAAACACCCAGCCATCATCAAAGTCGATCAGGAACCGTTCTATTAATATTTGCCCTAGTTGATCACGCCAGTTGGGTGCTTTAAAGAAACGTCTGGAATCGAAATCAGCAAACACATTAGCAACATTGTAGCCAGCTGCACGGATAATTTTTGTTTGTTGAGTCCATTGCCCATGTTGTGAGCCTCCGCCATGAACATTACAGGAATAGTCTCTGGGTTGCAGGATTACACCGTCTTTACAGAACCAGCGAATCCCATGAAAAGGACCTCTTGGAGCGCTTTTCATCTGTGTAATCCAGCTTTTATATTGCGCAGTATTTTCCTTAGCGACAGCTGTTAATGGTGTAACAAGTAGAGCCAGGAAACTGAGGCGCATTAAAAAACGCATAAATACTAAAGTGGTCATATTTTAATCATATATCACTAATGCAGAGTCTGCCGAAAAACATCTTCTTATATGTAGCGAAGATTTGATCAGCGGTAAATAGCTTGGGGTCTATTAAGCAGAAAACAAGCTATACAATGAGACAGGAATTGTATATTTAGAATTTTCAGGATATGAATGGCTAACAATGAGTACCTTATAAAAGGCAGCCTCAAAAAGTACTCAAAAGTAAGGGGGTGTGCATTTTTACTACAATCGTTATAATGAAAAACACTCATTTCTTTAACGACTATTTCATTAAATGAATAACATTTATCAGCATAATAAAAATAATACTTATTTTGAAATAGCACGTGAGGCTTCTACTATTTCATTAGAAGAGTTTTCAGAAAAATATTATCAGACTGAAACGCCAGTCATCATTGAAAATATAGGTAAGAACTGGCCTGCGATAAGTACCTGGAATGAAGCGTATATTAGAGAACAATTAGCTCAGGATTCCAAAGCCAAAGCCGCTTCGCTTTGGTATTGGATGGAAAAAGGAACTTTGGAACAAGATTATACTACTCCAGAAATTATCAATCAGTTATTCGATTCAGATACTGTCTTTCCGCGTAATGAGTTAATGCGGATATGGGCGCATTCTCAAGGCAATGTATCGAGTTGGCATTACGATGCGAATATGGTGAATGTTTTTAATGTACAGGTAACGGGCAAAAAGGAATGGTTTTTAGTTTCTCCTGAAACGCCATTAGATTGTTATCCATTTACCAGTTTTGCGATTATGGATGAAAACGATGAGAAGATATTCAAAAAGAAAAACTACACCCATGTCATCTTGAATCAGGGCGATATGCTTTATATTCCACCACTGTGGTTTCATAAAGTTATCTCACTGGAAAAAGAAAACCTTAACTTGAATTGGATTTTCACAAAAAGAAAAACCGACGTTATATCCCGCACGTTAAAACGAGAGTTAGATCGTTATTCGCTACAATCCTATCTTTCGAATCATCGTTATCAATGGGTACAGAATAGTTTTGCAAGGATCAATCAGAACATTCCAGGATATTTACGCTGGAAATGGCGTTACCCAGAAATGATTCAAACTCCTGTCACAGCAAAATCATTCGGTTTAATTCGATTAACAATCAAAGAAATAGCGCTTCTGGGAAAGGTGCTACTTCATGCGAATAAAATTAAGCCATACATACGAAGCATTCGCTCTATTAAGAAACTTAGCTAAAAGCCTGAATTATGCTCGCATAAGAACAGTTGCTAAACATTATTATAAAATCAATAATAGTTGAGAAGGCACATAGTGAATATTAATAATTGCTAAAAACCCTTCAAAAGTAGGGGGGTGTCTTTAAAATTAAAAATATTTCATTTATCCTGTAAATACACATATATTGTGATATAAATATAAAATAATGTTTATTAATAGTTATTATAATAAATTATCGTGGTATTAATTAGACCAAAATCTAACAGGGAGATATTTATGAATATTCTGGCTTTCGGACCAAATGGAAGTGGTAAAGGTACACAAGGTGCTATCGTTAAGGAAAAATATGGTTTGGATCATATTGAATCTGGAGCAATTTTTCGCGAGCATATTAAAGGTGGGACGGAGCTTGGGATCAAAGCTAAAGAGTATATAGATGCAGGAAATCTGGTCCCTGATGATATAACCATTCCAATGGTTTTGGAAACTTTAGGTAACTCAAAAGAGAAAGGATGGTTGCTGGATGGTTTTCCTCGCTCCTTAGTGCAAGCAGAAGCATTGGATAAAGCCTTAAAAGAATCAGGTATGAAACTTGATGTTGTGATCGAGATTGTGCTCGACCGTGAAATTGCCAAAGAACGCATAATGGGAAGACGTTTATGTGCAAATGATAATAATCACCCCAATCATATCGCTTTCGATGCAATCAAACCCGTCGAGAAAGATGGTAAGTTAGTTTGCCGCGTCTGCGGTGGAGAACTATCTGCCAGAGCAGACGACCAGGACGAAGATGCCATAAATAAACGTCACAATATCTATTATGACGATAACACTGGAACCATGGCAGCGGTTAATTACTTCAAAAATAACAGCGATGCTCAGGTAATTTCCATAGATGGTTCGAAAGGTATTAAAGAAATATCCGAAGAGATTATTAGTCAGCTACCCTAATCAAAGTTTAGTAGAAAACCTGAAGCCTGAGTAATGAAGAATGCCCGGGCTTTTTTGAAATTCTTTCTTGAGTAATATTTACGTCTTATAAAGTGAATATAAAAACAAGCATCCTCGAGCAGCGAAGATAATAACTTTGTTGTTTAAGCTGACCCGAAGGAAATCTTTGAAAACCTCCCAAAAGTAGGGGGGTGACAGACATTTCTTTATAAATATAAATAAGAAGCCTCTTTGGCCTTGAGCTTGTTGCCTTAGAGGCATACAATCCGCACCCATTATTATTATTCTCTAATATAGTGATGGACTGATGAAACTTGAAGCACTGTTTCCTTTTCTGGCCTGGTTTAAACTCTTTAGTAAAGAGTCGTTCAAAGCTGATCTTATCGCAGGCCTTACTGGTGCTGTTATTGTACTTCCACAGGGTGTGGCATTTGCAACCATTGCAGGCTTACCTCCTGAATATGGTTTATATACGGCGATGGTAACACCGATCATTGCTGCCTTGTTTGGTTCTTCGTTTCATCTGGTTTCAGGCCCCACAACTGCTATATCTATCGTCGTTTTCTCTTCAGTGAGTCATCACGCAGAACCTGGGACACCAGAGTTTATATCCATGGCATTAACACTCACCTTCCTAGCAGGTGTTTATCAATTGAGTTTTGGTTTAGCACGCCTAGGAGCACTGGCTAATTTTGTTTCACATACGGTTGTTATCGGATTTACTGCTGGCGCAGCAATTCTTATAGCAACAAGTCAGATGAAGAACATCACGGGAATTTTTGTACCAAAAGGTGAATCTTTTATTCATACATGGGTAGACCTATTTATAGGCTTTTCTCAAACTAATGGTTATCTCGTGATAATTGCGTTAGCTACTATGGCGGCAGCACTTGTTATCAAAAAATTAATTCCACGTTCACCTTACTTATTATTCGGGATGATCATTGGAAGTATTCTAGCTTTGCTCTTTGGAAAGTATACTGATGAGATCAAGTTAGTCGGTGAAATTCCCCGACACTTGCCACCTATCTCAATGCCTGACTTTTCTTTTGATACGATCCGGTTGTTAGGTTCAGAAGCATTTGCGGTTGCTTTGTTGGGTTTGATTGAAGCGGTATCAATTAGTCGAGCCATTGCAACTAAGTCAGATCAAAGAATAAATTCAAATCAGGAGTTTATCGGCCAAGGTATGTCGAATATAGCAGGCAGTTTTTTTTCGAGTTATGCGGGTTCTGGTTCTTTTACACGTTCTGGTATTAACTATGAAGCTGGCGCTAAAAGCCCATTATCTGCTATTTTCGCAGCTTTATTCCTGGTGGTGATAGTGTTGTTAGTTGCCCCGTTAACTGCTTATTTGCCCATAGCATCAATGGGTGGAGTGATATTACTGGTTGCTTATAACTTGATTGATATGACTCATATTAAACAAACGCTGGAATTTAGTGCATCAGAATCAGCAGTATTAATTACAACTTTCCTTGCTACCCTTTTTCTCGAACTGGAATTTGCTATTTATTTAGGTGTTTTGTTGTCACTGGTTTTATTTCTAGCAAAAACATCTACACCTAAAATTCCTGTGTTATCAATTGACGATGGGCCAAAAAATACGCATCGTAAGTTTATTGATGTTCGAGAAAAGCCAATATTACAATGCCCACAGCTTAAAATCATACGTATTGATATGTCGATTTATTTCGGTTCTGTAAATCATATACAGAAAAAATTCGCTAAAATTACAGACACCGAAAATATCAATCACATACTGATTGAAGCAAGTGGAATCAACTTTATTGATTTGGCTGGCTCTGAAATGCTGGTTGCAGAAAATAAACGATTGGTTAAACAGGGCGGTGGTATTTATTTTGTTGGGATGAAACCCGGTGTTTATGCAGATGCCGCTAAATCTCACTTTATCAAGATGATCGGTAATGATCACTTTTTTGACTCCAAATCTCAAGCAATCAGGCTTATCAAAAAAAGACTAGATGATAATAAATGCTCTAGATGTCAGATTAAAATATTTAATGAATGTAACTAGGCTTGGCACTTTACTAATTTTATATAAATAATGAGTTAGAAATATGCAACGAGATGAAATAATCAGGACATTACAATCAATGGCTGAAGATAGTAAGACACCAGCTGAGATGCTTCGTTATCTGGTTTTTGATCTAGAGATAGAACAACAGTTAGAATGGATGAAATTATTTTCTGAAGCTTTCGATGTTTCTTTAGGCGAAGTTACTGCATTAAGCTCATGGTGGCACGATGATAGTGCTGAACTAAACGATAATGATATCAATGCTTATATCTTACCCTTGGTGATGAAATAGGTGAATGAATAGTATAATTAACTTACTCAAACTTAAGATTTAAGTTTTTTATCTACAACGTTTTTAACTGCAATCAATAGGCCCATTACCAAGAACGCACCAGGTGGTAAAATAGCTAGCAGAAACCCCTGGTAACCTGCAAATGGTTTGATGTACCAGTCTTTTGCAATGTCACCGAACATCAGTGAAGCTTCGGCAAACAGGGTTCCACTTCCCAGAATTTCGCGTATCGCACCTAAAGCAATTAAAACCAGAGTAAAACCCAATCCCATCATAAAACCGTCGAGTGCTGCACGTTTGATATTGTTCTTAGAAGCAAACGCTTCGGCACGGCCAATGATAAGACAATTAGTCACAATCAATGGGATAAAAATACCTAGAACACTATGCAGCTCTGGCGTAATAGCATTCATGCTCAGATCAATCATGGTGACGATTGAAGCAATAACTAATACATAATAAGGAATACGAATTTCTTTGCGCACCCAATTACGCGTAAACGCAATGATGGTGTTAGAAACTGTAAGGGTAATAATCGTCGCTATACCAAGGCCCAGACCATTGATTAAATTACCCGTAACAGCGAGTAATGGGCATAAACCTAATAATTGCACCAGGCCTGGATTATTATGCCAGAGACCATCCATGGTGATTTTTCTACGTTCACTGGTATTCCAGATAGTACCTTTAGCTGGCGACACATCGTCCAAATCTATGCCTGCATCAGTGGGTGATGTTGCAGACATTATTTTAAATCCTTTGATTTTGTCTGTGTTTCAAACTTTGTCATAAAAAGTGTATCCATATTCTCTTGAGCATAGAGTAAAGTTGACCTTGCGACATTGACGATTGCTCTAGGTGTGATAGTAGCACCCGTAAACTGGTCGAAGTCGCCACCATCGTTCTTCACTTGCCAGTTTTCAATTGAAGGATTATCCAGAGACTTACCATTAAACCCAAATACCCAATTACTTTTTCGTGTTTCCATTTTATCACCTAGACCTGGTGTTTCATGATGCTTTATTACGCGAAGCCCAGTGACTGATTTATCTTTCGCATTGATGCCGAGTAAAAGGGTTATAGCGCCACTATAGCCGTTCAAAGTGGTTACCTCAAAAATAGCAGCGACATATTTACCTTTCATGGTTGCAAGATAGACAGGAGTTTCTCGAATAAACCCATTCTCAGTAGGTTTTATCACTATTTTACTGTGTGCCAAATCATTGTCATAGGAATTTTTAGGAGCAATTTCATTGAGTGCTTTTAACAGCATTTTCGCCTGATTTTCTTTGATTTTATGTTTGGTTAAACTATTCGTAGTTGCAACTAGCACTACACTGATAAGCGCAAAAAATGCTAGCGAAGATCCCGCTTTTTTCATGGCTTCATAATGCTTTTTCACTGCTTCTTATCCCGCTTTCGTTGTGTTGCACCAGACGAAAAGAGTGATGGCTTATGACCCAATACACGGGGCTGTGTGTAGTAATCAATCATTGGTACTGCCATATTCATAATCAGTACTGCAAAAGCCACTGCATCAGGATAGTTTCCCCAGACTCGAATGATATAAATAAAGAAGCCAATGCTGGCACCGTAGATCAATTTACCCACCGGTGTTGTACTCGCTGACACAGGGTCAGTCGCGATAAAAAATGCTCCAAGTATTGTCGCACCGCTCGTAATATGGAACAAGGGGCTTGCAAAACTATCACCAGAAATCAGATAAAATACGCCAGAAATTAAAGCCAAACTAGCTAGCAATGCAGCAGGTATCTGCCATTGAATCACTTTCTTATAGAATAACCAGACGCCACCCAACATGAAAGCAAGACTGCTCCAGATCCAGGTGTTTTGTGAGAAAGATTTTAGATAAGATGACCCTTCAAGCACTTTTCCATAGTCGGTTCCTGCTCGAAGCCCTGTTTTAACCTCATCCAGTGGAGTTGCCATAGTAATCGCATCCCATGCCGGTTTCTGATTACCAAAGATGAATTTGAGTTGCTCTTCAAACCCAAAGTCATATACCCCCAAAGTACGGGGGTGTATCCATTGACTCATTTCAAAGGGAAAAGATACGATTAATACTGCAAAGCCAACCATTGCAGGATTAAATGGGTTGTATCCCAGTCCTCCATATAGTTGTTTAGCAATAATAATGGCAAAGAAAATTCCAACAAAAATTATCCACCAAGGCATCAAGGGTGGCAGAGTAAGAGCAAACAGCCATGCAGTGACAATGGCACTTAGATCCCCAACAAATGGTAGCAATGGACGTTTACGAATGATTAATGCTGCTGCTTCCAGTGAGACAGCGAAAACAATGGAAATAAGTACATTCAACAATATCCCCATGCCAAAAAAGTACATCAGGGTTAATGTGCCAGGTATTAGCGCTATTAAGACCTGCAACATCAGGCTGTTGATATTTTGAGTGCTATTATAGAAGGGGGATGTTTTAGTTTTAAACTTCATTATTATTTTGCTTTTGCTTTACTGGCCTCGTTACTGGATTTGTCATTTACGGATTCAGTTTTTTTCATATTATTTTTGTCAGATTCTATTCGAGCCTGCTTTTTTGCTTTGGCTCTCTCCATCGCTGCTTTTATAGCATCTGCTTTGGGTGTACTACTTTCATCACCATTGGATCTGGTTGCTGCTTTTTTCTTTTGTAGGGCTGCTTTATGCGCTGCTCGTTTTTCATCCCTTTCGCGTTTTTCACGTTCTTTTCTAAAGAGTAAGAATTCATGACGTTGTCGTGATAAATCCGATTTTTCCTGTGCAATTTTCTGATCGCGGATTTCATCTTTGCCGAATCTAAAATAATCAACGAGTGGAATATGGCTAGGGCAGACATAACTACAACAACCGCAATCGATACAATCTCTAAGGCTATGATCTTCAGCCTTTTCAAAATCTTTGGCACGGATATGCCAGTAAAGCTGTTGTGGTAGCAATTTAACTGGGCATACTTCCATACACTTACCACAACGGATGCATGGCAAAGTAGGTTGATTTGAAAACACTGAATTTGATTCACGCAAAGAGGTTGCTGAAATAAATAACGCGCAGTTAGTGGCTTTTACAACAGGCACTTTATCATCTGGCACGGTGAACCCCATCATTGGTCCTCCCATAATCAAATGTTCAGCCATTTTGGTGTAGCCACCTGCTTGCATAGCGAGATGATTAAAAGGTGTTCCAATTAATACCTCAAAATTTTGGGGGTGCTGAATGCCGTTGCCACAGACGGTAATGATCCTGGATAATAATGGTTCTCCGAGATGGACAGCTTTGTAAATACTGTAAGTAGTACCCACATTCAAACACATCAGTCCTAGATCAATCGGTAAACCACCAGAGCTGACTTCTTTGCCAGTGAGTATTTCGATTAATTGTTTTTCGCCACCGCTAGGATAAATAGTTGGGATAGCGATAACTTCTACATTTGCTATGTCTGCAGAAGCAGAGCGCATAGCAGCAATCGCATCGGGCTTATTATCTTCAATTGCAATTTGGCACTTTTGCGGTTTTAGCAATGCTAGTAACACCTCAATGCCCTGGACAACTTCTTTACTGCGTTCTTGCATCAAACGGTCATCACAGGTGATATAGGGCTCACATTCTGCGCCATTGATTATTAATGTTTCGATGTGTTTCAAACCAGAGCAGGCCAGTTTTACAGAAGTAGGAAAAACAGCGCCGCCAAGACCAACAATTCCAGCTTGCTCGATGCGAGCCAGTAACTCAGAAGTGCTTGTGTTTGCAGGATCTTCAATAGGCGCTAACTTTTGTTTACCCCAGTCTTCTTTCCCATCAGTATTGATAATGACACACATCTCCAGTAGACCAGATGGGTGTGGAACAGAATGTTCACCGATAAAGCTTACTTTGCCAGAAGTAGGGGCGTGGATAGATGCGCTAACATGATCTGATTTCTCTGCAATTAATTGGCCTTTTTTAACCGTATCTCCAACTTTTACAATAAGCTCTGCACTTTTACCAATGTGTTGATGGATAGGTACAATTAATTGATAGGGTATGCCCGCAAATGATATTGGTTGCTTATTAGAATCATCCTTATGAAACGGTGGATGTACGCCACCGTGTAACTTATACAGCTTAATTTTTTGTGTTTTAAGTAGATCTGTTGAAGAACTGGTAGATGCTTTGATTGATGTTAAAGGAGCATTCACGATCATGCAGCTCCCTTGGTAGAATCCGAAGAATCATTTCGTGTGTCGTTCGATGGACCTGTATTTGAAGAAGATAAGACTGATGGTTCTTTTATCGATGGCACAATAACAGTTGGCACTATAGGATACGTCTTTTCAATAGACCTAGGTTCAATCCATTTCCAGTTTTCAGGTGTCTTTTTAATAGGTTCCATTATTATGCAATCAACTGGACAGGGTGGTAGACATAACTCACACCCTGTACATTCTGATTCGATTACCGTATGCATAAGTTTCGCTGCACCAACAATGGCATCTACCGGACAAGCCTGAATACATAGCGTGCAACCGATGCAATCTTTCTCGATGATTACTGCAACCTCTGGGGTTTCTGGAGCGACTTCTGCTTCTTCATCCAGCTCCATGGGTTCAATATCCAAAAGGTCTGCCAGCGCTAAAATAGTTGTTTCTCCGCCAGGAGGGCATTTATTGATAGGTGCTTCGCCTTTAGCAATGGCCTCAGCGTAAGGTCTACAACCCGCATAACTACATTGGCCACACTGTGTTTGCGGTAGCAGGCTGTCAACTTGATCAGATAATGGGTCACCTTCGACTTTAAAACGCACCGATGCATAACCCAGAATCAGGCCAAAAAAGACCGCAAGGCCAACTAATATGAGAATTGCCGTTAACATATCAGCCTTTGATTAAACCCGTGAAACCCATAAAGGCGAGAGCCATCAAACCAGCGGTAATCATGCTAATGGCATTGCCCTGAAATGCTTCAGGTACGTCAGAAGCCGCTAGACGTTCTCGCATGGCTGCAAATAACACTAATACAAGGGTAAAACCCAGTGCTGAACCAAACCCGTATAAAGCGGATTCGATAAAATTATTGGACTGTTGAACATTAAGCAATGCCACACCGAGAACGGCACAGTTGGTTGTAATCAATGGCAAGTAAATACCGAGTACATTGTGTAACAATGGACTAGTTTTATGCACCACTAATTCGGTGAAACCAACAATTGCGGCAATCACCAGAATAAAGCTAATGGTGCGAAGATATTCAAGGTTAAAAGGCGCTAATAAATACTCGTGCACCAGAAAACTTGAGATGGATGAAAGCGTAAGTACAAATGTGGTTGCCAGACCCATACCCATGGCTGTTTCGAGCTTACGCGAAACGCCCATAAACGGGCATAAACCTAAGAATTGGGCGAGAACAATATTGTTTACCCAAACGGTGCCAACGATGATAAGTAGATATTCTGTCATTGTTTGTACTTGTCTGTATTAAGCAGATAATTGTTACAGCTAAATTAATGCATCACATGATAAAAAGAGCGGTATTTTGACATATTTGGACGCTAAACCTAACTGTTTTTATAAGGTGGGGATATAAAACATACTATTTTTGTTGGTTATTCCTATTTGAGTCATAAAACAAGTAATTGATTTGATGAATTAATGACAAAAAGCTTGATATGTTAGAAATTAATAATATACTTATCTATATCTGTTCTATGCATTCTTATTGATGGGTATTCATTTAGCGTGGGAACAGATGTTTAATACCCTCCTAGCGGTTGACGCTCCTTTATGGGGCGTCTTTTTTTTGCCTTAAAAAAGAGCCTGTAAGTAGGTGGGTGATAATTTGGTATCTCTAATGTTAGATCAAGCTAAATCTAAATCATTGTGTTGCAATCACTTCTTTTCGTAACTAGCGATGAGGAAAGATGACATTCCTGCAACTATCAGTGTAACCAAACCAATCAGACTTGATTGATCTGGCCAGGTATTAAATACCACCACGCCAAAGAATGTTGCTGCGACCAATTGGATATATACGAAAGGGGCAATGATGCTTGCTGGCAATTGGCGGCTCGCCTCAATAATTAAAAGATTTCCTATGGCTGAAGATAACGAGCTTAGTAAAATCAACAATGATAGATTCATATTAAGATCAGGCATTTCTTTTACACCAAAAGGTGCTAGCACAAAGCTGCCAATGACCAAGGTAGAAATTAGAATCAGGCGTGGTCTAAACGTACCCGCCAACCATCGGTTTGTAACCAGAAAAAACCCATAAAATATACCGGCTAATGCAGCATAGGTCATGCCCGTACTCATGCCGAAACCGGGTTTAATCACCAAAAGTGCGCCAGCAAATCCAATAAATAATAGAATTGAGCGAACTAATGTAATCGATTCTTTCAGAAATATTGCGGCGATAAAGTAAGATAAAATAGGGCCAATAAAGAAAGCCCCAAATACATTGGCAATCGATTCTGTTTTAACCGCTGTGAGTATGGAAGATACCGCAGCTATGAAAAGTGCTGCACGAATGAGTAATCGCCAATCTAAAAAATGAGGTAACTCAGATAGTTGTAACCGACTGAAAGGGAGCAAACATAAAGCACCAATGACAAAACGAGACCACGCAACATAAATAGGCGTAACACCTTGCTGCATAAGTAATTTTCCAGCGGTATCACCCAGTGGTATCAGCGTCATCGCCAATAAGATCATTGCTATAAATAGCAATTTATTATTCGAGCTCATTTAGAGAAAACGTCTGCCTTAGATGAAGAGGGAAAACTCAAACTATAAGATAAATATATCCTTCAGAAAAAAGTAAAATACGGCTAAAAGTAGGGGGGTGACTTTTTACTTACTGCCACCTTCACATTGTGGAGAATCAGCAACCTTGCCTGATTTTTCAAAGTATTCATCAGGTGTCATGGTATGTAAGGCTAAAGCATGAATCTGTTGTAATTCATCTGCCAAGGCTGAATTGATCATACGGTGACGAGCAATTAACATTTTTCCTTTAAAGACATCACTCACCGCAACTACTTTGAAATGTGATTCAGTAGCAGGACCGCTATGCATATGACTTTCATTGATCACGTCTAAAACTTCTGGAGCTAGAGTTTTGTTCAATTTCTCTTCTATGATGGTCTGCATATTCATATTGATGGCTCTGCGATTGGAATGACTATTATGCGGCTTTGATATTTTTTAACAAGATGACATTTAAAGGTGACTTTCAACTAAGTTTACATAAGTTAAGTCTTTTCTGGGTAGATCAAATATTTACTCAAGGTTTTTTCGCTGAGTATTTTTGCCAACCTAACCAGTATAGTTGTTAACAATAAGGCAAATAATACACGTAGATATAATGCTCCTGTAATATCCGCACCGAGTAGCATAATCAGTAAAGTATCTTCAATAATGCTATGGCATAAAGCTAAAAGTGTCAAAGATCCAAAAATATCCAGTTTAGACACACGCCCGCTTTTGGCTTCATTTATCAATAGGGTTCCACCATAAATGATGCCCAGGGTAATGCCAATAATAGTAATTGAAGTAGTTTTCTCGCTTAAACCAAGTATTTTCAACACAGGTTTCAATAACCAGGCTATGAGTTTTTCGATGCCGCTGAGCTTTAATAGTCTTAAGAATACAACCAAAGCGGCTATGATTAAAAATACTTTAAACAAAGTTTCTAATTGTAGTTTTACCCAGCTCTTGAGGGAGGGATCTAAGTTGACTTCGGGTTTAAATAAAGCAGTGCTAGGTACTTCTAAATAACCCCCAAAGCTGTAAATATTATGTAATAAAATGCCCAGTAGTAACGCCCCACCAACGCGTAATAAAAATAAATAAAGCACGCGCACCCCAGCTTTTTGGGCGATGCGTAATTCGATGGGAAGTGCGTGTGCGAATAACATCATTGCACCTAATACTGTGACTTGTGCAACACTCAATGGCTGCTCAATAGCCATCGTCACATAGATAATCATGCCGCCGTAGATATTACTGATTAAAGTTGTGGCCCAGACGAGTCCCATGGATGCGGGTAAGCCTACCATTTGCATCATTGGCTCTAGAATCATGCCGATATATTTGATGCCACCTAAATCATCAATGATTTTAACAATGATGATAATGGGAATCATCAGTTTAAACAGACTGTAGGTTATCGATATGATCTCTAAAACTAGTCCTTTTAGCCACGCTATGAATTTTACGGATTGATTAGTCATATTGCTGTAAAAGCTTAAAATATTTTTTAAACTAGTTTTAAATCAGTTAAGGAATCTTCGATGATTTCTTTTATTTCGTCATCGTTATTTTTGCTTTCTGCGGCTAGTAGATACCTGATTGCTTCACTATCCTTTGTCATACCCAAATAGTGCAAAGCATCAGCACGGATGCGTTGATCTTGATGAGTGGTTAATGTACCTAGGTCATCAATCAGTGTTTTTAATAAATCAGTGCCAGTAAACTCTTCAAAAACAACACCTATACCAATTCTTGTACTCAAAACAGTTCCAGGGTCACCTAGCAATGTCATGATATTTTGCATAGCTGCGGGATCTTTTTGGATAGTCGTAATTACTTTAGCAACTTGACCTTCTGATAATAAGAAATCAAAGTCAGCGACTTGATTTTCAAGGTCTTCATTTTCAGTGTTTTGTTGTTGTTCTTTTGTCCAATTAATGCGTTGTTGTAACGCTTCAATTGTTTGCGCGCCTGTTAATTCGTGCTTGCCAATACGAACCCATGGCACAGAACGTACGTTGTATTGCTGCATGGTATCTGGATTCTGCTCTAGATTTATTACCTGCAGGCTGCCTAATTCACCAGTTTTAATTAGTTTACACAAAGAATCAAGTACACCCGGGCAATGTGCGCAGTGACTGCTCAGGAGCATTAAAGCCTCTGGTGCCTTTGGTGTTGAGTTGTTGTCTTCCTTTTTCATGATAGTGTCATGATTGTTAATCCTGATGATCTAATAGATCATACAAATTCTGTAAATTGACTCATTACTCTCGGGATTCTATCGCTATTCCAATGTTGAAAAGCCCATTGCCACAAATCATTCAGGGATTCGAAGTCGGAACTCTTAGGTGGATTTTGTCCTAGAAAATCAAGAGCGGCTAGTAAAGTTATCACTTTTTTATTGCTTAAGTTTTTTTCTGTTGAGATAGCGGGTGAATGGTTTTGTTTACTGAGCTTTTTTCTATCAGCAGTTACGGCAGTAGGGAAATGCAAATAATCCGGTTGTTGATAGCCCAGTAGTCGCTGTAAGTATATTTGCCGAGGTGTGTTATCAAATATATCTGCACCACGCACCACTTGATTGATGCCTTGCGAAGCATCGTCAACCACGACAGCAAGTTGGTAGGCATATAAACCATCGCTGCGTTTTAAGATAAAATCTCCAATTTCGTGTTCAATATTTTGACAAAAAACATCTGGTTGGCATTGGTCCTGAAAACATATTTTTTCAGCTGTTGTTCTCACACGAATACTAAGATTTTTCGCATCTGGATTATTAACGCCATTTCTACAAATGCCAGGATAGATATAGCCGTATGTATCCTGCGCTGATAGTGATAGTAGGTATTTGCGTGTACAACTACATGGATAAATATGTTCTGAGATATTTTCTAAAGCAGATTGGTATATTTCATCTTGACTGCTTTGGTAGAGGATTTCTCCATCCCACTCAAAGCCATAAGTCTCTAACGTTTCTATGATAGATTGGCTTGCGCCTTGTTGTTCTCGCTGAGTGTCAACGTCTTCAATTCGTAAAAACCATTTTCCGTGATACTTATGTTTAGCAGCAAGGTAGCTTGCTGTAGCTGCTATCAAAGATCCAAAATGAAGCGGTCCAGAAGGTGAAGGTGCAAATCTACCAATAGGAGGAATACTATTATTGTTTTTGGATGGATTTAACCTTGCCATGAGTGCACATTAGACGATGTGATATTTAAAAACAAATGAATTACAGTAATGTAATAAGTCAATACAGTGCTTGGGCATTATTTTCTAATTCTTCAAATTTATTAGATTTACGAATTACGCAATCTTCGCTCTTATGTATACCTTATGGTATACATATTCTTGCCACAAGGTTAGATGAAAATAGTAAAAAAAACGGTTCAGAAAACTGAACCGCTTGTTACTTCCGGTACTTGGAGTTTGAAATACTTCTGATTTAGCAGTTCATTCTCGTGCAAAGTTGTTACTGAGAATTATTCGATTTAGCCTTAGCTTGAGCTGCTAAGGCCTTTTGTTGTTGCTCAATCTGATTTGCCATGGCCTCATACTGTTTACGTTGTGCTTCCATCGCTGACATCATCTGCTGATAACTTGGTTGTTGTGCAGGTTGTGTTCCATAACTTTGTGGAGGCGCTTGTGTTTGCATTTGTGGTGCATATCCGCGGTTATTACCGTAATTGTTATTCCATGGCATGTTTCCACCGCTATTATTCCACGGCATGTTTCCACCGCTATTATTCCATGGCATATTATTGTTGTTATTATTCCATGGCATGTTCGAACCATATCCGCCACCTCTATTAGACGTCTGGGTATTCCCTATGGCATTTCCGTATGTGTTACCCGCACCTGAAGCATTTGCTGCAGTGTTTCCTGCACCTTGAGCGTTTCCTGTTAGGTTGCCGGCAGTATCCATATCAGTTCTACCTTTACCTTTAAAGTTGACGTTGAAGTCCACTTCACCATCCGCATCTCCTTTTCCTGTACCCGAGCCTTGGCCAGTTCCAGTGGCATTTCCGGCAGCATTACCTGCACCTTGAGTATTTCCTGCGGCATTTCCAGAACCCTGGCCTGAACCAGAGCCATCGTTAAATCCATCCCACCAGTTAGCTGATGCTGATCCTGATAGTGCGATTAGTGCTGAAAACGTGACTATTCTTATATTTGACATAATAAATCTTTCCTTGGGCTAGATAAAATGGGTGATCACATAAAGGGGGAATGATGATCTGAGTCTATATACGGTAATTTGAAAGTGTTTGAAGTAAAGATTGAAAAGGGGATGGATTTCGTAAAAAACATCGCCTCTATGAACAAACTAACATAAATTTAATTATAAATATAAACTTATGTTAGTTTTTTGTTGTTATCTAAAGACATATATAACTGTATAAAGCGATAACTAATAATCGAATTTAACGTTTGTAAAACAAAACAAACAGCTCGTTAAATTCACGCCAAGATCAAGTATCATCTTGCAGATGAACTAGTCCTAAGCTCCGGTATACATGAGTTACCCATTTAAAAAAAGAAATGGCAAGTTCATGATAAGTAGGGAGGTGATGCCTCTGAGTATCTTAATCAAAAAAAGCGGTTCAGAAAACTAAACCGCTTGAGAATACTACTAATATGGAGCAAAAAAGTATTGTTAGTTAGATTGCAACTGTCTAGCTAATAATTCAATAAACGGATTAATTTGCTTTATTTTTTTGCTGCTCTAGTAGCCATCGCTTTTTGCTGTTGCTCAATCTGTTTTGCCATCGCTTCATATTGTCTGCGCTGCGCTTCCATCGCTGACATCATCTGCTGATAGTTAGGTTGTTGCACATTGTAACCTTGAGGCGCTGCTTGTCTTGGCATTTGTATCTGTGGTGCGTATCCACGGTTATTGCCGTTATTGTTATTCCACGGCATGTTGCCACCGCCATTCCAAGGCATATTGCTGTTGTTACTATTCCTCGGCATGTTTCCACCGCTATTATTCCATGGCATATTACCGTTGTTATTATTCCAAGGCATGTTGCGGTTATTGTTATTCCATGGCATGTTTGAACCATAGCCACCACCTTGGTTAGAAGTCTGGGTATTACCCATAGCATTTCCTGCAGTGTTACCGTAACTTGATGCGTTTGCAGCTGTATTTCCTGCACCTTGGCCGCTACCACTAAAGCTGCGGGCTTGATCCATATTGGTCTTACCTTTGCCTTTGAAATTGACATTAAAGTCTACTTCACCATCAGCATCGCCTTTTCCTGTACCCCAGCCCTGACCCGTTCCAGTGGCATTTCCGGCTGCATTACCAGCACCTTGGGTATTTCCGGCAGCAGTACCTGAACCCTGGCCTGAACCAGAGCCGTCGTTAACTCCATCCATCATATCTGCTGATGCAGCGCCTGTTAGTATAATAAGCGCTGAGAATGTAAATATTTTTATTTTTGACATAGTAAGTCCTTTCTTGGGATTAATAAAAGTGATCGTCATAGCTAAGGGGAATGAAGATCTAAGACGATGAATGAAAACATGAAACAGTTTTAAGAAATGACTGAATAATGTCTCTAATTCGTAAAACTTCACCGTGCCTAAGAAAATTAACATAAATCAAATTATTAAAATTAATCTATATTAGTTTTAAAGTGGCTTCTGCTCTGACTATTTTACGTTGATAACAATTAGTTACGGGGATAGTGTAGTTACTGTTTGATGGTTTTATAAATGGCTTAACCATCAAAGCGTATGGATTCGATTGCTTAATAAGAAAAGGCTAAAAGTAGATGAAATGGTCTCGTCTTCTTTAATACAATACGGCTTCAAAGTGTTATAATTATTATTTAGTTTAATTGTACCCTTTGTCCCCATGGAACCAGACCTTTACCTTTGATTATCCACACGACAGGATAATTCGGTTCAGTAGGAAAACTTCCTTGTGCATCGGTAAAATATACTACGCAGCCTGGTTTATTGTCTTGCTGATGTATCCAGTTAAAAACAGGACGAAAATCAGTTGAGCCACCACCCTGGATAGTATCGGGCAAGGTTACTTCTTCCCATGGTTCAAAAACGTTCGGAAAACCTTCGACGATATCTGAATCACAGGCTATTAAGGTGATTTTAGCCCTCATTTGTCCTTTTATAGCGTTGATTTCAGAGAGGCATTCGAGCAGTTCTTTATCACTGACAGAGCCACTTACATCCAAAGCAACCAACACATCGATCTCAGCACTTCGCAGGGTTGGGAATATGGCTGGGTCGCCACGACGTGTGGATGGTCTGGTATAACTGTAATCGTCTCGCGCCATGGCTGTCATGTATCTTGCTAATAACATGCGCCAAGGTAAGTTTGGCTGTAATAACGTTTCTACCAAGCGTTTCATCACACCGCTTAATTTACCCGCTTGTTGTGCTTGTTGGGCTGCACCTGCCATGCGTTGTTGCCATTGAATGCTGAGTTCTTCGGCTTCTTGTTGATCTAATGGTGGTGGTGGAGCTTCAGCACCTCCTGCATTTTCATCAAATTTTTGCTGGCCAGTGCCTTCAGGGTCTTTTTCTTCATTGCCTGAATTGCCACCGCCGGATTTATCTTTGGTTGATTTCTCTTCTGGGGGCTTGGTGCCTTCCTCAGTGTGATCGAGCGGGTTATCACTGCTATCCTGGCCGCCTTCACTAAATTGGTCTTCTTTATCATATAAATGCTGATCAAGTGTATCGCTCATATCATTATCATCAATAAGCGGATAAATTTCTTCAGCGGTCATGCCTTCGTATTCTTTTAGATGCAGAATGCCAGGAGGAGGGATTAATCCTTCTGCAAGCAAAATGGGATTGATTGCATAATCACAGGCGAGATCCCAGCGGTGTTTAATCCGATGTTCTCGACGTGCAAAATGCGATAGCGCGCAATGTAATGCTTCGTGAGCAAGAATAAACTGCGTTTCAGCAGGTTTTAAAGCGTCGATAAAATCCGGATTGTAATAGAATTTGCGAGCATCAGTGCCGGATGTCGCACACCAGGCAGGATCGGCTGCTTGTAAGGGTAAGCGTAAAACCAAAGCACCAAGAAACGGCTTATCGAGAATTAATTTAGTGCGTGCCGCTGCCAGTTTATTCTCGATAGCTGTAATATCTTCATGTATAACTTCAGTATTCATATTAATTTAAATAACTGCTCAGAGGATTCGGGTTTTTCTTCAGAACAAGGCATCTTCGCACGAAAAATGTGAGCATATTATTATATGTGATCTTTTGAGTACGAAGATAACGCTGTGCTGGAGTAAAAGACGAATTCACTTTGCTGTTATTAGTCGTAGAGCATAATATCGCCGATACTCGATGCCCACTGTGAAAATTCAGCAACAGAAAATAACTCATCACCCACTGCACGTAACATATCGGAAACTAGCATCACTCCCATTTCTTTTTGCCTAAAGGCTTTGGCATAGTTAAGAATATGCCCATAAATTATGTAAGCATCAGCTGCGCTATTAATACTAGTTGAATTTTTGGCACGAATAGCTCGGCCAACCAAGGCACTCGCAACGGCATATTGCAGGTCAATTTCTTTGGGGGTATTTACATCTTCCCCGTTTAAAATAGCATCTAAATCAGGCATTTGATCCATACTGTCTATAAATGCCTTTAACTCGATACCTGCAGCTGGGCCTACACAGGCCTGTAAGGTACCCAATAATACCTGGGGTGAATTAGTGAATTTTAGTAGGGCGTTGTTGGCAAACTGCCAGGAGCGAGGTGATGGAAAAGCAACCGGATTATGCGCCGGATCAAAATCAAACAGTAATTCTGGGCGAAAACGTAAAAAAGCGATGATTTTTTCGCTAATATCATTTTTATAAGCCCAGGCAACCCAGTCATCCAGATTCACATCAACTTCATAGTGTGAGAAACGATTTGCCAAGGGGGAAGGCATGGTATAGGTAACACCACGGTCTCCCTGACGATTTCCTGCTGCAAAAATAGCCCAGCCATTGGGCACCTGATATTCACCCAGACGACGATCAAGTATCAGTTGATACGCCGCTGCGGAAACGCTGGGTACGGCTGAAGTGATTTCATCAAGAAATAAAAGGCCCTGAATGCCATGTGCTTCGGCATCTGGTAGCATCGAAGGGATAGCCCATTCAACTTTGTTATCGTTTTTTTTATCACGAAATGGAATGCCACGTAAATCGCTGGGTTCCATTTGCGATAGGCGTATATCAATGACGGGGACATCATGCCGCTCACCAATCTGTGCAATCAAATCTGATTTTCCAACTCCTGGTGGACCCCACAACATCACCGGCGTATGGCTGCCATTCTGGGCTCCTATAAATTCTTTATCGAGGACTGTATTTAATAGAGCTGGACGCATTTTATTTGAAACACTCTCTTTTCGTAAAACAGATAGGACATGGTAATCAATAAGATAGGACTTGAATACTCCTATTAAGCAATAGAAGACAAATCGAGTTGCACTATAAATAAAGGGATATATGCAGTTATATGTAAAATAAGTAAACTATAAGCTACTAGATTATCCGGAATTATTATGTCTCAAGAAGTCGAGCACTTCACTAAGGAGAAACGTGTGCTGGTAGCAATGCGTAAAACCTTATCAAGCATTGTAAAAGATGTAACCCCATCAAGTTCTGCAATCAAGTCACCGTTATCAGAATCAACCATTGAAGATATCAAAATGTGTTTCGGTTTAATTGCTGCACGTGAACAAGAGATTGCCAGAGAAGCTGGTGTCGAACTTAATGAAAAGCCTCATTTTACTGATGAAGCTGTTACGTCCAATGTAGTTTCTCTGGATTCTTTAAAAATAACAATGACAAGGACCGATGATATTGATCCTAGTGAAGAGGGTTTCGAGTAATGACGCAAAAAACATATAGCGAATACTCAACAGACGAGTTGTTGCAATTAACGCAAGGTGTAATGGGATATCTAGACGGCTGGCAACTCTCAGCAGAACAAATGCTGGTTGTATTGGGTTTGGATAAAGAGGTAAAAAACCGGCATCTACAAGGTTTTCGCATGGGAGAAAAAGTATTCCCCGAAAGCAGTGAGTTGATGATTAGAATTGACCATATTATCGGAATCGCCGATGCACTAAGAACAACCTTTCCATTTAGCGATAAGATGCGTTTAATGTGGTTGCGTAAGCCGCACAGACGTTTTCGTAAAAATACACCTTTGGCAGTCATTATGCAGGATGCTTCGCCTAATGGTTTACTCAAAGTGCGAATGGAAGTTGATTGCGCTTATGGCTATGCAATCTCTGAAGCCATGCGAGATGCCGCTAATTAGTTGCTGAAGACAAGAGACATAAAGAAAGTCACTGTGAGATAATCTCGTATCAAATGATATGGGTTTCCAGCATGAACCAGGACAAATTATTAGCGCTCGATGCCAAACACCTTTGGCATCCGTATACGAGCTTTTCTAAACCCACCCCCGTACTTCCAGTCGCTTCTGCACAAGGTGTTTATCTTGAGTTGGCTGATGGCACTAAGCTGATTGATGGCATGTCGTCATGGTGGTCAGCTTTGCATGGCTATAACCACCCTGTACTTAATCAAGCTTTAGTCGATCAAAGCCAAAAAATGTCACACGTAATGTTTGGTGGTTTAACCCACGAACCTGCGGTGACTTTGGCTAAAAAACTTGTAGATATTACCTGCGATAACCTACAACACGTATTCCTTGCTGACTCTGGTTCTGTCTCAGTAGAAGTCGCTATCAAAATGGCACTGCAATACTGGTTTGCCCAAGGTCGTACAAAAAAGACTCGATTACTAACTGTACATAATGGTTATTACGGTGACACTTTTGGTGGCATGGCTGTCTGTGATCCTGTGAATGGCATGCATGAAATGTTTACTGGAACACTGGCAAAACATATCTTTGCTGATGCTCCGCAAGTTACCCATGAATACGGCAAAGAAATCCCCTGGGATGATCATTTCATCGATGACTTTAAGCACAAGCTGGTTGAAAACCAGTCAGAAATCGCTGCAGTAATAATCGAACCTATAGTGCAAAATGCGGGCGGTATGCGCTTTTATCATTCTGAATATTTACAAGCTGTACGTGAGTTATGTGATGAATATGATGTACTTTTGATATTGGATGAAATTGCTACTGGCTTTGGTCGTACAGGTACCTTATTTGCCTATGAACAAGCAAATATTCAACCCGATATTCTGACAGTGGGCAAAGCCATTACGGGTGGTTATATGACCCTGGCGGCAACACTCACAAGTCGTAAAGTTGTGGATGGCATCGAAGCTGATGGCAAAGGTGTATTGATGCATGGTCCAACATTTATGGGTAATCCTTTGGCTTGTAGTGTAGCGAATGCGAGTATTGATCTTCTTTTGAAATCACCTTGGCATGACCGGGTTTCAAAAATCTCAAGTCAATTAAATGCAGAACTGGCCAAGTGTTTGGACCTGGAATGTGTCAAGGAAGTCAGAGTTAAAGGTGCAATTGGTGTGGTCGAACTGCATGAGCCGCTTGATGTGAAATGGTCACAACCTAAGTTCACAGAGAAGGGAGTATGGTTAAGGCCATTTGGCAAATTGGTGTACCTGATGCCACCTTTTATTATAGAACAGCAACAATTAGCAACACTTACTCAAGCGATTTATGATGTCCTTAGTGAGCTGTAATCGAAGCTTATAAATACATAAAAACAACCTAGCCGAAGCATAGAGATGACGACCCGAAGGGGGTGTTTTTCATTTAAAATGAAAAAACACGAGCTATGCATATATTCAAATTATCGTTTTTAAACAATAAAACGAGTTTTCATTCAAAAAGTGGGGAGGTGACTTTACATAAATTTACAATTGACAAGCTTATATCTCTTTCTGAATTTACTATACTTATGTTAATAGTCATTAATACAAATACCAACATCGACTGTTAATTTGATATTTATTATTCAAGGAAGGATGTTATGTACAAGCTTGGTATAGTTATTGTTTTCGTTTTCCTTTTTAACGGATGTTCTTCATATCCACCCTATTCAGATCATGGCTATGTGACAACACCAGGTTCGTCTACCTTTTACCGCCCTTACTACGATTCTTATTATTTCGATTATGATTACATTGGATACGATCCATATTACTTTAATCGATATCCTAATCGTTACACTAGGTATTACACCAGACGAGATCTTGGCCACACTCATAAAAGTCGTAATCGCCATTACAATCGTAATCACACAAAACATAATATAAAACGTAATCATAACCGTGTCAGGACGAATCATCCGAATCGGGTAAGAAATGGGCACCCTAATCGCGTACGAGAAGGGAATACAAATAGAGTTAGAAATGGTTATCCTAATAAAGTCCGGAGTGGTAACACGAATCGTGTAAGAGGAGGGCAACCTCATAAGATGAGAACAGGCGGGGTTAAACGAAATCACACAAAACGTCAATTCGTGAGGCAGCATAACCGTGCTTCAAATTCTAATCGAAACCACACCCGTAACAAAAGTAGATCACGATCTTCTGGTAATAGAATACCTTCAGAGTTATTTAAAAAAACTGACTATAACAAGGGGGGTGGCAAATAATAGGGTGTCTTAAGATTCATCTAATAATAATCTTTCTAGTTCTAGTCTTTATAAAGCTTGGGATTAAATGTATCCCTTAAGAAATCACCGAGTAGGTTAATTACGATTACCAGCACGATCAAAAATGCTCCAGGTATCAAGGTTATCCACCACGATCCCGAGAATAAATATTGTTTACCGATACTGATCAACGAGCCAAGACTGGGTTCGGTCACAGGCATTCCTAGTCCAAGGAATGAAAGGCTCGCTTCGGTGATAATCGCATTCGCAATTTGTACGGTTGATATGACAAAAATAGGTGAGAGACAGTTGGGTAGAATATGTTTGAACATAATTCTAATCGGGCTGAATCCCATTACTTTCGCCGCATCCACATATTCTTTTTCTTTTTCTGCAAGCACACTGGAACGAACAGTTCTGGCAATTTGCGGCCACTCGGCCAGCCCGATAATTAAAATTAATATTACCATTGCCCACTGATTAAAAGCATCGCTACCAAAGGCACTTTGTACAATGGCCAGTATAATGATGGCGACCATCAAGGTAGAAAAAGATAGTTGTACATCAGCAATTCGCATTAAAAAGTTATCTGTTTTACCACCAATATAACCTGCTACCAGACCAATAGTAATGCCGATAACACCCTGTAATAACACTGCGAGAATACCTATCATGAGTGAAACACGCATGCCGTAGAGAATGGTGCTCCAAAGGTCACGACCCTGGTCATCTGTACCTAATAGAAAGCGTGAATCTGCTCCTTGTTGCCATACCGGTGGAAGCTCAGAATCCATAATATCCAGAATCTGTAAGTCATAGGGATTATAGGGTGCAACTAGCGGTGAAAATATAGCCAGTAAAACTAGTATAAAGAAAACAATGCTACTGAAAATCGCTAATTTATCTCGCTTAAAATGATAATAAAAATCAGAAGCCAGGAAACGCTGAAACATGGTCGCAGAAGAAGTAGTTACTGCTGAAGAATTTGAAGTTGCAGTATTCATTATTTACTTTTACCCAATAAATTAACAGTTGGGTTGATAACGCCATAGAGTAAATCAACAAGCGTATTCACAACGACAAATAAAAAACCTACAAACATTATGTAAGCAACTATCAGAGGGATATCAGATCGATTTACAGCTTCAAGAAACATAAAGCCCATTCCCGGCCACTGGAATACAGATTCCGTCAGAATCGTGTAAGCCACCATAATCCCAATCTGTACACCGCCAACTGTTATTACCGGTAACATGGTGTTTTTTAGGGCATGCTTAAAATAGATTTTACTCGGTTTTAATCCTTTAGCTTTAGCAAATTTAACGTATTCTGAACTCAAAACTTCAAGCATTTCAGCCCTTACCAGGCGAATAAACAAAGGTAGCATAATGGATGACAACGCAATTGCAGGCATGATGATATGCATTATTCCGTCTTTGCTGAGGAAGTTTGTTTCCCAGTAACCAAATAGGTGTACGGTTTCACCACGGCCAAAGGAAGGCATCCAGCCAAGTTTGACGGAGAATATATAGATTAAAGCAAGTGCGGTCAGAAACACGGGTATAGATATACCCACGATGCTAACAGCCATAATAACTTTACTAAACCAGTGCTTGGGTTTAATCGCTGAAAAAACACCCAAAGGAATAGATAGAAAAATAATAATAAGTGACGCTGCAAAGGTCAGTTCTAAAGTGGCTGGCAACTTCTTCAATATAACTGTCATGGCCGGTAATTTATGAAAATAAGATGTCCCTAAATCACCCTGCACTGCATTCTTAATAAAACGACCGTATTGCATAAAGAACGGATCATTCAACCCCATTTCTTCCCGCATAACTTGCCGTTCTGCTTCCGACACAGATTGCCCCGTCATTTCTCTTAAAGGGTCACCTAATTTATCTTTAATGGAAAAACTAAGGAGGCTGATGATCAGCATCACGATAATGGCTTGAATAAACCGTTTAAGCAGAAATTGCAGCATAGTAGAGGGGTAGCTTAGGGTGTAATATTTAAAGGCTGGGTAGAGTCTAAATCACTACCACCCAGCTAGCATTTTCATAGTTAATTAATTAGAGTATTAACTATGTAAATGGATAAATTACTCAACAGAAAGATCACCAATATAAGGGAAGTTCATCGCATTCACGATAGACTTGATATCAACACCTTTACGCGATGCCCAGGCAAGGTTTTGCCAATGTAACGGAATGAAGCCAGCGTCATCATAAATATGTTTTTCGATAGACTGTAACATCGCCGCGCGTTTTTTATCATCAGTTTCTTTGTTAGCCTTCACAGTAGTCTCATCCACCATTTTACTGCTGTAATTACCAGAGTTATAAGCACCCATACCGGTTTCTTTGTTAGGAGTCATGGCTAAAAATTCATAGAAATTTGCGCTGTCTTCGGTATCAGAATGCCAGCCGATCATCATCATATCAGCAGCACGCTTATCGAACTCAGGCCAGTATTGTGCTTTAGGCATGGTTTTTAAATCCACTTTGATATTGATTTTAGATAACATTGCAGCAACCGCTTGAGCAATTTTTTCATCATTAACATATCGGTTGTTGGGCGCCATCATGGTTACCGAGAAACCATCAGGATAGCCAGATTCGCTCATGAATTTTTTTGCTTTTTCCAAATCAAAACGAGGGGTTAAGCTCTCATTGTAACCAAGATAACCTTTAGGGCTCATTTGTGCAGCGGTGGTCGCAAAACCTTTCATGATTTTTTCCACAATACCGGCATTGTTAATTGCATGAACCATTGCCTGACGTACATTCAGGTCTTTGAATTCATTGCGGCGTTCCTGATTCAACTGAAAAGTAATCACGCGAGTACCTGGCATAGTTACTAGCTGCACCTTGTCATTCGCTTCAATCTGACCAAATTCATTTGGGGCAACTGGAGCTATAAAGTCGACATCACCAGATAATAAAGCAGCAACACGCGTTTGGTTGTCTTTGATGGGTGTCATAATGACTTGACTAACATTACCTTTTGAGTCTTTGTCCCAGTAATCAGCAAAACGATCGAAAACTACTTTTACACCCTGCTCACGAGAGGTAACTTTATAAGGGCCGGTACCAGATGAATTCGACGAAGCAAAGGATGCACCATCTTTAACGATTTCAGCTTTATCTTTACCATTTGCATCTTTGCCAGCGTAAAACTTGCTGTCCATTGGAAAAATATAAGTCGCGGTGTGCATCACGAGTGGGTAGGGACCATCTGTTACTAATTCAATGATATAGTCATCAACAACGTTTAAATCTTTAAAATTAGCGAAAATTCCTTTGAAGTCTTTACTGGTTTTAAGACGATCAAAAGTCCATTTGAAATCAGCGGCTGTCATGGGGTTGCCCGAGTGGAATTTAACTCCTTGGCGTAGTTTGAAACGTACGGTATTTTCATCAGTACGCTCCCATGATGTGGCTAGACGGGGCTCAAATGATAAATCTTGTGCCCAACGTACTAATGGGTCATGCGTCATATGTGATAGTTGTAACATGCCGCCCGATAGTTGTTCATGAATATCTAAACTTACAGGGTCTGCGTCATAGGCAAGTTTAAGTGTCTTCGCGGTAGCAGGATTTAATACGAGTAAACTAGTGAGGAGAAGTCCACTGACTTTTCCTATAAAACCAAGTTGTTTTTTCATTTTTAACTCCCTATTGTTTTTGATAAATGTAAATTGCTAAATAATTTTAGACTTTATGAGTTTAGTACAAAATTCTAAATCTACTTTGTTTAGTTAGCTTTCGCTTAGGTATTCAAGCTCTTTGTATGTTCACTGTTGATATCATCAAAACGCGGCATCAGATCAAGTAGTTCTCTTGTGTATTCGTCTTGTGGATGTTCGAAGAGTTCTTCAGTCTCTTGAAGTTCAAGAATTTTACCGCGCCGCATGATAGCTACCCGATCACACATTTGACGGATTACTGGTAAATCGTGGCTAATAAATAGCATGGTTAAACCCAATTCGTCTTGTAAGTCTTTTAATAGATTAAGAATCTGTGCCTGTACTGAAACATCCAGTGCTGATGTTGGCTCATCACAGATAAGAAGTCGAGGGCGAGTCGCAAGAGCTCTCGCAATGGAAATTCGTTGACGTTGGCCCCCTGAGAATTCATGTGGATACTTAACCCCTGATTTTCTGCCCAAACCGACATGGTCGAGAAGGTCACCAACAATGTCTTCTACTTCTTTTTTTTCTGCGAGTTGGTGATACAAAATAGGCTCGGCAATGATGTCTTTGATACGCATTCTTGCATTGAGACTAGAATAGGGATTTTGGAAAATCATTTGTAGGCGTTGTCTCACTGATTTAACTTTATCCTTATCGGCATTGTTTATTAGCTCAACACCATCGTAAACTATCGAACCTGAATCTGGCTGTTGCAAACCCGCTATCATGCGTGCAATGGTTGATTTTCCAGATCCACTTTCACCTACTAATCCAAATGATTCACCTTGTTTTACACTGAAACTCACATTGTCGGTTGCTTGAAGTCGTTTCCGATTTTTCTTGAAAAAAGCATCTTTAGTAAGAAAACTTAAATTGAGGTTTTTGATATCGAGTAAATCATCGGTATTATGATGTTGAGAACTTTGTCCCAACCAATGAGTGGTAACATCAATAGACTTTAAACCTGACTCAATGCTCTCAATGGTTTCTACTAACGGAAATCTGTCTACTTTTTTCCCTGCTAATGGCACAGCGCTGATAAGACTTTGAGTGTAACGGTGTTGAGGATTGCCTAATACATCTTTGGTAACGCCAATTTCTACTAGTTCTCCACGATAGAGAACAGCCACGCGATCGGTGACATTTGCAATTACACCCATATCGTGTGTGACTAGCATGCAACCTACTTGTAAATCTGTACATAAATCTTGAATCAACTTAAGTATCTGATCTTGTACAGAAACATCAAGTGCAGTGGTTGGCTCATCGGCAATAATAAGATCGGGCTCACCAGATAATGCAATCGCAATTACCACACGCTGTCGCATACCGCCTGAAAACTGATGTGGGTACTGTTTGATTCTTACTTCAGGTTCAGGAATACCCACTTTTTCTAATAAATAGATCGATCTTTTTAAAGCTTCTTTGTTGCTAACACCAAGACAATTTATGATGGTCTCCATCATTTGATCTTCTATGGTGAATAGTGGGTTTAAAGAAGTCATAGGGTCTTGAAAGATAAACCCGATTCTGGAACCACGTATTTTACGGATTGCTTCGCCCTGTAATCCTGAAATGACTTCTCCATCTAGAGTGACTTTGCCAGAAGCTACACGTCCGGGTTTACTAAGTAATTGTACAATACCATTACCAATGGTTGATTTGCCGGCGCCGGACTCTCCAACTAACCCTAGTATCTCACCTGCATTGATAAATAGGCTGACGTTATCTACAGCTAATTCTGTACCGTGCCGGTTAGGGAATTCGATTGTGAGGTTTTCAATTTCTAGGAGGTGCATTAACAACTCAACCAATATTATTTATTGAGTTAAGTTTAGAACAGCTCTTACATTAAAACTGAAATAGTACCTAATATATTTATTGAAAAAGGAGTTAGATCAACCTACATGATATTAAGTATTATTGTCGTTAAACTATAAAGGTCTAAAAAATATGCTTATGCCAAAGGCTAATAATCGAGTTTAACGTTTCAAAAAATGAAACGAGCTGAGCGAAGCGAAACAAATGCTTTTTAAAAAAGCAGACCAGAAGGGTAAGACGAAGTCGCAATAAAAGCTCGCTAAAAGTAGGGGGGTGACTTTTATAGTCTAGTTGTTTCTGATTAGCAGATTAATATTCAAAAAGAAGCCACAGCGTTTGCTGTGGCTTAAGTTAGAAAAAACCATTTAGTCATAACTTTTCTTGTGGGGTATTAACCTAGCGCTTTACAACACTATGAATTACATGTGAATTTTCAAAATATACTGAAAATCCTGAGTAATCCCATCGTGTGATTTTTGGATTACGTTTAGTCACCTTACCTTTAGAAACTTTGACTCTTTGAGCTGCCCCAAAACGTTTTTTAACATGGCTCATGCTTTGACCACGGGTAGGTAGGTTTGATTTTTTTAAAACCTTGGCATTTGGACCAATTGATAAAATTTCAGCACTCGCACTCATTGGTATCATTTGTGCACTGAAAGCAAACGCTGCGCTTAGTAGTAGTGGCTTGATATTCATTATATTTTTCTCTTCTTTATGACTATTTTTATTTTTTCACTATCTAGTTAGTTTGTTGTATTTATTTTGTTACTTATTAATACAGCCGGGGCTATAATCCACACCCATGTTTAAACCTTTAGAACTCTTTGTCGGTTTGCGTTACACGCGCTCAAAGCACAAAAATAACTTTATATCTTTTATTTCCCTGGCTTCCATGCTGGGAATATTATTTGGGGTTCTTGTACTAATTACCGTTCTTTCTGTAATGAATGGGTTCGAAAAAGAGCTTAGAGATAGAATACTAAGCATGGTTTCGCATGTCACCATCAGTGAGACAAACGGTTTACTATCAGATTGGCGGAAGCAACAACAGGAACTTGTTGATAAGCCAGAGGTAATTGGTTCTGCCCCTTTTATCAGAAAACAAGTCATGCTTAGTGCAAATGGATGAATTACGGGGTGTTCTGCTCGAGGGAATCTTACCAGAAGAGCAGCCAAAGGTGGGGGGTGTCCATAACCGAATGCTCGAAGGAAGTTTTGATGATCTTCAACCTGGAAGTTATGGAATTGCTTTAGGTGTTGAATTAGCTCAACAGCTTGGTGTTTACCCTGGTGATAAGGTGACTGTGGTAACACCGAAGTTTAGAGTCACACCTGCAGGCATGATCCCCAGAAGCAAACGCTTCACTGTATCCGCTGTGTATAAAATCAATATGGCTGAGTATGACAGCGCGACTGCGTTTATACATATGCGGGATGCCGCTAAATTGTTTTCAACAAAAGACAATGTAACTGGCATTCGTTTGAAACTAGCAGACCTGTTTGATGCACCTAAAGTATCTAAAGAATTGCAGGATAATCTAGGCAATGATTTTACTGTTAGTGATTGGGGGCAAGAAAATAAAAGCCTGTTTCAGGTTCAAAAAACCGAGAAAGTAGTTATGTTCTTTATCTTGTTTTTGATTGTGCTAGTTGCAGTATTTAACCTGGTTTCATCTTTAGTCATGGTGGTTAATGACAAACAAGCAGATATCGCTATTTTACGTACTCAAGGTATGTCAGCCAAACAAGTTAAACGAATATTTATGGTACAGGGTATTATCATCGGTTTATTTGGCGCGATTCTTGGTGCCATTTTAGGTGTATTACTCGCTTTGAATATCGGCACTCTTGTTGAATGGATTGAAGCGTTGTTCAATATTGAGCTATTACCGCAAGACTTATTCTATGCCAGTTCTAAATTCCCATCCGCGGTCGATTTTAAGCAAGTGATTGGTATTTCTATAGCATCTTTTATCTTGGCAATTTTGGCAACATTATATCCTGCGAATCGCGCAGCTAAAGTACAACCAGCAGAGTCTTTGCGTTATGAGTAAGGTTATAAAAAATGCTATGAACAATATTCAGTTTACAAAAATAATCTACAACAGCGAATATTAAGCATATGTTTCAACCAATTTCTGCTTTTATCGGTTTACGCTATACCAGGGCGAAAAAAGATAATCAATTTATCTCGTTTATCTCTTTAGCTTCTGTATTGGGAATAGCACTAGGCATCATAGTGTTAATCACTGTGCTTTCGATCATGAATGGTTATGTTAAAGGAATTCAAGATCGTCACTTAGGTATGCTTTCGCATGTCACTGTTTCTGATTCTGACTGGGTATTATCCCAATGGGAAAAACGTCGTAGACAGGTATTAGAAAACCCGCAAATTACCGGTGCTGCACCTTTTATAGAAAAACAAGTAATGTTAAAGGAAGCGGATACGGTTCAGGCAACTCTATTAGAAGGTGTTTTGCCCAATTTCGAAAAAGATATTGGCACGATTAATAGATATATCCAAACACCTGAAGGGTCTCCAGAAAAACTTAGCTTAAATATGTTAGAAGCCGGGGAGTACAAAATTATTCTGGGTGAAACTTTGGCTAAAACATTGGATGTTTCTGTGGGTGAGACTATCACCCTATTAAGCCCTAAAAAACAGAATGTAGTGAATACTGGAGATACGCCTAACCCCGATGACCTGATACCTGTACTCAAGGATTTTGAAGTAGCAGCAACCTTTAAAGTTGATTTAAATATTTATGATAAATCCGTTGCCTATATCCACATGAATGATGCTGCAGAGCTTTTTGCTATGGGTAAGGAAGTTACCGGAATTAGAGCTCAAATTTCAGATATTTTTATGGCAAATCAAGTCTCCAAAGAAATTGCAGAAAAATCAATGGGTGATTATGTCATTACTAATTGGACGACCCAGCATTCAACTTTTTTCAAAGCTTTGCAGTTACAGAAAACCATGTTGTTTCTTGTATTGCTTTTGATAATAGGTGTTGCTGCATTTAATCTTATTTCAACTTTGATTATGGTAGTCACAGATAAAGAATCGGACATTGCCATATTAAGAACTTTAGGTATGTCGCCTGCGCAAGTTATGCGGGTGTTTATAGTTCAAGGAGGGCTACTGGCGCTGATAGGAACAGTTATCGGCGTGATGTTTGGGTTATTAGTTGCCAGTAATGTCAGTTCAATAGTGCAATGGGTCGAGCTACTCATAAATGTGCAGCTATTGAATGCAGAAATCCACGGGATCACGCATATCGATGCAAAAATTGAATGGGGAGATGTCATATTAATTTCAATAAGCGCCTTTCTATTATCCGTATTAGCAACCATTTATCCAGCGTGGAAAGCGTCTAAAGTTCAACCTGCGGAGGCTCTTCGCTATGAGTAATACTATGATTGATACCGTGATTGATGAAGTTAACGATAAAATTAATGATAAGGTTATCGCCTGTGAAAATCTTACCAAACGTTTTAAAGAAGGTAAGCTAGACGTTGAAGTACTCAAAGGTATTTCACTGGATATAAGTGCTGGTGAGAAAATTGCTATTGTAGGTAGTTCTGGTAGTGGTAAAAGTACCTTATTGCATATTCTTGGTGGCTTAGATCTGCCAACTGAAGGCACTGTGCATGTTATGGGAAAAAATATTGCTCAACTAAGTGATAAACAACGTGGTGATTTACGTAATCAATCACTAGGTTTTATCTACCAGTTCCATCATCTATTACCCGAATTTTCTGCCTTGGAAAATGTAGCGATGCCATTGCTGATTAGAGGCTTATCAACGGCTGAAGCTAGCAGTAAAGCGAGTGATATTTTGGCTAAAGTAGGCCTTTCAGAGCGTTTATCACATAAGCCTGGGCAATTATCAGGGGGTGAGCGTCAACGTGCCGCTATCGCCAGGGCTTTAGTGACTAATCCTAATGCGGTACTAGCAGACGAGCCAACCGGAAATCTTGATCATAAAACAGCTTTGCAAATATTCGAGCTGATGCAAAATCTTAACCAGGAAATGCAAACCGCATTTGTGATTGTTACACACGATATGCAACTCGCAGAAAAGATGGATAAGATATATACCCTGGTTGATGGAAGGCTCAGTAACTACTAGAGTAGATAGAGAATATAAATTCAAATTAATCCTGCTTTGAGGACTGCAATATGTTAAAAGCCGTAACTAGTAAATTTCAGGTCGGAATAGATAATCAATTCAAGATTTCACAAGCGCCAACTATTGCTGATAAATCAGAGTTAAATAAAAAACCCTTAAAAAAAGAATTGGGTGATCTCAGGCAAGAACTAGCAGAGCTTCAGCATCAGTTATTTGCGGAAGATAAACGCTCTTTGCTGATTGTATTTCAGGCTATGGATGCTGCAGGAAAAGACAGCACCATTCGTGCAGTATTCAACCGCGTAAATCCTGCGGGTTGCCATGTTTCATCCTTCAAGCAACCTTCTTCCTTGGAACTCGATCACGATTTTATGTGGCGCAGTAATATTCGTGCACCAGAAAGAGGTAAACTCGGCATATTCAATCGCAGTTATTATGAAGAAGGACTAGTAGTTCGCGTTCATCCAGATTACCTGAAATATCAACGCTTAATGGGTTTGCCAGAAACACTTGATGAAAAGAACCTGCAAGGGTTTTGGCAAAATCGTTTTGAATCATTTAATGACTACGAAAAACACCTCGCTAGAAATGGTACTCAGGTTTTGAAGTTCTGGTTAAATGTATCTAAAGAAGAACAGAAGAATCGTTTTCTGTCTCGCTTAAATAAACCAGAAAAAAACTGGAAATTCTCATCAGGTGATATCAAAGAACGTGCCTTATGGAATGACTATATGCACGCTTACGAAGAGCTAATTAACAACACCAGCAAAGAGCATGCGCCGTGGTATGCAATTCCTGCGGATAATAAATTGTATATGCGTGTACAAGTTGCTAAAACAATCGTCGAAAATCTACGTGCGATGAATCCTCAATTCCCAAAAGTGGAAAAGGAAGAAAGCGAAAAGTTCGATAAAATGAGAAGCTTACTCGAATCAGAATAGATTCATTAAGTAGTTCGTTTTAGATTATTAAAAAAGTGCCTGAAAGTAGGGGGGTGTGACAATATTTAATCAAAAACCTCTAGCTTTTGAAACTATGTTGCTTTCACCGCCAAAACACCTTCATAAAGAAGATACGCACCATAAACAAACAGCAGTAGTGCATTGAAAAGATTGAATTTATCTTTGGCTATTTTGGCACCGAATTTCCCCATATAAGCCCACATAAAGAATCCAAAATAATAAAGCGGGATACCAATGATAAACATGATAAGAATATTCATACTATCACTTGATGTGTAGTTGGCAGTTAATACACCCGTAGGAACGGTGAGCCAGACTTTAGGGTTGGTCCATGAAAGCAATATCATGGCCTTCCAGTTAAACTTAAAACTGGCTTTGCTCGTTATGGTGCTTTGGTAGGTTTTATAAGCCAGATAGAAAATGACTCCTGCGCCGATAAAATACAGGCTGGTATAAATTCCTTCATTCAAACGGCCAATGGTTGTGACGATTGCGCCGATCACCATGATGATCGGAAACCAGCCTAGCATTTGATAAATCAGGAAATGACGGAACAACTCTGAAATAGGTGTGTGCTTTGCCGAGCTCATCACGGTTATCCAGAATGGGCCAGCGCTTAAAGTAAACGATGCCCAGAAGATGATTGTAGGTAGGAATTGATCAATAGAATAAGACATTAAAAAATTCTAAGCCGATTAAAACGAGACAACGCTGGAACGTAAAAACCACGTAAAAGTAGGGGGGTGACTTTTGCAATAAAGCATAACTCTTTAGTCTATCTTCCGCTCATTAAAATCATTCCATAATCACGAGGAACAGGATGGCTATTTCGAGTATTCCAACCTAATCGTGCATCACTTTTTCCACCATCATCATCATCGTTGATGATGATATCCATGCCGAGTTTCTTTTTAACCGCAGGCTTGAAGCCAAGGTCTTTCCATTGAATCTTGGCGTGGATTTCGTAGCCATCATATTTCTCTACGACATCAAATGGAATGTCTATTTTTTTCTTTTTTGCAGTACCACTTCCAAAGGTCGCTTTTTCGCCATTTCTGGCGAAGATGAAGTGAAAATCATTGGACTTGTTCAAGGTTTTGCTACGACTATTATTTGGGATCTATAAAGAATTCCACAGAGTCATCATCTTCAGGGTTTTTAGAATCGTTTTTGGCTTCTTTATCGTAAACCTTGGCACTGAAATATAGGCATTCTTTATCCCATTTTACTTGCCATTTTCCTGAAATATCGCGTTTGTCCCAGCTGTCACCTTCAAGCAATATATTCAGAGCCTGCGGGTTTTCCAGGCGGAAGAAATGTTTAGGATCACCTTTAGCCGGACGTATTACAATACGTGGTTTATTGGGATCTGTTTTGGGTAAATATTTAGCGACTCTTTTACTGTTTGGCTTTTTAATAGATTTAACTTTATTCCACTCCCACCATTGATCATTGGTGTTGATAAAGTCGATGCTCGCTTTAAGTTTTGGTGAATCATCCAGATCTTTACGGATATGTTCTTTAAGTCCCCAGCATCCATCCGCATTGCAACTTCTTGGGGCGCTAAATGCAACGAATAAATCAGCACCAAGATCGCGCCATTCTTTGTAAATTTTATCGTATAAGTCGGCCATCCGGTGATCACGGTTTGCACCAAAGAATAATGGATTAGGATGCTGCATATAATCTCTGGTGGCCCAATCTACCAAACCCTGTCCGCCTTCGTATGCAACCAGACTCACGCCAAAATCTTTGGCTAACTTGGCATGTTTTTTAATCTCATCAATGACTTTATCCAAAGAACGATAGGATTTCTCATCAGTGAGTAGGTGGAAGATATCATCAACAGTTTTAGATTCTCTAAAACCACGTGTATTACCCCCAATATAAGGTGCGATTGCTAGCGCATCAACTGATTTGTAAGTATCGTTATAGGCCAAAATAATTCCACTGATATCAGGACGGGTATCCCAGCCACTAATGACTCTGACAAATTTTTCGTGACCACCATAGACTTTCTGCCAGATATTCAAAAAACTCGACAGATCGTTTGGCATAGTATTTATAGCCAGCCATAAGCGCATCTTGATCGAGTTTTTCCGCGATTCCCATTTTTTGCATATATTCGTTATGCACGAAATTCGCATTCCAGGCTTCATTGGTGTACTCGATATAAGGTGTTAACTCGGGCGAAAGATTAGCATGCACATAAGATCGCAAATTGCTGAATGTAATTATTATCGGCGGCGTGTGGCACATTTAACCAGGGATTTGCCTTGAGTCGATTGGCTAATGCAATCTGGACTTCTAACGGCGCCCCACGAGAGCCATATAAACCACCCCAGGTTGCCTTATCCATTTTAGGGCGTTGATCCCAGGTAACTGCTGGATTACGGGTTACACCAGACATCGGCATAAAGCGAATCACACTGAAATCTTTCATAAAGTTTAGATAATCAGGGTTAAACAGAATCGTTTCGTAGTTATCTTTAAAGCTAAGGAACTCAGTGTCTTTACAGGCTTTAGCATCCGCAACCTGCGTAAATGGTTTACCCTGACAAATACCGCCAGGCAACAAGATACGAATATTTCTCAATGGATCTTCAGGGTTGGATTCAACAATCTGCAGTGCGGCTGTCATAAAACCATCGGCACGCGCTGTTAATTTAATCGTATCTTCACCTTCTGTACGCTTGATTTCAATTCTGCATTTTGCAGATATTCGATTTTACCTTCACCATCATAAAGAACGCTAAAATCACCTTCTGGATAGGCATCACGATTTACGTTGCGAATGAAGAACACACCTGCTTTACCACCATTGAGTTTTTTCGGCCAGCCTTGTTTGTCATATTCAACTTTGGCAGAGGTTAAGCAAGGCATGTCCTGTTTACGACAACGGATATTTTCATGAAACGGCATCGAAACGCGAAATAAATCTACGAAGGGTATGCTTGCATCCTGCTCATATATTTCATTGGTGTTTATACCTAATGGTGAACCACGATTAGCCGCAGGTGGATATTTTACTTCGATGGAGGCTTTTTTTTGTTTAGATGTATTTTGTTGCTTAGAGGCAACCTTCTGTTTTTTATCTGTTTCTACTGTTGATAGTTGAGATTTATTTTCAGGCGTTACAATTTTTGCAGTTGTGGTAGATCCATTTTGGATCGCTGCAGGTGTGTGAACGGTTTGAGTTAACGTTTGATCTGGTTCTAGATTTTTATAGAGATATGCCACAAAAGGAGTTAGTGACAATAAAGCAATAAAAACAATAAGTATGGTTCTTAATTTCATTAAAGTTCTAGCTTGATAGCAGGTTATGCAGCAGGTGAGTTTCAAAAGGTTGGTAACAATAGCAGTTTACAAAATGAGATACTAAATTAAGATTTATTCATGAATTATCAAGCGTTTAATAAATCATAAGCGCGTATTGATCGTATATTGATTTAGAAAAATTCTGTTTATCTGGGTAATGCTTTGTCTGAATGTAAGCAACATTAGTTCAAGTTAAGTAGGCATATTTACTATGCAAGGATATTAAAAACAGCTTATAAGTAGGGGGGTGTACTAAAAACACTGTTTTATTGATTTACGAAAGACCAAAAGACTTTCTAGCTTTTACAGCTAGAGAGCAAAACCTACAATGAAAATATTTATTGTTATTTGATCTGGCTTTAAACAAGTCTCAAAAACTGACCTGCTTTAAGTCGATTAATTGTGTTGCCATAAAGCGCATTCAAACGGACCAGCCTTTTCAAACTAACACCTGTTTTCAGAGAAATACGGTATAGAGTGTCACCTCTGTTTATACGATAGAATGAAAATATCGTAATCGCATTTGTTTGTGAGTTTATTTTCAGTATTCATTTTTTATGAGTATAGAGAAAAATACTAGTGCTATAGTTAATTACAAGGTGCTTTATTAGTCTCTATTAACTACTAATTAGCTACTAAATAATGGATAACTTACCACTCTTTTTTCACTAATGATCAACTAAATACAAACTAATACTTACCCATGAATACAATAAAACAAACTGATTTTATTTCGAGTATTGCAGATGCTTTGCAATTCATTTCTTATTATCACGGCGAAGACTTTGTTAAGGCTGTTACTAAAGCATGGGAAAAGGAAGAATCTCCTGCGGCTAAAGATGCATTAACCCAGATACTTGTAAATTCACGTATGTGTGCCGAAGGTCATCGTCCCCTTTGTCAGGATACCGGAATAGTTGCTGTATTCGTCAATATTGGTATGGATGTTAAGTGGGATTCGGATGCTACAGCTGATGGCTCGACATTGGATATTCAGGAAATGGTGGACGAAGGTACTCGTCAGGCCTATAACAACCCTGATAACAAATTACGTGCGTCCATCATGTCGGATCCATTAGGGGCTCGAATCAATACCAAAGATAATACACCAGCCGTTGTTCATATCAATATGGTGAAGGGCGACAAAGTCGATGTACAAATTGCAGCAAAAGGTGGTGGGTCAGAAAATAAATCTAAAATGGTAATGCTTAACCCTAGTGACTCTTTGGTTGATTGGGTGGTTAAAACAGTCCCAACGATGGGTTCTGGTTGGTGCCCACCTGGTGTTTTGGGTATCGGTGTTGGTGGTACGGCTGAGAAAGCAGCGTTGCTTGCAAAAAAATCATTAATGCAAGAGATTGATATTCAGCAACTGCGCGAGCGTGGCCCGCAAAATCGTGTAGAAGAATTACGTTTGGAAATTATGGATGCGGTAAATAATCTGGGTATTGGCGCGCAGGGTTTGGGTGGTTTAACCACAGTATTGGATGTAAAAATTCTGGATTACCCGACTCACGCTGCTTCTCTACCTGTATGTATGATTCCTAACTGTGCCGCTACACGTCACACACATTTCACTCTTGATGGTTCTGGGCCTGCTGTGTTGACGCCACCAGACAGCAGTGTTTGGCCTAACATCAGTTATGAAGCAGGAGAAAAAGCCAGGCGGGTAAATCTAGATAATATTACGCCTGAAGAAGTACAGAGCTGGAAGCCCGGCGATGTTTTATTACTGAACGGTAAAATACTTACAGGTCGAGATGCCGCGCATAAGCGTATGACTAGCATGCTCGATGCTGGTGAAGAGCTACCAGTAAGTTTAAAAGGCAGATTCATTTACTATGTAGGTCCGGTTGATCCTGTGCGCGATGAAGTGGTTGGCCCAGCAGGCCCAACCACTTCAACACGCATGGATAAATTCACCGAGCAAATGCTAGCTGAAACAGGTTTGCTTGGAATGATAGGTAAAGCAGAACGAGGCCCCGCTGGAATTGATGCAATCAAGAAGCATAAAAGTGTCTATTTAATGGCAGTGGGTGGTGCGGCCTATTTGGTTTCTAAAGCGATTATTGGTTCTAAGGTATTAGCGTTTGAAGAAATGGGTATGGAAGCCATTTATGAATTTGAAGTAAAAGATATGCCAGTAACTGTTGCTGTTGATTCTACTGGTGTGTCGGTTCATAAGACCGGTCCTGCAGAATGGCAAGAGATTATTCTGCAAAAAAAGGCCTCAAAGTAGGGGGGTGATTTACTTTTTAGCTTCGAAGCTATAACCACATGTATCCTTAACAAGTTTATGTTCTTCTGGTGTTCTTGGGAATTTACGACAATTAGGTGGCCGCACTGTATAGATTGAACAGTATTCTTTATCGTCTTCAGCTGTCTTTAGAAAAATACAGCGATAAGGTAAATGACAACAAGCACCACAATTATTACAAGAACCCGTTCTTCCTTCCTCAACAGGAAGCACGGAAGTAATTGTGCGTATAATTTTTTTATTCATTGGAGGCGGATTTTAACGTCTGCTATTTTTTTGTACTAGTACTTTATGATTTAATTTAAACACTATAATTTTAGACTTTGCTGACTCTCAAAATATCTTTTTTGACTTGTAATTGGATCTATGAAAGCAATTGTTTTGGCAAGTAATTGAAGAGGTTGAGAATAATCATCACCTCTATCAGGTAGTAACTCGGGGTAAAAAGGATCGTTCAGAATTGGCATTCCTAAAGACATCAAATGCACTCGAAGCTGATGCTGCTTACCAGTTACCGGACTTAATAGGTATTTTGCCAGGTTACCTTTCACTTCGGCCATATAGATATCTGTTTCTGAGTTTGGTTTTCCGCTCTCCTCACGCATTATAAAAAAAGGATCACCTCTGACAATACGGCTTTTATAGTTAATCGGAAAGTTTAAGTCACTCTTAGGAGCTATCGCTTCATAGGTTTTATCGACTTCTTTCCTCTGAAACAATGTCTGATAGTCACCACGGATCTTTTTATTGCAGCTGTAAAGCATTACACCTGCTGTTTCTCTATCTAGTCGATGAATTGGGCTTATTTCTTCAAGCTGATAATGATGTTTAAGTCGGGCGAGTAAACTCTCCCGCACATAGCGACCCGATGGTGAAACTGGAATAAAGTGGGGTTTGTCTACAACAATAATATTATCATCCTTGTAGAGAATTTTTTCTTTGAAAGGTATTTCGGTTTCGTTAGGAATTTCTCGATAATAAAATAAAAATGTTTCTGGCTGATATCTACTTTCTGGCGTAAACACTGTTCCATCTTGATTAACGATATCACCTCTAGACATTCGATCTCGTAATATTTCTTCAGCTATAAAGGGGAATCTTTCAATTAGAAATTCTAGAATAGTATTCCATTCACCATATTTCACAGTTCCGTTTTTATAGTCGCCTGGTTTGGGGAGCCAGACTCTACTCGCAGATACTCCGTATCTCATGGGTAGTGGAGATTCAATTGAGTGTCTGGGCGTTTTTACTCGGATATTTTGGTGAGACTGTTTCATTTGAGCATATTTAAACATTCTTTTTAACATTCTGCTCATGCTTTAGCTATTTATCAGTTAGGTATCAGGACTGGCATGTATCTATAACCATTTATTAAGTTCGGTGTGTAGTTTATCAATCTCAATCGGTTTAGTTAGATAACCGTTCATACCGTAAGAACGATATTCCTCTTCAGCACCTTCCATAACATTTGCGGTCAATGCAATGATTGGAGTTGTGATCGTTTTACTGTCCATTAATTTGTGTAATTCCTGAGTGGCTTCTATACCACTCATATTCGGCATATTGATATCCATTAAAACCACATCAAAATTTTCTCTTTGATAGGCTTCAATAGCTTCAAGACCATCGTTGGCTATTGTAACAACTATGCCTAGTTTTTTAAGAAGCGCCTTAGCCACCATTTGATTTACCTTGTTGTCTTCGACTAAGAGTAAATTTTTCCCCGTATAATTTGTATTAGCTTCATTCTTAGGAGCTGTTTTTATTTTTTGTTCATTGCTTAAAGTCCGTATAGCTTCATATAGCGAAAATTGGCAAGTTGGTTTTAATAGTGTAATCACTTGATGTCTCTCACAATATGACTCTAGGTCATTATGCTTTCCATTGATACTTTGGATAAATATCCATTGATTATTTTTAATTTCATTGTTAGTTAAATAATTAAGCAATTCATTTATTTCATTCTTGTCCAGGTTCTCTGAATCAAGAATAAATACATCTGTTGGCTTATCACTTTTTGAAGTGTGTTTAATAAAACTACTAAGAGACTGGGTTTTTTCTACCTGTTCACTAATATTATTGAGCTGTTGTTCTACAATTTTAGCTATAGATTTTAATGGTTCATAAAAAATAAGATTCTTATTTAACTGTTGTTGATCTGAGTTTACTTCAGCATCTATTTTGTTTGTGATAAGAGGTAAGGTTAAAGTGAAGGTTGAGCCTTTATTTACTTCGCTTTTAACATTGATATTTCCTCCCATTAATTCGGCGAGCTTTTGACTAATAGATAAGCCCAAACCTGTACCTTGTTGAATACCACGTTTTTGTTTGTAGTCTTTTATTTGACTAAAAGGTTTAAAAAGCTTTAACAGGTTTTTTTTGGTAATACCTATGCCAGTATCACTAATATGGAAATTTAGCTGTGTAGGTTTATTGTTTATTGTTTCTAAATCTATAGCTAAAACGATATGTCCTTTTTCAGTAAATTTAAAAGCATTGCCTAATAAATTGATCAGAACTTGTCGTAACCGTATTGGGTCACCTACTATATTTTCAGGAATATTTTTATCGATTAAGTTGAGAAGTTCTATATTCTTTTGTTGGCTAGTTATAGCAAAGGAATTCAAAATATCGTCTAAGAAAGAACCGAGCTGAAATGTTTGTTTTTGTACTTGTAAATTATCAGATTCTAACTTCGACAGGTCTAAAATATCATTAATAATCTGAAGCAATGATTCAGATGATGATAATAGAACATTGGCTTGTCTGCGTTGCTTTTTGTTTAAATCTGTATCTAACAAGAGTTGCGCCATGCCTATGACGCCATTCATAGGGGTGCGGATTTCATGACTCATAGTGGCAAGAAAATTACTTTTTATACTGCTAGCTTTTATAGCGTTATCTCTAGCAACTTTTAATTCTTGGGTTCGCTTTTGTATCTTGCTTTCTTGTGATTCAGCTACATCTTGTAATTGTAAATTTGCATTGTAAAGTTCAAGACTTTTAGATTCGAGTAAATTTTCAGCTTGCTTACGGGCTGACTTCTCGCGAGCTAAGCGGCGCTCCAGTAATCTAATTTGTTCGTCACTCATGATATATATGTTTAGTGTTTAATTAGCAAAAATTTGACGTGCTTGTTTTCACCGCCAGATAAATCTTCTTTTTGAATGTCGATGTTTTCATCGTAATAATCCATACACCCCTGAATCAAACCTTCTGCTAATGGTGCAAAAGGACGTTTCGATTGGTATATCATTTCAAGATGTTTATCGTTTAATAAGTTCGTATCAAAAGTAGGAAGTTCAGCATCGGGATATAATTTTTTTACTTCGACATGTACGTGGTTTTCGATTAGTTGAAGGAAGCCAAAAGTACTATTGTTTTCCTCGAAGAAACCAGGGTAAAGAACAACGAATCGTCCAAATAAATAAATACCAAACGTTTTGACTAGCAGACCTAAATCAATATCAGTTTCTTCACTGAGGTGTGATACCAGTTCTATTAACTCGGAATGATGATAGGTTCCTACTGCTGTGTAGGCACCATCTGTGGATAAACTTTTAGAAGCATCTATGATTTTATCTGCCATGTCCGGTGAAAATTTATCTTCTACCATCTCTAAAAATTCTGTAAATACTATGCCTTTCATACTAGCTCCTTTATTATTTCTTGTTTTATCTGTTTGGCTTGACGGTCAGTCATTTTTTCATGCCACTTGTTTAGAACTATCTCAAGTTTTGCAAGGCTAACGGGTTTACTTAAATAGTCATTCATTCCCGCTTGTTCGCATCTTTTAACATCGTCTTTCATGGCATTTGCTGTAAATGCTATAACAGGGACGTCATGATTTTGGTGTTCACTAGGTAATTTTCTTATTAATTTTGTTGCTTCATAACCATCTAATTCTGGCATCTGACAGTCCATAAATACTGCATCAAAAAAGTTTCTGCTTATCTGTTCTAGTGCTTCTTTTCCATTATTTGATACTGAAATTTTACAACCTAATGTGGTAAGCATTTTGATAGCAACTTTTTGATTAACTAAGTTGTCTTCTGCCAAAAGTATATGGAACTTATCTTTTTCTAAAGTAAATAATTTTTCTGTTTTTCTTGTTTCGAGCTTTTTAATGTTTACGTTATTTTTAATTATTTTACTGTGTATTTTACCATTGCTTTCAAACTCATTCATTAATGCTTTTATGGCAGTATGCTTAATTGGCTTTTTAAATAGAACGATGTTTTTATCAAATTTTAATTTTAACAATTCCTGATATTGATGATGGCTTGCATATAGAACAAAAAGGGCATTGGATTTTTGGCGAAGAGTATCTAATATCGGAAAAAATGAATCTGGGTTTTCAGGATCGATAAATATATTGTCAGCATCGAGTGCCAACATATTGTAGGTATTTTGATCTAACTCATTATTTAAGCTATTTAGGTTTTTAACTATAGTTGAACTCATTCCCCATTGATTTAATTGCTTTTTGTAATAGCTATTTAGTGTCTCAGATGTACTCCACATTAAAACGCGCGCACTAGAATCAATTAAAGGTTTAGCCTGATTGTCTATCGTTGAATCAATTTTGATTGTGAACCAGAATGTAGATCCTATACCTTGTTTGCTTTTGACTCCCATCTCACCATTCATGAGGTCTACTAACTGCTTGCAAATTGCTAGACCGAGACCTGTTCCACCATGTTCTCTTGAACTTGATCCATCGACTTGAGAGAAACTATCAAATAAAGTCGCTAAAGCATCTTCTGGAATTCCTATTCCAGAATCGATGATAGAGAAAGACATCGTTTCTACATTTTTCATTGAAACATATAAAATCACATGTCCATCCTCTGTGAATTTTAATGCGTTGTTAAATAGATTAATTAATATTTGGCGTAATCTACCAGCATCACCATTGATTTCGAGCGGAACATTTTTATCAATGAAAAAAGCAAGTTCTACTTGTTTTTTCATTGCTTCTTTTGACAACAAGTCAATTGAACCTTCTATCATTTTTAACAGTTGGAATTTCTTATTTCTGATTTTTAATTTACCCGCTTCAATCTTGGAAAAATCCAGAATATCATTAATAATTGTTAGTAATGAATCAGCACTATCTTTGACAGTATGTGCAAGTTCTTGTTGTTCTTCATCGAGCTCAGAAAGAAGTAGTAATTCAGTCATTCCGATTACACCATTCATGGGAGTGCGTATTTCATGACTCATATTGGCCAGGAATTCACTTTTTAATTCTGCCGATTCTAGAGCAGCTTTATGCGCTTTTTCTTTTACTCTTTGCGTTTCTTTTCGATGTGTAATATCTCGAATGCTACCTGTAAAGATAACTTCATTACCAATACGCGCATCATTAACAAAGAGTTCTATTGGGAACTTCTCTCCGTTTTTACGTATGGCAGCAAATTCTCTGTTTTGTCCCATAACAGTACCTTCATCTTTTTGTATAAATTCCTTAATATATTTATCATGATGCTTATGGTGATCACCTAGCATTAAAATATTGACGTTTTGACCAATTATTTCATCTACAGAGTAACCAAATACTTTTTCTATTGAGTTATTACATTCAGTAATTATTCCTTTCTCATTAATAACTATAATTACTTCTTCTACAGAATTGACAATAGCCATCATTTTTACACTACTAGCATGTAATTTTTGTGATGTTTTTTCTTCCTTTTTATAGGCTTCGTAGGTTGAATCTAACGAAGATGTTAATTTTCTGAGTACAAAAAATATAAGACCTACCATAGACAGAATAATAGCTAACATCATCAGGAATGATTTTTTTAACAGTTCTATAGTATTAAATTCAGATGAGTTTATAGGGCGTATTACTTCTAATATCCCTCTAACATCTCCTACTTTCCAATCTGTTTTAGGGGTTTCTGAATAGCTGTTGTGGCAGCCCAGGCAGCTTTCTTTCATCAAGTCGCCGCGAGCATATCTGAGAACTTTTGCACCATTTATAGTTTCAAAAGATATAACGGGTGTATTCGGGTTTTTTTTTATTTTATCTAATGTTGCCTTTTCAAATTCATCTAATTCACCTTGTTTTCTCCATGGGAATGGCATGTCACTATAGAGTTTTACTGTATATGACGCTTTATCCTTAGAGATGGATTCCCCAAAATCTTTGGCAAACGTTGCTGGTAATGGAATAGAGCCTTTAGTATTTTTATAATCATGTGTAATGGTCATACCATGTTCTTTGGCAGCGGGTACTATTGTTTTGCTATAAAAATTTCTAAATTTAGAAACTGAAGAAGCAAATTGTTCCGCATCAATTTTGGCAATACGCTCATTCATGGCATTTGTTTGTTCATAGGTATATGAGAGCACAACAGCACTTCCTATGATCAATACAAAAGCCATTATGATGACAAAAGTGTGTCGATAAATGACATCAGACCTTGATAGTTTATTAAACATGAATATCTCAAATATTTTTATTTTTATTATATGTGTATTAATTAATTTACTGGGTTAAGAAGCTAACTTATCCAGAAAACTTGATCTGAAATAATTTATTAGTCCTTCGGTAGAAGAATCATGTTTACTGCAGAGTTTATCGCTCACTAAATCATCCAAAATCTCATTTGCTAACTTTTTACCGAGTTCAACGCCCCATTGATCAAATGAATTGAGGTTCCAGATAACACCTTGAACAAATACTTTGTGTTCATACAAAGCTATTAACATTCCCAGACTATGCGGTGTCAAATGATCAAGAAGAATCATATTTGAAGGAACATTACCTTCAAAAACTCTATAGGGGATTATTGATTTATCATGTTCTGATTGTGCTTCTTTACTTGACTTCTTCTTTTGTTTTTCCACACATTAAGGCTTTAGCCTGTGCAGTCATATTGGAAAAAAGTTTTTGTTGGTGTCCTTCAAGAGAATAACCGCTATTAACACTACCAATAAAATCTAACGGGATTAAGGTTTTGCTTTGATGTAAGAGTTGAAAAAATGCATGTTGACCATTGTTGCCATTTGCTCCCCAAACGACAGCTCCAGTTGCATAGTCTATTTCTTCACCATCTCTATCAACAGATTTACCATTGCTCTCCATACCTAACTGTTGAAGAAAATCAGGCAGATCAGTTAGCAGATGGTCATAGGGAAGTACTGCCAGGGTTTCCGCACCTAAAAAGTTTCTATTCCAGATACCGACTAGAGCCATGATTACGGGTATGTTTTTATCTAAGGATGAATTTTTAAAATGCATATCAATGTCATAGGCGCCTTCACGGAGTGCATTGAAATGATGCATACCAATACCTAATGCAAGAGGTAGTCCAATTGCAGACCATAAAGAATAACGACCTCCAACCCAGTCCCAGAATTCGAACATATTATTAGTATCGATACCAAACTCTGAAACACTTTTTGCATTAGTTGAAATAGCAACGAAATGTTTTGCAATGTCACTATCACTTTTAGCATGTCGCAAAAACCAATTACGCGCGGTATTTGCATTTTGCATGGTTTCTAATGTGGTAAACGTTTTTGATGCGATAGTAAACAGGGTTGTTTCTGGGTCTATCTGATTAAATTGGTTTGCTAAGTCAGCACCATCAAGATTTGAAACAAAACAGACGTCTAAATTGGGCATATGGTATGGCTTTAGCGCTTCATATAACATCTTTGGGCCTAAGTCTGACCCACCTATACCAATATTCACAATGGTATCAATAGGTTTACCTGTATAACCTAACCATTCACCAGAGTGTATCTTTTCAATAAATGCTTCCATTTTTTTTAGAACAGAATTTATTCCAGGTTTTATATCTGCACCATCTATAATGATAGGATTAGAAGACATGTCTCTTAGAGCTGTGTGCAACACTGAACGGTTTTCAGTATGATTAATACGTTCGCCATTGAATAACTTATCACGCCAGTTCTCTAGATCACTTTCTTTCGCCAGGTCAAAAAGTAGATCCATTGTTTCGTTAGTTATTCTTTGTTTTGAATAATCAAACAGAAGTCCATCTAAATGAATTGAATATTTTTTAAAGCGCTCTTTATCGGCTACAAATGCATCTCGTAGATGAAATTCAGACATATCTAATGCATGTTGTTGTAAGTTTTTCCATGCTGCATTTGTTGTAATACACATATCTATCAGGACTCTTATATTTATTATTCTTTGTTTGTAATCATATGGCTGAATACTTTTTAAGGTTTCAATATTTGGTTTCAAATATGGTTTCGATACTATGGCTTTAATAAAGTACCAGTTTGTTTATAGGCTAATGCTTCAAGAATGATTCCATTAGTGTTTGCTGTTATAGCCTTATTCGGTTTACCGGTTTTATCATATAATCCAGAATACCAACCTAAATTAGGGTCATATAATTTACTGGCTACTTTAATTAATTTTTTGGTGTAGTCAGTTTCATATAGCATATGCCAGCCAAAGGCTGCTTTCGTACTTAGTGTTTTGAATTCACTAGCATCTGTTCCGTCTTCGGTAATGGCGTTCCACTCCTTACCACTGGTAAATACTGTGTTATAGACGAAGTAGGGTGCCTGATCAATGTTATCCTCACTTACAGCGGTAAGCTTTCCTGTATTCTTAAATCTTTCTTCTTGAACAGTATAAACGCGACCTGCAAATTCACGAGACATCTGATCCCATCCATATTCAATGCCATCAAGGATGTAAGGCTCCGATACAACATAGTTATGTGCGGTAAATTTTTCAGGCGTTCTGCTATCAGTTGGTATATTGATACCTTCGATATTAATAAATTTTAACCAGGATGTGTAATCAATTGCGCTACTCACATCCAGACCTACCAGTTGGAATGATTTAGATGCGTATTCTTCATACCCTAAACGTCCTTCCTGAAGATAGACAGTTTTTCCATCTTCATTTAAGGCACCATACATATCACCTTTATCTACTGCTGAATTAAGGTCCCAGTGTTTAGTAATGGCTTTAACTTGTGAGGTAAATTCTGGATAGTTCCAGACTAATATATTCAGCGGTACCATTAATCGACCAATATCTATTGCTGACCAACCTAGTCCTTTTTCTGTGACTTTATTATTGTAATCAACCATTTTTAAAGATTTGGTGTTATACGCTTTGTTAGGTAATTTATTTTCATACAAAGGTAGGGCTAACATAGTTGCTAAAAATTTATTTACTCGAGTATCAAATTCTTGTTTGTCTATAATTTCTAGTCGGTTTGCAGAAATAATTGCTAACAAGTAGGAAGAACTATCCCAAAGTGTGGTTGATGTATAGGCGTTAGCAGAATTAGCTAAGCCAGTTGATTCAATCGTATTATTTTGAAAATATTTCCACGCGATTAAAGACCATTGCTTTTCTTCTGCTGTTAGATTTCTTTGAGGAGGTAATTTCATGTCTATAACATTTTTTACAGTAGATTTTGCAGTTACACGATCTTCAAAAGAGGCGTTTGATAATGTTATCACCAAAGAAAAAGCAGTGATTAAGGCCAGCATAAATATAATATGTGATCTCGCTCTAACTAAATTTTGTTTGAATCCTGGTACGATATTGTTAGTCATTTTTATATACTCGATTTAAGCTAATGTAAGCTGGTCTTGTTCTTCTTCTGGCTTCCATAAAGCGGCGAAGATTATGCCACTTAACGCTAAAATATTATTAAGCCCCCAAAAGGTATTTAACAGAACGCCATTAATATCATAAGAGGGGTGTTCTAGTTGATACTGAGACCAGGCAAATATAATTCCGATAATGGTTAAAACAATGATGACAGTTTGTGGGATGGCCAGGTTCAAAAAATTTCCTTCCTGACGGTCTTTTGGGGTAACAGGAAAACTTATTTTCTCCCCTTTCATAACTGTCCATAAGGCTCTTAAATTGGTTGGGAAAAAAGCCAGATAGGATGCTTTCGAGGGGTAACCTGCAAGACCCCAGCCACCTATCATAAAAGCAATTTCAGTCAATAATAAAAAAGGTACTATGTGGATGTAAAAATCCATTGAATAACTTTGGACAGGTGAAACAGCAAAGAATAAGTATATGAGTGGAGCTGTCAGGAAAATAGCATTCCATATCCCACCCATGTAAGACCAGATGGTTGTTGCATACATTAAACGCTGTGGGAGTGACATACCTTTACGGAACACAGGATTATCATTTTTTGCTATATCCAATGTGCCTCCTGCATATTTAAAACGCTGGATTGTCCAGGTTAAAAGATCTTGTGGAGATAGCATTTTAGATTCTACATCTGGATGCATCACAGACTTCCAGTTTCTGTCTGGATCTGAATGTAATACTATTGATGTATAGATGTCTTCCGATACATGAAAACGATACGGAGTGAACTCATTATTTAGCAAAGCTTGTTGATCAATCAGTGTAAGCAAGCTTTCATCGAGTTTTGATTCACCTGTAATCCTTTTTACTTTTTTATAAATATCTTCTACATCAGCATCAATTTGTTCTGCATATGATTTTAATGCAGCTTCCATAACCGCTTCACGTCTATGAATTGATCCTGCGCCACAACAAAATGAAGCGTTACACCAATTTCGTCTACGTTGAATTACGTCATAAAACATTTTAGGATCATTAACAAAAGGATCAGCACCTACCTGCACAGGGCCTATTACTTTTTGGATGCCTTTTCCTAGCAAGCTACCAGGTGTTGAAAGGTATTTACTTAAGAATTTATCGAGTGGTTTTCCTTCAGGTATATCAAAAAACCATTGGGGAGTTTGTACCCAGGCAACATCTGAATCTTTAAAATAACCCAATGTATTTTGTAATAATGTAGGAAGTGGGCGTGTATCTGCATCACAGATGACTATGAAATCACCCCCGGTTTGTTCCATGGCATTACGTAAATTTCCTGCTTTAAAACCTATATTGCCTTCTCTTGTTATGTAATTAACCTCTTCTTCTTCAGCAACTAGTTTCATGCTTTCTCGACTACCATCATCCAATACATGAATGCTGATATTAACGCCCATAGGATTTAGTACTTTTTTTGCATCTTTAAGACTTAATCTAACTAATTCAGGATCTTCATCGTAGGTAGGAAAGTACATGTCGACATTGATTGTTCTATCATCAGAAATATCATAAGCGACCACTTCACTAAGCATTGTAGGTGGGTCTTGCTTAGGCGTATCTTTTACTTTCCATAAATTGAATGTAAAAAGAATGAGTCCGATATAGGCGCCAGTCTCTGCAATAACAAGAGGTACCGCATACCATAATGCATCGTAATTTAAAGAAGAAGTCCATCTCCAAATGATATACCAAGCTCCTACTACTAAGGCAATGACTGCAAAGTACTGCCAGAGTAGTTCGCGCCATTCGTTATTAGCTAATGGCGGTTCTGGTTTCCTGTCTTCGTACTTTTCAAAATAAAATTTCATATTATTCTTATTATTCGATGTTCGATTAGATTAATTATTTTTAGTTAATGCTTTTCTTAATGATTAAAGTATTTGAACCATTTTCTCTACTTCTTTCGACCTCATCTGCAATAGACTCGATTAGCTCGATTCCCCAATTACCTTCTGGTAACGCATGAATGTTATTACATTGAATTAAATTGTTATTATTCTTTACAGTAAAACCTTTACCTACGTCAGTGAGTGTAATAATGATATCTGTATCGGTTTTCTGATAATGCGTTTTGATACTATTGCCGGATGTATTTTCATAAGCATGGATAATAATATTATTAACAGCTTCTACGAGAGCTAGTTCCAATAAAACAGAAAACTCATCATTTAACTGATTGTAAGAACAGAAATTACGAAAGTGACTTGCAAGGTTTTTTACCTCTGATAAGTCACTATCTATTTCAGTTTGATTAATATTATTCATGTCCGCCTAATAACCCCTTAGGTTATTTTTGTATGTATACCATTATTCAGCGTTAGCTAAAAATTCCTGTTTGGCACTATTCATATCTTCTACTAGTGTAAAAATGCGATCCATTCTAGTTAATTTAAATAGTTCAAGAACTACACCTGAAGCTCCGCAGATTACTAGTTTTCCATCACTTCCCATTGCTTTTAATACCCCTACTAAAGCACCTAAGCTGCTACTATCCATAAAGCCAATGTCTTTTATATCTAAAATTATCTTATCTTTTTTGTTGTTGATGATTTCCTCCATTTGCTTTTTAAATTCAGGTGCAATGGAAGCGTCTAAACGTGTTTCTTTTATCGTTACTATTGTAATTTTTTCGTTTTCATTTATAGAAAGTTGCATGTTTTAGTCTCCTAATTATTTTTATTTAAACTCGAAAATGAGTATGCTTAAATCGTCTGGTAGATCTTTTAACTGTTCTTGAATCAACCAAGTTGTTCTAATTTTATTAATCATCTTGGCTGGTGACAGGTTTCTTATTTCATCAAAATGTTCATATAGTGTATTTGATTCTAATTTTTTGTTGGTAATTGCAGAATCGACTTCGTTGATTCCATCTGAATAAACGATAAATTTATCTCCAGTTTTATATTCAATATGTTGTGTTTCATATTCAACACCTTCAATTAACCCAATAGGATAACCATCGATATTAATCTCTGACAGTTCATCTTTTTCTTTATTGAACAACATAGGGTGTGGATGGCCTGCTTGTACGTAATGCATCTGCTTAAGTTTGATATCCACGATACCAAAAATCATTGTTAAATAATGCTCGGTAGAATTATCTAACATCATTTTGTTTAGATTTTTAGCGAAAACTCTTGGTAAATCATAAGAACTTTCTCTATTTATTTGACCACCGTATAGACCACGTTTTAATCCTAATGTTGATTGTAAGGACATTGAAAGCATGGCTGCAGAAATACCATGACCTGAAATATCAATTTTATAGAAGACTAAAAATTCAGGTGATGGAAAGAAGTAGTTGAAAGTATCCCCACCAACAAATACAGCTGGTTCATAGAACCAGGCAGTTTTGATCTGATTCGTATTCAGATTAGCAGGTAATAGGCTAATTTGAGTATTTTTTGCGTTTTTTAAATCTGTATTGAGCCGTTGATTAATTTTTTCTAAGGTCAAATTTTTTCGTTCTAAAGAATCCTCAAGATTCAATACTCGTTCAGCTGAGCTTAAACGTATTTTTAGTTCGTCTGAATCAATAGGTTTACTAACAAAGTCATCAATACCGGATTTAATAGCGTCCAGTGTGTTTTGTTTACCTGACATACCAGTTAGCAAGATAAAGTATAAATAACGATTAAACTTTGTTTCTCTTATTTTTTTACATAGTTCAACCCCATCCATTATTGGCATTTTCCAGTCACTGATAATAACTTGGTACTCGTTGTTTAATATTTTTCCCCACGCATCGCCACCATCGATAGCTATATCGACATTGTGGTTAAACTTTTTAAGGTAATGCTGGATGATTAATCGTATTTCGGATGAATCATCAACCACGAGAATATTCATGTTTTTTATTTATTATTTTATTAAAACTATACTTACTTTTTTTACTATATAAACTATACACGCTATAAAACAGTGTTTTTTAATCTAGATAAATTGCTGATATGACAAATATAAATTTTAGTAAAAGTGAATTCTTTAGTCTGGCAGAAAGTATGGATGAAGTATTTCCAGAACTTGTTTCTGTATTCTTTCAGGAAACCCAATCATCTATTGATAACTTGAAAAATCATATTGAAAATAAGGATTGGGCATCTGTTAAAGATATTGGCCACTTGCTTAAATCCAGTACGAAAACATTCGGTGCTATCGGTTTATCTGATATCAGTTTTCAGATTGAAAACTCTGAGCAAAATCTGGGAGAAGGTGATTATAAAATAAATCAACTGTTCCAGGATTTTGTTTCAGAATACGAAGAAGTAAAAAAACTTATCCTTCATTTGCAATCTGAATCTAATTAATTCGCATGACTCCTTTTTTATTATTTAAAAACCGCCTATAAGTAGGGGGGTGACTTTTTTATTCGTATTTCTTATTTTAATTTGTATTTATAAGTTAAAGAGAAACTTCCTTTTCTAAAATTAGTTTCACTTAAAGGATTTGATTCATAGTTAGTATATTCAAAACCGAATGAACCAGGATGCCAATCGTCATATCCAAATAAGTAATTCCAATAAGGTTTTCCATTCTCAAGCGGCATTATATATATACCTTTTATAAACCAGTATTTTTGTGGCGCCCACTGTAATGATGTAGAAAATTTAGGGTCGCCATCGGTTCGTTTACTCAATGTTAAAGTAGATTTTAAATTTAGTTTTTGTAATTGTTTAATTTTGGTTTTATAACCAACACTCAATATGGCACTATCCAGGTTAAGCCCACCTTTACCAATTTTTAAACTTTCATAATTATTAATTTGTACAGTCCAGGTACCTTCGTGCCAATCATCATAGCCAAGTCCATAGTTGTAGCTAAAACCTTCATTACGATTATCAAAATTATGTTTTGCAATGCCTTTAATGTACCAGTAATCTTTAGCATCAGGTTTCCAGGTAGCACTTGCACTAAAACTTACTTTACTATCTTTTAATCGATCCTTTAATGTAAATTGACCAGTGACACTGGATTTGGTTTCTGTGTTTTTATTATTAATTTTGGAACCAAAAATATTAGTTTTTGCAAGGGTTGGCTGTTGTAAAATAACCAACGTACTGGTTAAAATTAAAGCGGTTATTTTCCTTTTCATTTGTAATCAGTCTCACATTGATTTTTATTTATTTTTACGTGTTTCAGACCGGGCTGACATTTTTGACAAATTTGATGTGTCGATCCATATTTGTTGTACAGTAATGCACTTAAAATAACGCCATTCGTATTTGCTGTTGTGGAAGTGTTAAAACCCTCTCCATTCTCATAAATTCCTGAATACCAGCCTTTATTTGGGTCATATGCGTTACGGACTTTGTCAAATAACACGGTGCTATAATCGTCATCTGGATATAACAATGACAATGCAATTGCCGCTTTGTTTGAAACCGTCTTATGTTCTTTTAAGATTTCGCCTTTTGATGATTTGGCCACCCAGGTTTTACCACCAGAGAAAATGGTGTTGTAAACGAAATAGGGCTTTTTATTGATATTATCTTCCGAAACTGCTGTCACAATTCCGGTGTTTTCCCATCTCTTTTTTTGTACCTGATAGATGTTATTAATCAGTAATGTATTTTCATCATCGTAACCATTTTCAATGGCATCCATAATATAGGACTCGGACACTACAGAGTTGTTGGAATGATATTTTTCAGGTGTTCTGTTATCAGTCGCTATATTAATACCGAAGATATTAATGTCTTTTCTGTTTTGATTGTTATAGGTAGATGAGTGTCGTAATTGATGACCCTCACGTTCTAGAATTTTCGCAGCATATTGTTCATAACCTAAACGGCCTTCCTGAAAAGATTTAATCTCTCCTGTTTTAGGGTATCGCTTCAAGCTTTGCATTCTGCCGCCTTTGATTAATTGATCAAAGTTCCAGCGTTGTAAAGCCAAGTCAACCTGATGTTTAAATTTAGGGTGTTTGCATGTCAAGGTTCTAAGCCAAGAAACCAATCGCGCTAGATCTAAAACTGATACACCGATTCCATCTGGTGTCAATTTATTGGCATAGGTAACCATTTTCATGGTCTTGGTGTTATACACTTTATTAGGCGCTTCACCCTGAAACAAATCCATTGTCACCAAGGTCTTTATCAAGGCAGTAATCTTATCTTCAAATTCTTTATTACTGATCAATCCAAAATCTTCCGCTGCAATTGTTGCCGCTAGTGCTGAACCTGTATCCCACATGGTTGTTGATGGGTATTGGTTCGCCGCATTGAATAAACCTGTTTTTTCTTGATAGTTATTTTCAAAATATTTCCAGGCAATTTTGGCAACTTCTCGATCTGCCTCACATAAGTCTTTTTGTGCTGAAAAGCATTGATTGGGAATTTGTTTACCCAAGTTACAGTGATTTTGTATCTGTGGTTTTTTTACCAGACTCATTGGAGTCTCGGGTTTAATTTCTTTGTTGCTAAATATACTGATGGTACTTTTAAAATGCGTGAGTAAAAAAATAATGCTCAAAGCAATAAGTGTTCCAATTACGACAGGAATAAACCAGTGAAAGAATACACTTGTTTGATTATTTTTATTTTCTGCGATACTCATTTTGACGTCTCCAGCATCAAAGATAGGGTTTTTAGCTTCTCTTCAATTTTATCGATAGTGTAAATCGTCTCTTTATTTTTCCACTTGTTTATAACGATATCGATAGATGACATTACTGATACAACACGTTCTTTAGTAAGGTTCTTATTTTTTCTTAATTTCCATAAGTCTTTTTTTATGCTCAAGAGTTGTGTACTTGCTTTCTCTATTTGCCCATCTTTCTGGGCTGTTTTTACCTGCTTAAGTCGTTCATTTAATTCAAAAATAGAAGGAGCTTTTTTAGTACTAGGCAGTATTTTTCTGACAGGTTTTTCCGTTTTATCTAATTTTTTCGGGTCAACCTTTTTTGCAAAGTTAACCACTTTTAATTTTTTATCGATGGACTTGAATTTAAGCAATATCGATTCTTGAATAGCATTATTTTTATTGAGTAACGCACTCTGTTTTATCAGTTGTTTAGCCTGTAACTCTTGTTTTGATCTCACCTCAGATATCAGTTTTAGAAGATCCTGATTCTGACTTTTTAAACTTTCATTCTTAGTGGTTAATTCATAAGAATTCCAGGCTAAGAGTAAGAACATGGCGACTAAAAGTATTCTTGAAAACATATTATTTTTTTAATTAACTGCGGGTATATTTGTTTTATTTTTATCTAGTATATTTTTTTTATTATCTTTCTTTGTGAAAGGTAATGGCCCTAAACCTATGGTCCAGGCAAGTAGCGGTATCTTGCTAATGATTATTGAAAGCAATAAAACCAGCGCTAATGTCAGTGAATATTTAAACAGCACTAACTGATAGGGTGCAATCTGAGTACCTTTCAGAAATATATCAATCACATCTATCACTGCTGGATGCATCAAATAGGTACCAAATGTAAATTTCGAAAAGTCACTGATTCGTTCTGGCCATTGAAAATGCTGACTGCCAAGAAATAATAAAATGACAGCAATTGGTAAAATTCCATGTGCGTAGTAAATAGCGTCAACTTTAGGTATGTAAGAGCCCACTTCGATACTTTGCGCTGCATGCGTAAGTTTTACGATAAACAACACTGCTATTATCAACAGGGCGAACATGAAGATTCTCTTTGAAAGTTCCTCATCAAACTTCTGCTGCCAAAGTCCTAAAATACTGTAGGCAGCGAAACCGTAGCCAATATATGAAAGGACTTTAACACCACGTACCATGTAATCCAGGGTGGTTCGATCTTCAATATTCCCCCAGATCCAAGTGCTCATTATGAGATTAAATGCCAAAAAAGGAACCATGAGTAAACCCAGGATAGGTGTCTTTAATGCGAGCTTAAAAATTGGATAAAATAAGAAAATTAAGAATATTGTGGGTATAAAATGCATATGATATTGCGATTTTCCCAGTAGAAAGTAACTCGCCCATGTACTGGGTAAGGTCAACTTTTCTAGCATTGGGTCTAAATAACCAAAGGCATGAGCTTTGATTAAAACAAAGAATGCATAAAAAACTGTCCAGAATGCGAAGGGAACCAGTAACCGGCGCATCTGTAATTTCATAGTTGCGCTATAAGTCATAGGTTTTCTTTCTAACTTGTATGCTAAAAGAAATAGCGACACAAGTATAAAAAACTCTGTACTCGCTAGTTCTGCTGTAGTTCGCATCAATACAGGAAAAACCCTTTCACTGATATCATAATCAATGAATGCTTTTCCTTTAGGGTCAGTAGTCGTATGTATACCTATGATGCTGAAAGCTGCTGATAGTCTGGCAATATCTAACCAGTTCATTCTTATCGAGCTCATTTCTTTTGCAACCTTACTTTCGCAACCACATGTTCTATTTTAAGGTCGCGAATCCCCGGGTATTCTCCAGTCTCATGTGCTTTTTTAAACCAGTTGTCTATGCTTGAAGCTAATTTCTTATCAACCATAATGACTTGAAAAGAAGAGAAGGCATTCTTTTTAGCTCTATTCGATAAATCTTTACTCCAAGTATTTTTTTTATTTCCAAGAGAATATTTCGGCCAATAATTCTTTTCACGATATTCTAATAAGTAATAGGTATGATTATCCAAAGGCACATTTAGTGTTCCAGAAATTTTAAATTTATTACCAACTGATGATTGATTTTCAGGAGTGGTAATTTCAGCATAATCTGTTTTAGTGCCGACCGTATTAAATTTAATATCACTAATCAACAACACTAATAAAAAAACAAACGAAGTCAAAAGTATTGGAAATATAAAAATGCTCAATAATAATACGCCACGCTTTTTAGAATTACTTTTATCCTCCTTTGATGTCATTGAGTTGGATGTGATCTGAAAAATCATAATTATTTGATATTTATTTTTGTATTGAGAAATGCCTTATTTATATTTTTTATATCCTGGAGGCATTTAATTTAGGTGAATTCTTGTATACAACCTAGTTTACAGAAGTAGTATGAATCTTGACTTAACTGATGTTGTTTTCTACTTTATAAATCAAATTATTCTTTAGTCGCACTTCTAACAAACTCAACTCAAATCAGTTAGGTTTACGACTCATAATCAGATGCTAACCATTTTAGAATTCTTTGATCGGCCCAATAGTTTGCAGCCCAAGGATATTTGCCAGAAATAAAGCCAACATGTCCCCCTGATTTAGAAAGTTCAAAGCTTACACTTTCCGAAATTTCATTTGCTTTGGGAGGTGTGCTTTTCCACATAAATGGATCATCTTCAGCATGTAGAATTAAGGTCGGTTTTTCTATAGTAGACAAGAATTGGTGACTACTAGACTTAGTATAATAGTGTTCTGCATTTTCGAATCCGTGGAGTGGTGCTGTAATTTTGTCATCAAATTCAAAAAAAGTATTCACTCGTTCAATATCTTCCACTAAACCTAAACTAATTTTAGAATCTTTTGCTTTGTACTTATTTTGACAACTACTGATTAGATGCTTCTGGTATACCCGTGAAAAACTCTTTTCAAGTCTATCAGCAGCATCTCTTAATCTGAAAGGTACTGAAACAGCAATAGCAGTAGTTGTGCTAGCACCTTGCTTTTGTTCTCCAAGCCATTTAAGTAATACATTTCCACCTAATGAAAAACCAATCACAGCAAAAGGTGATTGGTGATACTGTGTTTTTATATGTTCAATTACCGTTTGTAAATCTGCACTATCACCGCTGTGATAACTTCTTTTTAGTCGGTTTATTTCCCCACTACAGCCTCTAAAATGCATAAAGCAGACACCATAGCCATTATCGTCCAGTAGTTTAATTAAGGGTTTCGCATAATGAGACTCCAGTGTTCCTTCGAGTCCATGTAGCAATAGAATAATGGGTTTTTGTTGAATATCCTGGGTTGCTGAAATGTCTATAAAATCACCATCATCAAGTTCAAGACGATGATTTTCCAGATTAAGCTCTGGACGTTTTTTAAAAAAAGTGGGCCAGAGAGTTTGCAAGTGTGGGTTATTTAACCACCAGGCTGGTTTAAAATCACTTTTAACTATTGGCATGTATAGATTTGACTATGAGTCAAATTCGAATCTATAATTATTAATGTCATAATCTTCTTTTGAAGGGCTCTTTTTGAAGCCTAATGATGCCATCAGTTTATCCATGGATCTATTGTTTTTAAGGACAATCCCTTAGATTATATTTAAATCACGATCTTTCACATGTCCTATAAGAATAAGCATGAGTTGCCTAGCTAAACCCATACCTTGATATTTGTTAACAATAACAATAGCAAATTCACAACTGTTTTTATCTGGATCTATTGAGTAACGACTTACGCCTAATAGTTTATTATTATTTTTTTTCTAAATAAAAGAGCCAAACGCTATTTCGCGGTCGTAATCCAGTTTAGTGAATCTGGAAAGCATCTCTGGAGTAATATCATTAACTGCATGCATAAATCTGAAATATTTTGATTCACTAGACAAATTATTCACAAATTCAATTTCGGCCTTTCGTGCGTTTGTTACTAGATAAAATATTTGCTGCTGCGTATAAATTAGTCAATGTCGATACTTGATCAGCACAGGCTCTAAGTACTGCTGAAAGAAACATTAATAAAATGCAGATCTTGCCTTATTTAATATAAAGATTTCATGACAATAATCAAAGCTTATATACTTATTAAGTATTCTTGAAAAAAATTTCATGAGTTAATTGGTAAAAGCGAATAATTGCCGCTAATCTTCTGAAAAAACTAAAACTACATCTAGAATACAAATAAAGCTTAGGTAGGGATAAAATATGCAAACCGCTTATATCACACACCCTGATTGTTTGAGACATGAAATGGTTGAATTTCACCCTGAATGTCCTCAACGTTTAACGGCAATCGAGGATCAACTTTCAGCTAAAGGTCTGATGGATTTTTTGCGTTATTACGAAGCACCGAATGCTTCTATTGAACAAATAGAGAGAGCGCACGATAAAAAATTTGTAGAAGATATTTTTAATCATTCACCCCTGGAAGGTTTGCGTCATGTAGATCCAGATACCTGCATGAATCCTTATACCTTGGAAGCCGCTCAACGCTCTGCAGGTGCTGGTATTTTAGCCACTGATTTGGCAGTCTCAGGTGAGATGAAAAGATCTTTTTGTAACGTACGACCCCCTGGGCATCATGCAGAAAAAGATGCCGCTATGGGATTCTGTTTTTTCAATAACGTAGCCATTGCAGCTTTACATGCGATTGAGCATCACAAACTTGATCGAGTGGCTATTGTGGATTTTGATGTGCATCATGGCAATGGTACGGAAGATATCCTCTCGCATAATCCTCACATACTGTTCTGCTCGACATATCAACATCCTTTTTACCCGGGTTACGCGGGTAAAACCATGGAAGAATTGATGGTGAATGTACCTTTACCTGCCGGAACCAAAGGGCCTGATTATCGTAAAGCGGTTGAAGAATTTTGGCTTCCCGCACTTAAAAAATTTAAACCTGAAATTATTTATATATCTGCAGGCTTTGATGCACACATTGATGATGATATGGGTGGATTTAGCCTAATGGATAAAGATTATATCTGGGTTACTGATCAAATCTGCAAGATAGCTGATGAGTTTGCACAAGGCAGGGTTATTTCAATGCTCGAAGGTGGCTATGATTTAACGTCATTGGGTCGTTGTGCCACTGAGCATGTGCGGGTGCTTATGGGACTTCACAATACTTAATTCATACAGTGTGTTTAAAAAAGCCTTAAAAGTAGGGGGGTGATCCTAAGGGTGTAATCATAATAAAAATAAACCACTTACACGTGTTTAAAACAGTGTATTTAAGTACTATTTCCGTACCAGTCTGATATACTTTCCAGCAGTTTTTTACGAAGCATTTTTCTTCATAAATTACCCAGATAAATATACAAAAAACACTCAAAAAAAGAACCCCGAAAATATGTCTGAATTCGCGAAAGAAATTATCCCGATTAACCTCGAAGACGAGATGCGTAAATCTTACCTGGAATACGCTATGAGCGTTATTGTAGGCCGTGCATTACCTGATGTTCGAGATGGTTTAAAACCTGTTCATCGTCGTGTTTTATTTGCGATGAGCGAACTTCGCAATGACTTTAACAAACCCTATAAAAAATCAGCACGTATCGTTGGTGATGTGATCGGTAAATATCACCCACATGGCGATACTGCGGTTTATGACACCATGGTCAGAATGGCACAGCCATTTTCGATGCGTTATATGCTTATTGATGGTCAGGGTAACTTCGGTTCGGTAGATGGTGATTCGCCCGCTGCGATGCGTTATACGGAAGTCCGTATGGCAAGAATCGCGCATGAGTTAATGGCTGATCTGGAAAAAGAAACGGTTGATTTTCAGGGTAACTACGACGAATCAGAATTTGAACCAGTAGTTTTCCCGACGCGTCTACCCAATCTATTGTTAAATGGTTCTTCTGGCATCGCTGTGGGAATGGCGACCAATATTCCACCGCATAACATCACGGAAGTTATCAATGCTTGTGTTGCATTAATCGACGATAAGAGTCTAAGTATCGACGATTTGATGCAGTATTTACCGGGCCCTGACTTTCCAACGGCTGGTGTTATTAACGGTGCCCAGGGAATTAAACAGGCCTATCACACTGGCAAAGGCAGCGTTAAAATTCGTGCGGTTGCTGACTTTGAAACGGATAAAAACGGCCGTGAAAAGATCGTAGTCACAGAGCTTCCTTATCAGGTGAACAAAGCACGTCTTATCGAGAAGATCGCAGACCTCGTTAAAGATAAGAAATTAGAAGGTATTTCAGAACTTCGCGACGAGTCCGATAAAGACGGTATGCGCATGGTTATCGAACTTAAGCGTGGAGAAGTCGCTGAAGTTATCTTGAATAACCTCTACAAACAAACACAGATGCAGAATAGTTTTGGCATCAATATGGTTGCCTTGATTGATGGCGCACCAAAGCTATTCAATCTTAAAGAAATCATCGAAGCATTTATTCGTCATCGCCGTGAAGTAGTTACGCGTCGTACAATTTTCTTGCTACGTAAAGCACGTGAACGCGCACACATTCTGGAAGGTCTGGCAGTTGCACTAGGTAATATTGACGAAGTTATCGCATTAATCAGAGCATCAGCAAGTCCGGCAGAAGCTCGTGAGGCATTACTCGCACGTTCATGGAAAGCCGACATTGTTTTAGAAATGCTCGAGCGTGGTGATTCAGGGACTGCACGTCCAGAGAATCTAGACCCGAGATATGGTCTCAAAGACGATGGTTACTGGCTCACAGATGTTCAGGTTAAAGCAATTCTTGACCTGCAATTGCATCGTTTAACGGGTCTTGAAAAGGATAAAATACTTAGTGAATACAAAGAATTATTAAGTAAAATTGTTGATTTGCTTGATATCCTTGCTAGCCCCGAACGTTTGATGCGTGTCATCCGTGAAGAGCTGGTTGAAATGCTCGAAATGTATGGCGATGAACGATTAACAAAAATAAATGCAGTGGGAGAAGACCTGGGTGATATCGACCTGATTCCAGAAGAAGATGTGGTGGTTACGCTTTCACATGAAGGCTATGCAAAAGCACAACCAATCGATACCTATCGTGCACAACGTCGTGGAGGTCGAGGTAAAGCTGCGACCAAGATGAAAGACCAAGATTTCATCGAAAAACTGTTTGTCGCAAGTACCCATGACACAGTGTTGTGTTTCTCATCCAAGGGTAAAGTTTACTGGTTGATGGTTTATCAATTACCAATGGCGAGTCGAACTTCGCGTGGTCGACCTATTGTTAATTTATTACCATTAGAAGAAGATGAAAGAATACAGGCTATCCTGCCAATCCGAGAATATGAAGATGATAAATATATTTTCATGGCGACCGAGAACGGTACGGTTAAAAAGACTGAACTGAAAGCCTTCTCTAATCAGCGTGCATCAGGAATTATCGCTATCGACTTACGCGATGATAATAAACTGGTTGATGTGGCACTTACTGAGAAAGACGATGAAGCCATGTTGTTCACTACTCAAGGTAAAGCAATTCGCTTTAAAGAGTCCGATGTGCGTGGCATGGGTCGAACAGCGGCTGGTGTTCGTGGTATCAAGATGCCAGCGGGACACAAAGTAAATGCCTTGATAGTGCTTAGTGAAGGTCGTTTATTGATGTCTACAGAAAATGGCTACGGTAAACGTACTGAAGTTGAAGAGTTCTCAACTCAGCATCGTGGTGGTAGCGGTGTGATTGCGATTCAAACCTCTGAACGTAATGGTGCTGCAATTGGTGCTGTTCAAGTGACTGATGACAATGAAATCATGTTGATCACCAATGGTGGAATTTTGGTTCGTACCTCAGTTATTGATGTATCTGTAGTAGGTCGTAATACCCAAGGTGTTCGTTTAATCAAACTGGGTAAAGGTGAGAAACTTACTCAACTTGAGCGCATCGAAAGTATCGATGATGACTCTGATGATGACCTTGATGATAAGATGAATGTAGATGCTTCTGATGAAAAAACATCCGTCATAGATAGCTCTTCTGAAGACAAGGCAGAAGATACTGATGGAGATTCAAACGAAGAGGCTCCAGAATAAAAACCTGCTAAAAGTGGGGGGGTGTGTTTAAACTTTAATTAACCCCCCTGACTCATTATGGATGATGTTGCCGGTAAAATTATCGAATATATAAATAAGGTAGATAGTTTTGGCTACCTGTTAATTGGTATAAATATACTTTTGCTAATTATCGCTGTTCTTGTGATCATCTATCTTGCCTATTGGGCGATGCATATCTCGCATGGTTTTTTAGTTCGATATTACCCTTAAGAACCCGAAACTAATGACGTAAAAAGCTTTTCTTCAACTTATCAAACGCGGCTTTTAAATATTTTTCAGTAGCTTGTTTATTGGGATTATCGCACTTTTAAGTATTATTCGATTACTTGGGTTTGATTCAGTTCTGGAAGCAGGTGGTGTACTTGGTATTATTGGTGTTTTCCTCGCTTTAACTTCAATATCTGGGCACCAGACATATTCCATGGTTTGATGATTTTAAATAGTAAAATGTTAACCGAGGGAGATGTCATCCAGTTCAATGATGATGAAACTGTCTATGGTTTAGTCTATAAAAACCAAGGTGTTTCATACTGTGATTCTTAGCATCCCGAATAATCATAGAATCATGATAAGAAACTTCAAGTTAAGAGACTTTACCGTACATAACTTATCCAGATTTGCATCTACGCGCGGATTACGCGAAAACCTGACATTTAAAATTGCTTATGACACTTCGGTTGATGTAGTAGAAAACATATTTTCCACAATCCATAAAGCTGTCAAAATAGGCAAAAACATTTTATTCAAAATCATATGCACTTGAGTATGGCGTTAAGGATACCGGAGATCATGCTCTAGAGTGGGTGTTTTATTTCTTCACGAAAGATATAGATAAACTATTGTTCACTAAATAACATTTATTATAATTGATGCTAAAGGAATTTATAGAGAAGGGTATTTCCCTTTCAACACCGATTACTATTAGCAGCATCAATACGAGTGCTATATCTACTGAAGATATTAATAATGCTGGGTTGAATATCAGCTCTTAGAATAAAACGTTTAATAAAGATTAATAAGGATTAAGCCATGACACGTAAATACAACTTTAGTGCTGGACCTGCAATGCTGCCACTATCTGTGCTAGAAAAAGCCCAGGCTGAATTATTAGATTGGAACGGTACTGGCCAATCAGTAATGGAAATGAGTCATAGAGGCAAAGACTTCATGGGTATTGCTAAAGCCGCAGAAGCTGATTTACGCGAACTGATGGGCATTCCAGATAACTACAAAGTGCTTTTTTTACAGGGTGGTGCGACCTCACAATTTGCTGCAATCCCTTTAAATTTATTACATGATAAGGAAAGTGCTGATTATGTAAATACAGGTATTTGGTCTAATAAAGCGATTACAGAGGCGAAACGTTACTGTTCGGTAAATATTGTTGCGAGTTCAGAGAGTAATAACTATACCGCTATACCACCCTATGATAGTTGGGATACAAATCCCGATGCCGCTTATCTGCATTACACACCAAATGAAACTATTGCAGGTGTTGAATTTCCATGGATACCAGAGACAGGTGAAACACCTTTAGTTGCAGATATGTCCTCGAATATTCTGTCCCAGCCTGTAGATGTTAGTAAGTTTGGACTGATTTATGCAGGCGCTCAGAAAAACATCGGTCCTGCAGGGTTAACCATTGTTATTGTACGTGAAGATTTAATTGGCAAGGCTATGGATATCACACCAACAATGTTTAATTATGAAGTTCATGCCAGTAATAATTCGATGTATAACACACCGTCAACATATGCATGGTATCTGGCTGGTTTAATTTTTAAATGGTTAAAGGATCAGGGTGGTCTTGATCATATGGAAAGAGTAAATAGAAGAAAAGCTGAACGTCTATATAACTTTATCGACAGTTCTGATTTCTATTCGAACCCAATCGATAAAGAATATCGATCAAAAATGAATATACCATTTACTCTGGCTAACTCTGACTTAAATGATAAATTCCTCGATGCAGCAGCAGTAAGAAATTTGGTATACCTAAAAGGGCATAAGTCCGTTGGTGGAATGCGCGCGAGTATTTATAATGCGATGCCCGAACAGGGCATAATTGAGTTAGTTGATATGATGCAAGCATTTGAAAAAGAATTTGGTTAAATAACCCATCAAATAAGGTTTTGACATATATCAAAAAGTGCGGACTGCATTCATTGTTGTCAAGATAGGACGTTTATAATAACAAATTTTAGTGTATGGGTTGTTTGTAAAAGATGAAAGATTCAGATGTAATGTTTAATATGATTTTTGGTTGGAGTACAGTTGCTTTAACCGTATTATTTTTCGTAGTTTTAATTGTTTATATTAAAACTTTATTAGTTTTTAAAAATGCAGAGATAATCAAAGGTAAGGTTATCGATTTAATGAATATTGGTGAATTAGATTTACCGACGATAGAATACCAATTGGGTGGAGAAACGTTGCATTTCAGGACAAAAACAGCCATAAAGACTCTGACTGTAGGACAAGAGTTAGATTTGCAAATAGGGAATGCTAACGAACCTAGGATATTGGAAAAAAATAGTTCTACTAAGCTACCAATGGTTATCTATGTAATTTTTATACTGATGATTCTTTTTGGTTTAAAAGCTGTTAACTTTTTACAGTCTCTTGGGGCTTAATGATATAAATTTGTATTTTATTGGATATTGAATGAATTCTAACGACGGCAAAAAATCATCTGAAAACACTATAGCTAAAACAGATGGAGTTAACACAGAAGTTAATCAAAAGTTATTAGAAATTCGTGATTCAATCGATGCTATTGATGATCAGGTTCTAGAATTACTTTCCAAACGAGCTGAATGTGCAGAAAAGGTTGCACAAATCAAACGCGAAGCAGGTGAGGTTGACCTTTGGTTTTACCGTCCAGAGAGAGAAGCCCAAATTCTAAATCGTGTCAGCGAAAATAATAACGGTCCACTTGAAAACGAAAGAATAACGGCAATCTACCGTGAAATTATTTCCTCATGTTTAGCCTTGGAACAAAGTATTAAAGTCGCTTTTCTTGGGCCAAATGGGACCTTTTCTCAAGAAGCATCTAAGAAACATTTTGGTCACGCCGTTGAAACTGTTCCTATGGGATCGATAGGACAGGTATTCAAAGAAGTCGAAAATGGCACAGTGGATTACGGCGTAGTCCCTATAGAAAATTCTACTGAAGGCGTTATTTCCTATACCTTAGATATGTTCATGCATTCGCCGTTAAAAATTAGTGGTGAAGTCACATTACGCATTCATCATAATTTAATGACGATAAATAAAGACTGGCGAAATATTAAAAGGGTCTACTCGCATCAACAATCTTTAGCGCAGTGCCGTCAGTGGTTAAGCGATAACTTGCCAGCTATAGAACAAATTCCAGTTTCAAGTAATACAGAAGCAGCCAGAAGAGCAAAAGAAGACCCAGAATCAGCTGCAATTGCAGGCGCTTTGGCAGCTAAAATATACGAATTAGAAATAGCACATAGAAATATCGAGGATAGTAAAGACAATTCCACACGCTTTTTGGTGATTGGTAAGCAGGATGTCCCTCAATCTGGCAAGGATAAAACGACCTTAATGATTTCTGCAAAGAACCGTTCCGGTGCGTTATATCATTTACTTGCGCCACTTGCCGCACATGGCCTGGATATGACACGAATAGAGTCCAGACCATCCAGGAATGCAAACTGGGAATATTACTTTTTCATGGATATAGATGGTCATGCCAGTGAACCTAATGTAGCAAAAGCACTTGAAGAATTAGCAGAAGAATCAGAGCTTATCAGAGTCCTTGGTTCTTATCCTAAAGCAGTTCTCTAGCACTTTTTCACACAATCATTTAAAACAAATATGACTATAAACTATAAATCACTTGCCGTAAGCGGCGTTCAAAGTTTACAACCCTACCTGCCAGGTAAACCCATTGAGGAATTAGAACGAGAGCTGGGTGTTACAGACACACTTAAACTTGCTTCGAATGAAAATCCTATTGGGCCAAGCCCTTTGGTACTCGAGGCATTGAATCAAGCAAGAGCTAATATTGCTCTTTACCCTGATGGTAATGGCTTTATATTGAAGCAAAAGCTGTCAGAAATGCTAAAGGTTAGTCAGCAACAAATTACACTAGGTAATGGCTCTAATGATGTTTTAGATATGGTCGCCAGGGCTTTCTTGTGTGAAGGCCGTGAAGCGATTTATTCACGTTATGCTTTTGCGGTTTATCCAATCAGTATTCAATCAGTGAATGCTACAGCTAAAGTAGCTGAAGCTTTACCAGTAGATCATGAGACAAATCCTTACGGTCATGATTTGGCAGCAATGAAAGAGCATATTACCGATAAAACCCGGGTGATTTTTATTGCTAACCCGAATAATCCAACAGGCACCTGGGTGAAGTCTGATGAATTACACAAATTCATCTCAAGTGTCGCTAAAGATATTATTGTAGTCGTCGATGAAGCTTATTTTGAATATGTGGAAGAAGATGAATATCCTGATACTATTCAATGGCTAGTTGAATTCCCTAATTTAATTGTCACTCGTACCTTTTCTAAAATTTATGCTTTAGCAGGGTTACGCGTGGGCTATGCAGTATGTAGTGAAGAAATCGCTGATTTATTAAACAGGGTAAGACATCCATTTAATGTGAATTCTATGGCTATACAAGCAGCAACTGCAGCATTGGATGATCGGGCTCACCTCGAAAACTGTGTCGAGATAAATACCAAAGGCATTAAATTTTGGCGGGCCGCCTGTCAATATCGTGGTTTGGATTATATTCCAACAGTCGGTAATTTCATTACCATTGATATGGAGCAAAATGCAGTGCCTATTTATGAGGTAATGCTTAGAGAGGCGGTTATTGTTCGACCCATATCTAATTATGGTTTACCCAATCATTTACGTATTACTATCTCTATAATGGAACAAAACCAGCGTTGTCTCAATGCGCTAGATGTTGCTTTAGAACAGTACCCCATAGACGACCAATAGATAAATAGTTATTACTATGATCAAAAAACTAACCATATTTGGTGTTGGCTTAATCGGCGGATCACTCGCATTGGCTCTCAAAAAAATAGGCTATTGTGAAAAGATTATTGGCTGTAGTCGCAGTGAAGCGCATCTGCAAAGAGCAATTGAATTAGGAGTAATTGATGGTTACACCTTAGACCCGGTAGAAGCAGTACAAGGGGCTGATGTGGTGTTACTTGCTGTTCCCATTCGCGCAATACCAACCATATTACAAACGATTGTTCCTCACTTAGAGGAAAATGCGATTGTAACAGATGCTGGTAGTGCTAAAGGTAGTGTATTAGCTGCTGCGAAACAGGCTTATGGTGGTGTTTTACCCGCCAACTTTGTTGCAGGACACCCTATTGCTGGCCGGGAAAAAAGTAGTGTTGAGGCTGCTATTGATGATTTATACATTGATCATAAGGTTATCCTCACACCTACCAGTGAAACCAGTAGCGTAGCAGTATTACGCATCAAAGAAATGTGGCAAGTCACAGGAGCATCAGTTGAAACCTTAGATGTGAAGCAACACGATGATGTTTTGGCTGCGACCAGTCATTTACCACATGTTTTAGCCTATTCATTTGTTAATACACTATCTAAATCGGAATACGGTGATGCAGTTTTTGCTTATACCGCAGGGGGATTTGAGAGTTTTTCCCGGACAGCATCAAGTGACCCTGTTATGTGGCGTGATATTTGCCTAGATAATAAAACGGCTATTATAGCTGTACTTGATGATTTTCAACAGGATCTCACTGATTTACGTAATTCTATACAAAATGCTGATGCTGACGCTATTGAAAAATTATTTGCTGATGCGAAAACAACCCGTGATGGCATTATTAAATCATAACTGTTAAGTCAAAAACACTAAGGAATACCCGTACCCGATGTCTAATACTGTTACATTCAAAACAACCCCCAATGGGAAATTGACTGGAACTCTTAGAGTTCCAGGTGATAAATCCATGTCCCATCGATCTATTATGCTGGGTTCACTGGCAGAAGGTACAACACATGTAACAGGTTTTTTAACCGGTGAAGACTGTATTGCTACAATGAATGCTTTCCGTAAAATGGGTGTTGAAATCGAAGGGCCTATCGGAGCAGAAGGCAAGGATGTCACAATACATGGTGTAGGCATGCATGGCCTGCAGAAGCCAGAATCAGAATTGGATATGGGAAACAGCGGAACAGCAATGCGTTTAATGACTGGTCTGCTTGCTGGTCAAAGTTTTGATTCGACATTGATAGGTGATGATTCTTTATCGTCACGTCCAATGAATAGAATCACAAAACCCCTTAAAAGTATGGGGGTGGTCATTGAAACATATGAAGGCGGTACTGCACCACTTAACATTAAAGGAGGTCATAAACTCACTGGTATCCATTACGATATGCCAGTTGCTAGTGCTCAGGTTAAGTCCGCAGTATTGCTAGCGGGACTTTATGCAGAAGGTGAATCCAGCATTACTGAACCCGGTATTACACGAGACCATTCAGAAAGAATGTTAAGGGGGTTTGGTTACGATGTTTCTACTAAAGGTAATCGTATGAGTCTCAAAGGCGGCGGAACTTTAAAAGCGTGTGACATAGATATACCAGCAGATATTTCTTCAGCTGCATTTTTTATGGTTGGAGCAAGTATTGCAGAAGGCTCTGATATTACTCTTCAACATGTAGGTGTTAATCCAACGCGTACTGGTGTTATTGATATTCTAAGATTGATGGGAGCAGATATTACTCTTTCCAATCAGCAGGAAGTGGGTGGTGAACCAGTAGCAGATATTCGTATTCGATCAGCAAAACTAAAAGGAATTCACTTCCCTGAAGAACTTGTTCCATTGGCAATTGATGAATTTCCTGTTCTTTTTGTTGCGGCTGCCTGTGCAGAAGGCGAAACATGTTTAACCGGTGCAGAAGAACTTCGTGTAAAAGAAAGTGACAGAATTCAGGTAATGGTCGATGGCTTAGTGAATTGCGGTATAGATGCGATTGCTACTCCTGATGGCATAATCATACAAAGTGGCCAACTCACTTCAGGAACTGTAGAAAGCCACGGCGATCATCGAATAGCGATGGCTTTTGCTATTGCAGGTTTGCGCGCAAATGGTGAAATTACCATTAATAATTGCGCCAATGTGAATACGTCTTTTCCTGACTTTATTGGCTTAGCCTGTGGAGTAGGTTTAAAAATTAGAGATTACTAGCTCGGCATTTATCATTGAGAGAAAACCCCTTAAAAGTAGGGGGGTGACTTTCTTTTTATGAATAAGACACTATAGAATTAACCTTAAATGGATTTCCATACTACCGCTATTTCATTTACCTGTACGTCGGTCTTTCTTGGTTTAATACTAAAATCTTCGATATCAACTTCTTCGATATCATATTCTTCAACTAGGTCATCAATCTTGTCTTCGAGTTCTTCTTCGAGGTCTCTTAAGTCTTCTTCAACTTTTGCAACTTTTTCTTTGGCACGTCCTACATCGCCTCTTTCTTTAAGAACGCGTGAACCCGCTCTGCCAATTGAGGCACGGGATTTACCAAATAAAGCACCTAGGACAGTTATACCTGCATTTAAAAAGGAACTAGTTGTATCAGACTCTTCTTTTTCAAGGCTCATGGCATAACGATCCAGTCGATCGGTTAATACTTTTTCTTTTTTTGCATAACGTTCCTGCAATACTTCAATCGCTTGCTCCTTTTCATCATTCAAAATATCTGCAATACGTACTTTAAAATCTCCCAATGATTCATAAGCTTTGGAAAACAGCTTGGGGGAATCACATCGATAGAGTTCTAATTCATGCTCGTAATACAACCAGTCAGTTAATGACTTTTTCGCCTTTCTAAGTTGTTTATCTTTAGAAATATATTCCGGAACTATAGCGTAATGTGCTTCATTCGGTGCTTTACTTGGTAATTTAGTAAAACAATTATCTTCACCCTCTTCACTGATGGCATTATCCCAGTCAGCAGAAGAATCGCTTTCAGATTGTTCCAGGGTTAAACAGTAATTTTCTTCTTCATCAATTCCCTTAGACTGATTAAAAAAGTTGAGTGTACAATCAGCCATTAAGCTTGGTATATACTGCTTTGAACCAGTGAGATCCGGCATATAATACTGCATAATGCTACTGTCCAAGGTGGTGTATTTATCAAATCCTGCTGGAATTTCAGGTGCACTTATTTGTTCTTCTTTTTGTTCCTGCTTCTTTTTCGAAAACTCCTTTTGATCCTTCATAAGCGCAGATATTTCGTTACGCTTTAACGGTCCTTTTAGGTAGCTCAACACCCAACGGGTACCAAATAAACGAATATCTTCTAAATGAGCACTTTTAAGAAAAAAAGTACGCCCTTTCAAATTTGCCAACAAGGTTCGTATTTCAGCTTTATTGAAGCTAGAACCAACCTTACCTCCTAAGCCATCAATAACTCGATCGATATCCTGTGTGGTTTGCAATCGACCTATAAACCAGGTTCCCATATTTGAAAGACCTTTATAATCAAGATCAACCGGATTTTGCGTGCTCAAAACGATACCAATACCATAGGCTCTGGCTTGTTTCAGCAGAAGTAACATCGGTTCTTTACTAGGTGGATTTTTCGTGGGTGGGAAAAAGCCAAAGATTTCATCCATATACAACAAGGTTTTCAATGCAGATGTACCGCTTTGACGTCTCATCCAGGCGATAAACTTATTCAACAGTAAAGTAACAAAGAACATCCTTTCTTCATCGCTTAAATGTGAAATAGAAAATATGGCGATTTTTGCTTTTCCGTTTTCATCATAAAGGAGCTTTTGAATGTCGAGTGTTTCACCTTCTAACCAACTCTTGAAAGTTGGAGAAGCAATCACGGAATTAAACTTAGTCGCAAATTTAAAGCGTTCTGATTGCGGATAAAATGCATCTAAAGGCAATACCCCAATTTTTTTGAATGGCGGGCTGATTATTCTTCCGACCAAGTCTTCAAGACTCAAGTCATTACCTTCTAACCAGGAATTAGAAATGAGTTGAGCGAGCAAGATATATTCTTTAGATTCTACTGGGTCAGCTTCTATGCCGATCAATGAAAGCAGACTACTCACCGTCGAATTAATATAGGATGAGAATGAATCAGTGTCATCCATCACTTCTGAAGGAGGAGTTTCTAGTGAGCTTAGTACATTAACACTAACTCCAGAGCTACTACCGGGAGTGTAGATGGTTTTTTTAACCGCTGTAAATTTTGCGACTCTGCTACTGTTTTGATGATGACTTTCAATGCCTTTTTTCCACATACTGGAAATCTTTTCAGCATACTCATTAACGTCTTGCTCTTTGTTTTTGGCTTCATCGGCAACCCAGGGTGCGAAAGAACTAGGTGAAAACTCAGGATCTGTCAGGCATAAATTACCCATATCACCTTTAGGGTCGATCACAATAGATGGGATGTTATCAATTGCGGCTTCTTCTATGATTCCAACGCCCAAACCGGTTTTACCACTTCCGGTCATACCAATAATCGTTGCATGGGTAGTGAAGTTTTTGTTCTTTAAAAGAGTAAGGGCTTCGGTAGCTTCCTGAGTGGTTTTATCAATATCTTGTCCAAGATAAAAAAGTCCCAGTTTTTCATATGTTTCTACCATTCTATTAATTCCTTACATTTGTTTTAATAAGTGATTAGTACAACAATATACCATCAAACGTTCAATTTAAAGGCACAAAAAAAGCCTGCAAAACGCAGGCTTTTTTATTATCTATTTTGAAATAGATGACGTGGAATTACACGATATAAAGTTATTTAACGAACAAGCCCTAAAGCACGGAATGTATCTTTAGATAGAACGCCTACGGGTAAACCACGGGAACTCTGAAATGCTTTCAAAGCAGCTGCCGTATTCGGCCCCATTTTTCCGTCAAGTTTTCCAGGGTTATAGCCTTTAGATTTAAGTGCAGCTTGAATACCATATACAATATTCTTCTTAATAGCTGTTTTGCTTGGCTTTTCTGCTGTTGTTGAAGCTTTTGCAGGAGCCTTTGCTTCAGGCTTTTTTGTATCTACTTTAGTTTCAGGCTTATCCATTTTAACTTCAGGTTTAGTCTTTGCTTTAGCTTCAGGCTTTTCCATTATTGCTTCGGGCTTAGTCATTGGCTTTGACTCTACCTTTTTTGGCGTCGTTTTTGCTTTGCTTTTACTTGGCATAGGCGCATTCATCACCTTCAGGTACTGCTCTTTAGTGATACCTTGTGCTGGACGTCTGTATTGTGTTTTATGCATAGCTTTTGAACGAACAACTGGTCTACGCTTAACTGCAGCCTGGCGGTAATTCTTCGGTGCATTTGTCTTACAAATAATTGGGCGCCATACATAACGCGCACCGGCTACTTTTACTCGGTAGTTCTGAGTTGTATAGCGAGCAGGACGTTTAACTGTTTTGTATAGAGCACCTGAAACACGTTGTTTTTGTTTTACTGTTTTGTAAACAGCAGGAATCATTTTTCTGATATTTTGAGCTTTTCTAACGAGTACACGCTGAGATACATTTTTGTAAACCGCAGGAACCGTAACACGACACATTATTTCACCTGTCATATTATCGATACGTGTAATCGCGCCATGTCCTTTACGCCATGTGTTATAAGCCGGCTTAACCATTACACGTTTATTTTGTGTTCGGTATTGAGCAGGAACATGACGATTTTGGTAAGTTGCTTTTCTAACAAGTACTCTCTTGTTGATCCAGCGATACTGAGGAGCTCTGACTAAAACGCGTTTAGATGAAGCTTTTTGGATCAAAACTTTACGTTGTTTAGTAACGTATTTTGCTGGATTCTTCACTTTAGCAAAACACTGACCTGGCTTGGCAGCCGGTAATCCTGTTCCAGAGCGAGGCTTTGGTCCACGAGTATAGACTTTTCTTGGAGCAGGTTGTTTCGGTTTATAAACTGTAACAGGTGCCTTTGTTACTACAGGAGCTTTTGGATCCGCCTTAACAACGGGAGCTGTGGATTCAACTTGTTGTTGTGAGCTTCCACTAACCTGCGAACCGCCAATCACTTGTTGTTGGCTACATCCTGATAGTACTGCAGCAAGTATTACACTCGATACAGATAGTTGCGTAGTCATTCTCATGTAAATTTCCTTTTTATTTCTTCAATATCGAATTAAATGTTGAGTAATCTAATAATTGAGCATATCTATTAAAAAAACGAACCCCGAACAAACCCACTAAATATAATTCAAGTGATTCGTAAACTTCATGGCAGTATAAGTCGATATAGTAGTCCTTAATATATAGCTAATAGAATAAACGGTAGTCTTTTTCTGTTGAACATCACCGACTAAAGCATAATAGCTGTGCATCGCAATCTTAAACGTTTTATACCTGAATAATAAGACTATTAGTTAAAACTTACATAAACCTTTTGGGAACGTTATTATCGGCTAATGAAAATTAATCCAGGCCAACTAAGTTCATTTTTACAGCTAAAAAGAAAAAATCAGGGTGTTTTCCTGCTCTCTGGTGATGAACCTTATCAACTAATGGAAGCAGCAGACACAATACGTCAGTTTGCAAAACAGCAAGAGTTTACCGAGCGGGATATTTTACACGCAGATAGTCGATTCGACTGGGGAATTCTATTAGGCGCATCAAACAGCTTATCGTTATTTAGTGAACGTAAGCTAATTGACTTGCGTGTCGAAACCAAGGGACCTGGTAAAGCAGGAAGTCAGGCTATCCGTGATTATATGGATAACCCTCCTGATGATAAAATCTTGCTGATACAAATGCCTAGATTGGTTGGTAACGGGCGGAATGCGGCCTGGGTGAAAGCCATAGACAAGCAAGGCGTGGTTGTTCAAATATGGGATTTATCTACATCACAGACTATGGACTGGATCAATAAACAGATGCGCGAAAAAGGCATGCGTGCAACTTCTGATGCTGTACGTTTATTGACAGAACGTGTTGAAGGAAACCTGTTAGCGGCAGCTCAGGAAATCAATAAACTTAAACTTCTTTATCAAGAAAATGATCAACAACAAATTGAGATAGATGAAGAGCAAGTGCTTGCTGCTGTGAGCGATAGTTCACGTTTCTCAATCTTTGATCTATCAAATGCAGTAATGCTGGGCGATTTACGTCGAATACAACACATTCATCATAATCTGAAAGAAGAGGGTGTGGCCGTGCAACTGATATTATGGACTTTATCAGACCTAAGCCGTCAGCTTTACACGGCAGTACACGGTTTAAACAGTGGTATGCAAATGTCACAGGTAATGAGTAAAGTCCCAAGACCTCGACAGAAACATTTTCAACAAGCGTTACAACGTATGCAAAATGCTGACTGGCCCCATATTATGCGAATGAGTGGTAATATTGACCGGTTATCCAAAGGTCAGGGTGACATAGCCAGCAAAGGTTTGGCTAGGGTTTGGTTAGAGCTATTAGAATTAGCACTCACTTTGGCTGGGAATAAAGCTATTAAAGCATAAAGCCTTTATAATTCGTTATTATTCAAATTACAGTCTTTAATATTTAATAAGGTCACCCCCCTACTTATAGGCACTTTTTAGGATTAGGGTAAAGAATTAGTGAATATTTAAGCTGTATTGTAGAAACCAAGTTTTAGATAAAACCAAAATAACTAAGTATTACTATGAAACAAGATATTAATATCTATATGCAAGAATTAGGAATCAAAGCGCGTAAAGCGTCTGCGGTTCTAGCAGCAGTAGAATCAAAAACCAAAAATGATGCATTACATGCAATTGCAGATAAGCTAATTGCACAGACTGAATTACTTAAGACTGAAAATGCAAAGGACCTCGAAGCGGGTAAAGCAAAAGGTCTGGATGATGCCATGCTAGATAGATTGGCATTAACCGATACGGGTATAGAAAAGATGGCTGAAGGCCTGCACCAGATTGCTGCATTGGCAGACCCAGTCGGCGAAATATCTGATTTGAATTATGTGCCATCTGGAATTCAGGTAGGCCAGATGCGAGTACCCCTGGGTGTTATTGGTATTATTTACGAATCTCGTCCAAATGTGACAGCTGATGCAGCGGCACTCTGTTTAAAATCAGGCAATGCCACCATTTTACGTGGCGGCTCTGAAGCAATTCATTCGAATAAGGCAGTCGCTCAATGTATTCAAGATGGTCTTATAGAAGTGGGTTTGCCTTCTGAGTGTGTGCAGGTCGTAGAAGTCACGGATAGAGAAGCTGTGGGTGAATTATTGCGCCTAAAAGATTATGTTGATGTAATTATTCCGCGTGGTGGCAAAGGTTTAATCGAACGAGTGAGTAATGATTCTCTTATTCCAGTGATCAAGCACCTGGACGGTATCTGCCATGTGTTTATTGATGATGATGCGGACAAAGAAAAAGCACTGAAAGTAACCTTCAATTCTAAAAGTCAGCGTTACGGAACGTGTAATACCTTAGAAACATTACTCGTAGCTAAATCGCGTGCTGTAGAGATTTTACCCGAATTGCAAAGAATGTTTGTCGAAGAAGGGGTAGAGCTTCGTGGCTGTGAACTAACACAGCAAATAATTGATTGTAATCCAGCTCAGGAAGAAGATTGGACTACAGAATATCTTGCGCCAATTTTAGCGATTAAAATCGTAGAAGGTCTGGATGAAGCCATCCAGCACATCAATAAATATAGTTCACAGCATACAGACAGTATTATTACTCAGGATATCACCAAGACAAGACGTTTTATGCGTGAAGTAGACTCGGCTTCGGTGATGGTTAATGCATCAACCCGTTTTGCGGATGGTTTTGAATATGGTCTTGGAGCTGAAATAGGTATTAGTACTGATAAACTTCATGCGCGTGGCCCTGTGGGTTTAATCGGGTTAACTTCGTTAAAATATGTGGTATTTGGTGACGGGCATATCCGCCAGTAAAGGTCTTCTTAAGTGAGTATAGTATTGTGATTGCTATTATCGGTGGAACCTTTGACCCGATTCATTTTGGTCATCTTAGACCAGCATTGGATATCGCTGAAAAGTTGTCTCTAGAAGAAGTTAGATTTATTCCTAGTGCAACACCGCCACATCGCTGGCAACCTGAAGCTAGCGCTGAACATAGAATTAACATGGTAAAGTTAGCCATAGTGGGTGTTTTACCCTTTATTCTAGATGATCGTGAGTATCATCGAGAGGGAGCTTCATATACCATAGACACTTTAAAATCCATCCGATCTGAAATAGGTAATGATAAGTCATTATCAATGATTCTCGGGCTTGATGCGTTTAAGTCTTTCACGAGTTGGAAAGACTGGAAAGCCATTGTAGAAACCTGCCACATCATTATTTGTTCTCGACCAGGTTATGAAATCGATTCGACACTCGATGACTTCCTGGCAAATCGAGTGACTCAAAATAGCGATGATTTGAAAACGCATAAAGCTGGAAAAATTTATTTCTGTGATGTCACGCAGCTTGATATTTCAGCCACCATGATCAGACAGAAAATAAAGAAAAAACAAAGCTGTAATTACTTAACCCCTGCCAAGGTTTGTGATTACATTGAAACACAGAAATTATATATGCGTCTTGATAAGTAAATACTAATTTAGGCTTTAACTAAAGTAGATAAATATGAAATTAAATGAATTAAGCAATCTAGTACAAAATGCGCTTGAAGATATGAAAGCAGTCGACATTGTAGCCATAGATGTTACTGGAAAATCATCAATGACAGATAAACTCTTTGTTGCTACGGGTAATTCCACTCGTCACGTAAAATCTATTGCCGAAAATGTTGCGGTTGAAGCTAAAAAAGCAGGTCTTGGTGTTTTAGGTACAGAAGGAAAAGGCTCATCTGAGTGGGTATTGGTTGATCTAAATGATGTGATCGTTCATGTCATGCTTGAAAGTACGCGTGAGTTCTACCAGTTAGAAAAGCTTTGGTCTGCAGATGATGCAAACGATAGTAGTGTGGATCAGGCAGTTGCCGAAAAAAACACTTAGTATTACTTTAGGCATTTTTCGCAAAGATGAATATCTTCCTGCTTGCTGTTGGCACCAAAATGCCAGATTGGGTGACTCAAGGATATAACGAGTATGCCCAGCGTTTACCAGCAAAGTGTGCTTTAGTGCTTAAAGAAATTCCCGCTGAAAAGCGTCTTAAAAACAGTAATATAAATGCGATTACTGAAAAAGAATCTGAAAAAATTAAAGCTGCAATTCCAAATAATTGTCGTTTGGTTGCGCTCGATGTTAAAGGAAATTCGTGGAGTACCGAAAAGTTAGCGACACGCATGCAAGACTGGATGATGGGTGGCCAGGATGTTGCTTTGGTAATTGGTGGTCCAGATGGCTTGAGCCAGGATATTTTATCCCAAGCTCAAGAAAAATGGTCGTTATCAGCACTTACATTTCCTCATCCTTTAGTAAGAGTTATTCTCGCGGAACAGATCTATCGTGCTTATACCGTGACTGAAAACCATCCGTATCATCGAGCCGGTTGAAGGCTGTCTCTATGAGCCAAATTATTCTCGCATCTGCTTCACCACGTCGTGCTGAATTGTTAGATCAAGTTGGTATTACTTATGAGATTCAAAGCGTAGATATCGATGAAGATTCGATGCAAAATGAATCTGCAGAAGACTTGGTGCAACGATTAGCCATCGAAAAATCACAAGCGATTAAAAACTCACACATGCCAGTTCTTGGTGCTGATACTTTAGGTTTGATTGGCGATCAGCTTCTGGTAAAACCCATTGATTTGGACCATTCCATCGAAATGCTTTCTGCAATGTCAGGAAATTGGCATGACATTTTGTCTGCAGTCGCGATTACTCATAAAGAAAATACTTCGGTTCGACTAAATCGTAACCGCGTTTTATTTAGAAAAATTAGTCAAAATGAAATGCTACGTTATTGGCAAACGGGAGAACCTCGGGATAAAGCGGGATCATATGCGATACAAGGTATCGCAGCGATGTTTATTGAACGTATTGAAGGTTCATATTCTGGCATAATGGGCTTACCATTATTTGAAACAATGCAGTTACTCAATGACTTAGGGATTAGCAATCTCACTAAAAACCAATGATTCTCTAACATTATCTAACGAGGCTGCTTTGGTTTATAGTAAGTTAAAGTTAGTTCACAACACTTTCAGGGTTATCAATGAGCACAGAAATACTAATAAATGTAACACCTCAGGAGTCACGAGTTGCATTAGTTGAAAACGGCATTTTGCAAGAATTGGTGATAGAACGAAGCTCTAATCAAGGCATTGTTGGTAATATATATAAAGGTAAAGTTAGTCGAGTACTCCCGGGAATGGAGGCTGCTTTCATCGATATAGGTCAGGAAAAAGCAGCTTTTTTACATGCGTCAGATTTACGTTTCCCTAAAAAACACATATTTAATGGAGATTCGCCCGAGGAAGAAATCCAGCTTCCTCCAATATCTGAATTACTCCACGACGGAAAGTACGTTCTTGTTCAGGTGATCAAAGACCCTTTAGGTACCAAAGGTGCACGCTTGACCATGCACGTGACTATCCCTTCTCGTTACGTCGTACTTATGCCAGATACCAATACCATTGGGGTATCCAGCAAAATCGAAGATGAAGAAGAGCGTAAACGCTTAAAAGAAATTATTTCTCAAACTCGTGAAACAGTTGATATCGATAGCCCTGATCTGGAATTGATCACAGAGCAAAAATTTGGCTATATCGCTCGAACTGCTGCTGAAGGCATAGAAAAAGAGGCAATAACAGCAGATATTCTATTTTTGAATAAACTCTGGAAAAAGGTAAACGATGCATCTGGACAAGAATCAGAGACAAAAAAAATCTATTCCGATTTGCCTTTGGTACAGCGTGCACTTCGCGACATGGTTGCTGAAGATATAGAAATCATTAAAATTGATTCGCGCGAAACCTATACCAATCTGGTCGAGTTTTCAAAAATCTATATTCCTGAATTGTCCGGTAAAATAGAATATTACACGGGTAAGCGTCCCATTTTTGATTTGCACTCCGTTGAAGACGAAATACAGAAATCATTGAAACGGAAAGTCAGCTTAAAATCAGGTGGTTATTTGATTGTCGATCAAACCGAAGCAATGACAACCATCGATGTTAATACCGGTGGTTTTGTTGGTCATCGAAATCTGGAAGAGACTATTTTTAAAACAAACCTGGAAGCTGCGCAAACTTTAGCACGCCAATTACGTTTACGAAATCTGGGCGGAATTATCATTCTTGATTTCATCGATATGCAACAAGAAGATCACAAAGAACAGGTTCTAGCAGCTTTAGAAAAAGCATTAGAAAACGATAGCGCTAAAACATCGGTAACTTCCTTATCAAGTTTAGGCTTGGTAGAAATGACACGTAAACGCACTAGAGAATCACTCGAACATATTTTATGTGAATCTTGTTCAACCTGTGAAGGTCGTGGTTATATAAAAACGGCTACTACCGTATGTTACGAAATCTTCCGTGAAATCCTAAGAGAAGCCAGACAATTTGATGCGCGTGAATTGCTCGTATTAGCATCTTTGGATGTGACTGATTTATTGCTGGATGAAGAATCAGATAGTTTGGCAGAGCTTCAGGAGTTTATCGGCGTACCCATTCGCTTTCAGGCGGAGTCTTTGTATACGCAAGAACAGTTTGATGTGGTTCTGTTATAAATTTTGAAGGAAACCTGAAATGACTTTAAAAAAACAATAAACTAGGCACAAAACCAATAATAAGTTGTTGTGGAAGAATATCTTCTAGAATGAAAAACAAGCTAAAAGTAGGGGGGTGACTAAACATAACATCAAGCTGATGATTATGTAGTCACCCCACATTTTTTAGATGTTATCGACTTCTAAAGGATCAATTTCATTAACGATTTCCTGGCGTTCCGTTTTGCCGGTGTAACGACTAATCGCAAAGTTATCACTTAAAATTTCAGGCTCCTTGCCGCAAACAATATCAGTAGAGACGCGCGCCGATCCAAAACTCATGGTCCAGCCTAAAGTACCGTGGCCGGTATTTAAAAACAGGTTACTAATCTCGGTTTTCCCAATAATCGGGGTTCCGTCTGGAGTCATTGGGCGTAGACCACACCAGAAATTATCTTCAGTGAGATTTGCACCATTCGGGAATAAATTAGAAATAACAAAACGCATCGTTCTGCGTTGTCGGTCACCCAGGCTCAAGTCATAACCAGTCAGCTCTGCAATGCCCGCGATTCGAATGCGGTTGCCCAAACGTGTCACCGCAACTTTATAGGTTTCATCCATAATGGTAGAAACGGGTGCAGCATCTTCGTTTGTCACTGGAATGGTTAGGGAATAACCTTTAACAGGATAGACAGGACTATCAATGCCAACCTGTTTAAGTAATCGGGTTGAATAACAACCCAGCGCCATAATGTATTTATCTGCTGTTAATGGGCCATTACCGGTTGATACCGAGGTTATCTTTCCACTACTCACATTGAGCTTATTGATGGATGTATCGAACTTAAACTCTACACCCATTTCCTGACATTTTTTCATTAGCTGCGTGGTGAGTTTAAAGCAGTCGCCTGTCATATCATTGACAAGGCGTAATCCACCCACGATGTCTTTCTTAACATCGGCAAGGCCAGGCTCAACTGCTACACAACCATCAGGATCTAATAATTCATAGGGCACATTAATTTCTTCAAGCACCGCAATATCTTTAGCAGATGCTTTTAATTGTGCTTCTGTCCTGAAGATTTGCAAAGTGCCTTTGCGTTCATGATTGTAATCAAACTCTAATTCTTTATCCAACTCAAGCAAACAAAGCCTGCTGTACTCGGCGAGACGTACCATACGGTCCTTATTGATACCATAGGCTTTTGGAGTGCAGTTGGCGAACATGCGCGAAATGAATTTTATTTTATCCCACTCAGGTTTGAAATTGACAATCAGTGGCGCATATTTACTTAAAATCCATTTGAATGCTTTTTTCGGCACTCCGGGAGCTGCCCAGGGAGCAGAGTAACCGGGTGAAATCTGTCCAGCATTGGCAAAACTGGTTTCCAGACCAGCACTCGATTGACGATCAACCACGGTCACCTGATGCCCTTCTTTTGCCAGATAATAAGCGTTTGTAACACCGATAACACCACTGCCGAGAATAAGAACATGCATAGCTATAAACCTGAGAATAAATAATAGAAACGATGCAAAATAATAGTCAAGATTTAGAGATAAATCCTACTGTATTTCGTTTTTTGCCAGAATATAATGCGAGATAAATAACAATTTCAGCAATAGTTATGGCTAAAGCTTTAATCATAATGCTGCTTTTGATAAGGTGGTTTTCTCAATGCATATAGTCTAGATAATAAATTTGTAAAAATCCTTTAAAAGTAGGGGGGTGACTTACTCACTGATATACTCAATACTCTTACCGCATACGTTCACGCTGAAAGATATATAGACCTGAAGCGACCAATATAATAGATCCTGTAACGGTAGACAGTGTTGGAATATCACTGAATAACCACCAGCCAAGTATCGCAGCTACAATTAGCTCGATATATTGAAATGGTGCAAGCACTGAAGCATCAGCGTATTTAAACGCAGTGGTCATCACTAAGTGCCCAATAGCGGCAAAAAAACCGACTAATACTAAAAGTTTCCATTGCCAAATTTCTGGCAGTGCAACCTCAAAGACTGGCCAATCTAATGGCTGCAGCAACACTATTGCAATCGCTATAATTATTGCGCCTAAAAAACCTGACCAGAACTGCATAGTCAGCGCAGGCACTTCTCCGCCTTCACCGATCCTCGCTAACTTACGTGTGTACATAAGATAAAAACTAAAAGAAAGTGCTGTGCCTAGCGGTAAAAATGCCCTGAATCCGAATGTTTCCTGACCCGGTTGGATGATAATCACGGCACCTATTAAACCGAAAGCAACGGCAGCGATTCTTCTCCAACCCACAGACTCTCCCAAGAACCAGGGTGAAAGTATTGTCACAATAAGAGGCATCACAAAGAATATTGCAAGAGCATCAGCAATTGGCATAACTTGTATCGACGTGAAAAACAATAAAGTGGCTATGGATAATGCGATAGAACGTTTGAAATGCATAATCAGCTCTTTACTGCTCGGCAGGTATAGCGTCTTCCATACGAAAGGAAGCAAGAACAGGGTTTGGAAAACAAATCTAGCCAACACGATGGTACTAGAGCCAATTGTTTCACCCATGGTTTTAGCTGCGGCATCCATCATCGGAAGGATAATGCAGCCTAGCAACATTAGTTTTATGCCGTGTGTTTGCTCACTGCGCGAATAAATCATTTTATTTTAGATAATTAATTCCGTAATAAATTGAATTGTAGTGTATATGGGCTAAAACCAGGGGATGATCCTAAATAAGACTAAAGAGTGTATAACCGGTTTAATCTGGTCTTTCTCATTTAATTTTATTTAACTAAATTCATAGGCTTACTTGCCTTAAATAAAGGCAGATCACATAATAATCATACCTTTTACATTGGATATTACATGCAGTATTTAAAACCATTATTAATGATGATTTTTTTATCAGTCACGACATACATATTTGCTGAAATTAATGCGTCATTAGACAAGCTGCAAGGGCGCAACAAAAGCAGTATTACTGATGACATCAAACAACAATTAGATTCAGAAATAAATAATGATTTAAAGTCTGAGGATGAAATACAAGAAAGACCTGAACCAGTTTTGGGCATAAACACGGCAGATGTTCGAGAAGATACGTCAAGCGTGCAGTTTCTGGATCTGTTCAAATCATCCATTCCGTTTCAGGAAACTGTCCCCTGGGGAAGTAGTAAAGGTGTTGAATACGATGAGCACGGCTGGCCAACTGATTTAAAAGAAGGGCAGGCGGGTACTAAATTTCTAAATAGATTGCCCCACGATACGGTTGAAGATGGATTCTTTACCGTTCTCTATGATGGCGAGGGGACTATATTTTATGGCAATGATGCGCGCCTAATTGTACATCGACCTAACAAGGATATTATCGAGATTAAATCGGGTAAAGATAAAATACTTAATGCGTCTATATTCATTAAAAAATCTAATCCGGATAACTATATTCGTAATATTCGTATTTTACCTGAAGGTGGAATATGTGAAGGTACCCCTCATGTTCGTGTTAAGTCCGGGTTAGATTGTGATAAATCCAAATACCTATCTTTTGAAGAAAATCATCTAAACCCATTAGCAGAAGAGCAAAGAAATGAACTACTAGAAGAACAAACCGCTGAAAAAATATCTGAAGCTAAACAGACTGAAGAAACACAGGTAGAAACTGTGGCAAAAGTTAAGACAACAAAAGAAGATGACGATTCAAAACCCATTAAAAAAGAAAGTAAAGATAGGAAGACCGGAGTTGACACTAATAAACCAGAAGTTACATCTAAAACAGATAAAGAAAAGGACAGTAATGATAAGAAGAAACCAAAAATAAGAGGTTATTCTGATGTCAGCAAATCTATCATCTTCAACCCTGATTATCTGAATTTCATGAAAGACTTTCAGGTTGTTCGTTTTATGAATATGTCTGGGATGACGCGTAACCCTGTCGAGAAATGGGAATATCGAAATACACTGAGAAAAGCGAGCTGGGGAGGTAAATACGGCTCACGTGGCGCGCCAGTGGAGATTATGGTGGCGCTATCCAACCAGATCAAAGCTGACCCATGGTTTTCAATGCCCTATAAAGCCAGCGATGAATATATTCGAGAATTTGGTAAATACGTTAGTTCTCACCTGGATAAAGAATTAAAAGCTTATATCGAATATAGCAATGAGGTATGGAATCCAATTTTTACCCATCATGATTATGCAATCGCTGAGGGGATGAAACAAAAGCTGGATAAAAAGAAATCTGTCGCAGGTTATAAGTGGTATTCATTGCGCAGTGTCGAAACGTTTAAAATCTGGGAAAAAGTGTTTGAAGGTTCAGATAGGCTGGTTCGGGTCATGGGAAGCTGGGCGAGCAATCAAACCATGTCGAGCACCGTCCTCTCTTATAAAGATGCATTCAAACATACCGATGCAATAGCTATTGGGCCTTATTTCTCAGCGCATCCCAGAGTGTTAAGACGCGCCAAAACAGTCGATGATGTATTCAAAGCTATGTTGGATAAAACTACAAAATGGGGCATGGATTCGACGATTAACTACATTAAAAAACAAGCCAATGTGGCTAAATCATTTGGCGTTGATTTGGTTGCCTATGAAGGTGGTCAGCACCTGGTTGATTGGAATACCCGTAAGGTAGATGAACATCCAAATAAATTACTCTATGCAGCTAATCGTGACCCTAGAATGGGAATTCTGTACGATGAGCTGATGCAGGAATGGCAGCGCAAAGGTGGCAAGTTATTTGTGGCCTTTAGTGCACCAAGAATCTATAGCTGGTATGGGAGCTGGGGGCTTAAAGAGCATATTCGTCAACCGCGAAGTGAAGCGCCCAAATATGACTCCTTATTGCGTTATTTAAATGCTCGTTTGTATCCTGAAGAGCAGCCAGACACATTTGCCGGGACTTCAATGAAATCACTCAGCGGTGAAACCCGGGAAATCCCGGTTATCTATGCAAAAACACCCAATGATATTTGGAATTTAAGCGCTCCTCATAAAATCAAATCAACCTTAAAGGATAATAGTCAGCGTGATTTTTCGGCAAGTTGGCAGGCGAGCTGGGACACTAAACATCTCTATATCAGTTTAGCGGTAAATGACGATGATTTACAAACGGGTGACAGTGTCACACTAACTCTGGATACAACCACTGAAGAACAGGTTAAAGAGAAGAAATTAGCTCAAGATAAAATAGATATTGAAACTGAAAAAAAACTACTTGCTAAAAAGAAAGTAGAACAAGCAGCACGTCGTAAAGTCTATGAAGCAAGAGCAAAAGCTCAAGCTGATAAAGAAAAGTTGAAAGCAAAGGAAGAAGAGTTAGCTAAGAATAAAACTGAATCAGAAAATAAAGACGCTTCTGATAAAAAAGAAGTTAATACAATAGCTGATAAAACAGAAGAAATATTGGGAGACAAAAAAACCATCTCCACAGAAGAAGCTAATAATAATCCAGTAAACAATCAAAAGAATGAAGAACTAGAGAAAATTGGCAGCAAAACAGCTGAAACAAAAACAAGCAAAATAGAGAAGACATCAAAGACTATAGCTATAGAAATTAAAGAAAAGAAAGAAGTAAAAAGCACAGAAACGGATATTGCAATAGCTACACAGAATATAGAAAAAGAGCTTAAAAAATCACTGGAGAAAACCGAAACTTTAACTCTAGAAGCGACTAAAGATAAAACCCCAGTAATTGAAGACAATACAGATCAAAAAGAAACGGATGTTGCTTCTCAAACTAAAACAACTACCGATAATAATACTGAAAAAGATAAGCAAGATTCGCCTAATACATCAGAGACTAAAAAAGAAGGTAAGGTCATTGATTTAAACAGTGAAAAATTGACAGATAAATCAAGTAACACAGAAGTTGTTACAATAAAAAAATTAGATAATGCAACAAGTTTTAATTTTACTCCATTTGATGAAGCCTCAACCCAGGCCAGAACCATCAAAACGGATGCTGGTTATTTATTGAACCTGGCCATACCCTGGGAGCAAATATACTCCGACAAAGATATGGAAGAAGCAGGAGATGATGAGGTAGATGATAAAAGTGAAGAAAAGCCTGAGAACATGGTTGAGGATATTCAAATCAAACCAGGAAATAAATTAGGTATAAACTTTGTTATTACTGATACTGATTCAGGAGAGAAAGGCGGAAAAGAATTACGTTCTGCGGATACCAATCGCCCCCTGCCTAAAATTGTTTTAAAGAACTCCCTGGTAAATTAATAGTAGAATAGTTGTGAACTTTAAAAAAATCTGAGGCAGCGCGATGGCAACCTATACAGGCCGGTGTTTATGCGGATCAATAAAATACGAAGTCGCTAAAATTGAACCAAAGATGGGGCATTGTCATTGTTCGATGTGCCGCAAATTTCATGGCTCAGCATTTGCTACATTTGGCGAAGCAAAAAGTGAAAATTTTAAATGGGTTGCGGGTAAAGACCAGATACAAAGTTTTACCGCGGATAATGGAACCATCCGAAAATTTTGTTCTACCTGTGGATCTAGTCTGATTTTTCAAGATTCAGCTAATACAAAAGATGTTGTTGAGTTTGCCCTGGGAACACTGGATAGTGATTGTGATATTGAGCCCGATGTGCATATTTTCGTTTCATCCAAAGCTAACTGGGTAAATATCAGTGATGAATTACCGCAGTTTTCAGGCAATCGAAATAGCAAACAAATCAGTAAAAACTAATCATTAAGAGTATTTAAGTCATTGAAAAAACATCTCAAAAGTAGGGGGGTGACTTTTTAAATCTTTAACTAACAACACAGGATAGTTAAATGCTCGAATTAAGACCAGGTTGTGAAAACTGCAATAAACCCTTGCCGGCAGATTCCGAAGAAGCCATGATCTGCACCTATGAATGCACTTTCTGTGAAACTTGTGTTGAAAAAATATTGAAAGGTATTTGTCCAAACTGTGGGGGTAATTTTTGTAAAAGACCCATTCGCCCTAAACAAAAGTTAATCAAACATCCTGCTAGCACTAAGTTTGTATTCAAACCAGTAGAAAACAGTTAATCCATGTATTTGGTTTTAATAGGTCACCCCCCCACTTATAGGGCATTTTTAGGCAATCATTACTCTATATATTGATTCTGGATGCTTTCAATTAATGTCTGATAATAAACTATTTGCAGGTATTGATTTGGGTACGTCAGGTTGTCGCTTAATCTGTATCGATACATATAAAAACATACACAGCAATAGTTCAATTCAATATCCGCTAGACTGTAAGCAAACACCTGATTTATGGTGGAACAGTGTTTCCAAACTGTTTGCTGAATTACCCAATAACATTAAAAAACAGATTGTAGCGCTGGCTATTGATGGAACATCAGGATCAATTCTGTTGACTGATAAAAAGGGTCAAGCAACTTCTTCAACACTAATGTATAACGATCTTCGAGCTATAGAAGAAGCTGAAATGATCGAACAACTGTTGCCAATAGATAATGGTGGACAGGGAGCTTCAGGTAGTTTGTCACGGTTATTATGGTTGCTTAAAAACGAACCTAGTTCATCGCATGCACATGCTCTGCATCAAGCCGATTTTATGCTTGGTAAATTTAGTAACAACTTTACACTTAGCGACGAGAATAATTGTTTAAAACTTGGCTATGATGTGATTAATCGGTGTTGGCCGGTGTCTGAGTTAAGCGATTTGGAAGTCGACCTCAAGCTACTGCCTGAAGTACATCAGACAGGTACACCAGTATCTAGAATAGATAAACAGGTGGCTAAGCAATTTGGGTTACCTGATAACATACAGTTAGTTTCTGGTACTACCGATAGTATTGCAGCCTTTATTGCTACTGGTGCCAATGAAACAGGACACGCAGTCACTTCTTTGGGTAGTACTTTAGTCGTTAAACAAATTTCTGATACACCTTTATTTGCTCCAGAATATGGCATTTACAGTCATCGTTTTGTGTCTGATGGGAAAGATAAATGGCTGGTTGGTGGTGCTTCTAATTCTGGTGGAAAGGTATTACGTTATTTTTTTAATGAATATAAAATGCGGTCTTTAAGTAATAAACTAGATACAAGCAACTATACTGGTTTGAACTATTATCCCTTATTAGAAAATGGTGAGCGATTTCCTATTTCTGATGCCAATAAAATACCTAAACTGACTCCGAGACCTGAGGATGAGGTATTATTCTTACAAGGCATGTTGGAAGGTATCGCATCAATCGAACAACAGGCCTATAAAAAATTACAACAATTAGGCGCTTCACCTATACATTCTGTTACTACAGTGGGTGGCGGGAGTGAAAATGATGCATGGACTGAAATTCGAAGAAAATTATTGGGCGTTGAAATGCTTAAAGGGGTACAGACAGAAGCCGCATTCGGATCAGCATTAATAGCCATGTGTGTACTTTCATCATCGTTGGTATAAAGATAAACTCTCTCATTTTTTAAGCTCTTTTATTTTTTAACTCAAGGTAAAAACATAATGATTTCTGGTTTTTTACAGGGAATGAAATACGCATTTAGCGGTTTTTCACTAATTACCAAGAAAGGGATACGTCCTTTCGTGTTGATTCCATTAGTAATCAATATCGCAGTCTTTTCTTTGGCGATCTGGCTAGCCTCATCACAATTTGATACGTTAATGAATTATATGACGGGTTGGTTACCTAGCTGGACACCCGATTTCATCAAAACTGGTTTAGAGTGGATACTCTGGCCGCTGTTTGCCATTCTCATTTTGATTGCGATTTATTACACCTTCACGATCATTGCTAATCTGATTGCAGCACCTTTTAATTCAATACTCGCCGAACGAGTAGAGCAAAAGCTTAAGGGTTTACCCATTACCGAACAGAAAGGCTTTAAAGCAATGATGGCCACCATGGGTAAAACCATGAGTAGTGAAATTCGAAAAGTAGTATATATGTTGAAATGGATGCCACTGTTATTGTTGATCAGCATTATCCCCGTAGTAAACTTTATTTCTCCATTTGCCTGGGCTATATACGGAGCCTGGATGTTATCACTGCAATACACCGATTTTGCCATGGGCAACCATCAATTATTTATCAAAGAAGAGTTACCTCTATTGCGCAAAAATCGATCCATGGCTTTAGGATTTGGCGGTGTGTTAACGGTATTAATGATGATTCCGTTTGTTAATTTTTTCGTGATGCCAGTAGGTGTCGCTGGAGGAACACGGTATTGGGTTGAATCACTTTCCAAGCATTAATGCATTACCTTATCCACAAATTAACGGATGAATAAAAAGTCCGCACACACAAAACAGCCCGCTTACATTCAGGCTGTTTTATTTAAAAATAATAAAAGGTTTTAATTTTTTAGTTTATGTATTTTTATTTTTTGTACTTTTAGTTTCTATAATTTAAATTTCTACACTGTGATAAACATTCTGTACATCATCATTGTCATTGAGTAAATCCAGCAACTGCTCAAATTGTTCTAAATCTTCTCCTGATAAAGAAGATAGGTTTTGAGCCAGGTATTGAATTTCATCCACTTCAAAGTCATCAACCAGTGGTTCTAAGGCCTGTTTAGCTTTAAAGTACTCTGTATTTGGCGCAAATACTGAAATCATACCGTCTTCATTTTCGATATCAGTGACATCCACATCCGCTTCCATTAATGCATCTAGCGCAGCTTCTTCATTGTCTCCCTTGAAAACAAAAATAGCAGAATGATCGAACATGTGGCTGACTGTTCCTGGTGTGCCTATTTTGCTTTTTGTTTTAGTGAAACATTGGCGAACATCACCAAAGGTACGATTAGGATTATCAGTAAGGCATTCAACAAGTATCATACTGCCGGCAGGACCAAAACCTTCGTATAATGCAGGAGAGAAATCTTCTCCACCAACACCTTGGGCTTTTTCAATGGCTTTATCGATAACGTGTGTAGGAACCTGATCTTTTTTCGCACGATCAATCAAACTACGCAATGATAGATTGCCATCAGGGTCAGGACCGCCAGCTTTTGCACAAACGTAAATCTCACGCCCGTATTTACTGTAAACCTTAGCCTTCATGTCTGAAGTTTTGGCCATTGAATCTTTGCGGTTCTGGTAGGCTCTGCCCATTAGAATTTCCCGGTTAAATTAAAGGTGCAAATCTTACAGTTTACTCATGATGTTGTGAAGTGACACATCACATTAGATTTTTGTTCAAAAAAAATGGTTAAAAGTAGGGGGGTGACTTAAAGGAATTGATCAGAGGTTCCTTTATTTAAATGCAACCTCACGTAATTGACTGATTTGATCTCGTACAGCGGCAGCTTCTTCAAATTCAAGATCTTTAGCGTGCTGGAACATTTTCTTTTCTAGCTTAGCTATTTCTTTAGCTGCTTTATCAGGAGGCATAGCAAAATAATTTGCCGTTTTATCAGCCACCTTATCTAGTTTCTTACTCGCTCGTCCTCGCAAAGAGCTAGCATATGCACCTTCCATGATATCTGTGACTTTCTTTGCAATACTGGTAGGTGTAATGTCATGTTCTGCATTGTGTTCTATTTGTTTATTACGTCGTCGGTCTGTTTCGTCTATGGCTGCCTGCATTGATTTAGTTACTCTGTCTGCGTAGAGGATCGCTTTGCCTGCAGAGTTTCTGGCGGCGCGTCCGATGGTTTGGATTAACGATCGTTCAGATCGCAAGAAGCCTTCCTTATCCGCATCGAGTATCGCTACCAGACTTACTTCAGGCATATCCAGACCTTCACGGAGTAAATTAATCCCCACTAAGGCGTCAAATTCACCCAGGCGTAAATCACGGATGATTTCTACACGTTCAACGGTATCAATATCTGAATGCAGATAACGAACGCGTTGACCATGATCGAGCAGGTAATCGGTTAAATCTTCAGCCATGCGTTTAGTCAATGTTGTGACTAAAACACGTTCATTTCTCGCAGCACGTTCACTGATTTCAGACATTACATCATCGACCTGAGTGACAACGGGTCGGATTTCAATGGTAGGGTCTAGCAAACCTGTCGGACGGACAACTTGTTCAGCAACATTATCGCTATGTTCCTGCTCATAATTGCCAGGGGTCGCAGAAACATGAATCACCTGTGGCACAAGTTTTTCGAATTCTTCAAAACGCAGTGGACGGTTATCTAATGCAGAAGGCAACCTAAAACCATATTCAACCAGATTGGTTTTACGAGAAAAATCACCTTTATACATGGCGCCGATTTGTGGAACAGTTGCGTGAGATTCATCGATAATCACCAATGCTTCATCTGGCAGGTAATCTAATAAACAGGGTGGTGGAGCACCTGGAGGTCGGCCCGACAAATATCGCGAGTAGTTTTCTATGCCAGAACAATAGCCGACCTCTACAATCATTTCTATATCATAGCGAGTTCGTTCTTGTAGTCGTTGTGCTTCAACTAATCGATTAGCTGCATAGAGATTTTCAAGTCTATCTTTCAACTCGACTTTAATGTTTTCTACCGCATCCAGCATGATTTCCCTGGGTGTTACATAGTGTGTTTTCGGGTAAACAGTCAGTCTAGGCACTTTGCGTAAAACTTCACCTGTTAATGGATCGAAGTAACTCAGTGTTTCTATTTCATCATCAAACAACTCCACGCGTACCGCTTCGAGATCAGAGTCTGCCGGGTAGATATCTATCACATCACCACGAACACGATAGGTTCCACGTGATAGTTCTAGATCGTTACGTGTGTATTGTATCTCTGTGAGTCTATGAAGAATGGCTCTCTGATCAATCCGGTCTCCTCGATCAAGGTGTAACATCATCTTCATGTACGACTCAGGATCACCCAAACCGTAAATTGCAGAGACTGTGGCTATGATGATGGTGTCTTTTCTTTCCATCATTGCTTTGGTCGCTGAAAGACGCATTTGTTCTATGTGTTCGTTAATTGATGCATCTTTCTCAATGTAGATATCAGATGCCGGCACATAGGCTTCTGGCTGATAGTAGTCATAATATGAAACGAAATATTCCACAGAGTTATTTGGGAAAAACTCTTTCATTTCTCCGTATAACTGTGCTGCCAGAGTTTTATTATGCGCCATGATGATTGTGGGACGTTGTGTTTGCGCAATAATATTAGCCATGGTAAATGTTTTACCAGAGCCAGTTACACCGAGTAATGTTTGATGCATTAACCCATCATTTAGACCTTCGACTAATGATTTTATTGCGGTAGGTTGATCACCGGCAGGTTGGTAGTTGGTTTCTAAATTAAATTTCGTTTGCATACAGATTCTTGTTTACTCATGTGTATGATAGAGTATATTTCAAACTATTCTTGTTTCGGAAAATTTTTCATGACAATACAATTATCCGACCGCGTGCAGCGAGTCAAACCTTCCCCAACTTTGGCGATGAGCGCACTGGCTCAAAAAATGAAAGCAGAAGGTAAAGATGTCATCAATTTGGGTGTTGGCGAACCAGATTTCTCAACCCCTGAACATATTAAAGCAGCAGGAATAGCAGCAATCAATCAAAACAGGACGGGTTATACGGCTGTTGATGGCATCCCTGAACTGAAACAGGCTATTATTAGAAAGTTTAAGCAAGATAATCAGCTTGAGTATCAAGCGAATCAAATTCTGGTTTCTTGTGGTGGTAAACAGAGCTTTTCAAATCTTTGTCAGGCTTTATTAAATGATGGTGATGAAGTTATTATCCCGGCACCTTATTGGGTCTCATACCCAGATATGGTTTTACTTGCTGGGGGTAAACCAGTCATCGTAACAGCAGATCAGCAACATCATTTCAAATTAACGCCAGAATTACTTGAAGGTGCAATCACTGATAAAACCCGTCTTTTTGTAATTAATAGCCCTTCAAACCCAACGGGTGTTAATTATTCTTTTGATGAATTAGCTGCTTTAGGAAAAGTACTATTAAAGTACCCAAACATTATTGTTGCTACAGATGATATGTACGAGCATATCCTTTTTAACAATGTGCAGTTTTTTAATATTCTAAATACAACTTCCGAGTTGTACGATCGTTGTATCGTTTTAAATGGTGTTTCTAAAGCCTATGCGATGACGGGTTGGAGAATTGGTTATGCTGCAGGCCCTGCGGACCTCATTAAAGGCATGAAAAAAATTCAGGGACAAAGTACTTCTAATCCAACATCTATTTCTCAATATGCATCAGTAGCCGCATTAACTAGTAGTCAAGAGTGCATTGATCCTATGCTAATAGCATTTAAAGAACGTCATGATTTTGTGGTTAGTTCTTTGAATGCCATTGATGGAATCGAGTGCCTGGAATCAGATGGCACTTTTTATAGTTTTCCAGATGTTAGTGGTCTAATCGAACGTTTAGATGGCGTCTCAAATTCTGCAGAGCTATCAGAGCATTTACTGAGCGAGAAGGAAGTAGCTTTAGTTCCTGGAAGTGCATTTGGTCTGGAAGGTCATATTCGATTGTCTTTTGCGACCAGTATGGAAAACCTCGAAAAGGCCATTGAACGTATCGCCTCTTTGTAAACAACTGTTAAATTATATACCCCCTCAGCCGAACCATAGGCGAGACAATGTCGGAGTGCAGCGACGACTACCTAAACGGCATGTTTTCATTTGGTTAAATGAAAAAACATGTATTGCTAAAGCCAATAATCGAGTTGAACGTTTCAAACAACTAAACAAGCTGAGCGGAGCGAAACAAATGCTTTTTATAAAAGCAGTCCCGAAGGGTAAGACGCAGTCGCAATAAAAGCTCGCTAAAAGTAGGGGGGTGACTTATGAGAAATTAGTTTATATTTCTATTAACTCGTAACACCATATTTAATTCGATAATTACTTATTTTATCGAGCAATACGGGATCTTCAGCTGTTTCTTTAATATGTTGAATAACATTATCAAGACCAATAATTTTGATCACTTTTATTCCATAGCTTTCTTCTACTTCTTGGACTGCAGATAATACCCCAGTGCCACGCTCTTGTCGGTCAAGAGATATACAGATTCCAGCAATTTCTGCATTATTAGATTGAACGATGTCAGCAGCTTCTCGGCACGCTGTTCCTGCACTGATTACATCATCAACAATTAAAACTTTTCCGGTTAATGGCGATCCTACTATATTACCGCCTTCACCATGATCTTTTACTTCTTTGCGATTGTATGCATAGGGAAGGTCGATACCATGTTTTTCATATAAAGTTGCACTGACCACTGCAACAAGTGGAATACCTTTGTATGCAGGGCCGAAAAGCATATCGAACTCAATCCCAGAATCCACAATCGCTTGTGCATAATAATCGCCGAGTTTTGCTAAAGATGACCCAGTTTGGAACAAGCCAAAATTAAAAAAGTAAGGACTTAAGCGCCCAGATTTAAGTGTAAATTCTCCAAACTTTAGTACTTCATTAGCTATTGCAAAATCGAGAAACTCTTGTTGGTAATTTTTCATGTATTTTAAAGGGGCAATTAAAAAAGGTTAAGTATAGCTAAGCTGGGCTAGTAAGCGAATGTTTCGTTCATCGGGAACTTATTATAATTGTTTAAGGCTGTGGTAAGATATCTTCATATAATTAAAATAATTGAATGGTAAATAAAGAGATGAAAAAGATTGTTGTTCTAGGTTCGGTTCTACTAATAGCATTATCTGCACAAGCTGGTTTATATCGCTGGATTGATGACGCTGGAAATGTACATTTTTCGGATAAAGTACCAGCAGCCGCTTCAAAAAAAGCACATTCAAAATTGAATAAGACAGGAGATGTGACCAAAACAGTTGATCCTGCATCAATACAAAGTGAAAAGGAGCTGAAAGAAATTGCTGCTAAAGAACGAGAAGAACGTGAAGAAATAAAACGAATTAAGCAAGAAGCCTTAGATATTGTTTATAAAAGAGACGACTATTTGTTATCTACGTATGAAAATAAAGATGAATTAGAACATTCATTTAAAAGTAAAATAAGGATGTTAGAAGGAAATTCCAGAATTCTTGAGGCTCAAAACAGCGTATTAAATAAAAAAGTTGTTAGGTTAAAAAAGAAAGTATCTAAAACGTCCCATAAACAGACACTTAATTCTATTACTGGCAAAATAGTAAATATTAACAAAACAATTAAGCAGTATAATCAAGCTTTAAAAGAAAACAAATCCCAAATTGCTAAATTAAATGCTGACTACGAAACCGATTTACATAGGTTTATAGAGTTAACTAAGTAAATTTTTTCATTCATAAATAATAATGAGAATGTTTAAACAGAAGTATATTATAGTGATTATGTGCTTATACCTACCAGTAGAAGCTACTTATTATCGCTGGACTGACGATAATGGTAAAACACATTATTCTTACAGTGTGCCTGCTTCTAAATCACAACTAGGCCATGTTGAAATTAGCAAACAAGGTTTTGAGACGAAAAAAGTCATTTCTGCTAAGAAAAAGAGACAGATAAAAGAACTTGCTGATTTACGTGCAATGAAAAAGAAGCAAGCAGAAAAAGAGAACAAGATCAAAGAATTTCAAGCTTCTGAAGACAATTTGCTATTATCAGTTTTTAGTACCGAAAGAGAATTAGTAAAAGCCTACAACAGCAAGTTACAACTTGCCCAAGTTACGATTGATTTGTTAAAAGGAAGACATAAGAAGCAGTCTATTAAACTTGAAATACTAGAGAAAAAGCACGAAAACATGATCGACATCAAACATAAACAAGTCTTAGAAAAACAAATTGATGTTGTTCTTGATAACCTTAAAATTTACCAGCAAGCGATTACAGAAAATTTGATAGAAAAAGACAAAGTAAATGGTGAATTTAAAACAACATTAGCTAGATTCCAGAAGCTAATGGTTAATCAACCAGATTCTGAATAATTAATTTTCTTATCTACTTTTAACTAATCTATATATTTAGCAAGAACGCCCTGTAATACTCCTTTATCAAGTCTTGCACCGAAAGTAGCTACAGTTCTTGCTGCAGATTCACTGGCTAGCATACCCGCATCACGATCGCTCATACCTTGTGTCAGGCCGTACATGAATGCGCCTGCAAACATATCACCAGCACCATTCGTATCTATTGCGGTTACTTTACTGGCCTCAATATCGACTGATTTTTCTTTAGTAATAACTTTCGCACCTTTACTCCCTAGTGTTACAACAATTTTATTGGCTATTTTTTTTAAGTCTGAGATTGCATCTTTTAAATTGGTTTGTTGTGTATAGGTACAGGCTTCTTCTTCGTTACAGAAGAGTACATCTACACCATCACCAATGATTTCACTAACACCTTCTTTAAAGTAGGTAACCATGGCAGGATCAGAGAATGTAAATGCTGTTTTTACATCATTTTGTTTTGCTATATTTCGAGCTTCGATAGCTGCGTTTCGGGATACATCAGAGGTAACAAGATAACCTTCAATGTACAAATACTCTGAATTAACCAGATCTTCAACATGCAAATCTTCAACTGAAAAATCTGAAGTTATTCCAAGATAAGTATTCATGGTTCTTTCTGCATCATCGGTAACCATGACTAAGCATTTGCCAGTGATTCCATCACCTTTTATCTGATCTAATTTAGTAGTAACCCCAGCTACTGCTAAATCTTTCATGTAGAAATCACCTGTTTCATCATCGGCAACTTTACATGCATAAAAAGTTTTACCACCTAGCTGACTTATTGCAACAATTGTATTCGCAGCTGAGCCACCACCAGCTCTTTTTTTAAGACCAAAGTTTTCTTTTAAGTTAGCTAGCAAAGTAGTTAATTGATCTTCTTCAATTAGCGTCATTAAACCTTTTTCAATGCCATTCTGAGAAAGAAAAGAATCACTGACTTCAAACTCTTTGTCGACTAATGCATTGCCAATGCCATATACATGGTACTTCATAGGATTTATCTCTTAACATGAATTTAATATTTGGCGCGTAATTTAACAGATTTTGGCAAAAACAAATACTTGAATTACGCTACAATAACCACATTATCTTTTTATAAAAATATGGAGAAATTTAAACCTATATGAATTACCAACACATCGAAATACCTGAGTCAGGAACAAAGATAACCACAAATAGTGACTTCTCATTGAATGTTCCGGATATGCCCATTATTCCTTATATTGAAGGAGATGGTATTGGTATTGATATCACTCCAGTAATGAAAAAAGTGATAAATGCAGCAGTAGAGAAATCATATGGAGAATCTAAAGAAATCCAGTGGATGGAAATATTTGCCGGAGAGAAAGCCACTAAAGTGTATGGTGCCGATGTCTGGATGCCTGATGAGACTATGCACGCAATTAAAGATTATGTGGTTTCTTTAAAAGGACCACTTACAACACCGGTTGGTGGTGGAATTCGTTCGCTTAATGTAACCCTTAGACAAGAATTAGATTTATATAATTGCCTTCGTCCAATACGTTATTACGATGGAACACCGAGTCCGGTTCGTGAACCTGAAAAAACAGACATGGTTATTTTTAGAGAAAACTCAGAAGATATTTATGCGGGCATTGAGTGGGAAAGTGGTACTGAAGAAGCCAGAAAAGTTATCGATTTTTTACAAAATGAAATGGGTGTTACCAAAATTCGCTTCCCTGAAACTTCTGGGATTGGAGTGAAACCGGTTTCTAAACAGGGCACTGAGAGATTAGTACGTAAAGCTTTGCAATATGCAATTGACAATGACAAACCAAGTATGACCCTGGTTCATAAAGGTAATATCATGAAGTTCACCGAAGGTGGCTTTAAGCAATGGGGTTATGATTTAGCGAAACAAGAATTTGGAGCTACTGAATTAAATGGTGGTCCTTGGCTATCATTCAAAAACCCTAAGACAGGAAATGAGATTGTTATTAAAGATGTCATAGCAGACGCATTTTTACAGAATATCTTATTACATCCTGAAGACTATGATGTTATTGCAACACTTAATTTAAATGGCGATTACATATCTGATGCATTAGCCGCACAGGTGGGTGGCATTGGTATTGCACCAGGTGCAAACATGTCAGATACGATTGCATTATTTGAAGCAACACATGGAACTGCCCCACCAATTGCTGGTCTAAATAAAGCAAACCCGGGGTCTTTAATTTTATCCGCTGAAATGATGTTACGTCACATTGGTTGGAAAGAAGCAGCAGATTTAGTTGTTAAAGCATTATCTGCTGCAATAGCGGCTAAAAAAGTAACTTTTGATTTCTCTTCACAAATGGAAGAAGCAACAGAAGTTAGTTGTTCTGAGTTTGGTGATCATATGATTTCTCATATGTAGATTCTTATAAAACAAGATGAGATTACAAGAGAATTATAAAATGTCAGTTAAACAGTTAATTAACCAATATAAACATACTAAAAATATAATAGTTAACCATTCAGATGATGATATTGACCATGAGTCAGGTTTGGTGGTGCAAGAATCCCGCCCAGAAGTAGCCGAACCAAAACGTTATATGGTTATACTAGTTAATGACGATTTTACACCTATGGAATTTGTCGTAGAGATACTAAGGCAGTTTTTCAACTTAGATGAAGAAGCTGCTACTCGTATCATGCTGAATGTTCACACCAAAGGTAAAGGTGTTTGCGGCGTTTATTCTAAAGATATTGCTGAAACTAAAGTTGTCATGGTAAATGAGTTTGCAAGAGAGCATGAACATCCATTGTTGTGCACTATGGAGCAAGCTTAGTAGCAACAAAAGGGCTAATACAAGGAGATACAGATGTTAAGTACTGAAGTCGAATATTCTATTAATAAATTATTCAGGGATGCACGAGATAAGTACCATGAATTTGTTACAGTGGAACATCTATTATTATCAATGACTAGCAATCCTTCTGCCGGAAAAGCATTGAGGGCTTGCGGTATAGATATTCCTGTTTTACAAACAGAATTAGAAAGCTACATAGAAGAAAGCACCCCCCTGCTTACAAAGGAAGATAAGCGTGAAACTCAACCTACGCTAGGTTTTCAACGTGTGATTCAAAGAGCTGTATATCATGTTCAGGCGACGGGTAAAGGAGAAGTAAGTGGGGAGAATATTTTAGTCGCTATTTTTGGTGAACCTGAATCGCATGCTGTTTATTATTTAGCTAGACAAGATATGTCTCGTCTAGATTTAGTTAACTATGTTTCCCACGATATCCGTAAAGATGAAGCAATGCTTTCTGATTTCAGTATAGATGAGGCAAATAGTTCATCAGATGAATCTGATTTAAATCAGGAGGCTGATCAAGATTCTGAAGAGGTTCAGGAAAGCCCTTTAGATAAATTTGCAACGAATCTTAATCAACAAGCTATAGAAGGGAAAATTGATCCTTTAATTGGGCGTGAATTAGAAATTGAGCGAACTGTTCAAGTTCTATGTCGTCGTAGAAAAAATAATCCACTTCTAGTTGGCGAATCAGGAGTTGGAAAAACGGCTATAGCAGAAGGACTAGCAAAACGTATTGTTGATAAGGAAGTACCTGAAGTATTAGAAGAAGCTATTATATATTCCTTAGACTTAGGAGCTATAGTTGCGGGAACTAAATATAGAGGGGATTTTGAAAAGCGCTTGAAAGGTGTGCTTAATCAAATTAAAAAAGAAGAACATGCAATTCTTTTTATCGATGAAATACACATCATGATTGGCGCTGGTGCTACTTCAGGCGGTACCATGGATGCATCTAATCTTCTAAAACCGATGTTGGCTACTGGTGAACTTAAGTGCATTGGTTCTACTACTTTTCAGGAATACCATAGTATTTTTGAGAAAGAGAGAGCTCTTTCAAGACGTTTCCAAAAAATTGATATTAAAGAACCAACTATTAACGAAACAGTTAAGATACTTAAAGGTTTGAAGTCAAGATTTGAAGAACATCATGGTGTAACTTATACGATTTCTGCCTTAGAATCTGCAGTAAAACTTTCTGAAAGGTATATTACAGACCGTTTTCTACCTGATAAGGCTATTGACGTGATTGATGAAGCTGGAGCAAATAGACAGCTTCAACCAAAATCTACACGTAAAAAGAAAATCACTGTTAGAGATGTGGAAGCCATTGTAGCTAAAATTGCACGTATTCCACCTAAAACTGTGTCTAGTTCTGATATGGAAGTTCTAAGAAATTTAGATCTTAACCTTAAACGTGTGGTATTTGGTCAGGAAATAGCCATAGATCAATTGGTCACAGCTGTAAAAATGTCCCGCTCTGGTTTGCGAGATGACTCTAAACCAATAGGTTCTTTTGTTTTTGCTGGCCCAACAGGAGTTGGAAAAACAGAGGTAACGAATCAACTCGCTGAAAACTTAGGGATTGAGCTGCTACGTTTTGATATGTCTGAATATATGGAACGTCATACTGTTTCACGTTTGATAGGTGCTCCTCCTGGCTATGTAGGATTCGATGATGGAGGGTTATTAACTGATGCGGTAAATAAAAATCCACACGCAGTATTATTACTCGATGAAATAGAGAAAGCACATCCAGATGTGTTCAATATATTATTGCAAGTTATGGATAATGGATTCCTTACTGACAGTACTGGTCGTAAAGTAGATTTTAGAAATGTCATTCTAGTAATGACAAGTAATGCTGGTGCTGAAAATATAAGTCGTAGCTCTATGGGATTTACCTTGCAGGATCATACCTTAGATACGATGAAAGCTATTGAAGCCGTGTTCACTCCAGAATTTAGAAATCGACTCGATGGTATTATCCAGTTTAAATCTTTAGATGAGAACGTCATAATTTCTATAGTAGATAAGTTCCTTATTAAGCTTGAAACACAATTACAAGATAAAAAAGTAACACTTATTGTTGACGATAAAGCTAAACGCTGGTTAGCTAAAACCGGGTATGATCCGATAATGGGAGCACGCCCAATGGAACGTCTTATTCAAGAGAAGATCAAGCGAAACTTAGCCGATGAAATTCTGTTTGGAAAGTTAAGTAAAGATGGTGGTACAGTAAGAATCACTGAGATATCTGATGAGTTGAAATTGACCTTCGAAAATAAGGCTGTACCCGCTTAAAAACTTGCTAAAAAAACAATAAATGATTCTGTAAATAACTCTGTATAACTACCCATTAAAAATATGGTGTTAATTGCTTTTCAACTTCGATCATAAATCGATTATTTGCTAGTTTTCAGGCCAATCAATCAGGCCTTCCATGGCGTAGTTAGTTATTTTTAGAGATCAGACCTAAGGATATTTCTACGCCGTACATTTCTTCAAAAGCACTGTTAATACAACGCGTACTCATGCCTTTGAAATAGAGTGTAAACACCTGATCGTCCTGCCAGTTAGACGTGTTTAACCCTGATGATATACGATTTGAGGATCGAAACTGGCATTGCCATCACCAGGGGTGTCTATTTCAACCTCAGCATGATCAACTTTAAGGGTTTTAGTTCAGTAGTCATTACGACTATTGCCTTACGTCGACCTTTGTGTTCGTATTGGTTTATTGGTTGTAACCCAAATGATAATCAAGCTCTGAATATAAAAGCAGCTTCTCCGGTAATTTTAGTGAGTAGTGTAGTAAGCGCGATGAGATCTTCTGGTGTTTTAAGATCTTTAGCGAGTTCGTTTGCCAAAGCTCTTAACTTCTTTTTGTTGATTGTAATACCCATTGTTATTCTCCTTTTGGGGGTTAATTAACAATGGGTAGTTACACAATTTAATTTACAGGCTCTATAAATTGAGATTGAACTCTTTGATATACCACCTCATACTTTTAGCCACTTTTCCATAATTATATGTCAACTCTATAGATTGCTTAATGCGACATCACTAATGGTGTAATCATGGTTTTCAATAGAGTTCCAGTCACACCGCCAAATACTTTTTGTTTAATACCTGGTGTTCCATAACCGCCCATAACTAGTAGGTCAATGCTGTTGTCAGCAATTTCATTGAGCAACACGGTAGCCACATCAAATGTCCCTGCATTAATCCGCTTAACGGTTGCATTGACGCCGTGTCTTTTTAAATGTTCTACTAAATCATCAGCAAGTAGTTCACCTTTGGCTGTTTTACTTTTGCCTTCTCTGACAACCGTAATAATAACTTTATTGATAGCTTTTAATATAGGTAGTGCATCATGCACTGCGCGAGTCGCTGCAGGTGTACCATCCCAGGCGATCATAGCGTTCTTAAAGGGTATACGATGTGCTCCAATATAAGGCATAAAGAATACAGGACGTCCACAGAGCACAACTATCTTACTGGCAATTTTCTCAACCAATTCAAAATTAGTATTTTCAGGATTAGCTTGTCTGAAAATAATAAGATCAAAATTTCGTGCGTATTGAGAAAGTCTTACGCGCGCTTCTTTCTTTCTGCCCGAAATAATTTTGCTGGCATATTCAAGTCCTGTTTTTGCTGCAAGTGTGTTGAATTCTTCAATTCTTTTTTCAGCTTCTTGCATACAGATAGTGCGTTGCATTTTTTTATCTGAAACACGCATATGTGATGGTTTGAGTGCCGCCAGTGTAACGCCTGTAAGTCGTGCATTTTGTGATTCAGCTAGAGAAAAAGCTGTTGTAATGCGTTCAGCATTTGATTTTCCATCATCAAGGTATACCAGGATATCTTTGTATGGCATGTTATTTCCCCATTTAAATTTCAACTTCATATTCTATCATTTTTTATTCTGTAGAAATCATTAAAGTATTATTGATAAGGATTCAAGAACTTAATTTTGATATGTGTCAATAAATCTTGAGGCTCGTTGTAGAAGGATTTTAGGGCTATCTTTCCATTTGTCAGATAGATTTCCATAAGTACTTGTAAATACTTTAAATGGTTAGAAAATACAGTTAGAACAAAACAGAAAATGCAATTGTCTGTCGACAGATAAAAGATATCTAAAAAGTCACGTAAAAAACGAAAAAAATGATTAAATAATAAGAACAGGAATTATTATGTTTAAGACTTTTATTCTAATACGAAAAGAAGAAGAGCAACATTCAGAAACACAAGGAAAAATGATGTTTCATCTGACGGATGAAAATGGATTTGAAAGAAAAGTATCTGGCTTAACTCAGTTAGATGAAAACTTGAATGCAGTCAGTATTTCATCACATAGAAAAAGAGAACATCCTCTAATTCAATGTTTGTTTATTAACAATGTTGATGAAACTATTAATATAGAATTTACACAATATAATGATGTATTTGCACGTAATGACCAAGATAAAACTCAAAAAACTATCGAAGATTTGGCACGTGAAATGCAAAATAGACCATTGAGATTGGGTCCTTTACTAAGGTCGGTTGAAATAAAGAATACTTAATCTATTCATTAATCTTGAAGAAAATTTTGAAATAAAGCGCCCAATTGAGCGCTTTTTTTATGCCCGTTTAAAAGACTTTTAATTGATGCATAAGTTAATTGATGCCACTTGGTAAAGCACGTACTATCGCGACATGAATTCAATCGTTTCAATCAAAAACCTTTCTAAAGTTTATAACGGAGGTCATCAAGCCCTCAAAGAGATTAACCTTGACATTAAAGAAGGTGAAATTCTTGCGTTACTGGGGCCAAATGGGGCGGGCAAGACAACTCTGATTTCTACCATTTGCGGTATCGTCTCCCCCAGTTCTGGTACAGTCGCTGTAAACGGTCACGATAATATTAATAATTATCGGGAATCTCGGGAAATGATTGGGCTTGTACCTCAAGAGTTGACACTTGGGGCTTTTGAAACAGTTTGGAATACCATAAATTTCAGTCGTGGTTTGTTTGGTAAAAAGAAAGATGATGCTTATCTAGAACAATTGTTAAAAGACTTATCTCTCTGGGATAAAAAATCCAACGAACTTAGAACGCTTTCCGGAGGTATGAAAAGGCGTGTTCTGATTGCCAAAGCATTATCTCATCAGCCCAAAATACTATTTCTGGATGAACCTACTGCTGGGGTTGATGTAGAGCTTCGTAAAGATATGTGGAATATAGTCCGTCGCTTAAGGGAGTCTGGTGTTACTATAATTTTGACTACACATTACATCGAAGAAGCAGAGGAAATTGCTGACCGAATTGGTGTGATTAATAATGGTCAACTCTTATTAATAGAAGACAAAAAAGAGTTGATGCAGAAACTAGGTCAAAAGCAGTTAATTGTAGAGTTGAAAGAGCCTACAGATACTTTACCAAAACTACTTTCTGGATATGATGTGAGTTTGTCAAAAGATGGCTCTGTAATAACATATACCTATGATACCAGTGGTGATGGTACTGGCATTACCGCTTTACTTCAAAGCATAAACGAATCTGGATTGAGTTTAAAGGATATGCAGACCACACAGAGCTCGCTAGAAGATATTTTTGTTAATTTAGTCCGGGAGTAGGCGATATCGACAACAACCAACAAAATGAGCAAGAGGAGAATTCTCATGCCATTAATTTTCAAGCAATTCGTGAATCCATAAGTACGAAATGCTGCGTTCATGGAAAACTTTATTTCAAAGTTTAGCTTCTCCTGTTATCTCTACCGCACTATATTTTATTGTATTTGGCTCTGCAATTGGCTCACGTATTGACACCATTGAAGGTGTCTCATATGGCTTGTTCATAGTGCCCGGCCTAACGATGTTGTCATTATTGACACAGAGTATTTCTAATGCATCGTTTGGTATTTTCTTCCCTAAATTTACTGGAAGTATTTACGAAGTGCTTATCAGCGCCCGTCTCATTCTTTGAAATTATGGTTGGTTATGTCGGTGCGGCTGCCTCTAAATCTTTAATTTTAGGGATTGTGATCTTAATTACTGCCAGTTTCTTTGTGGATTTAAGAATTGCTCATCCATTCTGGATGGTTGCTTTCTTAGTGCTGACCTGTATTTCGTTTAGCTTATTTGGCTTTATCATTGGTTTATGGGCAAATAACTTTGAGAAGCTACAAGTAATTCCGCTGCTGGTAATCACACCCTTGGTTTTTTTAGGCGGTAGTTTTTACTCAGTGAGTATGTTGCCACCATTCTGGCAGACTGTAACCCTTGTTTAATCCTGTCTTATATTTGGTGAGTGGTTTCTGTCAGCTTTTTTGAAGTATCTGATGTGAATGTCGGTTTGAGCCTGGGGATGAATCTCGTTTTTCTCATCGCTTGTCTGGCGGTGGTTAGCTGGATGTTCAAGACAGGCTATCGTTTAAAAGAATAGGCTGC
>CAVXCT010000016.1:0-112070 GCA_963760355.1 uncultured Gammaproteobacteria bacterium | reverse complement strand
ATCCACAGGGTGTCTTTTAATATCAAAATATCCTAAACAAGACTATAATAACAATAGTCCTGAAGCATAAATGCTTTCTCAATTAAGCGGAAAACCTATCAACAAACCTACTGACTTATGTGGATCAAAATAGCACTCACCCTGTCTCTCATTTTAATGCTGCTGCCAGTTGCCGCATTTGAGGTCAAACTTGAGTTTCTGGCCGAGAGTCGTGTCGATCTCGAAAACCCGCACGATTTAAAACTGTCGCCGGACGGAAAATACCTGCTGGTATCCGATGTCGGTAATAACCGTGTGGTGCTGCTCGATCCCGAAAGTCTCGAACGGGTCGGTGAATTCGGTGCCGATCATCAGTCCGGCACGCATGACATCGATTTCGATGCCGACTGGCCGCGCCTATGTCGCCGATACGCATAACAATCGCGTCACCATTTATGAAATGAACGGAACCAGTGCAAGTCTGGTAGGGGAATTGAGCAAGGGTATCCGCGGACCCGAGGGCGTGATCGAATCATCCCAATGGCATGGTTTATGTCGCCGGTGCCTGGTCAAATAACGTAATAGCCTATCGCGATGGTCGCAATATCGTCGAATTCAAAGCAGTGAGTTCGCCACACGACCTCGAACTGGCCGCAAATGGCGATATCTGGCTGGCTGACTCTGGCAATTCCCGGCTGTTGTTATTGACGCCTGAATTAAAGGTCAAGGAAACCTTGACCCGCAAGGCCTATGATTTTAACGGCGTGCGCTACATGGATTTAACCGCCGACGGAATGATTGTAGCGGCTGATAAAAACAATCATGTGGTTAAATTTATCGCGCCGGATCGAACCCTGGTACACGTATTGGGCGATGGACGCCCGGGCCGAGGAGATTATCAGTTAACCACACCTGAGGGCGTTGAAATTCGCGGTTCGACCCTGTGGATCTCGGATTCAGGAAACGACCGGGTGATTAAATATCAGTTTACAACTAAGGTCGAAGCGAAGTAATAGTTCAAAAAAGTGCTAAGCCGCTCAATACTTGACTACTTCTTTTTATTTTCAATTTTTTTCTGCCTGCTTGAGAGTATTAAAATCCTGCTAACGGCAAGAATGGATAAAACAATTAAACCGAATGGGTAGGGGAAAATCCCCATAAAAAACAGCACCAGTGTGGCAAATAACAATGCCAATAGCAGAATGAGTGGTTTATCCATAGTACTTAATCAAAAAGACAAGTTAGAGTCGGATGTAATTTAACTTAGTATCCCCGCTTCAGGTTAACAACGTTGAGCATTTTCTCACCGGCTACGTAACGTCGCAGGTTTTCACGCACCAATATCCAAAAACGTTCCAGCATCTGGTCAGAAGGGGCACTATTATGCGGCGTGATAATGATGTTGGGTGCTTTCCACAATGGATGATCAGCGGGCAGTGGTTCTGGGTCGGTAACGTCAACGCCTGCCCCGGCTATCTCACCGTTTTTCAAAGCTGCCAGTAAATCCTTGGTAACGACACTTTTGCCCCGACCTATATTAATAAAATATGCAGTTGGTTTCATGTTGCTGAAAAACGCTTTGTCGAAAAGCCCTGTGGTGGATTTTGTCAAAGGTGTGATGTTTACCACCACATCCGCCTCTGCGGCGAGTTTTGGCAGTTCATCTGGCAGGCCAACATATTCGACATAATCAGGCCCTTTACGGCTACTGTTGCGGATACCCTTGACGGTCATACCGAGACCGTGAGCACGTTTCGCGATCTGACGACCGATACCACCGAGGCCTACCACCAGCATGGTTTTGCCACCAACTTCCATTACCTGTGAGGCCGGAGGCCCTAGCCGTCTCCATAGCTGTTGCTGCTGCTGGCTGTAGAAGACATGCATTTTCCTGGTCAGTATCAGCATCATAGCGATGGTATGTTCTGCCATTCCTGGACCGGGGATGGCACTGGTATTGGTTAGCAGCACCTTGTCATTCATCAATTTTTGATTGTGCGCACAGCGATCAACACCGACAAAATAATTTTGTACCCAGCTAAGCTTGTCCATGTCTTCGCTGACATGCTGGCAATAGCCCAGGTAGACATCGGTGTCGTCACTTTCGAACTCAAGTTCTGCGCGTGACTTGATAAACACCAGCTCGGCTTCACCTGCAGCGCTCTGTAACCAGTTTTTATAATCTGGTCGTGTCGGTATGCGGCTGCCCGGTACCAATACCACGATTTTTTCTGGCTCCTTCCAGCCAGGCATATCGCGCGCTGGTAGTTTGCTCTCGCGGATCTCCAGCTCACGTATAAGCTGGTTCGCCTCGCTATCCGCTTTGACCCGAAACTCTTTAGCGATTACCGGGCCTTGCAGTATCAATAACAAGAATAATAGAATGACTGATGGTAGTCGCGATGATGTTTGCATGGCCGCTCCACTAATTATTGTCAGCTGGTACACCCACTAATTATATAGAGCAATCAACCACGGAATACAAGATGATAAAGACACATATGGATCTCCTCTTTCTATGCGTAACGGCTTGCCTATACGGAGGCTATACGGATATAACTACGCACGGATATTCATTTCGACTGTTCAATTTTTAGCTATAAATCTAAAAATCCAATTATTTGGTGATACGATGGAACACTACTCTTCCAATAGAACTGGAGCAAATCCGTGATTAAGAATACACTTGTCATTAGCCTGCTAACAGCTTGTTTTATCAGCTTAAATGCCTTAGCCAATAACCGTGGCAAACTCGAACCCTTATACGGCGCACAATTCACCGATAAACACGTGATTATCCGGGTGGTGAGTAGCGGCTGTACCCGCGCCGAAGATTTTACGCTACACGCCAAGGGCAAAGGTGGCACGGACTATTCGGTGATTGCCATTGTGCGCAATCGACCCGACCGCTGCAAGGCAATGTCACGTTTGGTGACTGTGCACCTCGAACTGCCCGGTGCACTCGCTGCGCTCAAAGAATCTTATAAACTGGAAAACCTATTTGCCAGCAATTCCGGATTCAGTAGTAATTCTAATCAATAATTCTAAAATGTGCCTGAAAAGGTGGGGGGTGACATTTTGGGGTGACATTAATTAAAACATTTACGTTATTAGTAACAATGAAATATCTATCGACTCAATAGCCATAGTCATGTCTCTGAATGACTTCTTGATTTATCAGGTACATATTTCAAATGATGTTTTTTTACTCGTAAAGATTGAAAATCACAATGGATACCTCTCACTTGATTATTTGACTGGTATAATTTGGCGAGAGGTAGTTTGATGACTGAGTCAAAGCAACAAGAAGATAGAACTCCAAATGAAAACCTGGTGTTTCACGTCCATGGTGTTACTAAGATATACCAGATGGGAGAGGTGCAGGTACATGCACTACGTGGGGTCGACCTAGATTTATATCGCGGTGAGTTTACGGTGTTGCTGGGTGCTTCCGGTAGCGGTAAATCAACTTTGTTAAATATTCTGGGGGGCTTGGATACCCCGACTGATGGCCATGTAATGTATGCTGATCAGGATTTAACCCGCGCCAGTGAAAGAGAGTTAACCGATTACCGACGTTATCATGTCGGTTTTGTATTCCAGTTTTATAACCTTATTCCAAGCCTTACAGCACTCGAAAATGTAGCAGTGGTAACCGAAATTGCTAAAGCACCCATGACGCCGGAAGAAGCCTTGCAAATCGTCGGACTTGGTGAGCGCTTAAATCATTTTCCGGCTCAACTTTCCGGTGGTGAACAACAACGTGTTGCCATTGCCCGGGCAATTGCCAAAAACCCCGATGTTTTATTATGTGATGAGCCCACTGGGGCACTCGATTCTCAAACCGGGATTCTGGTGTTAGAAGCGTTGCAACGTGTAAATCAGGAACTGGGGACCACAACAGCCGTGATTACCCATAACGCGGGTATCGCGCAAATGGCCGATCGTGTGGTTTATTTAACGGATGGATTGATAAGCGATATCCATATTAATGACACTCGCGTGTCACCTAAGTCGCTTACATGGTAATACTGGCATGAAGGCTATCGACAAAAAACTCTGGCGCGAATTATGGGGAATGCGTATACAGGCACTGGCGATTGCAATGGTGATCGTTAGTGGAGTTGGTATTTTTATAATGTCGCTCAGCACGCTTGATTCTTTATATGAAAGTCGTGAAAGCTATTACCGTGATCATCACTTTGCAGATGTATTTTCCTCTCTAAAACGCGCACCACTGGCGTTGACAAAACGTATTGAACAAATTCCCGGTGTTGATAAAGTTGAGACGCGTGTAGTTGCCTATATCAACCTTGATGTGAGTAATTTTGATGACCCAGTCAGTGGCCATCTTATTTCACTGCCTGATAATAGCCGCGGTTTATTAAATCAAATTTATCTTCGTAGTGGGCGGCTGTTCGATTCTGGCCACGATAATGAGGTTTTACTCAGTGAAGATTTTGCTCTGGCACATGGTCTGAAGGCCGGGGATACATTAGCTGCTACCATCAATGGTCGACGAAAAAACCTCACCGTGGCTGGACTAGCTCTATCTCCTGAATATATTTACCAGATTGCTCCTGGAGCGATGTTCCCTGATAATTTGCGTTATGGAGTGTTGTGGATGGCTCGAAAGCCTCTGGCCAGCGCTTATGATATGAATGGTGCGTTTAACGATGTAACTCTGACCCTCAGCAAGGGCACAAATGAGCGGGATGTTATCGATCGTCTTGATGAAATCCTCAAGCCTTATGGTGGAATTGGCGCTTATGCCCGAAAGGACCAGTTTTCCAACCGCTTCTTATCAGAAGAACTCAAACAACAAGAAACCATTGCTACGGTCTTCCCGATTATTTTTTTCGGAGTCGCGGCTTTTTTGTTGAACGTGGTGATTAGTCGTTTGATTAGTCTAGAGCGTGAACAGATTGGCGTATTAAAAGCATTTGGCTACAGTAATTTTGCCGTAGGTATGCATTATACGAAACTGGTTGTGATGATTGTGGCAATTGGCATTCTCGCGGGTATTGCTGCTGGTATCTGGCTTGGTAAAGGCATGAGCAATATCTATATGGAGATTTATAGCTTGCCTTTCATGATCTATGTGCTTAAACCCAAGGTGGTCATTGCCGCAGCCTTAATCAGTATGGCTGTCGCCATTGTCGGTACCTTATTTGCTGTACGTAACGCCGCCCGCTTGCCTCCCGCTGAGGCTATGCGGCCAGAACTTCCAGCCAGTTATCACCAGACTTTTATAGAACGCCTGGGAATGCAACACTGGTTTTCACAACCCACGCGAATGATTCTACGTCATATTCAACGCCGTCCTCTAAAATCAATGCTAACTACACTCGGCATAAGTATGGCTTGCGGCACCATGATGGTCGGTGGTTTTCAGGAAGGGGCTATTGATCAGATGATTGATGTGCAGTACGGTTTGAGCCAACGCGAGGATCTGATTGCCGTTTATAGTGAACCTACCTCCCAACGTTCTCTTTACTCTTTACGTAGCCTGCAGGGAGTCGAACATGCTGAAAGTTTTCGAGTGGTGCCAGCCAGACTCCAATTTGAACATCGTCACTATCGTACTTCAGTAAACGGTATACAGCCCAATGGCAAGCTGATGCGTTTGCTTGATGCTGATTTAAAGGTAATTGATTTGCCCGAGGAAGGAGTCATTCTCACTGATTATCTGGCTGAGCTGTTGCATATTAAACCTGGTGACATGCTTACTATCGAAGTACTGGAAGGTGCTCGTCCCACAGTGCAGGTTCCGGTAGTCGGGACTGCTAAACAGTATATGGGGGTCAATGTCTACATGCAGCGTGAGGCTTTGAACCGTTTGCTAAAAGAAGGCAATGCAATATCAGGTGCCTATCTAAAAGTTGACGAGAAATATCAAAGTGATGTGTACGCTGATCTCAAAAACATGCCCCGTATTGCCGGTGTAATAGAGCATCAGTCAACCATCAAAAGTTTCTACGATACGATGGCAGAAACTATTCTGTTCTTTACTTTCATTACTACAATTCTGGGGAGCAGCATTGCTTTTGGTGTTGTTTACAATAGTATGCGTATTGCCTTGTCTGAGAGAAACAGGGAGCTAGCGAGTATGCGGGTTTTAGGCTTCCACCGCAGTGAAGTGGCTTATATTTTGTTGGGTGAACTAGCCCTGCTTACGCTGATTGCAATCCCATTGGGGATGCTAATCGGTTATGGTTTGTGTGCTTATCTTGCTTTTCAGTTTGATACTGACCTGTATCGTATTCCACTGGTACTGGGATTGAATGTCTATGCCTTCGCAGCGCTGGTGGTAATAGCATCATCCATTATTTCAGCCATCATGATATGGCGCAATCTGACCCACCTTGATATGGTGGCTGTACTTAAAGCGAAGGAATAAATAAATGTATATTCTATTGCGTAAACATCCTGTTATTACCGTGTTAGCCCTATTAATTATTGGCCTGCTGGTATGGGGTTTCTGGCCACAACCGGTGCTGGTTGAAGCCACAGTGGTTAAACACGGCCCGTTAACCGTCACTATTGAAGAAGAAGGCCGCACCCGGGTGATTGATCGCTATTTGATTTCTGCACCTGTGAGTGGGGTTGCCTGCCGTTTGAATCTGAAAGTCGGTGATGCGGTTACCCAGGGACAAACATTACTAGGAATTACACCCTTGGAATCACAAGTTCTTGATCCACGAAGCCGTGCCCAGGCCCAGGCCCAGGTATCTGCAGCTGAGTCAGCTTTGCGTGCCATAAAAGAGCAAGCTCGTTCTGCAACCGCAGCTTCTGAATTAGCTGATAACGAATTGAAACGAAATCAGCCTCTAATGGATAAACGGCTGATATCAAGGGAGGCCTTCGATAAGGTCAGGACTGCAGCTCTGACGAGTGCAGCAGTAAAACGTTCGGCTGATTTCAACATCGAAGTGGCAAACTATGAACTGGAAGCTGCACGCACCGCATTGCAATATTCGGCAGCTACGACCCATAGCGCTCCAGTGGAGCGAGTTCCAGTACGCTCTCCCATTTCAGGAAAAGTTCTGAAAGTTTCGCGTCAATGTGAAGGCCCTGTGACGACTGGTGAACCATTGCTAGAAGTAGGTGATCCATTGGCGTTAGAAGTTGAAGTAGATGTTCTTTCTGCTGACGCGGTTAAAATCAAACCCGGAATGAAAATACTCTTTGAGCGCTGGGGGGGTAATCAAACCCTGGAAGGCATAGCACGTATTATAGAGCCTGTTGGTTTTACCAAAATATCCGCGCTGGGAGTGGAAGAACAACGGGTGTTAATTATTTCCGATTTCACTTCAGCACCTGAGAAATGGCAACGTCTGGGTGATGGTTATCGAGTCGAGGCGCGGTTCATACTCTGGCACGAAGATAATGTTTTACAGGTACCGACTAGTAGTCTGTTTCGTTACAATAACGGTTGGGCCGTTTTTGTTCTTGATGAAAATCGCGCTAAGCGCCGTATGGTAAAAGTGGGACAACGTAATGGATTAATCTCGCAAATTCTCACCGGTTTGGCAGTCGATGATAAGGTTATCAACCATCCCAGTGATGAGGTCGAAGAAAACAGTCGCATAAAGGTTCGCCTGAACTAGATTAAAACGAAACGCAAATAACGATAGTATCCTACTCAATCTGGATGAAAAAACCCTCAAAAGATGGGGGTCTATTATTTATTTAAATAATCATTCTACCTGCAAACATCTTAAAGTCAGAGTAATATAATAAATATAAACTCTGGAGTCTCTCACTATGAAGTGGTTTTCTTTTTTGCTTACTGACCGAATTAATCAAACGTCAACTTGACTAAAATGAATAGAAAACAAAATCAATCAAATATTCTAGACGGATTAAATCCGCGTTTGTTGCTTGTTCTTTATCTACTGGTTTCTGCCCTGCCTCTTTTGTTGGCGTTTTTACAAAATAAACCATTGCGTGAATTTCCTAATGAATTTGCATCAGCTTTTGGCCTGATCGGCTTTACCTGGATGCTATTGAGCTTTTTACTCTCGGGGCGTTTTCGTACCATTTCTGGAAAGATTGGGATTGATAAAACAATGCGTTTGCATCAATTAATGGCATTGTTCTTAGCGGGGTTAATCCTGCTTCATCCCTATTTATATACCTTGTCGATCAATAAGGGTATGCCCTGGGATTCAACTGGACAGCTCTCCCTAAACCTACCCCTTTCAGCCTTTGTCACGGGTATGTTTGCATGGATTTTACTGCCCGTATTGGTTTTAACCGCCCTGTTTAGAGATCAGCTCCCTGCTCGTTATGAAACTTGGCGCTGCCTACATGGCGTGGCTGCACTTGTGGTAGTAGCAGCCAGTTTGCATCATGTATTAGTTGCCGGTCGATACAGTGAAGATGTAATGATGAAAGTTTTCTGGCTTGGTTTAATTGCCTTTGCTTCGCTAACTTTATTACGCACTTATTTGATTATGCCGATGTTGCAAAAGAAGCGTTTATTTAAAGTCGTGAGTGTCATACCTGCGGCACTCAAAACCTGGCATATTACGATTGAGGCCAATGAGAATAACAACAGTGGCTTTCAATTTAAAGCGGGACAGTTTGCCTGGTTAAAACTACAAAAAGCACCTTATAATCTGACCGAACATCCATTCTCGATTAGCTCAGCTCCCTCTGATCTTCCGCAATTGCGTTTTACGATTAAACAATCAGGCGATTTCACCAACGATATCGGCAATATAAAGAGTGGAGATAATGCCTACATTGACGGGCCACATGGCTATTTTATTATTGATGATCAGAAGTTCGACGGTATTGTGATGTTTGCCGGTGGAATCGGTGTCGCGCCGATGATGAGTATCATCCTGCAAATGACACAGAATAAAGATACACGGCCGGTGAAACTTTTATATGGAAATCGTATCGAAAGCCAGATCGCCTTTAAAGATGAATTGCAAGAAGCATCCAAGCTAATGAACCTGGATGTTGATTATGTGCTTTCAGAACCACCACAAGACTGGACAGGTCCTACTGGATTTCTCGATGAAGCTGCAATTCAGATAGCATTGGATATGCCAAATCCTGAAAAGTGGCTATATCTACTCTGCGGCCCACCGGTGATGCTGGATTCAGCCGTGGAAACACTTAAGTTGGCTGGAATTCCGAAACAGCAGATTATATTTGAGAAGTTTTCGTATCTTTGAAAAATTGCCTAAAAGGTGGGGGGTGACGTAATAAGTACTAAATAATCTCATTAAATATTTTCATGGGCATAAAAAACCCGAGGCAAGCTCGGGTTTTTAAAATGGTGGAGGCGGCGGGGATCGAACCCGCGTCCGCAAATAGTCCATCTGAAGGCGCTACATGTTTAGTCTGTCTATTAGTTTAACTCTTTCCTACCCAACAGACAGGGTCGAAAAAAGCGATTCTGGTAAAGTTTTAACAGCTCCGTCCCAAACGTACTTCACTGCGATCCCGTATAAATGATCCCGAACACTTTCCCTACAGGCGAGGATAGGTCAGGAGTTTAGCGTACTTTAATTAAGCAGCTAAAGCGTAGTTGTCATCATTGGCAACTAAAGTTTTTTAGCTAGTGTTTAAGTGCTCACTAAAACGCACTACATGCTCCTTAGGTTTCGTGATCCACGTCGAAGCCAGAATCGCCCCCAAAGGTTGAGAATAAATTCTCTATGATGATGGGATGACTTTAAGCATCCCTGTAACTATGACATTCTACAGGCTGATTTAGTTCCTGTCTGCATCGATTTTATTTAGTTAAGATATTTTGAGACCTTTGCACGAAAGATATGACGGATAATAATATGAAGTGTTATTCCACCCTCACCTAACTCTGATGGCGCCAATAGCAAGCTGGCTGGCTGAACTGGAAACTTCCATGAATAATAGCGTTGCATCAAAACAGGCGCTGTAACACCTTCATTTAGTATTAAATTCAGAATAGTTGTAGAGTAAGTCACCCCCTACTTTTGAATGATATTACGTTTTGTTTATTAATAACGTAAATAGAATTTTTGCTTTGCGAGAGGTTTTTATGTCTGTTTATTCTTTGGCTTATAAACTTAACACTAACAAGCTTATTTGAAACCTCTAATACCCTCTTAGAATTGAAAATGGTGCTGTAACTGCCGGCAAGTAATCCAGTACTTTCTTTTCTCTTACCTTTGCACTGTCCTGCATTACCACGATTCGATCATCGCCACGCAGGATTGGGTCTGAGATAGTGCCATTTCTCACCAAATCTAGATTCACTAAATGACGTGTACCATCTCGGTAGAAGAAAACTCCACGAGAATCACCTACTTCTGTCAAACCTTGCGCTAAAGCAATAGCTTGTAAGAAACTCAGATTACCCTTGATAGGAAATACTCCAGGTGTCTTAACTGCGCCTTCTACAGTGACACGTTTTTCAATCGCTTTGCTGGTTCTACTTATGCTGACCTGAGGAGCTTGCATGAACTCGGTAAGTCGCTGTGTGATTTTTTGCTCAGCCTGAGCAATCGTTAATCCCGCTACTTGAACAGTACCCACTAGTGGTAATGAAATAGCACCGCTTGCTTCAACCGTTAAACCTTTAGCTGATAAATCAGGCACTTTAAACACATTTACATCCAGTGTATCTTCGGTTGAAATTCTATCTGAAACAACAGGAGCTCTTTTGTAACTGGGTGCTGCACCACTTTGGTATGAGCTCTTAATCGGCGTTGCTGAGGCATAAGGACTTGTATTAGTTTGTGCATTAATTGCATCGACCGATCTCGCTGCAGCAGATGTCTCTGCAGCCGTTGGGACATATGGACTAGAGCTGGTACATGCGGTTAACGATGCAACTATTACTAATACTGAAATATTATAGGTTTTCACTGGATTTCCTCTTAAAACTGCTAGTACTTAAGCTAACGCTTCAACTTGTTTGTTATCTGATTTATAGCCCATCGGGTTGTTACTTTGCCAACGCCAGGTATCATCACACATTTCCTGTATACCAAGCTTAGCTTCCCAACCGAGTAATTGTTTTGCGAGAGTCGGGTCGGCATAACAGCAAGCGATATCGCCCGCTCGTCTATCTACAATTTTGTAAGCTACTTTTTTTCCCGAGGCATTGGAAAATGCTGTTACCATTTCTAATACTGAATAACCTTTTCCGGTACCAAGGTTTACAGTGTAGAGGTTATCTACATCTTTATTTTCAAATGCTTGTAGTGCTTTCACGTGTCCTTTAGCGAGATCGACCACATGAATATAATCTCTTACACCCGTCCCATCGGGTGTGGAATAGTCCCCACCAAAAACAGAAAGCTGCTCATATCTCCCAACGGCAACACCTGAAACATATGGCATAAGATTATTGGGTATATCGTTAGGGTCTTCGCCAATAAGTCCACTTTGGTGAGCACCTACAGGATTAAAATAACGAAGTAAGGCAATATTCCAGCTCTTATCTGATACATAAATATCACGCAGAATTTCTTCTATGTGTAGTTTCGAACGACCATAAGGGTTGGTTGCACTTACCGGGAAATTTTCAAGTATTGGAACTGATTCTGGATCTCCATAAACAGTTGCAGAGGAGCTAAAAATAATACGTTTTACATTATTACGATTCATCGCATTGAATAGGCTAATGCTTCCCGAGATATTGTTGTCGTAATACTTAAAAGGTTTATCTACCGATTCACCAACTGCCTTTAACCCAGCAAAGTGAATCACACCATATATATCGTATTTGTTAAAAACTTGATTTAGTAGCTCAGCATCTCTGATATCACCTTCTATAAAGGTAATTGTTTTTCCTGTAATTTGTTTTACTCTATCCAGAGAAACAGTAGAGCTATTACATAAATTATCAAAAACTATGGGGGTGTACCCTGCCGCGAGTAGCTCTATACAGGTATGTGAACCAATGTAGCCGGCACCACCGGTGACTAATATATTTATATTCATCTAGTTCTTTTAATCTGTTTATATGAATTAAAATTAGATTACCTTTCTGTATAAAAAATAGCCAGTTTTCTTGAAAGAAAACTGGCTATTCCGTAGCTTTTGACCGATAGCCTGCAAGATCCTAATATTAAGACCTTAACAAACTTTGTGTGTTAACTACTTTTCTTTTTTGTCGTTTTCTTTTTTGCAGGCTTCTTCTTTTTAGTCTTTGTTTTCTTTTTAGTTGACACTTTTTTAGTAGAAGCTTTTTTAGTTTTAGTTTTATCTTTAGTTGCTGCTTTTTTAGTAGCTTCAGATTTTTTAGAAGTAGTTTTCTTCGCAGGACTTTTCTTCTCAATATCTGCTAATTTTGAAGGTTTCTTCTTACTTGAACTAGATGAAGATTTAGAACTTGAAGAACTAGATGTTTTCTTTGAAGATGTTTTTTTAGAAGAAGACTTTTTTGTAGAACTTCGTGTTTCTGACATCTTATAACCCTTTGGAGCAACACTTTTACCACGTGATGTTGAAACATTCTTTCTTACATCTTTATATGTTTCATCACCTATACCAGGAACATTCTTTAAATCATCGATTTTTTTGAAACTACCATTAGATTTACGATACTTAACAATAGCTTCAGCTTTACTAGGCCCAACACCTTTCAAGTAAGCAGCTAAAGTCGCTGCGTTTGCTTTGTTTATATTGACGGTTTCAGTACCTTTAAACTCGGTTGACGCTGAAACTAAAGCTGGTATGAGCATTAAAGAAAACACCAAACTTATTAATACGTTGCGAAATGTAGAACTAAAATTTAAACCCATTTTTTTATCCTCAGTTGAAAAATTATTCACCATTTAGGGTATTTACAACACTAATTGGTTCAAATTCAGTATTGGTAATAGTATTGATAAAACAATCAGTAATACCACTGCACCCATCACCAGAATAAGAACAGGTTCAAATATACCTAGCATATTGGTTAGCATTGCATCGGTCTCTCTTTCCTGTTGCATAGCTGCACGTTCCAGCATGTCATCTAATCGACCACTACTTTCACCACTTGCTATCAAATAGACCGTCATAGGAGGAAAATATCCCGATTGCTCAAGAGCCCTGTTGATCGTCATACCTTCTCGTACTTTAACCGCAGCATCAGTAACAGCTTGTCGCATTGGCAGGTTTTGAACTACCTGTGCTGATATGGACATAGCATCAAGTATCGGCACGCCACTTGAAGCCAGAATACTCAACGTTCTTGCAAAACGAGCAGTATTTAAACCCCTTACCATTTTTTTGATCAAAGGAACTTTCAATAAAAAACTATGATATCTGTAACGCCATTTTGGAATTTTTATCATTTGCTTGAAAATGATATATAGAATGACGAGTGCTACCGCAATGTATATACCATAAGCTCTTACAAAATCACTGATAGCTATTAAAATCTGGGTCATTGCAGGTAATGTTTGCCCCACATTATCGAAAACATCAACTATTTTGGGAACAATAAACGCTAATAATCCGGCAACAATAGCTATTGATAAGATGGTTAGAATTACAGGGTAAAACAATGCTGTAGATATACGCTGTTGCGTTTCTTGACGAGATTCCGTGTAGTCAGCCATACGTTCTAAGACAGCATCTAAATGTCCCGATTGCTCGCCCGCTGCAACCGTTGCGCGATACATATCTGGAAATACAGATGGAAATGTTTTTAATCCATCAGCAAACGAAAATCCTTCCACAACACGAGAACGAACCGCAGATAAAATATGTTTAACATTGCGTTTTTCGCTTTGTTTTGCTGTCGTTGCAAGTGCTTCTTCTAGCGGTGAACCAGATTGTACTAATGTCGCAAGTTGTCGTGTTAATAAAGCGAGTTCAGATGCTTTAACTTTTCCCGCTCTTCTGGTTTTTATTTTATTTGTATTTTCAGACTTTTCTACTTGATTGACTTCTAAAGGAGTAAGATTACCATCACGCAGGATTTGTCTAACTTGTCTCGCGTTATCGGCCTCGAGCATACCCTTTTCTTCTTGTCCTTTAGTATTAAGGGCAATGTATTCAAATGCAGGCATATTCTAAAACTTTAAGCTGGATTATTTTGTTTTGGTTGATCTTCACGTGTTACACGCAAAACTTCTTCTAGCGAAGTTTTACCAGCCAAAACCAGGCGAACTCCATCCTGTCGAATAGTTGGGACTTTTTGATGTACATATTGCTCAACCACTTGTTCGCTAGCTCCATCGTGAATCAAATTACGTGTTGTATTGTCAATCTCCACAAATTCATAGATTCCATTTCTACCAGCGTATCCCGTATGATTACAAACAGCGCAACCTTTATGGTGGAACAAAGTCGGTGGATTAGCGCTATCTAAATTAAGTAATTTACACTGCGCCTCATCGGGTATATATGGCTCACGACATTCTACACATAACAATCTGACTAGTCGCTGCGCGATAACACCTATCAAGCTTGATGAAAGTAAAAATGGCTCTACACCCATATCACGCAAACGCGTTACTGCACCCACAGCCGTGTTTGTATGTAATGTTGAAAAAACCAGATGACCTGTTAATGAAGCCTGTACCGCTATCTCTGCTGTTTCTAAATCGCGAATCTCACCAATCATTACAACATCCGGATCTTGACGCAATATCGCTCTAAGGCCTCTGGCAAAACTCATATCAACTTTATTATTAACCTGGGTCTGACCTATACCATCGATGTAATACTCGATAGGGTCTTCTACCGTAAGAATGTTTCGGCTACTCTCATTCAGGTGCGTTAAAGCTGCGTATAAAGTTGTGGTTTTACCAGAACCGGTTGGACCTGTTACCAGTATTATTCCATGAGGCTTCTTAATTAATTCTTTTAACCTTTCATGTGTTACAGGATCCATCCCCAGATGTTCCAGGTTTAACCTACCTGCTGACTTATCTAGCAAACGCATTACGATTCGTTCGTTATGCCCAGAAGGAAGTGTAGAGACACGAACGTCGACTCCACGACCTGCTACACGCAATGAAATCCGGCCATCTTGTGGAATACGTTTTTCAGCAATATCAAGCTTAGCCATTACCTTGATTCTTGAAATAACCAATGCTGCCAGGGTTCTTGGAGGTTCTAATATTTCACGCAGAACACCATCCACACGCATACGAACAATCATGCGGTTCTCAAAGGTTTCTATATGTATATCCGATGCATTTTCTTTAACAGCCTGAGTCAAAAGGGCATTAATCAAACGTATAATAGGCGCATCGTCTTCAGATTCTAACAAATCTTCAGGTTCAGGCATCGAATCTGCCACATCGCGAAGATCAAATTCTTCCCCGAAATCATCCATCATGGCACTTGCACCTGCGCCACTATTGTCATATTGACGAGCTAACATATGCTCAAAAGCATCATTTTCAATCTGTTTAAAGGTAACTTTCTGATTTAAAAAACGATTAACTTCGTTGGCTATAGCTGGTGTAATACCCTGCTTATAATGAACCGTCAGCTCGCCATTTATATCGCGCTGTAATACAACACCATTTCTTTTGGCAAAGCTATAGGGAAAATCCAAGGCATGTTGAGTCTCGCCTTGTGTTTCCAGATCCTCTAGTTCTACAGGTTTATTCATATCATTTAACGCTTATTGATTCGGGTGTTCTTGTTCCTGATAATGTCTCTTTACAGGCATTACTTGTTTAAGACGTGCAGGAATCTGCATTTTAGCTACAGGTTGAGCCTGAGCACGATTACCAGCTGTTACACCATTTCTTCTGGCTTGTAGTGCAGCGGCACGTCTTTGTTGTGCCATTTTATCCTGTTGAATTCTATTCTTATACTCTAGTTCACGCTGTTGTTGCTCGCGTATAATGATTTGTTTTTTCTGTGCTGGTGTTAATTTTTGTGCAAGATCACGCCGTAAATCTGCCGGGAATTGTGTAGCTTTATCTTTAAGAATTCCTCTTTTGGTAATATTTGATAATGATTGTGCTTGCTTTAATTTATTGTATTTTTGGCGGGTATAATGATCACCACTTAGAACATCACGCATTATCATTGGATGAATAAACACCATCAAATTCGTTTTAGATTTTTCTGTCGTGGTATTCCGAAACAGTTTACCCAAAACAGGAACATCTCCAAGTAAAGGTACTTTTGAGACTTGATCTGTAAATCGATCTCTCATCAAACCACCTAAAACAAGTACTTGATCATCTTCAACCATAACACTAGTAGCAATAGAACGTTTATTGGTAATTCTATCATCAGCGCTCGTAGACGAAGCAGATATACTCGAGACTTCCTGCTCTATATCCAGTCGAACACTACTACCATCATTAATTTGCGGTTTGATTTTCAAGGTTATACCAATGTCTTTTCTTTCTATCGTTTGAAAAGGATTGGATGGATTGGTGGTATCCCCTGTTGAGGTATAACTTCCTGTAACAAATGGTACTTCCTCACCAATCACAATACTGGCTTCTTCGTTATCTAAAGCCAATACAGTTGGAGTAGAAAGCACATTAGTTGCGCCATCTCCCGATAAAGCATCAATTAACAAGCCGAATTTATTACTACCGACATTGTCAACTAAACCCAATCTTCCTCCATTCCCAGCTAAACCTGCAGCCACATTATCAGCATCAGCAGTAAAGATATTCAATAGCGCGCTTACACCGGTAACGGTTCCCGCAGCACCAACTATACCTTCTGTACTAGATAAGCCCAAACTAGCACCTAATGTCTTTGACAAACTTGCTGAAACCTCTGCAATCACAGCTTCTACCATAACTTGCGCGCGACGAACGTCTAAACGACTTATAACCTTCGCCAGATTCCTTTGCACGTCTGTCTCAGCAGTAATAATTAATGAATTAGTAGCTTCATCAGCCTGAATATCAATATCAGCTTTTTGCGTTCCAGCGGCACCTTTTGCGGTAGCTTGGGTAGTTTTTTGAACCGCAGAAAAACCGGTTAATACCTTAGCCAAATCTACAGCTTTAGCATATTTCAAATAGATAACTTTGGTCTTCTCTTGAAGAGGTTGGCTTGTATCGAGTTTGGCAATGATTTTTCTAACCTGTTGCCGAGATGACTTATCACCACTGATTAAAAGACTATTCGTTCTTTCATCGGCTGAAACCTTATTTTTTGTAGGTGCACCTTTAATAGAAGATTGCTGTAATTGTTGAATAGTGGACGCAAGATCTTTAGCTGATGCAAATTTCAGTGGAATTACCTCTAACTCTTCATCATCTGCTCTATCCATGCGTTTAATAACTTTGATCAAGCGCTCAATATTTGCTGCTCTATCTGAAATTAATATCGTATTACTAGGACCGTAGGCTTGAAGTTGACCTGTACTAGGTACCAAGGGGCGCAAAATTGGTACCAACATAGCAGCTGGTACATGCTCAACACGAATTACGCGAGTGATTAGCTCATCTGAATCGCGTGTTCGTTTTTTTGTAATCTTCTCTTCTTTCTCTCCAATGACAGGCACTGGTTGCTGTTTTGCCTGATTTGAAGGAACAACTTTAACCAGGTTACTTCCTGAGCCAGAGGGTACTGCTGAAAAGCCGTGTACTTGAAGAATAGAAAGAAATGTATCGTACAATTCATCTTTATCGATATCACTACTTGTTATTACCGTAACCCTACCTTTAACACGTGGGTCAATAATAAAACTTTTCCCGGTGATTCTTGAAACGGTTTCAATCAATGTAGGAATTTCTACATCACGCAAATTAATTTGAGCTGATTCTTCTTCGGCATGAACAATTGGAGTAATAACAGTCAAATATACTGCCGTAGCAAGTGCCATAGAACTGACAATTTTTTTGCCCCCAATAAACCCCAGGTTTAACTTAGCAAACAATGACCGTACTCCCAAAAAAGGCTTTAAAATATACATAACCCAATACTTTTATTATAAATTAAATAACTTTATTCGCTGATCAGCACACCATTGAAATACAAATCAACAATTTATCCGAACAATATTAACACTTATCTACTTTCTACGCTAAGTGTTTGAATCATATCTAGGTACATCCAATCAGATGATGGACACGCTTAAAAACTAAAAAGCTGAATAAAATGACTACGATATAGCACCTAAGTTCAAAAACCTGTTTATTAAATCAAATTATTTAGAAAATAATACTCGATTGAGTTAATGCTAAACTAAGAATATGGAATGAATATGAAAATAGAACAATTATCATTGTAAATGCACATGCACGGTAGAAAACTACTTAACAACCACCAGCTAAAAGCTGGTGGGTAAGTATAACGGACTGTAAGTCCGGATACGTGTCGGCTTAACGACGCGTCCTAATCAGGTTCCACCTTGAAACTATCATCCTGTCTAGGTTCAAAATGATGTGCCAAATAATCTTTTATCATCTCTTCGGTCATTTGACCTACCGTTGCACAGAAATAGCCTTTGGCCCAAAAATGCCTTTCCCAGTAACGCTTCTTAATATGAGTAAAATCCTCAAACAACTTGCTTGAGCTGCGTCCTTTTATCCGCCTCATAATCTCACCCGGAGCTAAATTGGACGGGACATTTACTAAAATATAGATATATTCCTTACTCACCACACCACTCAATATGCGAATCTCAAACGCTTCACAGCTTTGTCGAACGAGATCTCTTACCCGCTCTCCAACTTCACCCGTTAAACCTTTTAACGATACTTTGTTACCCAGACAAAGTGGTATTCAATAATGTAAATAGTATGACTTCCACATCGATAGTCCATCTCAATACTCCTTTTCTAACTTCACAGGAAGTATCATAGATGAAATCTGTTCGCCTGAAAGGCGAAGGTTTAAACCTTAAATATGGAAATTAAAAGAAATGACTAGGCTACTAAATTTTTGATGAATAATCGGTTTTCAAATACCAATTTCGATTTACTTTTCAAGTATTCCAGATGCTTGGTAATTTGTTCAATCTAAAAAAAATTACACAAGCGATTATCACATTTGGGTAAACTCTACTGTTAGTGAACCTTCAACTCTTCATTGCAGACTTCCTATTTCTGGGTTAAATACCTACCTCTATGTTAAGTTTGCATTTTTATAATATGATAAGTTTAACTCGATTAAATAATACTGATTTATGCTATGTGGATTCAAAAAGAAATACAGTTAAAACCAAGGTCGCGCGGGTTTCACATCATCACTGAAGAAATACTTAGTCAGCTACCAGAGTTACATAACATAGAAAAAGGTATGATGAATATATTTATCAAGCATACCTCTGCATCCTTGACTATTAATGAGAATGCCGACCCTACGGTAAGAAAAGATTTTGAAGAATACTTCAATCGATTTGTTAGAGAGAATGAGCCTTATTACAAGCACACACTTGAGGGATCTGATGATCTACCTGCACATATAAAAGCTAGTATTCTAGGTTGTAGCCTGAATATTCCTTTAACGAATGGCAGGCTGAATATAGGTACATGGCAAGGTGTCTATCTTTGTGAACATCGTAATTATGGTGGTTCAAGGACTCTTATATTATCTATAAATGGATGCTGAAGATTTATTTTAATCATCCGAATACCCCTTTTCTAAGGCTTACTTATATCAGTGATGTAATCTGCCCCAATATTCTGACCTCAACCGTGCCAATGAAATGATTGCTTGTGATTGCTCTTATCGGTGAGTAGATATAAAAGAATTACACCCCCCTACTTATAGACACTTTTTTTATATTACAGCTAGTCGGATTCCACTTTACCTACGTTAATCTTATATTCTAAAATCAGTACATAAGCAGTTAAATAATCATAATAATAAATGGGTACCGTAAATGGACTTCAAAAAATACCTCCGCATCCTTGTTCAAAATGATGGCTCAGATCTCTACTTAACTTTCAATGCACCTCCTTCTGCAAAATTTCAAGGAGAACTCAAAGCCGTAAGTCGTGACAGAATGACATCTGAACAGCTTCATGAGATCGCTAAATTTCTGATGAATGATGAACAGATGGAGCAATTTGAACACAAGCCTGAAATGAACCTGGCCTTGGACGAACCAGACATTGGGCGTTTTCGTATCAATATTTTTAAACAACGCACTCATCTTGCGATGGTCATTCGTAATATAAAAGTGGATATTCCCAATGCCGATGATTTAGGACTTCCTGATATTCTGAAAGAGATCATCATGCAAAAACGTGGTTTAATTTTATTTGTAGGTGGTACCGGCTCTGGTAAATCGACATCTCTTGCTGCTCTAATAGACCATAGAAACTCGAATGCAGCAGGGCATATTGTCACTATTGAAGACCCTATTGAGTACGTACATCCGCATAAAAAGTCTTTAGTTAGCCAACGTGAAGTGGGTGTTGATACAGATAATTATGAAGATGCACTCGAGAATACTTTACGTCAAGCACCCGATGTTATCCTGATTGGCGAGATTCGAACTGAAGAAACGATGGAACATGCACTGGCGTTTGCTGAAACAGGTCACTTATGTTTATCCACGCTACACGCAAATAATGCCAATCAGGCTCTTGATCGGATTATCAACTTCTTCCCCGAAGAGCGTCATAACCAATTATTAATGGATATCGGACTCAATATTCAAGCCTTCATCTCGCAGCGACTTATTCCAACTGTAGATGGAAAGCGAGTGGCTGCCATTGAAATCTTAATCGGTACTCAAACCATTCGTGACTTAATTATGAAAGGTGATGTATCTGCAATAAAAGAAATTATGGAAAAATCTGAAGAGCTAGGTATGCAGACTTTCGATAGCCATATCTATAAACTTCACAAACAAGGAATCATTTCACTTGAAGAAGCACTTAAAAATGCTGATTCGCCAAGTAACTTGCAAGTAAAACTCAATTTAGAAGATAGTACTTACTCTAATATGACTAGTGATGAAGATACTACTGAAGAGGAGCAAGCAGCGATTGATCTTGCTTTTGGTGACCTGGTTCTGGAAGAAATGGAAGAACCAAAAGCGAAAGTCGATGAAGAAAATAAGATATTAAAAACACCCCAAGAGCTGATGGATGAAAAAATTGCAAAGCGGTTACAGCAAGACGCAAAAGCTGCAGAAGAGTTAAAGAAGATGGAACAAGTACTTCAAAGCAGCGTAGAAAGCAAATGATCTAAACGTGCAGTAGCACCTCGGTGTTGCTGCATAAATATTTTTGTTCTACTCTCAAATTCACTATTTTTCTGTATCGTTGAATCTTCAACCAACAAATTGCGTATAGATTTTCTAAGCTCTTCCTCATTTTCACAAATAGTCAGCAAGCCTGCCTTGGTTAGCTCATTTGCAATGTCATCGAAATTAAACATATATTTTCCACTAACTACTGGAACACCCAGAGTAGTGGCTTCTAATGGATTATGACCCCCCGTATTTACTAAGCTGCCTCCGATAAAAACGACATCTGCTGTTGCATACCAGGTTTGTAATTCGCCCATCGAGTCACCAAGTATTAAACTCACATTTTTCTCTTTATAATGCGTTTCCAGACTATGACGTAAATAGGTCTTCTGAGTCACTTCAACAGTCGTACAAAGTAAATGAACATCCTCAAAACGTTCAGGATGTCTAGGTACAATTATTAACAACAAATCAGGAATTTCTTCTAATAACTGCTGATGAAGTCTCAGAATGATTTCATCCTCTCCCTTGTGTGTACTTGCAGCAACCCAAACGGGTCTATTTTCGCCCCACTCTCGTTTTCTCTTCTTACCTTGTGCTATTTGTTGTTGATTGAGTTGAACATCGAACTTTATATTACCTACTATTTCAACCAATTCTGTTTTTGCACCTAAGTGTACAAACCTTTCGGCATCTACTTTGGATCTCGCAGCAATAGTATTTACTCTGGATAAAGTTTCTTTAACTAAACCTCTTATTTTTAAATAGGACTTTGTCGATCTTTCTGACAAGCGCGCATTCGCAATAAGGATGGGGATGGAATGCTGTTGACATTTGGCATACAAATTCGGCCATATTTCGGTTTCCATTACGATTAGTAGACTTGGGTTTACCGCATTGATGAAACGAGCCACTGCGTCTGGTAAATCATAAGGGAAGTAGACATGAGATACACGATTAGCAAACATCGAGGTTACTCGATCAGAACCTGTAGGCGTTGTAGTCGTCACAAGCACTCGATAAGCAGGATATTTATCAAGGAGTAAGTCAATCAATGGTTTTGCCGCAATAGCTTCACCCACCGATACAGCATGTAAGCAGATTACAGGTAGATTCGACTTAACTGTCACAAACCCAAGACGCTCAGAAATTCTTCTTCTATAAGCCGGATTAGATCTACTTCGCCATAATAATTTAAGTAAGACAAACGGAAAAATTAGATATAAAAATACAGAATAAAGCCCACGCCTAAACGACATTCAGACAAATCTCCAAGCAGTGCTTCAAAAAAATAAAAGGATACCATGTAACACTGTAAATTATGACGGATTTGTGGCAGACTTCGTCCCTTTTGAAATCTCAACGGAATGGTCATGAAAATTAGCGACAATAAAATTGCTTCACTTAGCTACACCCTTAAAAACGATGATGGAGCGGTACTAGATAAAGCTGATAACGAATCACCATTTCTATATATGCATGGCACTGGCGGTATCATTAAAGGCCTGGAAAAAGCTTTGGAAAACAAAGAAGCAGACGATAATTTTAATCTTATAGTTGCGCCTGAAGATGCCTACGGTGAGCGCGACCCTAATTTGACTGAAGCAGTTCCTCGTACCATGTTTGAAGGAATTGAAGATGAAAATTTGGTTGCTGGCGCACAATTTCATGCGCAAACAGCTCAAGGAACACAAATTATTACTATCGCTGACGTAGAAGGCGATATGGTAAAAATTGATGCTAATCATCCTTTAGCTGGTGAAACTTTACATTTTGATGTGGCAGTTTTAGATGTTCGTGAAGCAACTGAAGAAGAAATTGCACACGGTCATCCTCATGCACCAGGTGGATGTGGTCACGATCACGGTTAACCGCTAACCAATTCTTTCAATTTTAAACACACACCCTACTTATAGCGTATATAAATGCGCTATACAGTAGGGTGTGTTTTTTTTGGTTAAATATTGTGGCCTTTACCAATAGAATTAATCTTCGTAAGGCAAAGCTATTACGTTATGTTTAATATCGATAATTCTTTGAAATTCTAATTCTAACTGTTCAAAGTCTGGTATTTTCTTGATGCCTTGTTGATGAATATAGACATAACCAGCCGCTGCTCCAGCAACAAACCCTATTGGATTTTTTGCTCCAATCAGCGCCCGTGCGCCGATGCCTGCTGAATATAACAGTTTACCTATTTGTGACTGACGACTCTGATGTCGTCCAGAAATACACCACTCGACAAAGTGCTCACAATTGTTATGCAAGATGTGATATTGCGTCTCACCCAACCTTAAATAGGCTCGAATTATAGCTTCATCCGCTTGATATTCTCTTTCAATATGAGGTTTTATATGGACCTCTTTACCTTGCGCAAATTCTTCAAGTGTTAACTCTTCGATCACACCCGCTGTTGTAATGTCATTAGCCAACCCAGAATAATGGATGACATGATCTTCACCAATACCTAAACCATGATGTGTATAAGACCCTGAAGCCTTTTTAATAAAAAGATGTTGTCCCTTATACATGCGCTTGATATTTTTACGTTTTAGAATACTGGTTCTGTTAGTGTTGGGTTTTGTTTTAGCTTAATCAACAGGATAATAATTGGTGTATTTACGTCATTATTACTTAAATAATTACTAAAAAAATAAAGCCTACGTAATTGTAATTGCATGACGAAAAATCAATCAAATCTTATATTCTTACACCTAATGCGTTGATTCTAACATTACTTTTGGTTTTTCTTGGCACACCATTCTTGACAAAGGTTACGACAACAAAAAATGTAAAAACACAAATAAATTCTGTTATTTATAGCGATGACTATACTCTCAATTTAACTGATCAAGAAAAACAGCACTTAAAAAAAGAATCCTGTGATTCGGTCAGGTATAGACAGAGCGTTTCCTCCTTTCGGATCAATCTCGGCTGATAACAACTATATTGGCTTCTCTACCGGTTTTATGAGGATTGTTGGGCATCGCTTAAATATATCATTCGATATCGACAAAGATGCATCTTGGGATACAACTATGCAGATGGCACAAGCAGGAAAGCTTGATGTTATTTCTACATTAGTTAACACAAAAGAGCGCTTACAATTTTCAACCTATACTCCACCATTTGTAAATAATCCAACAATCATCATTAACGACGACATCAAAAATGGGGATATTGGCTCCGTTAAAAATTTGAATGGGCAGTAAGCGATGCAAGGGATGAAAACCAATACTGCAACGCGAAGCATCGTAAATTGGGTTGGCTAGAAAACGACCTGCATCAACTATCGTAGTGAGCATCATAACTATATTGGCCATCTTCCAATTTGACCGGGAAAATAACAATGTAATGATTGCAGGTATCATTGCGCGCAAAGCCATGTGCATTATCAGACTAATCCTTATATGGAAAAACCTCTATAAGGAGGCTCTGATTAAGTCAAAAATATTCCCGAATACGGCTTAAAGACTATTTTTTTAAATTTATGAAGCATACTCCTCGTAATTTTCATTCTATTAGCCTTAATTTCTTCCTTTTCCTGAATTAAGGGCAAATCTATCCAGCAAGTTGCTTCCTAAACCGATATAAATTAGCTAAACCCAGTAAGGATAATAGTTGCACTCGATTCTTTTGAAGTCCTTTATAGCGCACTTTTCTATAACCAAACTGGCATTTGAGTATCCAAAAACAATGTTCTACACGTGCCCTGATACTTGAGTTCTTTCGATTTCTCTTTTTCTGGCTGGAGCTCAAATTGATACGCTTATGTTTGGTATGTTTTGGCTTTCGTTTATCATTGACCTTCCAACTCATTCCAAGTGACCGTGCTCCTCTTTTATAGGTCTCACTGTCATAACCTGCATCAGCAAAAACAACCTCATCGTCTTCACGAAGTAGTTTAGGTAGCTCATCAATATCAGCGACATTCGCTGCGGTGAACGTGGCACTGTGAATCGCATTTGAGTTCACGTCCGTACCAATATGGACTTTCATGCCAAAGTAATACTGGTTGTTCTTACGGGTTGAATGCATCTCTGGGTCTCGTTGACCTGCTTTATTTTGAGTCGATGATGGGGCACTAATAATCGTGGCATCCACCATGCTACCTTTGGATACGCGTATGCCTTTATCAACAAGATACGTATTTATATTCTCAAAAATACGGGCACTTAAGTCATGGGTTTCGATTAAACGTCGAAAATTCAAAATGCTGCTTTCATCAGGGATCGCATCTGAGCTTAGATCTAAATGAGCAAATCGTCGCATGCTTTCCATGTCATAAAGGGCTTCTTCAGCTGCCGGATCTGAAAGCGCATACCATTGCTGGAGAAAATAGATACGAAGCATCGTTTCCATGGCAATGGGTGGGCGACCTTTCCCTGCTTTAGGGTAATAAGGTTCTATCAGGCGAAGCAAGCGTTCCCAGGGAACAGCCCGTTCCATTTCATTTAAAAATTTCTCTCTTTTGGTTGTGACTTTTTTGTTTTCGTAACTGAGTGAGGCAAAGCTGGTTTGTTTCATTATTCTTCACAATGTTGTTGGCTGACTTCTATTCTAGCAGTTGCTAGGATACAAGACTTAATCAGAGATCCCTTAAGTAGGGGGGTGTAGTTTTTTTAATTACTCTAGATCCAGGCCTACTATTCTGAGTAATTCATCTTCTACAAATAATAATGGCATGCGATCACGCATCCAGGGAGGAATTCCCTGCTCCTGAAAAATATTCTTTAGACTTAAATTTCCTCTTTTAGGAATTCTAATTTTCTCACCACCTTGTCGAAATCTAACAGTAACGTTTCGAGAACCTGTAGGTAATATTTCAGGCAGAAGAGTAATATTCAAGGAATCTATTGTTAAAGGTGATTTTCCATCCCAGTTAATGACCATGTTTGGATCATGAACTAATAATGACTCTGAAATGTATAGATTATCCTGAAAACGTCGAAGCTGAACCCCTTGCCATTCTAACAAGGGCTGCGTGTCTTCATCTGCTTCGATCACATCAGAAAATAAATGCTGAAGTTTCTTCTCAGAAGGATAAGAAAAACCTCGATCCGCAATCCAGTACCGCAATACTAATTTCTGCTTAGCTTTTGTTAATCTCTTCAATTTAGATATGGATAAAGCATTCTTAATAGGATCATATACGTGCTGCAATTCGTTTGCTGCAACCTCATTTAATACCTCCCTTGCTTCCGATTGAATAGAAACAGTACGAGAAACGGACTTTTCAATCCCTGGCCATCGTGTTCGTATCTCAGGAATAATGTGCCGTCGCAAAAAATTGCGATCATAGCTCTTGTCTAGATTACTAGGGTCTTCAACAACATCGAGCTGATGTTGCTTAGCATAAGCTTCTAAAGATGCTCTGCTTTTAGACAAAAGAGGTCTAACTAATTGCCGCTCTGACCCTTTAGGGCCGAACATCCTTGAAATCGGCATCGATGCCAATCCTTCAACACCTGCTCCACGGAATAAATTCAATAAGAATGTTTCAACCTGATCATTCTGGTGATGTGCAGTGAGTAGTGACTCGTTAACTTTAAGCGATTGATGAAAAGCCTGATAACGCTCTCGACGAGCCACTTCTTCTAAACTTTCACCATTCGGAATTTTTAGATTTAACGAGATTACATCAAGTTTCATGCCTAAAGCTTCACAGGTTTTAACGCAATGCTGAGCCCAGCCCTCTGAACCTTTCTGCAAGCCATGATCGACATGAATAGCTCTGACCTCATGCCGTGAATTTGGAAATAGCGATAGAACATGAAGCAGCACATGAGAATCCAGACCACCACTATAAGCAATAACCAAATTATTATCTGGAATTTGTATTCTTATGTGTCGATAGATTTCACTGACATTTATCATTTGATAACCCCACAACATGGTTTAAGAACAATGCCACTTTTGAAGAGGTACTTTAATACACGGAAATATCAGTGAAAAACAAACAGGTTACTCAGGAATCAAACTGTCCAAAGCCCATAAGCTTCTGATAGCGTTTTTTCAGGAGTTGATCAGTATTTAACGCACGTAATTCTCTCAAGCTCGCTTGTAATGCTTCACGAATACTCACTGCAACAGCATCGTAATCACGATGTGCACCACCTAATGGCTCCGGTATAATTCGATCGATCAAATTTAACTTGCTAAGTTTATCAGCAGTAATACCTAAAGCTTCTGCTGCTTCTGGTGCTTTTGCGGCGTCTTTCCACAAAATAGAGGCACAACCTTCAGGAGATATTACCGAATACGTACCGTATTGCATCATCATTACACGATCTGCAACAGCAATAGCCAATGCTCCACCTGAACCACCTTCACCCATAATTGTGGAAACTATTGGAGTTCTTAGTTTAGCCATTTCAAAAAGGTTTCTTGCGATAGCTTCACTCTGGCCGCGCTCTTCAGCACCAATACCGGGATATGCACCTGGTGTATCTACAAATGTCAAAACTGGCATATGAAATTTTTCAGCCATTTTCATCAAACGCAAGGCTTTACGATATCCTTCTGGACGAGGCATACCAAAATTACGTTTTATATTTTCTTTAGTATCGCGACCTTTTTGATGCCCGATAACCATCACAGGGTTGCCTTCAAAACGAGCCATTCCGCCAATTATCGCTTTATCGTCACCGTAAGCCCGATCTCCATGTAGTTGCTGAAAATCAGTAAAGATACGATCAATGATATCAAACGTATAAGGACGTTTTGGGTGCCTTGCTAACTGGCCTATTTGCTTTGAGTTAAGCTTAGAAAAGATAGACTTAGTGAGTGCATTTACTTTTTCCTCTAGACGTTCAACTTCATCGCCTAGGTTTACATCAGAGCTACTCACATAGCGCAGCTCATCTATTTTTGCTTCTAACTCAGCAATAGGCTGTTCGAAGTCAAGAAAATCTGGGTTCATATTATTACTTTTTGGATGTTGCAGTTAATTTTTCGCTTGGCTATCGATTTCTTCGTGGACCTTTTTCATATCAACTTCTTTAACTTTGCCAATAATATCTTCCAGTTGCTCCGCATTTAACATACCTGGTTGTGAGAACAGCACTACTTGCTCACGAAAAATCATCAATGTAGGAATTGAGCGAATTTGAAAGTGCCCTGCTAATTCTTGTTGTGACTCTGTGTCAATTTTACCGAAGACAATGCTTTCATGCTTATTCGATATTTCTTCATATATAGGAGAAAAAGATTTACAAGGCCCGCACCACTCAGCCCAAAAATCGACAATAACAATATCATTCTTTTCTATAGTTTCTTCAAACGTTTCAGCTGTAATATCGATGGTCGCCACAATTTGCTCCTATTCAAGTAATAAAATAATATGCTGGGGAATATAAGGTTTAGAGCAAGGAATAGCAAGCTTCGAGCTATTTGTGGCTATTTTATTTAAAGTCTCACGATCCCCAAACAGGTAAAATTTTGTGTGGTATTTCCAGATGCTCAAGTATTCTAGCAACCATGAAATCTATAATATCATCCAATGACTCTGGCTTATGATAAAACCCAGGATTAGCTGGCATCATTATTGCCCCCATTCGAGAAAGTTTAAGCATATTCTCTAGATGAATATCAGATAATGGCGTTTCTCTAACAACCAGAATTAACTTCTTGCGCTCTTTAAGTGCAACATCCGCAGCTCGTTCCAAAAGATTTTTACTGCTGCCCGTTGCAATAGAAGATAACGTTCCCGTTGTACAAGGACAAACCACAGTAGCATCTGCTACCCCACTACCACTTGCTACAGGAGCCATCCACTGCTCTCGCTCATACACTTTTAATTGTTCAGGCTCTGCTCCATATAGATCGGTAAAGAAGGTTTCAATATCTGCAGCTCTGGAAGGTATATTTAATTCAGTTTCAGTATTAATGACAATTAGAGCGGGTCTAGATAGTAGAAATGTGATAGATTTTTTGGCTTTGACAAGCTCTTCTAGCAGACGTAATCCATACTGAGCACCTGAGGCTCCAGTCATAATCAATGTAACGGTTTGTGTCGACATTAGCTTTTTAGACCTTCCAGTGCGCGCAATAACTTCTCATGAATGCCACCAAATCCGCCATTACTCATGACCAGGATATGATCGCCACTCTTTACATCTGGCAATACTGTGTGAATTAACTGATCAATATCACTGTGCAAACTAGCTTTCTCACCTAAAGCATGAATAACATCGTGCATATTCCAATCAACATTTTTAGGATGAAATAAAACCACCTGATCAGCTTCCTCTAACGATTTTGCTAAGGTTTGTTTGTGTATGCCTAATTGCATGGTATTAGATCGAGGCTCAAGAATAGCAATAATTTTATTATCAGATACTTTCTCTCTTAGACCTTTAAGTGTAGTTTCAATTGCTGTTGGGTGATGCGCAAAATCATCGTAAACCCTAACACCATGTACTTCACCGCGGAGCTCCATGCGTCGCTTTATACCCTTGAATTCAGACAACGCTTCGATTGCAAACTTAGCAGGAACGCCTGCATGCCTTGAACCAGCAATGGCAGCAAGAGCATTTGCCACATTATGTTTACCTAATAGAGACCACTTAACAATGCCTAGTTCCTCACCATCAAAAAGCACTTTAAACTCGCTCCCATCGGGGTTTATATATCGCACTGTCCAACCTTTTTCTTCATGCCTGTCTGAAATATCAGCACATGCAGAGAATGTTTCTTGTGGCGTCCAACAGCCTTGATCTAAGACATCAGCGATGTTTTCTTCATCATCATTTATTACGATCAGACCATTTTGTGGCACGATACGAACAAGGTGATGGAACTGGGTTTTGATCGCATTTAAATCAGGAAATATATCTGCGTGATCATATTCAAGATTATTTATCACTAAAGTACGGGGGTGGTAATGTACAAATTTTGAGCGCTTATCAAAGAAGGCGGTATCGTATTCATCGGCTTCGACTATGAAAAAAGGCGAATCTCCACCGAGCCTTGCTGATATTCCGAAATTCTGTGGTACCCCACCGATTAGAAAACCTGGTTTCAAACCAGCATATTCCAATATCCAGGCTAAGATACTTGCAGTTGTGGTTTTACCATGGGTACCCGAAACTGCCAACACCCAGCGATCTTTAAGAATATTTTCATATAGCCATTGTGGTCCTGAGGTATAAGCTATGTTTTGGTTGAGAACATATTCAACAACTTCTTTACCTCTGCTCATCACATTACCAACGACAACCTGGCTTTGATGTCCGGACTCGAGTTCCGATTCTAATTCGGTTAAATGCTCTGGCTTAAAACCTTGATCGAGTTTTATTCCTTGTGACTCAAGTAAGGTACTCATCGGAGGATAAACATTCTCGTCTGAACCGGTCACTGATACGCCAGACTCTTTAGCCAACAAAGCCACACCACCCATGAAGGTGCCACATATCCCTAGTATATGAATACTCATATCGCTGCCAAGACCTCGCGCGCCCTATAGATCATCTAATCTTTGTAATTGATCAATTAGATCTGAGGCAGAATCTCTAGATGATTTACCATCAGTAATTAGATAATCACGGCGCTGTAACCATGCATCCCTAAGAGCAACATATTTATCATCCGAGAGGTTTTCGAATGCTTTTTCATCTTCAAGTAGATCTGCTCTTCCATCTAGCACATCAAGCGCCAAGTAATACAGGCTATCATCAGAGTAATTAGTAACATCGGTTAATCTATCGACAGTGAACTTAGCCCCAGCATCCCGGATAGTAGAAGGGCCAAAGAATGGCAACATTACATAAGGACCTGAAGCGACCCCCCAACGGGCTAAGGTCTGACCAAAATCTTCTTTATGTTTTTCTATGCCTGCAGCGGAAGCAACATCGAGTAAACCTGCAAAACCAAAGGTGGAATTAACGACTAATCGTTCCGTATCACTGATTGCATCAACTACTTTTAACTGTAATAGATTATTAACTGCATTACCCACATCTTCTAAATTCGAAAAGAAATTAGTGATACTAGTATCGACAAATTCAGGAGTAACTGCTTTGTAGCCTTTGGCGATCGGCTTTATGAAATATTTGTCCAAACTTACGTTAAATGAATAAATACTACGGTTGAATTTTTCAAGTGAATCCACATTTCCAGTTGTGCTCTTTTCTGATGTTACACCATCATTTGAGGAATTTGATCCAGTGGATTTTATTGTTTTGTTCTGGCTGCATGCCGTTAAAGACATTACTACCATAATACTCAAGATGAAGTTTTGAGAAACTTTACTATATTTAAATCCCATTTTGCTCTTCCTTAAGAGATAAAATTCATTAAGAAAATATCATCAATGTACTTTTTAATATTAATAAAGGGATTATAAGTAATTTTTGTATTAAAGTATTATTATATTAGACACTCAAGCTTTTTAATTTGCCACTTTCTCAACTACATGACTATCCAGCATGTGATTCCTGATGACCGTTTCTAGTGGGCCAGGACGTGCAATTTCGTACCCCTGACCATAGTCAACACCCATTTCCCTAAGTAGTTGAATAATTTTCTCATTTTCCACATACTCAGCGATCACTTTAAGATTCATGGTATGACCTACCTGATTTATTGATTGCACCATAGCTTTTGCAACTTCATCATTAGCGATATTTTTTACAAAACTACCATCAATTTTTAAGTAGTCAACATCAAGAGATCCTAAATAGCTATAAGAGCTTACGCCTGTTCCAAAGTCATCTAATGAAAACTTACATCCCAATGCTTTCAAAGACGCCATTAATGCATTTATCAATGTCAAATCCTCAACAGCTACTTGCTCAGTAATCTCAAAACACAGCATCTGCGGGTCCACACCAGAAGCTTTAATTTCCTTAGTCACAAAATCAAGGAAACTTAGATCATTCAGGCTTTGACCCGATAAGTTAATCGCAAAAACAGGAAGCGGGCTTTGTTCAGGCAAAGCACTGATCTGTTTTAATACATTTTTAATAACCCATCTATCTATTTCAGGCATTAATGAATAATACTCCGCAGCAGAAATGAATTCATCGGGAGCAATCGGATTCCCTTTTTCATCTGATAGCCTAATCAAGAGTTCATAATGATAGAAAGGTTTCTTATACTCACTAGCTTTCAGCGGGTGTATAGGCTGTGCATGCATTCGAAAGCGGTTTTCCTGTTGGGCTTTCTTGAGAATCATTTTCCACTCAAGATTACCCTCCATTTTCTGAATTTCTGAATCTTCTGACTTATAAGCAGATAGTCTATTGCCACCACGCTTATTCGCTAAGTTACATGCTGTATTTGCTTCAGTAATTGCTCTGGTTGATGATGTAGTATTTTGATCAACAATAACAAAACCACAACTCATAGTAATCGAGTATTGATGTCCGCGTGACATGAAATTGAATTCAGAAACATCATTTAGAATATCTTGAATAGTCTTTATCGCAGAAGCTAACTTACGTTCACAAAAAACCACTGCAAACTCATTAGCCCCTACTCTTCCAACGATATCCAAAGGAGTAAACAAATGATTTTTAATCTGGTCCCCCATGCAAGTAATAAGATTATCACCACTGGCATAACCGATTGTATCGTTGATTACTTGAAATTGGTCAATCGAGAAATATGCCAGTACATGTTTTGAACTGTGCTTGTGTGCGTTATCAATTAGTTGCTTAATTTCAGCGTCAAATGATTTACGATTTAACATACGGGTTAAGCCATCGTATTTTTCGAGATTTGATAGCTTAGATTCGAGGGCTTTGCGTTCTGTAATATTTTTTAGAACAAGCAGTAAATTATCTTGATCTTCATCACTATAGCGTCTCAATGGGATGAGATTTAGTTCAATAGAAAAAGTCTGATTCATGGTTGTTTGCAACAAACAATCACGCGAAATCCTTTCAGTTATAAGGGATGTATCTCCGCCTAAAACCCCTTGCAATACCCTTCTAGTATTAGGATTAAGCAATGTAAACACATCACTGTATTCACGCCCCATTACCCGCCTGAGCTTGCAACCTAGCATGTTTTCAGCTTCCGGATTCAGATAGATAATTTTATTATCAGCGTTGAGTATAATAATCGACTCAGGAAGTAACTTATAAGCATCTTCATGATAATGATCTGATGATTCAACGAGTTTAGGTTTGTTTTTCTTATATAAAAAAAACAAATAGAGAACCATAGCGATGATGACCAGCATTAAACCGATTATCACTAAAGAAAGTATATTTATATCTGTGTTAGGCACTAAGTATTTATATGTTATTTTTTGTTAGAGACAAACCATCTCAATTTATTATTCTTAATTCCTGATATTCTCTCATAACTTATATGAATCTAAGCTTAAGTAATGAAGCCCGGAATTCATTCATTCCAAGCCGCTAAGATAAATTATTTGACAAAAAAAACCGCCTGATTGACAAGGCGGCTTTTTAAGAAGAGAAAGCTTATACTTTTTCTTTGATTCTTGCAGCTTTACCAGTAAGTCCACGTAAGTAATAAAGCTTGGCACGACGCACATCACCTTTACGCTTAACTTCAACACCAGCAATGGTGTGGCTATAAGTCTGGAAAACTCGTTCAACACCTTCACCGTAAGAAATCTTACGTACTGTAAAAGAAGAATTTAAACCGCGGTTTCTAATTGCGATAACAACGCCTTCGAAAACCTGAATACGTTCGCGCTCACCTTCTATTACTTTTACTGAAACAGCAACCGTATCTCCAGGGTGAAAATCAGGAACTTCTTTGCTCATTTGCGCGGCTTCAATTGCCTGGATAATCGTGCTCATGTTTATACCTCTAAACCTTTGTATTATTTCTTAAAATCTTTTAAATATTCATTAAGTAATTTTTGATCTTCATCACTTAATACTCTGTTTTCAAATAAATCAGGACGCTTTTGAAAGGTTCTTCCTAGCGCCTGTTTTCTACGCCAGCTCGCAATCACTTTATGGTCACCGCTTTTCAAAACAGCTGGCACTTCTAAATCTTCAATAACCTCGGGTCTAGTATAATGACCATGGTCTAATAAATTATCACTAAATGAGTCTTGTTCAGCTGACTCATCATGCCCCAATACTGATGGTAATAAACGCGTGATTCCGTCTATCACTACCATTGCAGCAAGTTCACCACCACTTAAAACATAATCACCAATCGACCATTCTTCGTCGACTTCTAACTCGATTACGCGCTCGTCAATACCTTCATAACGACCACATAACAAAATCAGACCCTGCTCTTTAGTCGATGCTTCGAGCAACATTGATTGTTTCAGTGGCTTACCTTGGGGACTCAAGTAAATAACTTTAGCCTTTTCAGGAGCTACTTTTTTAACTTCACGAATCGTCTTCAACAAACAATCCGCTTTCATCACCATTCCTGGGCCGCCACCGTAAGGCCGATCATCAACGGTTCGATGCACATCCTCTGTTAGATCCCTGGGGTTCCAACACTGCAGTTCAACCAAATTACGTTTCTTAGCTCTACCTGTTACACCAAATTCTGTAACAGTTTCGACCATTCCTGGCATCAGCGTGATCACATCAAAACGCATGAGATCTTAAAACTCCGGATCCCAATCAACAATCATCAAGGATTTATCGAGATCAATAGACTGTATAACATCACCCATAATATAAGGCAGCAAACGTTCTATAACCTCTTCACCGTCAGTATTTTTAACGACAAAAACATCATTACTGCCAGTATCAAAAAGCCAGTCAATTTCTCCCAGCTTTTCACCTTTTGTTGTTTCCACTGAGAGACCAATTAAATCTCTCCAGTAATACTCATCTTTTGCTAGTTTCTTTAACTGATCCTTATGGATTGCAATTTCAGAACCTACCAATGCTTCCGCCTGGTCACGATAGTGAGTATTTTCAAGCGAAGCGATAATACTCTTTCCCTGCTTTTTACCATCTATAACCTTTACTGGTTTCCAGTCATTACCTCTACTCCTTAAAAACCACTCTTTGTATTCGGTGATTTGTTCACGAGGAGATGTATGAGAAAAAACCTTAATCCATCCTTTAACTCCATGTACCCCTGAGATTTTTCCCAGAGTGATGTAATCGCTAGATAGGCTCATACAGCCGAAAAGGTCTAATTAAGAAGCCACTGCAGCTTTTGCTGACTCTTTCAATAAAGTAGTGATACGTGTAGAAATTTGTGCGCCTTCTTTGATCCAATGATCAATGCGGTCTTGCTTAAGTTCTAAACGAACTTCCTGACCAGTAGCACGAGGATTGTAAAATCCTAGTCTTTCAATGTATCCACTGTCACGTGGCTTACGCGAATCAGTAACAACAATTTTATAAAAAGGACGCTTCTTGGAACCGCCACGAGCCATACGGATTGTAACCATAATTTTAAAATCTCAATAAATGCTAAGTACTCAACAAATCATCATGTAAAATAAATAAACGAAAAGTGCGAGCAGCTAACTATCTTGCCCTGAGGCAACAGAAAAATAATCGCGCAATTCTACGCTTTTTTATTAAAAAAGAAAGTATATTTTCTAATGAATCAACGAAAACTATCAGTTTTATCCTGTACTGCTCGCTTTACATTAAAAAAAGGCTTCTAAAATACAGATTCAACCCAATATTTCAGAACCTACATACCAGGGAAGCCGCCACCGCCACCCATTCCCGGAGGCATTTGGCCTTTCATCCCGCGCATCATCTTCTTCAAGCCGCCGCCTTTAAACTTCTTCATCATTTTACTCATCTGCTTATGTTGCTTGAGCAAACGATTCACGTCTTGAATTTGCAGGCCACAACCCGCTGCGATACGCTTCTTATGCGAACCTTTGATTACCGCAGGAAAACGTCTTTCCTTTGGTGTCATAGAATTTATGATAGCCACCATGCGATTCACTTCTTTATCTCCAGCACCATCTTGAACGGCTTGAGTCATCTTACCCATTCCCGGTAGTTTATCCATTAAACCACCCATGCCACCCATTTTTTGCATTTGAAGCATTTGATTTCGCAAATCCTCCAAATCGAATCCTTTACCTTTATTTAGCTTCTTCGCTAATTTCTGCGCATCTTTATGATCAACTTTGCGCTGCGCTTCTTCTACTAAAGAAAGCACATCTCCCATTCCAAGTATACGAGATGCCATTCGCTCAGGATGGAAGGGCTCTAGCTCATCAATCTTTTCACCCATACCGATGAATTTGATTGGCTTGCCTGTAACTTCACGCACAGATAATGCCGCGCCACCGCGTGCATCACCATCAGCTTTGGTAAGCACAACACCGGTTAACGGTAATGCATCACCAAATGCTTTTGCGGTATTAGCCGCATCCTGACCCGTCATGGCGTCAACAACGAACAAAGTCTCTACTGGTTGAACGGCAGCATGAATCAATTTAATTTCATCCATCATGTCCGCATCAACATGTAAACGACCTGCTGTATCCACCAACAACACATCAATATGTTGTCGCTTCGCAAATTCTAAGGCAGATTTTGCGATAACTACCGGAGATTGACCCACCTCACTTTCGATAAAGGTGGCATCGACTTGACCCGCCAAAGTCTCTAGCTGTTTTATCGCCGCTGGGCGATAAACGTCACAACTCACCATTGCGACCGTCTTCTTTTCTCTTTCTTGAAGAAGCTTTGCTAATTTGCCTGCAGTAGTTGTTTTACCAGCACCCTGCAAACCCGCCATCAAGACGACTGCTGGTGGTTGAGCATTTAGATCAAGAGACTCGTTGGCCTCACCCATGATTTTAACAAGTTCATCATTAACGACTTTAACCAGTGCCTGACCAGGAGACAAACTCCCCTGTACTTCTACGCCAATTGCGCGTTCTTTAACTTTATCAACAAACGTTCTAACAACCGGTAACGCAACATCAGCTTCCAGTAACGCCATGCGCACTTCGCGCATTGCATCTTTAATATTATCTTCTGTTAGTCGTGCCTGGCCTTTCAGCTTTTTGACTGTATGGGAAAGACGATCACTTAAATTTTCAAACATCTATAAATACTCTTTTATGTTTTTTCTAGTTCTATTTTCAACTTAACTTTTTTAAAGACAGGCAAGCTCCTTAGTATAACATTAGCTTTCATTACTCTATAATGAATATCTTTATCGAACTTAATATTAAATAGAGAAACCAACAAATAGACAATAACTCATGACAGCTAACTTATTGAACTTTGCAGCGATTATATTCTATTTAATCAGCTGGTTTATAATTACTACCTGTGTTCGCGCCAGCATTGAAAACCCTGATAACTGTAAAGATAAGAGGAAATTCTACTTTATCGTTTGGTTTATAGCGCTGACTATTCACATTTTTAGCATTCATATGCCCATAATGAATGACAAACCCCTGTCGTTTAGCTTCTTTACTTTATCATCCTATGTCATGTGGTTTATCAGCTTATTACTGTTTATAACCACAGTCACTAGAAAAATAGAATCGCTGGCCATCATCATACTCCCCATTACCTTTCTAAGCATCTTTCTCAGTATAACCATTGGTTCAGGTTCAGAAAGAGTTGTGCATATGCACAGCGGTCTGGGGATCCACATTTTAATCTCACTATTAGCCTATAGCGTATTAATGCTGGCGTCATTCCAGTCTTTATTACTACATACGCAAAACAAGCACTTACACAACCGCCAAAACAATGGATTCATCCGCACACTTCCTTCTTTAGAAGATATGGAACACTTCCTGTTTCGGCTTATTACGATTGGGGTAATTTTATTAACCCTTAGTTTAATTTCAGGTTTTTACTATCTGGAAAATCTATTTGGCTCAAATGTGGCGCATAAAACTATTCTTTCGATTATTTCATGGGTAATTTTTACTGCACTACTCATCGGACGATGGAAATACGGTTGGCGCGGTAAAATAGCGGTTCGCTGGACCCTGGCTGGCTTTCTAGTATTGGCATTAGCATTTTTTGGCTCTAAATTCATTCAGGAATTTATCATCGATAAAAAGACTGCTCAAATTGACAGTTCTGTTGAGCGTGTCGAACACACCCCCCTACTTTTAGACAGAAATAGTTAAACCCATGAACATCAACGAAACTCCAATAGGAGTATTGTTTCTACTACTCCTGATTCTTTTTTTTATGTCTGCTTTTTTTTCGGGAACAGAAACGGCATTAATGTCATTAAATCGCTATAAACTCAAGCACCTCTCTAAAAAGAACAAAGGAGCAAAACTAGCGTTGCAGCTTCTACAAAAGCCAGACAGACTCATCGGCGTGATTTTAATTGGCAACAATCTTGTCAATATACTGATTACTCAGTTAGCAACCTATCTCGGATTTCTCCTGGGTGGTAACGCCGGTGTTGCTATCGCCACCGGCCTGCTGACCTTAACTTTATTGGTATTTGCCGAAGTCACTCCAAAAACGATTGCCGCACTGCGTTCAGAACAGATCGCCCTGCCCGCATCCTATGTTTATGTAGTTCTGTTGAAATTTGCTTACCCACTGGTTTGGGTAATAAATCTAATTGCTAATACAGTGGTTCGCCTGGTGGGGGTTGATCCTCATTCCACAGAAAACCAGGCTCTGAGCCCTGAAGAACTCAAAACCGTTGTCAATGAAGCAAGCGGATTAATCCCCGAAAACCATCAAGACATGCTAATGCGTGTGCTCGATATGGAATCAATTACCGTCGAAGATATTATGATTCCGCGAACCGATATTAGTGGTATAGACCTGGCTGATGACTGGAATGATATCGAAGAACAAATCTTGCGCAGTAATTTTACGCGTCTTTTAATTTACCGCGGCAATATCAATAATATTGTCGGTTTTTTACATTTGCGGCGAATAATGTCCCTGCTAAATGAAGACAAGATGGATCGTGAACGTTTTGAGAACCTCATCTCAACTGCACACTTCACGCCACAAGGCGTGCCGCTGACACAACAATTAATTAATTTTCAGGATGAGCGCCGTCGTATGTCACTAGTTGTAGATGAGTATGGTGACATTCTGGGACTGGTGACCTTAGAGGATATTCTCGAAGAAATCGTAGGGCAATTCTCAACCTCACCCGCCAACTTCGATTACGAAGCAAAAGTCAACGAGGATGGCACAACCTGGATCGAAGGTGCCATGCATATTCGCGATATCAACCGTCAACTCAATATGGAACTACCAACAGATGGGGCTAAAACCATCAATGGTCTCGTCACAGCAGAACTCGGGCATATCCCTACACCTGGGACCAGTATTCTGATAAACGACTACCCGATGGAAATCAGGAAAACACAGAACAATGTGATTAAAACGCTGATTATTTTCCCGCGTATTAATGATCACACAAGAATTAAAACAGAATAAATACAGAGCAAAAAAAACAAATATGGGCAAACCAAAGACTCAATACAGCTGCACCGCCTGTGGTGCCGTTCATAATAAATGGGGCGGACAATGTGGCGATTGTGGCGAATGGAACACGCTAGAAGAAAGCACTGTGCAAACAAGTTCTACTGGCACTGTAGCTGCCAAAGGTAGTCGCTTTCAAAGTTACTCAGGTGATGCCGGACAGATAAAATCGATCAAAGATATCGACCTCAAAGCCGTACCACGTACCAAAACAGGCTTATCCGAACTCGATCGTACTTTGGGTGGCGGCTTAGTTCAAGGTTCAGTCACGCTAATTGGAGGCGACCCCGGTATCGGCAAGTCAACCATACTGATTCAAGTACTCGCGAGCTTATCTGATTTACGTACACTGTATGTGACAGGTGAGGAATCATTACAGCAAGTCTCGATGCGCGCCACGCGTTTAGAACTTCCGACAGAAACATTGCGGCTGCTCACTGAAACCTGTGTCGAACGCATTATTGAACACGCCCTACACGAAAAACCCGACGTAATGGTAATAGACTCGATTCAAACCATTCATACCGAAGAACTTAACTCTGCCCCCGGTGGTGTGAGCCAGGTTCGCGAAGCCACCGCAAGACTCACACGCTTCGCCAAACAAACCAACACTTCGCTATTTATCGCAGGCCACGTCACCAAAGAAGGTACTCTCGCCGGCCCTCGAGTATTAGAACACATGGTAGACACCGTACTCTATTTTGAAGGTGACCCCGGCGGACGCTACAGAATCTTGCGCGCTGTTAAAAATCGTTTTGGCGCAGTCAACGAACTCGGTGTATTCGCCATGACCGAAAAAGGCCTGATCGGCGTCAACAACCCCTCAGCGATCTTCCTCTCACGTCACGAAGAACCTGTAGCAGGCAGCGTGATTATGGTCACCAGAGAGGGCACACGCCCTCTTTTGGTAGAAGTCCAGGCACTCGTCGATGAAAGCCACGGTCAACAAGCAAGGCGCGTCGTGATCGGCCTGGAACAAAACAGAATTGCCATGTTACTAGCAGTATTACATCGCCACGGCGGTGTATCCATGTTCGATCAAGACGTCTTTATCAATGTCGTCGGCGGTATGAAAATCACCGAAACCGGCGCCGACCTCGCAATGATACTCGCTGCACTCTCCAGCTTCAGAAATCGCCCGCATCCATCAGACTTAGTGGTTTTCGGAGAAATCGGCCTAGCCGGAGAAATCCGCCCTGTTCCCAATGGCGAAGAACGCCTCAAAGAAGCCGCCAAACACGGCTACAGACGCGCGATTATTCCTAAAGGCAATATGCCGCAGAAAGGAATTCCGGGGATGAACATAATGACTGCACAACGCTTGGAAGAGGCGCTGGATTATATTTAGAAGGCTTTTAAAGCCACCCCCGTACTTTTGAGGTGTTTTAAGAAAAGTGCCCAAAAGGTGGGGGGTGTGTCAAATTTGCCTTCAGTTAAATCTAGAAGCGCCAAGGCATTCAGCTGTATATATTATTCAACTTTGCCTCGCAATAAATTGAAATCAGGATAGATTTCTACAAACGCTGTGCAACATCATGCATGCCGTAGCGCTGTGCAATTCTAAAAGCATTCTCACCTGAGTGATTCGTATGTGCTATATCAAAATACTCCATATTAATCAGTCTATTAATGATGTCTCTATTTTGACCTGCAATGGCATAAAAAAGTGCATTATTGCCATAGCTATCAATAGCTTTCAAATTACCGCCTTGTTTAAGAATTTGCCTAAACAACTTCTCATTACCTTGTTTAGCCGCATAATGTAGAGCAGAAATGCCTTTATCATCTCGCATATTTATATTTCTACTATTATGAATTAATAGCGAAGCAATATCTTTTCTATTGCTTTTAATAGACTGGATTAAAGGTGTTGTACCAAAATTATCCGCAACATCTACTTTTGAACCATGACTGATTAGTTTTTGTACGATACCAACACTGCCATTATCTACCGCATACATCAATGGTGTGGAGTTATAGATTGATGCATTCTGGTTTGGGTCAACACCATAGCGTACTAATGATTCTACTAAAGAAATATTTTGAGTTTCGATCGCATTAAGTAATTGATCAGTATTGTAAGCGGAAGCTGAAACCTGAGTATTTAAAGTGAAGATTAGTGCAGCTGCAAGTATTATTCCTTTCATAAATTTTACTCTCTTATTATTAAAAAATAGTCAACCATAGTTTTCTTTTGATTGTTATTTTCATATGTCGTCGAACAATTATTCGGGTTCAAATTTTTCAACATTAAGATTTGAAGTTAAGATAAACGGTATCAGGTGAACTATTTAATCAAGTCAGTTATTTGAGAGTCATGCAATATATTGAATATCTATCTTATTAAAAAACAATAAATTTCATGAATAAAAACTGTTAGGTTTAGCTGACCGCTGCCATGTTTGTAATGGTATTGCCTAAATGCCCCTACTTTCAGCCATCTTCTTTAATATAAAACACCATCTCACCGCCATTAATCAGATCAAAAAAGCAAAACCAAAAATAACTGTATAATTAGTTACCATCCAGAAAGCATGGCTACTGCGACCGCCTCAGGCACGCAATCTTGCAACTACTACATCTAGTTATTTGAGAAAAAGAGAATAACCAAACTCCTATATGTAGTAGTTAAAATATTACGCACCTGAATCGTTCTCGCTACACCCTGTTTCTGGACGCTAACTAATTAAGAAAAAAATAAAAACTCAATCACCATGATTAACATAGAAAGCCATAAACGAAAAGCAACCGCACTTTATATCACTGTTGTTTTATTCGAGTGGTTTAGTGGCGGACAAGAAAATGAAACTGCAGCTGCTTTCATCCTAGGCGTACTTTTAGCTATTATTCTCTTTAGCCAAGTTTTTGCATTTTTTGGAAGTTTCGGTTTTATGGAATCTTTCGCAAGTGACCACCGAGATGGGCTTTCTCCAGGCTCAGTATCATTTTTAGGCTGGATACTATTTATAATCGGCTGTGCTTTTTTCCTGTTTAATTGGAATAAGTAGCGCTAGTAAGTGGATAAAATAGTGAAACTCTTTTATTAATTTAAAATTCACCCCCCCTACTTTTAGGCAGTTTTTTTAATTCCTGTCCTTAGAAAGAAACACAAACGGAATCGCTAACGGACCAAAGACAAAGCCCATTGCCCCCCAGAATCTTGCATTAGCACCTCTACTTTTCGCGATAGAATGACAAATGAATCCACTAATAAGAAAGGGCAACAGATAAATAAAGATATGCATTGATTTGCTTTCAATCGTTTTCGGAATAATTTCCTAAGTATATCACTCAACACCACAATATCCGGTTTTGCTTTTTTAAAACGAATAGCTAAGCCGAATGGAATGAGACAACAGCTTTAGCTGACTCGTTAGGGTGAGGCGTAGCCGAATAATTATTTGGCTTGCCATTTCTGGCTCTTGGTGAGCCTAGAAAAGCCACCCCGCTACTTTTAACATGTTTTTATATACTCAGCTAATTCACTGGTATTTCGTTTTCAAATATAGCCAGTGAGTACGTGCAGATATTAAGTACCAAAGAATTGTTATCTAACTTGAATGTGCAGATTTAGTTATTCCTTTTAGATAAGAATACAAAAGGTATCGCCAGCGGACCAAATACAAAACCCATCGCACCCCAGAACCTGGGATTTGCTCCTCTATTTTTAGCCAGTGAATGACAAATAACAGCACTAAGAATAAACGGAATTGACAAAACAATGTAATACATAAAGCCGCCCACTCTAATAGAACCTAACGAAATAATTTCTTAAGAATACCACTTGGTAACACAATATCCGGATCTTCTTTGCGTTAAGCTTGATACGCGAAGCCCACGGGTAGTTTATACGAAGCTTCTGGCCATAAACATATCTCCTCCTTTTCTACCATTGGCCGGGCTTCTTCTTCCATAATTAACGCTAGCCCTGCATCTGATTTAATCAATTTATTTACATAGGCTTCTGAGGTTGCTTCTGTATTCCATTCTGGCACGACATCGACCCCTTCAAACAGCCTATCAAATTTATCAAAATACGGGTAGTTGGGTGCTGGATATACCCAAGGTAGTTTTGCCAGGCTCTCGATATCATCATTTAAAATCTGATCTTGCCATTGTTGGGATCCTGCAATGTGTATATTGGTTTCGGTTAGATGAATACACTCCAGTTCTTGATAATTGTTTTGACCGAAGAAAAAAGTCCCATCAAGAGAACCGTTTACCAATTGCTCCATAAGTTGGAGGGGTGTTACCGCCAACGATATTAGCTATAACATTGGGATTGGTGCGTTCTGGTTTGGTTATTGAGTGTTTATGAAATTATTGCAGAACAGGGTAAGATGAAAGTCACCCCCCTACTTATAGCCATATTTCATATTTCAGCAAAGGCTTGATAACAGCCTCTTTAAAAGCGAAGATGCTAATGAAATTAAAAAAGTCTATCTCAACTTGTTAATAGGTGACATTCAGATATAACGTGTGATTGGAGTATCAGATGTTTTACCAACGGATATAATCGAACAGCGCTCCAAACTGCGTTGAAATGCATTAAACAACTTTATTAACTAGAACTTTAACTTAGAACTATGACTTAACCATGAAACACACAACAAACAATCGTCGCAAATTTATTCAGTCACTATTAGCCTTACCCTGCTTAAGCATTCTGCCAGTAAGGGCGGCCGTGCAGACTCCAGCAGCGACTGAAGGTCCATTCTATCCAACAAAATCAATGCGTTATAGCGACATTGATAACAATCTGGTGAAAATTTCAGGTGTAGTTAAACAAGCAGGTGGTGAGATTCTCAACCTTAGCGGACGTGTTTTAGATTCAAACGCAAAACCCATCAAAGGCGCACGCGTCGAAATCTGGCAATGTGATGCAAATGGCCATTATCTACATACAGGGGATAGAAACCCTGTGACCTTTAGATAAAGCATTCCAGGGCTTTGGACACACCATCTCCGATCAAAATGGCAAATACTCATTCCGCACAATAAAACCCGTATCCTACCCGGGCCGCACCCCCCATATCCACGTAAAAGCCTTTACCAATGGACGTGAACTCACCACCCAGTTCTACATCAAAAATCATCCAGAAAATGACAATGATTTTCTCTTTAATTACATGTCATTCAAACAACAAGAAGCGGTTAGTATGGTTTTGACTTCGGGAAAAGATGGATTGGAAACTGTTATTGATATTGTGGTTTGATTTAGTCACCCCCCTACTTTTAAGTGACTTTTCATTTTGTTGTTTAAAATGACCAAAGGAACTTATGCTTTGCGGAATGATATCCGTTTTTGTTTTTTAAAAACGATATTGGAATTTATGCAGAGCTAGGCACTTTTTTACATTCTAGCGATGGTTGCTAATCCCCATCAATCCAAGCCACGCAGAAAATCGTTAAAGATTTAAGTTGTTTGAGTGACGCAGGAACGAGTTCTAAAATCTAGTAATTTTTTTAAGTAATGAGGGGGAACCACCTGCGGCTTGTTTGTTATCCAGTATCTCTTTTATTTTGGCTGAAAAAAGACAATCAATTGCACTAAAAAGAAACGATTTTTGGTGCAATTGAAATTGAAATGAAACAGTTCATATATGTTTTGTTTCAATATGCATGGTGAGTTCTAAGGCTTCTGAAATCCTGCACCCTGATAAGCTAGGGTCATGCAAAAAGTCCTTACTTCGGCGCGGTCAAGCTTGCTCGCGGTCTGTAAGAAGCATTCTTGTTCTTCTTGGGTTAAATATTTGCGTTTTCCGCCAATAGTGAACACTTTCCTAGTAAAGTATTTACTCTCGTTAAGCTTCGTGAAAACGCTGATACACTGGACTTTAGGCTCAAGCGTGTGTGAAGTTCCATAGGTCGATTGGTGTTCGATGTACCACTATCTAGCCCAGGAATGACAACCTCCGCAATTCTGTTCTACCACTACCAGTTTAATTCCAGGTGTATAAAATCCCGTTTTTGTGAATCTGAAAAATTAAGTGTGATTAAGCCATTATCAATTATGCGCTCGCAGGCTTTATCTGAAGATTAACGAAATGTTACCTGAAATTGGTGATGAGCCTCACTATGATAAGGCTTTAGCTACGCTTTAATTTTACTAAGAAATATAGCTCAAAAGATAATTGGACTCCTCTCACCTTATTAAACACAAGGTGAGAGGAGTCCAATTATCTTTTAGGCACTTTTCAGTTTCGTCGACGTTTTGTAATCCCATTCAAACAAGCCGAGCCACGCAGAAAATTGACTATAAGGTTTTAGCTGTTTGAGCGACGATAGGAGCGAGTTTAATTAAATTATACGAACAATTTAACGCGTAGCCCGAAGGGTCAGGCAAATGGATCTGCCTGACAAAACCTTGTCAATTTTGGAGTAGTGAGAGAACCGCTTGTGGCTTGTTTGTTGGGCAGCCATTTGGTTATTCGACTTCGTCTCACCCTGAGTCGTACCCTTTAAAATATCTCGCGAATATAATTATTTGAAGTGTAAGTAAAGAATATTGACAATTGTCACTATCTTGTCTTCATATAGAAAGTATTATTTTCATGTCGATTCGATAAATATGCAAAGGAGTTTAATGTCATGAAAAAATTTATAACTTTTTTATTGTTTGTTTTCGCTGTTTTCGTCACTCAAGCTTATGCAAAAAACATGGAGTGGAATACCGATCGGATGGGTTCGGATTTTAGCAATTTTAACCTGCCCAAAGCTGACCCTCAATTATGTCGAAGTAAATGTGATGGTAATCCAAAATGTAAGGCGTGGACTTATGTGAAGCCCAACACTATTCAGGGGCCAAAACCGCGTTGCTGGTTAAAACATTCAGTACCTGCCGCGAAGAAAAATTCCTGTTGTATTTCGGGTACAAAAGGGGCTAAACCACCGTCCTCCAGTATGGGGAAAATGGAATGGAATATTGACCGGCCGGGTTCAGATTTCAGCAATTTTAATCTGCCCCATGCAAATCCCCAGTTGTGTCGAAGCAAGTGTGCCGGTAATCCTAAATGCAAAGCATGGACCTATGTTAGACCACACACAACACAGGGACCAAATCCCCGTTGCTGGTTAAAGTATTCAGTACCTGCTGCGAGCAAGAACTCTTGTTGTGTTTCTGGACGTAAAGTATCAAAGCCAAAGCCACCCGCACCTAAAATGGAGTGGAATATTGACCGGCCGGGTTCAGATTTCAGCAATTTTAATCTGCCCCATGCAAATCCCCAGTTGTGTCGAAGCAAGTGCGCTGGTAATCCGAAATGTAAAGCATGGACTTATGTTAGACCCCACACAACACAGGGACCAAATCCCCGTTGCTGGTTAAAACATTCAGTACCTGCTGCGAGCAAGAACTCCTGTTGTGTATCCGGTGTGAGGTAAGCTGCTGGATTTATCAGGATCATAAACAATGAGGACGTCGCTGATTTTATCCTATAAATCAGGCCTTCCATGAGTGTTTAGAATCTTGAAAAGTACCTGAAAGTGGGGAGGAGTCATTTTAATGACACCCCCCTACTTTTATGAGGTTTTTGCAAAATCTCACTCTTCCAGCAGTCGTCGCAAAGCTCCAACATTCTCTCGGCTATGACTCGGCTGGGCATTTTTTCTACAAACAATCGTTAATCAGAAAAATCCGTCATATTCCCCGCCTCTTCCATTATCGGCGGAATTTGGTTGGTGACTGCATCGCCAATAGTAACTGGATCGGGTGTACTAAGAAATGGAGCGCGCCAGCCACCCGGCATTCTACCCATTTTGAATGGGGCATTGATCATATCATTCCACATGTCGTTAGTTGAGTCTGTATAGAAATCCGGCCAGATATGGCGCTCATCACCCCAGGCTTCTGTTTTTCTTTTCTTCCTCATGGGAAACATCGGCTTACCCGCAATATTTAATGGGACTTGTGCTGTATTAACCTCTTGTTTAGGCGTTGTTTTCGGCTTGTCGGAAACTTTTCTGGTATTGGTTAACGGTTGATATTGTTGCATTTCTAGTTGTTCCACTGATGCCCATGGTCGCTGCCCCATAGTCACAGCTACCGTTATAATTTTGCTTTGACGAAGAACTTTAATATTGATTTTCCGACCCACTGTGTCGTTACTGATTTTAATGATAAGGTCTTCGACTCTAGTAATCGGCTGATCGTCATAAGCAAGCAAAATATCATATAACTTGATGCCATCATCAGCGGCAGGTGATATGTCAGCTAAGTAGGTGACTATCACACCTTCAGCCTCAGCTACCTCATTCGGAAAATGCGCTTTCACAACTGTGGGTACATTGTCCATGGCAAACCCCAGATAGCCCAAAGTAGGCGGGATTAACTGCTGAGCTGCCTGAACTACAAAACTTAATAACAACATAGGTATGATGATTAGAAATCGTTTCATATAATTTACTCCACAATCATCCGCGCATTCAGAGCTTGAACCGGACGGTTGTTATCAACTTTGATGACTGCCTTTATTTGCTCATACTGCTCTTTGGACATGGTTTGATTCTGTTTCATCACAAACCAACGCACGCCCTCTGTACAAGGTGGTTTAGTCAAAGAACCATTGTAACGATAGTAGCTGCCTATCTTCTTTTCCATCTCGATACTCCTGAGTGTATTTGCAGACAGACGTTTTGATTTACCCGCTTCGGGCATCTCAGGTAGCAGTTTACTGAGTATTCTACTTTGCCTTCCCGGGACAATCATCATCGATACTGTGGCCAGTTCTTTATTCTTACTCTCATGAACAAACTGAATTTCCAGTGGAAAGTGCTGGTCTGCTATTTTGTTTTCACTGGGGATATGAAAGTCCATATGCTTCAATTCGAACTCAACATCATCTACCTTGATATTGCCTCCTCTGGCATTGACCTGAATCAGATTACCCGTATTCTTGATGCTGTCAGCTATCAGAAGACCATAGTTGAACTTGATGCCTTTGGTCTGTGCATTATAGGATTTTGCAGGATCTATATTAACCGGTGACTGGTTTTTCCCTGCACCACATAAAGTATTATCTGGGGAAAGGCTAGCCCAATGCTCTGGGCCTGTATCCCCGGAGTAACTCCATTTGGAATCTTCTGCAGATAGATTCGCGGATATCGCAATTAACAGCGAAGTAAACAAAGGCATAATAGTTTTTTTCATATTTAACTCGGGGTTAAGTTTAATTAGGTTAGTCATGTATCTTTAAAAAACGCCATCACTAAAAGGCATCATGTCACCAAACCAGCCATCTTCATCATCTTTGCGTTTGGTAATAGCGCGCAAAAAATCCTGTTTTGCTAAGTTGGATAAATCGGGAGTTTGCTGTATTTGACGCATAATAACGGGGTAATAACCCGCATAATTGCGCCTGCGAACCACACCATCGGGGGAGAGATAACGGATAGCGGCAGTAAAGTAGTCATTATCGTGCAATTTAATATTTACGCCGTCATACCCTAGAATTTGCAGGTTATATTGATAATCAAGCTGATCTTCATCTAAGGGATAATTCTGCGTACCGAGGATTACGGGCACTGTGGTAATTTTTCCTTTACGCAGTACCTCTAGTTTAACCTCGCGCCCTATTTTGTCATTGCGAATCATTCCAATCAGGTTTTTAGGATGCATCAAAGCGCGTTGATCATAGGAAAGTATAATATCGAAAAGCTTGATTCCCTGCTTTTCTGCTGCTGAGTTTTGATCAAAACCAGTGACCAGCACTCCCTGTTCAACCAATACATCTTCGGGTAGTTGCGCAACTAGCCATTTGGGTAATAAATCTAAACTGATGCCAAGCGATGCCGCAGTATTACTGCGTTTTAACTGAACTTCAGCAGCATCTATTGAAAAACTGACAAACGCATAACTACTTATCGCAGCGAAAAACACAAAGATTGAACAAACTCGCTTTATCAATGACACCTTGGTACTCCTTAATCTGAAACGCTTGGCTAGTTTATAATGCTTCACAAAACAACGTAAATACAGCTAAAGAGATGTAAAGGGTATAATCTGACAGACTATACAAACATTTCAATATAACATTATTGATCTAAGTTATGTTCTGAGGCCATTGCACGAGTAATATGACGGATTAAAAATGCTTCTATTTTTTATCTCTCCATTCCCTCGTGCAAACGTCTCATTAAATAGATAAAGTCACCCCCCTACTTTTGAATGATATTACGTTTTTGTAGTTTAAAAACGTAAATAGAATTTATGCTTTGCGACGTACTTTTTTCACTTTAGACTCATGCAAAAACGTTTATACTAAGCGCCAGATTGTTATACACATTTAAGAGAAGAACACCCGTGAGACTAAGCGCAGAAGAATTTAGCAAACTAGAACATAAGTCCATCACCTTATTGGGTATGTCGGGTGTGGGTAAAACGTTTTTATCCAATATTCTGCGAAAGAACGGCTGGTTTCATTATTCCGGTGACTATCGCATAGGTACCCGTTATTTGAGTGAGCCGATTCTGGATAATATTAAAATTCAGGCTATGCAGGTTCCCTTTTTACGTGATTTATTGCGTTCTGACTCGATCTATATCAACAATAATATGACCTTTGAAAACCTCAATGCGGTATCGACTTTCCTGGGAAAAATTGGTGATCCCGAGTTGGGTGGATTGTCACTAGAAGAATTCAAACGACGACAAAACCTGTTCCACCATGCTGAACATGCTACGATGTCTGATGTTCCAGAATTTATCAATAAAGCGCGCCAAATATATGGTTTAAATAACTTTATTAATGATGCCGGTGGCAGCCTGTGTGAAATTGATGACGATGATTTACTTGATATGCTGGCCGACCATACCGTTATTTTATACATTCAGGCGAATAAAAATGATGAGAAGCGTTTGATTGATCGCGCCAATGCAGCGCCTAAACCAATGTATTATCGTGCAAAATACCTGGATGAACAGTTAGCGATTTATATGAAAGAAAATAAACTCGAATACGTCGCGATGATTGATCCCGATGAGTTTGTACGTTGGGTATTCCCACGCCTGTTTTATGCGCGTATTCCACGCTATGAATCGATTGCACAAAAATATGGCTATACCATTAAAACCGAAGATTTATACCAGATTAAAACCGAGAAAGATTTTTTAGATTTGGTAAAAAATGCCATGGCAGAAAAAGGCTAGGGTCATAAAATATGCCTTTAGTAGAACATAACGGACTCCCAACATTTCAACGCCTACGTGATGAAGGTCAGGTTGTATTGCGCCCTGGTCAGGCGGCTAAGCAGGATATTCGTGCCTTACATATCGGCATTTTAAATATGATGCCCGATGCAGCTATGCAAGCCACTGAGCGTCAATTTTATCGTTTAATCGGTGAGAGTAACCCGATTGCTCAGTTCCATGTCCATCCGTTTAGCTTGCCTGTTTTTGAGCGTGGTGAAAAAGCACAAAAGCACATTGATAAGTATTACAACACCTTTGACGAAATCAAGGAAATGGGTATTGATGCGCTTATTATTACTGGCGCGAATGTATCACAACCCAAATTGCCATTAGAACCCTTCTGGGAACCTCTCAGCGAAGTGTTTAATTGGGCACATGAGAATGTCACTTCTACCCTTTGCTCATGTTTGGCAACCCACGCCTCATTGGAGTTACAACATAATCAACCGCGTTACGGCCTTGGCTATAAGCGCTGGGGTGTATTCAGCCATCGTGTGACCGATAAGCATCACCCGCTTGTGCATGGCATTAATACACGATTTGATGTTCCGCATTCGCGCTTTAATCAAATCGATCACTCACAATTTGAAGCCGCTGGCTTACATGTACTGGCTGAAAGCAAAGAAGCAGGTGTTCAAATGGCTGTAAGTCATGATGGTTTTCGTACCGTATATTTCCAGGGACATCCTGAGTACGATAGCATCAGCTTATTGAAAGAATACAAACGTGAAGTCGGTCGCTTTGCCCTGGCCATGAACCGCGGAGAGCCAATCGAGTATCCACCTTTTCCAATGAATGTCTTTGATATCCACACACAGGCGATTTTCAATGAATACCGCTATCGCTTGATTGAAGCGATCAGTCTAAAAAAGGATTTACCTGCTTTTCCTGAAGCATTGATACTCGATCATATAGACAATAGCTGGCACGATACCGCTGCAGCTATTTTGGCGAACTGGATGGGGCTAGTCTATCAAGTCACAAATATGGATCGCAGATTACCGTTCATGGATGGCATCGATCCTGATAATCCTCTGTCGTTGAAAAATATTTCTATCGCTTAAATATCTATAAGCTACGCTCTATTTCTAATCTATCCGTGCCTAAATTTTTAAAAGAGTAATTCCCGTGAACGCTGTACCCCCTTTACCTAGGCATACCTCTAAATGGCACCTGATTGTTCTTGTGTCGCTAATGTCAATGGTTGGACCATTTAGTATTGATACTTATCTGCCTGCATTTGAAAGCATGGAAACCGATCTAAACGTAAATAGAATTCTGATGACCAAAACACTGGGTGCCTATCTAATGGCATTTGGTGCATCTACCTTGGTGTGGGGTGCGATAACTGACTGGATGGGGCGCAAACCCGTAATCATTATTTCACTGGGTAGTTATTTCATCTCTTCGGCTGCCTGCGCCTTAGCCAGCGATTACGATCATCTATTATGGTTAAGAGTGCTGCAAGGTCTTGGCGTTGGCGGAGCATTAATTGCAGGCCGTGCCATGGTGCGTGATGTACTCGACACCAAAGATGCACAAAAGGCCATGGCCTATGCGATGATGCTATTTTCCGCTGCTCCGGCACTTGCACCGGTGATTGGAGGTTGGTTACATGATTTCTTTGGCTGGCGATCAATATTCTGGTTTCTTGCGCTTTATGGCATAGCTGTTATGACTTATGCGATGATCGTCGCACGTGAATCATTACCACAAGAAAATAGAAATTCTATTCGTATTCAGCAAGTTAGCCGGGTTTATTTAATAACCTTACAAAGTCCTCGCTACTTGCGACTGGTATTTATTTTTGCTCTGGCTTTTGCCAGTTTCTTTGTATTTATTGCCGGAGCACCAACACTATTATTTGATATTTTAGGCTTACAAGCCAACAGCTTTTACGTTCTGTTTGTTCCCATGGTGTCTGGGATTATGCTGGGTGCTATGGTATCCAATCGCTTGATTCATTATTTGAGCTCAAAGCGAATGCTAAGTATCTTCCTTAGCTTGATGCTAGCTATTTCCCTTTTCAATTGGGGCTTGAATTACATTGCAGAAATATCGATTGTGCGCGTTATTGGACCATTAGCATTGTATTCATTCAGCCTTGCCGTAATTATGCCGGTGCTTTCTATCGAGATAATCAACTGCTTCCCGAATAACCGTGGCTCCGCGACCGCGATGCAGAGTTTTATTCAGATGGTATTCAATGGAATTACTGCAAGCTTTATTGTCGCTTTATTAGGTGCTGTGTTAAGCAACTTTATAATCGCGCAAATGCTGTTGATCGCAATGGCGATGGGGCTTTGGTTGCTTGAACTCAGATTAAGGTAAAGTCTAAATTCAGTAATACTCACCCCCTACTTACGATGAGCGTGCCATTTCGTTTTTTGAAATGGGCAACTCATGTATGCCATAGCTTAAAGCTAGCCCGCTGATTGGTGAAACTAGATTTTTGCGTGTATGCAGGAACTTCTTTATTAATCGATGATCATTTCATCCACAACTGTTTTTTCTTTGAATTAATCAAAAATTTCATTTCTAGTTCACAATATTTTTACAACTCTCGACATATTCTAGCTCTGCAAAACGAAGATATTTACATTAACCACACGGAGTTATGAGAGATGAAAATGAAATTAAATTCTAAGTTATTAACAGCTGCAATCGCAACAATGTTCCTTTCTGTGCCAATGATGGCATCGGCTAGTGATTGTACCTATTCGAAAAAAATGAAATCAGCTCAATACAACGAACATTCAACGCAAGGACAGTATTCACATGCAGTACAAAAAAATGCTAAGTCACAAAGCGGTTTTATTAAGGTGGGTGCACACAGTCCAAAAGCAGATATTGTTGATACTGCGGTAAAGGCAGGTAGCTTCAATACGCTGGTAACAGCCATTAAAGCAGCAGGATTAGTAGACACGCTCAAAGGCAAAGGCCCATATACCGTTTTTGCCCCAACCGATGAAGCATTTGCAAAAGTACCTGCTGATGCACTAAATGGCTTACTAGCTGATAAAGAAGCATTAAGAAAAGTTCTCCTTTATCATGTAGTAGCTGGAAAAGTAACTGCAGATCAAGTAGTTACAATGAAGTCAGCTCCTACTGCACAAGGTTCAAACGTTATGATTGATGCTTCAAATGGCGTAATGATCAATAACGCGAAAGTCGCTAAAGCCGATATTATGACGAGCAATGGTGTGATTCACGTTATAGACACAGTCTTAATGCCTAAATAAGCCTGATAATTATAATGAACAGCTCTCTTGATTTATTTCTTGAGGGCTTTTTTATTCAACCTAATGGCGTAATAAATCAATCCAGCCAAGACCAGCTTCAGTCGTTGTTCTTGGTTTATATTCAGCACCTATATACCCGCTATAGCCAGACTCATACAACCACCTTAGCAAGCGGCTATAACATACCTCTCCCTCATCGGGCTCGAGTCTTGTTGGCACTGCCGCAATCTGAATATGTTTAATATATTCAAGATATTGCTCAAGTCTGTTCATCAAATTTCCTTGTGCGACTTGAATATGATAACAATCGAACAAGATTTTTATATTTGGTCTACTCAAGCAAACCACTATTTCTACGGCGGTTTCGATATCGGATAAATAATAACCTGGTATATCCAGACGATTGATTGGCTCTATTAGAATACCAATATCATGTTCTGCGGCTAGATCTGCGGCATAATTTAAGTTGCGCAAATAGGTATCAAAATAGTTTTCAGTCACCCCCCTACTTTTACTCGATTCCATCTCGCCCTGCGGGCCCTCGACGCTGTGCTCCAAAGTTGTCTCGGCTACGCCTTGGCTTAGCAATTTTTCTGGGATTTTGCCCGACATTACATGCACATGATGCGCGTCTATTTGTACTGCGTAAGTAACAGCCTGCTCGATATATTGACGTGCTTCCTCCTCCCTATCCGGAATCGCACATACACCAAAGTCACCAACGCCCATATCACCGGGTAGCGTGTTTAAGCTCAACATGGGCAGACCTGTTTCTTTGAGCGTCTGTTTAATATCATCTGCGGGCACATCAAATGGCCAATGACATTCCACCGCATCAAAACCGGCTTCAGCCGCTGCATGAATACCTTCTACCAAGCTAAGTTCTTGCCATAAAAATCCAAGATTGGCTGATAATTTAATCAATGCGTGGAATCCCTTACTTAATTCGTTTGAGTCATCCACGGGTGATTCTTACCCAGTTTTAATTTTAACACTACTCCAATCAACAACAGCAAAGATGCCCAGGCAATAACTGCAGGAACCATTTCATGGCTATGTGCAATTTGAGCTTGCACATCAATGCTGAATTTTGAAACAAGAAAATCAACGAGAAATCCTGTAATCAAAGCCACTATCGTCACCCCACCCAGATAAGCAATTAATGAGCGTTTACCAAGCTCTTTGCCAATCACACCCAGGGTTGAAATATTCGTCGCAGGACCAGCCATTAAAAATACCATTGCAGTGCCCGGTGAAACTCCCGCTAACAATAAACCCGCTGCTATGGGTGTAGATGCTGTTGCACACACGTACATCGGTATTCCAACAACCAGCATCAGCAGCATCGCTGGCAAACCACTACCCCATTCTGCAAGGAATGCCACTGGTACGAAAGTTTGAACGAGCGCAGCAAATACCAAACCAATTGAAAGCCAGAATATAACTTTATCGAATAGATCAGTGAATGAATAAACAATGCCATTCCAGGCCTTGTGGATAAAACTGTCGGGGTGAGATTCCATCGTTATCTCGCGAGAAGAGCCATTTGATGTACCGCAACATGAATCTGCTTCTTTTGCTGGCTTAGATGCTTCTTCGATACTTCCACAACATGAAGTTTCTTCAGTTACCTTTTGCGTTTTCTCTGAACCACAACAACTTACTTCAGCTGAACTAGTAGTAGCCATTGAAGCAGCCATGAGAGATTTGTTTTCTTCAGCCTTACCCACTAACAGACCAGCTGTAATGGCTGACACTATCGCTGCAATCGGTCTAACGACCGCCATAAATGGACCAAGTAAAGCGTATGAAATACTGACTGAGTCAACACCCGTTTCTGGGGTTGCTACCAAAAAAGAAACCGTTGCAGGTTTTGAAGCGCCCGCCCGACGTAGACCCAAAGCCGCCGGAATAACCCCACAAGAACACAATGGAAGTGGTGCACCAAATAATGCAGCTTTAACTATTGATGGCACATTATTACCACTCAAATGTTTCTGTAACAAAGAGGTAGGAATCAGTGCCTTGATCAAACCACCAATGACTAAGCCCAACACCAACCAGGGCGCAGCTTCGAGGCATAATTCTAATAAATTCTTTAAAAATTCCATTACTTAACCTTTTCCATTGATCTCTCCCAAAGAGTTTTTTATAAATAAATACTAGTCTTCAGCGTTATCTAATGCGTTTAATATGGTGCATGATGTCGCTGGCTCTGCACCTCCACAACACGCATCAGTGATTTTATGTAATGCATCACGCATTTTATTTAACTCACTGATTTTGTTTTCAATCTTTACCAGTTTTTGTTCTGCAATGGTTTTTACTTCAAAACAACTGTGCTGATCTCTTTCGACACGCAGGGTTAATAACTCTGAAATCTCATTCAATGAAAAACCCACCGATTTAGCCTGCTGAATAAAATACAACTGCTTAAGTGAATCACTATTGTATTCACGATATCCAGACTCGGTTCTACCCACAGGTTCGATCAAGCCCTGCTTCTCGTAGAAACGTAACGTTTCAACTTGAAAACCTGTATTTTTTGATAGTTCGCCAATACGCATTTTAGTCTCCTTAAAATCTATATGTGCTGAGTATAAACCCTAAAGTCCACTTTAGGGTCAAGCCGAATCAGGAAAAATCAAATTAATTAGATACAAATCAATTTTCTGGACGAACACTTGATCGAAAATGAAGCTGTAACTAATCCAACGAAATATCATGAACTTGAAAACGATAATTTCATACCTATCCCAGGAGACCCAGACAGTTTCAGATTTCTCTTCTAAACTTATGGTTGTCATAAATTTTATGGGCGAAATACCCATATCTATCGCCATATATTCAAAGGAGAGTAAAATGGATGCTATTGATACGATTAAAATATTAGGTAGTCTTCTTGGCAACGGCGCATTATCAAAAGGTTCAGGAGGCAATGTCTTAGGCAGTATCCTTAGCTCAGCCTTAGGTGGAGCACAAAATCAACAAACACAGGGTGGTGGCGCATTAGGCGATATACTTGGTGGCCTAATTGGTGGCAACCAACGTAACACCAGTGGTGGTGGCATGGCTGACGTACTCGGCGGTTTACTCGGCGGTCAACAACCACAACAAGGTGGTGGTCTCGGCGATCTTCTTGGAAGCCTTACTGGTGGCGGCGGACAAAGTGGTGGCGGTCTAGGAGATTTATTAGGAAGCCTCGCTGGCGGACGTCAACAACAAACACCACAAGGTGGTGGTATGGGCGATCTACTCGGCGGACTTTTAGGTGGTGGACAAAGCGGTGGAATGGGTGGTACAGGTGGACTTGGTGGCCTTCTTGCTGGAGCACTCACAAAGTACGCACAAAACCAAAATAATGAAGCTCCTAACCCAGGATATGAAGACAATGACCTTCTGCCAATGGGTGTTGATAAACAGGAAGCCACAGACCAGGCAACGCTAATCATTCGCGCAATGATAAATGCTGCAAAATCTGACGGCAACATCGACGAAGCAGAGCAAGAAAAAGTTATCAGTAAATTGGGTGATGTAACTCGGGCTGAAGCAGACTTCGTTCGCCGTGAGTTCCGACAACCACTCGATGCAGCAGCGTTTGCACGCAGCATTCCAAGAGGCATGGAACAGCAAATCTACGCAGTTTCATTGATGGCGATCGACCTGGATCACAACAAAGAAGCGCACTACCTTGATGAATTAGCTCGTGGTCTTAACATCCAGCCACGACTGGCTAATCAGATACACGAGCAATTAGGTGCTCCAGCGATTTATGCGTAATACTTATATTGCTTGGCACCTAGCAAAAACTAAAAAAGCGGCTCAATAAGCCGCTTTTTTTATTTGGATTAGTCAGAGTTACTAAAAAATTCCCCTCCACTTTTTATTTGTGCCTAGAACAGATAAATCAATTCAGCTCACTTTTGGATTTCTCATTCTCATAATCTGCCCAATCCGTAAACCCGAAAGGTGTTTTTAGCTGACCGGATGATCTTCGTTTGAGTGCCATCAACTGAATACTTATGTCAGAGAAATGCTTAACAAAATGCACCTGCTTGCCATCTTCAGTGTGCCCTTTAAAATAGATCATAGAATTATTTTTATAGGCGATATGATCTATATAAAAAACGACCTGTTTACCTAAATGATCAATTTGAATACCCGTTTCATGATCATCATCCAGGGATTTATGTAGGTCATTAATCCAGATCACAATATCTGTGTTATTAATATTCTTTGTTGATTTAGAACTGATTAGCATCTTGCAATTAGATATAGCCGCCTTACTTTTCAAACGTATTGAGTTGAAAATATCTTCTTTTTCAAAATTACTACATATAGCTTCCATTCCAACATCCTCAATTGTTTTATTTCTATTTTTTATTAGTGCTATAAAACCTCTTTAAGTTCATATTTTTATTACTGAATTAGACTAAATACCTCGTGATTGATAGAAATAAACTAAAAATGACAGTTCTGCTGAGCGGACTTGGTTTACCCTGAGCGAAGTCCAAGGGAAGACCCCCCTACTTTTAGGCGGTTTTACAAAACCTTGTCCGTCGGATCTTCGTCACTACTTTCCAACCTAGTCTCGGCTGAGCCTCGGCTAGGCACTTTTTAAAAAGCCCAGATAAAAGAATGGCCACGATATGTGGCCATTGCTTTTGAAACATTTGTAACAGTGTTACGAAGTTCTCGCTTTTGTTTCTGTCGTTTTGATTTACGACTTTTCTCATGTACCCCATCCTTACGCAGTATTGCAGCTTGGGCAGCGGGATTTCTTCTACGATGTAATGTAGTCATAGCGCGTAGGTCGGATAAGAAACTCCATCCGACATTTGTGTTTGAGTGAGGTGACATTGTCGGATGGCGCTATGCTTATCCGACCTACAGAGAAATAAACTGAATATCTAATCTCTAAAGTTTAAAATTAATCTGAATATAAGCATTAATGACACCTCCCTACTTTTACATGGTTTTTCATTTATTATAATAATGAAAACCACGCCCTAAGGGCCGTCGTCACTGCATTCCAACGTTGTCTCGGCTGCGCCTCGGCGAAGCACTTTTTCTATTTATTTAGTTATTAGTCCTAAAAAAACTAAGTATATAAGTTTATATATTTTAAACAAATCACCCTCAAGCATGAGGCTAAATTTTTATCGTTAGCAACCAAACACGTATCGTGAATTATTTCTACCAACTTACTCAGTGTTAATCGCTCACTATGAGCCATTTCTTCTAAAACCGCCCAATAGGCGGCTTCCAGTCTTACTGTAGTGCTATGACCATGAATGCGAAATCCACGCTTCTCTGGAACAAACTCTTTAATTTGATCTGTCGTACATGACTGAAACATGTGAGATAAAATCGAATCTGGTTCAAGATATATAGACATTTAAATCTTATTCCTCTTCTCGTTAGCAATAAATACTACCCATAGTCTTACTCTTTATTTTAGGATGAATAGAACAACAAGCAAGTCATACTCTTTAATTAAACGCGTATTTTTAATACAAAGGCTCTAATGAATGATATTTGTCAAATTCTAGTATTAGCCTATCGCGATCATGCAGAAGCGATGCGAGTTGCAGCCGGGTTAACCATCTTCGGGCATTCGGTAGATTTAGTATTTGTCGATCGCAAGGTTGAAGAGAGTGATGAAAATATTGAGCAAGCAGAGTTATTAGAACTAAGTGGTATTGAGCCTGTTTCACTGGTTGAAGACCCAAATCTGGATAATATAAACTACACTCAATTTAACGATTATCTAAATCGAGCAGAGCATGTCATCAATCTCTAATAAAAATATTGATTCAGAAATTAATTTTTTAGCGCTCGATTTTGGGCTTTACCCAGGCTCAAAAAAGTTACACGAATCACTACTTGCACAACAAAGCGAAAATAAAACGATAACAATAATGGATGTGAAAACAAAGCAGATGAGTTCTGCTGACTGGGATAATGTCTTAGACAATATTCTAAAAGCAAAGCACTGCATCACTCTGTAATAAATGCCAGTTTTTCTGGCCCAAGGAGAAACACAATGTATAAACCACTAGTAAAAATCAGTGCAACACTCGCACTACTTATAAGCAGTAGCGTTTACGCTGCCCAGCCTTTGGTTGATGTTAACTGGATCAAGGAACATTCCTGCGATGAAAATGTCCGTGTTCTAGACATTCGCAATGAGCTTGATGGAGGTTCGCGTACCGACTATTTAAAAGGCCATATTCCGTGTGCGGTCTATACGGACTATCTAAAAGGTGGATGGCGTGGCCTTGTTAATAAAGTACCTGGACAACTCCCGCCAACCGATAAAATCTCAAAATTGATTGGTGATTTAGGCATTGATAATAATACCCATGTCGTTATTGCACATCACGGTAAAAGTGCTGTCGATATGGGCAGTGCAACCCGCGTCTACTGGACGATGAAAGTTTTAGGACACGATAATGTCTCTATATTAAATGGTGGGTTTCTGGCCTATGCTGCAGTTAAAGGGAATAAAATAGAAAAAGGTAACAATAAAGTCGAGGCTAAAACCTTTAATGCCAATTTACGTAAAGACATGATTGTTACCGCAATGGATGTAAAGAATGCGTTGAACGATGGTAAAACCACATTAGTTGACTTACGACCACAACATCAGTTTATCGGCATAAACCGACATCCAAAATCATCACGTAATGGCACTATTCCTGGTTCGAAAAATCTTCCTGAAAGTTGGATGACAGTTAATGGCGAAGGCACTTTTCGTAATAAAGGCGATCTCAGTAAGCTCTACAAAATAGCAAATATTGACCCAAATGCTGAACAAATTAATTTTTGCAACACCGGACATTGGGCATCAATTGGATGGTTTGCCAGTAGCGAAGTGATGGGCAATCAGAAAGCTAAACTGTACGATGGCTCTATGGTTGAATGGACTAATAATGCTAGTTTACCGATGGAAAAATCTGTCGATTTTTAACAATTGAAAATCGTTCTCCGTTTTTATATTGGCCTATTGTTGCTGACACCCTTGTTATTTGCACCAATGAGTGTCGCAGCAATAGACTCACAAGAATATGATGCGAGATTATGTAGCGCTGAATTAGTTGTTTTAAAAGGCGACTTACAACGTTTTTTAAACCCATCAACCCCTACCAAGCAACGTGAAGGTTATCAACAACGTATGGCAGGGGCTTTGGGAACGCTAAATTGGCTATGCAGGCAATACGCTGCTTTACACGACATTGGCTTTCATAAATTACAACTCGACATCAAGCAACTGCAAGGTATTTTTAAAGAAAAAAACTGGAATAGATCCAGGCAAATACTCCGTCACTTAATCGCACAAATGCCTTTGTCGACAAATGGACTTAAACCAGAAGATGCAAGCACAGAAGCTATTCAGACTGGAAAAGAGATCTATAAAAGTTACTGCCAAGCCTGCCATAGACAAGCTGAACTCACGCAAGCAAGACCAGCATATTCTTTATTTAAAATGGCTAAAAATTTGACTCAAAAAGAGTTTATTGCACGGATGATCGTTGGGGTACACGGAACTCCTGAGATAGCTCTGCAAAACCCGTTAACAGATGATGATATTGCTGGCATGTATCACTATTTGCTAAGTGAAAAGGAATAGACACAAAACCCAAATAAAAGAGGAACGTTTATGGATTTTTTTAAAAAGACTCTTGATCCCAGTATTGCACTCGCGATTATTGCGATGTTTGATATTTTCCTATTCTTGATTGTCGGCGCATGGACAGTTGGTGGGGGAGAAACCATGATGACAGGGCTGATGGCAAAATTCTTTATGGGAGATGCGATTAACAACATTCCCTTCTGGCAATTAGTGTTCAAACCGGATGCGGGTTACTGGAAAATTTATATATCACTTGGTATGTTGTTTGGCGCATTTGTAGGCGCGATCGCCAGCAAAGAATTTTTTATCCGATTTCCTAAACGACTATCCGAATGGGTGATGATAACAATTGGGGGGTTGTTAATGGGCATCGGCATCCGGCTAGCTTTCGTTTGTAATGTCTCTACCTTTTTCGGCTTAACACCACAGATGAATTTAGGCGGGTATTTATCTATTTCGGGCATTATTGCCGGCGCCTGGGCGGGTTCGATGATCTATAAAAAATCGTTAGGCATATAGGGGGAATACCATGTCAGTTCTAGGAGAATGTTTAGTTGCTTTTTTATTCGGTTCAATAGTTGGGCTGTTGGTTCAACGCTCACGTTTTTGTAACACCGCTGCATTGCGCGATGCGATTCTATTTAAAACCTACCGCAATACCAAAGCACTTTTAATATCTATGATGATACTAACTATAGGTTTTACCGGATTTATGAGTATAGGCGAGGGAAAGCCGATGCATTTTGATGTTGGTTTAAATCAAGTCATTGGTCTGTTTTTATTTGGTATTGGAATGGTACTTGCGGGTGCTTGTACAGTATCTACCTGGGTAAAAGCAGGTGAAGGAAACTTTGGTGCAGTGTGGGCTTTATTATTTACTTTTATTGGGATGTTCCTTTTCTCACTAGTTTGGTCATTTATGTACTGGCCTCCAGCGCCTGCGGCGATGACAGGAGAGGTAAACCTTGAAGCTCTGCAGTTAGGTTTTGCCAATGCAGCTACACTACAAGAGAAAACAGGTATACCTGCGATATTTTTCGGTCTTTTTCAATTTGCGGTACTGTTTGGCATTTATAAATCAATATTACGTAAAGAAAAGCAAACTACTTCGGCATAATTCATACACAAATTAAGAGGAAATAATTATGGGACTTTTTGGCAAGAAAAAAGAAGTAGCAGAACCCAACACATCACACGAAGCTCAGTTAGAAGACGGCACAACCATTAAAGTAAGCAAGGTAATCGATTGCCTAGGTGATTCATGCCCACGCCCGCAATTAATGACCAAAGCGGCAATGGCAAAAGCCCAATCAGGAGACAATATCGAAGTGCAAATTGATAACTCGACCTCCGTTGAAGCCATTCCACCGATGATGCCAGACTTGGGTGGCACGCATTTAGCTACAATTAAAAAAGATCGTTACTGGCAAGTTTTATTACAGAAGAATTAAGATATGAGGCAAATTTCAAACAATACACAACTAGCCGCGTTAACTGTTGTTGTTTCGATTATGACAGTGGTTTCATTCGCGTATATTTTCTGGAAACAGCCTGAATCTTTGTATGTATCTCGCGATGGTATTCCCTTTTTTACGCCAGATGTGATTCACCCTGACACGGGAAAGCCAATATCCGTTGATGATTTAGTCGATCATTTCAAAACAGGCGGATAGTAGAGGAAATATGGATATAGAAACCATCTCACAAGTAGTCGCGTTTATTATCGCCATGTATTTTATGTACGTCAGTTTTAGTTAAATCATTAATCATAGTGATAGGAGTTTATTATGAAGAATATCTCAATTATTTTATTCTTAGTTCTCAGCGTAGTTGGTACCTTTGGTCTTGCGTTCGGCTTATACCCACATGCAAAACTCTCTGATGCCCAATTAATGAAAAGCTCACAACCACAGCCAATGGAAAACTTCGAAGAAGTTATTAATCTGGGTGATGACTTTGGGGAAATGAGTGTAATTGATTTAATGGGTTACTACTTAGATAACCCACCCGCACCCGAAGGTAGCACACAAATCAGTAAACCGAAGAGGCAGTTTGGCGGTTGTTAAAAAATAGTGAAATGATAGATAGCATGATGCTTAAAGCAATACTTCTCTTTTCGTTTGTCACACTGCCATTATTGTTAGTGGCACAAGTAACAGCTCAAGTTGTAGATAAAGAAAATTCAAAAATTAATATACTTGGTAGCACTTCATTATCAGAACTTCAGCAAATGGTATTGCTGGATGCGCGAGATTTAAAAGTTTGCCAATCATCCAGTGTCAAAGGTGCTAAATGCTTACCTGCTAACACTTTTTATTCACAAAAAGGACAACTAGCTAGTTTTGGTGATATCCGCTGGGCATTTGGTACGGCAAACTTAAAAGAAGTGGACAATGTCTTAGTGTTCGCGGATAAGCCTCAAGATCGAGAATTACTTACTGGTTTATTATTTTTAGCAGGCCAACATAAAATCACTTATTGGACTGGAGAAATTTCAGAATTACAGCTCTTGCTTGGTAAGGCCGCTGGCCAAAGTCGTGGAATTTTACGCACACACATCTATTCAGGCATCATGCGTGATAACTACATCGCGCTTGATAAGAAAATAAAAACTTTACAAAATAGTGGCTGGCAGTTGGTGACTACTTCAGTACCAAAACCAAACAACGAAAAGAAACTATTGATAACGGGACCCTCACCCATCAAAAACATCTCAACCTTCACAAGGTTACACTCTGAAGGCCAACATCAATTACTTGTAAGTGTCTATTAAAAACATGAAAATTCTTATTGTAGTAAGCCACCCAGAATCCCATGAAGCCTTGATCGGTTTAACCACTGCGTGTTCAAGGCGCAACCAAGAATTTCTCTGTTTTTTTACAGGTGATGGAGTAAAACTCTTGGAGAGTGATGAGGTAATCAATATTCTGAATGATGCAGAACGCGCCGTGGTTTGTGAATACTCTTGGGCAAAGCATTTTGCTGATAAAAAAGCGCCCATCGAAGAAGGTAGTCAAACAGATCATAGTGCTATGGTAAGTATCGTCAAAAAAGTAGTATCACTTTAACAACTAATCTTCGTCTTTTTTAAGTACACCCCCCTACTTTTGAATGACAACTCGTTTTTGTTTTTAAAAAACGACCTTGGAATTTATGTATAGCTCAGGGATTTTTAACCTCACCCTCAACTAGCAGTTGTTGAATTACCATCAGTGATTTTGACCACTTCACCATTTCTTAGTACCCTGATTTCACCCTCGGGTATTTCTAACCATCTCTCGTCACTGAGTGGCACGCTAGCTACTAGCACCACGTCTTTGGAAGTGGATTTATCCAGTTGTAAGCCGTTGATGGGCACATCACTTTCATTGGCAGAGCAGCGTCGACACGTCATATACAAACCCGCTAGTTGAATTCCATCGGGAGAAATTCGTTTGTGGCTATGTATAAACACATATTCACTGTCAGAATAAATAATATTGCTAATACCCAGTGATTTCATTTCGCTGACGAAACTGGCAAAAACCTTATAACGCGATGCTATGTCAGGCGGGTTTTCCTTATCCCAGATTTTGCTCATATTTTCCATCAAATAACAGAACGCAGTTTCTGAGTCGGTGTTTCCTATCGGCCTATATCGAATAGATTTGAATTTTGCTTTGTTATCGAGCTCAAAAAAATCACCATTATGCGCAAACACGTGTTGTTTACCGCCTAATTCACGGGTAAACGGCTGGGTGTTTCTGGTACTGACTTCTCCTTGTGTTGCCAGTCGTGATATGCGAAATGATGATTTTACTGTGGATACTGAGATCTTTAACAAACTTGAGATAGGTGCTTTTACTGGCAGTACAAGCTTCTTTAATGATGCGAACATCATTATCATCATAATAGGCAATTCCCCAGCCGTCTTTGTGCAGATCAGTTAGGCCTCCATGCTTAGAAAACTCATCCAGAGAAAATGAAACTTCTGCAGGAAGCGAACTGCACATGGCAAATAACTCACACATATTTTGGCACCCCCCTACTTTTAGGGTGTTTTGGGGAAACTAAAACATACTTTATAACATTATTTGCGGGCATCTTTTATATACATCACAGAGCCGTTATTCCTCATTTCTATATCAAATAACTCGCTGGCTCTAATTAAATCTCCAAGCTTTCTATAGCCATAGTTTATTGACGAGAAAGAGCTGTTATTTGAAATATAGTGTCCCACATGGCTCATATGTGCCCAACCGTCGTCTTCTGATGATTGCTCAACAGCGGTTCTAAGTAATTTCACCAATGCATTATTACGTCTAAGTTCAGCCTTACTTTTCTTTACCTGTTGTTTAGAGCTTTCTGTTTTTTCTTTTTCTTCAGAAGCCAGATTTTCAGTATAAATAAAGGGTGAGCATGCATCGACAAATGGCTGAGGAGTCTTCTTTTCACCAAAACCATAAACAGGTAGCCCACTCTCAAGAATTCTAAGGACCAATGGGGTGAAGTCACTGTCACTGGTCATCAATGCAAAAGCATCTACACTGTTACTATAAAGCAAATCCATCGCGTCAATAATCATTGCGGCATCGGTGGCGTTTTTCCCCTTGGTATAGGCAAATTGTTGCATCGGCCTAATGGCATTGGGTTGCAGCTTATTAATCCATCCAGATAACAATTTATTATTCCAGTCACCATGCGCGTGACGGACATTTACCATGCCTGACTTTGCAAGTTCTTCTAGAACACCTTCTATAGAAGTATGACTAACGTTATCGCAATCAATAAGAAGCGCTATTCTCTTACTTTCTGGCACAAATTTCTCCCGGGTTATATAGTGATGATATCACCCCACTACTTATAAATGGTATCTCGTTTTAGTGTTTATAAACGACCTTGGAATTGATGCTTCGCAAAGCAGATTTTTAAGGCTATATGTAGGAGGTGGCATTTTAACTATCTTTTTTCTGTTCTTCTTCTGATTTATTTTTTTCTGTTTTAACTAGTGCTTTACCATTTGTGCCAGTTACCTCAGCATTAGCATCGTCTTTTACTTTACTATGATCTTCTTTCCCTTCATCATTTCCTTCATTATCATTGTCACCTTCATAGACAATAATTTCTACTGGTTTGTGATATAACAAATGCGAGACGTCAACGCTGTCGCCATATTTTTCCTTTATTGCTTTTATTGCACGGGTGCGTTTGTCAAAGAAATGAGACGCTCCAATTTTTGTATAAAGACCTGAGCGTTTGAGAGCATCTTCGACTTTAAATTTAAGCCGAGAGAAATAGAATTCTATTCCTGCTTCAGCTAAACGTTCCGACATATGTCCTAGCATTTCTTCACCTGTCGCATCAATTTGATCAACCGCTTCCAAATCTAGCACGATAACTTTTAATTTAGGTTTATCTGCGACTGCATTAAGTAATTTTCGTTCTAAATAACCTGCATTGGCGAAATATAAATCTCCATCATAACGATAGAATGCGACGGTTTCGCTAGTTTTAAGGGCATTCAGTCGAGCATCACGATACACGCCATCTTCGGTTAACGAGACCTCGGCAAAATGTGGTTGCATGGTGCGATAAAGATAGAATATCAGCGATAAAACCACGCCAATAAGAATCCCCATTTCTAAATGCGGCGCATAAAATAACGTGGATAAAAACGTCGCCAACGCCACAAATCCATCATGTGGATTGACTTTCCAGGCGTGATGAAACGGCTCAAAATGGAATAAACCAATAACCGCAACGATTATCACGGCAGCCAACGTCGCCACTGGCAAATGATAAAGCAAGGGTGTTAGAAACAATAGCGTTATACCGACAATAATGCCTGAAATAATCGCAGTAAAACCAGTTTTTGCGCCAGCATCATAAGCTACTGCGGTACGTGAAAATGAACCCGAAACAGCATAGCCCTGGGTTACACCCGCAACTATATTGGCTAAACCTTTGCCGACCATTTCCTGGTCTGCAGATAAATGTTGGCGCGTTTTAGAGGCCACTGCTTTAGCAATTGAAAACGCTTCTACAAAACTCAATAAAGCGATCATAAAAGCGGGCAATAATAAGAAGCCTAAATCTTTAGGAATAATTGTTGGAAAAACAAAAGAAGGCAAACCACTTTTAATATCAGCGACTATGGCACCTCCCATTTGCTCATACCCGATTACCCATGAGGCTATTATAGTAATCACAACCGTGATAATAATATTGGGTAATTTTGGCGTAAATTTCTTCAAACCAAATAATAAAGCTAAAGAGAAAACGCCCATTATTAATGAAATGTAATGGGTTTGGGGCACCGCTAATACAAGATTCCATAAGGTTTGATAAAGATGATCACCCGTTTCTGGGTTAACCCCTAAAATTTTGCCGATTTGGGTGCTGGCAATAACAATCGCAGCAGCATTGGTGAAACCAATAACCACCGGATGTGACAGGAAATCGACCATGATGCCTAAGCGCAAGAAGCCTAGTAACATTTGCATGACACCTGCGAGAATTGCAATCATCGCGGCATAAGCTACATATTGCGTCGCATCAAGATTAAGGGGTAATAAAGCGGCTGCCGTCATCAAAGATATAATCGCGACCGGACCATTCTGCAATTGTCGAGACGAACCGAAAAGCGCGGCAACAATTGGAACTAAAAACGCAGCGTATAACCCCATCTGTGGGGGTAAACCTGCTAGTTGCGCATAAGCCATAGACTGCGGAATTAGTACTAATGCGACAGTAATACCAGCGATGATATCAGCTTTTAAAATTTGCGGATTTTTAAGTTCAAAAATCCAGTCTAAAAACGGTACGAAACGCTTCTTTCCATCGCTCACTAATTGTAATAAGTAATCGCTCATTATTGCCCTGTGTGGAGTCCTTTGGTGTCTTTTATTTTATTCTGTTGTATTTTTAGTTGTGCTTTTAATTGTACTTTCAATTCTGCTTTTAGTTGTATTTTATGGTCTGAATCAAAATTTACCGATTCATACTATTTCATTATTATCATAAAGATAGCAGAAACTGATTAACAGTTTTCTATAATCTATTTTATTTATGGATTAATTAGCTTAATTTAAGACAAATCGAACATTCTTTTAAGTTGGCATCGTACAAAAGTTAAAAAGTGCCCCAAAGTACGGGGGTGACTATATATATTTTTAAATAGCCAACGACGCAGAATATTAAAAAAACTGAGTTATTGTTGTATTTGGATTTCTGAAACTTTATACAATCTGTTTTAACTTTTAACCAATTCCTGCAAAAAATACAAAGGCGAAAGGTTTATCAAAAGTTTCTCATCGTTGACCTAAACTGTGATTTAATAAGTGACTTTTTAGGCGGCATAAACCCTCTTTTACAAGACATCAAATGATTATTATATAATAATCATTTCTGGAAGAAATTTTAACAATTATTAAAACGTACTCTGCATAATTAGCAGTTATGTTTCTGCGACTCAAAAAAATGAAGTATTAAAAAACAGATTAACTTATGGCGAATAATTGGAATATTCCAGACTGGCTTGAAAAGTAAGTTCGTGAAAGAGATAAAGTATGCGTATATTGCGGCGGAGACTTTACCCCAGCAAAAGTCTCCAAGAAATCAGCTGCAAGCTGGGAGCACATCATTAATGATGCAAAAATAATTACAAAAGAAAATATCTCCCTTTGTTGTTGTGGTTGCAATTCAAGCAAAGGGCAAAAACAGCTTTCAATCTGGCTACAAACTAAATACTGTAAAGATCGTGGCATTAGTCCAGAGTCAGTTGCACCAATTATAAAAAAGGCAATTTCAAGTGGGCAGTAACATCATACAAAAGGCAATTAAACAATCGCACACAAAAATACGTTGTGCTGGTCTCGCTATCTCACCGTTTATTGCGGTGTTAACCGCCATTCTTGAAATAGAATAAATATTCACAAAAGTAATTTTTTATATGAAGGCAATTAAATCGAATTCGAAGGATACAAGGAAGAGCGCCAAGATTGGAATTACTGGTACCCTTATTATATACGTATTTCTCATAGTACTATATGGAGGTTATTCTAAAGAGTCATATGCTGGTTGTTTTGAAGAGGAGTCCACAACTTCGCAAGTTGATGAAGTTCAAAATGCAATAAAACGATCTGCAAGCTATCTGGTAAAGGCAACCAATGAAGATGGCATGTTCAAGTATCGTATCAACATGGATCCTACTGTAAAGGTGAAGGATAAATACAATATATTACGACACGCTGGCACCATTTACGCGATGTCCATGTATCATGAACAGTTCCCTAATGAAAACATGCGATCGGCCATAGAAAGAGCAGGAAGATATCTTCAGGATGAGTCAATCCTTCCCATAGCGGGGCAAGATAATATGATGGCTATCTGGTCAAAACCCGAAGTTAATGGAAGCAACAAACCACGCCAGGCAAAACTTGGTGGGACTGGCCTTGGTCTTCTGGCTTTATTTAGCATCGAGAATATCCATCCCGGGTTCACACCACTCCGTGATCTTCAGGCACTTGGCCGATTTATTGTCTATATGCAGAAAGAGGACGGGAGTTTCTATTCCAAGTATATTCCGTCGAAGGGAGGACGTCGGGATCAATGGCAATCACTATATTATCCAGGTGAGGCCGCATTGGGATTACTTTTGCTATACGAAAAGGACCCCTCAGTTGTTTGGCTAGAGTCAGCGGTCAAGGCTCTGGAGTACCTCGCACGTAGCCGTAAGAACAGCAAAAGTATACCTGCTGACCATTGGGCACTCTTGGCTACCGAGAAGATGTTATCGTTTAAAAATAAGGATGAAATGCCTGTATCAAGGGAATTGCTGATAAACCATGCGATCCAGATCAGTGATGCCATACTTCAAAGTCAAGTTGCAAGTCATCAACGACCTTTGTACGATGGTGGGTTCTCAAAAAATGGTCGAACAACTCCGACAGCTACGCGTTTGGAAGGGTTGCTAGCGGCTCTTTCTTTTCTCCCTTCCAACGATGAGATACGCAATCGAATTGATGCCGCTGTACCTTGTGGAATTACCTTCTTGCTTCGGGCACAAGTAAGTGAAGGAAAATTTGTCGGGGCATTACCCCGATCAGTAGACAGAATAGATCAAGGTATTCAAAATGTAGACAAGTTTAATCGTCGAGCTACTGAAGTAAGGATTGATTACGTCCAACACGCGTTAAGTGCGATGATCCAGTACTTAGATATGATGAAGGGCAAAGGATTGTGAATACCTGTAGTTGATGTATAAATTTCAGCTAACAAGACACTGCACCTGACCGTAATTTCGCTACGCTACATAGCGCCGAGTGAGTATAATTGTTAAACGAAGCAATTAAAAAAAACGCACAACAAAAACACGTTGTGCGGGACACGCTAACACCGTATATTGCGACGTCGTTATGTGTAATACAGCAATAATGTATCTTTATGGAATTCTTTGAAGAAATAGAAGAAAGTGTTTTAGATATTGTAGCGTTAAAGACTCTTCTGCAGATTTCTACGCTTCCAAGTCATTGTCGTTCAATTGATTCAGTAGTTTCTGAAGATCAGAATGGGGGTGAGATCTATTGCCTCTGGGGTCAATTCAACGTTTCACGCGAACTGATCAAAAATGGCGTCCGTTTTGCGTTATTAAATTGTCCACATGCATTAGCTTGGACAATTACCTATCACGAAGATCGAGCGATGCTGTTAGTGCATTGCACGATTGATGATCGGGAAGTGGACACGGAATTTTCTGAGTCTATTCTACTGTTTATGTCTGATTGGCGCATTGGGCTAAGTAATGCCTTCCCAGAAGTCGCATAATAAGGTACTTCAAAATACCCGCATAAACACATTGTGCTGAACTCGCTAATACCATCCTTTTAGAATGGCTTTTTATTTAATAATTAAATCAAAGGAGTAAGCCTCGTTTAATTAAAAAAGCTCATCTTCTTTCATTTTGGCAAAGAGGTATATACTTAGCCCCTCAAATTCAGGCTGTGACGAATTCCCATGGAAAGTATTACCAATATCTCAATGATAGAAAATTTATCATCTAAAGACGCTATATTAATTTTGTTTGGTGGGCCAACTTGTGGCGTGTGTAAAAGTATTCGTCCACAACTGGAGGCGATGCTAAAAGAACACTTCCCTGAAATGCAGAGTGTTTATGTGGATTGCGAAACATCACCTGAAATATGCGCACAATTCAGTGTGTTTAGCCTGCCTGTTGTAAAGATCTTTATTGAAAATAAGCTCATGGCGGAAGAGTTTGGTGCTTTTAGTATTTCTCAACTTAAAGAGAAATTAGATAGGCCTTATTCTATGTGGCTTGCATGACACTAACACGATGATGCTCGGAAGTAAGAATACTCTGCAACTTTGAAAAGGGTGAAAACAGGAAGGTGCGAATTCAATTAGTAAGTGCAATTCGTTTATTAGTGAAGAACACCTCATCCGAAAAAAAGGTTTAAGACTTGATAAATTATTCAAAGGTTCCAGACTTTCTTGATACATTTTTATGTGTCTGCAATGCAAAACACAAATGATCATTTAGGATAGTGAATTTTGGCACACCCCAACTTTTAGGCGGTTTTACAAACCTTCCCTTCGGTTAGTCGTCGCTTCACTCTGACATTGTCTCGCCAGGGCTGGGCTGACTCATTTTTTCGCCCTACGGGTCGTCGTTGCTATACTCCTTCGTTGTATCGACTGCGTCTCGGCTGTCACTTATTCTGGCGTTTATTTATACGATTTCGCTAGTACAAAACAGACTATATTTTGGGTTATTATGATTACCAATTTAAATTAAAGTGTAGGGCTGGATATATGAACATTACTGATTTTCTTAATATGGATGCCGGTGGTGATTTAATTCATGCAGATACTCGTGGTTATAACATAGCCTTTAATTGTATGGTGTGTTTTCACCCAATATTAGCAAGTTCAAAGGAAGGCTCTGGAAGGCGATGAGGAGCACCCTGTAACCTGTAAAGGCTGCGGTCAAAATTTCCTTTTAGATGTTCGTAAACGCTCAGAAAAACTATATATTCATGCTTTATAAATAAAAAACATAACAACTACGTAAAAAGTAGAAGTTGCATAAGCAGGGGTTCTTTTTGTTTTTCACTCTACGAAGTGCGCCTAGGATATGATGCTTTATAACCTTATATAATTTTACGGGATTTATTCAGAGATCCCTTAGATAATAAAAACTTCCATCTCAGGATAACTATGAAACGCTATAAAATCATTCACCGTACCTATTACAATTATACGGAAATTGTGACGCTTGGGGCACATGAATTACTTTTGCGTCCGCGGGAAGGTCATGACCTACGTATCGAGTCTTTTTTGCTAAAAGTTACACCCGATGCGAAAATATATTGGCATCGCGATGTTGAAGGCAATTCAGTTGCTATCGCCAATTTTACTAGTCCAACGCAACATCTTAGGGTTGAAAGTGAAGTTATCATTCAGCAATATAATGAATCGCCACTGGATTTTATGGTAGCTGATTATGCTATTAACTATCCTTTTAGCTATGACGAGGGAGACCAGTTTTTGTTGTCGCCCTATAGGGTATTGCCAGACCAACAGACCAGAGAGCTATTAAATAACTGGATATTTGAAGTATGGAAGTCTGGTGAACATGTTCAAACCTATACGCTATTACAGCGGCTTACTGCAACTATCTATAAAACACTGGTTTACAAGGTGAGAGAAGAACCCGGAGTCCAATCTGCCGGGGAAACACTCTCGCTGGGTTGTGGGTCTTGTCGTGATTTTGCCTTACTCTTTATGGAGGCTGTAAAATGCCTGGGCCTTGCCTCCCGTTTTGTCAGCGGATATTTACATGCGCCGCTTATGTCTAGTCAGGTTGGATCCACTCATGCATGGGCTGAGGTGTATTTGCCCGGTGGAGGCTGGAAAGGATTTGACCCGACGATAGGCGATATTGTCGGAACGGATCATATACCCGTAGCTGTATCGCGATTGGCAGAATCTGTCCCTCCTATATCTGGGTCTTACGCTGGTTCAGCTGACTCAAAGCTTGATGTTGGTGTTTGGGTAAGCGAATGTTAAATACGAATGATTATACTTTCCTGACTTTTAGCCTCGACTAAACATCGAGGCTTGTTAAAGCACTTGATCAAAGAACCCTTAACGTTTCGCTGATTAAATACGACTCAGCAGTTCGCTTTTTTTCGTATTGAATTCTTCATCAGTCAATGCACCAGCTTCGTGTAGTTTGGCAATCTTTTCAATTAATGTGATGATGCCATCCGTTGAAGACTGATCTATGAATGAGTTGTTTATATTATTAGACATTGGTGTGGAATTAGGCGCAGACATGTCGGTATTTTTTATTTCATTATTCCTTGCATTATCAGTGACATTGTTATTTGCATTTACAACGTTGCCATTATTAGGTTGATTGGATTGATTCGATACAGGGGCAGGTTGTGCAAAATTTGTTTGCTTTTGCGCAGGAATACCCGGGCCAGATATGATCGGCAAAGTATTAACAGCAATAGTCCCGTATTGACTGCTAAAGGTGAGTGAAGTATCGCCACCTTGTTGCTGGCTTACACCGCCAATATTGTTATCGAGTGTGTCATACACGGTAACTTGTCCGTTAAGTTGTATCGCAAGCCTGTTAGGGAACACAGCATAACGAATATTGTTTTGCGCACCGCTGCTAAATGGACTTCCCAAGTCAACCGGCCACCACTGGTTGCTGTTTTTTGAGCCTGCTGGCACTACTGGAAACATTTGCGTATTGGCCAGTGCATTTGATAGTTCAGCGCAGAGATTGTTTACGGTATTTTTTAGGCCGTAGTTGAACAGGTCCCCGACCATAGTCATGCCGCCTTGCATCCATTGTCCACTACCAAGCTCCGGGCAATTAAATTGCGCCATGCTTCCTCCACCATTATTTACGGCAGAAAGCATGCAAATAATCGTCTCCTGGCTTAGGTTATAACGCTGTGCTACATCGTTGACAATATTTTGTCCGGCAGGTGTAAGTTGTTGCATGTGAAGTATTCCTTAAATGATAGATTACTCGTTATTCACGAGTGGCGCGCGATTGTATTACATTAAAAAATAAAAGATACACAAGATTGATAATAAATGTCATACCCCGCGTAACAATTTGGCTTCCGTTTATGACATTATTCTCATGTGAATGGTTTCAATTTAAATGTTGAGCTGTTAATCCTCTTTTTAATGATACAACTGAACTCAATTTATTCCATTTTGCACAACACAGATAGAAGAAAGCTTTACGGCTAATGACTTTATAGAAGATGTGATAGATCTATAGGCATTGCGGGAAGTAGGCAAAGACATGAAATTAAAACACAAAGAGACAGGATTAAAACCTGCTAATTGAATATAGTTGACAGATTTTAATAATTTATTATTTTATAAGTTAATTATTTACAAGTGATTTATAAATAAATACTTCATGCAATAACAGAGATTTAAGACATGATAAACTATCAAAAATATCACAGACCTTCATAATATTAATGATATAACCGCACGCCATTAACCTTTCGCTGATGTTTTACGAGAATAACACGCTGTATATCGCACCCTGTTCAGTTACCACTTCAGTTAATTACCATTCCGGAATTCACTACTCGCTAGTAACTTACACCCTCTTCCACGATTCCAGCACAGCGCTTTTTGATTTACTTAATAACCTCTTCGATAATACTCACCAACAGCTCTTTTATCGCTTTGGTTTCAGTCACTCTTGCATCTGTCTCTCTAAAGCTTAAATACACTTTCTCTGGTTCGTTATGTACAACATAAATGGCTATTGCATAAGGACATAAAACGATGTTGTGCGGATTTGCACCAACCAGGGCATGAGACAAATCAGCCTTACAAAAAAGTACAATTTCAGCGTCGTCATAAACTGGTGTGATCACACCTGCCATTTCAGCGGTGTTTTCCAACATGGTTTTTGCATGTGAGGTATAACTTACTACCAAACCTTCCGTTGTTATGGCAGCAAGCAAATCTTCTTTGGCATCCGCAAAACTGGATTCTGTACTAAAAACATTAGTAAATTCTGGATACCGGTTTTTATTGTTTGTTGTATCCTCACTTTCTACCGATGTAGCCGCATTTATTGAAGCTGCGCCATTTAAAGATTTGAACATTTCCGATGCCGCAATACCACACACAACAAACAGAATTAAGATGAATATTTTTTTCATTTAGCTATCCTATTTACAGTTAAAAATATTTCGTAAAAAGTATATACCTTGCCACTCAATGCTATTTGTTTTTTTACACACCCCTTCTTTTAAGTGATTTTTTATTTAGTTTTTGAACTAAAAAAACTTATGTTTCGCGATGAGGTTTATTTTATTATCCGATCAATTTTGATGTTGAAAAATAGTCAGTCGATTATCTGCCATTGTACATCGACGAATCCTCGAGGAATCTACTATGGGCTTTTCTGGCTCTTGGCGAGCCTAGAAAAGCCACCTCATTCTGCCGGTCGTCGTCATTGCATTCCAACGTTGTATCGGCTGAGCCTCAGCTTGCCACTTTTTCTTTAATTGGCCGCTAATAATCCTTTAAATGATATTTATCACTGATCTACCTGTTTTCACTGTTCAGTCTTAAATAATAGGCGCAAGATAAAAAGCATGAAGAAGTTAGATCAAATCGGGCTTAAACGCTGTTTGAGTTTAAGCGAAATCGTTATCTATGGTGTGGGCCTAATTCTAGGTGCAGGCATCTATGTGCTGATTGGTGCTGCTGCAGGCATTGCAGGCAATATGCTATGGCTCTCTTTCACCCTAGCTGCAATCGTTGCCAGCTTTACCGCGATGAGTTATGCCGAGCTCGCCGCCATTTTCCCCGAGGCCGGAGCTGAATATATCTATGCCAAAAACGCCTTTGGCTGGGATAAGGCGGCATGGGTATTTGGCTTTATTGCCATCGTCATTGGCTTTTCTACGGCGAGTGCTGTGGCGCTTGGCTTTGCCCGTTACCTCGCCTATTTCATCCCGATGAATCAGATAATACTGGCAATAGGCCTGTTAGTCTTAATGACTGCAATCAATTTCTGGGGTATCAAAGAATCCGCACGTTTTAATGCTTTAGCGACCACTATTGAAGTCGGTGGTTTAGTGTTACTCATAGCAGTCGGCGCTTATTTTATAGTCAAGGGTGATATTGCTTTGGCTAATCTGACTGAGTTTCCACCCCCTTTTGCAAATAGCGATGTCAGCTGGTTGCCCATTGTTTCTGCAAGCGCCTTGATTTTCTTTGCCTATATGGGTTTCGAAGATATTGCGAATATTGCAGAAGAAGCCGAAAACCCAGCACAAACTTTACCCAAAGCGTTTATTTATGCCTTGTTAATTTCAACCGTCATTTATATTCTGGTAGCAATTGTTGCGGTGAGTGTTGTGCCTTTCAAAGAGTTAGCAGAAGCCGAACAACCATTGTCAATGATCATGTCAAAACTGATTGGTGGTTTCAGCCCTGAACTCATCGCCTTAATTGCCTTATTCGCAACAGCAAACACGGTGCTAATCACCCTGATAGTCTGCGCCAGAATGATGTATGGCATGGCAAAATCTAACTCGCTACCACGTGTGTTATCCAGCGTGCACAAAACTCGCCAGACACCCTATATCGCGATAATGCTTACGGGTTTTATTTCAATAATTTTCCTTTTCTTTAAAAAAGTGGAAGTACTTGCTGCGATTTCAGACGTAGGGATTTTCATCCTGTTCTTCATCGTTAACCTTAGCAATATTGTGCTGCGATACCGTCAACCTAATTTACATAGGTCATGGCGCTCACCGCTTAATATCGGGCGTTTACCCATAATTTCAGTTCTCGGTGTTTTAAGCTGCCTATTCATGCTGATTAATATCAATCACCCAGTCCACCTTGGTGATAAAACCTATTCTGCGCAATTAGTTGGTATCTGTATATTTGCGTTAGCGATTCCCTTGTCATTTATTTTTAATCGCAAGCCTAAAAAATAGGAACGTATCTATCTGTTTTTTTGATTTATATCTGGATGCCGAGAACGCTCTCCTGATAGACTGAAACCATGAACATTAAAGGAGTTAACAATGCCTTCAAAATTAAGAGAATGGTTTGACGAACTGGGTCAATTGGATCATTTAGATAAAAAAGATCACACCTTGCAAAGAGCCTTTGCAGTAGTTATTTATCATGTCATTAACGCTGATGATAGCGAGACAGAAAAAGAGAAAAAACGCTTCAGTAAATTCTTTGAAAATGATTTTGGTCTAGACGATTTAGAAATCTATAAATTACATGAAGAAGCCTCACAATTCGATAAAGACTTCGACACCTATCTGGATGTATTAAAAGAGAAGATTGGTGCCTACCCTGAAGTTGAATTGAAGCTCATGCAAACTTTAAACTCCATTATGGTTACTCAAACTTTTAATGAAAAAGAGTTTGTTGAATTTGAAAAAATCCGTGATGCACTTCTTTAAGCTTAACTATTTTCATTACCACCACTATGAAATAAGCTCTTTTCATTCAGTGCTATTCATAAAGAGTTAAGTGATATCGAGTTAAAATACGCGAGTTAATTCCAAACTTATAAAATAAAAATAAGGATTCATTCGCGATGAAATACTGGTTTGATAAGAACTCTACGAAAAAAAATATCGTAATCCTCTCTACAAAAGCGTTAATCATCGCGTCAGCTGATAAAGACTCACAGGAACGTGTCGAACAACAGTTAAACGCAAACACACACCCTAAAACGGTATTTGGCAGCGATGGTTTTCAAGTGATACTTTTTGCGACAATCGAAAGTATAAGCAGTCGAGACACTGATTCTGATTTAGAAATCAGTTATAAAACTGCTAAAACTTCAGCAAGAGAATCCGTTGAAGATCAATTCTTGTTTAGCGATGCAGAATCCAAACAGGAATGTTTGGGCTATATTGAAAAACTGTTAGTCAGAAATGAAACCAACCTCGAAAGAACAGTACATCAACAATCAATATTTACCGCAATTTTAAACCCATTGCTTAGCTTGCTATTGGCGCTTGTAGCGATGTTTATGTTCTACAGCAAAGTACCCTATGTCGCCTTAGCCGTAGGTGGTATTTGGATATTGGCAAGTGTTTACTTTCTGTACACACGTTTTAAAAAACCGTCCATGGTTACGCGCTGGGCACAAAAAGGCAAATACGCAAAGAAGTCCTGGAGCTCACTAAAAACGGCTTACAGTTACGGCTTTGTCGCTTTAGCCATTACTGGACTGTATATTTACCTGCCAACTAATCATGATCCTGCAGCGTTGTATAATGCCATACAATTTCACCACACTGACGAAACACCGATCCAGCACTTTTTAGATAAAGGCGCCGATATAAACTACATGGCTGAGGATGGCACGACACCACTGATTACCGCACTCAATTACAACGAAGAAGACATCGCTGTTGAATTAATTAACAAAGGTGCAATCCTAAGTACTCAATTCATCGGGCAAACACCTCTGGATGTAGCCATAGAATCCTCCTTAGATAGAGCTGTGAGCAGCATGCTCAACAAAGAAATGGTAACCAGCAACCCGCTTGACCTATTAATGAGAAGCATTTCAAGCGGATTGAATTTTAACAATATCCAATTAATCGCTGATTCTGGCATGGATATGAATCACACAGATAATGAAGGTTTAACAGCGCTGAGCTTGGCACTTCTGTTTGAAGCAGAACCCAAAGTGGTTAAATTACTTTTAGATCGAGGTGCATCAACCAATATCAAAGTGGGAGGACTCTCACCCTTAGAATTCGCTAGAGAACAAGGCTATACAGAAATTATTGCCATGCTGGAACAGTATGGTTCTTAATTGCTTATTCGAACAATATTACAGTCACCACCTACTTTGAATGATATTACGTTTTTGTTTTAAAAACGTAAATAGAATTTACGCAGAGCTGGATACATTTTTTAAAAACTTCCTATAAGTAGTGGGGTGACTTTTTGTTAATCTAATTCGGTCTAATTAGTTCTAATCAACTTTAATCTTGCCTAATCAATAATAGTTAAAAAACAGTAAGAAACGATTCTAAAGTTATGACTTCAATACTTTTTTTACGCGCTATTTCCTGTTCCCTTATCGTGTTATAACCCCAATCAACCAATTGCAGTTTCACCGATTTTAATGCCGGATTTTGCTGTACACCCAGTAATGTTAGCAGACGATCTTCGATAAACGTGATCGGTCTATCTGGATAAGCTTCAATAAGGTTTTCCAGCACAGCTTGTTTTGACAATTTTTTCTCTAGCCCAAACAAACGATCATCCGTAAGTTCGATACCATTACCCTGCAAAATCTTCTTCACAAATCGTTCCTGCTTGGTCGTGATGATTAGCCAGTCTTCCTCATTTAGGTTTCTCAACTTATCTGCTACGCCATCAAACAAAGGATTATTCACCAACCACTCTGTTTCGTTTTCTTTTATAAGCGCATCACGGGTTCGACCGAATAGAAGTTGCAGCGCGTCTTTATCAAAACCGTTATCCGTAATGAGTTTTTGGATCTGTTCGTGATAATCACTGCAATCCGCTTGCAAACCAGTTTGCTGATGTAGCAAGCGCATGATCAAAGGGGCTTCATAGCCGACCTCCAAACATGGACGAAATTTCACCAATTCCTGAATGCGAGATTCGTTAATTTCTTCATCTTGCATATCGGGCCACAGCGTTTGTGCGGCTTTCCATGAAGTACCGGCAGTTTCAATCGCGCTATGGCAGATTACCCCATCAAAATCGAGGGCGTAGAGTGTATTTGAATTCATGGTGAATAATTATAGAGTGCTCTAAGCATAATGACACCCCCCTACTTAAAGGCATTTTTTCAAAATATTACTCTTTAACTCGTTAGTTATGATGAAGAAAAACTATTGCTTTTTAGTAGATAAACCCGCTGTAAGAACTCGGCGCATGGCGTCTTCAACTGACATATCAATGACTTCTACACGGTCTTTGGAAAGATACACTGTAAATCCACCCAGTTGATAACTCATGGGTAAATAGACGGCTACTTTTTCTTCAGGCATTTCGATACCTGGTAGATTGCCGATTTCGCCAGTTATGAAACCAATGAGCTGAATATCATTAAGGGTCACCATCACTACTTTTTGCAGTTCTTTCTGCTCTTTAGAAGGTGAAAAATAATCCATGAAATCTCGTAATCCACCATAGACTGTTTTGATCAATGGAATACGTTCTAGAAGATGTTCCCCCAGACCTATAATGCGCTTGAACAGCCATGCATTGACCATTAAGCCAATGAAAAACAATATTAAAATACCAGCGATCATTCCCATACCAGGCCAGTAATATTGCTCTGGTAAAATCAGCGTTATTAATGCGTGAGCGGCTTTTTCGATAGATACAATCAGCCAGTAAATAAAATACAGCGTCAAACCGATTGGTAATACTGCAGCAATTCCTTTGAGTAATATTTTCCACAGTCTTTTCATAAATCTCTCATCCTTTTAGAAGAAAAGTAGTATCGCTTAAATTGGGAAAACCGCAAATGGATTAAACGACTAATTGGCCTAACTATTAATTGATCGAACAAGTTTGAGCCTTTTTTGTTAATCTGATGATTAGCCATCCACTTAAGGGACCTCTGATTAAGTCCCATATTTCTGGCAACGCCAAAAATCCAGGATCAAGGCTTGCTCATGCTGGAATGCTTATTGCCTTTCAAATGAGCAAAACGCAGAGGCTGGTTTTTTGGCTAAGCCCCACAGGGCGAGCCTACAAGCGGTCATCTTCGTTGTTATGTCTCTTGCGAAGGGAATAACCATTCTCTGCGAGACATGTCTAGAATCTGACCGCTTGTAGGCTCGCAGAATTTTATTGGACTTAATCAGAGGTCCCTTAAGCAATCATTAAATTGGATAAAGCATTAATTTGAAGAAGATATTAAAATCAATAGAAAACTCGATGAAAGTGACATAATGAAAAAAAACAGTAACTCAAAAGTATTTTTTAACTACCATCTGTACTACCTACTGTTGTTCGGGCTAATTTTCTCACTGTCATCGTGTAATTCCGAAACCCAGACACGGACCATACCCAAAGTGATTGCTGAGAAACAAACTTACGACTTTCAGCAACACGTTAAACCGATAATAGAACACAAATGTATTTCCTGTCATGCCTGCTATGACGCACCATGTCAGCTAAAGATGCAATCTGCGGAAGGCGTTGATCGTGGCGCCAGCAAATTAAAAGTCTATGATGGTGGGCGCTTAGAAAATGCTGCACCTACGCGTCTATTTGTAGACGCCCAGACCACAGACGAATGGCGTCAAAAAGGTTTTATCTCTGTGCTTGAAAAAAGCATATCGTCAGATGAAACGCAAAATAATTCTCTATTGCTCAATATGATTGAGCTTGGGCAGAAGAAGCCACTGCCTGCGAATAAGACAATACCTGATACGATTGAACTTGGCTTAAGCCGTAAAAATGTTTGCCCAACAACCGGGGAATTTTCAGACTACGCAGACAATAATCCTCATGGGGGAATGCCGCTAGCTGTATCCGGCCTTACTAAAAAAGAAGCTAATATCATTACCACCTGGCTTGATGAGGGAGCAAAAATCACCCCGCAATCAATCAAACTTTCTGATGCTGACAAAGCATTGATACAACAATGGGAGACATGGTTAAATAGTAATGACAAACGCACTAAACTGGTGGTGCGTTATCTTTATGAACATCTGTATCTGGGACATCTTTATTTCGATACTAGTCTTGATCATTCCAGCATTACCGACAATGCAAATAATGCTGACCAAAAGATTCAGTTTTATACGCTGGAACGCTCCTATACGCCCAGTGGCAAAACCGTCATACCAGTAAATACGCTTAAACCCTTTGATGATCCAGGCAGGCCTTTTTATTATCGACTGACTCCGATTGCAGAAACCATCGTGCATAAGACGCATATCATCTATCCATTTGATCAACAGCGTTTGCAACAATATAAGCAATTGTTTCTTCAGCCTAAATGGACGCTAAATCAAATGCCTGCTTATAGTTACTTAGAAAAATCCAATCCTTTTGTGACTTATCAAGCGATTCCCGCCAGGCTTAGGTATCAATTTCTACTTAATGATGCGGAGTATTTTGTGCGAAACTTCATTCGGGGTCCTGTTTGTCGTGGACAGATAGCCACCAATGTTATACGTGATCAATTCTGGGTGATGTTTGAAAATCCGGAATATGAGGTTTATACCAATAATGACGAATACCAACATTCAGTTAACACTTATCTAGGCTTACCGGGAGAAAAAACAGCTATCACTGATTTAGGCTCGGAATGGTTTAAATACAGTGAAAAACGCAATAAATATCTGGATGTTCGACAAAGCGAATACCAAAAACTTTATCCTGAAGGCGCCACTAAACAACATATCTGGAATGGCGAGAAAACAAATGAAAATGCTTTTCTCAGCATTTTTCGACACCATGATAGTGCATCTGTCACTAAAGGTTGGCTGGGCGAAATACCACTAACGACCTGGTTAATGGACTACCCATTATTCGAACGCACCTATTATGAATTGGTTGCCAGCTTTGATGTGTTTGGCAACGTTTCGCACCAGGCACAAACCAGGCTTTATTTTGATCTGATTCGTAATGGCGCTGAAGTGAATTTTTTGCGATTACTTCCTGCAGAATCTCGCAACGAGCTATACCAGAGTTGGTATCAATCTGCGGCGAAAATCAAAACCGAAATTACTTATCATGAGCTTGATGATAAGTCACCGACAGCTATTCGCTACACTACAAAAAACAATTATTCAGAAATTCTGGAGTCGTTTTTAAACCAGTACCCCCGGTTAACCAAAAAACAAGACCCTATCAATCGGTGCGATAATGCCTGCCGTGAGAATATAAAATCTAAAGCAGAAGCAGAGATAGATGCAGATAAAATTAACCTTAGACTATCTCAAATTGCAGCCGTACCCGCAAAAAAACTAAAGGCTATTGAGTGGTTACCAGAGGTGAGTTTTGTTCGGGTAGAACTGCCTGATCAGCAACTACTATCCTATTCGCTATTAAGAAATCGACGCCATAGTAGTGTGTCATTCATGCTCGGCGAATCACTGCGCTATGAAGAGCAGCTGGATAGCCTGACGATTGTGCCGAAACTGATCGGTAGTTATCCAAACCTTATGTTCAACCTCAAAAGCACTGAAATTGACACTTTTGTTTCAAACTTAAAAAGCATAGATTCAGAAGAAGGCTTCAACAGACTTATCGATAAGTGGGGTGTACGACGCATGAACCCTGATTTCTGGAATATATTGCATGGATTCACCCAGCAGATGCAAGCACAGCAGCCCTTAGAGTCTGGAATTTACGATATTAATCGCTATGGTCGATGGTAAAATAGCTTGGCAGATTCATGGTTGATTTACATCGAAAAATAAATATCCACAAACCTAATCATTACTAGTCATCGTTTGTCAGTATTAATCACAATAGTTAGTTTGGTGATTGTTTTGAATTAGAAATTGTCACCCCCGTACTTTTGAGCTGTTTTTAAACTCTACCAACTGAAAACAGTTCTAGTAGTAAATTACATCCCAAGCGCGATCATTGTACATCGACGATTCCTTTGGAATCTACGATGGACTTTAGTGAACTTACCGTTTAGTTGTTTAAACAAATCGTAGTAAATTATATCCCAAGCGCGATCATTGTACATCGACGATTCCTTTGGAATCTACGATGGACTTTAGTGAACTTACCGTTTAGTTATTTAAACGGATAATTCAGCCGAGCTCCGCGAGACAACAGCTTCAGCTGGCCCTTTTGGGTGAGGCATTGCCGAATAATTATTTGACGTGTCATTTATGGCTTTTGGTAAGCCTAGAAAAGCCACCCCCCTACTTTCAGGCACTTTTTTATCCTTATTTTACGTAATTCGTTTAAATGGAACTTGAAATGATTTTCTTGAATTACTTTTATTGGCTTGTTTTTGGCTTACTCATTGAAGTTTTCGTTGTTTCAGATTTCTTTTTATTTAATGCAGAACCAATTTCATCGTATAGGTCTTGAATATCATTCCGATCTTTTGTCGCTATATTTTTATCATGCTTTTCAGTAGAAATCGCTTCTGCCTGAATTTTAAGCGCTTCTGCCTGTTCCGATGTGCGTACTTGAAGAATCAGTTTAAGCAGGGTGCGTAATAAGTGAATAGTTACGGCGATATCATTTTTACCATGTTGACGTATCTGATTAAATGACGCCTCAACAATGCCATTGAAGGTAAATGGCTTTAGCTGGACACGTAAATGCCCACTTTCGTCAATATGTTGTTCTGCTGGAAACTGACGATCCATCAAATAAGCAATATTATTTCCAAGCCGGTCGATACAGGTAACAGCCGTAAAGGGATCATTGATACCGGGCGAAAGCGCCCTGACTGCAACTTCAACCAGTTGGCGTATGGCAAATTCCGGATCCTGTTCTGAGGAACTTTTATTGCCTATTATTAATTTAGAATTTATCTGGGTTTCGATTGAATCAGTATCGTTATCTTTTCCTGAATCGTCATCACTATTGTCAAGAAAGTAGGCAATCACACTATCCTGCATAATGAAATCACCGGGTTTAACGTTGAATTTAATTGCGCTGTCGTTATCAGTAACAAACGTACTGAGATTATCAAGGTCTATTGCCTGCAAGTAACCAGATTTTTGCGCATGAATTTCTGTTCCTCGCTTGTTTAAACTTACTATCCAGGTTTTCTGGAATTTCGAGCTTTAAAAAATCTTGATCTTCCTCACTTTCATCAGGAAAAATCACATTCATCTGGGTAACCAATTCACTGTCAACATCACTAATGACGCTATCCGCCTGAATTGAAACAGCAATATGATGGATAAAAAACACCAGTAACAGTAGATTCAGAACAATTAAAACTAGCAATCCAATCATCGAGATAAACGGTGTGGTTTTTTCAAGATCCATAGAACTGGTAAATTGCAGCATTAAAATACAATAGAGGAAAGTACCGATGAAACAACCGAGAACTATTTGATTAAATCGATTTAGCATGAAGTTGCGTAATAAACGTGGACCAAATTGCTGGGATGCCAATGTTAACGAGGCGATGGTAATGGAAAATGAAACACCTGCAACACCGAGGACTGAGGTTGCTGAAACACTCAATAATGTTCTTATATTTTGTGAGTTATTGAAATATAAAAATAGCTGAGAATATTCTACATGCTCGGCAAATACAGCTTTATCCAGATAAAAATTAAAAAATGCCAGACCCGCTCCAAGCATTAGAGAAAACAATGGGATCATCCAGAAGTTAGCACTAATGACCACAAAAAAATGGATTATGCGTGTTTTCATTTTTCACCACTTAGAGAATTATTTTGCGGGGGAACAAAACTGATGATCACTTCAAAATCATCGACTGGCTGGCCTTTATCCCATGGATAAAAATGCACATAGCTACGATCATCTATTGCCGCAATTAATCTGGCATCCTCGGGTTTATTTTTTAAAACATCATTCAATTTAAACTTATCCGTAAGTGGCGTACTTTCGAATTGCCAGCCGTTTCTGAAAGATTCCCTAAAAATTTCGTAAGTAATATCATCCCCAAATAAGGTATCACCACGGATTGCCTGGCTGGGTTTTTTGCCATTTTCAACTCCTTCCTGTGCCACCTTTTTCCATCTCATTTCATACACCTGATGATGACCAAGCTCAGGCGCAAAGCGGGTGCAGATAAGCGTGTTATAAGCTTCGTTGGGTGTTAACGTGAGTAATTTAGTAATATGTGAAAGTTCCAGCACTTCTTCGGTTCTTTCAGATAAAATCTCCCCATAATGCGTTGGTATATTTTGCATTCTAGCCGATTTCAAATGCTTCCAGCGTGTATCGATAAGCATCACAGGAAGTTCATTTTTTTGTAATTCAGCAGCCAGTGCTGTACTCCACGGCGATGCTCCAACCATCATAATTCCATCTGGATGCGACGATGCAAGATTCAGTTTTCGCGCGACCCAGCCTATACTCAAACCATGCAGCATCACGGTCAATATGATCAGTGCAAAAACCAATGGTAGCAATAACTCGGCACCTTCATAGCCTTTTTGCGTGAGCTGGGCACCAAACAAACCAGCTACAGCAGCAGCTACAATACCTCTGGGTGCTATCCACGCAATTAACATCCTATCTTGCTTATTGATATCGGTGCCAATGGTTGACAGATAAATGGAAAGTGGTCGAAAAACAAAAATAACCAGCGCTAGTAGTAACCAGCTTTGCCACCCAAGGCGCTGCAATATTTCAGGATCAATATCAGCCGTTAAAACGATGAATGTCGATGACACCAGCAGGATGGTGACGTACTCTTTAAAACGTTTCAGTTCGTGTAAGGTATTTAATTGCTGGTTGGCTAAAGTAATACCAAGAATGGTTGTCGCCATTAACCCTGCTTCGCTCTGTACCCGGTTTGCAAAGGTATATACCAGCAGAACTGCTATGAGTATCAGGGGTGACTTTAAATATTCAGGGACACTTCCCTGGCGAAAAGAGCGCGCTATAAACAAACCCACACCAACCCCAAGAGCGAGTGAAACTATCAGGCTGATTGCCAAACCACTTAAAATACTGATTGCTAAAATATCACTCTCTGCCCGAATGTAATAACCATAAATCAACACCACTAGCAATGCGCCGGTCGGATCATTAACGATTCCTTCCCAACGTAACAAAGAGGAAGGCTGTTTTCTCAGGTTTGCCTGTTTTAGCAAGGGCATGATTACGGTCGGACCAGTAACGATAATAATGGCACCAAACATCAGTGCTACAGGTAAGGACAAACCCACTAAATAATAGGCGGCAAGGCTACCAAAGGTAAAGGTGAGCATCACGCTCCAGGTCACCAGCCGATAAATGACATGCGTGTTTTGTTTAAATTCATGCCAGCGTAAACTCAAGCCACCTTCAAATAAAATTACCGCGACACTCAATGACACCATAGGTTGCAGAAGATCACCAAAGTCATCACTTGGATTCAACCATCCCATCAATGGCCCCATAATAAAACCGGCAGCAATAAGCAAAATCAAGGCAGGAATTTTTAAACGCCAGCCTATCCATTGCAAGGCGATACCGACGATGAGAATGGATGCAATAAGTTCAGCGATATGATGATTCATAGAAAAATTATCTTTTTTGGAAGTGTCGCTAATAATTTATCATTAAAAATACTTTTAATTAAAAACCCGCTAAAAGTGGTGGGGGGGGGGGATGTCTGAATATAATTTGCAAGAGCACCACTATTAATCTCTTTATCACGACCGTGGCGGACGTCCAAAGATGTTGAAGCAGTCCACCTAGCTCTTGCCATTTCGCGAAGTTGTTCTATTAAGATTTTAAGGGGTTCCATCAATCACCTGTTGTCATCTTGAAAATTAGTATTATTCAGAAGGAGTTTGAGAATTCAGAAGGTTTTCGTTATTACTTTCTGCATGTTCTTCTTGTATCAGTTCTTTTGCTGTTTCATCGGGCTTGATGTCCGCCATAGTCTCTTTTGTTTGCGGACTTTTCTTTGTTACTTTTTCCACACCACTTTTCAGGTTTTTATTAGTATTACTCGCTGGGACTTTGCGCATTTTCAGACATGCGAATCTGATAGATGGGTTCTGGCATTATGATTTCGGCATCATCAAACGCCTGTTTGGCTTTTTTAATTGCCTCACTGCGCACTTTACCAAAACTATACTTATCCTGATCGACCCAGCCAAAGATTCGCAAGATGACATTAAAATCACCTAATTCCTGAACTAAAGCTGATGGTTTCGGATCAGCAAGTACACCCTCAGTAGCATTCAGGGTTTCAACAGCTAATTGTTGTGCTTCCGTTAAATCCTGCGTTGCATCTATGCCTAAATCGAAGCTAAAACGTCTTTCATTATTTCGCGTGTAATTGACAATTACTGCCTTAAAAACCTGTGAGTTAGGGATACGAACGTGATTGCCATCAGATGTGATAAGTATCGTCGCACGAGAAGTCAAGCGCGCGACATTACCCTCATTACCATCTACATCGACATAATCATTGACCTGAAAAGGATTACGCAAGCTCAATAAAACACTGGCAATATAGTTCTCCACGGTATCTTTCACCGCAAAACCAATAGCCAAACCAAAAATACCAGCGGCGCCCATAATGGTGCCAAGCAAAGCGGTCGCATCTAGCAGTGATAAAGCAAGTACCAGGCCAATGATGATAAAAATAATATGTGCTATTTGTCCTAACAGATTAGCGATAAATGCATTTTTTGAAAGCCGGCGAAACAAACCCTGGCGTCTAGATACCCAGCCACCTAGAAACCAGAAAAGAGAGAAAACAACTAAAGCAATGATGAATAAAGGCAGGTTAGAGACTATCTGCTTACCTAAGTTGAGAATTTTATTCCCGGTTGTTTCCAGACGTTTTTCAATACTGCGAGTGACAACAATTTCATTCTCAACCTCAACAACGCCTTCAACTTTTTTGGCTAGACTGTTTGCCTTCTCTTGTATCGACGCTGAAGTGACCTCACCCGTTAACGTTACAACCCCTTTATTAACCGCAATCTTAAGATTATTCAAGGTGTCCAGTTCTGCAAAAATTTCACCTAAGCGATTACGTATTTTTCTATCGCTAACGTTAGTATTGTCAGTAGTAATAACTTTAGAAGCGGTGCCTTCCTCTGTTTTTTCAGGCTTGCCACCGAGTAAATCATTGATGGCATCTGCATTCACCGGCGAGCTTGTATGCATGACTCCTAGAAGTAAAAAAACTGCAAAAAGTAATGTAGTAAAAATAGAACGGGATAGAATTTTCATATTGAATTTTTTACAGATTAATTGAATACCGTATTAAGAGTGAAACGGAGACATATTTTATTGCTATATAAATAAAATTTAAAGTTTGTCCCACATAACTGATTTATTCTGCTGAACTGCATTTTTTAATAATTCCATCAAAGGAAATGCCTTGGTTTTAGCACCTACTGCATCCTCACTCCCCCCCTTATTATCATCATCTTTATCAATGGAGCTAGAACTAAGCGTGTTTTCAAGATGTTTAATCGCTGCTGGAATATCTTCAGCAGAAATAGCACTGGGTACTTTTCCACTTAGATCCATTGCATGTAGTATTGCCTTTGCGTCTTTTTCAAACATCTCTACACTTTGACCAGAAATAATACTGAATTTGATTAACATGATTCACCTCTTGCTTGTAAAAAACTAATAGTTTTTAGAGTATAGAAAAGCTTCTGCTGTTCCCTTTACTTCCTAGTAAACCAGTAAAAACAACCATACCTATGAATACTACCAGCGCTTACAGAACAATATAACGTTAACTATGGCCACCGCTAATATCACCTGGAACTGATTTAAGGACAATTAGACCATCCAGGCCGATGATCCATTTTATTCTGGAATTTCAATAAAACCTTCCAGCAGTCATGCAAACTTATATACCTGATCAAGATCAGTTTGTATTTTCAGTCACATCAGTTCACTAAAGCCTATCTTTAATCATCTCTTCACGCAGCTAAAATTTATTAAAATAGTTTAAACTGAATCTGCTTTGTGGAACTTTAAGATTGGTCAATTATGAAAAACTTAGGTGCCATATTGAATCTGGAGCACTTCGATTAAAAGGATCAACACGAGTCTTCACTCTGTTCTTGTATTATAAAAATTGGCGGGTTTATTATAACTTTTGCGAGGAACGTAACGTGCACGATGCGAACTATTATTTAAGTATGGCTTATCTCTTGAGCCAACTTTAACTTTGACGCGTTCTTTATGCTTTAAGCGGTAATTTGATGGAATCCGTTTGGTTCGATTCCATTTCTTACCACCCGGGTAATAGTAATACTTAGAATTGGCGTTGTAATAGACCCTTGATCCTGGGTAATAGTAATAATCATAGGACTTCTTTACCCTCACTTTTGTGCGATTCTTGTTCTTATCACGATTATATTGCTGGTTACGATACTTATCCTTATTCCTATCGCGATTATATTGTTGATTACGATAGTTATCACGATTATATCTACGTGGTGCATATTTCGTGCGGTGTTCATGATTCCTACTATAAGGACGGTCTTTCGACTTTATCCTAATCGTTACACGATCATTATTATTGAGATGATAGTGACGCGGGAGTGACCTGACTTTTCTCCAGTTATTTTTATAGGGGTAAAAGTAATACCCGGTAGACACATTTAAATAGATTCTTGATTCTGGGTAATAATAGTAATCGTAGGGCTGATAATAGGATGAACCATAAGATGTCGATCTAACTGTCGTTTCTTCACACCCTGCCATTCCACTCAGCACAACTACTGCCAGTAATGTACCACCGAGGGATTTAAACCACTTTTTCATACTACCTCCAAAATTGTGAACTGAATGAAACGAACAAATAAAAATGTACTTAACCCATCCCTTTCCTATTATCTTAGATGAAAAAAGTCATTAATAGGGACTCTACTTTGTAAAAGTAGGTAAAGATTCACAATCGGATGATGTAAATCATAAATCACTTATCTCCAAACAAACAACTCGACTTATTCTAAGTCGAGTTGTAAATCAGGCAAAGTTAAACACTCAAACAAAATCAACGCTTTTGAAATCTTTTATACCTATCCCGATTCAAATTGCGCTCAGTACGGTCACGTCTTCTATCAACCCGATATTTAGGGTGCGGCACATAACGCTGTCGATGGACATTGTGATAAATATAAAGTCTATCGTTAGACTTGATTTTAACCGTGACACGATCCCGCGTATCGAGATATAAGCGCGATGGTAACACCCTCACCTTTATCCAGTCCGTGCAATCGGGGTAATAATAATCGTAAGGGTAGTAATATGGTGCCGGACTAGCTGCCCTCACTACCGTAGTGTCATTACTGCAACCAGTGAATGCCCCAAGCATTAAATAATTTTTTCGAGACCTTTGCACGAAACTGCAAAATTTCCCTAGAAAGTGAGATACTCATATTTTTACCCCTTAGGCATAGCAAATGGCTTGGAAAAATATTAAACAACGTAGTTTTGCCGATGACCTCATCGTGAATCATCCTGCTGTCGAAGAACTCGACGATGTCCATGATCTGATTAACTGGACAAGGATAGAAAGCCTTCTCAGTCATATACATACTAAAGTGCAAGGTGAGAAAGCTTGGCCACCGTTGATGATATACAAAGGCTTACTGCTTCAAAGTTGGTATGGCCTAAGCGACCCTGCACTGGAAAAGCAGCTAGCTCGTGACTTGTTATTCCGTCGTTTCGTCGATTTGAGCTTAAGTGAGAGCGTTCCTGATCATTCTACTTTCTGGCGTTTTCGCAACCTTCTTGAAGCGCTGAAATTGAATGAGGTGTTGCTCGAAGAGATTAATCAGCAACTGGGTGATAAGGGATTATTGATTAGAAGTGGTGAAGTCAGCATCATCGATGCTAGTGTTATTCAAGCCAAGAATAACCGGCCCAATAAAGGTAAAGATGGCGCAAACACCCAAGATAAAGAAGCCGCTTACAATGTTAAAAATGGCTCAGACGGAAAACGTAAAACCACTTACGGATTCAAAGCCCATATAAACGTAGAAGAAGATGGGTTTATCAAACATTACGACTTCACAGCGGGTAATCTTCACGATTCACAAGTGTTTGAAGTCTTCCTCACAGGAAAAGAAAAAGAAGCCTATGCCGATAGTGCCTATAAAAGCAAAAAACGGGATGAGTCGCTTGAAGGCAAGCGTATAGGCAACCGAATACTGGAACGGGGCTATCGAAATAAGCCACTGACCGATCAGCAAAAAACGTCAAATAGACTCGTCTCAGGCACACGCAGTATCGTAGAACGAGTCTTTGGTGTATTAAAACGCCACTATGCGATGGGCAATGCCCGTTATCTTGGGATCAAGAGAAACAAATCCCGGTTTGGTTTGATGTGCGTTGCACACAATATCAAACGAGGCATGTCAATCCATCGAAGTTGTATGAACTTATAAGCCTTATTGCGTCTACCAGGAGCAGAACAAGGAATTAAGATGAAGAAATAGATAAAAAATGAGAAAATTTAACAAATTGAGTTAACTTTTTTTAAAGTTGACTCAATTATCAACTTAACTCGGGAGATCAGGCTTTATGCAAAGGTCTCTTTTCATTATAAAATCCTCTAATTGTCAGACCTACTATCAGGTACTGACTCAATAAGAGGATAGCGCCACTGTAATTTTAGAATGTTACAAATGTCTATAAAAGGTTTGTTAGATATAAAAAAGTTAAAGACAAATCTCAATGAAACCGTGCTTACTTAAGCTTTTATTCTGTGCTCTGCCACCAATTCGCAATGACCTGACTGACTTTATGATTAATTAGATAACCGTAAGAACGATGGCAATTCAGACCATCCTGATCATGAAAGTAGTTATAAACTCCTGCCGATTGATCTTCAATGGCTTCTAACAATTTATAATCAACCATTCTTTTATAATCATTGGCTAAAAACCGATCCAGTGCAATCAAGTCACCATCGGCCGCAATATTTATCCAGTAGCGAATATTGCTCGGATATTTATGCTCATCAGGCATATGATTGCCCATCAAACGAGATTGCACATAATTCATCCCCAGCGGACTACCAAGGGTTAAGAATAAATCTATTTTACCAGGTATATGCTCCAGATTAGAAAGCGCCCAAAGGGTGTCATAACTGATAATCGTCCCCATACTATGGCCGATTAATAACACCTTATGACCGTTGTCTAATAGCGGACGCAACTCCTCTTTTAATTGTTCACGAATATGACTGGCGATCTTGTTTTCATTTCCAAAGTAGCGATTTGTATCCAGTGCCGTTTCTTTCAACTTACCACGCAATAAACGCAATAACACCGGCGAACTATCTACGGTGTTGTACATAAACATATCCAGACGATGTCGCCAGGCTGTCGCCTGTCGAATATCCTCATCACTTGGACCGCCCTTCTGCAGCATCTTTTCTACCCAGGGTCGATGTGTTTCGATATCCTCGCGGCTCTGATAATACGAATAATTCCAATTAATAAATTTGAAGTACTCATCATGCGCGACTAAATCCTCTGCCACATCTGGCTCTATGCGTCGTACACCCTCCACTAAAGTCTGCCAAAGCAAGTTCTGATGTAAATCTGATGGAGGTTTAGGATTCTTCCCCGGTACAAAAACAATATGCCGTTTATTCATGCAAAATCACTGTAATTAATTACCACTATCAAAGCCCTTAAAAAGATGGATAAATAATGAGAATATTCTCTGCTAATAAGTATAGAACTAGAATTGCGAATTAGCACGTATCAAACAACCACCTACTCTAAACAAGCTTACCATTTCGATTCTCTGAAATTGAAAACCCATATAAGTGTAGGTGTGTTTTAGATAAATTTATCCGGCTTTGTTAATTTGAAGATGTTTAACCAGCAGTTTTTGCAGGTCTGGTAAATTCTGGCGCCTGACAAGATTGAGTGCTTTTATTCCAAGTAGTTTTTCGATTAAATCAATACCTGCTTCGGTATTCGCAGCAGGTCCGGTAACCAGGTCAGGCATCATATCAAAGGCACGTTCTATTCCTAATACTGCATAAGGATCGAGCGCGCTTAGAACCGTCATTGTTATCTTGTTCTCGAGCAGCTTCATCGCGACCGAGCCATTGTAGGGTTCCAACGGCGAGGCACCCAATTCGGCGATCAGGATATCAGCATCGGTTGCCGCTATTTTTGTTAGCAGCTGGCCCATTAGACCCTCAAATTCATCTGGCGGGATTACTGTAGAAGGCAGACCAATATCGACAAAATCATAAATATAATCAGCGCCCGCATCCTTATAGGTCAGCACGTCGCGATATCTTCCAGCACCAGCAAACTTTACTGCGACAACCTTCAACCCCATGCGCTTCAGTTCATGGATGATAATGCGCCCAGATGTTGTTTTGCCCGAAGACATTGAAGTACCAATCAACATAATTACCGGCATATCTATTTCTTTGACGGCTGATTTTTGCACAAAATCCTGCATGCAAACCTTATCGTCACGCTGCACATGCCCTCTGTAATTCAAGCGCATAGGCACAGGCATCAAATGTGATTGTGAGGTCACTTTGCCAAGTAACCCTCCGGATGTCAGCGCATGCAATTTACCGTCTTCACCGATGTCTTTCCAGCTACCCACAGCATCCACAGTAGCTGCTCGATTACCGAGTGCACCGATGATAAAGTCACCTTCCAGCACAGGCGCCATCCGGCCATTACATAATTCAACGCGATAAGTCGGTGTCGATCTACCATGCACTTCACATACTACATAATCACCGGTCGCCCATTGATTGCGTTCAATCGGCGCATATTCAAAAGGATTCTGTTGCAGGTCTGAAATCCGCGTAACGGAACTGTAAAATGGCTTAAACAATGGCTTAAACAATGAATTAATCATAATAAACTCCTGTTGGTATTTAGAGTAACAGTGGCGGTGCGAGTAATAGCGATGCCAGTAACGCCGTCCTTTCCAGCGTCTTGTCGATATCGATATGTTCATGCTCTGCATGAGCGCCATCACCAACTGCCCCCAAACCATCCAGTGTGGCGGTAAACTGGCTGGTAGTATTGCCATCCGAACCACCCCCCGCCTGACCTTCTTCCAGGCTAAAACCGAGTCCTTCAGCGTGTTGTTTCGCCAGTTGCCATAGCGCCCGATTGCGTGGTGTACCCTCCAGCGCAGGGCGTCCGATCTGGCCGCTAATCTCTAGAGAAGTGCCTGGCGTATCTGCAGTCAAAGCGAGAATAACTTTTTCAATTGCTTGCGAATCAGCCTGGGAATTGGTACGCACATCAACAATCGCACTACTCATGGGAGCGATCACATTGGCACGCAAGCCGCCGTCAATAGTGCCGACATTAACACTGATACCATTCTGCGGATCATTCAGGGCGAAGAGTTTCTGGATAACATGAGACAACTCCAGAATCGCACTAGCACCAGATTCAGGATCGAGACCTGCATGCGCCGCCTTACCCACTACGGTTATCCGATAGCGTGCTACCGCTTTACGTGTAGTTTTTAGTTTGCCAGTAGGCCCCATCGAAGGTTCAAGCACAAACACACGATTCATGCAGGGTGCCAACCGGCGGATATAGCGGGTTGACTCAAGACTACCAATTTCTTCATCGGAATTCAAAAAAATCACGGGCTTAACTTCAGGCTCGATGCCCAATGTCTTGAGCGTTTTCAAGGCAAAAATAGCCTGGGTAACACCCGCTTTCATATCGTATAAACCCGGGCCACGTACGATACTGCCCTCAATCTCAAACGGCATTTTGTCCAGCGTTCCCACAGGCCACACCGTATCGTAATGCCCCATCATCATTTGCGTCGCACGTTTTGGGCTTTTGCTGTTGGGGCGCGCATATAACATGCCACCACTACTGTTCCCGGGAATCCGGATGCTGGAAAAATCCACATCACTAAGCGCATCACAAATTTGCTCGCGTACATGTAACTGGGTGTGTGGTTCGGTCGAAGGTGACTCGCTGAGTGTCAAGGCCTGCATAAAACCAAGCGCCTCGTGTTTACTTCGCAGCACCTGATTGAGAATATCCTGGTCAGGAAGCATGTCCATGTCATCCCCCTATTTCTTCATGCCTTTCGGAAATGGAAAGGCCATGGTTTCTTTGATCTCGGCAAAACGTCCGGGGTTCAAGTAACTGAGTAAAGGATGATTATAAATCAGCTCCTGATCATCCTGCTCCACCGAGCGCAGCATCTCAGAATCGGCATGTGTAGCAACGATTTTCCCAACAATAAGGCTGTTCTCAGAAAAATCATCGACAATACGATCCAGTTCGCATTCAAAATGCAGATAGCCATCCGCAACCAAAACACCATCAACCGTCTCAGCAGGAAAAGTTCCAACCAGATCAAGCGAATGCTTATGACCGTCCTCACTACGAGGTGAAGCCGATAATGAAGCCTCAATCCACTGCGCCGGGTTCGGATAACTAACGGTAAAAGCACCCTCACGCTTAGCGTTCTGATAGGTATTATGCCGGGGCGTGCAGACAAAACCGAAATGATCCTCCCAGCTCATAGGCATCGCCATATGTTTTGGCGCCAAATCGAAGCCACCATCAGCTTCTTTAGTACCGACAATGACCAGCGGAAACACCATAAAAATACGATCCCATATCGGATACTTCATGGAAAAGGTACTAAGACTTGCTGGTTTATCCATAACAACCTCCCAAAACCTGACAATTAAATTGTACAACTTTAATGATAGAGAGTTATTGACCTATGTCTTGAGAGTAAGCATTAAGAGTAATCACTTTTTCAAGCTTTTAAATACATTAATAAAGTTCCTTGAGGCAAGCCCTCTCGCTAAACGCTCGCCTTTCCCAACCCTCGAAAGCGGGGTATTAATAAGGCTGTTTCTTTACCTTTTTACGCTCCAAGTGACGGAGAATAAAACCTAATGGGATTCAACTCTATTTAAGTAAAGGGCGCATTATAAATTCCCCCCTTTATTACAAAATGCTTGCCTTTTTGTTTTTATTAAAATGGACAACTCTTTGCAGGATTTACTATTCAACACCGAGTAACTCAACATCAAAAATCAATGTTGCATTCGCTGGAATCACTCTGCCAGCACCACGTGCGCCGTAACCCATTTCTGGTGGGATAATTAAGGTACGTTTGCCGCCAACTTTCATCCCTTCAACACCTTGATCCCAACCTTTGATAACACGACCACCACCTAAAGGAAATTGAAATGGCTGACCTCGATCGACCGAGCTATCGAATTTAGTACCGTGATTATCTGTCTCTTCCGGGTCGTATAACCAACCTGTGTAATGTACGGAAACGTTTTGACCTTCGGTAGCTACAACTCCTTCGCCGACAGTAACATCGATTTTTTGAAAACTGACTGCACTGTCAGTCATTGAAGTTTTTTGTGTGACAACCTGCTTGATTTCATCGGTTTTAGCGCCACCGCAACCGATTAATAAAACACTGATTGATAACGCAGCAGCAAGTTCTTTGATTGAATTATTCTTCATTTGAAACCCTTTTATTAGCGATTTAATATTTTCTATAAAAAGCGGATTATGCCTGCTAATACTCACTTCTTCAGTATTTTATCTTCATGATCTAAAGATAAAAAGAAAGTCGTAGTGGGGTGTAATGCGTTTGATACACCCCCCTACTTTTAGGGCGTTTTTGTATTATTCATAGCTTTTTAGTTTCCTAATTCGCCTGATTAAAAAGATTATAAATAAAGACATCAAACTTGCTATATTTAAGCTTCCGCCACCGCCAGAACTACTACTTAAAGTTGAATTAGCTGCAACTGTAACGGTAAACGTTGCCTCATCCGAACACCCATTATTATCAGTCACTGTATATTTGAAAGTATCACTACCAGTGAAATCAATCACAGGTGTATAAGTGAATGTGCCATCGCCATTATTAATCACTTCAACACCATTCGCGGAAGTTGTACTTGCAGTTGCGACGCTTAGAGTATCTGCATCGGTGTCTGTATCGTTGGTTAATACATTTGCAGTAGTCAAGATGGTATTCACTTTTGTATTACCAGAATCATCAACCGCATTACAAGTCTCTGCAGGGCTTAGTTTGGGTGAATTAGCAATTAGGTATGGCTCAGGATCAACAAAACCCAGGTAGTTTGTACATGCTGCTGTCGGTGTATATCCTTCTAAGCTTGCAGATGAAGGATTAATACTAAAATGAAGGTGCGGCTGATCTACACCGGCTACCGAGTACTTCCCAACTTCAGCGATTTTTTGTCCTCCTTCAACAGTAGTTCCAGCAGCAACATAGTTTTTGATATGACCATATAAACCATAAAAGAAAGTGTCATCAGATTTTGTATGTTTTACAACCATTACTCCACCTTTAGTAAAATCACTTCCATACCCTGCGACATTAGCAGCACTTACTACCACTCCTTGTCCAACAGCATAGACCGGACTTCCTTCAGCAAAGTCATAATCATTTGCTAGGTGGCATTGGTTACCAAAAACTGGATTTGGTTCACCATAAGCAAAATAATCTGAATCGGCATGCTTTTTATCAGTTGGGTAATAAAATCCCGTAGTGGTGCGTAACGTTGCAACGGCATATAAAGTTAAAGGTATTAACAATAAAATTAAGCTAATAGTAGAAATTCTTTTCATCTTATCCTCGTCTGAATAAATTAAGGGTAAGAGCACTTTTGCAACTTTATGCAATAGATTATTTTTAGCTGATTTACTAGCCTTTATATTTGAAGCGCCCTGTTCTCGATAATTAATACTTATAATTATTATTTGATGGATTATACATTAATCATGGTTTTCTGTCAGGGTGCATTCTCATCTTCTTTATCAACGTATTCTGTATCATCATCAAGAAACTCGGCCAAAAACTGAATTTTATCCGGCACACCTTCCCATTCTTCGGCATCATCTGGTGCGGGTATCATACCTTCAATAACAGGCCATTCTGCAGATAAGTCCGCATTTATTTTTATAAATTTTAGCTGATCATCAGGTAAATCGACTTCATCGAAAATCGCATCGATCGGGCATTCCGGAACACATAGCGCGCAATCGATGCATTCTTCAGGATCTATCACCAGCATTTCCGGGCCTTCGTGAAAACACTCTACGGGGCATACGTCAACACAGTCGGTGTATTTGCATTTGATGCAATCTTCAGTGACTACAAATGTCATTCTTTAATTCCTTGAATTCTCTATTTATTCATAATTTAGAGAATAGTACACCCCCCCACTAATAAGCCATTTTTTTCTTTCACTTGCATAAATTCAAATTCATTCGAGTCATTTTTTAAAATAAAAACAGCTCAACTACAACAATAACTAAAGTGGCCATGCCCATAAAATTAAAGGAATTGTGATTATTATAATCAGAATTTCAAGCGGTAGACCCATGCGCCAGTAATCTCCAAATTGATAGCCGCCTGGGCCCATAACTAATGTATTGGATTGATGCCCTACAGGTGTGAGGAATGCACACGAAGCTCCCACAGCTACCGCCATCAAAAAGCCATCGATATTCACCCCCATGGTTTGAGCTGCAGCCACTGAAATCGGTGCCATTACTAAAGCGGTTGCGGCGTTATTTACGACACTGGAAAGCAACATTGTGATAATCAAAATCAGTGTCAAAACCAGTATTGGAGAATCTGTGCCGATTATTTTTAGCATGGTCTCTGCCAACAGTTTGGTGGTATCGGTGCTGTCGAGCGCATTACCCACGGGAATCATCGCAGCCAATAGCACCAGCACCGCCCAATCTATTTGCTCATAAATTTCACGCACGCGAACAATACCGGTTAATACGTAAACCATCACTGCCAGAATAAAGGCGATAGGCAGGGAAACCAGATTAGTCATAGCAAGAATAATCGCGCCGATAAAGGTAGCCAGTGCCAGTACCACTTTACGACTTCTATCAAGTTCTAACGCGCGCGGTGCAAGTGGTAATAAACCAATTTGGGTGAATTGCTCATCGATTGTTTCTTCGTGTCCCTGAATAAGTAACACATCTCCTGCCTTAAAAATTTGTTGTCGTATTCTGCTAACCACACTTTCACCATCTCGGGCTAACCCAACCAGGGCAACAGAGCGCCCTGACAAGCGCCTTAAATAACGAATATCACGCCCTACTAATGGTGAACCCCGTTTGATTACGCCTTCCATCAATATCACGGTGTGTTCATCTGGCTCTTCATAAATATGGGTGGCGCTGTTGAGTAACTCAAAATCGTAATTGTCGAGCAAGGGCTTAATTTCAATTGGATCAGCACGGATGATGAAAATATCATCTGCCGCAATTTTATAAGTCAGATTCACATTGCGGGCATAAGTACTTGGTGTCGCCACCCCCAATATTTCGGTGCGGTCCTGCCCTTTGAACATGGGTAAATCTTTGAGTCTCATACCAATATACTTACTTTCTTTTTGTACTTGAATTTCAGTAAGGTAGGTATGAATTTCAAACAGGTTTAGAGACGCGTTCTTTGTCATACGGCCTGAAGGAATTAAACGCCAACCTATGAGAATAATGAAAAGCACGCCGATAATGGCGACAGGAACTCCCACAGGTGAGAAATCAAACATGCCATATTCTTCGCCAGTTACTTCAGCGCGGTATGCTGCGATAATAATATTGGGTGGCGTACCAATCAGTGTCGTCAAACCGCCCAAAATACTACCAAACGCCAATGGCATAAGTAGACGCGCAGGCGGAATATTGTATTCTTGCGCCGCAACCATTGTGATCGGCAACATCAATGCTAGTGCACCGACATTATTCATAAATGCAGAAAGGATAGTGACAACCGCTGTAATCGTTGCCAATAAGGTCAACGAGGTAAATTTAATCCGGCGCATTTGTTGGGTTATAAGGCTAACTACCCCTGCATTTTGCAAACCTTGCGAGAGAATCAACACCGCTGCCACGGTGACTACAGCGGCATGACCAAAACCAGAAAAAGCTTCCTTCTCTGGAATCACGCCAAACAGAACCGCAACGATTAAACAAAACATTGCAACAAGATCGTAGCGCCAGCGCCCCCAGGCGAAAAGAATAAGTGCAATGACTAATATGGCACTTATTACCATCTGATCAAAATTCATATAACCCCACATTCATAGTTAGTATTTATTAAAAGATTATCTGCCTTTAAGAGTTTAGCCACTTTCATCATAACATGAGGAAAATATTACAGAATATTACAGATAATTGATCAAGGAACCTCTGATTAACCTAGTCGTCGAGTTAGCCTATGTGACGGCAACAACAATTCCAGAAAGATTCATTTACGCTCCTAGCGGTGGACCGAGTTGATGAACTACATAAGCACAACCTAACTGGATAGATGAGATTGGCTTCGAAAAGTCAGACTAACAAAAACAGTGGGAATACGACTTAGCCTGAATAAAACTACCCATACATTTCATTAGGTAATTACGTATGTGTTTAATATAAAATTGATATTGTTAAAATTCTCACAGAAAAAACTAAAGAAAAGTCCTATTCTTTAAGGAATCTCTGAATAACCTGGATGAGTTCTGGCAACGCCAGGTTTTCAAGTTCGAGGCATTGGTTTTCAAGCATAGTCATTCTATGGTTCAAACCAATAACGAAGAAATTGGAAACCTGGCTAAGCCCGGAAGGGTGAGCCTCTAGGACATCATCTCAGTTGTTACACATCTTGTGAAGGCAATAACCATTCACTGCGAAGTGCGCCTAGGATATGATGCCCTAGAGACTTACAGAATTTCTCCTAGGTTAATCAGATGTTCCATTAGAGTTAACTATTAAAAAGTACACCCCCTACTTTGGGGCACTTTTTCATTAATTATAAATTAGAGCGGAGTCCCCCAATGAATAAGTTTTTGTCACTGATATTGCTTCTCGTACTAAGCGTAGCTTCGCATGCTGAAGACAAAGCCATTATAGTGTTTGATGCATCTGGCAGCATGTGGGGCCAGTTGGATGGTAAAACAAAAATAGAGATCGCCAAGAAAACACTCGCCGATGTCGTCACCAACTGGAATGAAGAAAAGCAATTGGGTTTACTCGCCTACGGGCATCGTAGAAAAGGCGATTGTAAAGACATAGAAACGCTAGTGCCGGTGAGCAAAATCAATAAAGCAGCGATGATTTCCAAGGTGAATAAGATAAACCCCAAGGGTAAAACGCCGATTAGTGCATCCATCAGAATGGCTGCGGATGAATTAAAATTCACCGAAGATAATGCCACTGTAATACTGATTAGCGATGGCAAAGAAACCTGCAATGCCAATCCCTGTGATACAGCTGCTGAATTAGAAAAACTCGGAGTGAATTTCACCGCGCATGTTATCGGCTTTGGAGTCGATAAAAAGACCAGTGAACAACTTCAATGTATTGCAAAAAATACAGGGGGACTATACTTTCCCGCGAATAATGCGGAACAACTCAACGATGCATTAAAACAAGTCGTGGAAAAAACTAAGGTCATTACCATTCGAGCAATGGATGAGAAAAATGGCGGTATCTTCCACAAAATAATTGACTGGAAACTGATCAATCAAGAGACCGAAGAAGTTATCAGTCTTGAAGGATCAGGTGCTGGTGTTGAAATATCGTTAGTCGACGATAAAAGTGACAATAAAAAAGAAGTAAGCACAGAAAAAATGATTACCACTGGCAAATGGTTGGTTAGTGGAAGTAGCGGTAATTACTCGGGTGAAACAACGGTAGATATTGCAAATGAAGATCAATTAATCAAAGTAAACTTCAATAAACTGTTGCCAAAAGTCGCCTTAAATGCCCCTGATGAAGCAACAACCGGAACTGAACTAGAAGTGAGCTGGGAAGCACCCAAAGACTTGAAAGGTTTAGTCAACTTACAAATAAGCGATGAAAAACCAAAATTTCACGCAAACCCGCTAAGCTATACAAAAGATAAAACTCAAGCGACCATGCGCCTACCCTCAGTAGCCGGAGATTATGTGCTGCGTTTTTATGATAATGAGGACAGAATAATATTGGCAGAACACCCAATTAAGCTAAAACCAGCTGAGATAATAATTACCGCACCTGAAGAAGCAGGAACAGGCACCGAAGTTGACCTTTCATGGATTGCACCTAAAGATGCTGAAGCCAAAATTAATTTAGAAATGGTTGGTGAAAAACCTAAATTTCATAGTAACCCACATTATTACATCAAGAATAAAAAAGAAGGTGTAATGCGCATGCCATCTGTGGCAGGTGATTACCTGCTACGTTGGTACAATCTGAGCGATAGAAAAGTGGTGGTTGAAAAGCCAATTAAATTGGTAGAAGAACAAATCACCATTTCCGCACCAGATGAAGCCGGTACTGGTACAGAGATAGACCTGTCATGGGTTGCTCCAAAATCTGCAGAAGCTAAAATCAACCTTGAACCCGTAGGCGAAAAACCTAAATTCCATAGCAATCCGCACATTTACACCAAGAAGAAAACCGAAGGAACTATGCGCATGCCTTCTACAGCTGGTGAATATATTCTACGCTGGTATAACCTAAGCGATCGTAAAATAGTTGTTGAAAAAACTATAATACTCGTTGAAGAACAAATCTCTATTAATGCCCCCGATGAGGTTGGTACAGGTACAGAGCTGGATTTATCTTGGGAGTCCCCCAAAACAGCCGAAGCCAAAATCAATCTTGAACCTGTTGATGAAAAACCTAAGTTTCACACTAACCCACACATTTACACTAAAAAGAAAACTGAAGGAACTATGCGTATGCCTTCTACTGCGGGTGACTATATTCTTCGTTGGTATAATTTGAGTGATCGAAAAGTAGTTATTGAAAAACCAATTAAGCTGGTTGATTCAATAATTACCCTGAATGCACCTGATGAAGCTGGAGCAGGTACCGAGATTGACCTTTCATGGGAAGCTCCTAAAACAGCCGAAGCCAAAATTACACTCGAACCTGAGGGCGAGAAACCAAAATATCATTCGAACCCTCATCTATACATTCGTAAAAAGAAAGAAGGTGTAATGCGAATGCCTTCTCAAGAAGGAAACTATATTCTTCGTTGGTACAATAATAGTGATCAGAAAATAGTCACTGAACGTCCTATTAAAGTAACTGCTCAAACAATCACATTGAGTGCCCCTGAAACTGCAGCAGCTGGATCTGAAATTGAAATTACATGGGATGCACCAAAAGGACTCGATGCGTTTATCAATATCCATCCGAGCGATGAAAAACCCAACTACAATGCCAAAATTTATTTATATACCAGAAAGAATTCTTCGGCGTATATGCGGATGCCTTCTGAACCCGGTGATTACACATTGCGCTGGTACAACCGTAATGATCAAACGCCACTAGCCGAGACTAGTATTAAACTCACTGAACTTGAAATCACCCTTACAGCAGCTGATGAAGCCATCGCAGGGACTGAAACTGAAATATCATGGAATGCGCCCAAAGGCTTGGATTCTTTCATCAATATCCAGCTTGCTGATGAAAAACCAAATTACAATGCCAAAAACTATATCTATACCAAAAAGAAATCCTCTGATTACCTACGCCTGCCCTCCGAAGCAGGAAATTATGTATTGCGTTGGTATAACCGGAACCATCAAAAACCAATTGCAGAACGCTCTATGAAGCTAAGTGCACCTGATATCATGATTATTGTGCCTGAGAATATTAAAGCAGATTCAGAAATAGAAATTTCTTGGCAAGCGCCTAAGGGCCTCGATGATTCTTTTATCAATATACAACCAGAAGGTGAAAAACCAAACTACAATGCAAAGAAATATATCTACACCAAAAAGAAACAATCTGAATACATGAAAATGCCCGCTGTAACGGGTGAATATATTCTGCGTTGGTATAACAGAAATACGACCAAACCGATAATAGAAAAGAAAATTACGGTTAATTCAAATGAATGAATAACGGTTCAGTTTCAATTAAGCGATACCCTGTAGAATAGACCACGACTTCAGATAAACAGCCACAGACGTAATAATAATAATATGGCGGGCTAACAATAATAATAACGTTATGTGAGGTCTAAATACCACCCGGCTGAGGGCTTCCTCAGTCGGGTATTTTTTTATAAATAAAAATAGCTTTCTCCTTGCGTAATTTCTTAAGCTTTAATAGAATGCACCGCGTCGCCGCAATAGCTCAGTTGGTAGAGCAACTGACTTGTAATCAGTAGGTCCCGAGTTCGACTCTTGGTTGCGGCACCATATATATGTTTCAAGTACTTGATATAATTATGATTTATAGTTATATCTAGGTGCTTGGAACTGTTATTTGAACTGTCATAAGGTTTTTATAAAAAACTCACTTATCCCCTCCTCCTGAAAGATTTTACAAGCCTCTTTTAAATACCACCAAACCAATTAACAACAACTAAAGCTTGAATCTCGGTATTAGCTTATTTACACATAATCTCAATTATACGGCGGTAGCGGACAGTTATCTTTTCAACTGCGTATAATTCCAGATTATGTTCAGTAAGCGGAGTAATGAAATCATAAGCGCATTAACAATGCAGTCTTTTTGCTTTGTTATTAGTGCTTATTGGTTGAATGGCATCGAAGGTTTCATACTCAATCGAAAGCACTAAGCAGTCTGTGTCTCTTTACAGTCTGCGTGATCTTAAAGTTACTGCAACACTCTCACAGAACAACACCAAACAACTTACTTCATATCATTAAGGCTCTTTACTGGCTTTCTAAGGCGTTTGTATGAGTTTGCTAGTGAGTATTCATTACGAACATAAACTCTTTAAATCAGTGCCTTTAAAGGGGCTTAAAGCATGGTTAATTGGGTGTAATGAATCCGTATTTGGAAATACTTTTTTAGGTTGATGGGGGGGGGGTACTTTTCCTTTTGGTTAATGCATTAAGATGTACTGCACTCGTACTTAAAATTATAATTTTTGTAGAACCCGAATATATATTTGAGTGACTAAACTTCAGCATTAGACACCCCCCTACTTTTAAGTGGTTTTTACTTTTAATAAACGCAAACCACGCCCTTCGGGCTGCCGTCGCTTCGCTCCAGCATTGTCTCGGCTCCGCTTCGGCTACTCACTTTTTCTAAATTCCAATTAAGACCATTTACTTATAATTTTTATTATTTGCAGTTAACCTTTACACTTCCTTCTACTTCTCCAGTGATTTTACCACTAATCTGTTTTTTGAATTTGCCAGTAAAACTATAAGTACCATTTTTATAATCAACTGAACCGCTAGCACTATATGATGGGTTACGATTATATCCATCGTCGTCCATGGTTTTACTAGGTGTAAAAACGATAGTTGACTTATCTGGCGCTCCAAAGGACCTAAAAGAAGCACCTTCAATAATATCATCCTCAATTTCCAAAGCCATTACAGTATATGCTTTTGTTTCAGAGTGTGGAGCTGAACATTCAACAAATGGAAGTTTGTATTCTTTGTTATCGATTGAAGCGACTGCCATTGCATTCGAGTCGGATTCTGGATTTGATTTCGAGGGAATCATCTCCACAAGCGACAAGATGCATAGATAAAATTATCCCTAACACTATGAATTTCATATTATTCTCCATAATAATTCTCCACGTTGAGTATAGTATTAATATTCTAATTATTCTTTAATGTGTTACAGATACCTGTTTTTTTAATATCCATACAGGCTAGAGACTTTCCATCAGGTAACTCAAATACCGATGGCTCTTTCATTACCTGGCAATCATCTTTATTTAGCTTTGAGTATGGTTTATCGGCAGTACTCTTTTTATTTGGCCAGAAGGTATCAAATTCTATTTTTTTTATATCTGGGTATACACCCGTATACCTGCCAGCATATCGTCCTTCGCTTGTATCAAACGTAACAATTTTAATTGGGCTGTCTTTCTTGGCTTTGCTTAATTTCATTCTCCAACTTTTATCAGGATGGTAATAGTACAAGTTAGTGGATTTTTTCCCTGATTTTTTTGACGTTTTAGTAGATAGGCATTCATAAGGCTTCTCGAAGAAATGTGCTTTGCGGCTTTTGGCGGAATCAGCCAGTGTAATAGCACTAAAGCAGAACAATAAGAGTAATGTTAGTGTTTTTATCATGATTAATTTCCTTTAAACGCTCCTAGCGAGTTAATAAAATTTGGTCTGGTTTTTTGTTTAATAAATTTATTATACAGTATAGGAATTATCAAATTCATTAATAAAACAAAGACGTTTGAAAGAAAAAATTGTAAAGCAGGACAACTTTATTTTCCCCCTACCTATTAATATGTATTGATACACCCCCCTACTTTTGGGCACTTTTTTATATCTTTGGAACATAACGGCAAAGCTGCGCGACGTGAACGAAGTGCAGTGTGATGTGATCGAGCACCTTCTCATTTATTCTGCCTAGTAAAACTAGATCCATCAAAAGTCTTACTCTTTAAGTTAATGCAACCTAATAGGTGTATATGGCTCATTTAGAGGGTATAGAAAGGACTTAAACCAATCTAGTATACATTACTATAGGTTGGTTATTTAAGGGCTTAAATAGGTTCTTAAATAGGGCTTTAAGGGTAATATAAAATAGCATAGATGAGGGGGGTATGTTTGCTGTTAGGTAAACCAGACCTTAGTACTGCCTTCGTACCTAGGTGAGTAATTTATGAAAAACCTGAAATATTCTCTACCAGTACAATTCAAAGTTAGTTCATAAAAAAATTTATTGAAGGATTTACTTATGATATAAATCAGTTACGCAGATGTTGTACACATGTCATATTTTTCTATGATTTAGGCACTCCCTGTAGATGTGATTTATGAACGATTATTCCAGTTAACCTAAGAGAGCCCTATCATGATGAAATTGTTTCAGACTAAAGTACACCCTGAAAGAAAACGCACTGGGCAAACTCTCAGGCGCTGGTTGGGGTGGAGTATATTAGGATCTGCGTTGTCGCTTTCTGCTATGGCAGCTACGCCAGCACCGGCCGCTAGTTGCGTTTCTACAGTGTATCCTAGTGGTGATGTAGAATTGGATTTCTTTCCTGTTCCTAACAATATCATTAATACTGAATGGATAGGGGACTTTATTGATCCTGAAGGTTTGTGTGTCTCTGGTACTCCTTTTACTGATGGATCAATTATGTGTACTAGTGACACATTGAATATTGAATCAAATGTCACGTTCTATATACGTACCTCCAATACAGATACTGACCTATATTGTGACTATGCCGTAACTCTTACTCCAAATTCTGCATCCGCTATGTTCCTACCACCAGCCCCAGCACCAGCACCAACCTCCGTTCCCATATTCACTCCACTTGGCATAGTTGCCACCATCAGTGGATTGTTATGGTTTGGACGTCGACGTAAAGCTATGAAAGTCACTACTGGGTAAATAAATAATCTATCACCTAACCCAAGGTCACACAGTAACTTGTGTGGCCTTTTGTTTATATGGCTTTGTCACAACCCTTTCATTCTTATTGGTTAACGACTACTGATATGTAGTCATGCTGGCTCATTTAGAGACCATACAGAGGCTTTAAACCAATCTGGTAGGTCATCTATAGGAAAGCTTTTTACACAGTAAAATCGAGGCTTAAATAGGCCTTAAAGGGTAATCTAAATTTAGTTTTAACCAGGGGGGTATTCTTTCAATTGGATGTATTCATTAGTTCTACTGTACTCCTATTCCTTGGTGCATTAACGCCAGGCATGCTGGCAGGCTTTTTTGCTTTTGCTGCTGCAATAATTCCAGCTTCCGGTCATGGCTCGACTTATATTATACGTTTAGCCACACTTGGTTTACTATGCCAGGTTGCTGACGTTGCTTTGTACTATATGATATACAATAGCACTGGCAATTATTATGCATGGCCTCAATCTATTGTTTTCTTTTGTGTTTTAGCCTTGATGGTGGCATACGGCACAGTTACTCGTAACAGGAAGAACATAATGGGCTAATAAATCACTGAAAAATGACGCGCTTTAGCAGCGCGCGTCTTAGCTCAAAAGTTATGCATAAAAAAACTCAAAATTAAATATGGCTAACAATTGGAATATTCCAGCTTGGCTCGAAAAGGAAGTCCGCGAAAGAGATACCGTATGTGTATATTGTGGTGATGAGTTTACCCCAGCAAAAGTCTCCAAGAAGTCAGCGGCAAGCTTAATTGCCTGTTTTGTAAAATATTCTATTGTGATTTACTAAGCCTAACGTGCATCTTCCATCACATATGTAATTGAGGTTACAGGCAATGCAACTTCATCATGTGTAACAATTTCCTAAAAGCCATTTGTCAGTTCAATTTTGATTATGTGAATAGATGTAATATTATTTAAACTGTAGTTACTAATGATGGCTACATTTCATATTAGTTGACAACCTTCGGGTTGCCTTTTTAATTTCTGAGTCACCAACAAAGTCTTTTTCCTCTTAAATTATTTTTGTATTTATATGTGAATAATAAAGTAGCACAAAGAGTCACTGAATAGGTCTATATGATCTATTTTAAACGCATACAAAGGCTTTAAACCAATCTAGTATACTCTGCCATAGATTATCTATTTATGCGCTTAAATAGAGGCTTAGATGGGGCTTAAAGTGGAATCTAATAGAGTAAAACTAAGGGGGGTAGTCATGATTTTTGGCTTCAGTGGTGTTTGTACTTAAGTTGTCCCCAGAATTGTAATTTCAGTAGAACCTGAATTGAAAAAATGTATATTAAAAATGTGTGCAATTAAAGCAACCTAGAACAATTATTATAGTATCTAACTATCTAGCCCTTACTTACTACCATTTTAGCTTTTGTTAAAAATCTGGTTGAAAGTTCGTTATATGAAAAATTATAACTATACTTGCTATAACCTTTCAGTTATTGAGTAGATATGACGAGCAAGAGAATCCCAGGACCAATATGTAAAATTCCAGTTAAAGCTAATTCAAGTGCTGGGAAGCTTGGTCATGGTTTGAGTCATATTCCTGGTTCAATTAACGAAGAATCTCATAAGACAGCCTATTCGTATTCGATATCTGGAAAAGTTGGAGCATTGGGTAGTATGTTATTTACCGAAATCTTTCAGCGTTTATCGGGTACTTTGTATGATCATACTCTTTCAACAACAAAACTAAGAGAACAAGAAGCTGATCTAGGGCTGAGTGGATTTGGTGATGATAATTTCAAAGAGTCGGCAAAAAGAATCATTAAAAGCCTTAAAACACCAACTATTGTTGATGTGAATATTAATTTTGTTACGAATAATAGAATTGAAAATATAACTGTACGAGGATCTAAAGGCGTACGTTTTTTCTGTTTTGACTTCAATGAAATTGAAAAAAACTCAGAGCCTGAAGATGGATTAAAGCCTATGACTGATTTTATCGAAAGTATTCTAGCGGCTATTATTCAAGTAAGGTAGGGAGTGTTATTTATTTAACAACCTTGCAAACGATTCTAGGTTGGTTTAATTACACACATTGATTTGAGATGTGTCGTACTCCACTTAGCCTTACAGGTGAGTCATTAGATTTAGGTGTCTTTTAGGAAGTTAGGTTACGGTTAGCATTAGTATTTTAAAGATATTTAACTGTTACAAAAACCATTAATGAATTTAATTTAATAGTTTGAACTATGAAGGAGGAGTGTCATGAGTGATTTATTATTTGTGGTTTGTAAAGCTGGCCATTACCGACAAGATATTGTTGCAGTTTGTACAGAAAAAGCTATAGCCTCTAAAATTGCTTTAGAAGCAATAAAACGAGAATATGATGATTACCATAAATTTGAGATATTAAGTCTCACACCTAACACTCGGGTTAATGATGGGGATTTAATCGAATTGGTCAGTAGAAAGGGTACAAGTATTCAAGTTGAGACTAAAGAACAGCTTAATTCACACATTTAGCAGCTTCAAATATGTTCGTATCTCTTTACAGTCTGGTATGTCATAGTTATAACAACACTCTCACAGAACAACATCAAACAACTTACCTTCATCATCAAGGCTCATTCTATGGTTCTCTAAGGCATTTGTATGAGTTTGCTAGTGAGTATTCATTACGAACATAAACTCTTTAAATCAGTGTCTTAAAAGGGGCTTAAAGCATGGTTGAGTGAGTGTAACGAATATGAATTTGGAAATACTAATTTAGGTCTATAGGGGGGGGTATGTTTGCCATAAGGTAAACGAGAGAGTAGCACTGCACTTATACTTAGATAAATATTTTTTGAAAACCCTGATACTTCGAAACATACGGCTGATAATAGAAATTATTATGTTATAAACAAATTACTTATGAGGTGTTACTTAAACAAAACTACATGAGTAGGTTGCATTAAAACCAAAAAAGCAAGTTTAAACCAACGTAAATAAGGAAATAATATGTTAATGAAAAAATTGTTAGTAGTTTCTATGGGATTAGTCCTTCTAAATGGGTGCGGATCAACTCCAGCAGTAAAAAAATCTAAGAATATGACAGGCTATTATGCTGAGATTGTAAAAGTTAACGCAAGCAAGGCATCTTTCGGGTCAAGTTTCTCGCTTGATGCCACCGTAAAAAGTTCAGATAAAAATTGTGATCATTATGTGAACTGGTGGGAGGCTGTATCAGAGGATGGTAAATTGCTTTATAGACGCACCCTTGGGCACCCTCATTCAAATGAGCAACCATTCAACCGTGGAGGATCAACAGGCTCTATAAAGGAAGATACGGTTTTCTATGTTAGAGCACACATCCACCCCTATGGTTATAGCAATAAAGGGATGAAAGGCTCGGTCGAATCAGGTTTTAAACCGGTAGCTATCCCTAATGGATTTGCTGCTGATCTTGCAAGTTCGGGAAAAATTCCAAGTAGTTGTGATGCAAGTAAGGATTAATTGCTGGGCTAATAAAACAATGTTACTGAAAGTCAACTGCTGAGCAAA
>CAVXCT010000015.1:0-25328 GCA_963760355.1 uncultured Gammaproteobacteria bacterium | reverse complement strand
TCATCCACGCCGGCACACCAAAGACTGGCACCACTAGCCTACAAACCTACCTCGATAAAAAACAACGAAAGCTGAGAGGCAAAGGGATTCTTTACCCACATAATCTTGAGAGTCTGACAAAACCCAACGCACCAAGACACCAATGGTTTGAAAAAAACCTCGTCACCACCCACCTTAAAAACTTTCACCGAAAACTTTAAGAACATACTCGCGCAAGTTCAGGAAGACACCCACACCATTATCCTGTCCTCCGAGGGCATTTATAATTACTGGTGGGACTTTCCGGATGAATCACAAGACCTTTTAAGAGCACTGGGTAAACTCTTCGATGTTGAAATCTGGGTGTGGTTCCGCGAACCTCTCGCGTTTATCGAAAGCTATTACAAACAATGCATTCGTAACCCTCAACTTGCGAGTAACCCCTGTTACGGTAAAGACCTATCCTTCGCTGAAATGTTAGATATCGCTTGGTTCTCCCGACATTTAGACTACCAGGGATTTGTCACGGACTGTCAGACGCTATTTGGTGAAAACAGTGTCTCAGCATTTAAATACGAGGGTGATATCGTACAGGAAGTCATCCAGAAGATAGGGCTAGCTACACCATACGACAATCCAACCCCAAGACAAAACCAAAGTTTTAACAATGCATCAATATACATTTTAAGAAAGATTAATCGCTTTAACTTGAAAGCAAAGGATAAAAATCGGTTGATACCACACCTGAAAGAAATTAATGAAGTGATTGAGGATTATTCGAACGAAACACTTATTGATGAAACATCTAAACAGAAAGTTTTAGAGCTAACTCATCCATTAGAATTTTGATAACACCCCCACTTATAGGCAATTTTTTAGTTATAGAAGTGCCATTTATAAACTAATTTAGTTTCCCACTCATATTTACAAGAAAATGATTACTATATTTTTTTTACTTATCGTTTTTAAATTTAACCATTCGCATGACTTCTATATCTGAGACAAAAACCACTCCAGAATGCTTACTAAAAAAGGGTGTAAAGCCTCCTAAAATAGGTTCTACCAATTCTTCTGGCACTGCCGCAATGATCATAATTAACAAATCATCTTCATTGAACATCAGATGACCTTCATGGAAACCTTGGCTCCCTTTTCCTGACAAATTGTTTACGATGGAATAACCTTTAACATTCGCATGATCTAGCAGATCAGTAGCAAATTCTTGATACTCACCTTCGATAATAATTTCAAGTTTTTTTAGTGGGCTAAGTGCAATATTGTTCATTTTATAAGGCTTCCTCGAAAACGGGGTCTTCAACATTTAACTGGCGATATACTTGCCATTTGTTATCTTCAAACAAGTATACGATAAGAGTTTCGGGATCATAAATTAACAAGCGTATCCAACCGTTTACTACTAATTTTTTTACCGAGATTACGCTTTCTAACGCTTTTTTAGCGTGCTCAAAAGGTGCTTCGATCAATGTCATTAGCCTCACAGGTTCATGATAGGGCTTGCCATCTTTAAGTACTGTTTGTGACGGCAAGCCAGTGCGTAAATCACTGATATTTCCTGTCATAACACCAAAATGTCCGGCAATATTATGATTCACTTTACTACCACTTCCATAATGATCATTGTCTACGGTAGAGAAATAATGCTCCATGTTGATCCATTGTCCTACCACTAGCGGACCAGTCAGAATATTCTCAAGTAAACGTAATTTAGGATCAATACGGTAGTCATAAGAATGTAAAAAAGCACGTCCATCCAACAAAGCATTACTGGTCAGATGACGTCTACCAATAACGAAATAAGCATTACGTGACAAGCCCCATTCTGGCCTAACTTGCGACCAATCTACAGCATTCCTCTGTGCCAAAGAATAGGCTGTTGAGCTTGTATCAGCTGTATTTAGGGTTAAGCCCAATGTTGGTACACGTTCTTGCGCACAAAGGTGTGAGGCAGCATTAAGCCCTTTACGCAAGCGTTCGATATAAATTAAATGTGCAGGGGGTATAAGTTCTAAATCTAATAACTCCACTTCATCAGTCGTAGTGTTATGGAATGCAGGCACAAACCAGGTATCGTCAGGGATATGGATATCATATCGTTGCAATTTTTTACGTACTTGTGATTTATTGGCCATTTGCGCTAAGACCCTACCGCTGACCAAACCATGGTTACCACCACATGCACCGCAATCCAACGCTGATTCATACGGATTATTGGCTGAAGTACTACCGTGCCCTACTAATAACACAAATCTTGAAAAATTCTTGTGTAGACCGATTGATTGCAACGCCTGGCTGACATAAGTTGCCTGTTCATCTAAAGTAAAACCAATCCGGCCCAGTTGCTCCAGTTGCCAATGAGAAAAAGAGGTATTTATACGAAAATCCTTTTGCAGACGCTCAATAAATACACTCAGTTTACTTTCACTTATCTGAAGATTTTTAAGCGACTCAGTGTGCTCAATTTTATTCTCCAAAGCTGATTCGCGTAGCTCTCGAACCATTGCGTCAGTGACATTTTCAGGAGGTAAGCCAAATTCTAGTTCGATAGCTTTAACAATCACTGCTCTCTGAGCCGCACGAAGAATTGAATCCGCTTCGATTCGGCTTAACTTATCCAGTAATAAATGAGTACGTGGTTGTTTGGCATGTAAATGTTTACGCCAACTATGGTAACTCTTAGGTGCCAGAGTTTTACCTATCATATCGAAACCAAATAACAAACCAATTGCTTCTACGGTAAAAAATGGGGCAACAACTGATTCTTTCAGTTCATGTACGGCTTTTTCCAAAACAGTCATTGAAGAATCATCCTGGACTCCTGAAGCTGCAATTTCCAAAACGACATTCTTCGGCGTTAAAATTACAGGACAAAGATGCAGTTCGTTTCCTTTTCCCAACTCCATCAAGCTCACAGGAACTCCAAAGAAGCCAGCAATCCCGTAAGTCTGGTATTCACCAATATGTTCTAGATGTCGACGGATTCGTTCAGATCGAGTATCAATACAAAAAAGAGCCTGTGCGAAAGGTCGCTTTTCTGTATCTTCTGAAAGAACAGGGGTTATATCTTCGAGAAGTTGGTGCATTCCTTTACTTTCCATGGCACGCAACCAAATCATTCCTTCTCTTTGCTCACATGTAGTCCAGTTTCCTAGCAAAACTTTTACATCATCTATTGATAATGTAGATAATTTATCGCCATCTCTAGCCAAGTGGGCTATTGTTTTCAGATGATTTATTAGTTGCTGTGCTTCATATTTTCGCTTTTCACGCACATAGTTCTCAAAGGTCTTACTAACTATTTCTGGTTTATTGCTTGCAAGCGCTTGTTCCACTTGAATGACCATTGATGGAATTGTTTGACCACTATGTAGTTCATAGCGCAGATATATTTCAGGTGTTCGTTCATTGATTGATAATGAGAGTGCATCAAGGGTGTTGTGTTGACGACGCTTTTTGCTGGAATTGAGCAATGCTAAGGCAAGTGTCAAACGTATAGCCATGAAGTCAATCAGATCACCAGGAAATTGCTCGCCCCAGTAATAACGTTTTGCAGTGGAACGCCAGCGTATGAATCCAACCCAACCATGTAATCGAGACAATTCATGGGTAAAATAATCCATCCAACGTTCTTCAGGAATACCAAATTGCTTCATTACATAATCAATAATACCTTCTGGCTCATCAGATTCTCCCAAAATATGCCGTACTTCTCTGCCGCGCCTTAGGATAGGTAAATTATGCAAAGCCAAATCACGCCAAGCTTTGAATAAACCCTGTTCTCGACCGGGCATATTCCAGGCAGATTGCCCTTCATCAAAAAAATTAAGACAACTTTTTATGACTAAGGTATCAATCTCTGTGCCTATTCGACAACCTAACAAAGCATCAACTGCTTCATATATGGGTCGATCTTCGAGAAGTTTCTGGTGGAGACTTTGTGCAATGTCTTGAGTATTTATTTCTAGGTCAATATCGTTAGATTCATCATTTAACAGACTGTGGACATCTGCAGCAGTAGCCAAAGTAACGGCTTGACTTGTAGTTTGTTCGCTTTTTGTGAGGAGTGCGAAAAACCATTCTTCGAGATTGAGTTTTTCGGTATGTTCATTTTCTGCTAGAAATTTAGCAATTTCGACTCGCAATGAGTTTTCATCAATTTTTCCTTCTGCAAGATATTCCTGGTACTGGCTACGAGATAAAAAACCATTGCCATGAAAAAGCTTCTGTCCTTCTGCTACCGCCTCAGAAAATGGAAGATGCTCAAGACCATGAAGTGGATTATGGTGAATAAAAGTTCGCATTGGCCAGAAAAAAGAAATTGGCTCTGCCGCCATGTGAATCATGGAGCGAATTTTTAGATGTTTTCCCAATGTTGCTATCATTCTAGGCCCCCACTAATGAACAACCCTGCAAAAGCTAATAAGGTCAAGATAATAATGAAGCTCCAGGCTAATCCATTGTGTAAATCTTCAGCCTGATACTTTTCATCAGCAGACCCTATTACTAAACCTTGTATGATGCGTATCCCAGCCCAACTCCAAAGAAGCCAAATTACTAGCAGGACGATAGTTACAACAGGAGAAGCAATAGATGTAGCCAATGTTAAAAATTTAAGCATCACAAAGAAATTTGGGAAAATAGGAGTGGCGATTGATGCAAAAATGCACACAATCAATAAACCAGAAAAACGTGGCATGGTGGTTGAAAGGCCATTATAGAGATGAGTGTATGCTACCCCAAAACGTTGTTTAAGCTCATTAGCTAATAATATAATGAGTGCTAACGGTATACCGAAACCTAATAGATAACTAAATAATTCGGCGAAGTTATTTTCTTGTGTTACATCTAACGCTAAAAGAGGAATCCAAAATAAACTCCAGATCGAGGTAGCCAGAAATCCAGCCCAGGTATTAATATCGCGTTGTGTGATTAATCGATAGGCATATAGCAAGGCAGTGAATACTGCCCAAACAAGAACCCAACTAGGTATCTGTAACTCAAACCAGAAAAATAGAGCGAAACCTAGTATTGGCCAGAAAATGAGTAAGACTATTTTTAAAAAAGGATTGGTGATTTTCCCCAGTAAAAAATTATAAGCAATACTAAGTGGAAACAGCGGTAGAAAGAATCCTATCAATACAATAGCAATCACAGACATATCAACCCCACCTCAATATGGTATTGATACGTAGCTGATAATCTTAACAACCAGTGGGTTAGAAAAGTGTATAGATCTGCTATATAAAATTCCCTAGAGATTAGTGCGTAAAAACTCATCCACATACGTGTGGTGATACTCTTTTCGCTGGTAATATTTTTATCAGCATAATAAGCGCTCAACCAACCAAAACCGATAATCAACGCAAGCAAAACAATAAGCACATCAAACCACGTAAAATCAATATGAGCTGCCGCATAAAGCTTAGAAACAAATCCAGGTTCAGGGTATAAAAATTGAGTAAATGCGTGACTGATTAAGGTATAGCCAATAATTACTACGGTAAATGAAAATATAATTAGCATCACCAGGCGCCAAGGATGTTGTGAACGCATATTGTTAGTCGCTAAAAGTAACTGCACTCCCGTAATCCAACCGAAGAATAACAATACAACCGCACCTTGTTGTTTAAAGACTTCTGGTTCTACTGCGAAGTGCGCAATACTCAATACACCTATTGGTACCAGCAAAGTGATTATCGCCATTAATAACCAGGGATAACGCCTGCCCTGTGTCTGTTTTTCGATGATAAAAGTGTAGAGGCCATCTTTAGGCACATCATCATGTTTACGAACTTCACCGATAACACTGCCAGCATTCATAAACATGGTTCCTTTGAACAGACCATGGGCAATTAAATGGAAAATCGCTAGCGAAAAGGCCCCAAGCCCACATTCCATTATCATGAAACCCATTTGTCCCATGGTGGAATAACCCAATGATTTTTTTATATCATTTTGACTTAACATTAACACCGAACCCAAAAGTGCAGTTACCAGTCCAACGATAAATATCCAGTGGAGCACACCATCCGTATGAACATAGACTGGTGCGAAACGATTTATGAGAAATCCACCTGCATTAACAATTCCGGCATGCATCAATGCTGAAACAGGTGTGGGACCTTCCATCGTATAGGGAAGCCAAGTGTGAAGAAAAAACTGAGCAGAGCGTGCAAAAGCAGAGAGTGCTATCAGCGCTCCTACCACTTCAACTAACGGCAGCCCCATAAGTTGATGCGCGTACGGATCAGTTTTGATCTGTTCAAAAATAGTTTGTAAGGACCAGGTATCATAGGCTTGATTGAGTAGCACCGCCGCTAAAAGCAGGGGCAAATCTCCGAATCGATAAGTAATCAGGGTCCAGAAACTGTATCTATGTGCAGAACTGCTTTTTAAATCTTGCCCCAGCAAAAAATATAATAAAACACCAATCATGTGCCAAGCGATTAATAAAGTAATCAAATCACCTGCGGCAACCATTATCAATAATGCGGCAACCATCAGATCAAGTAGAATAAAGAAACGTACATATCCCGATTCTTCGACCATATAACGAACGGAATATGCACGTACGATCAGACTGATAGCAGAGATTACAAACGCCATTAACAGACTTAAAGGATCAAACCAGAGGCTGCCCCAGACTGAACTGATTGAATGAATTGATGATTCATGACCGGCAATTTTCAACCACAGAAGGTAGGATGCCAATACCAATCCAGCAATACTACTGATAAGCCCAAGGCGTATTACACCCTTGCCCATCGTACCTGATAATAAAAAGGTAAAAAACGCAGAGAGTAAAGGTAATGCTACGAGCAGTAAAACAAGCTTATCCATGGTTTACTGATCCTTGGATATCCTTATGAAAGACGCTGCAAAGGAAAAATGTAATGGGGATTTGTATCAACGTATTGATAGCATATAATGAATTTTTTAGTCTTTTAAGAACGAGATACTTAGACTGTCGAGTTGACTCTTTGACTTTAACAAGTCTAAGTTGCTGCTGCTGGAGCAAAGAAGTAATAACCGGAAATATCAACATTTTCGGTAGTATATATAAAATATTGGGATTAGTTTTAACTAAAAATAAAAATTTTAATTCCAACTATAAAAAAATTTGAGCTACCTATCAACAATAAATAACACCAGTTATTTAAAGCCATCATATTTATTTCGAATAACTCTTCGTTTTAAAACAAAAAAGTCACCCCCCTACCTATGAGCCCTTTTTCTAAATAAAGGTCTATAAATAGGGAGGTGACTTATATAGTGCTTAAGTTGCTAATCCTAAAATCTAGAGCACATCTTTTAATGCATCATCAAGACTAGTTACTGTACGATCAACATTTTGTAGCTTATCCAAACCAAATAGACCTAAACGAAATGTTTGGTAATCGTCACGTTCGTCACACATCAATGGTACACCAGCGGCAATTTGCATGCCTACAGCACCGAATTTTTTACCGGTCTGGATACCTGCATCCTGGGTGTAACTCACTACAACACCCGGCGCTTCAAAGCCTTCTGCTGCAACACTCTTAATGCCTTTAGACGCTAATAGCTCTCTGACTTTCTGGCCAAGTTCGTACTGGTTTTGTTTGGCTTTGTCGAAACCGTATTCACGCGTTTCAACCATAATATCACGGAACGGTACGCAATGCATCTGTTGGCATGGTTGCGTGGTAAGCGTGTGCGCCACCTTCGTAAGCTTGCATAATGGTATGCCATTGCTTTAGGTTCATTGCAAAACTTGTGCTTTCAGTCGCTTCCATTTTTGCGATTGCGGCATCACTTAACATAACCAGACCTGCACAAGGTGGTCCACTCCAGCCTTTTTGAGGTGCGCTGACTAAAACATCAACACCTGTGGCTTCCATATCTATCCAGATTGTTCCAGATGCTATGCAGTCCAGCACAAACAAACCACCATTTTCATGTGCCGCATCCGCAACTGCTTTTATATAGTCATCAGGTAGAATTAAGCCCGCAGAAGTTTCTACATGTGGGGCAAAAACAACTGCAGGTTTTTCGGCTCTAATAGTTCCTATAATATCCTCAATAGCAGGCGGAGCGAAAGGCGCTTGAGTGGCATCTTCCTGTTGCTGTGCTTTCATCACAATATGTTCTGATGGAATACTTCCCATATCGAAAATCTGTGTCCAACGGTAGCTAAACCAACCGTTACGAATCACCAGACATTTCTCGTTAGTCGCGAATTGACGTGCCACAGATTCCATGCCGAAAGTACCACTGCCTGGCACCACGATAGCCGCTTTAGCGTTGTAAACTTCTTTCAATGTTGACGAGATATCTCTCATCACACCCTGGAAAGATTGCGACATGTGGTTAAGAGCACGATCAGTATAAACAACCGAATATTCGAGTAAACCATCCGGGTCTACGTTTGGTAATAACGCGGGCATATAAATTCCTATAGCTAGTTACAGATGAAAAATATTGTACGATAAATACCCAGAGTTTGTTAATAACCTTTATTAAAAAACTCTGGGTATTTAGGGATATAACGTTGGAAATTGCGTTAACGTTTTGAAAATAATGTAAAAATACTGATCAATTAGACCAACCAGTACTCTTATAAATGATTAACAATGGGCACTAATGTGCAGCATTACGCAATACCGATTAGCTTAGCTGTTCAGTAAGTTCAGGAACAACATCAAACAAATCAGCAACAATGCCGTAAGTAGCAATCTGGAATATGGGTGCTTCTTCATCTTTATTGATAGCTACGATAACCTTACTCTCACGCATACCAGCCTGGTGCTGAATCGCGCCAGAAATACCGATTGCGAAGTAGATATCAGGTGCAACAACTTTACCTGTTTGACCTACCTGAAAATCATTCGGTGCATAACCTGCATCAACCGCTGCGCGAGATGCACCAACTGCTGCATTCATTTTCTCAGCAAGTGCTTCGATGATTGCAAAGTTTTCTTTACTGCCAACACCACGACCACCAGATACAACGATAGCTGCAGTAGCCAGATCAGGTCTTTCAGAGACTGTTACGTCGCGGCTAACAAATGAGACGCCTTCGTATGCTTCATCAAATGCGAGTTCTTCAACAGCAGCAGAACCACCTGTAGCTTCAACTGCATCAAAGGCGGTACTACGAACAGTAATAAGCTTGACTGAATCATTACTCTTAACCGTTATTAATGCGTTACCCGCATAGATAGGACGAACAAAAGTATCCGCAGAAACGACTTCAACGATGTCAGAAACCTGCATTACGTCAAGCATTGCTGCAACACGTGGTAAGAAAATTTTTACCGAAGTTAGAAGCGGGTGCTAGAACATGTGTGTAATCAGCAGCAATATTTTTTACCAACCATGCAATATTTTCCGCAAGACCATCTGCAAGTGCCGCATGATTTGCAGATAATACTTTGCTCACAGAGCTGATAGCTGCAGCTTCATCAACAACGCTTTGTGCATCATTACCAGCAACTAATAATGTGACGTCACCACCGATTTTAGACGCAGCGTTTAAGGTATTAAGTGTATTAAGGTTTAAGGCACTATTATCGTGCTCGGCAATTACTAAAATAGACATTATAGAACCCCCGCTTCATTTTTCAAGTTTATCGATTAATTCTGCGGCATTTGCCACAATCACACCTGGCTTACGTGCTTCTGGTGCAGAAACAGAAATTACTTCTAAACGAGGTGCTAAATCAACACCGAAAGCTTGATGCTTCTACCAAATCAATCGGCTTTTTCTTCGCCTTCATAATGTCGGGTAGTTTTGGTAAACGAGGCTCATTCAAACGTAGGTCAGTTGTAATAACTGCTGGAAGAGTTGATTTTGATTGTCTCTAAACCGGCATCTGTTTCACGCGTTAGGTTTACACTATCACCATCACTTTCTGTATCAAAAACGGCTTTAGAAGCAAATGTACCTTGTGGCCAGTTAAGTAATGCTGCAAGCATTTGACCTGTCTGGTTTGAGTCATCATCAATCGCCTGCTTACCCAAGAATTACAACTTGTGGCTGTTCTTGCTCAACAACTTTGCTTAATAGCTTCGCAATACCTAAAGGCTCTGGTGCTTCATCTGCTTTAATTAGAATCGCACGATCTGCACCCATCGCTAAAGCACTGCGCAGTGTGTCTTGTGATTGTTCAGTCCCTACAGTAACCGCAACTATTTCAGTCGCAATACCTGCCTGCTTCATGCGTAATGCTTCTTCTAGTCCATTCTCATCAAATGGGTTCATCGACATTACAACGTTATCTGTATCCACTCCGCTGCCATCAGATTTAACGCGGATTCGCACGTTATAATCGACGACGCGTTTTACCGCGACCAATACTTTCATTTCGGTTAATCCTCTTTTGCAGAAATGTTACTAATTCTAGTTGGCATAGATAGTAGTCCACTTTCAATAAAACGACATTAAAAAACAAGATATTTTCGTGAAATATTTATCAGTTTTTTTCATTTTTGGGTAAATATCTGAATATATTTCATTATTCTTTAAGTATAAACACACCCTTATTCGATTAAAGCTGCCCGCTAGGATATTGTGAAATCTCTTGCATGAGCGCTTCATTCTGGAAACGATCAGGTGAAAAATACCTGGCATATTCAGGTAAATCATCTGCAATTGTTTTTTGATTAATCAAATTTGCAATCAATTCACCTGAAGCGCACCCTGCCATAGTTCCGTAGCCTGCAAACGAACCAGAAACATAAAGCCCTTTTTCTAATTGACCAATCACCGGGAGGTTATCATCGGTTCGTGTGTAATAACCTGCGAAATGAGTGACTGAAGTAGGGATTTCTTCTGCATAAGCACTGATTGCGGGGATAAAACGACTCGCGCCTTTTAATACCACACTCACAAATTCATCATCTGCAAAAATATCCCATTGTGGCTCTTCATGTTTTTGGTTGTAGGCCCAACCCATTTTGATCTGATCCTGTCCTTCGGGTTTTATATGTAAACCTGCTGGAAATTCTTCTAATAACCAACGATATTCTTCGAACTCATTCATTAGTTTCTGTTCATCATCTTTCCACTGCAGATACTGGCTATCAGCATAGATCGTGAAAGGCATATTTCGTGGTATTAGATTGTTGGTATCTTTGAATACAAACTTGCGTTGTTTAACGTTATAAATTGGAAGATCGAATCCCAATGATTTCGCATGTTGTTGGATAAAGGGGCCTGATGTTAGCAACAAATTAGCAGTTTCTAATGACTCGCCTGATTCAAAAGATAGTTTATAGTCTTTAGATTCTAGTCTTTCCAAACCAATTACTTCTTCGGACAATACTTTTACTCCATTTTGCCTAGCGAGTTTTAATAGCATAGAACCCAGTGCATAAACTTCTATAGAACCTGCCTTATTGATATGTTCAACCGCTTTGACTGCTGGATCCAAGTAGGGCTTCTTTTCTCTTATTAACGCCTTATTTTCGAACCGTTGAATATCACCAATTTCTCCAGTATCTGACTTTTCTAGCGGAAAAATGGAATGGTTTTCTTTGTGTGTTACGAAATCATAACCGCTGTACTTCATATTGAAGCAGTTATCGCACACTTGGCTAAACGCTTTCATTAAATCAATACTGTGACCAATAAACTGATTCATCATTGGCTGCGGCCAGTATTCTCTGAAATTTTCACCTGAACAACTGGTGGTAAACGATAATGGCGGGAGTTTATCGATAAGGATAATCTCTTCAAAATCCCCATGCTGAGATAGATAGTAAGCACTCGATACACCAGTGATACCTGCTCCGAGTATGACGATCGATTTTTTCTCGTTCATTTTCATAGTCCTGAAAGAAGCTCAAAAAGTCGTAATGATTAGTAATAGAAACAAGTCGAATCTTATTATGCTAAGTTTTCTCTCTCTAGTGCCAGTTACTCTTTTTAGGATAAAAATAATGGTGCCAGTACACAGATAGAACTGTAATTGGAGGGATATTTTTACCCAGACTGGCACTATGCATAAGTTTGCTATTTGAACTACAGTTGTATGATACTGACAAAAAGTACCGATTCAATGTCTCAAGAAGGAGGAACATCATGGGTAATACTAACGTAAACACCACACCAGCCAGCGAAATCGAAGAGTTAGCCGTAAAAGACCAAAAACACGTTTGGCATCACCTTTCACAACACAAAGGTTTTGAAACTACTACTCCCAAGATGATGGTATCAGGAGAAGGACTCAGAATCACCGACGATAAAGGCAACCAGTTTCTGGATGCTGTAGCAGGTGCAGTCTGGACAGTAAACGTAGGCTATGGACGCGAACGAATCGCTAAAGCGGTTTACGAGCAAATCAAAACCATGAACTACTTTGCAGGTTCTATGGGTAATCTACCTGGTGCTAAATTCGCCGAAATGCTGACCGATAAAATGCCAGGTTTAAGCCGTGTTTATTATTCAAACTCTGGTTCTGAAGCGAATGAAAAAGCCTTCAAAATGGTGCGCCAGATTTCTCACAATAAATACAACGGCAAAAAGCACAAGATTCTTTTTCGTGAGCGTGATTACCACGGTACAACGATTACAGCATTAAGTGCAACTGGTCAGCTTCAACGTAAAGATCAGTACGGACCATTTACTCCGGGTTTTGTGGAATTCCCGCATTGTTGTGAATACCGTTCACAGTTTGGTGACGTTGAAGATTATGGTGTTCAAGCAGCTTTAGAGATGGAAAAAGTTATTCTCACTGAAGGCCCAGACACCGTAGGTGCAGTAATTGTTGAGCCTATTACAGCAGGCGGCGGCGTAATTCCACCACCAGCCGGATATTACGAGACTATTCAGGAGCTTTGTAAAAAATATAACCTGCTATTGATTGTCGATGAAGTGGTTTGTGGTTTAGGCCGCACAGGTACATGGTTCGGTTATCAACATTACGGCATCAAGCCTGACATCGTTACCATGGCGAAGGGTGTAGCTTCTGGTTACGCTGCAATCTCTTGTACAGTAACGACTGAAGAAGTCTTCAAACTATTCAAGCAAGACCCAAGCGATAACATGAGCTATTTCCGCGATATTTCTACTTTTGGTGGATGTACTGCGGGCCCTGCCGCTGCTATCGAAAACATGAAGATCATTGAAGAGGAAAACCTTCTTGAGAACGTTACCAGCATGGGTGAGTACGCAATGCAAAGAATGCTTGCGATGAAACAGAAGCATGAAATGATCGGTGATGTTCGTGGCAAAGGTTTATTCTTAGGGATTGAGCTAGTAAAAGACCGTGAAACCAAAGAACCAATGGATGAGAGTGTTTCTGTTGCAATTGCAGCTGATTGTATGAAGAATGGCGTTATTATTGGAAGAACAAACCGTAGTTTCGCAACTTTGAACAATACCTTATGTCTTGCACCTGCGCTTATCGCAACTAAAGATGATATCGATGAAATCATGGATGCGATTGATGCGGCGATTGAGCGTCTTAAATTAATAAATTTAAAAATACATCTATAAATACAATAAATACGATAAAAATAGTATCACCCCACTACTTTTATGGCCTTTTTGTATCTCATATAGTTATTTAAAAAAGTTAAACCAATTTTATTCCAAAAAAATTAGGTTTAACAATATTAGCGGCAATCTTCTGCCACCACCTCCTTAGTGGTGGCAGGTTTTTTTTTACTCTACCTCTCGAAGTAAACACCAACCATGCCTCATATTATTAGTGTTTCGTTCACTTTCTAAACTATACTGGTTCTCATACTCTTTATTCCCTAATTACCCTAAATCACATTAAAAAATAAGACGAGACGAACGGTTTGACCGAATACCTATTTCAACTCTCTGATACATCTACTGGTACGCTACAAGCGCGTATTCAGGAAATGATGGTATCAGCGATCGTAAATCGACATGTCAGACCGGGTATGCCGCTACCATCAGGACGTAAATTGGCAGATCAATTAAAAGTATCCCGAAATACAGTGGTACTCGCCTATCAAAATCTGGTCGATGAAGGTTTTATCGAAACGCGCCAGCGTAGTGGTTATTACGTCTGCGAAGATGTGTTATCCGGCTATGCCAATTCAAAGCCGCAACAGTACGGATAAAAAAGCAAAAATCCAGCCTGGACTGGAAACAGCTTTTCAGTATTCAACCGAGTAAATTCGTTAATGCGAAAAAACAACAGGATTGGCAACAATACCCTTACACATTTCTTTACGGTCAATATGACAAAGAGATCTTCCCAATATCTGACTGGCGTGAATGTTGTCGAGATGCCGCCAGTATTTCTGCGATTTATGACTGGGCTTCTGATCATATCGATCAGGATAATCCAGAGCTAATCGATCAAATCCATAACAAATTATTACCACGACGTGGCATCTTTGTTGACCCCGATGAGATTCTGGTAACACTCGGCGCACAAAACGCTATTTTTCTTGCCGCTCAACTTTTGCTTAACAAAGACAAAACCATTGGTATTGAAAACCCCGGGTATGTCGATGCCAGAAACACCTTTCTCACTCAAACCGATAAGGTTGCCTGTCTTGATGTGGACGAAGATGGTTTAGTCATCGATAAGAAACTGGATGATTGCGATTGTGTGTATGTCACACCCAGCCATCAATATCCAACCACGGTAACCATGCCGCAAAGTCGTCGAACCAAGCTATTAAAGAAAGCAACTGATAAGAATTTCATCATCATTGAGGACGATTACGAGGCTGAACTGACTTACAATAAAAAGCCACTCGCCGCACTAAAAAGTCAGGATAAAGATGGTCGTGTGATTTATATCGGCAGTATTTCAAAAACATTGGCACCCGGTATTCGACTGGGCTTTATGGTTGCACCTAAGGAGTTTATCGAAGAAGCCCGCGTGCTTAGACGCTTAATGCTGAAGCACCCTCCTAGTAATAACCAGTTTATTATCGCGCGTTTTTTACAACGCGGCTATCACGACTCATTGATTCGCAAACTTAGCCTCACGCTGTATCAGCGTTCAAACGTCATGCGAACACAGATAGACGATAATTTCCCGGGAGAAGCTTTAGAATCGCAACACGGCGGTTCTGCATTATGGATTAAAGGACCAGCAGGATTGGACTCTCGCAAACTGGCTGAGGAACTGTTAAAAGAAGGCGTATTGATTGAACCCGGCGATGTGTATTTCTATCCTAAAAAAGATAATTGTGAATATTTTCGTTTGGGATTTTCGTCACTCGCTGAGACTAAAATAGCTGCTGGTATTGGTAAGATTGTGGAGAAAATAAAGCAACTAACATAATGGGATTTATTAAAGCCACCCCCATACTTTTAGGTGGTTTTACTATCTATTCTAAGTATTAATAAATACTGACTGGATACAAAAAGAGTCTGAATTAAGGTACCATATGAACAATTATGCTAGATATCACAAACGATAATATGGCCGATACCGAATCCAAAAATTCACCGACCAACTCAACATTGCTTCGTGGACTTTCAATCCTAAGAGCCGTATCGAGTTCTAGCCGCCCTGTTTCGATTGCTGATTTGGTGACTGAACTAAATCTAGCCAAACCCACTGTTCACAGAATTGCAACACAACTTGAAGCGAATAATTATTTGCAAAGAGATCCAATTGACAAACGCTTTATCATCGGCAGTGAGTTACAAAATTTTTCATTGCAAGTTATCTCTAATGCTTCAATCGGCGCACCGAGACATGCAATTTTAGAAGCGCTTTCAGAGGAAGTAGAAGAAACCTGTAACTGCACAATGCTGGATGGCAATCACACCGTGTATTTTGATCGTGTTGAGTGTAACTGGCCTATCAAGGTCAACTTGCGCCCGGGTTCGCGATTGCCCTTGCATGCAACAGCAAGTGGAAAATTATTCCTCGCACATATGAAGCCCAGAGATAGAAAGCGTTTGTTAAATGCAGCACCGCTTTCTGCCAATACAGATCGAACTATCGTTTCTCCTGAATTATTAGAGACAGAACTAAAAAAGATAAAAGCCGAAGGTATTGGCTACGATAATGAAGAATTACTCAAAGGTATGGTGGCAATAGCGGTACCCGTGTATAACAAAGAAAATAAGATCTGTTTTACGGTTGCCATACATGCACCCACAACACGCCAAACCATTGATGATTTGAAGAATTTTATTCCTGCTCTTAGACGAGCATCCATGGCATTATCATCCAGCTATTGTGATAACCTAGATAAAAATGATTCTGAATAGCAACTAAATATATTTAAATCACCCCCCTACTTTAAGTCACTTTTTCAATACATCTGTTTTTTTAAATCTCTTCTTTAAGAATAGCGAGTGCTTTCGAGTGATATTCGCGACGATATAAAACAATCACTACCCATGTCGTTGCTAACATAAACGCAATTGGATGAAAGAACCAGCTCAATTCTGCGAGTGCAAAATAATAGGCGCGTAAGCCATCATTAAAATGATTAGCTGCCAGACTACTCAAATCAGCAAGCTGTTTTGCTTTTACTAAAGCGCCCTGCGTTTCGCTCTCTTCAGCAGGTGGTATCGAACCCAGAAAGGTTGAACAATATGAATGCTGTCGTATCGACCAGGTAAATTTAAAGAAGGCAAACATAAACACAATAATCAACACCAGCACTTTAAGCTCCCACAATATTTGAGAAGTTGTCTGTGCAAACGGAATATTCTGGAATAAATTAAGTACTTCATCACCCACACCCATTAATGCAAGGGAACTAGCTAAGATCAGCATGGTGGTTGAAGCAAAAAATGTTTCTTTTCTCATTATGCCATTGATCAATTGGCTATCCATAATACGATTTTCACGTCTGATCAGTTCCAGCGCCCATTCATTACGAACCCTATTCATCTGTGCTATCAAGCCCGTTTTATCTGTATTGCATTTATAGCGGGTAAATCGAATATAACCGATCCAGACAATAACAAACCATAACAATGCCAACACATCGAGAACGGAGATACCTATTTCAGTGACATTTTGCATGTTTTTAGCTCACCCTAAGTTTCATTGAGTTCCTGACATTCAAGTTCAGAAATCTTAGTTGCAGCCTCTATTAACTGTGGTAAATACTCTTTAAGATCGTCTAGGCCTATGCGTGCACTTGGAGCGTGCACTGCAATTGAATAACACACATCACCCTTTCATTTTTCACCGGAACCGCCAAAGCGATCATGCCATCAAGATATTCACCCTGATCAAAACCCACTTCTTCTTCGGCAATTTGTCTTAACTGACCTCGAAGTTCTTTTACATCCGTAATGGTTTTATCCGTGTATTTTGAAAGACTGGCTGCTTTCAAATAACGTTGTTGCCATCCGGTATTCATATTCGCCAAAAACAGCTTTCCCGCAGCCGTACAATGCAGTGGTAAATGAGAGCCTACGGGTAAATGAATTCGATACGGCCAGTTACTCTCGATACGATCAAGATAGATGATTTCGTTGCCATCTAATGCAGTCAGGTTAACCGTTTCATTAATATTCTCAGACAAGCTTTGTAAGATCATGTGTCTGCTGGCTGTCATGACTGAATTAGATAAAACCGCAGTCGCGAGTTTTCTTAAACGTAAACCACCAACAAAACGTTTACCGTTGGGCTCTCGTTGCAATAAACCTTCTTCTTCTAGTTGCTGTGCAATTCTATGTACCGTTGCTTTGGGTAGGTCTAAATCTTCCGCTAAATAAGCAGCGGTGAGTGGCTTATCGGCATTCATAATGGTTTCTAACAACATAAATCCACGTATTAATGTCGATTGTGTAGCGTTTTCATTACTCATATTGACCTTTTGATCTATAGTTTAAACGTAAAATACACGTTTAAAACACCAAAGTACATAAAATTGAGATTTATTATCTCATTTAATTAAAATAATGGTTGACTTGGATTAATGAGACGATTAATCTCATTTTTTTTAATTCGATAGTACATTGCTTGCGCATAATGATATGCAACAGCTTAAATTGAAGAGGAGATCGAAATGGCTAAAATGACACCAAGTGAAGCATTCGTAGAGACTATGGTCGCGAATGACGTAGACACCATATTTGGTATTATGGGTTCTGCATTTATGGACGCGATGGATATCTTCGCACCTGCCGGAATTAGTTTAATTCCTGTTGTACATGAGCAAGGTGCTACGCACATGGCTGATGGTTACTCACGTGCAACCGGTAGCCACGGTGTAAGTATCGGACAAAACGGTCCTGGTATCTCTAACTCTGTAACAGCAGTTGCAGCAGCATTCTGGGCACACACACCATTAGTAATGATTACGCCTGAGACAGGCACTATGGGCATGGGCTTGGTGGATTCCAGGAAGCTAACCAGCTACCGATGTTCCAAGAATTTACTAAGTACCAAGGTCACGTAAATCACCCTGATCGTATGGCTGAATTCACAGCACGTTGTTTTGACCGTGCGATGTCAGAAATGGGCCCAACTCAGTTAAACATCCCTCGTGATTACTTCTACGGCGAAATCGATGTAAACATCCCTACGCCTAAGCGTTTAGATCGTGGACCAGGTGGAACCCAGAGCCTAGATGAAGCAGCTGACCTAATTGCTGCAGCTAAATTCCCAGTGATCATTTCTGGTGGCGGTGTAGTAATGGCTGATGCAGTTGAAGAATGTAAAGCACTGGCAGAGCGTCTTCAGGCGCCTGTAGTAAACAGCTACCTACACAATGACTCTTTCCCTGCAAGCCATCCTTTATGGTGTGGTCCTCTAGGATACCAAGGTTCTAAAGCTTCAATGAAGTTGATGGCACAAGCTGACGTTGTTATTGCTTTAGGTTCACGTCTTGGTCCATTTGGTACATTGCCACAACATGGCATGGACTACTGGCCAACAGAAGCCAAAATCATTCAGATCGATGCTGACCACAAAATGCTTGGTCTCGTAAAAGACATTTCTGTTGGTATCTGTGGTGACGCAGCTGAAGCAGCTGCTGCACTAGCTGACTCGTCTAGAAGGTCGTGAACTAGCTTGTGATGCCAACAAAGATGAGCGTGTTGCAACAATGAATGCAGAGAAAGACAGCATGGGAAACTGAGCTAACTGAGTGGATCCACGAGAAAGATGATTTCTCTCAGGACATGCTTGAAGAAAACAAAGAGTTTGGTTACCCATCACCACGTCAGGTATTGCGTGCACTAGAAGAAGCAATGCCAGAAGACGTGATGGTTTCAACTGATATCGGTAACATCAACTCAGTAGCAAACAGCTACCTACGTTTTGAAAAGCCACGTTCGTTCTTCGCTGCAATGAGCTGGGGTAACTGTGGTTACGCATTCCCAACCATCATCGGTGCCAAGAAGGCAGCTCCGCATCGTCCAGCAATCTCATACGCTGGCGACGGCGCATGGGCTATGAGCATGATGGAAACTATGACATGTGTTCGTCATGACATCCCAGTAACTGCTGTTGTATTCCACAACAAACACTGGGGTGCAGAGAAAAAGAACCAGGTTGATTTCTACGGTCGTCGTTTCACAGCGGCTGAGCTAACAGATCAGGATTTCCAGGCTATCGCTAGAGCTATGGGCGCAGAAGCTATCACAGTTGATAAAGCTCGAAGAAGTAGGACCGGCTCTTGACAAAGCAATTGACATGCAGATGAACGAAGGCAAGACAACTATCATCGAGATCTTTACAACTCGTGAATTAGGCGACCCGTTCCGTAAAGATGCATTGAGCAAGCCAGTACGTTATCTAGAAAAATACAAAGACTACGTATAGTCACTAGATTAGATTAAACTAGTTTGGCTAAAGCCCGTTCAACGAAAGTTGATCGGGCTTTTTTTATGGGCGTCTATATTAAGATAAAAAAGTGCCTAGCCGAGGCAAAGCCGAGACAATTTTGGAGCGCAGCGACGACTACTCGAAGAGTGTGGTTTTGTAAAAACCTCATAAAAGGTGGGGGGTGATTTGTAAATAAAAATTTCTTAATTCCAACATTTGTTATCTTTTATAAAATAATGCAATGCTATTCTTAACCACAAATTATGTGGATCTTTCACCATATTGTTTTTTTAATATTACAAACAGCGGAATATGAGGGCTAATCATGAAGGCAGTAACCTATCAACAGATTTCAGCATGTTTGCAAAACTTTCGACTCAGCCTATCGCCAATATTACTTACAGCTTTCACACATATAACGTCTTTTCTAGCTCGATAGACAAGAAGCAGGTCGAAAAGATGAAGAAGTTTTCTGATCAACACCAAGCGCCGATCTGGAATTCTGAATTTGGTACCAATACTGCCGGGTGGGTTCGCGGGACTGTAAATCTTTATGAGACTCCAGGAAATATGGTGAGCGTATGGGTTTATTGGTCCTGGAAGCGTGTAGGCGAACCAGATAATACACGCTGGGCTGGCCTGATGGAAATCCCCCACACGCCGAACCAGGATAAAACGCGCCTGTGGATCGGTGGGCTGTTTGGCCTCGCACCGAAACCTAACCGACAAGAGGTACTACAAGGCATGTGTGAGTTTCTTAAACTATCTGCGTCACACAACCTGATCGTTAATAAAGAGATGGCAAAAGCACTACTTGTCAACGTTCAGCGAGCTAATGAAAAACCAGACTCCACCACATCTGTAAAAGCGATGTGTCCTAGTAATTAAAGCTTTATTATCAAAGCATTATCTGCTGTTCATTCTACAGTTATCGTAATCTTCTCTGAAACCACCGGAGGGTTATGCGGAATATGCAGATAATTACCCAATATCATTTGTAGAGTGTGTGTGCCTTTTTCCAGCTTGATAAGTTTTTCAGTCTGGCCACCACCAAAATGCATTACATCGGCACCCATGGGTTTATCCATATCAGGCAACTTCTCAACATCAATCAGTAAATGGTGATGTCCAGTGTTTTCTTTATCTGTTCCCGCAGGTGCGACACCCATACCCTGCAATCCAAATTTAACCAGAACTTCCTGTCCCACAGTTTCGCCATCAGCAGGTGAAATGATATAAGCACGCGCTCCTTCAGGTGAGGTAGAGCTTGGCATTTCAGCCGCAGAAAGCATTGCCATAGTGAAAAATCCAAGCAGAGCAGCTAAACTTATCTTGATTATTTTATTCATCGTAGTCTCCTGTCGATTGTATAACTAAATCATAGCTGTAATTTTCATTGCTCGCACAAAATAAATTATTTTAATATAAATATTAGCAAGAAAGTCACCCCCCCCTACTTTTAAACGCTTTTTCCTCGAGTGGCTTGGCTTTTGCATCACAAAAGCCTCTAAAGAAACTGGATACTGCTGACAAGTTAATAGTATTAGAAAATAAATGTGATTGACTTTTATATGTTATAAATAAACTGCTTACAATATTTTTGAAATAGCTAAGCAAAATAACCATCCACAGAAAACGTTACTGCCCATAAGACTAGTCATCTTATTCGTAGACTGTTTTATTTGGAAAATTAAAATAGGTGTAAACCGTTTTCAGTTAAATAGACTGCGAGGAGTATTGGGCTTGTCACAGCTTGATAATAAAATCAGTATCTTAACTAAGTTAAAAGAAATTAATCGGAACGAAAAACATGAAAAAATCAGCTAATAATGAAAATACTCAAGATAAGTTAGAAGAAAAACCAAAACATGACTTAGAAGATATATTAGAAGAAAAATCAGAAGATAACTTAGAAGATACGTTGAAAGAAGCTATCGAGATAGCCAGTGACGAGCAGCTTGCAGAAATAGTCGAGTCTTTATCCACTCAGGAGATCTTGCGACAAGCTTCCATGATGGATGCGGATGAACGTATCCGTTTACTCTCAAGTCTGACTCCAGAATCAGCTGCCGATGTCATAGACGAAGCGCACCCGGAAGTCGCAGCAGCGATGATCGAAGACCTGGATTCGATTGGCGCTGCAAAAATCATGCAGGAACTGCAATCTGATACACAGGCAGACATCGTGCAGGTGATGGAAAAGGATAGTTCCGAAGCGCTGCTATCCGAGATGGACTTTGACAGCGCAGAGAATGTGCGCAAGCTTACCCAGTACGACCCTGAGTCTGCTGGTGGTTTGATGGACCTTGAGACTTTTTCCTTCCGTGATAGTGATACCGCAGGCACTGTGCTTCGAAGACTGGCAGATGAAGAGGACGCATTTGAACAGCATCGAGGCCAGCACCCCTATATTCTTGACGAAGCCGGCAAACTACTTGGCGTTGTCTCATTACGTAACCTGCTACGCAACAAGCGCTCAATGAAGCTTTCTGAAATCATGGTGAGCCCGGCAATTTCAGTCTTGGCTGATGCCAACCAGGATGAACTTGCCATCGTATTACATGAAAATCCGTTTCTTGCAGTTCCGGTGGTAGATGAGCAGGGTTTTTTACTGGGCGCGGTATCGCGCGTCGCAGTTGCCGAAGCCGCGCTTGAACATGCCGAGCAACAAGCTTTGGCGAGAAATCGTACCGGAGACGAATTACGCTCAATGCCTTTGATACTGCGCTCGAGAAGAAGATTATCGTGGCTTTCGGCGAATATCGTTTTGAATATCATTGCCGCGAGTGTGATCTCAGCCTACACCGATACACTTACTGCAGTCATCGCTATTGCCGTATTTCTCCCCATGGTCTCTGATATGAGTGGTTGCTCAGGTAATCAGGCGGTTGGTGTCAGCATGCGTGAACTGGCTTTGGGCTTAACCCGCCCGGCAGATTTGTTTCATGTATTAAGAAAAGAACTCAGTGTAGGTATCATCAACGGAATTGCACTAGGCATCCTTATCGGACTCGTTGCCTGGGTATGGAAAGGCAACGCCTATCTCGGTCTGGTAATCGGACTTGCGCTATCGCTGAATACATTGATTGCGGTAGCTATTGGCGGTTCAGTACCACTGATACTTAAACGATTTGGCATTGATCCAGCTGTTGCGTCTGGCCCGTTATTGACCACGGTTACTGATATGGCAGGATTTTTTCTGGTATTGAGCCTTGCGACTTTATTTATGCCGCAGTTAATAAGTTAAGCCGAGATCAGCCTTGTGCCTGATTTAAAAGCGACTAGAGAATTGGCTTTAGAACGATATTTCAGGTTTAAAAAAGGAATAGAAGTCACCCCCCTACTTTTATGTGTTTTTTGTTCTTATTAAATGAAAAACACACTCTTCGGGTCGTCGTCACTGCATTCCAACGTTGTATTCGCTGCGCTACGGCTAGGTGGTTTTTGCTTTACTCTCTCCCCTAATATTCAAAATGTTTGCGCTGAAAACTATGATCGCTCCGATAATTACCCAGACATTAATTTCTTCGTTATAAAACGTTGCACCGATAAAAGCGATAATGGGTAAACGTAAAAAATCTATCGGTGAGACAAACATAACAGGCGCTAGTTTGAGTGCCGAGGTTATGCAGTAATGCGCGAATAAACCAGCACCGGCAACCAGCACAATCAATGGCAGAGTCGCGAGGCTTGGCACTGACACATCACCATCATAAACCGTACAAATAATTCCCAACACTAACTGTATTGCCGTTAACCAAAACATAATACAAGTGATACTTTCAGTACGCGAAAGCAGTTTGGTACAGATGTATGCACCTGCAAATGCGATTGCGCAAAGTGCAGCTGCGATTACACCCGGCCCTATTATTATGTTTCCAGGCTGGGCAACGACAAGGATTCCAAGAAAACCTAGGGCAACCGTTATTAAACGTATTTTTGTTAAACGTTCTGCGAGAAATATCGGTGCCAGCAAAGCCACCCATATCGGAGTACTAAATTCGAAGGCAAAAACCTGGGCGAATGGAATTAATGCTATCGCATAAAACCATAAATTTTGCCCAATAAAATGACTAATATTTCGAATCAGGTGCAAACCAAAACGCTGCCGGGTAATTGTTGCTAAACTGCCTACTAAACCACCAATGACCAGTACCACTATCAAGCCAATGACCGAGCGATACATCATGATTTCAAAGGTATCGAGTTCGTGCGCCATTTCCCTTCCGGCAACAGCCATAGACGTAAATGACATTACCGCACCAAGCATCCAAAACGCTGCTTTGACTGTGTTAGAAAAAACCATTATCGAATGATTACCAAGGGTAATTATTAACCACAAAATCTTTATAACTAATGTTAACCACGGGTAACATCGATATGCCATGTCGAACAAAACGTATATTGACCAAACTTTGCAGTTCTGTCCTGTCTTTTTTAAATAGCAATAGATTGGTCAGCTCTTTTTGTTTGTCTCTAAAACCAATAAGAATTTTATTATTGGGCTTACGCTCTGGAACTGAGAACTTAATTTTAATAACCGGGCTATAAGTTCCCTCTGCTCCATAAAACTGAATTGAGTTTTCCTTATAGGCAGATTCAAAAAAGACAAATGAAGTATCTCTTTTACTACCTTTTTCAAACAGTAATTAATATGTGTCAGGTCGTGGCTTATATTTGGCTATATTAGTTATCTTGCGTATCGATTTAGTACTACTAAGAAACCCTTTGCCCTCTTCAACCGACACTATCGCTTTGTAGTAAAATCCAGTAGCAGCATCATAGGTATTGATTTCGGAATTACCGTAATAACTCGCATCAAGAATAGATACCGTAAGTAGCACGATGACTGAAATTAAACGCTTCAAACTGGATTCCATATTATTTGTTATTAGACATAGATTATAAGTAGTAAATATAAACTAATGCCCTCCCCTACTTATAAAGAGTTTTTCATTATTTACAGAAAAAAGTATTCAAGTAATTGATAAAACATTGAAAGGTTATCTTCCAATGCATAACTCGAAAGCTATTATTTTAAGATAGTAAAATAAACTGGAAGCATTTAAGAATTTTCGTCAATTCTACCGTAGATAAGACCCAATGCTACACCTGTGAATACAAACTGGAAAACCTGAAACATCAAGGTATAAAATAGAAAAGGAGCGATTGGATTTATGTCATATTTAGCGGCGGTGACAAAACCAAAAATGGAAAAGGCCATGGCTCCCATTAGTAAATTAAACTTTATCCCCTGTGCAACTGGATGAAGCCCTGGTCTATAGAAAAGTGGATAGATATAGGCAATTACAACAGCCTGAAGCAGCATCGCTATTAACCCTAATACAATAATTGGCTCAGATCTTGTTTGAGCACCTACCGCAATATATAAGTCCTGAAACATTATCATAGTCCAAATATATGCAACCGCAAAAGAAATGGTTAGATGAGATACTGTAGCTTGTATAAACTTTTTTATATTAAAACCCAATTCTGTCTCTTTTTGTTCGTTCTTTATTCTTTTCTACTTAATAAGGATTTTATATTAATCACTTATATAATTTTACAAAAAAATAGAACTTATTTTCCACACCCCCACAATGGTGT